>NZ_JACGAG010000001.1:0-67500 GCF_014050525.1 Clostridium sp. cel8
ATTTTTATGTTACCATTAATTGTAATGTGCGTTTTCATAAGAAATTTTTAACTTTTATTTTTCAATCTATAATATTTCCTTTTTCTTGTATTTAATTTTTTAATTATGCTCATATCTATTTTAAATGATTGTAGTATATTTTATTTCCCAATTACCTTTTCCATCAACATTTCATAACTTCCTACTGCCTCATATTTTACAGTATTATTGCTTATTTTCTTAAAATGTTCTCTTGCACAATGTATTTTGGCTTTTTCAATATCATCTGTACGAATTTTTAAAGAATCAAGTGTTCCCTTAGTTTCTGCTATAAAATATATATGTCTTACCTTATCTTCATTAAATACTATAGCCCAATCTGGATTGTAGTTTCCTACAGGAGTTTGTATGAAAAATCCTTTTGGAAGCTTAGCATATACACAAACTTCTTTGCTAGCATCAAGTTCCTTTGCAAATTTCATCTCAAGTTTTGAATCAGTAACTACATAATCGTAAATATGTTTTTTAACTTCTATAGTGTCTTTACCTAAGGTACCTTTTAAATTATTATTAGTAAATATATTTTCATCAAAAACTTCGTATATAGGATTATAAGTAATATGTTGTATTATCAAAGTAGCTTTTTGCTCATTTATTATTCTTGATACTTTTAATATAAATTCTTCTGGGTTTTTTCTAAATAGATAGAAAGTATCTGGTTTTATCCCTTTTAATATCTTCGCTATAGCATTTCTAGTAAGCTTTGTTTCATCTACTAATTTACCTATTAAATCATATTTTAACATTGTAGTTATTTTGGAATAATTTTTGCTCATTTCAGATTCTTTTACTACAAAGGATTCACCTTTTTCTAATTTTTCTTTAGAATATATAGACTCCATTTCTCCTACTTTTATTTGATAAGTTAAATCTGATACTTTTAGATCTTTATCTAAAACCTTTATGCAATTTTTAATCAGTTCATCTGTATCAAAATCTACATAATATGAAGTTTTCATATTTATTTTTTTCCACAATTCTTTAAACTCTTTTTTCTTAAAGTTTTCATTAATTTTTAACTCTTTAATATTTTCAGCTCTACTATTTTCAACAAGAGGAGTAACACTTTCTGTATAAATTTTTTCTACTAACTGCACAACACCTTCCTTAAAATTTTTAAATTCATCAGGTACTATTAATTTACCTTTTTTTGCTTGTTTATAATACTTTTCAGTTAAATAATCATTATCATCAACATATTCATTTTTTATAAATGAACGATGAAGAATATTTGCTAAAGTTTTATCTATAATCAATTTCTCTCCTCTATCATTCTTAATTGCATTATTTAAGAAGAATTCTGCATTAGCTTTTTGTGGTCTATCAGTCAATGTTTCAGCAATTTCAGATTGAAGTCCCCTTGCAAAAGATTCATAGGATTCACTAGCTATAACTGTTAAGACATTTATATCATGGACATCTATTCCTGGCGTTTCCATATCTATTCTATTCCCATTTTTATCTACACAAAGTCTAAGTCCTCTACCTACCTCTTGCCTCTTTCTTATAACAGAATTGCTATGTTTTAGTGTACAGATTTGGAATACATTAGGGTTATCCCATCCCTCTCTTAATGCAGAGTGTGAAAAAATAAATCTAACTGGTTCATCAAAGCTTAGTAATCTTTCTTTATCTTTCATTATTAAATCATAGGCTGACTCATCATCAGATAGCTTTTCCTTTCCTTTAGCTTTAGGATCAATCATCCTTCCCTTTTTATCTATAGAAAAATAACCATTATGGGTATCTTTAACATCTATACTTTTTAAATACTCTACATAAGGGTCATTAAATAAAGTTATATAATCATTGAGAATATTTATATACTCTTCTTCAAATATTTTTCCATATATTCCATTTTTCTCTTCTCCATTTTCATCATACTGTCTATATTTATCAACTTCATCTATAAAAAATAAAGACAATACTTTTATACCCTTGTTATATAAAGCCTTTTCCTTTTCAAAATGAGATTTAATAGTTTCTCTTATTTGTATTCTTCTAAAATTTATTTCACTTACATCCCCTTGAACATCTCCTGCATATAGTGTAACCCCATTAGTAAAGGTTATAGTGTTTTTATATCCATTTATTTCTGCTACTCTGTATCCTTTATATTGTTCCATATAATTAGAATGTGTATATAAGTCATAACCTTCATCTACGTTTCTAGTCACTCTTTTTATACCTGACTTTTGTTTTATCTCAAACTCAATTTTAGCCATTGGTTTATTCTTTTCTCTTAAATCTATACCTTCAAAATAAACATATCCGTCAGTTCCTGTTAAACCTTTTACAGAGATTCCCTTTACTTTGATTTTCTTTACTAATTTTTTATTATAGGCGTCTAATGCATCTAATCTATAAATTTTATTAAAATCTTCTTTATGAGTTGCTGAATACCTTAAAGTAAATAATGGATTAAATAATTTTAATGCTTCCTTTGTCTTTTTACCTTCTACAGATTGAGGTTCGTCTATTATAAGTATTGGATTAGTCTGAGCTATTACATCAATAGGTCGTCTTGAAGCAAAATCATCTAACTCCATATATATTCTTCTTGCATCTTTTCCCCTTGAATTAAAAGCTTGAGAGTTTATAATCATAACATTAATACTTGAATCTGAAGCAAATTGGTCAATTTTATGGAGTTGCTTAGAATTATAAATAAAATACCTAATCTTAGTTCCATATAAATTCATAAAATGTTCTTCTGTTATTTGAAATGATTTATATACTCCTTCCCTAATAGCAATAGATGGAACTACTACAATGTATTTACTCCAGCCATAATGCTTATATAGTTCATACATAGTTCTTATATAGGTGTAGGTTTTTCCTGTTCCAGTTTCCATTTCTATAGTTAAATTATATTTTCCCTCTAATTTTTGAGATGGTTTTAATCCATTTTTTATTTGAACTTTTTTTATATTTTCAAATACATCTTCTTCTGTCAATTCTACTGCTTTATTTTTAAATCCTTCTTCATGTAAAAACTGAATTTGTCCCTTTATAACACTCTTTGTCCTACCTCTATCTAATGTAAATTTAGAATATGCATTTTTTTGTCCTTTAAAACAATCAACTACAGATTGAACAGCATCTAATTGGAATTTTTGTTCTTTAAATTTAATCTTCATTTAATCACCTCCTATAAAACATTAATCTCAGTATTAGGTGAAAAACTTTTAAATATTTCCTCTAAATTTATTTTGTCAGGACAGGACTTAAAAGAATTATCTCTAAAAACTGCCTTTAAAGGCTTAATTTTTGCTATCTTCTTAATTAATTCTTCATCTATATTTTCATCAAAACAAGCAACTAGAGAATCTTCAGCTACAAAATGAACTTCTTTTCCATTAATAATTTTAGTTTCAATTGGTAATGACAGCTCTAATCCTAGTTCTAACATTACTTGTATAAGTAAATCCAGCCCCGTTCTATCTTCTTTGATATTAGACTCCAGCTGTTCTATCATATTTTGATCTAATTCATCAGGCAAATAATATACATCCTTCATATTAGATGAATCTATTTTAAATACTCTAAATCCATAATCAATATCTGCACCAGTTTCTTCTTTAATCTTCCTGCCAGCTCTACGGATACGTTCTTTACCTATCTCTGCTATATTTTTAAAACCTGCTTTATAGGCTTCAGATTTTTCATCTGTAGGTTCTGGAAGTTGAACCATTATATATTTTCTATTACCTCCATCTTCTGCATTGAGCTGCATGACTGCATGGGCTGTGGTGGCGGAGCCGGAGAAGAAGTCGAGAACTATCATATCTTTGTCAAAATAACCTAATGTATAAATGACATATTTTATTAATGATATTGGCTTTGGATAATCTAAAATTTTTTCTATTTTAAAGATATTTTTTAATTCAGTATAAGCATCTTCATTCGTTCCAATCTTTAATTTATAATCTAAAATTGTTGTTGGTCTTTTAATTTTTTCTCCTTGATCTGATCTAAATACATTAAATCCAAACATAGATGATAATGCTATCTTTGTACCAAGTCTTAATTCATATTCTAGTTTTTCTTGTGTCCATACAAAAGGTCCTTTAACAATAACTTTACTAACAACAATTCCATCTTGTACTATAAAATCATTTAAAAATTCTATTGCTGAACTTCCTTTCCCATAAATTCCTTTTTGATAAATCCCATCATTTAATGTTGTTATAATAACATTTTCATTAATGGATAGTTTCTTGTGAGAATTAGTACGTTTAGCAAGTGGCTGCCACTTATCTGAATATGCTTTCTCTCCAAACAACTCTACTTTATTGAAATTCTTTCCATAAATTAAAATATATTCTGTCATATTCCTTATTGTCTTTGAAAGATGACTTCCTTTCTTTTTCTTCACCCACGTCATAATAGCTATAAAATTCCTCTCGCCAAATATCTCATCACATATTTTTCTTAAATTATGTACTTCATTATCATCTATTGATATAAATATTACTCCATCCTCAGATAATAAATTTCTTGCTAATTTAAGTCTTGGATACATCATAGTAAGCCAATCGCTGTGATATCTTCCATTGTACTCTGTGTTTTGAAAAAGCTTATTTCCATATTCATCAACTTGTCCTGATTCTTCTAAGTATTCTTCTTTTTCTTGGATGAAATTGTCCTTATATATAAAATCCTTTCCTGTATTGTAGGGAGGGTCTATGTTCTTACCGTCTTTGATACAATTTTATAATGTAGAATTTATATGTTGGTAGGTTTTATTAAGCAGGAAAGCCCTTATATCAAGGGCTTTATGAGGTTTAATTCTCTTTTAAAGAGTATATTTGTTTAGGTAATCTATGGAGAATAGATTCATCTCTACTAAGTTTATTCTAATATAATTATTATTGCACACACCAGCAGTGCTAATTATGTCAATAATTAAAATGTATAGATATAATTAAAAGGTTCTAATATTAAAAAGCAGATAAGATAAAACACACTTAACTAGGCTCTCTATTTTCTATTTCTTTTAGAGTTGTTCCATCTTCTGTTTTCCATTCTACAAGCCCATTTGCATGGCCACCAATAACAAAAGCTGCAGCATATGAAGGGCTATTAACTAAAACATTTTCTTGCAAAATACCATGCTCATCTATTTTTGCTTTTAACCTTCGTTCCTTTATTCCTGGTGGGATACTTTCAGAGTCAATGGTTTCAATAAGACTTCCCTTCAATATAACAAAACCTTCTCTTGTCTGCTTGCAACTTGCCTCAATTAACTTCCCACTTTTACGGCTATTCCTCTTCATAAAAAGTGTTAATTCATCATCATCAATTATTTCTTTTACTTTTGGTGTGCTGGACTTTTCAGCTAAAGCCTCAAATAATTTATGCCCCAAAGTCCCCATTACAATCTTGGCATAATCTATAAATTCTTCTAGTTCACTTTCTTTTTCTTCTGTTATATTCCCCATGGTAGGATCATTGCTGTTTTTTACTAAATAACGACCTGCTTCTGTTGCCATTCCAACAAAGCGATTTTCAAGGTAGCTTATTTCTGTCGGTCCAAAAGAGTTGTTAGAAGTTGTAAAAACGATAGCTTCCGTCCAATAATCTTTGTCGGGATTTCGTTTATGCTCTATTAATCTATATAAAATACCTTCTCCATTTTTACGAATTCCTGCCTGTCCTATATAAACGACATTTTCTCCTGTCTGGTCAGAAGTCCCAAAAAGAAAATAAACGCCACTTTGCTTAAGATCATCCCGTTCTTTACATTTATCTAGTTCTGTTCTAGGTATTTTATATGCAACGCCTGTCCAATTAGCGAGAGTGCATTTTATCCTCCCAACAGCTGTCCCATCCATCAGAAATAAGTTTATGCTTTTCCCTCGTACAGCCACAACAAAACCTCCTTTCTACTTTACTAAAGCCAAAATTTAAATTGTATCTATCCATGCAGATACTTTTTCTAAGAAGTCTTCTCTTCGGTATTGATCATTATAAAAAGGTAACCCCATTATTTTATACTCATTTCCAGATATTAAAGTTTTAGAAATATAATGCTTTTCCCCTATTTCATTTAAAAATTCCTCTTTCCATTTATCTTCCTTAAGTAAATGATTCCCTTTAGGTTCAATATAGGTTTGGTAGTTAGATATATTATCACTGTTCTTTTTAGCCACAAAAAGCAGATAATCAGGCTCAAATCGTTCACCATGTTCAAAGCTATAAATAGCAAGTTCGGGTATTCTTTCATTTCTAACTACATAATACTCTAATCCCTTAGCCTTTAATTTTGGTTCAATATCAGTTTTGAAAAATTTAATAAATAATTTTTCTTCACTAGTTCCATAATTATCGTTGAAAACATACCAACTCTCTTTTGATAAATCAATCTGATATTCTGGATTGGGACAATTCACTTGTGATATACCTTTCCCACCATTTTCATCAAGCCTAGATAGATAAATACTTTTATCCTTAATAACAGATTTAATTGCTTTTGGCTCAAATTCAGTCGTTCCAATATATTCTGGTTTCAAGGAAATTATATAGCTTGATACTTTCTCAAATGCTCCTATACAAGCCTTAAATAAATCCCTACCAGTGATGTTTTCAGTAAAATATTTAATCTCAATCGTAGAGTTCCCCAGGTATTCTTCTGAGGTTAAAAATTCTTTCAACGTTTTTACATGCGGGAACTTGCTTTGTATCACACTAAATCTAAGTTCATTAAACTTTTCACTTGCACCAAGCAATACATTATAATCAATATCTTTAAATTTTATAGTTTTTATTTCTGAAGCAGTTGTTGATGTTTTATTATCCCCAATTAAATTTACTACTGCACCTCGGGTTGTTTTTTGTGTATATCTATATACCTTATTTCTAATTCTTTCTTCTAATGATTTTACTTCATCTCTTCCTTTTGGAATACGCTTATTTGAGAATACTAATCCTTTTTTATAAAGCTCAGTATCTTTAAATTCCTTTTTTAGTTTATATTCTAATTTAATAGGATTTTCATCCTGAAGCCCTGTTGCAATTAAAGCCTGTCTTAATTCAGCTATATAACGTGAATCATTTCTGCTATGAAAAAACATAGTTTCTAATATGCGATACTCATTGTTAAGATCATTGTCATATTTTCTTTTAAATCGATCTTGTTCCTCTGAAACTTTAAATGGACAATATCTCGCACCACGACCAATTAACTGAGCCTCTTTTATAGTGTATGCACCGATTTTACCAGCTTTTCCACTTGCTTGTCTCGTATCATAAAGCCTTACTATATCGAATAGATTAAGCACATCCCAACCTTCATTTAACATATCTACAGCAAAAATAAGACGAATTGGATTGTCTTCGTCCTCTAGGGAGTTAACAAGCAATTGATTTTCTCTGCTATTATCTGCAGCTCCATTAATAATAATTGAGTTATCCTTAGTAAAACTACTTTTTAAACTATGTTCTAACAGTTGAAAGCTTGAGTCTTTAGCTTTAAAGTAATCTAATGCTTGTGTAAGTATATCTATCTTTGCGGAATAAAGTTCTTGTATTTCTGAGCCTGTTAAAGAATCTATTTTAGAGAAGAACTCCTCGTAAAAGTCCTCCGATTCTTTAATTTTTTGGGATTTAAGCATAATAACGGGTTTAATATTTAGCTTACAGTCTGCAAAAAGATACTTACGATATTCACTCATAATAAGAGCTATCAAAGTTCTCTCCCATGGTTCACTGTCTGTTCCAAAATTTTGAAAATCCTTAGTGTATCCACTAGACCTAAAGTTAATGAGTGGATAGTTGTAGATTATTTTATCTAGGTATTTATTTTTAACATTTGTATCTTTTAAATCTGCTGTAGCAGTAAATTCGAGCATTATATTGTCTCTATTTCTGTAAAAAGCATTAGTAACAGAATACTCCCAGCTATTTTTAGCTTCTTTTTCCGCTTTTGATGCCCTTTTGGTAAGAGTATTTACATGATGACTTTCATCTGATATAAATACAATTTTATTATTTTCAAAATCTTCATATGTTAAAGAGTTTTCTTTCGGTGTGAATAAATCCATATGAAGCTTCTGTGTTGTAGTAAAGCAAATTTGTATATCTTCCTCTAAATCATTTCCACTAAAATTATCCACCATTTTAATATTAATTTTATTCCCTAAATATTCAATTACATCATTGAAAAGATACTTTGACGATAGAGGATTAGTAAAGTTTTCTTTTGTTTTTTCCAATATATTAGTCTGATTAACAAAGAACATGAAATTACGATACCCTTTAGTATACAAATAAAGAATTAAGCCCGCCATAATCACTGTCTTTCCGCTACCTGTAGCCATGTGAAAAAGATTATGTATTTGCTTATTTTTCCTTAAGTTTTCTTCCTCAAAATAGGTAATAAAATAGCGAAAAGCCTCTTCTTGATACTCACGAAGATGAATATGGGGTGCTAATCCTTTTTCAATTATTTCAGGTATATCTTTTAACTGACCTAGTTCTTTTACAACATTTAATTTTTCATATAAAAACCTTTGTTCCATTAATTAAACCTCCCTTTTATAGAAGGATTCTGTAAATTTTCTATCTTTATCACTAATATTGTATGCTTTATCGTCAATATCAGATAAATTAACATACAGCTTGTTTTTATCTACCAATGCACATAAAGCCATCTTTTTCTCCTCGAGGGTCAACTTTTCAAACTCTACATCAATCGCCTCTAATTCATCTCTCGTAATATATGGAACTATTCTTTCATCTCTATATATTTTTTCTTTTATATCAGTAATTGTTGCATCCGTTGCATTTTGAATTTCATCAATAAGCTCTTTGGAGTTTTCTAGGAGCTCACAATAGACAAAAGAACCACCACCTTGCCAGTTTAAATTTTTAGATACTCCTGTTTGTTCTCCCTCAATCACCTTTTGCAACCTAGGTATTGAAACCGTATTAATATAATCCATTTGCTCTAATCCTATAAAACGTCTACCAGCTTTTAAAGCCACGGCTTGCGTAGTTCCGGAGCCCATAAAGAAATCCATAACCCAATCATTTTTTGTTGTAGAAAGTTCAATCGCTCTTAATATCAAATCTTCAGGTTTAGGATTTGTAAAAACGGTTTCACCAAATAGCTCCATTTGATCTTTTGTCGCATTAGTATTAGCATCCAATTCCTGCCAAATAATTGATTGAGTTACATCGTGCCAAATTGTGCTACTTGCTTTTCCTTTTCCAGATTCTTTTGCTTCTAAATAATAGGTTTTCAATTGTGGCTTAGCTGTTCCATTTACTCCAAATCTAATTCTACCATCCTTTAACAAGTCTAAATATGTTTTCTCTTCTGTCCTCCAACAACGGCCTACAGGCGGATAGTATTCTTCTCCTGTATTAGGATTTATTATTTTATAGGATAAGTTTTTTCTAATGTTTGGAGCATCAAATGGCTCTAAACGGTATTTCCCACGACCGTCTTTATCATCATACTTAAAAGATTCAATATCAAGAGATAAACGAAAACTATTTTTATCTATCCTATTTTTGTTTTTAGCAAAAACCAGTATATGATTACTGTTTTGCGAAAACAGTCCATCACTAGATACTGACTTTCTCGATTCCCAAGTAACATCTGCTATAAAATTTTCCATATCGAAGATGTCATCTGTAATAACTTTCAAATAATGTGCACCCTCATCTGAAATTGCCATAAATAGTACACCTTCTTCACTTAGCATTTTATGAGCAACTTCTAGTCTATTCTTCATAAAAACTAGCCAAGAGGATAATTTGAAATTTGAGTTATATGAAAAAGTATCTGATGGCTTTGTCTTATTAAAAAAATATGGTGGATCGATAAATATACACTTTACTTTTCCTTCATATCTTTTAAGTATGCTCGATAGACCTATAAGATTATTACCCTTGATAATTAGGTTGTCATCATCTTTCATCTCAATATTTTCTTCGATACCTCCCTTTGTATAACGTTTTGCATTAGTGAAAACTTTAGGTGCGAGCATTCTAGTTACTTCATCATTGGCAATAGTCTCGTGGTAGAAGATTTCTTCTCTTTTCTGATCTTCCTTATCTTGACCGCCCTGCAAATAACAATCTTTATAAGGAAAATCTAGAACCACGTCGTTCTTCTGAGAAATGAAGTTCCCATTTGATGTTAAACCTATTTTATTTGAATATCTTGTATAGCTGTCTGGAAGAAATTCTTTCGATTCAATAAGCCATGCAAATTTTTGTTTGTCAAAAATTAGAGTATTTTTTACTTTCGTAAAAAATTCTTCCTTTATTCTTTCATTGCTTAACAAAAGAGATAACAACTCTTCATCCATCATCATTATGTCTGAGTACACTTTAGCTTTTAACAAATTGTTATCTTCTGATTGGTACTTATCAGCACCTAAAAGTACCTCTTGTACTATTTCAAAAATATTTTTCATTTTCTATATTCTCCTTCTATTCAAATTTATTTATTTTTTTATTTTAATCATTACCCTTCTTTTATCAAGCCCTATACTATTTAATCCACGAATAACTCTGGTATATTGTATTTAATATCTTCAACTTCTTTTTGGACACTGACATTCCCACAATCCGCCAAACTGCTTCTTAATTTTATATCTCCATCTATTGTTTTAACTACATACTCGTCTCTATTCCTTCTTATATAAGTTGAAGTTTCCCTAGAAAAGCCATTTCTTTGAAGCATTATAGATAGTGGATTTGTTGTTCCATACTCTACATATTCATACCAGTCATTGTTAAAGGACTCTACCTCATGTATCCGTTTGTATTCTGTCGAGAATCTTAAAAAATAATTAGATATACTAAAGAGGATAACATTTTCTATTGCATCTAAAGCTTCTGATATTGCAATATTTCTATGTTCCTTAGAGTCATTGTAATCTAAAATTTTTCCGTTTACTCGGACACCTGTCTTGGGTCTATTACGCTTATACTCTAAACCTTTTTCCATTATATAACTCAAGCCTGTCCCCTTAATCCATTGAGATAATATAACAGCATACCATCTTAATTTACCGTGTCTTCCATCTTTACTCTTAAAGCCTAGAGTAGATTTTTCATATATTTCCCATTTGAATATTTTGCAAAGTTCTTCTAAAAAGTCTAATAATTCACCATACACAACATTATTATTTTCATTAATTGTAGGATATTTTAGCCCTTTCATGATTGCTGTTGTTAAGTTACTTGATTGATCAACTGAAACATTAATGTCATCATCTGGTCTGTTTTCTCTTTGACTAAACACATTCCTTATATTTTCCTCAATCTCTTTACCTAATAAATGCGAAAATTCCTTCCACACTAAGCTTTTATTGCCCTGCATTATATCTCTTAATAAAATTCCAGTAAATTTCCTCATAAGAGAATACTCTTCAACAGTTTGATTCTTAGGATATTGAGTCAGCTGAACATCGCCTTTGATTAAACTTTCAACTATTTTTACTTTTTGATTGTTTGACAATTCAGTTACAACCGATAGCTTCTGTTCTGGAATATCTTCCTTTAGTAACTCAACAAAAATTTCTGATTTTATTTTTTCTTCTGGCCGCATGAGAAATACATTGCCATAGAGGTTATATTCTATTCGTCCGACCCTTCCAATAAGATTCTTAAAATCTATGGCTGACATTCTACCTCTTCCTATTTTATAATCTGTAACAAACAAATTATCTGCTGGCAAATTAACCCCTTCCATTAGGGTACTTGTGCAAAACAAAGTTTCAATTAATCCTTCTCTATAAAGTTCCTCAATACGCATTTTTATAGTTGAAGGCAAATAACCGATATGATAAGCGACACCTTTAGGAATTAAATCAGCCAAGTAATAATCCCTATGAACTTCATTTTTTATATCCTTAGCTAAGGTAATAAGTTCCTGATTATCTTTTTTTCCTTTGTTTTTAGCGAAATCAAGTGCGTATGTAATTGCCTTGTTTATTCCAGGGCAATAAATAATATTTTGGCCTTCCCCACCTAATCGAGTTATCAATTCACATACTGTTGCCTCTCTCTTAATTTCTGCAACTTCAATAAAGTTTTTATTATTATCATTGAATACTTCTATTTTCTTGTTAGGCAAATCAATCAAATATTTCATTTGGCTTACAGGAGCAAAAGAAGTAGTTAGCTTTTGTTCATTAATGTTATATGCTTCTGGTATAAGCTTTAAATATATTTCTGGGTTAGGGATATTTGGTGATGCAAAAATAACATGAGGTTTTTCCTTTTTTCTACATAGCATATCCACTACTTTATAGTAAAACGCACTACGACTTCCTTTAGTTGAAATTTTATGTGCCTCGTCTATAAACAAATATTCAATATTAATTGCTGGATTGTCTATTAGTAAATAAAGAAGTCGCTCAGGAGTAAGCACAAAAATAAAATTATGTTCCTCTTTTAAAGATAATGCTCCTGCAGAAGTAATTAACCTATAGTTATGTTCCTTAAGAAGCTCTTTCAAATCATTAATTATTTTACTGCTAACTTCATTAATTAAGGCTTTTGTAGGAACTATTAAAGCAAAGTTAGAACGGATACCATCCATAACTTGTTTTTTCAAAAACATACGCATAATAAACGATTTTCCCATTGATGTAGGTCCCGAGTAGCTAAAGTAAGAATCCTCTAATCTATCATATACAATCTTTTGCGAACGAAAAAAATGTTGTTCTGGCTCTGCAGGAATACTCAAATAATCTTTATTAAATCCTGTATATAGTTTTTCCAGTAATGTCGTAGGCTGGAAATCTGGGGTAATCATATCCATCCCACGGTAATTACCTGTACTTTGAAGTACCGACCCCATATAATGTTTAATCCTATAATCCTGTGGATAAATCATATGTAAAAGAGCAACTATTTCTTGAGCCCAAATCTTATGTTTGTCTGATTTTTCTTTATGTACGGACTTTGAAAGTATATCAGCAAAACGTAAAGCTGCAGATATATCCAACTCACGACTTTCCCTATTAATTTTAAATAATTTCAAGGAATAATTATATAGGATGTTTTCATATAGCTCATTAAGATATTCATTATCATCAATATCTTTATAAAGTAATTCCCCAAAAACAACATTGTCATATCCACCCATTAAGACACACCTCCTGTTAGCATATCTTGTATTATTTCTTTCTTCTCTACAGGAGCATCATTAAATGGTAGGACATAAAAATAAAATGAATATCCCCCCATGCCCATACTATTTATTTTATCAACAATGTAAGGTGTAACAGACTTTATATCCTCTTTTATCTTATTAACTGCTTCAACACGGAATTGAGGATTTGATAACACCGATGAGTCAATCTCCAATGTGTAACCTAGGAATATGCCATAAGCATGGTCTATGGCACCAAGCCCACCCTTACTTGGTATAATAATATTTTTCATATATTCTGCTGTTGAATTGTCAAATACTCGTCCAAATAAAGTGCTATCTACAACACTTAATTCAGCTGACGGATCTTCCTTTATTTCTTTTACAGTATCCATTGCTCTATCAACTGCATTACGCAAATCACCAATAATCTGTGACGCTCCAAAAACTAATTGATGGTATGGTTGTCCCATGCCACTATCAATCGCCAACAAATGTATACCATCACTTTTACATCCATAATGACTCGCCGTAGTAGTTAACTCAATTTTACTCATGATTTTTGGTGCGTCTAAAACCTGCTCTAAAAAGGTATATAGAATCATATCACCAAGGGTATCGCCTGTTAATTGACCAGCTCCGCTATATTTTTTTAGTTTAGCCAATGCTGTGAGTCCCACACTTTCAACATCATCCTCTATAACAAATCGCTCTAGCTCGGCCCTTGAGTAGACATATCTTCCAATATTGCGTAGAAGAAATCTTTTTAACTCCCTATCAGAGAATTTATTATTAATCACATTCAAATGAAAAACTCTAAGCTCGTTATTATTTTTTAACGCAAGTGCCTCTGAATGCTTGACCTCATTAAATATCCCATTGAAATTTTTATCTTTGATAGTTTTCTGTATTGAGGCAGTAGATGAAACTTTATTTTTTCTAAGAGAAATACTATCTATCATTGGAGTAAACGAATTTAAGTATTCATCTGTTACTTCTATGATATCATTTTTCAATTCAGAACTTTTTACATTGGCAACAGTATATAAAAAAACATTAGCTATTAATTCTGCTGGATCAAATACAGTTTCATTAATGATCTCATCTTTAGTCTTAAAGCTTTCAAGATATATCGGAGTATCCCCTGGAATAGAATTATCATCGGCAAGGATATCCCTCAATGCTAAAATTGCAGTCTTAATCTTCGCTTTATTGAGTAAAGGGATAACATTATCTCTAAAATAATCGACAACGATAGAGACTTCGACATTCCTTGCCTCTGCTCCAGCTTCAGGAGAAACATTTCTATGTCCTGTAGCCATCCTTGATGCAGCATTATCATCTCCAGTCAAATCTTCGTAATCGTCTAATATTAGAAGCATTGTACCATTGATTAAGCTTTGCGAAACATTGTAAGGTTTACAATGATATAGGACTTTTAATAAAGAAGCATAACAAAGCCGTTTCATCTAATTCTCCTTTCTAGAAAACTATCATTTATCTTCGTTTATCACATCTACAATATCCCCTATATTACAATCTAACGCTTTGCAAATACGTGCCAAAACTTCCATGCTAACTGGTAGGTCCTTTCCCATCTTAGCCATTGTAGATGAAGTTATATTTGTCATAGCCATTAAGTCCTTTTTCATTAACTTCTTATCAATTAGCAATTTCCATAATTTATTATAGCTAAATCTCACAATCTCGCCTCCACATAAAACAGATTCAACTAATAATTTCTCGTATTATTTTACATTTTATCATGCAACTATATATCTTACAATCTTTTTTCTGTATTTCTGTATTTGTCCTTTACATTCTCAAAGTTGAATATAGGCTTTTTAAAATTAAAGTGATAGTAAAGTCAAAGTAAAGTCGCAGCCATGTAAACTCAATTTCATAACTTATAAACTGTTATTGTACAAACCAATAGCAGTTTTTTTATTTCGATTTATTAAAGATTCTTCTGTACTTATAAATCTATGAAAGGAGGAAGTCACCATGCAGGAAGTCAGAAACATCAACAACAAACGCATCTGTGATATCAGTAATGACAAAAAAGTTGTAGAGATTCGCTTAAAAGACTGTCTTACAATAATTACTGCAAATCCAGATGGAACTCTAAACATCACTCATGAATTTATAGAGTCTGTGGCATAAAACCGTTTAACAACAACTTAATAACTGGAATCCGCCAGAACGCTAAGACGGCCGTGCGGGACACTTTTATAGGTGTTCCCCCCTGCCGTCTTTTTGTTTTGAGGATTTCAGGGCTCTGGCGGATTTCAAATTTGAAAACCAAAGGAGCCAATCTAATGAAAAACTATCAAAGAGTAAATTACAGAAAATACTATGCACAAGATGAAAATGGAAACTATGTGGAGGTAGACAGGAAAACATGCTTTGCCTCTTCCGAACCACCTACTGAGGATAACCCCTATAAACAAAGATGGTTCTACGATGAAGAGGCTGGTTATGTAGTTAGGCTTAGCAGGACCAAAGAAAGTGAAGATATTCATAGATTCAATAGTAGCTCACTAAAAAGAGAAGAAAGATATCGCAATAGAAAATTCGCCTGCATCTATAAAGACACGAATAAATGTAATCAAGTCTGCGATAGATGTGAATACAAAAACACTAGCCGTACTGTAGAGCTAGATAAAAATTGGTCCAGTGACAATGATGAAATGGGCAGCTTTTTCACTCCAGCTGATGATAGCCAGGATATTCTTAGTATTTTAGAAGATAAAGAATTAAGTAATATTTTACAGTCAGCTTTTGAAAGTCTATCCCTTGAAGATCAGCTACTATTTAATTGCCTTATTGAAAAGAAAGCTAAAAAAGTAGTAGCTAAACTCTTAGGCATCACAGTTGATGGTGTTCGATACAGAGAACTTCAACTTCGTAAAAAACTCCTTTCCAACAATAATTTAAAAGAATTTTTAGAGAAATAAAAAGTTTTACTACGGATTTTGCCCTTCGATGTCCTTTAGATATTGAAGGGCAAAAAAATTATGAAAGGAGCAAATCTATATGAGTAAAATGAACGAACTATCACAAACCGTAGACGAGTTAAAGAGTGCTGCTAATTTACTTTTGTCTGTAGCTGATTCACTTCTAGACTTATTTTCTGGAACTGGTGAACCCCCAGAAGAAGCGAAAGAAACTAAAAAGCAACCTGCGGCAACTAAAGAAAAGCTTACCCTCGAATCGGTTAGAGCTATTCTAGCAGAAAAATCTCGTAGTGGTTATACAGATGAAATTAAAGCTTTATTAGAAAAACATGGTGCTAGTAAGTTAAGTGAGATTGACCCAAAAAAGTATAAGAAGCTACTGGAAGAAGTGAAGGTATTAGGTGATGGGTAAACATGCTCTCCTCTCGCCTTCTTCAAGTCATCGCTGGTTGAACTGCCCTCCGTCTTTAAGACTTAGCCAGCAATATGAAGATACAACAAGTTCTTATGCCGCTGAAGGAACGGAAGCCCATACCCTATGTGAATATAAGCTAAAAACCATTTTAGGTATGAGGGTAAAAGACCCTACTGCTAATCTTGAGTATTACAATGAAGAAATGGAAGAATGTGCAACAGATTATGCAACCTATATTCTAGAACTTTTAGAAGATGCAAAAGCCAAATGCTTTGACCCTTTAATTCTAATAGAGCAAAGACTAAATTATTCAAAATATGCTGAAGGTGGCTTTGGAACTGGTGACTGCATTATTGTTTCAGATGACACTCTTCATGTAGTAGATTACAAGCATGGGACTGGCATTTTAGTTGATGCCAATGACAACTCGCAGATGAAATTATATGGACTTGGGGCATTGGAGCTTTTCGATGGTATTTATGATATTGAAACTGTAGCTATGACCATCTATCAGCCTAGAAGAAACAATATCAGCACCTTTACTCTTTCAAAAGATGAACTTTATAAATGGGCTAATGAAATTTTAAAGCCTACTGCAAAACTAGCACTTGAAGGTGAAGGCGAGTTTAGATGTGGCGACTGGTGTACCTTTTGCAAGATTAAACATGAGTGCAGACATAGAGCTGATCATAATCTTGAACTAGCAAAATATGAGTTTAAACTCCCACCTCTATTAGAAGATGAAGATATAGAAGAAATCCTTGGAAAAATTGATGAACTCACATCTTGGGCTTCTAATATTAAGGACTACGCTCTTCAATCAGCACTTCGTGGAAAGCAGTGGCACGGTTTTAAGCTAGTCGAAGGAAGAAGTAATAGAAAATATATCAATCCAGAAAAAGTGATTGAAGTTGTTACATCGAACGGCTATGACCCCTACGAACATAAAATCAAAGGAATCACAGCCATGGAAAAAACTCTAGGAAAAGCTAGGTTTTCAGAACTTCTATCTGATTTAGTCGAGAAACCTCAAGGCAAACCTACTCTCGTTCCAGAGAGTGATAAACGTCCAGCTATTAATACAGCTGTAGATGATTTTAAAGAAAATTAAGGAGGACAAACATATGTCTAAAAATGCAAATCCAATGAAAGTTATAACAGGACCAGATACAAGGTGGTCTTATGCAAATGTGTGGGAAGCAAAATCAATTAATGGTGGTACACCAAAGTTTTCAGTATCACTCATTATCCCAAAATCTGATACTAGAACTCTTAATAAGATTAAAGCTGCTATTGAGGCTGCTTATAAAGAAGGCGAAGGCAAACTAAAAGGCAATGGTAAAACCGTACCGCCTCTATCTTCTATTAAGCAGCCCTTAAGAGACGGGGATATTGAAAGACCTGATGACGAAGCTTATGCTAATGCCTATTTTGTTAACGCAAATTCAGCAACTGCCCCAGGCATTGTAGATAGCAATCTAGACCCTATTCTTGAACGTTCTGAAGTTTACAGTGGTGTATATGGTAGAGCAAGTATTAACTTCTATGCTTTTAATAGTAACGGAAATAAGGGAATTGCTTGTGGTCTTAATAACCTACAAAAAATAAGAGATGGTGAATCACTTGGAGGAAAATCAAGAGCCGAGGATGATTTTGCAACAGATGTAGATGATGATTTCCTTTCATAAAAACTTTAAGGGCAGCAGGATTAAATCTTGCTGCTCTATTTCTATCTAGGAAAGGAGAATTTAATGAAAACATTAGAAATTGATATTGAAACCTTTAGTAGTGTAAATCTTTCTAAGTCTGGAGTCTATCGCTACTGTGAGTCACCCGATTTTGAAATCTTACTATTTGCCTATTCCGTTGATGGCGGAGATGTTAAAGTTGTGGATTTAGCTATGGGAGAAAAATTACCTCAAAATATATTAAATGCTTTATCCGACCCTAGTATTATCAAATGGGCTTTTAATGCTAACTTTGAACGTATATGCCTATCACGTTTTTTAGGTTACCCTACTGGAAAATATCTTGATCCTAAATCATTTAGATGCAGTATGATTTGGTCTGCCTATATGGGACTTCCTCTATCTCTTGAAAGTGTTGGTACGGTGTTAGGACTAGAAAAACAAAAGCTTAAAGAAGGAAAAGATTTGATTAGATACTTTTGTACTCCTTGTAAGCCTACTATCTCTAATGGTAAAAGAACAAGAAACCACCCCTACCATGACCTTGATAAATGGTCAGCATTTAAAGAATATAACAAACGTGATGTGGAGACTGAATTAGAAATACAGATGAAACTATCAAAGTTCCCTGTTCCAGAACAAGTATGGAATGAATATCACCTAGATCAAGAAATTAATGATAGAGGCGTTCTTCTTGATTTAGATTTTATAAAAAACGCAATTGAAATAGACGACTACTCTCGCACTAAGTTAATTGATGAAATGAAGGCACTAACAAATCTTGATAACCCCAATTCAGTGCAACAATTAAAAGGCTGGCTCTCTGATAATGGCCTTGAAACTGAAAGCCTTGGAAAAAAGATTGTTTCCGAGTTATTAGAAACAGCCACAGGAGATTTATCAAAAGTGCTAACTCTTAGGCAGCAGATATCAAAATCATCTGTAAAGAAATATCAGACCATGAAAAATGCCATAGGTTCTGATAATCGTGCTAGAGGAATGTTCCAGTTTTATGGTGCAAATAGGACAGGACGATTTGCAGGGAGAATTTTACAACCTCAAAATCTCCCAAGAAACAATATCCCTGATTTATCTGAAGCTAGAGAATTAGTTCTTAATAAAGACACTAAGGCCTTGGATATGCTTTATGATTCCACATCAGAAGTCTTGTCCCAGCTTATTCGTACATCGTTTATTCCAAAAGCCAATCATAAGTTGATAGTCGCAGACTTTTCTTCCATAGAAAGAGTTGTCCTAGCTTGGCTTGCAAATGAAAAATGGGTTCTTGATGCCTACAACAGAAAAGAAGATTTATACACTGCCACTGCTAGTCACATGTTTGATGTTCCTATTGAAAAAATAGATAAAAGAGGTCCTCTAAGACAAAAAGGAAAAGTTGCAGATTTAGCCTGTGGCTATGGTGGATCTGTCGGTGCTTTAATTTCAATGGGTGCTCTTGATATGGGGCTTACTGAAGAAGAATTAAAACCCTTAGTTAATTCCTGGAGAGCTGCCAATTCTAAAATTGTCGAATTTTGGTGGAGTGTTGATAGAGCTGCCCTTAAAACTGTTAGAGAAAGAACTACTACTGATACTCATGGTATTGAGTTTTCTTACAGAAGCGGAATGCTCTTTATTACTCTTCCATCTGGCAGAAAACTATCCTATGTAAAGCCTCGTATTGGTCTAAATCAATTTGGCTCAGATTGTGTAACTTATGAAGGCCTTGGTGGAACTAAAAAATGGGAAAGAATACAGTCCTATGGTCCGAAATTTGTGGAGAATATTGTTCAAGCGATTAGTAGGGATATTCTTGTTTTTTCTATGGAGAAATTAAGGCACTTTTCTATCGTCATGCATATTCATGATGAGATAGTTATTGAGGCAGAAAAGAATATTACTGTAGATGAGATATGTGAAATTATGAGTCAACCTCCTCCTTGGGCTGGTGACTTAAAGTTACGTGCTGAAGGCTTTGAGGGAAGTTTTTATAAAAAAGATTAAAAACACTACGGATTTTGGCAGGTGCTGTCCTTTAGATAATAAGGGCAGTACCTGCCTATTAAATTTTGGAGGTGTTTTTATGTTTTATGTAAAGGAAAAAGTAAGTCCCAGTCTTGATGTCACTGTAGAAATTCATGATGATAATGTCTTTTGCACCTGTCCTGAATGTGGCTGTGAAGTTGAAATAGACCTGGCCCAACTTTTTAGCGATGGTGAGGGCGACCTTTATGGTACTTCTGTATTTTGTCGTGATTGTAGTAAATCCAAGCTAGAAGCTTTAAGAAAGTAAAGGAGGTTGTTTAGATGAAACTTGAGGTTTATAAAAATCCAGAATTTGGTTCTATCCGCACTGCCCTTGTTAATGAACAAATCTATTTTGTAGGCAAAGATGTAGCTGAAAGTCTAGGCTATTCAAATACAAAGGATGCTCTTTCAACTCATGTTGATAAGGAAGATAAGACAATACTTCAAAGGTCGGAAAACACGACCTTTGCTATTCCAAATAGAGGTCTGACAATAATTAATGAATCTGGTCTATACAGCCTTATTCTTTCTAGCAAGATGCCCAAAGCTAAGGAATTTAAACATTGGGTAACCAGCGAAGTCCTCCCTTCTATTCGCAAACATGGTTTGTATGCAACAGATGAATTATTAAATGATCCTGATCTCGCTATTGCAGCTTTTACTGCACTAAAAAAAGAAAGAGAAAAGGCAAAAGCACTTGAAGAAACTATTGCCATTCAAAATCAACAGATTGTGGAGATGAAACCGAAGGCATCTTATTATGATTTAGTTCTTAACTGCAAGGATTTAGTAGCCATTTCTGTTATAGCTAAGGATTATGGCTGGAGTGCTAAAAGAATGAATAGCTATCTAAAAGAAAAAGGGGTCCAGTTTAAGCAGAGTTCTATTTGGCTCTTATATCAAAAGTATGCCCAGATGGGATACACCAGTACAAAGACTCATTCCTATAACGGGAACGATGGAACAATACACACTAGGCCACATACCTATTGGACACAAAAAGGAAGATTGTTTATTTACAGTCTCTTAAAGGAAGATGGGATTTTCCCAATTATAGAGAAGGAGGAAGCCTAATGACTATAAATAAATTCAACGGAGAGGGTTATTACGACCCTACTCCCTACGAAGCTTTAAAGAAGAAGTACAGGCCTCTTGTTTACATTGCCTCTCCCTTCTCTGGTGATATGGAAAGAAACACAAGAAAAGCACAGGGCTATTGCAGATTTGCAGTTAGTGAAGGATATATCCCTCTAGCACCCCATCTGCACTACCCTCAATTTTTAGATGATGAGGATATTGAGGAAAGAGAACTTGGACTTCACTTTGCCCTCGTCCTACTTGGTAAATGTGAGGAGCTATGGGTCTTTGACAAAGTTTCCGAGGGAATGGCTGAAGAAATCACCAAAGCAAAGAGACGAGATATGCCAATAAGATATTTCGATTCTAAATGCGAGGAGGTGCTTGAATGATTAGATTTACTCTATATACATCAAACACTTCAGGGAATCTTTCAAACTGTGTCTATCCCAAAGAAATTTTAGTTACAGATAAAGCATCGATGATAGACGCAATTAGATATGATCATGTTTCAGCCAACTTTAAAAACAACTATCGGAGCACAAGTAATTTTATTAAATCAGATAATGCTGTACTTGATTGTGATAACGATCATTCAGATGATCCAAAGGACTGGGTCACTGTGGCTGATGTGGCTACAACATTTGAAGATATTCCTTTTGTTGCTGCCTACAGTAGAAACCATATGAAACAAAAAGGGAAAAGAACACCAAGGCCGAGGTTTCATGTATATTTCATGATTAAGGAAATAACTGATCCAACCGAATACGCAAAGTTAAAACAAAAAATAGCGACCGCTTTCCCCTACTTTGATAACAACGCCCTTGATAGTGCAAGGTTCATCTTTGGTACTAGCACTCCCAACATAGAAATTCATGATGGTACTAAAAGTATTGAAGATTATTTAGATGCTGCAAGTTTTGAAGATTGGGATAGTTCTACTGAGGAAGTTCCTGAAGGAACAAGAAATAGCACCATGTCCCGATATGCTGGACGAGTTATAGTTCGTCTTGGAAATACAGATGAAGCCTATGCCCTTTTCCTTAAAGAGGCTGAAAAATGCAATCCGCCCCTAGACGAGGATGAATTAAACCTTATATGGCATAGTGCTGTTAATTTTGGTAAAAGAGTTTCTTCTCAAAAGGATTACATTCCCCCAGAAGATTATGGTGGAAAACTTCAGTTAAAGCCAAAAGATTTCTCAGATGTAGGTCAAGCCATTGTTCTTTCCAATGAATATAAAGAAATTCTTAGGTACTCCCCTGCTACTGATTTTTTAGTATATAACGGTAGCTTTTGGGAGGAATCAAAACCTAAAGCACAAGCTGTTGCACAAGAATTAACCACTAGACAGCTTAAAGAGGCTGAACTCGAAATCAATAATGCTTTAAATGAAATGACTGATAACGGTGCTCTTGACATTGTTATGGAAAAAGGTGCAAAAAAGGCTGCACAAGACTTTGGCGAGGACCAAGATGAGTCTTTTAAAAGGTATGAATCTGCTATTGCCTATAAAAAATATGTCATCGCTAGAAGAGATTCCAAAAAGATATCTTCCGCACTAAAAGAAGCACAGCCTATGCTTGAGATTCTCCCTAAGGATCTGGACACAGATGGCTTTCTACTGAACACACCAGAGGCTACTTTTGATTTAAGACAAGGTATCCAATCAAAAATGGAATCAAACTACTCCCACTTTATAACAAAGCAAACATCTGTAAGTCCAGATGATGTAGGAATGGATAAGTGGCTTGATGCCCTTGATGTGTTTTTTAGCAAAGATAAAGCTCTCATTGAATATGTGCAAAGGATTGTGGGGCTTGCTGCTATAGGAAAAGTTTATGTTGAGGCTTTAATCATAGCCTACGGTGAAGGCCGTAATGGTAAATCTACATTTTGGAATGCCATCGCCAGGGTTTTAGGAAGCTATAGTGGTAATATTTCAGCCGACATTCTTACTGTTGGCTGCAGAAGAAATGTTAAGCCAGAGCTTGCCGAGGCAAAAGGAAAAAGACTCCTTATTGCAGCTGAACTTGAGGAAGGTATGAGGCTAAATACTTCTAATATCAAACAACTTTGTTCTACTGACGAAATCTATGCAGAGAAAAAATATAAAGATCCTTTTAGCTATATCCCGACTCACACATTGGTTTTATATACGAACCACCTGCCAAAGGTTGGAGCTATTGATGAGGGAACTTGGAGAAGACTTATTGTGATTCCTTTTGAGGCAAAGATTGAAGGAAATGATGATATAAAAAATTACACGGATTATCTCATTGAAAATGCAGGTGGTGCAATTCTTACTTGGATAATTGAAGGAGCTAAAAAAGTAATCGATGATGATTACAACATAACTCCACCTAAGAAAGTTCAAGATGCCATTGATATTTATAGAGAAAATAACAACTGGTTAGCACACTTTCTAAATGAATGTTGTGAAGTTGATGGAAGCTACACAGCCAAATCGGGCGAAATCTATGATGAGTATCGTGCTTTTTGTTTAAGGGTTGGTGAATTTACAAGAAGTACAGCAGATTTCTATACGGCTCTTGAATCAGAAAACTTTGAAAGAAAGCGAACTAATAAAGGCGTTATCGTTAAGGGTTTAAGGCTAAAATCAGAGTTTCTCTAAATAAGTATTTTGTAATTAGTGTAGGTCGGTGTATGTCTATATTACAACTTTTTCATATAGATAAAAATAAATTTAAAAATATATATAAAAGTTATATAGACAGCCTACACCGACCTACACTCCCCCTAAAATTCTGATGAATCTATTTACCAAAAAAGCCGATGAATAAAGGCTTTATAGCTATAAACAATTTCTTAGATTCATTAACTAAAATATGTAGCAAGGTGAAGGTCAATGCGTGAAAAACAAATCGAGCAAAAATTTGTAAAAGAAATTAAAAAGTTGAATGGTCTTTGTCTTAAACTTACCTGTCCAGGTTTTGCTGGGATGCCCGATAGACTTATCCTTCTTCCTACAGGAAGGATTGGATTTGTAGAAGTGAAAAGGAAAGGTGAAAAACCTAGACCAATTCAAATTACAAGGCATAAACTTCTTAAATCCTTAGGTTTTAAAGTATATGTTCTTGATGATGAAAAACAAATAAAAGAAATAATTAGAAATATTCTAGGAGGTGATGCCTGATGAAGTTCATACCCCATGATTATCAGAGATATGCTACTGAATATATTGAAAGAAATCCTATCTCAGCTATCTTTTTGGATATGGGCTTAGGTTAGGAAAAACAGTCTTAACTCTTACAGCTTTAAACAATTTATTATTTGATAGCTTTGATGCACATAAGATTTTAGTTATCGCACCACTTCGAGTTGCTAGAGATACATGGCCAACAGAGATTGAAAAATGGAATCACCTAAAAGATTTAAAATATTCTGTTGCTGTAGGAAGTGAAAAAATAAGGAAATCAGCTTTAATGAAAAAAGCAGATATTTATATTATAAATCGTGAAAATGTTAAATGGCTTATAGAAGATAGCTCTCTCCCCTTCGACTTTGACACAGTAATTATAGACGAGCTTTCATCATTTAAAAATCATCAAGCCAAACGTTTTAGATGTCTTATGAAAGTAAGACCAAAGATAAAAAGAATTGTAGGCTTAACTGGAACTCCTGCAAGTAATGGACTTATGGATTTATGGGCTGAGTTTAGACTTTTAGATATGGGAGAAAGGCTTGGACGATTCATCGGAAAATATAGAGATGAGTATTTCCTTCCAGATAAGCGAAACCAGCAGATTATATTTTCTTATAAGCCTAAACCAGGAGCAGAAAAAGCCATATATAAAAAGATTTCAGATATTACCATCAGCATGAAAGGATCTGATTATCTTAAGCTTCCAGAGCTTACTATAAACGAAGTCGAAGTGAAATTATCTGAAAAAGAGAGTAAAACCTTAGATGCAATGAAAAAGGATTTAGTAGCAACCATTGATGAGGATGAAATTACCGCTTCTAATGCTGCTGCCTTATCTAATAAACTTCTTCAAATGGCAAATGGAGCTGTATATGGAGATGAGAAAAATGTAGTTCATATCCATGATAAAAAACTAGATGCTTTAGAAGATTTAGTAGAAGCGGCCAACGGTAAACCTGTTTTAATCGTTTACTGGTTTAAACATGATTTGCTTCGAATTACTAGAAGATTTAAGGTGGAGAACTTGGATAGTTCCGACTCAATAAAAAAATGGAATAAGGGAGAAATTCCTATAGCAGTTATCCACCCTGCATCTGCTGGACATGGACTCAACCTGCAATCTGGTGGTTCTACTCTCATTTGGTTTAGCCTTACATGGAGTTTGGAGCTTTACCAACAAACAAATGCAAGGTTATGGAGACAGGGACAAGAAAAAGCAGTTATTATCCATCACCTCATTGCAAAGGACACAATCGACAATCAAGTGATGAAAGCTTTAAAAAATAAGGATAATACCCAGTCTGCATTAATCAATGCTGTTAAAGTCAACTTGCAAATGGGAGGTAAAAGCAATGAATGATAAATATGAAGATTTGGCTAACGCCATTGTTCTAACAGCAGTTAAGGATTACCGTGCTGCACTTAGAAAACTAAATAAACATCCAAGAAATCAAGCTGCTTTAAATACAAAAGAAGAAGTTGAACGTTTCTTTCATTCTGGCTGGTATAGACTTCTTACCAGCCTTGACCCAGATATGCTTATAAAACAACTGAATGAGGAGGTAGCGTCATGAACGCAAAGGATTATTTAAATAAAGCTTATCGTCTAGACCAAAGAATTAATAGTAAGCTTGAGCAAGTAGAGTCTTTAAATGCACTTGCTACTAAAGCTACTTCTACCCTATCTGACATGCCAAGAAGTCCTAACAGAGCTACCTCCAAAATGGCAGATGCTATAGATAAAATTATTGACCTTCAGGCTGAAATCAATAAAGATATTGATATGCTTATCGATTTGAAAACTGAAATTGTAGCTCTTATAAAGAAAGTAAAGAACCAGGAGTATCAAACCTTACTTGAGAAACGATTCCTTTGTTTCGAAACTTGGGAGCAGATTGCAGTTGATATGGATTATAGCATTCAGCATATTTATAGACTTAGAGACAGAGCTTTAGCAGAAACAACCACTCTTTTGAAAAATGATAGGAAATGTTAGTAGATGTTCATAGACTTACTTGATACTATTAAGATAGAAAACTTTAAACCTTCACAGAAAATCTGTGGAGGTTTTTTCATGCCCAAAAAGGAGGTGCTAGAATGCCAAGGAAACCTAAGAGTCCTTGTTCTTATCCTGGCTGTCCTAAGCTTACTGATGATAGGTACTGTGAAAAACATAAGCGGTTAACAAATAAAAACTATAACAAGTACCAAAGAGATCCTATGTCTAACAAAAGATACGGCAGGGCTTGGAAACGAATCAGAGATAGATATGTAAAGGAGCATCCCCTATGCGAAGAGTGTAAGAAACACGGAAAGCTTACTCCTGTGGAGGAAGTGCATCACATCGTACCACTGTCCAAAGGTGGTGGCAATGAGTTTAGCAATCTTATGAGCTTATGCAAGTCTTGTCACTCAAGCATCACAGCTAAAAGTGGTGACAGGTGGGGGTAGTAAATCTCTAAAACTTTCATAAGCGGACAGCGGCGTGGGGCATCGTGTAAAAAAATGCAGTTTCAAAGGGGGTAATAGGGCAAGTGGAAAGTGAGGTGTTTTAATATATGGCCAAGGACGGCACTAATAGAGGTGGTGCTCGCATAGGAGCAGGAGCCAAAAAGAAAGCATTAGCAGAAAAAATAGCAGAAGGAAATCCTGGTGGAAGACCTCTTACAGTTATGGAATTTCAGAACACCGCAGACTTAAAAGGTGAAGAAATGCCAGAGCCAAACAAGATGCTAGAGGCAGTCCAAAAAGATGGAAAGACTTTAGTTGCTGGAGAAGTCTATAAAGATACATGGAAATGGCTACATGAAAGAGGTTGTTCCTCCCTAGTCTCACCTCAGCTTTTAGAAAGATATGCTATGAGTGTTGCAAGATGGATTCAATGCGAAGAGGCAATCACTGAATATGGCTTTTTAGCAAAACATCCTACTACAGGAAATGCTATTCAAAGTCCATATGTTGCAATGGGACAAAATTATATGACTCAAACAAATAGACTGTGGTTTGAGATATTTCAAATCGTAAAAGAAAACTCTCTATCAGAATACACAGGAAACAATCCTCAAGATAATGTAATGGAAAGGCTGCTTACTGCCCGCAAAGGAAAATAAATAATTGGAGGTAGAAATGAAAAGACAATTAACAGCTGAAAGTGTGTGTATCGGTCATCCAGATAAGCTATGCGATTTAATCGCTGATAATATTTTAGATGCTGCTTTTAGAAAAGATAAAGCTTCTAGAGTAGCTTGTGAAGTTATGGCGACCAAAGGAAAAATTATCGTGGCGGGCGAAATCACCTGTAGCGAGAAACTAGATATCAGATACATTGTTAGGCAAACTCTAAGGGAAATTGGATACAATCCACTTAAATTTTTAATATATGTGTATGTACAAAAACAAAGTCCCGATATAAAGGCTGGAGTTGATAATGCTATAGAAATGCGAAATGGCACAGATGACCCTTATAACTTAATCGGTGCTGGTGATCAAGGAACTATGTATGGCTATGCTACAAATGAAACTAGAGAAATGCTCCCCCTCCCTCTTGTTTTATCCCATAGAATAACTAAAAGGTTAGATAAAGCAAGAAAAGATAAATTAATAAAAGGGATATTTCCAGATGGTAAGGCACAGGTTACTGTAGAATATGATGGTGATAAACCAGTAAGAGTTAAAACTATAGTTATATCTATTCACCATCATAAAGATAAATCCTATGATGAATTAAAAAGAGAGATTTTAACCTTTGTCCTACTGCCTGCTTTTGAAGTTTTTCCTTTTGATGAGGATACTGAAATTCTTATCAATCCTTCTGGTAGATTTGTTATTGGTGGACCAAGTGCTGATACAGGTTTAACAGGTAGAAAACTTATGGTTGATACTTACGGTGGTCTTGCCTCCCACGGTGGTGGTGCTCTATGTGGCAAAGACCCGACCAAGGTAGATAGAAGTGGTGCTTATATGGCTAGATATATAGCAAAACATATTGTATGGAGCGATTTTGCAGATAAATGCGAGGTCGCTCTTTCTTATGCCATTGGAAAAGCAAATCCAGTGGCTTTTTCTATTAATACTTTTGGAACAGGTAAAGTATCAGATGAAGTATTAACCCTTGCTGCAAAAGAGGTCTTTAATTTAAAACCTGCAGCAATTATTGAAAACCTAAGGCTTAGAGATATCCATTATTCTGACACAGCTACTTATGGTCACTTTAATTCCTCTCTCCTTCCTTGGGAAGATGTAAATAGATATGACGAGTTTAAAAAGGCGGTGAAAAAATATGAAGATAGAAAAGATTAAAATTGAAAAGCTTAATCCTGCCGAGTACAACCCAAGGAAGGATTTAAAACCTGGAGACCCCGAGTATGAAAAGTTGAAAAACTCTATTCTTACCTTTGGATATGTTGAGCCAGTTCTTTGGAATAAAAGAACTGGCAATATTATAGGTGGCCATCAAAGATATAAAGTTCTAGTAGAGCTTGGCGAAAAAGAAATTGATTGTGTCGTTGTAGATATGGATAATGAAAATGAAAAGGCATTAAATATTGCTCTTAATAAAGTCAGTGGTGATTGGGATAAAGATAAACTAATGCTTTTAATCGAAGATTTGCAAGGAGTAGACTTTGATGTCTCCCTTACTGGTTTTGACCCTGCTGAACTTGATGATCTATTTAAAGATTCTCTAAAGGACAATATTAAAGAAGATGATTTTGATGTTGAAGAAGAACTTAAAAAACCAGCCATTTCACAGTTAGGAGATTTGTGGCTGCTTGGCGAACACAGACTTATCTGTGGCGATAGTACTAACCCTAAAACCTATGAAGATTTAATGGATGGAAAGTTGGCTAATTTAACGATTACTGACCCTCCCTATAATGTAAATTATGAAGGTACTGCTGGAAAAATTAAAAATGACAATATGGGAAACCAGGCCTTCTACGACTTCCTCCTTGCTTCCTTTCAAGGAATGGAAACTGTTATGGCTAAGGACGCATCCATTTATGTATTCCATGCAGATACTGAAGGCTTAAACTTTAGAAAGGCATTCTCTGATGCGGGCTTTTATCTTTCAGGTACTTGTATATGGAAAAAGCAATCCTTAGTTTTAGGTCGCTCCCCTTACCAATGGCAACATGAACCAGTTCTCTTTGGCTGGAAAAAGAAAGGCAAGCATAACTGGTACTCTGACAGAAAACAGACCACTATTTGGGAATTTGAAAAGCCTAAAAAGAACAAGGATCATCCAACAATGAAACCTGTGGCACTTGTAGCTTATCCTATTTTAAACTCAAGCTTAACTAACTGTATTGTCCTTGACCCCTTTGGCGGTTCGGGAAGCACATTAATTGCCTGTGAGCAAACAGATAGAATTTGCCATATGATTGAGCTTGATGAAAAATACACGGATGTTATTGTGAAGCGTTATATTGAACAAGTCGGTTCTGATCAAGATGTTTATTTAATTAGAAACGGTAAAAAGACTAAATATGCAAATATCTCAAAGGATTAGTATTATATGAGGCTACTGTTTTCCCTGTATCATCTTTAATAGTTACTTAGAAATAAACCATAAGAATATCTGAAATATAACTTGCATAATACATGCTTTTGAGTGATGTATAGACGTACTACATTACTTGGAGGTGTTAAATATGGATAGAAAAGAAAAAGTTAAAATTCTGGGAAAACATCTAGGAATAAAGCCTAAATATCTAGGAGTTCCAAGCTTTGCTTATGAAATTGGAGATTTTACCATTACAAGGGACGGCACAATAATTAATAAGGCAGGTGATGAAATGGAACTTGATGAAATACTAAATTCTTCAGAAGAAACCACGGAGACTGAATTTGATTCTATTGAAATATCGTTCCCCATGGAAGGTCACGATGAAAGAACTATTAAAAACCTTCTAAACATGATTTATAGCAAACAGTCACTTATTAAAAAGGTTTTTGACTACTCTGAAAACATAGTAGAAAAAGAATTAATTGATGAAATCTCTACTCTTGAATCCTTGAGTGAGATACTAACAACCATCAACAAGGAAAATTGTAAAGGCATTGATTTTAACGATGAAAAACTAACCTTCAATTTCATAAAGGGAGATATTCAAACTTCATCAGAATTTCTAAGCCTATTAATTAAAAAAGCTAAAGAGCTACAATATACTTCTTCAAAGCCAATTGAAACAGACAATGATAAATATACTTTTAGAACATGGCTTATAAGACTTGGAATGATTGGTCCAGAATACAAAGCCCACAGAAAGACACTCCTTTCAAGTCTTACTGGAAGCTCTGCATTTAGAAATGGGCTACCAGCCAATAAGGAGGTCAAATAACCATGAAAGAAATACACATAGAAATATTAGAAAAACTTAAAAAGGAGTTTCCTAGTGGCACAAGAGTTGCTCTTGTAAAAATGGATGACCCCTACTCTACATTAAAAGCTGGTGATAAAGGAACAGTTACGGGAGTTGATGATATTGGTACAATTCATGTTAACTGGGATAAAGGAAGTTCTCTTGGCATAGCTTTTGGCGAAGATATCTGCAGAAAAATTACAGAATAAAACAGGCTTAAACCCTTGATAATACTGTGTTTATTCTGAAAATAGTACTTGCTATTTATCCCCTTCTGAGTGATATATGTATGTAACAAAAAACACACTGAAAGGGGATAAACCATGCTTAGAAGAAACTTTGGAATTGAAATTGAGCTTACAGGAATCACTAGGGAAAAGGCGGCACGAACCATAGCTACACATTTAGAAGGTATTATGCAAAAACAAGGCCGTAACTACAAAGTAGTAGAGCCTAGCGGTAGAATTTGGGAAGTTGTTTATGACGGAAGCATAAAGTGTCAAAGGAAAATAAATGGACAAAAAGCTTCAGCAGGCAGTGAATATAGCGTAGAAATAGTTAGCCCAATCTTAACCTATGAAAGAGACATTAAAAGCCTTCAAGAAATGGTTAGGAAAATTAGGATAGCTGGAGGTTTTACTAACAAAACTACAGGGATACATATCCACCTTGATGGTGAGGAACATACGCCAAGAAGCCTTAGAAACTTCCTAAACATTATATACTCAAGAAATGACCTGCTCTACACTAGCCTTGAGATAGAAAGAGAAAGAATGAGATATTGCAAGAAAATAGATAAGAGCTTAGTTCAAAAAATGAATAAGAAAAAACCAACAACCTTTAAAGGAATCGAGGATATTTGGTACGAAGGCTACTATCAAAGCAGGGATAGACATTATCACGACAGCAGGTACCACTTCCTAAACCTTCACAGCTTTTTTAACGGAGTAGGAACAGTTGAACTTAGGGGTTTTAATGGAACACTCCACGCTGGGAAAATAAGAACCTACATTCTTTTAAGCTTAGCCATGAATGAACAGGCCTTAACGCAGAAGTTTGCCAGTAGCAAAAAGCCACAGTTTGAAAACCCAAAATTCGCAATGAGAACCTGGCTTAACAGAATCGGCTTTATTGGTGAAGAATTTAAAAACCCAAGAGAGCACCTATGCAAACACTTAGAAGGTTCTGCAGCTTGGAGGTTTCGAGAATCCGCCTAGATAGGCGGTTACTTAAAGCCACGAGGGGTAAATCCCCTCTTAAGCTGGTAGAAGGGTATGAAAGTACCTACTTCAAATAAAAAGCCAACACAGGCGAAACTGTGGCAAGAGAAAGGAAGATTTAGAATGGATAAAAAACTTTATGTAGCTTACGGTTCGAATTTAAACCTACCCCAAATGGCAAACAGATGCCCAACTGCAAAACTTGTAGGAGCTAGTGAACTTAAGGGTTTCAAACTTTTATTTAGAGGTGGTCACGGTAGTGCAGTTGCTACTGTTGAACCTTCTAAAGATAGTAAAGTCCCAGTACTTATCTGGGAAATCACTGCAACCGATGAAAAAGCCCTTGATAGATATGAAGGTTATCCTTTCCTCTATAGGAAGGAAAATGTCAAAGTAAAGCTAAATGGAAGAAATGTAAAAGCAATGGCCTATATTATGAATGAAGGCAAACCTTTAGGTCAGCCTAGTATGTATTATTATTCAGTTATCTATGATGGGTATAAGGCACAAAACTTTGATATAGGAACACTTCGTACCGCTTTAGAAGATTCTGTAGAAAGGGCTGGAACTACCAATGACCGAGAAGATTAAGGAGCAAATATTATCAATTAGAGATAGCGGAGTTACCAATATGTTTGATATTAATAGAGTTCAATATGAAGCTAATGAACGAAAGTTTTATGAACTAGTTATTTTCCTAGAAGATCATAAAGCTGAATATGTACACTTTATAATGACTGGAGAGTTTAAGAGATAATACTTACTCTATTTCAAAATTGGAAAACTTTTTTTTAAGGACTATTCAAATCGATAGTCCTTTTTATTTTAGAAAGGAGGCGGCTCTAATTAGAAAACTAAAAAATTATAAGCCAACTAAATTCATGGCCAAAGATTCAGTCTATGATGAAGATGCCGCTGATTATGCTGTATCTTTTATTCAAGCACTTACCCACACTAAAGGTAGATGGGCAGGGAAACAGTTTGAACTAATAGACTGGCAAGAGCAAATTATAAGAGACATATTTGGAACTATAAAACCTAATGGTTACCGCCAATTTAATACAGCCTATGTTGAGATTCCAAAGAAGATGGGAAAATCAGAACTTGCTGCAGCTATTGCTCTCCTTCTTACCTGTGGTGATGGCGAAGAACGGGCTGAAGTTTATGGCTGTGCTGCAGACAGAAATCAAGCTTCTATTGTTTTTAATGTTGCAGCCGATATGGTTAGAATGTGTCCTCCCTTAGCTAAAAGGGTTAAAATTTTAGATTCCATGAAAAGATTAATCTATCAGCCGACAGGAAGTGTATATCAAGTCCTCTCTGCTGATGTGAAAAATAAACATGGCTTTAATACCCATGGAGTTGTATTCGATGAACTTCATACTCAACCTAATAGAAAGCTTTATGATGTTATGACTAAAGGAAGTGGTGATGCTAGAACCCAGCCACTTTATTTTCTTATTACCACTGCTGGAGATAATCAAAATAGCATCTGCTGGGAAGTTCATCAAAAAGCTGTTGATTTACTTGAAGGAAGAAAAACTGACCCTACTTTCTACCCTGTTATTTATGGTGCAGATATGGATGATGATTGGACAGACCCAGAGGTTTGGAAGAAAGCGAATCCTTCACTTGGAATAACAGTTACTATGGATAAGGTTAAAGCAGCTTTTGAATCAGCTAGGCAAAATCCTGCTGAAGAAAATAGCTTTAGGCAATTGAGACTAAATCAATGGGTAAAACAAGCTGTCCGTTGGATGCCTATGGATAAATGGGATGCCTGTTCTTTTAAGGTAGATCCAGAAGATTTAAAAGGCAGGATTTGCTATGGCGGACTTGACCTTTCTTCTTCTACAGATATAACTGCCTTTGTCCTAGTCTTTCCTCCAGAGGATGAAGATGATAAATATGCTATTCTCCCCTACTTCTGGATACCTGAAGAAAATATTGAGCTTAGGGTCCGAAGAGACCATGTAAATTATGATTTATGGGAAAGGCAAGGTTTTATAAAAACTACTGAAGGTAATGTTGTTCATTATGGTTTTATAGAAAATTTTATAGAAGAATTAGGAATGGAATATAACATCAGAGAAATAGCCTTTGATAGGTGGGGAGCAATTCAGATGACACAAAACCTTGAAGGTATGGGCTTTACTGTTGTTCCTTTTGGGCAGGGCTTTAAAGATATGAGTCCTCCAACCAAGGAATTAATGAAGCTCACCCTAGAAGAAAAGCTCGCACATGGTGGTCACCCTGTACTTCGTTGGATGATGGATAATATCTTTGTTAGAACAGATCCTGCTGGAAATATTAAACCAGATAAAGAAAAGTCCAGTGAGAAAATTGATGGTGCAGTTGCAACTATAATGGCACTTGATAGAGCTTTGAGAAATGATGGTGTAAGTACGGGTAGTGTATATGATGAAAGAGGAATATTGGTCTTTTAATATCGTGAATCATTTGGTATACTTATTGTTGGTTACGAATTAAGTTGATATACGACTTAATACAAAAGTAAATATAAACGGAGGACAAATCAATGGGTATTTTTAGCATTTTTGTAATAAACACAATTCATTATCAACCAAACAAGAAATAAGTGGTTATAATGAATTGATAAATGAAAATTCATTATAACCGTGACAGAGAGGGTTATAATGAATAGAGAGAGGGTTATAATGAATAGAGAGAGGGTTATAATGAATAGAATAAATATAAAATATAGTCAAAATTTTATTACTTCGAAGAGAAATATAAATAAAATCTTGAAAAATATAAATTTAAACGAAGAAGATAACGTATTTGAAATAGGCTCGGGCAAAGGCCATACTACATTAGAATTGGCTAAAATATGTAACCATGTAACTGCAATTGAAATTGACCCTGACTTGTGTCTAGCAACTCAACAGAAATTAGTACATCAAAGGAACTTTCAAATAGTTAACCAGGATATACTAAAATTTAAATTTCCTAAAAATATAAGATATAAAATATACGGTAATATTCCTTACAACATTAGTACAGATATAATACGAAAAATTGTATTTGAAAGTACAGCTGTTGAAAGTTATTTAATCGTGGAATACGGATTTGCTAAAAGGTTATTGGATATAAAGCGAGCATTAGCATTACTTTTGATGACAGAAGTGGATATTTCAATATTAAGAATGGTCCCGAGAGAATATTTTCATCCCCAACCTAAAGTTAATAGCTCATTGATTTTATTAAAAAGGCTTACATCAAAAATATCATACAAGGATAGAAAAATGTATGAAAATTTTGTTAAGAAATGGGTTAACAAAGAATATCGAAAACTATTTACAAAAAATCAATTTAATAAAGCCTTAAAGCATGCAAAAGTAGTTGATTTAAACAATATTAGCTTTGAACAATTCCTATCTATTTTCAATAGCTATAAACTGTTTAATAACCAAAACAATATTAAGGATTATTGACGTATAGTGCATATTGCACGTCTCAACCTTATTTAAAAGCATCTCTACACGAGGTGCTTTTTTCATGCCCAATTTTAGGAGGTGATCACATTAGTATATTTTCAAGATTCTTTAAATCAAGGGCTGAACCAAAGAATAGCTTATTTGGATCTACTTACAGTTTCTTCTTTGGCTCAACTAGTAGTGGGAAAACGGTTAATGAAAGAACAGCCATGCAAACCACAGCTGTATATGCCTGTGTGAGAATACTAGCTGAAACAATAGCTTCTCTCCCACTGCACACTTATATGAATACTGAAAGTGGAAAGGAAAAAGCAAGGGATCATCCTATATATCACCTTCTATCAGATTCGCCTAACCCTGAGATGACTTCATTCGTGTTTAGAGAAACACTTATGGGTCATCTTTTATTATGGGGAAATTCCTACTCTCAGATAATAAGAAATGGGCATGGAAAAGTAGTGGCTCTATATCCCCTGCTTCCAGACAAGATGAAGGTAGGAAGAAGTGAAAATGGAGAAATTTATTATCTCTATACTAGCGAAGGGAAGGAATATTTACTAAGAAATACAGAGGTCCTTCACATACCAGGCCTTGGCTTTGATGGTCTCATTGGATACTCCCCCATTGCCATGGCTAAAAATGCAATTGGTATGGCTCTAGCAACAGAAGAATACGGAGCTAAGTTCTTCTCAAACGGTGCAAATCCTGGTGGTGTTCTAGAACATCCTGGTGTTGTAAAAGATCCTCATAGAATTAGGGATAGCTGGAATCAAGTGTATCAAGGAACATCAAATGCTCATAGAGTTGCCGTTCTTGAAGAAGGTATGAAGTTCTCTCCCATCGGCATACCACCAGAACAGGCACAGTTTTTAGAAACAAGGAAATATCAAACTGAGGAAATTTGTCGAATATTTAGAGTCCCTCCCCATTTAGTTGGTGATTTAGAAAGAGCTACTTTTTCAAATATTGAACATCAATCTATAAGCTTTGTAGTTCATACTATAAGACCTTGGCTTGTTAGAATAGAGCAATCTATTAATAAAGCCTTGTTTTCTGAGGAAGAAAGGCACAAGTACTTTGTTAGTTTCTTAGTTGAAGGCCTTCTTCGTGGTGACTATGAATCAAGAATGAGAGGTTATTCTATCGGCATTCAAAATGGATTTATGTCTCCTAACGATGTAAGGAGTTTAGAAAACATGAACCCTATACCCTCTGATGAAGGTGGAAACACATACATGGTCAATGGCAATATGCTAAAGCTTAAAGATGTTGGTGCTTATGCGAATAAAAACACTGGAGGTGATGAAAATAAAGAAGTTTTGGAACTGGATAAAGAATGATGATGAAAGGACTTTATTTTTAAATGGTGTGATATCTGATGAAACTTGGTATGGAGATGAAATCACACCTAAACTATTTAAAGATGAGTTAAATAGTGAATCTGGAGATATTGTTGTTTGGATTAATTCCCCTGGTGGCGACTGCATTGCTGCTAGTCAAATCTACAATATGTTAATGGATTATAAAGGCAACGTCACAGTTAAGATTGATGGAATTGCAGCTAGTGCGGCATCCGTTATTGCTATGGCTGGTACTGAAGTACAAATTTCACCTACAGGTCTAATGATGATCCATAATCCGCTGACTATTGCCTTTGGCGATGCAAGTGAAATGGAAAAAGCAAAAGCAATGCTATCAGAAGTTAAAGAAAGCATCATTAATGCTTATGAGTTAAAAACTAGCATACCAAGGAATGAACTCTCTCATCTTATGGATGAGGAAACCTGGTTCAATGCTAGAAAGGCTGTGGATTTAGGGTTTGCAGACAAAATAATGTTTGCACAAGGTGATGAAGACAAAAACCTTGAAGGATTAGCTTTCAGTAATATGGTAGCTGTCAATTCTATATTAAGTAAACTACCCAAAAAGGAAAAGCCACTTGCTGGCACTTCCTATAAAGAACTAAGTACAAGATTAAATCTAATTAAATAAATGGAGGTATATTCAATGAATAAAATATTAGAATTAAGAGAAAAAAGAGCGAAGCTTTGGGAAAGTGCCAAAGCTTTTTTAGATGCAAGAAGAGATGACAAAGGACTTGTTTCAGCTGAAGATACTGCTACCTATGAAAGAATGGAACAAGATGTAGTTGATTTAGGTAAAGAGATAGACAGGTTAGAAAAACAAGCCGTTCTCGATTTAGAACTATCAAAGCCTACTTCCACTCCCCTCTCTAATAAACCTAACAATGGTATGGGGAAAATAAAAGAAGGTCGTGCATCTGATGAGTATAAGAAAGCCTTCTGGAATGCTATGAGAATGAAAAACCCAAGCACTCAGATTTATAACTCCCTTTCCATCGGTGAAGATTCAGAAGGTAGTTACCTAGCACCAGATGAGTTTGAAAATACCCTTATAACAACACTTGAAGAAGAGAACGTCTTTAGGAAGTTAGCAAAGATTATAAAGACTTCAAGTGGTGATAGAAAGATCCCAGTAGTAGTAACAAAAGGAACTGCAGCTTGGCTTGATGAAGGCGAAGAATTTGAAGAAAGTGATTCTGTATTTGGTCAAACTTCCATCGGAGCTTATAAGCTTGGAACTATGATTAAAGTATCTGATGAGCTTTTAAATGACAGTATATTTAACATTGAAAGCTATATAGCTACTGAGTTTGCTAGAAGAATAGGTGCTAAGGAAGAAGAAGCATTCTTAATTGGCGATGGTGAAGGAAAACCTACTGGAATATTTAACGCTACAGGTGGTGCTGAACTTGGAATAACAGCTGGCTCTGCTACTGCAATCACAGCGGATGAGATTATTGATTTAGTATATTCTCTTAAAGCTCCTTATAGAAAAAATGCGTCTTTTATCATGAATGATGCAACTATAAAGGCTATTCGTAAATTAAAGGATGGCCAAGGTCAGTATTTATGGCAGCCATCACTTACAGCAGGAACACCAGATACTTTGCTTAATCGTCCAGTATATACATCTGCTTATGCTCCTATTCTTGAGGCTGGTGCTAAGACCATCGCCTTTGGTGATTTTGGATACTACTGGATTGCTGACAGACAAGGTCGCTCTTTCAAAAGACTAAATGAGCTTTTTGCAACTAGCGGTCAAGTAGGTTTCTTAGGTAGCCAAAGAGTGGACGGAAAACTTATCCTTCCAGAAGCAATTAAAGTCCTACAGCAAAAAGCTTAATGAGGGGTGTAAATAGATGAGTTATAATACTAAAAATTATACGGAACAAGGCGGAGAGAAAACCGTTATAGGCGGTACATTGGAAATTAAGGATGAGGCCACAGTAGTTGGCCTCTCTCTTATTGAAAATCAATCTGAAAGCACTGCTAGTACAATAGAAGATTTGGTCACAGATTTTAATACTCTGCTTTCTAAGTTAAAAACTGCAGGGCTAATGGTAGATGATACTCCATAAAGAAAGGATGGTGGCGGCTAATGACACTAATTGAAAAGGTTAAAGCAAATCTAATACTTGAACACGATAAAGATGATGAGCTTTTGGAAATGTATATTGAAGCCGCTATATCCTATGCTGAGAGCTATCAACACTTAAAAGAAGGATACTACAATGAAAATGTAATGTCTCCAGTCACTGAGCAAGCTGTTATTATGCTGTCCTCTCACTTTTATGAAAGCCGTGATGGTAGTACAGGGGGTTTCTTTGCTGATACCGCTATTGCAGGTCAGCAAGCAAGAGAAACGATTAATAATCTTTTACGCCTTGATAAGGATTGGAAGGTGTAGGTTATGGGACTTGGAAAAATCAATACTTTTATAGATATTATTCTTGTTGAAAGAATTAAAGATGATGAAGGATTTAGTAAGGTTAATGATAATATCCTAGCCACCATAAGAGCTTATAAAGAAGAAAGGCATGCTAGTGAAAAATGGGCAAACAGAGCCTTGTTTTCAGAAGCTAGTGCCCTTTTTAGGTTTCGTAAAATCCCAGATGTGGATATTACATCAAAGATGGTGATTGACTGTAGTGGTGACCGTTATGAAATTATAAGTGTAGAGGACATAAAAAACCGTGGAATGTATGTTGAAGTTCTAGCAAAAAAGGTGGTGGTATCAGATGGCTAAAGTGTCTATGAGAATGCCTGAAGATTTTCTATTGAAGATTTCAAAACTTGGTGATAAAACGGATGAAATTATCCCTAAGGTACTTGAGTCTGGTGGTGAAGTTGTCCTCGAACACGTAAAATATAATCTTAAGTCCTCCATTGGAAAAGGAACAAAAGTCAAGAGTCGCTCTACTGGAGAACTTGTATCCTCCCTTGGTCTCTCCCCTGCACTATTGGATAGAAATGGAAAGCATAATGTAAAGGTAGGTTTTAAAGAGCCAAGAAAAGATGGCGATAGTAATGCTAAAATTGCAAATATCCTTGAGTATGGAAAATCTAATCAACCAGCAAAGCCATTTTTGAAGCCTGCTAGAAGAACTTCGAGAAAACCTTGTATTGATGCTATGAGGGAAAGATTTGATCGGGAGGTAAAAAACATATGAGTATTCTAAGTGAAATAAATACTCTCTCAAGTATATGTGACATTCCTATAGAAACTGGAGTTTTTTCAGATAACCCTCCCGATATCTATCTTGTTGCAACTCCTCTTGTAGATTTATTTGAGGTTTATGCAGATAATCTTCCAGAGTATGAAATACAAGAAGTAAGACTTTCCTTATTTTCTAAAGGAAATTATATAAAGATTAAAAACACACTAACCCGTACCCTTTTAGGTGCGGGTTTTACAATAACTGATATGAGATATTTAGGGCATGAGGATGATACTGGATATCACCACTATGCTCTAGATGTAGCAAAATCTTATAAATTTAAGTTGGATAAGGAGGATTAACATATGGCAACAATCGGTCTTGATAGGCTTTATTATGCAAAAATAACAGAAGATACAAACGGTGATGAAACCTATGATACCCCTATTCCTTTAGCAAAAGCAATTAGTGCGGAGCTTTCAGTTGAACTTGCAGAAGCAACCCTTTATGCAGATGACGGAGCAGCTGAAATCATTAAGGAATTTCAAAAAGGTACACTCTCTCTTGGAATCGATGATATTGGTGTAGAAGCTGCCAGTGATTTAACAGGGGCAACAATTGATGAAAACAAAGTATTAATCTCAACAAGTGAAGATGGGGGCGATCCTGTAGCAATAGGTTTTAGGGCTAAAAAAGCAAACGGAAAATATCGTTACTTTTGGCTATACCGTGTGAAGTTTGGAATCCCAGCTACGAACCTTGCTACTAAAGGAGATAGTATTACTTTCTCAACACCTACCATTGAAGGAACTGTCATTCGTAGAAATAAAATTGACGGTCAAGGAAAGCATCCATGGAAGGCTGAAGTTAGTGAGGGTGATGAGGGTGTGTCCTCTGAAATAATAACTGGCTGGTATAACGAAGTTTATGAACCTCTCTTCACTGCTAATGGAACAGAGGAATAAGGAGGAATATTATGGACAAAGAGCGTAGTAGCCTGATAACTATAGGTGGCAAAGAATATCGCCTTATTTTAACTACAAAAGCGACAAAGGAAATAGCAAAGCGTTATGGCGGTCTAGAAAATCTTGGTGAAAAGTTAATGAAGGCAGAAAACTTTGAGATGGCCCTAGAAGAAATTGTCTGGCTTATTGCACTTTTGGCTAATCAAAGCATTTTAATTAATAACAGACTTAATGGAGAAAAGGAAGAACTATTAACCGAAGATGATGTTGAACTTCTAACCTCTCCTCATGAGTTGGCAACATATAAAGATGCAATTATGGAAGCTATGTTTAAAGGAACTAAAAGACATATAGAATCAGAGGACGAAAACTCAAAAAACGAGCAAGTCGAGTAAGCGATGAAGAATTGTTTGCTCGACTTATTTATTATGGAGTAACTCAGCTTCATAGACCAGAGCCAGATGTTTGGCTTATGGCAATAGGGGAGCTTTTGGATCAATGGGAAATTCACAAGCAATTTACTGGAATGGCAAAACCTAAAAGAGAAGTTTCTATTGATGAGATTATTCCTATGGGGATTTAGGATGTCAGAAGATAAAATCAGTACTTAAGTACTAGTGACCTTATCTTTATATAAAGGAAACTTGACAAGATAATAGGAATATGTTATTCTGTATGTAAAGGAAACTTGTCGACACAAAAGGAGGGATAGTTGCTTGGAAAATAAAGTAGAAGTGTTACGTAAAGACAAGGGCTTAAGTCAAGAAGAGTTTGCCAAAGAAATTCGGGTTTCAAGACAAACAGTAAGTTCCATTGAGACGGGAAAGTATAATCCCTCATTAGAACTAGCATTTATCATCTCAAATTACTTTGGGAAAAAGATAGAAGAAATTTTTATTTATGAAGGAGGTAATAAGAATGAAGAGAAATAACTTTATAATTGGATTAGTATTTTTGTTAGTTGGAATGGCGTGTTTGTCTGTTGTAGTACTATTTGAGACTAAATTAAATAGCATTTTGAGTGGATTTGCTGGAGGAGGAATATGTAGTGGTATAGTCATACTGTGGAAATATTACCATTGGACAAAACCAGAAAATAAAAGTAAATATAAAGAAAAGATGGAAAGTGAAAATATTGAATTATACGATGAAAGAAAGGAGATGTTAAGGAATAAAGCTGGTAGATACGCCTATCTTTTAGGATTAGTTGTATTAGCCTTATCTATTACTATATTTTCTATTCTAGGTAGTTTAGAAATTATAAATGATACTCGTTTGATTGTTTTATATCTTGGCGGACTATTATTATTCCAATATGTTACAGGAGTTATTATTTATAAAAGGCTTAGCAAAAAGTACTAAGAACTACACTAGATTTTATAGTTATGCATCACATTAAAAATAAATACTAACTTAGGAGCAATCAAAGGGTTGCTCCTTTTTCATGCCCATTTTTAAGGAGGTGGTAACTTGGCTGATAACTTTGGTTTAAAGATTGGTATTGAGGGCGAAAGGGAATTTAAGAATGCCCTTAGAGAAATCAATCAAAGCTTTAGGGTCCTTGGTTCTGAAATGAAGCTTGTGTCCTCTGAGTTTGATAAAAATGATAAGTCGATTCAATCTATTACTGCTAGGAACAATCAACTTAATAAAGAAATAGATGCACAAAAGGAAAAGGTATCTACTCTTGAAAAGGCACTAGCCAATGCTGCCACTTCCTTTGGCGAAAATGATAGAAGGACTCTTGCTTGGCAGATACAACTTAATAATGCTAATGCTGAACTTAATAATATGGAACGTGAATTAAAAGAATCTCAAGAAGAAGTAAAAAGGCTCAATAGAGAAAAGCTTGATAAACTTGTAGGTGGCTTAAAACAGGCTGGAGAGATTGCTGGTAAAACCCTAGTTGCAGGACTAAAAGCGGCTGCAGCAGCTATGGCTGCAATAGGTGCAGGTGCTGTAGCTACAGGCAAATGGATAAAGGACTCTTTGAATGTTTACGCTGACTATGAAGATTCCATGAAACAAGTGCAAGCAACTATGGGACTTACTGGCGTGGAAGGCGAAGAGGCATTTAAAAAACTTTCAGAGGCAGCTAAAGAGGCTGGTGCTAGTACAAGATTTTCTGCTTCCGAATCGGCTGATGCCTTAAACTACCTAGCCCTCGCTGGTTATGATGCTGAACAGGCCATTGATGCACTTCCAGGAGTTTTAACCCTAGCAGCTGCAGGTGGCATGGATTTAGCCAAAGCATCAGATCTTGTTACTGACTCTATGGCAGCCTTAGGACTTGAGATTTCAGATATGGATTCCTATATGGACATGATGGCTAGGACTTCTCAAAAGTCTAATACCGATGTTCAGCAACTTGGGGAAGGTATCTTAGTGGCTGGGGCCACCATGAAAAATGCAGGACAAGAACTTGATACATTAAATGTCATGCTTGGTGTTCTTGCAAACCGTGGTATCAAGGGCTCAGAAGGTGGAACAAAACTTAGAAATGTTATAATGTCACTTACTTCTCCGACTTCTGCTGCAGCAAAAGAGCTAGATTCTTTAGGGATTAGTGTGACAGACTCATCGGGTAATATTCGTGAAATGAATGAAATCTTTGAAGACCTAAATGAAAAACTTGGTGGTCTATCCGAATCAGATAAAATGAATGCACTGAGTAACATCTTTAACAAACAAGACCTTGCAGCAGTTAACGCACTTTTATCTGGTACTGGCGATGAGATGAATAACCTCTATAACGAACTTGCCAATGCTGAAGGTGCAGCTGTGCAAATGTCTGAAACCATGGAAAGCGGACTTGCAGGTTCTGTTCGAAGTTTAAAGTCAGCTTATGAAGGGTTACAAATAACAATTGGTGAGCAGTTTTCAGATATGGCTGGTGAGGTTGTTGGGGATGTGACTTCCCTTGTAAGAGATGTAACAGCAATTTTAAATGATGGTTTTCAGGAAGGTGATATTACCGCCATTGGCGAGAGAATATCATCTTTTTTAATGGATGGAATTAAAAGAATTAGTGAATACCTCCCTGAAGTTATTGAAATGGTCTCCATCATGCTAACTGAACTTGTGAATGTATTGGTAGCTTTACTGCCTACTCTCTTACCTCCACTTTTAGAAGGGGCTATTGCACTTCTAACAGGTATTATTGATGCCATAGTAGGCAATATTGAACCTTTAATTGAAATGGTGGTTTATTTGGTAACTACAGTAGCGGAATTTATTATTGAGAACTTACCTCTACTTATTGAGGCAGCTATACAAATAGTTGTAGCCCTTGCTCTAGGAATTGCAGATGCCTTGCCAGAATTAATTCCATCAATTGTTGAGGCTATAATTTTAATAGTTGATACCTTATTAAATAATATGGATCAGATACTTAACGCAGCTTTGCAAATAATCATGGGACTGGCTAAGGGATTAGTTGATGCTCTGCCAAGATTAATAGAAGCACTACCAAAAATAATTAGTGGGATAATTAATTTTATTACTAACAATCTGCCTCTTATTATTGATATGGGAATTAAGATTATACTTCAGCTTGCCATTGGATTAATAAAAGCAATACCACAGCTTGTAGCAGCAATCCCTCAAATTATAACAGCTATTATTACTGGCATTGGAAAAGCAGCAATTTCAATAGTTCAAGTAGGTAAAAATATAGTAACTGGTTTATGGAATGGTATCTCCTCAATGGTATCTTGGATTAAGGATAAGATTAGTGGTTTCGTAGGTGGAATTGTAAGTGGTGTTAAAGGAGTTCTTGGTATTAAATCACCTTCTACTGTCTTTGCAGGTATTGGTGATAATATGGCCATTGGTCTTGGTGAAGGTTTTGATAAGGCCATGAACAAGGTTTCAGATGATATTGAAGGAGCAATACCTAGGGATTTTGATGTGGATTCGAATGTAAATGTAAATGGAACTGGTGGACTTGCTCCATCCATGAATACTGGACCACTTGTTACAGTTCAGCAAATGATTGTAAGAAGTGAAGATGATATTAGAAAGGTTTCACAAGAATTATATAATCTAATGCAAACAGGCTCTAGAGCTCAAGGAAGATTTATCACAGTATAAGGAGGTTGATGTATGGGCTTTATGTATAATGGTATTCATTCTAAAAACATGAAAGTAAAAGCGAGACTTACAAGCTGGCAAGCATCTCCTCCCCTTAGAAATTCCTATGAGATTGTTCCTGGTAAAGTGGGTATTGCTGATTTTGGATGTGACAGCTCTGAAAGGTATATTAAGGTCTCTTGCAATATTTATCCTCAAAGAACTTTTGAAAACCTAGTAAAAGTACTAGATGATATATCTGCATGGTTAAATCCTATGGAAGGGCTAAAACAATTAGTTCTAGATGATGTGCCTGATAGATTCTTTTTAGCAAGATTAAATACGGAAATAGATTGTGAAAGAATATTAAGTAGTGCAGGCTCCTTTGAACTAACATTTATTTGCCCAGACCCTAATGGCTATGCAATAACAGATGAGCAATTTGCTCTTTCTACAACAGGCTCTCATGAATTAGTGCGAAATATAGGAAATATTAATTCTTACCCTATTTATCAGCTAAAAGGAAATATTGATAGTTCATCATCGTCTTTTGTGACAATCACTACAAATGGTGAAGAATTAAAGCTTATAGGAAGACTAGCTTCAAATGAAATTTTAGTCATAGATAGTTTATTGCTGACTGCAAAAGTTACTGATTTAAACGGCAATACACTAAGAAATGGATTGCCTATTTTAGATGAACTTAATTTCCCTATTCTAAATAAAGGAAGTAATGAAATTATAATAAACACCAATAATGCAACTTTTTCAGAATTAAACATTTTAGCAAATAGCTGTTGGAGGTGATGACTTTGGCTATAAAATCAGTATTGACTTCACAAGTAGACTTTACAGGAGAATTTCCTGTTAGTAATAAAACTGTGGCTCTTTGGAGATTCAACGAAACTGCACCAGATAGTAATAATATGATTGCAGATGCCTCTGGATTTAACAGAGACTTTTATGTGTCAGCTTGGTCAGGAACATCTGCATCTTTTCCTGCAAGTAGACTAGGCAGGTTTTTTAGGCAAAACATCATTAATCCAACAAGTGAAAAAACTCATTTAATAGCTACCAATGATGGTGGCTTTTTTACTGATTTAGGAGAAAAAATAGTTGTAGGTGGTTGGATAAACCCTACCACTTATTCCATTGGTCAGACCTTTATCCCCATTTTTAATACTAGACAGGGTCCTGGTCAGCCAATCTTTTATGTATCTTTATATCAAGGGCGACCACGATTGATGCTATATAATGCTTCGGGAACACTGATTTATGATCAATCAGAAACACCTCCCATCACTCTAAAGAACAACGGTTGGTACTTCTTTGCTTCCATTATCGAAGTAAATAATAAACAAGTACAAAACTTACTTTGTGATCGTAGTGATGGGGCTGTTTGGCAATCTCCAATTAGGAGCTTTACTGGTGAATTAAATAAATCTTGCACCGCAGATATTGTAATGGGGATGCATGCAAATACTTATTATTACGCTGGTGGTTTTGATGATTGGTTTTATGAAAAAGATTCTGACTTAAATATGGATGATCTTATTTTTTATTTTAAATCTTCACTGCTTGCTAATGGTGGAGATAGTTCCTCAGATGTAGATGCTATCAAAGAACCAGGAGCTGTTTTATTAAAAGAAACTGATGGCTCTTATCCTTCAAGTGGAAATTTATATACAACAGCGGCTCTTTGTAATCTTTCTGGAACTGGCAGGGTTTCTGTAACAAGTGAATATACTGCAGGAATAACTTCTATAAGTTTAGTTGAAACTTCTACTTCAGATGATTTGGATAGCTGGACTGCATGGCAGACCATTGGTTCAAGTGGTGAGTTGCAATCACCAAATAAAGCTTATATTCGTTACAGGATCACATTAACAACACAGGATTCAAGTAAGACTCCTAAACTTTTAGAAATACAGCTTCATGATATCCCAAGACCACCTTATGAAAAATTAGGTTTTGCAAGGCCAGTAGTATTAAATTCTGATGGAGCATGGGAATCGGTACTTGATAATGCTTTTGATATTTTAGTTACAAGTGAAGTAAACGGTGCTGATATTTTAGAATTTAAACTTCCCTTCCATGACCCTAAAAGGGAAACATTAGATAATGAAAAGCAAGTTCAAATTGTAAATGATGTCTATCGTATAAGGACTATAAAAGATGAAAAGAGTTCTGATGGCAAAGTAGTAACTATCGTTTATGCAGAAGCTGCCTTTTATGATTTATCATTTAGTACAGAAAAAGAAGCAAGAGACTTTATTGCTGAAACTCCTGATGCTCCTATGAATTATGCCTTACTTGGAACAGGTTGGTCAGTAGGAAATGTCACGGTAACTACAAAGAGAACTTGGCAATCTACAGAAAAGAATGCTTTATCTATCCTTAGGGCTACTCAAAATATTCATGGTGGTGATTTAATTTTTGATAGTGCTAATCGCCTCGTCCACCTTTTGACCTTTGGTGGGACTGATAGCGGAGCACTATTTTCATATAAAAAGAATATGAAAAGTATAGAGCGAGTCGTAGATACAAGAAGCCTTATTACTAGGCTTTATGTGTATGGGAAAGATGGGATGACCTTTGCATCAATCAATGGAAATAAGGAGTATGTAGAAGATTTTTCTTATTCATCTGAAGTAAGGGTAGGAACTCTGGATGCCTCCTCCTTTACTAACCCCTATCAGATGCTTGAGTTTGCCAATATGCGTCTAGGTCAGTATGCTAAGCCTAGAATTTCCTATGTCCTATCAGCTATGGACTTATCCGTTCTAACTGGTTATGAGCATGAGGCTTGGAATTTAGGAGATATTGTAACAGTTCATGATAAGGAATTAAATCTCTATGTAAAGACTAGGGTTATTCGTAGGCAATATAATCTACAAGAGCCATGGAAAACAATACTGGAGCTATCCACAAAGCTTAGGGAACTTGGTGATTCCTCAGCCCAGTGGGATAAGGCAGCTGATGTTTTATCTTCTACTGATGTACTTGATAGGCAAGAAGTCAAAGACCTAGTACCCTTTAACCATTTAAGAAATTCAAGAGCAGATGATGGTATGAGTTACTGGCTTAATTCAGGCTTTACTGTTGATCCTAATAATGGAGTGTCGGGAGATGCTTCATTTATGGCTGAGGGAGTTCTAGGTATGACAAAGAGTTTATCTCAGACTGTTTATCCTGCAAATAGAAGAAGTTATACAATATCTGCTCAAGTAGCATCAGAGAATCTTCAAAAAGGTACGAATGGTCAAGTAGGAATTGAAGTCCTTATTGAATATGAAGATGGAACAACTGAAACTAGACTTATTGAACTATTTTAGGAAGGAGCATTGTAATGGTGTTTTTTAATCAGACAGCCCATAATATTTCATCTAGTAAAAGAATTAAATCTCTGACTATCCGATTATTTGTTTCTGATTGTACTGGGGCTGTTTATTTTACAGATTTGTTTTTACAAGGCGGCTCCATTGCTACTGGTTGGGCTGGTCATGTTTCAGAAATCAAATGGACACTTGACGGGTAGGTGAAGAAATGGCAGCTATTTTTACAAGGTTTTCTGAGACTATTAATTTAAAAGAAAATAAAAAGATATTTAGTATAGCTGTAAAACCCTTTATTACTGATTGCACAGGAAAGGTATACTTTACAGATATTCAAATCCAAGAAGGTGATAAATTAACAGGCTATACTCCTAATACAGAAACAATGCTTAAAAAATATCGTGTGGATGGCACCATTGTTCCTGTTAGATTTTATAACGGTATTGTGAGAAGTAAAGAAACACTTGTCCTTTTTAATTTAGGCAGTACATCAGCAGGTCTTGATTGTCATATATACCCTATTCAAAACATGGCTAGTGGTAGTATTGAATTATCTCAAAGTGCTGGTGCTCACAGATTAAATCTTAAATCCTCTGTGAATAAAGATGATGAGATTTCAATAAAAGCATCAACACGAGAGTGTCTTAAAAATGGTAGCCCTACTGAGAAAGAGGGCTTTTTTCAATATACAGCAGCAGGTGATAGTAAGCATATAGTAACGCTTGAGGATGGTAAATCTGCAAGGGTTTTATTTGAGTTTCAAGAAATGCAAGAAGGAAGTGAACGCCTATGAATTTTCTTCAAGGTAAAAAGTGTATGGTATGGTCTTTCATGGGCAATGCCCGTATGTATGAGGCACTAAGAGAATATGGTGACCGTTTAGATACAGTAGGCATTTTCACTTTTGAAGTAGATATTACAGGAACAATAACTGAAACAGGAACAAGTATTTCAAGTATGCTACCTTATATTAATAGATGGCCACATATTAAATGGCTCTTAACTATTATGAATCACGGTACAGCATCAATTTTTACAGCCCTTAGAAATAATACTAATGGAGCAAAAGACAAGTTTTTAACTGAGATTATCCGTATTATGAATAAATACCCTTGGTGTGACGGAGTTGATATTGATTTAGAACGTGGCGGCGGATATGAAAATAAAGATGCTGCCAATATTCTATTTCGAGATATTTATAATACTGTTAAAGCTTATAATTCATCAAAACTAGTTAATATTTGCTTACCAGGAATGACAAGTGTTCAAGGTTCTGTTGGTGGCGAGAACTGGTGTGTTTATGGGGACTTAGATCCATATTGTGATACCGCAGCTATCATGAGTTATGGTATGGCATGGGCAGGTTCTGCTCCTGGACCAGTATCTCCTAGGGACTGGCTAGAAGGCATATATAATTATGCATCTAGGGTTATGACACCAGAAAAGATATTTTTAGGACTACCCGCATATGGTTGGAACTGGCGAATTCATGATTCACCTGCAAATCTAGGTAATGTTTATCGTGGAGTTTCTAATACCTATTATGCGGCACAGCTTTGGATGACTGGAGGATATAATTTTACAGACGATGGTCCACCACAGCCCATGATTCCAATTATCGCTTATTGGGATGATTATGATAAAGTGCCATGGGCTTTACCCCATGTATACGATTATATGGAAGGGCCAGATGCAACAAGTAGAACATATCCCCTCCTTGGAGAAAGTTATAACCGACGTAGATATTTAACTGCTTATAGTAAAGAGCAAGAAGTAGAATTTGGTACGGTCTATATTGACCGTGATGGGGCAAACCCTGATACCTATTCAGAAGGAGTCATTCTATCCTCTAGCTCAGCAACCCTTGGTGAAGATGGTGAGGCTGAATATGAATTTAATATTGCTAACTCTGGAACATATGATGTGGCTGTTCGCATCTTATTTCCCTTTTGGGATAAGAATAGCATCAATATATCCCTTAATGGAGTAAGTAAAAATTTTACTGAAAATAGATTATGGTGGCCATATTGGCGTTCTACCTGTTGGCTCTCTTTATCATCTAGTGTCTTTCTTTCAGCTGGTACGCATACTGTGAGCATAACTACTGGAGTTCCTGGGGTACTATTTTATGGATTTCGTGTCTGCTCTAATTTTAAAGAACAGCCCTTCGCTGGTGAGGCTGAGTTTACCTTATCACCTAGAAAGTTTAAGGACGTTAATGGTGTAATGGCTGAGCCAGATAGAGGGTTTAGATTAACAACAGAAGTTCTTCGAAGAAAACCAGATTCAGCACTTGTTTGGTATGAAGATTTTAGAGATCCTAATCCACTCCTTCCTAGCTATTGGAAAACATTAAGTGGTGAGTGGAATGTATGGAAAAACCCTAATGATACTTCAAACAGGCCATATTCTCAGCTTGACGGTTATGGACAACTTGCATGGAATTACACTAACTTCTCTGATATCCACCTAAGAGCTAGAATCGCTTTTACTGAAGAATCTAGTGGCAGGGCAGGGATTTTTTGTGGTGATGTTTTCTGTTGCTTAAATTATAACACCCAGCGAATCGAACTGTATAAAGGATCATCCCTACTTGGTAGTTATAATACTGAAATATCTAAAACTCCATCATCAGAACTTCGCTCTAACCCAAGGATGTATACCATTGAAATGAGGATACGAGGTAATAGAGTAAGAGTTTATTCAGGAGCAAGTAATATCCTCCGTTTCACAGCAAATCTTAGTGGTTTTACTGGAGGTTATGCTGGAGTTCGCTCTGATGGTCGAATTCTTTCTGAACTATTAAGAATGGGCGATTCATGGACTTATGAGCCATATGAAAGATTTGATGTCGTCTTTCCAGATGGGAGTAAAAGTGAGTATGGAAGACTTAATAGAACTGGTGTAACTTGGGATAATGAGTTTCAAGTTTTTACTGTTAATAGTGATGTAGAAGAATCTGCAACGAGAAGTGAAGACATTTCTATGGACTACGACTTCTTCCATTCAGAACTTTTACCTCTTAGCTGTGGAAATGATTATACCGTCAAGATTATTCCAAAGGATATCAATATTTGGTTATCAAGACTTTTCCTTGGTGATGCTGATGGCTTTTCTATTCTCTATTATCAAGATGTAGATAGTCTTGTTCACTGGTCAAACGAAGCTGCTTATAGGTGGAAGCTTAGAGGAATTGCCATCTGGTCTTTAGGTCAAGAAGATATGAGGATTTGGGAGGCACTCCCTAAACAAATATAACAATAAATATCTATTTAGGAGTATTTGCAAGGTCTGCAGATGCTCTTTTTTTATGTGCAAAATTATTTTTAGGAGGTCGTATGTATGAAGGAAATTTGGAACTGGGTACAAGTTGCTCTCACAGCCCTCGGTGGCTTTTTAGGCTGGTTTCTCGGAGGTTTTGATGGGTTTTTATATGCTTTAGTTGCTTTGATGGTGGCTGATTATATCACTGGGGTTATGTGTGCCATTGTAGATAAAACTCTATCCAGCGAAGTTGGATTTAGAGGGATATTTAAGAAGGTGCTCATCTTTGTTTTAGTTGGGATTGGCCATATCATCGATACAAACCTTATCGGGGACGGAAATGTGCTTAGGACTGCTATTATCTTTTTCTACTGCTCTAATGAGGGAGTTTCCATGCTTGAAAATGCGTCAAGACTTGGACTTCCAATACCAGAGAAATTAAAAGATGTCTTAGCTCAGCTACACAATAAAGGGGGAAAAAATTAATGAATTTAAGAAAACTTATTTTTACTAATAATGCTTGTTATAAGGCTGGAAGAAAGATTAAGCCTAAAGGAATTATGGTTCATTCTACTGGTGCAAACAATCCTAATCTTAGAAGGTATGTGGGGCCAGATGATGGACTCCTTGGTAAAAATCAATATAACAATCACTGGAATCAAGATAGACCAGATGGCAGGCAAGTCTGCGTTCATGCTTTTATTGGCAAGCTTAAGGATGGGTCTATTGCCACTTATCAAACCCTGCCTTGGGATCATAGAGGATGGCATGCAGGTGGTGATGCTAACAATACGCATATAGGTTTTGAAATCTGTGAAGATAATCATACTGATGCTACCTACTTTAATAAGGTTTATAAAGAAGCTGTCGAACTATGTGTGCATCTTTGCAAGCTCTATAATCTTACTGAAAAAGATATCATTGGACACTATGAAGGACATCAAAAAGGAATAGCCAGTAACCACAGCGACCCTAGAAATTGGTTTCCAAAGCACGGTAAAAGTATGGATACTTTTAGGGCAGATGTTAAAGCAACATTACGTTGCAAAAATGATTCAAAAAAGACACCTGCATCTCCCCCATCATCCTCCCCTACTAAACTATATAGAGTTCAAGTAGGAGCATATGCTGTTAAAGCTAATGCTGATGCTATGTTGAAAAAGGTTAAGGCTGCAGGTTTTACTGATGCCTTTATAAAAACTGAATAATTAAATTTTTTTACTACGGATTTTCCCCCTCACTGTCCTTTAGATAGTGAGGGGTTTTTCTTTTGCCTCTCATAGGGAGGTAAATCCATGAATGAATTACAAAAAGAAAAGATTATAGAATTTAGACAACTAGGACTCAGTTATTCAAAAATTGCTGATGCTCTTGGCATCTCAATAAATACAATTAAGTCTTTTTGTAGAAGAAACAATCTAGGCGGTTACGTTGGAAAAGGGAATAAAAAGATTGACCTTACCTTTTGCAAAAACTGTGGGAAAGAACTGAAACAAGTTCTAGGTAAGAAACCTTTGAAATTCTGTAGTGATATATGCCGTGTTAAGTGGTGGAATGCCCACCCTGAGATGGTAAATAAGAAAGCCATTTATTCTTTCTCCTGTGCAAATTGTGGTAAGCCCTTCACTGCCTACGGTAATTCTAAAAGAAAGTATTGCTGCCATTCCTGTTATATCAGCCACCGTTTTGGAGGTGATATGCATAAGTGAGGAAATGTTTCAAACAGAAAAAGATTATGGGATCACTATGGCTATTGCCAAATCTATGCTTGAAAAAGGACTAATCACAGTTTGTGAATATGACCAATTTAAAGATGAAATGCTTAAAAAATATCAACCTAAATTAGCTCCTTTAATTGCTATATTACCTTGACTTAACTGGCTTTGTAAGTGATGTATAGTAAGGAAAGGAAGTGATTAAATGAAGAAAGTTAGGAAGATAGAGCCTTCTCTACCTATCCTACCAAAAAGAAAAAAGGTAGCTGCCTATGCTAGGGTCTCAGAAGAAAAAGGTCGTACCTTCCATTCTATGTCTGCTCAGATAAGTCATTACAGTTCCTTTATCCAAAAAAACAAGGAATGGATATATGCAGGTGTTTATGCAGATGAAGGTATTACTGGAACAACAGACAATCGTACTGAGTTTCAAAGAATGATTGAGGACTGTGAAAAAGGTAAAATAGACATCATTCTAACTAAATCAATTTCAAGGTTTGCTCGTAACACTATAGATTTACTGGAAACAGTAAGGTATCTAAAAGAGCTTGGAATTGAGGTTCGCTTTGAAAGTGAAAATATTAATTCACTAAGTGATGATGGAGAGCTTATGCTCACCCTTCTAGGCTCGTTTGCACAAGAAGAAAGTCGCTCTATTAGTGAAAATGTTAAATGGGGTATTCGTAAAGGCTTCCAAAAAGGAATAGTAAATTCCTTCTGTATCTACGGATACCGATGGGATGGTGAAAAGTTTAATATTGTCCCAGAAGAAGCTGAAGTTATAAGACTTATTTATGACAATTTCCTCAAGGGCTACTCAGCTGAACATACAGAAAAGCAACTTAAAGAGATGGGAATTAAATCTTATACAGGTGGGCACTTTTCAAACACCTCCATAAGAGCCATCTTAAGACAGGAAAAATATACGGGAAATTCACTGCTACAAAAAACTTATATTGAAGACCATATCACTAAGAAAACAAAGATAAACCGTGGAGAACTTCCCATGTATTATGCTGAGAATACTCATCCTGTTATTATTGAAAAGGAAATATTTGATCAGGTTCAAGCTGAGGTTGCAAAAAGACGTGAACTAGGAGTCTTTGCTAACAAGGCTATAAAGACCACTTGCTTCACTAGCAAAATTAAATGTGACATTTGTGGAAAGAGCTATAGGCGAAGTGGAAAAAGGCAAAGAAAAAATGCTAAAGAGGTCTACTATATTTGGACCTGCAGGACAAAAAGTGAAAAGGGCATCGCTCACTGCCATCCTAAAGATGTACCAGAAAAAATGCTTAAAAAATATCTCGCTATAGCCCTTAGTTTAGAAGAATTTGATGAAGAAACATTCACTGAAGATGTAGAAAAAGTTGTGGTCAAAGGGCAAGATGAACTAATCATTCATTTCTATGATGGGCAGATTATAACTCAAAAATGGCAATCAACAGCAAGAATTGATTGCTGGACAGATGATAGGCGTGAGTCTTGGGCTGAGTACCAAATAGGTAATAAACATGCTACTGGAAACAAAGGTAGGTGGTTAAAAGATGAGAAAAACAAATAGAAATGTAACAACCATTCCTGCTACCATTAGCAGATTTACCTCCTCCCCTATTAATGAGATGAAAAAGCGAAGAACTGCTGCCTATGCTCGTGTTTCAACGGATAGTGAGGAACAAGTTTCTAGTTATGAGGCACAGGTTGATTATTACACTAATTACATTAAAAGCCGAGATGATTGGGAATTTGTAGATATCTATACTGATGATGGCATTTCTGCTACCAATACTAAGCACCGTGAAGGCTTTAGACGAATGATTGCTGATGCCCTCGATGGCAAGATAGATTTAATTATTACAAAATCAGTCAGTAGGTTTGCTAGAAACACAGTAGATAGCCTTACAACAGTTAGACAGCTTAAGGAAAAAGGAATTGAAATATACTTTGAAAAAGAAAATATCTGGACACTAGATTCTAAAGGTGAATTATTAATTACTATCATGTCCTCCCTTGCTCAAGAAGAAAGCCGTAGCATCTCAGAGAATGTTACCTGGGGACAAAGAAAGAGATTTGCAGATGGCAAAGTTTGTGTTCCTTTTAGAAGGTTCTTAGGCTACGACAGGGGTGAAGATGGAAACTTAGTATTAAATAAAGAAGAGGCTCCCATTATAAAAAGAATATATGGGATGTTCCTTCAAGGCATGACCCCTTATGGCATTGCAAAACAATTAACTAAAGAAGGCATTCTCACCCCAGCTAAAAAGAAAAACTGGAGTGCTGGCACAGTTAGGAGCATACTAACTAATGAAAAATATAAAGGTGATGCCCTTCTACAAAAAAGCTATACTGTTGACTTTCTAACTAAGAAAAAGAAAGTAAATGAGGGAGAAATTCCTCAATATTATGTAGAAAATAACCACGAAGCCATTATTGACCCTGCGGTATTTGACATGGTGCAACGAGAACTTGAAGCCAGACAAGCAGGCAAGAATAGACATAGTGGAACACATATATTTGCAGGAAAAATTAAATGTGGCGAATGTGGAAGCTGGTACGGTTCAAAAGTATGGCACTCAAATAGCAAATACCGCCGTACCGTTTGGCAATGCAACCATAAGTTTAACGGTAACAAAAAATGTGAAACTCCCCACCTTGATGAAGATACAATTAAAGATATATTTATAAAAGCTACAAATGAATTACTAACTGATAAGGATGAGATTATAGCAAACTTTGAGACTATGAAAGCAACCTTATTTGATACTGAAGATTTGGAAAATAAAAAGACTGAACTTCAAAACGAGCTCGAAGTTACAGCTGAAATGATTCAAAATATAATTAATGAAAATGCCCATACAGCTTTAGACCAAGAAGAATATCAAAGAAGATATGATAGCCTCGTAGAAAAGTTTGATACCACTAAAACTACATTGGAAGCTGTAACTGAACAGATTAAAGATAAAACAACTAGGCATAAAAACCTTGAAATTTTCCTTTATGAGCTAAGAAACCAAGAAGACTTAATAACCGAATTCAATCCTCTACTCTGGAATAGCTTAGTCAAGCATATAACGGTTTATGAAAAAGATAAAACTCAGGTTGCCTTTAAAAATGGGATAGAACTATAATATCACGACCTTAAAACTCCCCTTTACTATAGATTAACGATGGGGAGTTTTAATTATAATTTTATAGTATTTTTACTTTGAACACCATTTCTCTAAATCTGATTTTGCTTTAGGCAGATGAGATATTAGGTGAGCTTCATTCAAATAGTAAATAAAACATAAAACATCTTTTGCAGTTTGTCGTTTTTCATTTGGGGATAGATAGCTAAAAAAACCTAATTCAGGTACACCTCTTACATTATCCATAGAATGGCTCTCATTATCTAATACTAGTCTATACATCAGGTTTTTATAATAAGTTTTTGTGCCTTCATCAGGAAGCAATTCTAATGCTTTTTCATCTAAACTAATTTCACTAATTCCTAGTTTAAAAGTAAATGTTGAGAAAGCTTCCAACACTCTTCTCATCATATTTCCTATAGATAAATCTAAAATATCATTAACATCTTCACCTAGTGCATATTGATATATTTTTTCTAGCAATTGAGTATATTCATTATGTTTATTATATCGAAATTCGATTAGTTCCTTGTTTTCTAACTGAAACAAACGATATTCTGCATTGACTGAGTTCTTTTCGCAAATACCTGATATTTCACTCAATGCTTTTTGTAAATTAAATAATACACTTATATCATGTGTCATAATAAGAACTTTGCTATGAGGACAACTTTCTAGTACCTGTCCTAATTTCCATCTTAATAAGGATGTAATACCTACTCTGTTCTCTATGTCAAAGCTTGAGATTGGATCATCTATTACAAGAAGCATCTCGTCTGTGTATATGGATTTTTCATCCATCTCTTCTGCAATTTCTGTGAAAAAATAGCATAAAGCAAGTGCATTTCGTTCTCCACAAGAAACCTTATTAGGAGACACAAAGTCTCCATTAACTTTTATTCTATAAAGTTGATCTGTACCTGGGTCAATAGATAATCTATCTTCACTAAAAAATATATATTTCAAAGATTTATTTATCTCACCTGAAGCAACTTGGAAATTTTTACGCTGAGAATCTAGTTCTATCTTTTTGTTTTTCAAATCAATTGATATCTGTTTATATTCTTTTATTTCTTTTTCTAAATTTGTTTTCTCTTCTTCCTGGATTTTAAAAGTAGAATACATATCATTGATATGATGGTGAGCAATAGCATCATTTAATTTTAAAAGTTCTTCTTCAACACTAGAACGTTCTTCGATGACTCGATTATAATTTATACGTTCTACCTCTAGGTCTGTTAATTGTTGATTTAGTTTTTCATAAATATCTTTTATTGCATTAGTTTCTATATCATATTCTATAACTGTAAAGGGATCATCAATTTTCTTTTGTATTATAGAATTATGTTTATTAATTGTCACATTATATTCGTCTATGCTCTTAAACACATTATTATATGATTTTAGCTTGCTATATTCTTCATAATTAACAGATGCGACCTCGGTAAGAAGTAATTTTTCTAGCTCCTCTTTAAATTCTTTAATTTCTTGGTTTAATATACTTTCAATTTCTTTTAAAACTTGTTCTCTATAGGCATCTTCAATTGGTTGGAAGCAGCTTTCACATATAAGATTAGTTTTATTAGATACATAACCCTTTACTTTAGTTGCTTTCTCAATTCCAAATAAACTTAATAGTTGCTCCTCTCTGATAGTTAGCTCTGGTTTATCTATATTTTTTTTAAGAAGTAATTTTGAACTTTCTACAATGTTTTCTGTAATAAAAATTAATTTTACTTTGTTTGGTATAGGAGATGATTGAACATCAGTTGAAGTGAATTGTATAAAATCCTCATCAAATTTTCCTTGTAATTCTTCTAAAGTTCTAATAACAGAAAGATTTCCTATCCTACTAATTTCACTATTAGTTACAGAAAGATTTCGCCTTTGATCTTTTATTTTCGATCCTTTTTCAGCCCAACCTCCTGCCTCTTTTAATTTGTTATTTATCTTTTTATCCCAGTATTTTGGAGACTGTGGACTGTCCTCGTCTAAAAAAATCTTATAATCTTCTTCTAATTTTTCAATCTTTATTTCGTTTTGACTAATTGCTTCCTCAATATTATTTATTCTCTCTTCTAAATCAACCTGCTCTCCAAATAATACGATTGCATCTAGACCATTCTCTTTAACTTTAACACGAGAAGAAATATACTCTTCATCAAATATGTAAATATTTTTTCTATTATATTTATCTGTTGTTTCAATTTTGTCGTTTTCTTTGAAGAACTGTAATTTTATATCCTCAGAAGTATCATGACTCTTGTACCCCCTAAAGCCATGGGCAATTGTGCTTTTACCACTACCATTATTCCCATAAACTAATGCCGCCCGATTGTTTTTTTGAGGTTTAGAATGCTTTGGGAAAAATTCTAAAAATGTGGGAGTTGAAAAATATTTAGATGATATATTAATGCCCGTCATGTTTTTAATAGTTGTTCCCATTTCGTTCCCCCTTTACAGTATTACTAAGGTCAGTATTGCTCCATTTTTTGCTGCACACCCCTTATTGCCTTTGCACCCCCCTAAGCACAGTAACTTTTAGGATAATTAAATTGTATCAATCTCTGCAAGATTATATCTATGTATATACATTTTATTTTATTTAAATAAGATTCTTGAAGGAGTTTTAAAACCTTCAAGTTATCTCCTTCTATGTATAGATTTTCTGTATTTTCCCAATTAAGACTTTCTTCCTTAACTGGTCTTAAAGTTTTATTTACAGGAGTATTTGCTGTAACTATAGCTTCTTTTTTTCCAGGCCATGTCAACTGATATCTTTCTTTATTTCCTTCCACTATTTCATTACTTAACTCCTGTTTTAGCAGTTCAAAATCTATAGCTTTTGTAATATTTCCTTTTTCATCTTTTGTTTCAACAATTACATTTGGAAAAAGATCAGCTACCTTTTCTATATTTTCTTGAGTTATATCCTTTGAGCTCATTTTTAACTTGTCCATATTATGTCCTCCTTTATTTTCCTACAAGCTTTTCTAATTCTTTTTTCTTCTTTTTAAGCTCTATATTTAATTTTACCTTTCTGTCAAATTGCTTCTCTTTTTTCATTTTACTTTCTAACCTTGATATATATCTTTTTAATTTTTCTTGTTCTTTGTCTAATTTTATTAGTTCTTCTATATTATCCTGAAATGTACTTTCTATGGGAATTAACTGTTTTAAAATATTATCATATACATCTTTTAAGTTTAGACCATGCAATACATCTATCTGTATTTGATTTTCTTTCATCCATTCTGTTTGATAATAGGATTTAACTATCATTTTATTAGGGTCTATTTTATTCCTCTCTTTATATGCTATAACTATCTTTATACTGCTGTCCCATCTTAAAATAAATAGTATAGGATAAGGAATTACCCGATCTATATTTTCAAGTACATCTATAGAAATATATTTTTGTTTTAAAATTATCTCAAATATTTGAATCTCCTCTACTCCTTTAACAGGTTCTAAATTTACTGTATCCTTTGATAGTTTGTATTTCCATATTATCTGTTCTATTTCATTTATAAACTTTCTTTTGAGTTTTGTATTTGCACCTATTTGTGCATAAAATTTATTTTTTGGTATTTGCCTGTTATACAATGCTCTATCAGGTATATTAAGCATAGACTTCACCTACCTTATAACTACAAATGCTATTAATTCAAAGTCATCTAATCCTTTTATAGATTTTATTAATGCAGTAGTTCCACCAGAAGTGAATAAACTATCTATATCTGATTCTTCATTTGTATTTATTATTGATTTTATTGCATCTTCCAATAATTTTGAATACTTGTCCATTTTCTTTCCATCTTTTGTTTCTTTGTTAAACTCAGTATAAGCTTCTTTTATAGGTTTATCTTCCCCTTTACATCCGATTCTTAGAACATCTAATATCTTTTTAACTTTTAAATGATTTACAATTACATTTCCTTCATAATTTATGTATACTAAATAAAATGGATATAGAGCATTTTGTTTATTAGCATCAATATCACTATTTATATTCTTTAATACAAATATTACTCCAGGATATATTTCTTTTTCTTCATTTGCCTTTATAACTGTATGTAAACCATAGGGCACATTGTCAAGATCTCCATTTTGATTTACATAATTCATTAAATCTATTCTAAAATCATTTAAACCTAAATCTGTAATGGAAACACCTGTATTCATATCCTCTAAATCTAGTACTTCTTCCTGCAGCTTTTTTAATTGCTCTTTTCTATATTCCAAATCCGTAGATTTATTTGAAAGTAAATTATCAGCCCCAGTTCCAGTAGAAGTCATATTGACTATAACCATTCGATTCTCTACTCTTTCTCTAAGATTAATGTACTCATCTAATGTCATATTTGGCCAAAAATTAACTAATTGTATAGCGTCATTTTTAGAACCAATCCTATCAATTCGTCCAAATCTTTGGGTTATCCTTACAGGATTCCAGTGAATATCATAATTTATTAAATAATCACAATCTTGAAGGTTTTGTCCCTCTGAAATACAATCTGTAGCTATAAGTACATCTATTTTCCCTTTTACATGAGGCATAGTTAAATATTTTTCCTTTGATATTGGAGAAAAGCAAGTGAGAATAGTATTTAGATCATTTTTTATATTTAAAGTAGTTTTATTGGCATCAGAACCTACTATTTTTGCAGTATGGAGATTGAATTCATCCATTACATATTTAGAAATTTCATTATATAAATAGTCAGCTGTATCGGAAAAAGCTGTAAATATAATTATCTTTTTATTATCTTTATTTATTGGATTATTAATTTTTTCTTTTATGATATTCTTTAGGGTATATAGTTTTTGATCAAAAACTGGTGTTATCTTTTTCATCTCTTTAAGTAAATATTTTATTATATTTCTATCATGTTCTAAGTCTTCTCTCCATGAAATTTTATCCATATCAGAAAGATTGATTTTTATCTTATCCCCTATACTAAATTCATCATCTATCCAATCATCTTCATCAAAGTTTATATTATTTATTTCTTGATAAGAAATAATTTCATTAGATGCATAATTATTAAATTTATCAACTTCTTCAATAGCAATATTAATCTTATCTATCATTTTTGATAAGGTTATTCTAAAAGCGTCCACAGAGCTTTCTAATCTTTTTAATAGATTAATTCTCATTAAAGTTTGTAAACTTCGTTCCCTATCAGATTGTTTTAAACTGCCTATTCCACCTTTAACAACAGTATCATATTTGCTTTCATAGAAGCTCATCTTACTTGGCAAAATATAGTTAAAAGGTGCATATACACTTAAATTTAACTTTGACAATTCTTTAAATATTTGATTATATCCAATGACATCATTTCTTTCTGTTAAATTGCAAAAATGAGATATAGGTTTTAATCTTTTAGGAAATTTACCTATCTCCTCAATATTATAATACTTCTGAATATGCTTTCTTGAACGGGCTATAGTTAAGCTATCTAATAGTTCAAAAAAATCAAAATCCAACATATTTAATAAAGCATCTGTAGTTCTTTCTGAATTAGGAAATTTGGACCATTTGTTAAAGGAATATTGAGCCCTTTTAAAAATATCATCAATGCTTCTTTGTGTATTTAATTTTGCATTTATATTAGAAGGATTGCCTTCATAGATTAAAGCAAGCTGATTCTTTAAGTCATTAAATTTATTATTCACAGGAGTTGCTGAAAGCATAAGCACATCAGTTTTTACACCTGTTCTTATGACTTTTCTCATAAGTCTTTGATATCTTGTTTCTCTACCTTTTACTGGATCATTATTTCTAAAATTGTGAGACTCATCTATTACAAGCAAATCATAATTGCCCCAATTTAATCTTTCAAGGTTAATACCATTAGTACATCCTCTATCCCGAGATAAATCTGTATGATAGAGAACATCATAATTAAATCTGTCTTTATTGAGTATATTATTAGTGTAGTTTTCTCTATACGTTAGCCAGTTCTCTGAAAGCTTTTTAGGACATAATACTAATACATTTTTATTTCTTAACTCATAGTATTTTATTACCCCTAAGGCAGTAAAAGTTTTGCCTAACCCTACACTATCTGCTAATATACAACCATGATATTTTTGAATCTTGTTTATAATTCCAATTACAGCATCTTTTTGAAATTTATATAATCTATTCCATATTTCTGTTTCCTTAAATCCAGTAGCCTCATTAGGAAGTAGATCTTCTGTTATATCTTCTAAAAATTCTTTAAATATATTAAATAGTATTACAAAGTAGATAAATTCTGGTGAATTCTCATTATATACTGTAGATATATATTCTATTACTTCAGCTGTTACATCTTTCGTTTTTTCATCATCATTCCAAACTTGGTCAAATAACTGAAAATAGGTTTTAGTCATATTGTATTCATCAGATTTAATTGTTATATTAGATATATTATTTCCTCTTTCATAACCTAAATCGACTGTTGTAAAGCCTACTGTTTGAGTATATGTATATTTTTCGTCATGGTTCTCAACATTAATAAATCCTTGTAAATAGGCATTTGTTTTATTAGATTTAAAAGTTACTTTCTTTTTTATCCAATTACTACATTCTTTAGCAATGGCTTTTTGAGTTAACTCATTTTTTAACTTTATCTCAAATTTTGTTCCATAAATACTTCTTTCCCTATTTAATTTTGGAATGTAAAATTCTCTCTTTTCCTTTTCTATTTTATCTTTTATAAAAGTAGGAGAATTAAATATAAATCTAAGCTCCTCTATTTGTTCTAATTCTTTTTTCAGAGATTCGTAGGCATATATTGAAAAACAAGATGCTGCAATAGATACTTTTGAACCATTTTTTAATGTAGACTTTAAATCATCCCCCAAAAATTTTTGAACATTATTTATAATATCCATAAAACTTACACCTCTGCTAAGTCTAAAAAATACATTACAAAATATATTTATATTTCTATTTTCAGTTCTAACTTCTAGCACTTAATATTCTATAATACAATTATACTATCCTATTCCTAATAAACCACAAATAATACATATATTATTAATTCTTTAGTTTTATTTTACACAAAAGACAATAATATTAAAATATACGATACTGATGTTTTGTATACTCTATAACAGCAATCAAATCACTGTATTTCATAGAGATAGTTTTTGTATTAACATTAGGATGAACTAACACCTTTTTCCCTTCTAAGTCTTTATCAAGAAGGACTGTAACCAATTTAGCAGTGTCATTTATAATACCAAGCGGAGTTACACTACCGGCTTCTAATCCAAGAATTCTCATCAAATCTGATGTACTTGCAAAGCTTAATTTTGACTCTCCTACAAATGCTGCCAGTTCCTTGAGATTTGCCCTTTTGCTACCCTCCATAAAAATCAGGTAATATCTTTTCTTATTTTTCACAAATAAATTTTTGCATTCGATACCCTCAATTCGATCAGTGATATTTTCCTGTAACACTTCTTCCATGGTGTACACCGCTTTATGTTCAATTTCATCATATTTTATATTAAGTAAATTCAGCAAATCATAAAGTTCCATTTTATATTCCTCCTAAAACCTATCTAAATAATTTAATACTCCTTTAATCCACATATATTTACATTTTAAAAATAAACCAATACATTAACAGAACATCTTTTCTTAGTTGCATTTACTTTATTATAGTTTATTTTTTCATTATATTCCTTACAGGGAAATAAATTAGTACTTTCAACTACAAAGATAAAATATAATTGAAAATTTACATATTAATTTTTTTAGGGAATATCATTGGTACAGCAATATTATCAATCCAGTGACTGTTATAATAATAATTTTTGTTATAATAGTATCAAGAATATTTATCTTTATTTATTATTTTTTATATAAGATACTACAATAAATATTCAGCATAAATGCAAAAATTTTTATAGCAATTATATTAGAATAATTTTTATTTTGGAGGGATTAATTTGGATAGAATCAAGGGAAACTACTATTTTAATCTATTCTTAAACCTAATGAGAGCTAATTATATGAAAAGTCAAAAAGATTGGGAGAAGGTTGCAAATGAAGTTGGTTTGACACATACACAACAACATGCCCTTTGGATACTACATCTTGACAATGGTTTAACATTAGATGAACTTGGAAATATTGCATTTTGGAACAAATCAACAACATCTGCCCTTGTAAGTAGGCTTGAGAAAAAAGGTTATGTGAGAAAAGAAAGGTATTTAAATAACAGTAGAACTATTAGAATATATATAACAGAGAAAGGCAAAAAAATACTAGAAGATAGTGTAAATACTGAAAGGGCAGTTAAATTTATGGGGCTTTTAAGGAGTTTAGATGTAGAAGAAATAGAAAAGTTTCTAGAAACTTTGGAAAAAATTTATGATCTTATGAATAATCAGGACTCTACTGATTTCAAAAATTATTTACAGGTTTCATCAAATATGATGTTAAAATTATAACAAAATTATTGACATACAATTATCAATCATATACAATAAAACTACAAAATAAAATTCGTTAACGAATTTTATTGATAATGGTTACATATTTTTCTAGCCAATAAAATTTACTCGATAATTTTAATAGAGAAATGGAGATGAAGAGATATGTCAAAACTTTTTACACCTATAAAAATAGGAAATTTAGAATTAAAAAATAGGTTCATGATGGCACCTATGGAAAATGGACTTGCAAAAATTGGTGGAGATGTTAGTGATAAACTTATAAACTTTTTAGTTGAAAGAGCTAAAAATGATGTATCAATCATTATGACAGGTTCTATAGCTATTTCTCCTGAGGGACGTGGACTTCCTACACAGTTAAACTTATATGAAGATAGTCATATAATAGGACTCAAGAAATTGACTGATGCTATTCATAATGCAGGAGGAAAAATAGGTGCTCAGCTTTATCATGCTGGTAGACAGGCAAGTGAATCAATAACAGGTATTCAACCTATCGCGCCTAGTGCTATTCCTTGTGCAATACTTGGAAATAACCCAAGAGAAATGACTAAAGAAGATATTGAAGAAATACATAAAAAATTTGTAGAAGCGGCAAAAAGAAGTGTAAAGGCTGGATTTGACCTAATTGAAGTTCACTTTGCTCATGGATATTTGCTTCATAGTTTTCTATCTCCACATAGTAATAAGAGAACAGATGAGTATGGAGGAAGCCTTGAAAACAGAATGAAATTTCCAATGGCTGTTTTAAAAGATATAATTAAATCCTGTGGTGAAAAAGTGCCTGTTACAATAAGAATAAGTGTTGATGAATATCTTGAAGATGGCTTAGGATTTGATGAAGTTAAAATTATATGCAAGGAAGTAGAAAAAGCAGGAGCTAAGGCCATAAGTTTGTCAGCAGGAAGTTACGATTTAGTAGAATATACAATTCAACCTATGTTTATAGGACAAGGCTTTATTGTACCATTTTCCGAGAAACTTAAGAAAGAAATTAATATTCCAGTTATAGTTGCTGGAAGATTAAATAATGCAAAGCTAATAGAAGATATTATTGAAAATGATAAAGCTGACATGGTTGCAATAGGAAGAGGATTAATAAGTGATGAAAAGCTAGTAGTTAAAATGAAAAATAAAGAATACAAGGATATCAGATACTGTGTTGCATGTAATCAAGGTTGTATTGACAAAGTTTTTATAGGTCAAGGAGTTCAATGCCTTGTAAATGCTAAAGCAGGACATGAAATGGATAGGAAAATTGAAAAAGCAGAAAAGATAAAGAATGTAGTTATAATAGGAGCAGGACCTGCAGGACTAGAAGCTGCAAGAGTAGCTAAATTAAGAGGACATAATGTTGTTTTAATAGATAAGAATAACAAAGTAGGAGGAAAGATGGATATATTATCTTCTCCACCTGAAAAGGAAAGCTTTATGATTTTTAAAGAATATCTATATAACCAAATGTTAAAATTAAACATTAAATTTGTTCAAAAAGAGATTAAATCTTCAAAAGATTTGGAAGAATTCAATCCTGATTCAGTAGTTGTAGCAACTGGGTCTTCACAAACAGTTCCTCCAATCAAAGGAATAGAATGTCAAAACGTACTAATGGCTGAAGATGTTTTGAATGGAAAAGCCAAATTTGGAAAAACTGTTGCAATAATTGGTGGAGGACTCGTTGGAACAGAAACTGCAAAATTCCTTGCTTATAGGAAAGTAAAGGTTCATATTATAGAAATGATGGACGCTATAGCAAAAGACATTGGTGCTACTTATATAGGTCATCTCTTTAAATTATTAAATGAATACGGAGTTGAACAACATGTAAATGCAAAAGTAGTTGAAATAAAAGAAGACATGATTGTTCTTGAAGATCAAGAGATTAAAGTTGATAATGTGATTATTGCAACAGGATATAAATCCAATAATTCAATTATTGAGGATATTAAGGATAGATTTAAAGAAGTTTATGTTGTTGGAGATGCTAATAGCCCAAGAAGAATATTAGATTCAGTTAAAGAAGGATTCCTTGCTTCAAGTCAAATATAAAATATATTTTTTCAAATTAAGGGAAGTCAAGTTTGATTTCCCTTATTATTATAAAATCAATTTCTTAATATTCCAAGATTCTCTAACTGTATTTTCTTGTAAGCAAAGTAACCAATTCAACATGGCTTGTATTTTTTTATTTCCTACCATCCCAACATATATAAACTTAAATACTATTTAACTCAGCCTCAATAACACTATATGATAGTTAGTCTATTTCACACTTTAGAAAACATACCTAAACCCAAGATAAACTCTGTTAATTAAGCTATTTTATGTGAAATGCTCTTTTCAAAGTGATTCTAGTTATCCCTTGTTCGTGTTATGCTCATTAGCTTTATGGTAATATTGCCACGAACAATGTAATAAGTGCATTATAAATTCCGTGCATGATTATCAGAGATAGTGTAGTGCAGTTTTTAATCTTATCTCTGCAAATACAGAACATAACACCAAGCAGA
>NZ_JACGAG010000001.1:72500-457523 GCF_014050525.1 Clostridium sp. cel8
AGATACAGTTGAATCACCAAAATCCTTTGTTACCTCTATTGTCAAAACGCCATTTTTATTAATGAATCCGCTCAATGCATCGTTTCCTGGCTCGAGTTCACGAGGAACAGATTCCCCTGTTAACGCTGCAGTGTCAACCATTGAGTTTCCTTCTATAACCTTGCCATCGAGGGGAACTTTTTCTCCTGGCTTAACAATAATGATGTCACCTATGTTTACCTCTTCAGGAGATACTTTCCTGATCTCATCGCCAACTTTAAGATTTGCATAGTCAGGACGAATATCCATCAAAGCACTTATTGATTTTCTGGAGTGACCTACAGCTATATCCTGAAACAATTCACCTACCAGATAGAACAGCATAACTGCTACACCTTCTGGATACTCTCCAACGAAGAAAGCACCAATGGTAGCAATACTCATCAAAAAATGCTCACTGAATACCTGACCGCGGGCAATACCTTTTATTGCTCTTAAGACAACCTCTCCACCAACTATGATATAACTAATAATAAACAAGGTAAGCTCAAGCCAATTTTGGAAATTAAAGATGATTCCCACGGCAAATATTGCTCCACCGACCACAAGTCTTATGATTTCTTTTTTGTTGACACCTTCTTCTTCCTCTTCGTTATTTTCGTTTATTTTGGTCTTGGAGTTATTCTCCTCAAAAATGACCTTTACATCTGGCTCTATTTTCTTTACTATGCCTTCAATCTTCTCATTTAACTCAGAGCGGTTGACTTTCGGACTTATTTCCAGTGTTAGTTTCTTCGAAACAAAATCTACTGCAGCAAATTCAACTCCTTCTAGACCGCTTATTTCTTTTTCCATTTTAGCTGCACAATTCGCGCAGCCAAGTCCTTCAAGCATTACTATGCTTTTGTTCACCTTTTTCTTCTCTGCATCAACTATTTTAACATCCGGCTCAAGTTTATTTACAATGGATGTTACTTCTCCAAGAATTTTACCAAATTCCTTTTTATCGACCGCTTCAATTGTCAGCTTCTTAGATACAAAATCAACGGTCGCACTATTTACTCCTTCAAGGCTTTGTGTTTGAGCTTCAATCTTTGCAGCACAATTCGCACAGTCAAGTCCTTCAAGTATTAATACTTTTTTATTGCTCTTGTTAACGGATTTTTCTTTCACTACCACATCCGGTTCGTGCTTGTGCACTATGGTTTTAACTTGCTGTAATGTATTCTTATACTCTTGCTCTGATTCAGTTTCTAAAGTCAATGTCTTGTTCATGAAGTTCATATAGGCTTTGACTCCATTTAATTTATTAACCTCATCTTCAATTTTAGCTGCACAATTTGCGCAATCTAAACCTTCTAAAATTACTTCCTTCTTTAACATTACTGACCCTCCTTTACTTACTTTCTTCTGAAATATGAATTAATCCCTGGTCAAATATTTGCTTTACATGTTCATCTTCAAGAGAGTAGAATACAATCTTTCCTTCTCTTCTGCTCTTTACTAGTTCAGCCTGCTTTAAGACTCTTAGCTGATGTGAAATTGCTGATTGGGTCATATTTAATAAGAATGCAATATCGCAAACGCACATCTCTGATTCATCTAATGCCCAGAGTATCTTAATTCTTGTTGAATCTCCAAAAACTTTAAATAGTTCTGCTAGATCATATAGAGTTTCTTCTTGAGGCATTTTTTCTCGCACTTTATTTACAATTTCCTCATGTATTACATCACAGTCGCATCTTTCAATTGGTTGAATTTTTTTTGCCATATTTATATCACCTCTTTATCATTCAATTGAACACTTGAATAAGCTTTCATATATATTATAAACCTCAATTCTCCGTTTGTCAATAAAAACATATGAGTAATTGTTCAAGTGTGTTTATCTTTTAGCTTTACGGTCAAGACCGCCACCTCTAAGCGCAGCGTAGGTGGGTTTTAATCAGGTGGAGTAGACTCTCCATCTGATTCCCCGATGTTTCAGCTTGCTGAAACGAGTTCACTTATTAGATTATCCCCAAGTATAAATAGAAAAGAACCGCCCATCAAGAAGTATTTCTCCTCAATCGGCGGTCAAATTCGTTTTATTTTTCTATATCAATTTCTACACCAGATTTAAATTCAATAGTTAGTTTATCATCATAGACCGTTATTTTCTCTATAAGTCTCCTTACTAGTTGCTCATCATACTCCTCAAGGAGGGTGGATTGTTCATTTAGGAACTTTTCCATATCTTCTAGTCTTTGCTTGGAGCCTTTTTTGCCAGCTTCTTCTGCTAAAGCCTTATGTCTTTCCTCTCTGAGCCTGTAAATCTCATCGGCTATATCGTTATAATCCTCTTTGGAATTGGCCAGTCTCAAAAGGTCTTTTTGTAATTCCTCTAGCTTTTTATCTATCTCGGAAACAACATTATTGCCCGTTTCACTTATCACTGTTTCTATATTTTCCTTTAAGATAGTTAAAAAGCCATCCTTTTGCCCTATTAGTTTATTAATTGCCTCTACCGTAGCAATACCTATCATATCCTCCAGCACGGTTCGGGAATGACAAGTTAACCCTGTATTCTCAAGTCTACTGACGCATCTCCAAACAATCGATTTTTTACCTCGATTATTCCAATGAACTCTACGGTATATTTCGCCACACTCACCACAGAAGATAATTTGCGAAAATACATGATTTGAACTAAAGTTTCTTTTCTTTCCACTAGTACTTATATGTCCTCTACTTCTACGAACTAACTCTTCTTGTACCTGCATGAAAATTTCACGCGGGATAATGGCTTCATGGTTATTCTCTACATAATACTGAGGTACGATTCCGTTATTCACAACCCTCTTTTTTGTAAGAAAATCTACCGTATAAGTTTTTTGGAGCAATGCATCACCAATGTATTTTTCATTGCTTAATATTTTCCTTATAGTACTGGTATGCCACCTTTTTTTCCCCGCTCCCGTAAGTATGCCATCAGTTTCAAGTCCTTTTTTGATTTTATCCATACTGGAGCCTTCAAGATACTCTCGGTAAATCCTTTTAACAATTTCAGCTTCCTCCGGCACAATTACTAATCGCTTATTTTCATCTTTGGTATATCCTAAAAACCTAGAACAATTGACCATTACCTCTCCCTGTTGGTATCGGTATTGGTAACCAAGCTTTACATTCTGGCTTAGTGACTGGCTCTCTTGTTGCACTAAGGATGCCATAATGGTAAGCATAATTTCACCTTTGGCATCCAGTGTATTGATATTTTCTTTCTCAAAATATACCGCAACATTTTTATCTTTAAGTTTTCTGATGTATTGTAGACAGTCCAAGGTATTTCTAGCAAATCGGCTTATTGATTTGGTAATAACCATATCAATTTTCCCAGCCATACACTCATCAATCATTCGATTAAATTCGTCGCGATTTTTTGTATTTGTGCCGCTGATACCATCATCAGCAAAGATCCCTGCAAATTCCCACTCTGAATTCTTCTTGATAAACTCTGTATAGTGTTCAATCTGCACTTCGTAACTACTAGCCTGCTCATCACTATCTGTAGAAACTCGGCAATAAGCAGCGACCCGAAGTTTTGGTGTTTCATCTTCTTTTCGGCTGTTGCCTACACGTTTAATTGCAGGTATAATCATTACATTTTTATTAACTGCCATCTTGCTGCACCTCACTTTCTATTAAGCTGTATACATATTCCGCTTGTGTAAAAGGATTTGTATACTTCTGAATTACTTGTCCTATGGTAAACTTCTTAAAAATAGTAGGTTCATCTTCTTTCTTGGGTTCAAAGATTCTGCCTAGCTTTTTCGCTCTCTTTACCCTCTCTGCTTCTGCTTTTTCGTAGGTTTCTTTATCAATGATGGCAGGGTAATAATCATCACCAAGATAACGCTCATTTCTTAGCATCCTTCCAGCAGTTCCATGATAAGCATCTATTCCAGCAGTCTTTGCAGCGACCGTTAAGGAAAGGCCTGATAAGTAGCCCTTATACAATTTCCTTACTTTTTCAGCTTTTTCTTCATCGATAACTGCTATTCCATTCTCTATCCTATAGCCATAAGGCATGTGCGCCATTTTCTCACATCCTTTCCCTTAGTGTGATTCCACATTTCAGAACGAAACCTATCTCTACCCTTGAGTAAACGATAATTTTTTCAATATGATCATTGAAAATTTGCTCGTTAAAGGTATTTATCATTTCAGCCTTATTCGTAAACTTTATTAAGTTACTGACTTCCTGCACCTTTGATAATTCTCCATTTAAAGCATGAATTAAAGCTTCTTTTTGCCCCATATAATTATCTGCTTCCATTTTCAGTTCATTGTTTTCTCTGTTAAAAAGGGCAGGTTCTAGATAACCCTTTGCCATAAGCTTTACAAGCAGTTCTCTCTGTTCTGCATTTTTTTCAATTTGCTTCTCTAATTCCTGAATTCTTGAAAGGTTATCAGAGTTGCTCATTCCACGCAAAGCATCTAATAGTGGTTGTAGAATAAGTTTTCTACCGAAAATCAGCTTGTTAATCATAGTAACAAAGGCCGTCTTTATATCCTCATCTCGAATAAACTGCATGGAACATTCTGTTATCTGCTTTAAGTGTTTACTACAACACCAGGCTACATATTTTCTTGTGCCGGACGAATGAATTCGTCTTTTAAAGGTGCTACCACATTCCGAGCAAATAATTTTTCCGGAGAAAGAATACCGATTTTGGTACTTATCATTACGCTTTTCTATTCCCTTTTCTTTTGCCCTTTGATTTAAGGCAGCCTCTACTGCTTCAAACACTTCATGGCTGATAATTGCCTCATGGTGATTTTCTATTAAATATCTGTTTTTCTCACCATAATTGGTGCGCTTATTAAAACGGGAATCTGTATAGGTTTTTTGCAGTATAACATCCCCGGTATATTTCTCATTTTTTAGAATTCCTCGAATTGTTGTAGCGGTCCAACGACCACCTCTTTTGGAGGGGATACCCTTTTGATTAAGATCATCTGCTATTTTCTGTGTACCCTTGCCTGATAGTACTTCTGCGAAAATATACTTCACAATTTCTACTTGCTCAGGGTTTACCACCATTTGTCCATCAATGTTGTCATAGCCATATGGTGGGTAAGAAATCTTAAAAGTTCCGTTCTGAAATCTCCTTTGAATTGCCCACTTGTTATTTTCCGAAATGGAGATTGACTCACTTTCTGCAAGCCCGCTTAATATAGTAAGCATCAGTTCACTTTCCATTGATTGGGTATTGATATTCTCTTTCTCAAAGTAGATATAAATCCCAAGGTCCAACAGTTTACGAACCATCTCCAAACAATCCGTAGTGTTTCTTGCAAACCTACTAATGGACTTTGTAATAATTAAGTCGATCTTCTTATTTTCACAATCTGACAGCATCCTGAGAAGTTCCGTTCGGTTTTCTTTTTTAGTGCCACTAATTCCCTCATCATAATACAAGCCAACATACTCCCATTCTGGGTTTGCCTTTATGTAAGTCTCATAATGGGATTTTTGTGCTTGTAGACTTACTAACTGTTCATCACTACCCGTAGAAACACGACAGTATGCGGCCACTCTTAGTTTAGGTTTGATAATCGATGCAACCTTATTTCCTTCTATTTTCGTTATCTTTTTCATCGCCTCACCTCCTTCTTGGTAGGTCACATATTACCTCTGAAACCCTTATATATCAACGAATTCAGGGCATTATCTCTGCTAAAAAAGGAGAGAAAGATTGGCGATTAAGTGCCTCTATCTTGTTGAATTCTGCTTCCGTTATTAAACCTTTTTGGAGCATCTTTCTAAGTAATTTCTCTGCTTGAATATAATCAAACTCACGCTGTAGCTGCTCCTGTGACATTTTCTTTAATTGGATGCTTTTGTCTATAACCCCATCTGAGATCTTCATAACTTTTTTATCCTCATGCTGATTCATGTAGAATCACCTCCTACCTAATAGCCGCGGGAACAGGTCGAAGTTGAGGATTTGTAAAAATTAAATTAAATCAGAGCATAAAAAAAAGAGCCTGCAAGGGAATAACCCCCACAGGCTATATACATCTAATAGTTAATATTTTTAGGGAAACTCTGTAAAGCTAAAGCATAATTGCTTTTTTACTCGCTCCCTTTGATTAATCATACTTAATAAATGCATCCGTAAATCCTGCCTTTTTAGCTTTGGCAAGCTGTGCCTCAGCATTTGCTTTGACAGTGTATGCACCTATTTGTACACGGTAGTATTTCTTTTGCACTGGTTCTGCTGATTTTTCTTCTTCGTTTAGAAGTTTCTTAACGTCCGCTCTAAAGGTATCCATGGTCTTGCCATGCTTAGGAAACCAGTGCATTACATCCGCATGGTTACTGGCTATACCTTGCTTATAGCCTTCACTATGACAGAGGATATCCTTATCACTAAGTCCATAGAGTTTGCAAAGATATACACAAAGCTCCACTGCTTCCTTATAAACAGCAGAAAAATACGAGGCATCGGTTAGACCGTCCTCGCAAATTTCAAAACCTATATGGGTATTATTCGCATCCCCTCCAGCATGCCAACCACGATGATTCCAAGGCAATGTTTGATAGGTGGCAATGGAGCCATCTGCTAATTTACCAATAAAAGCATGGACGCAAACTTGACGACCTCCGGGTTTATCCTGATTCCAATGATTATTGTATTGGTTCTTTCCGAGCAAACCATCATCTGGACCAACATATCTCTTCAACCATGGGTTGTTAGCCCCTGTTGAATGAACCATTATACCCTTCGGTTTTATTGTTTTGCCTGCTTTGTAACAGGCATTGTTCGTAAGTATTAGTTTGTATAATTTCATTATAATCACCTCAACATTTAATCATTTGGCTCAGGTGTAAGATGGACAGGGTACAGGTGATAGGTAAACTTTAAATCACAATAAGCATTTGATGATGTTCCATCACTTCCCATACAGATATACAGTCCATAACCGGCTGGAACTCTGGCCTGCCGCATTTGAATATGAATGTGCAAGGATTCTGCTGAAGTATTCGATCCGACAGGTGTGCTCCGTTGAATTCTGGTGAACGTCTCCTCATCATTAGAAATATACAAGTCCAGTTCCTTTTCACTAGTATCCGATTGACGACAAAGAGTTATCAAATGGCAATCATAAGCCGTCGTATACAATTCTACGCCCTGACCGCCAATAACCACACTATTAATAGGTAATATCGTGTGCAAAGGACCACGGACACTGTTTGCACCGCCTGAACCCGAGACATTACCCGACAAAATATATCTTGAATAGGCCGAACGGGTGAAGTCACTAATAATAGCCGTTGCTGTGGATGAGAGAGGTATTACGGAAGTCACATTTTCTGCTCTTTCAAGTAGAAAAAGGCTCTCACCTGCCTCAACGGTAGTACTACCTATGGAAAACCTTTGACTTGTCCAGTAAGCTGTACAAATTGGATTTGGATCAGTCCCAATTCCATAGGCAATATTCATTTCGTCATCAATGCCCCTTATAGCTCTAGCAAGTGTCTTAACTGTATTACGAAGGGTGTCTTGAATTAGAACCTGCACATTATTTGCAGCTGGACTACCCAAAGCTGTAACGAAGGTATATGTTATCATGCCAATCACTACATTGTTTCCATTTGCTATATTGCTAAATGTGATGGCTGCCCTCCGGCTAATCATATCCGGTGCACTAGCTGTTTCTATTGGATGCAAATGGTTTAGTAGAATACCTGTCCGCCTATATAAATTTTCGCGGGTATCCTCAACCAAATTGTGTGTTGTATTTAGCAAATCATAGTTGTTGTTTAATAGATTGTAAGTGAGGTTGAGCAGATTATTTATTTCATCAATATCCAGTTCAGCTAAAGCTGAAAGCACTTTATTTAACCATTCCTGTGCTGGAGGTTCTGGTGGTTCAGCAATTCCATCCACAAGAGCATCCTCGACTATGGTTAGTATTCTTGCGCTCTTTCCAACCACATCACCATAAGTAACCCTTATTTCAAGCCGACCAACACCAACAAATGATGTGTCCGTTGCATTGGGCTGCCATGTAAGGACACCATCAGCGTAGTTCGTGACTACCGGATATGCAACCCCATCAGGCCTTTTGTAAATCGCATTTAAGGAGGCACTTGGGTAGTTATCTTCCAGTAGGCTTGATACATCAAACTCAATATTTCGGTAATTGTGTTCACCGCGTCGACCAATGAATACCGTTACCGCTTTTGTTAAGTCAATCATATTTCATCACCTGGCTTAGGAGGTTCCTCATCATGACCATGTAGTTGCTTAAGAACCGCCTTTAGTTTTTCTGGGATGGGTAGCCCAATATGACCTGCATTCTCCAAAATGGATACACCCTCGTTACTTAGGTAGAAAAAGATTACCGCTGTTCGCAAAGCGCTGCCATCGTATCCTGCACTCCCCAAAATTTGTGTATCAAGAATATGAGCGATACCTACCATTACAAAGATGAGCACCTTTTTGAAAATTCCCTTGGCACCAATTTCGCTGGACAGCTTTTTATCTGTAATCGCACAAAGGACTCCTGTCAGATAATCAATAGCTACAAAAGTGACCAGTGTATATAGAAATCCGTCAAACCCGCCGAGAAACCATCCAAGAAAAGCACCAACAGCCGCAAAAGCTAACTGTATCCAATTCCAAATCTCTTTCACTGTAAACACCTCCATTACATTAATTTGTGTATTTAAAAAAGCACCCCTGTAAAATACAAGAGTGCTGTTGCCGTATCACACACCTTACAGCATCAGTATAAGATCGTGGATTTGTTGCATCACATCCGCCTTTGGACGCCCTGTTCCAATAGGGAGCCATGTCACAGGTGGTATATCAAATGCTGCAGAAGAGTCAAAACCATTAACCACTGTAATGATAGTATCAATAGCCTTTCGGATTTCAGTAATGTGAAATGGCCATTTTTTAACTGTTGTTCTTCCCGCAATAATCTCTTCACTCCAAATTACAGGGGATAAGTTGTAATAACTTAGCACTATATTTAAAGCGGTTCGAAGCGTCTGAATATGTGCTGCCTTTACAACAGTCTCATTTGCAGTAATCGTTTCAAAAGGTGGCGGTAATATAGTAAATGTCCTGACAACTTCTGTGCTTGCCGACTCAATATCACTATCAAGACAGCGGAAGGTTACAGTATGGTTTCCTACTGCAAGCGGTTCCGCTTGGTACACCGTACTAACACCATTTCCCAGATAGCCACTCGTAGAAAATCTCTCAGGATTATCCACACTATTAACCCACTCATCTGAATCAATCTTTACTTCCACAATCTGTGTCTGACCGTCTGGTTCAGTGCCTGTAGTAATCATAAAGCGTGGTGTAGTGTTATAAGTAGACTTTCCGGTCATAGGACTGACGATGATCGGAGCAGCAGGCGGACTGTTTTTCTTTACCGTGTTACTAACCACATGGCTTGAAACTGCATCAAGTGTATCTGTTACGCTTATTCGATAGCGGGTATACATTCCAGGTACCGGGGAAGCATTTACCTGATGGGTACCTGAAGTAGCACTTGAAATAATAGTAGTCAATGCTTCATATACCGACCAATTTATACCGTCTGCTGATGTAGCTTGTTGAATAACATATTGCTTGATGGCACTGGTTCCCGGTATCGTTCCGCTCCACATAAGAGTTACTGTATTCGTCTCATATATTGGAGGAGTAGCAGTGAAAGAAGTAGGCGGAATGGGCAGTGTATTTCTGCGGACAGTGTTGCTAGATATAGTCCAGTCAGAATAAAAACTCTCTCCAGCCGTGCCACGTGTCCTAACTCTAAACCTACGGTAATAACCGCGAGTTGTCGGTGGGCTAACAACTACGCTGCCACTTGTTGTTGAGGTAACCGCTATTGTTAATGCTGTCCATGCTCCCCATGTGCTGTTATCTGCCGAGTCACTATATTGAATCTCATAGGATGTGATGGTGTTGCCTGCTCCACTGGATGCACCACTCCACGAAAGAGTAACATTTCCTTCAGCTAAAGTTGAACTTACCGAGCAAGCAGTCGGTGCTCCACAAGCCGTGATATCACAGTAAATGCTATTACTGATTTTTTCCGAGGAATAGACATCGAGATTATCTATCGTCCATACACCAAATTGAGTATATGTTCCTGGAACTCGTGACACGTTAGGATTATAACTACCTCCACTGGCCGATAAGGCCAATATGGTTAGAACGTTCCATGGACTCCATGTGCTGTTATCCGTAGATGTTCTACTGGCAATCTGGTATCCCTTGATTGCACTCGTACTTCCAGAAGCACCGCTCCAAGTAAGCGTGATTGTTTCATCACTATAATTGATTGGAGTAGCAGTCACTGTAGTTGGTGGGCTAGGAACTGTGTTTCTGCGAACAGAGTTCGACGATACTCTCCAGCCTGAATAATAACTTGCTCCTGCTGCCCCCCGAGTTCGCACCCGAAACCTACGATAATTACCCCGTGTTGATGGTGGTGCAACTGACAAGCTGCCACTAGTGGCCGTGGTGGTTACTGTAGTTAGTGCTGTCCACGATCCCCAATTCAAATTGTCAGCAGAATCACTATACTGTATCTCGTAGGAGGAGATGGCATTATTTGTACCACCGGAAGCACCACTCCATGATAATGTAACATTGTCCTCCGAGAGGGTTGCACTCAATGAACAGGATGTCGGAGCACTACAAGCTGTGGTTCTTATTGCCCAGTTAATGGTTAACACTATCTGGCTTAAATCATCTCTGGCTCGAAATCCCATATAGTTTAGTGTGCTGGAGCCAGCATCCATGAATAAACAATTACTAGCTCCACTACCGATGGAATCAATGAGTGCGGTGGAAATTGCGATATCCTTTGTACCCTGTCCGGCAGAAACAGTATAGCTATATCCAGAAGTAACTTTCGTAGGTCTACTCCCGGATATGCTGGTACCCGAACTAGGAGATGGCAAACCATATGCATTTCCAGCATATAGTGTTATCGTTCTGGCTGAACCCCAATCACCTGCAGCTATCCTAACAAGACGAATACTGGCAGAGGTAGGATAATAGTTTGCATAGGTATTTCGAATACTTGTAAGGTCAAATAACATGGCACCAACATTCTCATAATTATTGGCTGGGGCATAAACCCCTTGTCGAACGTAGTCGGTTACACCCGCAATCCAACTGCCATTACGCCATGTACAAGCATTTATCGCTTGATAGGTTGCCATAGAAATTCACCTCACTCGTAAACCGCCGATACCAATGAGTTCACTAACCCACAAAGGCTGGTGTTTAATCTGGTATCAGTAATGTTATTTGCTGCTATTGATGTAGCTGCAGCAGGTACAAGAACGTCTGCAATACCGAGTTCATATACATCGCTGGTTCTTGTTAAGTCTGGGGCCACTGGTGTAGCAGCTGGAGTCCCTGTAACAACTGCAAGCTGAATATTCCTGCTGATTTGGCTTAAGCGAACAACAATCCGGTCAATGCGTGGATTGCTACCGTGCGCTGTAGTGAGAGGCATATTTAACGCATCTGTATTCTCATATCTATATCCATTAATCCACGCACTTCCAGCCGCCACGCTTACTGCCAATCCCATCCCTGGTGATACCTGCAGATTTGTAGCTGTTTTATAAAATATCCCGTTTGAAACAAGACTTCCAAAGTATGCTGCAAAATCCGTGGCATCATAGACTCTATCTCCATCGGATGAATTGAAAAATCCGCTTTTCTCCATACAAAAATTCCTCCTTCCTAGATGGTTTTCGTATACTCGATAACCACGTAGCCCGTATAATCTGTCCGGTCAATACCAGGTTCAACAACGACATTTGTTTTATCCACATAGAGACCGATTTGTGAAGCAAAGTTGTTATACCGTGCAAGCGGTAGTGGCAAGAAGGTGGTGCCATTTGTTGCAAAGCCGGATAAACTAACAACTGTACTTAGGTTTGCTATGCCATGGGCTACACTCCCAGGAGTAGCGTTGGGAAGGGAGCCGAGGTTTACTACTTTTCGATATATTGCCTTACCATCTATCCATAGACGCCCTGTGTTTTGTTCTGTCATAGAGTAATCAGTAAACGCAGAGGAGATTTTAGTTGCTGTAATCGTTCGTTCTGCAATCTTTGTACCAGTGACCGCTCCATTTGCAATCCGTGCTGTAGTTATTGGATCGTTATTAATATTTAACCAGTTCGCTTCACCAGACGGATTGTTAAACACAAAAACAGATATCACATAAAACGTCATGGTGTTGCGAGATATAAAAAATCCCATTGCCCGCTGATATCCGTTTCCCGTGTTATCCCCGCTATGCTTTACCAGAAAGACATGCCCGTCATCACTTGGCTGATCACTGAATTTGTTGCCGCTCCACGAGGTGAAGTAAAAGGCATCTCCAGGGCTCATATGGTGCAGGGCATACTGACCGATCGATATAGCTCCTTCTCCAACAATTACCTCAAGTGAGGGCAGTTTCCCAAACAGATTGTTGATACTATCGGTAACAGTATCTCCTTGGATATTGGGGTCAAGGTCATGAATATCTCCAAGTGTTTCTGACACATTGCCTAACGCTTCTGCAATATCAGAGATGCCAGTTGGGGCAGATAATGCAGTTTTAATCTCACTCATATCAGAGCGAATTTTTTGAGCTATTGTTAGCTCGCTCTTTCCGAATACTACACTGATGCTTTGACCGTCCGCGTCATATGTCTCCTCCACTTCAGCGATTCGTGTTGTCATAGATACACCCCATGCTTTGGAAATAACCTTAACAACCTGCCCAAGGTCAAAGTCTACCTTATAAGTCAGGTTGCCATGTGGGTTAACTGATGTATCAAATGAATAACGTATTACTTGCTCATTTAGCTTGCTCTGCCCACGAAAAATCAGCGTATTGATATAATCCACTCCAAAATCTTCTGCCCGTAGGTCTTTAGCATCCACAAAAATCTCATGTCGAGATTCTCCTGATCCACTTGTAATTGCTACAAATGTCCGCCCTGCACCTTCGCCCTCCCCACCAACAAGAGCGGTGTTAGCAAAATCTGCTGCACTTACTGTATAAACCTGCTCAGTTAGGTTCTCATACTCCTTAGAGAACACTGCCTGTGATTCAGTCCCCTTATACAGCATTATTGTAAAAACCCCTGTTTCAGGAGTAAAAATAGTCTTGATACCAACCTCCGAAACTTCACATAGTTCCGTCACTGCGTCCATCAAGTTGCGGTATGAAATTTGGGTGCTAATGGGTATATCCAGGCTTGGAGATGAAAAGGATATACCGCTGATCTTTCTTGCTACATCAGAAGGTTTGATAAGGTTATTTTCTATAAGTTGCTCCACACAATCAGAAATGTCACCGGACAATTTCTCCGTTTGCCATACAATGCGTCTAGCAAGAAAGGACGTGGCAAAGCGACCACTTACCGTAATAAATTCCTGATCCGTCTGAGACAAGGAAAGATGCTCAATAATCCCAGCTTCTTCATCATCGTTCTTCCAAATGATATTTCCTTCTTTTAGAAGTTCGGCATTCTCTTGTGTGGCTATGGCTTTTAATTCAAATGAACCACACTGAGAATAACGCCGTGTCCATCGAAGATATTCGAAAGATTCCACGATGCCCACAAGCTCCCGGTTTGTATTAAAGATATATAGTTCCATACTCACACCCCCAGAAATTGTGGACGAAAGTAAATACTGACCTCCAACAGTTCCATATTAACTGAAGCGTCATAGCGCAGTGTGTTAGTACCTGCAGCAAGCTGAAAAAACGTTGAATTGGTGTCCAATAGTGAAAAAGCATTTGTAACCGTTGACCCTACAACCTGAACCACACGCTTACCAGCGAAATGGGTATACACACGAAGTTCATCACCAGCACTCATTGTAGTGAGAAGGCGGATATATTCTCCCGTGTCTATGTTTAGTAGTTCAGGGTTGGTAACCGTACCCAGTGCTCGAAATACGATTTCGCATCCACAAGATACATCTCCAATGTTTTCTACTGTGATGATTTGACTCGGTTGGCGCATTCCAAACTCCATACCACTTACTGGTAATTCCAGTTCAAACTCAAACAGAGGTATCCATGATGCCAGTTCCTCTCTCACCTCATCTAATGTTTCGAAGAAAGGGGATGGACATAGTAAACTTACAAAGAAGTTTGGTATGCGTTGCCTAGTAGAAACAGTAAAACCTGCTTCCTCTACCACACAAGCAATTTGCCGTCCACGATACAAAAGAGTCCCTCGCATTTTTGGAGTAAATATCTTAAGAAATCTCTGTCTCCGTACATAAGCCTCGTCAAGATAATCCGCTACGACCGTACCTTCTAGCGTGATATTACGCATATCCAGTGTGGAGGAAATATAAAAAGCACCGTCTTGATCCGGTGCCTTAAATGTATTAACGGTCTGGCGTATGTTGCCTGTTCCGTCTATCTTGGTAAGAAAATACGGGCGGCTTTGTTTTAGGGTGATACTCTCACCGCTTGAGTTAATATAAGTAAGTTCCACTGCCAGACCTCCTTTAATATTCTAGTGCCAGTTTGCGAGACAGATTTTTGAATTCCCTGGCTAATTCTTTTTCAGATAGAGGCTTTGGTGACACAACAGAGATATTTTGAGTGATATTTGTACCATTGGCATTCCCTTGCCCAGATAAACCTCTGTAATTAAAATCAAAACTAGTTGGTACAGCATTTTGCATATCCCTTGAAACTGCTGTCATTGCATCCTCAAAACCTACACCGATACCTTCACCCATATTGTGGCCAATTCCAGCAAATAGCTTTGAAGGTGAACTGATGCCGAAGAAATTCTTAATCTTTGATACAACATTGCCGAAAAATCCAGAGATTTTACTCCATAGCCATGCACCTGCATCTGAAATACCTTGCCACAGACCTTTGATTAAGTTTCCACCTACTTTAGCCATCTGGCTTATATAACTTGTAAAAGCATTGACCAATCCTGAGATAATCTGAGGTACAGCCTTGACGATCTCTACGATTATCCTTGGAAGATTCGCAATTAATGCCACAAACAGCTGAACACCGGCCAAGATGATCTTGTCGATGTTACCTACAATAGCGTTTACCAAGGATGTTATTATTTTCGGAATAGCCCCAACCACAGTAGTGATAATTTGTGGGAGTGCCTGTATGAGCGATATTAATAGACGTATGCCCGCATCTATAATCAATGGAATTGACCCAATAACTGCACTGATAATACTGTCGATAATCTGCGGGATTGCTTCCACGATTGCTGTGATGATAGTAGGCAGTGCTGTAACCAGTGAAGTCAATAATTGAATACCTGCATCAATAATCTGTGGAATGGACTCCACTATAAAATCCACTATTGCTTTTATGATGACAGGTAAGGCAGATGTTAGTTGAGGTATTGCATCTACCAATCCCTGTGCTAATCCTATTATCAACTGTAAAGCGGCATCCAAAATAAGTGGTAGGTTATCAATTAATCCTTGAACAATCTGCGTGACTGCCGAAACTGCTGCGGGTATCAGTTGCGGTAGAGCCATGCCAATACCCTCCACAAGTGCGGTTACCAGTTCTATTGCTGCATTTATGAGCAGTGGAAGATTATCAATCAACGCACCGACAATCGTCATTACTGCATCTACTGCCGCTGGAATCAGTTCAGGCAATAAGTTCAAGAGTGTCTCCAACACCTGCGTGAACAGGCTCGTTACAGTTTCCAACAACATCGGAAGCAAGTCACCTATTGCTGTTAATATCGCATCGAACGCAGGCGGTAGTGCGGTTACGATGTTTTCTAAAACAGGCACGATATTTTTAACGACTGCACGGAATGCATCCACAAGATTTTCCGTCAAATTTGTCATGTCTGCATTAGCGTTACCGAGTCCTGCTGTAAAAGAGCCAAGTGCAGCTTGTAATAACCCAATAGAACCAGAAATGGTCTCAGTTGACTCTCTCGCAAAGTTTCCGGCATACTGCTGTGTGTTCTCAAAAAACATCTGCATTGCGACTTCCGCTTTTTCCGCTTGTGTAGCGGTATTCCAAGTGAAATCTAGTCCCTTAGCAAGAGCATAAGCTTCGATGTTTGTAGCATTCATGGCAACACCTAAGTTATCCATCATGGTAAAGTTGCCTTTTGCCGCTCCCGTAACCGCTTCCATGGCAGAAGACATATCTATACCCATAACGGATGCCATATCTGCTGCACGTTGCATCGCTTTTTCTGTCAATTCAAGACTTTTTCGCTGTTCAATGCCAGAGCCTTGGAACAATGCACCCATTTTATTAGCTGTTGCCAAATACTCACTTTGGGAAATTCCGAGATTTCTATAGGCTTCTTCACCGGTCTTTTGAATTGAAGCAGCATACGCTCCAAAGACTGCTTCTGAGCCACCTAGGTTTTGCTCCAATTCCCCAAACTGGGTAACTACCTCTTTACCCAATTTTATAGCAGCAGCTCCAGCAGCAACTGCAACTGTGCCCATAGCCACACCGATGCCCTTGAGTATACCACCAAGCTTTTCAAATTTACCTCCAGAATCTTCCGCACTTTTGCCTGAGTTGTCTAACTCTTCACCGAGATTATCTGCTTCAACCGCAGACTGCTGAAGTTCACGCTCCATATTATTGAGTTCTGCCTGAGCTCTGTTCAGCTGAATCTGCCAGTTTTGAGTGCGGCGGTCATTTTCACCGAAAGAGGAGGTGGCATTATCAAGAGCGGCCTTAAGGGTTGAAATCTTTTCTTTCTGTGCGTCGATTTCTTTATTCAAAACCGCATTACGAGCAGTGACCGACTGGATAGATTTATCGTTTTTATCAAACTGACTGGTCACAAGTGCCATTTCACTGCCCAGCACCTTAAAGGACTGATTGATATCTCGTAGGGCGTTCTTAAACTCACGCTCGCCCTCGACGCCTATTTTCAATCCAAAATTGTCCGCCATACCTTCACCTCCTCCTATATGCCTGGTGGGATAATATCGTCAATCGTTCGAGTTTTCTTCGGCTTTTCGATCCCATGCCATTGCTTGTGGCAAGCCCATAAATCAAAAAACAGTCCAATTGGCATAAGCCAGAATTCCTCTGCGTCCATGCCCATCTGAACTGTTCCATAATAATAAAGTCGGGTAAAGACTTCAGCGTCCGTTACCCGACTTCCACGTTTTTTGGAGTTTCTTCCTCACTTTCCACGTTGCGCTTTGCACCTTTGAACATTGCTTCGGTGATTGCACTTTTATATTCCGCCAAATCAAGCGGTGAGGTAAGAAGCTCCACTTCTTCCTCTGTCAACAATTCTTCTGGTGCGTTCTTATTCTTAAGATTGCGAATTAAAATGGACTGGTTTGCAAGCAGTGTGATTAGCCAAACTATCTCGTCCAGTGCCATCTCAAAGTTTTCTGATTTCATCAGTTTTTCTCCAAGATTTTCAAGACCACCGTAACGACCAGCAATTGCCTTTGTTGCACGTGTAGTTAAAACCAGTTCATACTCTTTGTCACCTATTTTGATTGTGGCACTTCTCTCATTATCCATCATTTCTCCTCCTATGGTTCAGGTGTATATACGGGTTCATAAACTTCAGTGAACCAGCCTGTTATGGTGGACGATGAAACACCGGGGTCGCCTTCTGTGACTTCTGCTTTCCATGGGTGCTTGCCCAACCCATCCAGCTTGTTCCTGCGCATAACTGTTCCTTCAATAGTAGGTGTAGAAAAGGTAATGGAATCCGCTTTTGTCTGTAAGTTGGTCGCTGGTAGTCCAAACTTAACGCGATACAACCAAAAATATCGATATGTTCCATTGGCCTTTTGTGCACGAAACCCCACTGCAACAGGTGTACCTACACTCTCACTTGCAGAAATTAATACCCCGTTGTCGTCGGTGGACGCACCAGTTAGATCTGCTGCTACTGTCGGGCCAATGTCATCTACACCGAGAGTGAGTGTACCGCTATTAAAGTCCTTCACAACCTCGGCAGCACCATCATCGGCATACAGAATTGCTTCCACCAATTCTACCGAAAGTTCGGCAGTAATGGCTTTTGCGAGTACCGAAGGCACACCGTAGGTTTCCTCGCCATTTGAGTCCTCGGTTATTTTTGCATAGTACAGTTTATCCAAACCGATAGTTGCCATATGTTATTCCTCCATTCCATAGTTTTTCGCCACGTCGATGGCGTAATGATGATATCCAGTATCATCCTCGTGACCAATATATCTACGCTCAGTCACTGTAAAATCATCGTTTAACAAAGCCGCTGTAATCTGTCTCTTCCGCTCTAAGTAGTTGCTCTTGGAAAATAGTGATATCCGTGCTTCCTGCACATCAAAGCAAGGTCGGTTATCCGCATGAACTTCAAAAACATCCGAAAGTGGGAGTATCACCACGTACTCATCCGGTGCCAAACCTGAAAAAACCCCGGTTTCTACGGGGATAGGTATTGCTGTCAGAAGTGTATTTAGCTCCTCTAAGATATTCATATTTTATCAATCTCCTCCTCAAGCTTTGCGATCATCGCATTGATACAAGGTTTCCTAGATGCAGTTCTCGCAGGCTTTAGGAAGGGTTTTGCAGGCTGACCATGCTTACCATATTCAATGATTGTGGCAATTTTAGCATTGCTCTCACCATCAGAACGTGGCTCGGCAAAGCCAACTTTGACATTGAAGTTTCCGTTTCTATCTTGCTTTGCACTTGAAAGTCCTAGTGAAGATAGTAGCTCCCCAGTGCTTTTGGATGGATATTTTGTATTCTTACATATCACTTTACTTAGATTTCCCTTAACTTTATCCAGTACCACTTCACCGCCAACTTCCAGAACCTTAGGAAGAATTACATCGGTCTGGTCAGCTAATCGTGATACCTTTAAAAGGAATTCTTCTGGCATCTTTATATTCACTTTTGCCATATCCATCACCTCACGGTTGGTTCTATCTTTTCTGCTAAAACCTCGACATACATACCTCGGTTTCTAACATCATCAACACTTAAAATCTGATATCTGCCATCATCACAAACGATGACCATTTCACTGGTCACCCTAAGGCCAGATATTTTTCTAAACCTAAATAGGGAAGTTGCAGAAGAAAATGATGCCCTATTTGCCCACCGCTCACTGCCATGCCGATCTTCCTTGTAGGCACGTACACTGGCAAGTATGTTATCGCCTATAGCAGCGAAACCATCCTTGTCTTTAATAGGCTCTGTACTGATGATATCAATAAAGGTGTTCATCTTTCCAAAACTCATAATTTACACCTTCCAATCCCGGTCTAGTCTAAGTAGTAGGTTCACTGTGTTCCAAACCTGCTGCCCCGCCTGTACGCTATCGGCGAAGAAACCAGCCGTCGAGCCATCTCTGCTTTCGTAGAAATGACTCGACAACATGATTACTGCCTGTTCAGTTGTTGGGGGCATGATGTTTTCAGTGTAATAACCCTCAGCAACATGCTGATAACTTTCCGCATAAGAGACGGCGGCTTTGATGTAATGCAGCAGAAGTCCATCGTCTGCGTCATGCGTCAGGATCAGATTTGCTTTTACTTTAGGAAGAAGATTATCAGTTGTCATGCCGTCCGCCTCCTTCCGGTCATTCTTCGTCTGTAGCCATTAACCCAGCCGCTTTTAGTTTAGCGAGCAGAGCATTAAAATCTGTGACAAGAGTGGCTGTATCCTCAGCTATGCTGTCGGCTTGATTAGCAGCCATTTTTACCAGCCCAGAGACTGACTCCGTAGCATCGGTAGGATATGTTGGAGCATACAGCTTACCATCTTCACCAATTTTGATTTCGACAGTATCACCCTCATCAGCAGCGGCGGCTTTTACACCACCAAGAGTCTCCTCTGTTGCCACGAGAAGCGGATCGGCGGAGAGCCCCGTTACCGAGGCTCCTTCCTTGATTTCAAGTGTTCCGCCTATAACAGTTTTTTCTCCGCCTTGTTCGGTATAATTCTTAGTGTTATAGCTCATAACGCACCTCCATTAAGCTTTCTGCTGAAGTACTTTTATGGCTTCAGGTAGAATTAATTTTCCATCCACACGCTGAGTAGCAACAAAGCCTACTTGACCAGTAACAGCATAAAGTTCATTAAGCCTCTTAAATACACGACCCTGACGATCAGCTACCCAGTAATAACTAAAATCACCAAATGCGATACTCTTTGCAGCTGCAGCAATAGTTGGCATATATGCAGAAGTATACAATGGTCGATTGAGGATAGTATCCGGTGTACCTGCCTGTAAGGAAGGTTGCCATAGGTACTGTCCTTGACCATCCTTTAGTTTACGGATTGCTTTTACAGTGGCGTCGTTCATAACGAATACAGCCTTATTACGGTAAGGTGCCTTTAATGAATAGAACAGATCAAGAACCTCGTCCATAGTGATTGCCGTAGCACCTGCAGTAGTCACACCAATTTGGGCACCACCTGTAGAAGCAAGGATACCTGTCGGTTTTCCAGATCCATCACCGGTAAAGAAAGCTTCTTCCTCTTTGTTACCGATACGCCTTGCAAACTCCTTAGAGATGTAGGCTTCAAGATTGAACACAGAATCGTTAAGAAGCTCCTCGGAAACTTTGATCATGGTAGCGAGTTTGTAAGCTCCTATAGAAACCTGTCCGAAACTATCATCGCTATCTGGGATAGTGCCTTCTTCATCCACCCAAGAAGCAGTACCTTTTGTAGCTACAACAGGAATTTTCCTATCACCAGAAGATGTATTGATAACATTGGCCAGTGAACGGAAAATGTTCTCTTCCTCAAGAGCCTCTACTAAGGTACGTTCAAACTCGTCAGGCACAAGATAACCACCCTCGGAGTCTGTACCGATTTGAAGGGCATTTCTTACGTTTACATCAAGGCCTTCACCTGCACGAGTACGCATAGCATTCCAGAATGCTTTCTTGTACTCTGCAGACGCACGTCCTGTCTTATCTTCAGCATGTTTGGACGGTGTGTTTGTAATAGGGCTACTAGTGGCTTTGGAAAGTTCTAAGTCAATAACCGCCTGACGTTCCAAACGTTCTATTTCCTTACCAAGTGCAACAACTTCAGCTTCCATCTTTTCATAGGTTTGTGTGTCCTCTGCGGATAACAATCCATCACCGCCACGTTTTGAATCAAGGAATGCCTTCGCCGCATCCCAAACCTTAGCGCGTTTCTCGCGCAATTCAAGAATTTTACTCATTGTTATTTCCTCCTTTAAATTAGTGAGAAATTAAAGAAAGCCGCTTATCCAGCGACTCTATAGGTGTACCTGTTTTTTGTTTTTGTTTTTTAGGTAGTTTGCTAATAAGTGAGTTAGTAACCGCCATCCTGCTAAAGATAAGGCTATCCGTCAAATCCGGTGTTTCATTTTCCATAAACATGATCTTATCTGCAAAACCCAGTTCGATGGCTTTATTTGCATTCATCCATGATTCTGCATCCATCAGATGAGAAAGCTTTGTTCGGGAAAGACCAGTCTTTAACTCATAGGCATTAATAATACTTTCCTTAACCTCATCTAATAGAGCTTTAGCTCGTAGCATTTCCTCGCTATCACCGATGGCAATAGTCGAAGGGTTATGAATCATAATCATGGATACCGGCGACATATATACATCTCCACCCGCCATTGCAATAACAGAAGCTGCACTTGCCGCAAGCCCGTCAATTTTTACAGTGACCTTTCCTGTATAGTCCATAAGCATGTTGTAAATCTGAGCTGCTGCAAACACATCCCCGCCAGGAGAGTTAATCCACACTGTAATATCACCGGTGCCAGCCAGCAGTTCATCTTTGAACATCTTAGGTGTGACCTCATCACCCCACCACGTTTCTTCGGATATCACTCCATTTAAATAGAGAGTGCGCCCTTCATCAGAATCTCGCACCCAATTCCAGAACTTCTTCATTTACTGACCTCCTTCGGTTTTGGCAAACGCTCCTGCGTCAGCCAATTTCGTCATATTTCCGTTAACCAGATATAAATCGCCACCTTCCTCAGCTGGGATACGGTTCATGTCCTCCAATTCACGGATATCATTAGCTGACATCCAGCCATTTTGTCGCCCAATAGCATAGCCATTCATTCGGCTTTGATAATCGCCGCGAAGCAGACCATCTAAATTGAACTTGATGAATACTGATGTTTTCTCAGAAGGCAAAATAAGCGATTGCTGGAGACTTTGCTCCCATCTCACCACCCACGGATCGAGAGTGTATTTTACAAACTCCAAAGACTGCTGCTCGATATTAGAGAAGCTAGATTTCTCAAGATCTCCCACCATATGAGGAGGCACACGGAAAATCCTTGCAATCTCATTGATTTGAAATTTCCGTGTTTCTAAAAACTGAGCCTGTTCTGGAGGTATACCGATGGCTTGAAACTTCATGCCCTCTTCCAATACAGCGATTTTATGTGCCTTAGCTGTGCCTTGGTAAGCACTATTCCAGCTATCCTTGACTCTCTGTATGTCTTTAATTACTCCTGGGTGCTCCAGCACACCGCCGGGATTGGCTCCATTAGCAAAGAATGCCGCACCGTATTCTTCGGTAGCAAGTGACATACCGATTGCATTTTTTGCCATAGCAATAGGGCTATAGCCAATGAGTCCATCAAAGCCCAAGCCTGGTATGTGAAGTACATCATCTTTGCGAAGTGTGACATACCCGCCCTTTGGATTCAGGCCACTTTCGTCTGTATCCCGGTAGTAGGTATAAACCAGTTCACCATTTGATGCTCGACTTACTTCCATCTTGTTAGGAAGTAGAGGATAAAGCGCAATTGCCTGGCCACGACCATTTCGAACTATCTGTGCATAAGCATTGCCCCAAAGTAAAAGATGACTCATCAGTGTTTCTCGAAACACAAATGAAGTCATCTCTGGATTTGGTTCATCATGAAGAAGGTAATACAAAGGGTGGAAAGGAATCTTTTCTTTACCTCCATCAGAACGATATCTATATACATGTAGTGGCAGTCCAGCAATAGCTTCAGCTAGTATTCTTACGCAGGCATACACCGCTGTTGCTTGCATTGCAGTACGCTCATTTACTGTTTTGCCAGATGATGTACCGCCGAATAGGAAGGAAAATGCGCTACCCACACGGTTTTGCGGTTTGTCCCTTGAACGAAACAGTCCTTTTAATAAATTCATAGGCCTCACCTCCAAATTGAAAGAATTACACCACAAACAATCATTGAAATTTATAGAATTATTAAACCTCTCTCGTCATACACCGAGTCTCCACTATTACCTGGTCCACAGCGGATGGCGCGGTCGAGTGCCATAATAGTTGCCACTGCTCCATCTATTTTTTCTGTACTTTTTTCCTTGTCCGGTTTTATATTTCCAGCCGGATCTGTTTTTATATAGATGTTATCCATCATCCACCGTAGTACTGGATGCCCGCCGTGTGCTATTCTTTCTTCTAATGTCAATTTCATAAGTTCCTTTGTAGGTGGTGACATATCTTTAAAACCTTGACCGAAAGGAACTACAGTAAAGCCTAACCCTTCAAGATTTTGCACCATCTGAACAGCGCCCCAGCGGTCAAAAGCAATCTCTCGAATGTTGTACTTTTCCCCCAGTTCTTCAATGAATTTTTCAATGTATCCATAATGGACTACATTTCCCTCGGTGGTTAAAATATAGCCTTGCTTCTCCCAAAGATCGTATTGCACGTGGTCTCGTCGAACTCGGAGGTCAATATTATCCTCCGGCATCCAAAAATACGGGAGAACGGTATATTTATCTGTTTCATCTTCCGGTGGGAACACCAGCACGAAGGCTGTAATGTCAGTGGTAGAGGATAAATCAAGTCCTCCATAGCATACTCTACCTTCAAGGCTCTCTGGTTTTACTGGAAACGCACAGGCATCCCACTTTGCCATTGGCATCCAACGGACAGATTGCTTAACCCACTGGTTCAGACGCAGCTGTCGAAAGCTATTTTCCTCAGCAGGGTTCTGTTTTGCGCTTTCACAAGCTGCTCTAACTTTATCGATACTTACTGTAATTCCTAGGCTTGGATTTGCTTTCTTCCATACTTTGGGATCAGTCCAATCATCCTCTTCTTTGGCACCGTAGATTACGGGATAAAAAGTAGGATCGTATTTTCTGCCCTCAATAATATCAACCGCTTTTTGGTGTGTTTCATAGCAGATACTCTGGGTATCCGTCCCTGCAGTGGTGATAAGAAAATATAGCGGTTGGGTCCTCGCATCACCAGACCCTTTTGTCATAACATCAAATAGTTTCCTATTTGGCTGAGTATGAAGTTCATCAAAAACAACACCATGTATATTGAAGCCGTGTTTTGAATAGGCTTCAGCCGACAATACCTGATAAAAGCTGTTGGTCGGCAGGTACACCAGTCGTTTAGTTGAAGTCAGCAACTTCACTCGTTTATTCAGCGCTGGACACATCCGCACCATATCGGCTGCTACTTCAAATACAATTGATGCCTGCTGGCGATCTGCGGCACAACCGTATACCTCTGCTCGTTCTTCACCATCTCCACAAGTGAGGAGAAGTGCGATTGCTGCTGCAAGCTCGCTTTTTCCCATCTTTTTAGGTATTTCTATATAAGCCGTGTTAAACTGCCGGTATCCATTAGGTTTTAAGATACCGAATAAATCACGGACAATTTGCTCCTGCCAATCGATAAGTTCAAAAGGCTTGCCTGCCCATGAACCTTTCGTATGGGAGAGTGCTTCGATAAAAGCCACAGCGTAATCAGCAGCGTCCTTATCGTAATATGACCCTTCAGCTATAAAGGCGGTCGGCTTATATTTCTTCAGTTTCCGCATAAACACCGCCCCTTTTATGGAAAAGGACATAAGAAAAGAGCCTCAATCCTATAGATGAAGCCCTTTTCTCTATCCTATTTAGATTTAGTTATTTCTTTTTATCCACTTCACCCGTCAGTATGAAATGGGCATATTCTGCTTTATGGTCTATTAAATAGACTACCAATTCATAAAACCCTCGTTCATTTGCCTCATACTGTACTCGGTCCACATCAAACATATTTGTGACTCCACTTTCTCGGATGGAAAGGATTTGTTGCTTAATTATCTCATTCATTGGCTACCTCCTCCGATTCTATTGAATCAGTTGTAGCTTTGCGCAGGATTTCCACATCGAAGCCCGCACTCTTATAGCCTTCTAAAATTGTACTGTAATAATAACAACTCGGCTGTCCAAGCGGTCTACCATCATTCATGATGTAGACCATCGCCTTGACGGTTTTGCTTCCCAACTTCACTTTTATTGTTTCCTTTCGATAAAGGAACGGCCATCCCTCGTAACGGTCAAGTGCCGCTTCATCGGTCGGTGTAATCTCCCAAACTAAAACTGGTACGTTGCCACCCTCAAAAGGCTCGATTGTCGCCACAGCGCCCGCGTGTGCCCCTCTAAATAATAGGCGGTGGTCATTGATTTGACTTGCTCCTACCACCTTCGCTGTGGGGCATCTGTCGGCCATTTGCTTTAGATTAAGGTTGGAGCCATAGGCAAGATATAATTTATTCTTCATTGTAATCCTCCTTCTTAGCTTTGTGGGTTAGGGGCAGCTCAGGCCGCCCGAAACCGCCATGCAGCTGAACCCGAAAGTGCTGCTGTCAAATGTTCTCTGCAGTTTGCAAATTCATCTCCAATGAAACCAATTCGGTTTAGATAGGTTCTCATGGCAAATTTTTCGTTTTCCACCTGCGGTTTCTTTGCTGATGCACACTTTTGTGTTAAGGCTTGGTGGTTGATGGCAAGTGCTAGAACAATGTAGCTTCTTATCTTTCCTGCATGAAGTTCGCTATTGAATCCTCTAAGTTCAACTGTATGGTTTCCGGTAAAAAAGCTGTGAAGGTTGAGGAAATGGTAGCGGCTGTTGTGATAATGAGTGCTTCTACTCTCGCTGTAGCCCTCGTACCAAATGTCCTCAATTTGTCTCATGGTTCTAGGCTTTTTACGGTTTATCTTCTCAACCAAAATGCTGTCCATCTTTTTGCAGTAATTCATTCTCTGCGGTGCAATCTGAAGTGCTTTATAAAATAAGTCATTTTTACTTGCAATGATATTTACAAAGTTTCGAATGCTTCGTGGGGTATGTTCAGCACCGTCTAGATGAATGTGAATTCCGCAAGATGTATTTGTAAAGGCTCCAGCTTTGCGAAGCTTTCTTACTAGCTCTTGCAAAGTTTCAATGTCCTCCCGATAGGTTAGTATTGGGCTAACCAGCTCAACACTATAATCTCTACCTGCAGCTACTTTTCTTCTACCTTCTTTTCTTTGGCAGTTGATGCTCCCATCGTACATAAACTTCCACACTCGACCATCTGAAGTTTTTACCTTCTTGGTGTCGTAGTAAGTCCCGCCTTCACTGTAAATGCCTTGCAAAAACTCTGCAGCGACTCTAGCCGCCCTTTCCCTTGTAATCCCTGTAAATTCAATCTCAATCCCGAATTTTGCACTTAACATCGTGTCTCGCTCCTTTTAAAGTGTGTTTGTCCTTTCGGCATGTACATATATCACTCTAAAAGGCTTATATAGCAAGACAATTCTGCAATACAAATCTACATATTTACTGCCATATTGGGCTTAAAATGTGTATTTTTATTCTTCGATTTTCTTGCATAAATCCTCTCCAAAAACCACTCCAAGGGAACTGCCTGAATCCCAACTGACGTGGATAGTTCCCATATCATCAACACTAGTAACCGTACCTTTATCTCCTGGCTGAAGCTTGGTATAAGGGTCATTCATCTTAAGTAGCATGACACGAGTTCCTGGAGTGTAATAACTTCTAAGTTGCTTTAGCATTTCTGGGTGAATGATATTCATTATTCACTCACCTCCTCATGCTTGGCACTTCCGCTTTTGAAGGCAGAGCTACCCGACAATTTGGAGAGGAGAATTTTTCGTTCTGTTTTGTATTCTGGCCCGATAAATCCAAGTCTTAGAAGGAAACAACGGAAAGCGTACTTTTCATTCTCCACTGATTTCTCGGTCGAGTTGACGCGGGTCTGCTTCTTTGCCATTTCACAAAGTGCTGTTACAAAGTGGGTATAAGCCTTCACCTCCTCTGCGGAGCACTCACTCTGGAACCAAGGGAAGGTTATAAATTCCTCATTTATGATAATGGGAATAGAGTCAGTATCAAGTGCTTTCTTTATAAGGGTTTCTTTGCTTTCTACCAATCCTTTTAGGTTACCAAGTGCAGTTTCGCTAAAACCCTCCCTCGGCATTTGAATAATCAAACTAATAGCTTCTTCGGTTTCATTTGATTCGCTGTATACGGGAGGTTCTTCGTAATCACTATTTGGACTTACCCTACCCCCAAGAGCCGCTTCATTAGGAACTTGAATATTTTCAAGAACAGGCTCTGCTGCTGGAATTGGTGTGTCAAATTCTACTGTAACCGCCTTAAAGTCATGAAGGCCTAATAGATTATTAACCAGTTCAGAATTATCTGGTCCTCTGACTACCCCGTTTTTGTCAATATTGTAGTCTGCCACTTCATATGCAAATGTAGGCGCTCCAAGATATCTTGCAGGAGCATTCAGTTTTTGGCTGATTGCATTGACTAGCTCTTTTCTTTTTGCTCCTGTGACATTATAGTTTATCTGCATTTTTTATACCGCCTTTCTATTTTCGGTACATACATATATCACTCTAAAGGCTGTTAATATCAAGTCATTTAGAGCATCTTTCTGTAGAAAATACTGTTCCATTAATCGGCGGTAGCAACGTCTGGCAGGTCACAATATCTTATTTTCGAACCATCTCTTAAAAGAAACACACCGTCTGAGTTTCCAACTTGCTCAATATACCTTTTCACAATAACATCACAGTACTTTTCATCCAGTTCAATGGTGTAGCAGATTCTATCTGTCTGCTCACAGGCAATCAGTGTGCTTCCTGAACCACCAAAAGGATCAAGCACGATACAATTAGAAAGGCTTGAATTCAAAATAGGGTAGGCCACAAGTGCAACTGGCTTCATCGTAGGATGATCACTGTTTTTCTTCGGTTTCTCAAATTCCCAGATGGTGGTCTGCTTTCTATCGGAATACCAGTTATGCTTGCCTTTCTTTTTCCACCCAAAGAGAATAGGTTCATGCTGCCATTGATAAGGGGAGCGACCGAGAACAAGGGACTGCTTTTTCCAAATACAAGTACCAGAAAGATAAAATCCTGCATCGGAGAATGCTCTTCTAAAATTGAGTCCTTCGGTATCCGCATGGAATACATAAATAGAAGCGTCCTTTGCCATCGCTGCTTCGGTGTTCTGAAATGCTGCAAGCAGGAAATCGTAGAACGCTTCGTTAGCCATATTGTCATTTTTGATTTTTCCAGCAGTGCCTTCATAGTTAACATTATATGGAGGGTCCGTAACTACCAAATTAGCAGTTTTCCCATCCATCAAGACATCAAAGGTGTCTTTCTTTGTACTGTCTCCGCAGACTAATCGATGCTGTCCAAGTAGCCAAATATCCCCTAAATGCGAAACAGCGGGCTTTTTCAGCTCGCTGTCTACATCGAAATCATCTTCTTTTATATTATCCTTAAGGGAATCCTTGAAAAGATCGTCCAACTCTCCTGGGTCAAAACCTGTCAAAGACACATCAAAGTCTGAAGCATTTAAGTCCGTGATGAGAAGTGCTAATTTGTCTTTATCCCAATCACCACTTATTTTATTTAGTGCAATGTTCAGCGCCTTCTCCTTTTGCTCATCCATTTCAACAACTACGCATTCTATCTCCTCCATGCCCATACTCAGCAGGATTTTCAAACGCTGATGACCTCCGATGACTCTGCCTGTGGTCTTATTCCATATTACGGGTTCTACATATCCAAACTCCTCAAGGGAGCGTTTAAGTTTCTCATATTCCGGATCACCCGGTTTTAAATCCTTCCTTGGGTTATATTCAGCGGGGATGAGTTGTTTAGTTTTTATCTTCTCTATCAACATACTTTTCCACCGCCTTTCTAAATTCACTGTACTTATTTACATCCTCCCACGGGAATAGACAACTATTAAAGTGACCATAAACAGCTGTATCAGAGTAAATCACATTCCTTAGACGCAACTTCTCTATGATTGCCGCAGGTCTTAAATTGAAAATCTCCTGTGCAGCAAGAGTTAATATTTCGTCAGAAACAATACCTGTGCCAAGAGTATTTACAGAAAAGGCTACAGGATTTGCCTTACCAATGGCATAGGATATACTAACTTCACATCTCTTTGCATAACCACACCAGACGATATGCTTTGCAATGTACCGAGCCATATAGGCACCGCTTCGGTCAACTTTGGTGGGGTCTTTACCACTAAGTGCGCCACCTCCATGGGATGCAAGTCCTCCATAGGTATCAACCATAATTTTTCTACCAGTTAAGCCTGTATCGGCAGCGGGACCACCTTCGACAAATCTACCAGAGGGGTTAATGAGAATTTCTGTTTCATCATCAAATGGGAAGTCCTCAAAGCACTGCCATAGGACATTGTTAAGGATATCTGTCTTTAGTTCTTCCTGTGTTTTATTCTTATCATGCTGTACCGATATCACAATAGTCTTTATTCGCACTGGAGTGTCCCCTTCATATTCCACCGTCACCTGCGCTTTACCATCTGGGTGGATACCTTTTATCAGTTTCCCTTTTCGGCAATCATCCAGTCTCTTTACAATCCTGTGAGATAGTACAAGGGGTAGGGGAAGCATTTCTCCTGTTTCCTTTGTAGCATAGCCGTACACAGTTCCTTGGTCTCCAGCACCTATCGAACCATACTGTTCATTTATTCCATTTCTTACTTCCAGTGCAGTATCCACGCCAGTTGCAATATCTACACTTTGTTTGTGTACAAATACATAAATCAAGAATTTAAGAGGGTTGTATCCAATCTCTTTAAGGACATTCCTAACAATGTATCGGATGTCTATTTTCTCGCTGCAGGAGATTTCGCCCGCCACGATAATTTTCCCTTTGGTTGCCATTACCTCACAAGCGACACGTGATGCTTTATCTTTACGTAAACATGCTTCTAAAATGCTATCTGCTATGATGTCGCATAGTTTATCAGGATGTCCAGCACATACACTTTCAGCTGTTAAATATCTTTTACTCATTACATATCTCCTCATCTTTATTTTCCTCTGCGGGCAGATAGCAGTCGCTCCATCACATCGTCCTGTGGGTTTAAACCAGAATACTCTGTAGCACAATTCTCTTTAACGATTTGATAAATCTCCATCCACAATCTGTTTGTCTGACTCATAAAGTTCTGACTCATAGCTACATAAGGACTTTGAATAGCATTGCCGGTAGTTGGATGCTTGGCAAGAAAGCCAAACTCAGTTACCGCCTCCTCACACTGTATCCATCTGGCCGCACTCATGGCATATCGTTCTAGAAGCTGTGGGAGCACCAAATGGGCACAGCCTCGCTCCTCAAGCCATTTCCAAGTAATTTCATAAATCTCGCTGGCTACTAGGGTTTTCCCGTCCTTTTGCACCGCCGAGAGCATGGCCCTTGGCTTTGGCATTTCCTGCCCCTTTAAATCAGCGGTATTTTGGAAGTCGATAATTTCTAGCTTTCTCTTACCTGGATTACCCTGTGCAATTTTATCAGCAAGTGGTTTCTTTTTTTGACCAGAGCCTATACGGGCACCGCCACGATTTGTTCCATCTTTGGCCATTCACTCACCTCTTTTCGTTGATGGGTCTATTACCCTGTTTGAAACCGCGAATTTTCACGCGTTACCCCACGCCCGTTACACAAATGAAAAGCTGTGGAGATTTGACTCCCCCTACCGGGTTCCCCAACGGTCTCCATCTCTTGCTGTGATAGCAGAGTGGCAAGGAGTACAAAGAGCCATCAGATTACTTCTATCGTGAGTCCCTCCTCTTGCAAGAGGAAGAATGTGATGTACCTCGGTTGCTGAGGTCAGCTTTCCTTGCCGTTTACACTCCTCGCAAAGAGGATGAGCCGCAATGTAGCGGTCACGTATTCTCTTCCATGCACGACCATATCGCTTACGAGTTACTGGATCGCGGTCATACTTTTCATACCGTGCAGCTTCCTTTTTAGCATGTTCTTCACAAAAACGTCTGTCAGTCAGCTCTGGACAACCAGGGTAAGAGCATGGTCGCTTAGGTTTCCTTGGCATACTACACCTCCTTTTGCCCATAGAAAAAGCCCTCGCAGGAGAAATGCTCCCGTGAAGGCTTCTGTTTGCTAATATTCCATACTACCATTATATAACTTTCACTACGGACAAACAGTGTCATCGTATGCCAACCTGTGCCAAAGTGTGCCAACTTTTATTTAGGCACCTTTAAATGCTGCAAGGCTGATGAGTGAAGTCTATGCACAGTTCTCATAGAAACATTAAGGTTGACACAGATTTCTTCCCAGTTAAGAAAGTTAATGTAGCGGTAGCGAAGAAGCAGCTTTTCATCCACGTTTTCCATCTGGTTAATCGCTTCACGAATATCTGACTTAAGCTTTATTAAACGTTCCACCTCTTGTTGTATCTGCTTCTCCAAATCTACTATTCTAATCACGTATTTTTCAAAAGGTGGATCAGTACTTTTTGTTTTACTGACTTTTTCCTCAAGAACAGGAGATGAAACACTTCTTGAGAGTTCCCTTAGATTTTGCAACTCCTCAAGATCGGAATTAATCAGCTCATTTAAGCGATAAGCTTGTTTCAAGAATTCCTTTGCCGTCATCGCACCACCTCCTCATGTAGCTTTTTAATTAGCATATCAGGATCGAGGGATGTCAGGGTAGTGAAATACCCGGAATGAAAGAAACGCTCAATCTCACGTTTCGTATATCTAGCAGAATCATTGCGAGGGTATTTTGCTAGTCTTTTCAGAGCAAAACGATAATCTTTGACTGCCTGTAGAATAATGGCATTTGCCAGTTTTTCAAATGCATCCATCATACAACACCCCTCGCTTTCCCCAGATTTGCTTTGACAGCGTTAATAAGATCGGACTGTGTCTTTTCCTTTCGTTTCAAGGCTCTCATCACATCTTCATCAATCGTGCCTTTTGTAACAATGTGATGGATAACCACCGTTTCATTTTGTCCTTGTCTCCAAAGTCTTGCATTTGTTTGCTGATAGAGTTCTAGACTCCAGGTAAGACCAAACCAAATAAGTGTTGAACCACCACTTTGTAAATTGAGACCGTGTCCTGCTGATGCAGGATGGATAACCGCCACAGAAATATCACCGTTGTTCCAGTCCTTGATATCCTTGGATGTTTTAATTTCTCTAACATTAAATCTTGCTTTAATACGCTCTAAATCGTGATTATACCAATATGCAATAAGAACAGGTTTGCCGTTTGCACCTTCGATTAAATCTTCAAGAGCATCCAGCTTGCGGTCATGGATAATATGAGTATTTTTATCATCATCATAGACAGCACCGTTTGCCATTTGAAGGAGTTTGCCCGAAAGGACTGCTGCATTCATGGCATCAATCTCCTCATTGGCAAGCTCAAGAACCATCTCTTCACGAAAGTGATCGTATACTGATTGTTCTTTATCATTTAGATACACCGACACTTCATTTATCACGCATTCTGGCATTTTTAGAAAATCAACCGACTTCATTGAAATGGTAATATCTGAAATTAGCCGATATATGGCATCTTCTGCCCCAGGTAACGGTTTATATGAAAATACAATCTGCTGATTACGTTTATCTGGAGTAAAGAAGGAATTGCGGTAGTGAGTTATGTATCTGCCGAGTCTTTTACCCATGTCGAGAATACGAAACTCTGCCCACAAATCCATTAACCCGTTACTGGATGGAGTACCTGTAAGACCCACGATACGTTTCGCCCTAGGTCTGACTTTTAGTAAACTCTTAAATCTTTTTGCTCCATAAGACTTAAAAGATGACAATTCATCAATGACCACCATGTCATAATCAAAAGGAATGCCACTTTTGTTTACTAACCAGTCAACATTTTCTCTGTTTATAAGATAGACACTTGCTGGTTTCCTAAGAGCTGCTAACCGCTCCTGTTCTCTTCCAATAGCCACTGAATACTCCAGTCCTTTTAAATGCTCCCATTTGTTTATCTCAGCTGGCCAAGTATCCCTTGCTACCCTTAGAGGGGCAATGACCAGAACCTTTCCAATTTCAAAACTATCAAGACATAAATCAAATATAGCAGTTAAAGTGATTACGCTTTTGCCAAGACCCATCTCTAAAAACACCGCTGCTATGGGATGCTCAAGTATGAAATTCGTAGCATATGTTTGATATTTATGAGGATTGTATTTCATAGAGTATCCCTCCAATCTGCTCAACATCATCAATGACATAGCAGGTAAAGCCTAATTTTTGTAATTGCTTTATTCTTCTAATCTGTAGTGGACGAGGTTTCTTTCTGGGAGCCTTTAATTCCACAAATGCCATCTTTCCAAGTGGTAAAAGCACTAGGCGGTCTGGCATCCCATCTAAACCTGGGCTAACAAACTTTGCTGCAATGCCACCCATCTTTTTTACCTCAGCCACCAGTTTCTTTTCGATATACTTTTCAAGCATAAATACCTCCCATATAAAAAGGCTCGGAACAAGAAAACAACTTTGACCCATTTTTCCTATACGCGCGCGTATGCGTGTATGCACAGGCTACACTTTCTTCTTTTTTACTATTTATAAATAAATAGGATACTTCTTGTTCCACTTGTTCCGAACCGTAGATTTTCCTTTTGATTACTAGCTTCGGGGAAAGAACCAGTATGAGAACAAGGTAAGGTACAACTAGCTTTGTTCCTCGGTTCGGGAATAAGCTCGTTGCTTTCCATAGATAGGGAAATTGATTGTTCCGTTCTTGTTCCCGGTGTACTTGTTCCACCCACTGATCTTTCTCATAATGGCACCGATGGCATAAGAATCAGATGTTCTCATTGAGGATGCATCTTTTCCAAAACATTCACACCAAATCTCCATATTGCAGACAAGTGTTCTTTTTACTGTTCCAACACGGGTGCCGCCGCCAAATTCGCTACCGCCGAGGAAATTTCTACGCTCGTATAAAGACATAGTGTCCCAATCATCCGGCAAAAGAGTATCCAGATAGGTACGAACCAATCCTTCTCGTTCATCTGTTTCCATGGCATCTGCCTGCTCACTAGTTGCCATGGATGCATCATCACCTTCAAGGTAGAGTTTTTCGCCCTTTTCATATAGCACTAGTGTCTCTGCCCAAATCTGCTGTACTTCCTCTTTAGTCATCTGCCAAGCTTTCTTTTTACCATTACCACTAATACGGACTGGCCAGAATCTTCGATTGCCAGTTATATCTCGAAGAAACCCGCTTTCTGCATTTGTAGAACCTACAATCACACATTGACGGGGATGGCTTTCCACATTGACTCCATAACTTGCCCGGTACTTATCATCTGCCCTCGAAATAAAAGACTTCACAATTTCCACATCCGTCTTACGCATACCGGCAAGCTCACCCAGTTCCAATAACCAATATCCCTGAAGTTTCTCAGCCCCAGATTTATCTTTCATGTCCGTAATGGTCAAGCTGTCTGAAAACCAATCTCCAGCGAGTTTTGCAAAGAAGGTTGACTTACCGATACCTTGAGGACCGTTTAAGATAAGGACACTATCAAACTTTGTGCCTGGTCTATAAATGCGGGCTACCGCTGCAACCATCGTTTTGCGGATGACTGCTTTTGTATAGGAATTATCTGTTGCACCGAAATAATCAATTAATAGATTATCTACTCGACTAATTCCATCCCATTTTGGCAGGGAGTCCAGATACTCCTTAACAGGATGGTAGGCTCGTTCAGCCGCTACCGCTAACACAGCATCCTTGGTCTTGGTAGGTGAATAGACTCCATATTTGCTGCTTAAATACACTTTAAGAAGTGCATTATCTGAATCATTCCAACCCACCTTGATCTGTTCCCATGGCAGACCACCTTTGGCATCAATACCATCACGGTGACAATTAAAAGCTATATGCTGTAATTCCTTGTCATGACGAATAATCAAAACGATGTTGTCTAGAGTGTCTTTTATTCGGCCTTGCTTATCCAATTCCAAAGCTGTCTGCCAATCCTCATCACTAAACTCCTCTTCAGCCTGTGCCTGTCTTTCCTTAGAAAACTCAGCTTTTACTCTTTCATCTTTTATAGCAAACTCGCACATTGCCACAAAAGATGGCATCTTACCAGGAGCTGTAGTGGTAGAAGCTTTATCATCTAAAGAACCGAATTTATGAATACGAATGAGATCAAAAGCATTGAGGAGTAATCCACTTGCTGGGTCTGTAGCATGGTGGCTGTATGCGAATTTATCATCATAGATAATCACACCGGCACTACTATCAGCTGGAATATAATCGTATCGCCCTTCCATAGTAGAAGGTGCATAAACTGCACCTAAGAATTTCTCAATTGCTTCACGAACGGAGTAGGCACGACAGAATGTTCCTACCACACCTTCCTTTAAAAGCGGGTCTGCTTGCTCTTTAAGACTGCGATTTATAACTTCAGACTGCCTGCTTGATACTGGCCATGTTGATGTATCCCGCCAGTTTTGATATTTTGAAAGATAAACATCAGGGTCAAGCAATTCTCCATCCTGCTCTTCATAGACGAATTCACCATTAGAGGAAGTGGATGGCCAATACATAAGGCGATGGGCTTCATAAGTCGTATCATCGAAAAGATCTATGCCGATTTCTTTTGCCACCATACGTCCAACGGCTGCGTATTCTTCTTCGCTGATTTCACGAGCAAGAGGAACGATTAGCCTAAGTCTTGGATTTTCCGGTGTGTGCTTATGGGTGGAATAAACACAGCATTTGAAATCAAAAAGCATACTGATTTGTTCCCAGATGTCCGGTCTACCGTAATCCATATCAAGGGTAAGCAAAGAACGGCATAAAACATTGCCCTTCTTTCGCCTTCCTCCTTTTAAATGCCCTCCAACAAAACCACCCACATCTTTGATATCATCTTGTTGACCTCTTTTTAATTTCCGATATTCTTCTACCGTTTCTGTAGTACGTTGGGTTGTCTTTACACGGGAACAAAAATCCTCCCAGGATATATCTTTGTTTTTCCATTTTCTATCCATCCGGCTATTGCCTACTGCAATTTTCATAAGCTATCAACCTCCTCATGCTCCGGACTAAAATACCTGACCATTTGTCTGCGTTTCTTGGCTACTTCAATCTCCCTTGCCATCCCGCTTGAGATGGTATTGCCTAGCACCCAAACCTCGGAGCATTTGCCCATAAGCACGATGTCCATAAATATGGCAAGTTCCCGTTCCTCTGGATTTTCATCATCCATAAACTGTGGAAACATAAGGTGGGGAGCAATCGGAATACAGTTTTGGTCTAATGCAAACCTGCAAAAACTGCGAGCCTTTTTAATGTTTCCTTCTACATCACCGGAATAGGGAGAACAAATATATACAAGTGGCTTAAAGGCAGATTTTTTCTCTGCCTTTTTCTTTCTTATTATGTTGGTCAGTGCCTCATGGGGAGTTGGGTCATGGTATCCTTCATGATTGAATTTATCAATTCCCATTACACACCCTCCATTTCTATCTGCGGCAAAATACCATCTGCCTTCAACAGTTCGTAAATGAAGAGTCTGCCTTTTTGAGTCCAATATGTATGGACTTTTGTATGCAGTTCACCGTTACTACCGATGTAGCTATGTGTCTTGGTACTGGTATAGCCTTTTTCTGCATACTTCTGATATAAAAGCCAGATACCACCTTGTTTAAATTGGATGCCCTTTTTATTAAGATAGCGGTTCATCCAAATAGCTGACTTGCCGTAATCTTTGGCAATTGCTGATGTAGAAATGAGGTCTTTGCAATTTAGAACTACATCATAATAGGAGACTTTCGGTTTCATTTCCGCAATCTGCTGATTCTGAACAGCAATCGTACCTTCAAGTAATTTATTTTGATTCCTTACTTGAGTTAGTTGTTGATTGGCAAACTGTAATGCCCTTGCCATGATCGCCTCAGGGGAATTCCATCGTCTTTCTATTTCAAGAAAGTACCCGCGGCATTGTTTTCCTTTTGGAGTACGCTGTATCATGCATAGCTCTTTTGCCATATCAATTGTTATTTGGTGGTCCACAGCGGGCCTTCCACCTGTACTTTCCGACAGAAATGTCGAAAAGTCCGTACCCTCCACAAATCCATACTCACACATTCTTGGAAACCATTTATCATAGGGTGTTTTCACTTCCAAAACTGCATGTAAATCACGGCCAAGTACTGTGGGGCGGTCTTTTTCATAATTGATTCTTACTAATTCGTCCATACGAATTACCTCCTGTAATATAGTCAGAGAGGAAACCCCTCTACCTAATAGCCACAGGAGGTAATGAATGTTGAGGATTTTGAAAAAATATATTTAATCTTTTTGATAGAACTGACACTCATAGCCATCAGCACTAAGTAACAGGCCATTTGCCCATGTTGGTGTCCTAGCCATTTGTTCACAAATAGTAGTAAGTGACATCCTCATATCCGCTTCGATTATAATTTCATCGTGTACATGAGCCACAATGGAACAATTCTTTAACGTCTGCATGGCATGGCACAAAATGTCACGGCTGATTGCCTGGACAATATTCTCTACAAATTTTGGTCCATAGCTTTCGATTCTTTCCCATTTCTTTGTCCCACCAACCCCTTCATAAGTAACTGACTCACCACCAAATACATTCTCTCCCATACGAGGTTTTACATAGGAAAGCCGCCTGCCGGAAGGAAGGACAATAAAGAGCATCCCACTTTGATATATAAATTTAATACCGTGTGTTTCTGTAGGATTTTTTTGCTTAACGCAGGTTTTTACAGCACGGTCAACATCCCACCATAGTTTTGTAATATTGGGATTGGATTGTCTCCAAGCCGTTACAAGAGGTTGAAGTTCCTCTTCTTCAATTCCCATCTCCAAGGCACCCATTGATTTCAGTGCTCCAACAGATCCACCGTAACCTAGGGCTAATTCGGCAATTTTTCCCTTCTGACGAAGATGTCCATTAACACCGTTTTTCTCCACAGGTACATTAAACATCTGAGATGCACTTGCACAGTAAATATCACCGCCATTTTGGAATACATCTATTCTCCATTTTTCTCCCGCAAGCCAGGCGATAACGCGAGCTTCAATCGCTGAAAAATCTGCAACTATAAACTTCATGCCTTCCTGTGGTATAAAAGCAGTTCGGATAAGTTCCGACAGTACCTCCGGGATAGAATCATAAAGTAAGGTAAGAGCATCAAAGTTTCCGCTACGAACTAAAGCACGAGCCTGTTCCAAATCGGGCATATGGTTTTGAGGGAGATTTTGCAGTTGAATAAGCCTACCCGAAAATCTGCCTGTTCTGTTGGCTCCATAAAACTGAAACATTCCTCTTGCACGACCATCTTTGCATACCGCATTCTCCATTGCCGTATATTTTTTTACTGACGATTTCGCAAGCTGCTGACGAAGTTCCAAAACGGTGCCTAGTGGTTCAGGTGCTGTCTTTAACATCTCAACAACTGCTTTTTTACCAAGACTATCTGTTTCCAATCCGTTATCAGCAAGCCATTCTTTCATTTGTTGTACAGAGTTTGGATTCTCCAAATTAGTTATATCCTGCATTAAAGCCATTAGCTTTTCCCGCGACTGTTCATCCATCTTGACGGCTTGTTTTACAAAAGCCATGTCAATAGAGATACCACGGTCATTTATTTTCTGGTCAAGATGATATTCTGACCATATATTCTCTGGAATCGGGAATTTAGATAGTCTCTGCTGTATTGACATCTCGGCTTCCACATCACGGAGGTTATATGCTTTAAACCGCTCCCATTTATCCATATCGTGTTTTGGCAGATTACGAACTCGTCCTCCGTTTGATTTAGTAGGGGAACATGGTGTACAGAAATATTTAATAAGGTCTTTGCCTTCCGTTAATTTTTGTTTTTCCAATCCTAAGACTGCACCGACACCTTCAAGAGAAAGCGGAAGTCCCATATAAGCCGACCATACCATTGAACATTTCCATGATGTAGGGTCAAGATAATCAGTAAGGTTAAGCCATTTTGATAGGCAAACACGCTCAAACATAGCATTAAAGGCCCATTTGGTAACGGAATTATCCATAAGAGCATTGATTATTTCTTTTGGGATTTTCTCTCCGCAGGCAAGATCAACCACCTGAACTGCACCGCCATCAACCGAATAACCAAACAATAGAATTTCAAAATCATCACTCTCGGCATAACGGTAGACTCCACATTTTTGAAGATTGGCACTACTAAATGTCTCAATATCAATAGATATAGAATTCATGTATTACACCCTTTCCAATGCAAACGAGGTGACAGAAGAACAACTTCCACCACCCCGTTTGTATTCATACTTTAGCTGTTATGCTAGGAAATCATCATCTTCAATTGTGGTGAAATCATCAGCCGCTGTGGTTCTGCTGCCTAAAGGCTCTCCGTCTCTAATCTTCTGGATGTTACCAAGTCCGCAGGCCACACCCTTGTTCCCATTAGAATTGAAAGCATAGAAATTAAGTGACACTCTTGCATAGCAACCGCTGTATACTTCGTTGCGATCCAGAATGGGCTTGACTGCTTTATCTACAATCTGAGGCGGAGTAGTACTGTTGGCATTTACGAAATAATGTCCTTTATAAGCCTCATCATCTCGTTCTACATCACCATCTCGAAGCGGCAGCTTGATAGCAGCCTTATTTGGTTTTTTACCGCCAAACTTTGCAATGCCCTCTTCAATAGCTGCATCAACTGCTGCATTGATGGCATTAATGGTTTCCTTATCCGATTTAGGAATCAATACCGATACACTATACTTTTCTGCCCCACCATTGATGGATACCGGTTCCCAGCCATGAAAGTAGCTGAGACGTGTGTTTACACCAGTAATAACCTTCGTTCTGTTTTTATTATTCATATTCACATTCCTCCGTTATTTCGTTAAATTCGTTTTTTGCGTTTGATACGTTCATAGCCGGACGCTTATCCGATAGCGGGACCAGAGTCGGCTTTCCCGGTGGCTTGTATATAAGATCACCTAGTATCTTCTCAAATTTTGATTTGCCCATCAGCCTTTCCATTTCCGTAAGAGTGATGAGACTCTGACGAAAGATATCTTTATAACCGTTTGCTTTGGCTACTTCAGCCACAGCATCTTCATCCTTGTATTTGCGGACAGATCTGCCCTCAACAACCTTAAAACCATGCCACTCTTTCCCATGATTAACAGCTGCATCGGTGGCATATGCAATGATTTCATTTGCCCATTTCGTAAGGTCGGACAGTTTAGATAGAACTTCCTCGATTTCAGAGTCCGTAAGTAGTGGAGGTAGTTTAAACTCCGATTGTGCCAATTTCAGTTTTTCCTCAGCCCTAGCACGGCATTTAACTGCCGCTCGGCAGAAAGTACACCACTCACCCGGAAGATATTCACCTTCACCGTCATAAGCTTTTTTTGCCTTTGGTTTTAGTTCTTTTTCTGCCCAAGCTTTTAAATCCTCTACCCGTATTGTCCATGTGCTGACATTCTCTCTGCGTGGCTGGAAAATGGTCATGGACACTTCCTCGATGTCGTACAAACTATCGTAAATTTCTAAAGCACCCAGTGCATACAGTTTCATCTGTGGATTGTCCACCGCATCCACCAATACTCCCATGCCATACTTGAAATCGATAATGTGAAGTTTCTTATCTGCAATAATGATGCAGTCACCGGTTCCAAATCCCTGTGGAACATAGCAGGAAAAATCAAGACGCTGTTCGATTAGTATTAAAGGGTCTGTGCAGCTCTGCTTTGCCAGCTCAAGCTGTTCCATTACAAATTCCACATAGGCATCACTGTGTTCTTCCATCGCATCGGAGTTATAAACTGAGACAGGACGCTTACTTCTCATGTGAAGTGCTTTTTTGAGTTTATGTTCGCAGAGAGCATGGGCGGCGGTGCCTTCAGCGGCTGCACTGGATTCGTTATTTACAAACTCCAGTTCCAATCGTGCAGACGGAAGGCAATTCAGCCACCTATGGGCGCCTGATGCGGAAAGAACTGCATGATCACTCATTCCCAAGTACCTCCGCATCTTTTAACATATCTGCATAATGTTTTGGGTCCACTTCGCTTAATTTAGAGCCACCGTATTTTTGGATTATTTCTCTTACTTGAGCAGTAAGACCGGCTTGACTCTTTTCAGCGAGTTTTGCTCTGACTTCCTCCAGAGTGATTTCCTTTTTATTTGGTTCAGGCTCTTTTACAGTTGTAGTCGGTTCTTTTGTTTCGACAGGTTCATTGTCCGCCATTACATCAGCAACCGCTTGTATGCTGTCTGCCAAAGAGCGCATATCGGAAACCACATCAAGGAGTAGCTTGATCTTGCTCATGGCTTATTCCTCCTTCCTTAATCTCACTGATGGCGAGTTCCTGTACGGTGTCACCCGGAACAAGGATGGTCAGTTTCTGCTTATCACCAAGTAAAAAGCGAAGGAAACGCTCCCTAATGGTGACGTTTCGACAGGAAACAATCCCGCCAGACTGTGGTTTTTTTGAAACACTGATTTTCAAGTTGTGCTTCATGTATTCACCTCTTTCCGAGAGCGTTTATGTATTGCCCTCTAACTATTAGCCGTGGCAAGAGGGGAAAGTTGAGGATTTGGGATAGATTTTTTTGAAATTCTTTTTAGCTGTATCTAAACGGTGGGAAATGGCACTTACACTTACTCCCTCACGTTCTGCATACTCTGTTACAGAAACACCATCTAGGAATATAGCAATCAGTAACTCTGCTTGTTTTTCCTTGAGTGTCTTGCGGATAATTTCACAGATATGCTCATACTCTTCTTTTTTCTCTCTAGCCATTTCATCTGAGTAGTCAGGGAAGTAGTCCATATGGTCTGTTTCATCAACCTCTTGGTCATCCTTGCGAAATGGTTTCTTTGGCATACCTCTGTGTCTGTCAAATTTATGCCAGTTATTGTACTCCGGCTTGTTGAAACGTTCGTCCATTATCTCCTGTGGAGAGCGCCGGGTCACAGTTTCTTTGTCCTCTGCAGAAGATAGCCTGTCCTCATAATCCGTCTCAATCATTAAGGTAAAGTCCTCGTCTGGTACCTCCAGATAGATTGATTTGTTTTCGTGCTGAATTCTAATTTTCATTTTGCATCCTTTCCGCCGGATTGCATTGGCGGCAAAGGATACAAAAATAGGCCTGTACCAGAAGTACACAGACCTTTTTATCCTGAAAATGAGCGCAATAAGGTAAGGTACTTCTATTGCACCGCAACAATCCTTACGGATTGGAGCGAAACAATATGTATCCTCTGCCCTTATTGCAAATCAGGCATTCGATATTTTTTTGTAGACGAGGAACGGTCTTAATCTAGCTACTTACGAAGGACCTTTCCTTCGTCTAATATTATTGTAAGGTAGAAATGGACAGCCTTGGCGGACACCTCATGCCCGGTAACTTCAGGCTTAAAATGATGCTTTTCTCCACATAAATACCTAAAAACAGCAATAAAAAAAGCCATACACAAACCCTTAAAAGGATTCATGTATGGCTCATGTGCCTAACAGCTAAAAAAAACGGACATCCCGTGTCCGCTTTTTCAAAAATATTTTGAAATTTTATAATGGATCTGCACCGTGTTCTTGTAAAAACGCCCTAATCTCATCCATCGATTTTGGATATAGGTGAGTCAGGGCAAAATTATACCAAATATGACTATCGTTATTGAAGTTTAACGAAAAGGGAGAATTGCGAATTATATGACTACTAATATTAGGTGGTAGATGAAGTCCAAGGCAAATTAAGATTATGGAATTGATAGATCCCGGTTCCTCACCATTAACGATTCGTATTATAGTACGTTCATTAATCAGTATTCGTTCAGCTAATTCTTTATAAGTTACATTTTTCCATTCACGCACTATTTTAAGAGAGCTTGTATAACTATTTGGCAGTTCATTATAGATCCGCGTTTCTTCAGCCAGTGTATCAGCTAGTATCTTTGCTTTCTTCTCTGGAGTCGCGTGTTCAAAACCGTTACAGTATTTTATGTCGAAATCAATATTTGATGTCTTATCTCGGTTGAGAAAACATTCAGTATAATATCTTTCCTTACATCCAGACTTGACTGATAAGTTAAAAACCAAACAGCATTCTTCCATATGGGTTCGTGCATAATCAGTAAGTACAGTCTGTCCAAATATATCCTGTGTTAAATATTTGGGATGATTTAAAACAAAGTGAGAATCTACATAAACATAACTTCCATCTCCAACTAAAGCTGCCATTTCAGGATTAGTTATGCTTTGGATGGCAGCATCCTCCGCACTTATAGAGAACGTTTGATTTCTTTCAAGTGCACCTTTCTTAAACCTATGAGGTTTGACGTAACGACCATCTATGTAAGTAAAAGTTCCAATTGCTTCCTCATACCCAGCATCAATCATTCGGATTTTTGCTGCGGTTCGAGAAACACAGAAAAACGTAGCCAAAGCGTCAATAACTGGTTCCATTACATCTATAAGTTCAGACGTTCCTAATTCCGTACGAAATTGCTTAATATACTTAAACGCTTGGGTTTTAAACATTGCAAGTGGCATTTGTATCTTTGGAGTGAGAGCATTTGCCTGCCATTCCATCCAATCAGTTGCATCTCTGCTATTGTCTTTTATGCCACCAACAACCTGACACTTGATTCGTGTTAGACTGTTGTTATAGAGCCGCTCCAATTCAAATGCTTTTCTATGCTGATCCCAATGAACACACTCATGGACAATGGTATTGTTTACCGATCCTAGATTACGTAGGAAGAACGCTTTTGGATCAACTATGATAGTTCTGGCATCTACATGGGTCTGTACCATTTCATCACTGTCCTCATCATAGAATACTGCATCACAATCATGAAAGTATAGCTGTCCAAAAACAGAGAAATCCTTTGTAATTTCTCTCATTTCCACTGTAAGACCCATTTTTTCTGCTAGTACTTGTGGTTCAATTGCCATTGGGGTTTTTAGTGCTTCTGGGTAATGTCTGCGAAGAAAGTCTGTAGCGACAGATTCAAGTTGCTCCTTATGAATGATAGGGACAAGAGAGTCCGACATAGGTTTGGGCTGCTTATTTTTACTGGTATACTCAGTTACACTAGAGATTGTAAAGTCATCTAAATTGCAAGCCAAATCTCCTGAACATGTCAGCATAAACCACTGCCTACAATTTTCCGATTCATCATAATGATAGTCTGACTCACGGACTTCTAATTCGGCTTCCACAACAACATCAAATTCTATTTTCATACCTGGTAAGTCATTAACAGATACAAACTTTACTTCTATATCTGATAATTCTATGCCACCAATATTTCGAACCCTGTATAGCCTTAAGTCTAAATCATCGTAGTTATCCGTGGTGTAACTTTGTATAGCAGCAAATATTTCATTATAGAACCTATCTGCCACATAGTCTTTAAAAGAACGATTACCCGCCACTATATTATCCCCCTCTCCAATCAATGTTAAAAAGATTTATTCTGCTTCTAAAATATCTCTCTTTTTATTAATCCCTTGGATAATATTGTAACATCGCAATAAAGAGCTTTCAATCGATTCTGCATGAAAATCTTGCTATCGCATGATTATTCATGCTTTAAGCATTGTTTTTTACATTTTGAGGTGATATACTTGAAAAAGGACTTATAAAGTGGCCTATTATTAAGCCACTTTACTTCTTTTAATGTAGAAGTTGAGAGGTGGAAATTGATGTCCATAAGTTATAAAAAATTATGGAAATTACTTATCGACAAAGATATGAAAAAGAAAGATTTACAGATAGCTGCAGGAATAAGCTCATCTTCCATTACTAAAATGGCGAAGAATGAAAATGTAAGTACAGAAACTTTAACTAAAGTTTGTAAAGCACTTGACTGCGATATTTCCGATATCGTTGAAATAATAAAAGACTAGCCTTATTAAGCAGAAGTCTAAGCAAATATACGGAGGTCATTATGAAAATAAATACATTTTTCGACTTTTGTTCGGGAATCGGAGCCGGAAGGCTCGGTTTAGAGCAAAGTGGATTAAGATGTGTCGGTTATTCAGATACAAGTAGACTATCGGTAGCAACATATAAACAGATGTTTGATACTGAAAATGAAAAGAATTATGGAAACTTAAAAAAAATTAAAAGTGAAACTCTACCATCATTTGATCTTCTAATTGCAGGATTCCCTTGTCAGACATTCTCTGTCATAGGTAGAAAAGCAGGATTTAATGATGATAGAGGGCAGATCATTTTTCACCTTATAAGAATCCTTAACGAGACTCGCCCGAAATGTTTCATATTAGAAAATGTACGTGGACTTGTGAGCCATGACAAAGGTGCAACAATTAAAAAGATTATGACTGAATTTGATGATATTGGATACTCAGTTGTTTATAAGGTTTTAAACAGCCTTGATTACGGCGTTCCTCAAATGCGGCAACGAGTATATTTCATTGGATTTGATAAAAAATCGAATCTTTCTGCCGATGGCTTCGAATGGCCAACAGTAGAGCCCGTACCTGGTTTAGAAAATTATTTAATTGATTCAAACAACGATATATCAGAGATTAATCTTGAAAAATTCACATATTACCTAAAAAACCCAACAAATCAGGGAAAGTATGTACCAACAGATTTCTTGGATGAAGAATTACTTATAATCGATACAAGAATGTCAGATTTAAGGTTATACCGTGGAAAGGTGCCAACTTTACGCTCTCAAAGAGACGGGATCTTTTACATAAAAAATCATGCCATTAAAGAACTAACAGGTTTTGAAGCACTACTTTTACAAGGTTTTCCTGTACAATATGCAGAAAAAGTAAAAGACAGTGTTACAAATAGACACTTACTTATGCAGGCTGGAAATGCAATGACAGTTAATGTCATTAAAAAGTTAGGTGATTGTATCATTAAACATCTTAAAAAAGAGGAGGTAATATAATGTCATCAATATGGGAAGATTTTGAAATTGACTGTACCGAATATTTAAATAGAAAATTCGGTGATTATGCAAGCTTTAAACATGAGGGGGGATCTGACTCCACTATACCAGACATTAAAGTTACAACTAAGTCTGGCAATATTTTTTACATTGATGCAAAGCACTCTCCAGCACAATGTGGTCAATTTGTTTTGCTACCAGATATTGCATCAAGTACATTTATTTATAGCCGTCTAAATACCACTCCAATTAATACATACGCAAAACAAATCATTGAACATATGAATGCCCAATTTGACGAGTTTAAGGAGGCTGGAACAGCAGGAAAAGATATAGTAATGAATAATGGTTCTGAAATCTTTTCAAATTGGATTATCGACAGCTACAGAAATAAGGGTGCTCGCTATTTTATAACAAATAACTATACTATTTTACCTGTTGAAAGATTTAGTGAATATTTTAATGTTAGTGCTAAATACAGAGTTAAACGCAGTGGGTCAAGTCATGTTGGAAAGAGTAATATATCCAATGTTCTAAACTATATTAAATCCAATGGCTATAATATTGAAAGCTCAAGAACAGATGCTGGCAAGCTTTTTGTCGTTTCAGCGGAATCCTTACACAACCAACGTTTCCTATTACACGGTTATGAATATATGTTCTCTCTACGAGACTCTGAATACGAAATCAGAAAGCTTTCTAATACATTTAATGCAAACGTCATTTTTTCAATTGACTTAAAGTCAAATAAAAGCGGTATTGGACCAGATGAGTTCATTCAGGCTTTGAGGTAATCTCGTCCTCAATGAATTGCTTATACTTATTTAGTGCATACTTAAATATACTAAGCTGGTATTTACCAATTGGCAAATCTACATTTTTAAACTTATTCATATTGTCATTTAAACCTTTGTTTTGAAAAAGGGAGAATAGGTAATAAAACTTATCACTGCGATATTGCTCATCAATATCGCAGTTTTCTATCGCCTTTTCAAAACGTTTCAATCTCGACACAAGATCACTTTGCATCTTTTTGGATATATTATTTTTAGATAGCCATTGTCTGAATTCTATTTCCCTCATTCTTTGCTCCCTCCATGGCACTTCCTATCTCTTGACCAATCAGTTGCAAAACATCAATAACTACAGAATTACCAAATTGCTTATAGGCTTGATTATCACTCTTGCAAATTTTGTAACTATCTGGAAACCCCATTAGTCTAGCACATTCTCTAGGATGCAATTTTCTGGTTTTTCCATTAATTAAGTATCCTCCCGTTTTGGCAAATATTCCTCCACCGTTAGCCGATAGCGTAATCGCTATCCCTTTTACACTATATATTCTTTCACCTTGACCGCCTTTATTTACTATTCCTAATCTAATTGGTTTGTTACTGTACTTGTTATCTTCCACCCCATTGAAATAAGTATCTGGCCTCTGTATGTATAGATGTTCTACCTGGCTTTCATCTTCTAATAAAAAGTCTTCAACATGTTTTTTCAATGGGAAAGGCTTTGGAAAATTAAACTCTCCAATGTCTAAATCATTTCTAAAGCAAACCATGTAAATACGCTCTCTCTTTTGAGGAATTCCATAATCAGCAGCGTTTAAAACTCTCTGATGGAATGTATACCCCAACTCCTCCATAATGGTTTTTACCACGGACAAAGTATTACCATTATCATGAGAAGCAAAATTCTTAACATTTTCCATAAAAACTACCTTTGGCTTCTTAGCTTTCACAATTCTTGCGACATCAAAAAATAATGTACCTCTACTATCTTCAAATCCACGCTGTTTCCCACTTATTGAGAAAGCCTGACATGGAAATCCAGCACATAGAATATCATGATCAGGAATAGAGTTTTCATCTACTTGAGTAATGTCTCCATCAGGGATATCTCCAAAATTCTCTGCATAAACTTCTCTTACAGGTTCATCCCATTCACTTGAATAAACACATTTTGCACCCAGCGATTCTAATGCAATTCGAAAACCACCTAATCCTGCAAATAAATCGATAAAAGTAAAACCAGAAAGCGACTTTTTCTTTATATTAATCATAGTGAATCTCCTCTTTAAGTTTTAATTTCTACTATCATTATAGCGCATTGCGCTATAATTTCAAGTTCTTTAGTCCTAAATTACTAAGTGTTTTCTCAATCAATTATCTGTTTAACCCCATGTATATCTATCCTATCTCCTCGACCCTACGATTTTATCTAATCTGTCAACTCAACCCTACACACTTTTTTACAGTCGACCTGTTTCCTCAATAAATAAAAATAAGGATTTCCAAGGTTAAGAGGACTGCCAGACATCAGACAGAAAATCTTACAACCTTGAAAACCCTTTATTTATCAGTGTTTTGAATACCCCTACTTCTCAACCCTTGACATCAATACTACACTCTCCACATGTCCTGTATGAGGAAACATATCCATAAGCTTAACCTTATCCACGCTGTACCCTCCGTAAATAAATGACTTCAAGTCTTCAACTAAAGTTTTTGGATTACAGGAAACATATATTATAACATCTGCACCAAACTTTACAATCTCCTTAAGTGCCTTTGGATGAACTCCTGGCCTTGGAGGATCAATAATTATTACATCTGGCTTATAATCAAGATCTCCTACAATCTTTGCAACATCATCTGCAATAAACTTGCAATTATCAATTCCATTCAATTTTACATTCTCGTTAGCAGACTTAACTGCATCCTCTACAAGTTCAACACCTATAACTTCCTTTGCATTTGACGCAACTATCTGCCCTATTGTTCCTGTTCCACAGTAAAGGTCAAATACAGTCTTTGAAGAGGCATCTCCCATAAAGTCCTTCACTATATTATAGAGCTTTTCCGCTCCCTTTGAATTTGTCTGAAAAAATGCCCCGGGAAATATTTTAAACTTTAATCCGGAGATTGTTTCCATTATGTAATCATTTCCATAAAGCAAGTTTAGCTTTTCTATTTTTACCACATCTGAAAAACTATCATTTATGCTGTGCAGTATTCCCTTTATATTGCCGCTTAAATTCAAGCTTAAAAGCATTTGAACCATTTCATCAAAGTTAAAATCTATCTGTGACGTTGTAACTATATTTACAAGTATATCTCCTGTGTTCTTTCCCTTTCTTATAACTAGATTTCTAAGATACCCTCTCCTTGTCTTTACTCTATAATAAGGAATATCTTTTCCTCTAAAATAGTTTACAACTTCACTAAGTATCATTCTGAAGTCACCATCTACAATTTTGCACTGGTCTACATTTAATATTCCGAAGTTTTTACCTTTCATATGCATTCCAAGATTTAGTTTTCCGCCTTTTTCAGCATTTCCAAATGTAAACTCCATTTTATTTCTATATTCAAATTCCTCGGGATTTTTCTCTATACCTAGAAATTCATATCCTTCTATTCCTGCTCTGTTAAATAGGTCTAAAACCTGCTGTTTTTTCAATTCCAGTTGAAGATGGGACGGTATAAATTGAGAATTACAACCTCCACATACATTAAAGTGAGGGCATGGTGCTTCAATAGCATCCTTTATATTCTCTTTAACCTCTATAAGTTTTGCCTCCAAGTGATCTCTTTTCTTTTTTGTAAGTCTAGCCATTACAGTCTGACCTGGAAAAGTATTTTTGATAAACACATCATGTCCTTCCAAATCTGCTATACCTATTGATGGGAAGGAAGTTTTTTCTATATAAAATTCATATATATTTCCTATTTTCAATTTATTGCGCCTCCTCTCATTTAAATAGCTCAGCATTATTTTGCTGGTCCAGAAAACTTCTCACCTAAAGTTGTTTTATACTTTGTCTTACTCATTAAAAATGGATACAATATCAAAATTATAAAGAATATTATTATAAACATTCCCTTTTTATCTACAATATAATACCCAAAAATAAGTCTTAAAATTATATCCATAAGATACTCTACTATAACAGATACAACTCCAGTAAATGCAGTATCTATTATTGAACTTTTCAATTTTCCATTGACATGAGGTATTTTAAACCTTTTTGTCTTTTTAGTAATGGAAAAGTCATCTTTTTTAACTAATTTTTTTTCTTCATCTTTAACTACTATATCATTTTCAGTACTTTCTTCTTTTTTACTTTTTTCCTCTTCAGATTGCTTCTTTTTAAGCTCTTCTTGTTTCTTTAATTCTTCCTCTTTCTTTTTCTTCTCTTCAGCCTGTTTTTTCTTCATTTCTTCTTCTCTTTTTTTAATTTCCTCAAGCTTTCTCTTTTCCTCAAGATTCTTGCTTTTCAACTCTTCAAGGAATTGTTTTTTGGCTTCTTCTTTATTTATATTGTTTTCACTACCCTCATTTCCTTCCATTTATAAAACCTCCTACTATATTATTCTTAACAATTCTTTATATACTACACCAATAAGTGAGATTTTCATTTTGTGCAATTGTACAATAAATATATTATGCTACACTAAAAGGTTTATGTAAATATCTATGGATAAATACTTTCACTTTGTTAACATTTCATTTTACAATCCTATATATAAATCTTATAATTTTACTATCATATAACTTTAGGAGGAATTTTATGAAGGCTTTTATTTCTACTTTAATAAGTTTCATAGATATACTAATATTTATGGTTTTAGTTTCATATAAGACTTTAATTTATGGAAGGCAGATAAACCCATCAAGCTTCCCTGAATTTTCTCTTTTAGTCCCAAGTTTTGCATCATTATGTATTTTAGTTTCAATAGCATGTATTTTAAATAGAAATACGAGATTTAAGTTTTTATATATATGTAACCTTATAATAAGTATTGTTATCATATGTGATCTAAATTATTTCAGATATTTTAAAGATGTTATATCAATTCCTGTAATTATAAATGCTCTTCAACTTGGTGCAGTTGAATCAAGTGTAGAAAGTCTTGCACGGCCTTTAGACTTTTTATATACAGTAGATCTATTTATAATTCCATTTGCAAATAGATATATAAAGAGAAAATATCAATCCTATTATTTCAATCCTAAAATAAAAACAAAGCTTATATTATGTTTGTGTTTTCTCGCCCTTGGAGTTTCAATTAATTACAAATGCTTTTACAAGCTATCAAAGCAGCAACCAAGACTTTTAACTACAATGTACAACAAAGTATATATAACAAAAAAGCTTGGCACCCTAAACTACCACTATATAGATATTTATAACACCTTCCGAAATAAAATCGATAGAATGACACCAATATCTAAAAGTGAATTAACAGAGATTAGAAATTTTATGAATCTAAATAAATCCTCAGGTAAAAATCTTCATGGTGCCTACAGTGGAAAGAATCTAATTGTAATACAAGTAGAAGCTCTTCAAGAATTTGTAATAAATAGTTCTATAAACGGAAATGAAATAACTCCAAACTTAAATAGGTGGATAAAAAGATCCCATTACTTCGATAACTTTCACTATCAAGTTGCATCTGGAGGTACTTCAGATGCAGAGTTTATGGCAAATAACTCCCTGTATCCTGCTCAATCTGGTGCAGCATATTTTCTTTATTCAGGAAACACATTTCAATCAATGCCTGAAAGCTTTAAAGAAAAAGGCTATGAAACAGCTGCCTTCCATGGATTTAGAGAAAGTTTCTGGAACAGAAATGTAATGTATAAAAATTTTAAATTTGATAAATTTTATTCAAAAAAAAGTTTTAAAAATGATGAAAAAATAGGTCTTGGCCTAAGTGACAAGTCATTCTTAAATCAATCTATTGAAAAATTAAAAAAACTAAAAACTCCATACTATGCCTTTTTAATTACATTAACAAGTCACTATCCATATAATGATACAAAAAATTATGGTAATTTCAATGTGGGAAACTTAGAAGGTAGTTTAATTGGAAACTATATAAAATCAATTCACTACACAGATGCACAGCTTGGCATGTTTTTAGATAAGTTAGACAAAAATGGAACTCTAGAAAATTCCGTAGTAGTTATATATGGAGATCATTATGCAATTCCAAAGAATAAGAAAGATGAATTTTTAAAGTTTTACAATAAAAAATCACTATCTGAAGTTGATTGGATAAAATTACAGAAAGTACCTCTTATAATACACTTTCCAAATGACAGTATAAAAGGTACAAGCCACATAAATTCAGGTGAAATGGATATCTATCCTACAATAAGCAACCTATTTGGCATTAGAAGCGACTATACTATGGGAAATGACCTTTTCAATGAAAAGAATCCAAAAGTTATATATAGAGATGGCTCTTTTATAGATGGCGATTATTACTATATGTCTGAAAACAACTCCTATTACAATATGACTACAGGAGCTAAAATAAAGGAGAATACGGAGCTTAAAAAGAAAAAACAAATGTATTTAAAACAGCTCCAGTATTCTGATGATATATTAAAACACAATTTACTTAAAAATTGGATTAAGCAGTAGATTTGCCATCTCTATTGCAGATACAGCACCATCGTAGCCTTTGTTGCCTGATTTCGTTCCAGCCCTTTCTATAGCTTGCTGTATATTGTCTGTAGTAAGTACACTAAATATAATTGGAATATCTGTTTTAAGGGATACATTTGCTATCCCCTTTGAAACTTCATTTGATACATAGTCAAAGTGAGGTGTGTTTCCTCTTATTACTGTTCCAAGACATATAACAGCATTGTACTTTTTTGAGCATGCCATCTTCTTTGCAACAAGTGGTATTTCAAAAGCTCCAGGAACCCAGGATATATCTATATTCTCCTCTTTTGCGCCATGTCTTTTTAATCCGTCAAGACATCCCTCTAAAAGTTTCTTTCCTATAAATTCATTAAATCTTCCTATTACTATGCCAAATTTTAAACTATCTGCAATAAGATTTCCTTCATATACATTCATTTTCAATCAACCTTTCATTTTTATATTATTAACTCTATTCTGTATATTAAATATATTCTTAAAATTATAATTTTAAAAGATGTCCCATTTTTTCCTTTTTAGTTCTCATATATCTTTCGCTTTGCTTTGATATTTTTACCTCTATAGGAACTCTTTCAACTATCTCCAATCCATAGTTTGAAAGTCCATCTATCTTCTTTGGATTATTTGTCAAAAGTCTAATTTTTTTAATCCCTATATCTTGGAGTATTTTAGCTCCTATTGTATAGTCCCTCATATCAGCAGGAAATCCAAGTGCCAAATTTGCCTCTACAGTGTCCATTCCCTCCTCTTGCAGGTTATAGGCTTTTATCTTGTTTGCTATTCCAATTCCTCTTCCTTCTTGATTCATGTATAAAAGTACTCCTTCACCTTCTTTTTCTATCTGCCTCATAGATGATTTTAGCTGCTCTCCACAGTCACATCTAAGTGAATGGAATACATCCCCTGTAAGACACTCTGAGTGAACTCTAACAAGTACTTTTTTATCTTTGAAATTTCCTCCTTTTACAAGGCATACATGTTTATCTCCGTTTAATGTATTTTCATATACCATAACTCTAAATTCTCCAAATTCAGTTGGAAGCTTAGCTTCTGCTACTCTTTTTACTAATTTCTCATTTTTCTTTCTATAAGCTATAAGGTCAACTATAGTCACAATTTTTATGTCATGCTCTTTTGAAAACTTCATAAGATCATCTCTTCTTGCCATAGTTCCATCATCTTTTATTATTTCACATATTGCAGCTGCACCTTTAAAACCTGCAAGCTTTGAAAGGTCAACTGAAGCTTCTGTGTGTCCTTTTCTATCAAAGACTCCATTTTTTCTTGCTATTAGAGGAAATACATGTCCAGGTCTTCTAAAATCTTGAAAAGAGTTTGAAGTAGCAATCATGTTTATAGTGTGAGCCCTTTCAAATGCAGATATTCCAGTTGTAGTGTCCTTATAATCTACAGTTACTGTAAATGCAGTTTCGTGATTGTCTGTATTTTTTTCAACCATTGGATTTAATTTAAGTTTTTCTGCTATTTTCTCTTCAACAGGTGCACATAAAAGCCCTTTTGCATTTTTTATCATAAAGTTAATATTTTCTCCTGTTGCCTTTTCAGCAGGTATTACAAGATCCCCCTCATTTTCCCTACCTTCATCATCTACAATTATAATCATCTTTCCATGTTTAAGATCTTCTATTGCTTCTTTGATAGTGTTAAATTTATGCTCCATATTAAGCATCTCCTTTTTAATATTATTTTTAATTTTTTGTATATTTAATCTATTTTGAAAACTATACAAATCCATATTTACTAAGCATGTCCATACTTATATCTGATTTTTTATTTTGTATAGATCTTTGATTTAAAAACATCTTCTCTACATACTTTCCTATTATGTCACATTCTATATTTACCTTATCCCCAATTTTTCTATAGTTTAATACTGTTTCCATCTTTGTATGAGGTATAAGTGATACACTAAAACAATTGTTACTTATCTTTGCCACAGTAAGACTTGCTCCATCTAAAGTTACAGATCCTTTTAAAACTATATATTTCATTATGTCTTGTGAAACTTCTATATCAATCCAAGTGGATATGCCTTCATCATGTATATCTACTATTTTTCCTGTACCATCTATATGTCCACTTACTATGTGACCACCAAATCTATCTCCTAATTTAAGTGCTCTTTCAAGGTTAACTTTACTCTTTATTTTTAAACTTTTAAGACTTACCATTCTAAGTGTTTCTGCCATTATATCTACACTAAAAAAATCTTTTCCATAATCTGTAACAGTTAAGCATGTACCATTTACTGCAATACTATCTCCAATTTTCATTCCACGGAGAATTTTCTCTGCTCTTATAGAAAGTTTTGAATAATTTTCACCCTTTGACACTTGTAAAACTTCTCCAACTTCCTCTACAAGTCCTGTAAACAACCTATCATCTCCTCATTATAAACTGCTAATAAATCAACCTTTTAGGAAGATATGCCTCAATCATTATATCTTCTCCAATACTTTTAACTGAAACATTTTCAAGTTTTATTTCATCTGATATACTTTCTATACCACTTCCCTCTACTGAAGTTTTTGCATCTTTTCCACCAAATATCTTTGGTGCCATAAAATAAACTACTTTATCTACAATATCTGACTTTAATGCAGAAAAATTTACACTTCCACCACCTTCAATAAGTATGCTATCTATGCCTAATTTTCCAAGCTTTCTAACTAGATATTTAAGGTCAACCATGGAATTTGAATCTTCAGGACAAATTATTATTTTAACTCCCTTATCTTTCAGTTTCACATAATTTTCATTATCAAATTTTTCAGTACAAGCAATTATAACCTCCCTTTCCTTCAAAGTTTCAAACACTCTAGAATTTACAGGAGATTTCAACTTTGAATCCAATATAATGGCTTTTGGACTCCTTGATTTTCCCTCAAGCCTTGTAGTCAAAAGAGGATTATCATCTAAAATAGTACCTACTCCTACCATCACTGCAGTTAAACTATTTCTCATTTTGTGAACTCTATTCCTTGAAGCCTTACCTGTTATCCACTTTGACTCTCCAGTACATGTAGCTATTTTCCCATCTAATGTAACTGCACATTTCATCACAACAAATGGAAGCCTTTTAGAGATATATTTCATAAATACCTCATTTAACTGTAATGCACTACTTTCCATAACTCCTGTATCTACTTCAATACCTGCTGCTTTTAACATCTTTATTCCATTTCCTGATACAAGTGGGTTTGGATCAACACTTGCAATAACAACTCTCTTTATACCAGATTTTATTATAGCTTTTGCACAAGGAGGAGTCTTTCCATAGTGTGAACAGGGCTCTAAAGTTACATATAGACAAGAATCTTTTGCATTTTCTCCTGCCTCTTTTAATGCATATACTTCTGCATGTGGCCCTCCGAAAAATTTATGATATCCTTTTCCTAAAACTTTTCCCTCTTTAACAATTACTGCTCCAACCATTGGATTTGGGTTTACAAATCCTCTTCCCTTTTTAGCAAGATCTAGTGCCATTTTCATATAGTGCATATCTAACTGGCTATTTTTCATAAATTCACTTCCATATTCTAATTAATTTAATTTATAAGAAATCCCCTGAAGTAACCTTCAGGGGATAATATACAATATGAATAAGCATAAATTAATATGCCACTATAACTATATAATAGAAATTTATTGCAATGATTATACTTTCTTTCATCCAGACTTTACTGTCGGTACTGGAATTAAACCAGTTCTGCCTAAATGGCTTGCGGACTATACCGCCGATCGGGAATTTCACCCTGCCCTGAAAGTTACTATTTAATTTTGATTATACTATATACCTATTTTTTTATATTGTCAATATATTATCAACATATAGTAAATTTATTTTTATTTTTACTTATTAGTTTATAAACTATATTTAATAGATTAAAATAAAAAAAATAGTAAATAAACAAAAATAAATGAAAATAAACGAAAATTACACTTCTATTAAACTAACTTACTCTAATCATAAAATTATAGATTTGGAAATATTATTTTTAAATGATAATATAAACGTAAACAAAGTATAAAATAATAATAAACATAAAATTATATATAATTAAAATATAATTTATTTTGAAAGGGTTGATTATAATGAAAATAGCTATAGGCTGTGACCAAAATGGATATGAATTAAAGCTGGAATTAATGGATTTTTTAAAGGAGAAAAACATTGAATATGTTGATTTTGGATCAAATAAAGGTGAATCAACATACTATCCAGAAATTGCATTAAAGGTAAGTAAAGAAGTTGCTAAAGGAAACTTTGAAAGAGGTATTTTAATTTGTGGTACAGGAATAGGAATGGCTATAACTGCTAATAAAGTTCCAGGTATACGTGCTGCTGTATGTCATGACATCTATTCTGCAGAAAGAGCACAAAAGAGTAATAAAGCACAAATTGCTACCTTTGGTGCCGAAGTAGTAGGTCCTTCACTTGCAAAATATCTATTAAATATATGGTTAAATTCTGAATTTGTAGATGGAAGATCTACTCCAAAAGTTAATTTAATAAATGAAATAGACAAAAATTTCAGAAAAGATTTAAAATAATAAAAAACAAAATTTACTTTTTTATAATTATTGGAGGTAATTGTATGAAATTTTTTATAGATACAGCTAATGTAGATGAGATAAAAAAAGCAAATGAAATGGGAATTATATGTGGTGTTACTACAAATCCATCCTTAATTGCAAAAGAAGGAAGAGAATTCAAAGATGTAGTTAAGGAAATTACAACAATTGTAGATGGTCCTATAAGCGCTGAGGTAATTGGTCTTAAATCAAATGAAATGATAGAAGAAGCAAGAGATCTAGTTAAAATACACAAAAATATAGTAATAAAAATTCCAATGACAACAGAAGGATTAAAAGCAGTAAAAATACTTTCAAAAGAAGGTATACACACAAATGTAACTCTAATATTCTCTGCATCTCAGGCACTTTTAGCTGCAAGAGCTGGTGCTTCCTATGTAAGTCCTTTTCTTGGAAGACTTGATGATATAGGATCGAATGGTATGAAACTTGTTGAAGATATAACTAAAATATTTAAAAATTATAATATAAAAACAGAAATAATAGCCGCTAGCGTACGAAGCCCTCTCCATGTAATAAACGCTGCAAAAGCAGGATGTGATATAGCTACAGTTCCATATAAAGTTTTAATACAGATGACAAAACATCCATTGACTGATATAGGAATAGAAAGATTTCTACAAGACTGGAAATCAGCTTTTAAAAAATAATATCAAACATTCATATGAAAGGATGTGCTCTCAATGAAAGAACTAGATCAATTAACAATAAACACAATTAGATTTTTATCTGTAGAAGCCATAGAAAAAGCCAAATCTGGACATCCTGGCCTTCCACTTGGAGCTGCACCTATTGCATATACATTATGGGCAAAAATGATGAAACACAATCCTAAAAATCCAAATTGGGAAAACAGAGATAGATTCATATTATCTGCTGGTCACGGTTCTTCTCTTTTATATTCTCTCCTTCATATATTTGGATACGGTTTAACTATTGATGATTTAAAACAATTTCGTCAATGGGGAAGTAAAACACCTGGACATCCTGAATATGGACACACTGTTGGAGTTGAAACAACAACTGGACCTCTTGGACAAGGTATTGCAAACGCTGTTGGAATGGCACTTGCAGAATCATATCTTTCAGCTAAATTCAACAGGCCTGGTTATCCTATAGTTGATCACAATGTATATTGTCTTGCAGGTGACGGATGTATGATGGAGGGAATCTCTTCAGAAGCCGCATCACTTGCAGGCACACTTGGACTTGGTAAATTAATTGTGCTTTATGACTCAAATAATATAACTATTGAAGGTAACACAAATATAACCTTCACTGAAAACATAAATAAAAGATTTGAATCATATGGATGGCAAGTACTGAATATAAATGATGGAAACGATATTGAAGTGCTTGAAACCGCAATTGATGTAGCAAAAAAAGAAAAAAATAAACCAACACTTATAATAGTAAAGACTCAAATAGGTTATGGATGTCCAGAAAAACAAGGTAAATCTTCTGCACATGGAGAACCTCTTGGAGAAGAAAATATAAAAGATACAAAGAAATTTTTGAATTGGAAATATACAGAAAAATTCTATGTACCCGATGAAGTTAAGGAATATATGGATAAAACAATTAAAGCTTTAGAATCAGAAGAAGAAAAATGGAATAAGTTAAAATCTGAATATGATAATAAATTTCCAGAGCTTGCAAAAGAATGGAATATGTATCAAAAAAATAATCTTTCTAAAGAATTTTTAAATGACAATAACTTTTGGTCATTCCAAAAGGAAATGTCAACAAGAAACGCTTCTGGTGAAATAATAAATAAAATTTCTGCTAAAATACCAAATCTAATTGGTGGTTCCGCAGATCTTGCTCCTTCAAATAAAACTCATATAAAAAACGGTGGAGATTTCTCAAAAGAAAATAGACTTGGACGGAACTTGCATTTTGGAATAAGGGAACATGCTATGGCAGCCATTGCAAATGGAATATATCTTCATGGAGGATTAATACCTTATGTATCTACATTCCTTGTGTTTAGTGACTATATGAAGGCTGCTATGAGGCTATCTGCTCTTATGAAACTTCCTATAACATATGTGTTAACTCACGATAGCATAGGTGTAGGAGAAGATGGTCCAACTCATCAGCCTATAGAACATCTAGCTTCTCTTAGAAGTATACCTAATATGACAGTATATAGACCTGCAGATTCAAAGGAAACAGCTGCTGCATGGTATTACTCTCTTTCAAATAAAACAGGCCCTACTTCAATAATACTCACAAGGCAAACTGTTCCCCTTTATAAAGAAACCGGAAAGGATGCTTTAAAAGGAGCATACATCTTAAAGGATAGCAAAAATAAAATTCCAGATTTAATTTTAATGGCATCTGGATCTGAAGTAGAACTTATATACAAAGCTTCGCAAAAACTAGAAGAAAAAGGTATCGACACAAGAGTTGTAAGTTTCCCTTCTTTTGAAGTATTTGAAAAACAAGATGATGACTATAAAGAAAAAATACTACCAAAATCAGTAAAAAGAAGATTGGCCGTAGAAGCTGCCTCTTCTTTTGGATGGTACAAATACATTGGTCTTGAAGGTAAAATAATATCAATCGATCATTTTGGTTCATCTGCACCTGCTCTTAATCTATTTAAAAACTTTGGATTTACTGTAGAAAATGTAGTATCTGAAGCTGAAAAACTTTTATAAATTTTATAAATATAAAATTACTAAACAAAGAACTATTTCCATATAGAGGAAATAGTTCTTTATTACATATGTTCATTTTCAGCAACAACTACATTTATGCCATATTTTCTATACTTATCAAGTACATTTTCTGGAGAATTTGAATCAGTAATTATTGTATCAACTTTTTTTGAATCTGCAAAGCTTGATATCGAATTAACTTCAAGTTTTGAAAAATCAAGCATAGCAACAATCTTTTCAGCTCTAGACACAAGAAGTTTCTTTAATTCCGCCTCATATATATTAAATTCTGTAAGACCCTGTTCCAACGTAAAACCGCGTGCAGACAAAAAAGCTATATCAGCATTAATCTGTGAAATTAAATTTTTACCCATTAATCCTTCAAGTGCACCTGATTTTGATCTTACAACGCCACCTACAAGAATTACATTTATATTGTTATTGTCTTTAAGTTCAAGAGCTGTATATATTCCATTTGTCAATACTGTAATTCTGAAGTCAGTTTTACTTAAATACTTTGCAAAAGATACTGCAGTTGAACTTGCATCTATTATAATACATTGACCATCTTTTATAAAATCATAGGCTTTTTTACCTATAATATTTTTTTCATCTTGATTTTTACCTTTTCTAATTGTAAAGCTTAAATCTCTTTTTTGTACAGTTTCAGGAAGAACAGCCCCTCCATGAATTCTCTTTATAAGTCCATCCTTTTCCAATTTATTTAAGTCATTTCTTATAGTACATGCAGAAACATTAATCATTTCACTTAATCCATGTGTTGTAACTTTCTTATTTTTATATAACAACTCCAATATTTTATTGTGTCTTTCAAAAGCAAGCATAATTTCCCCTCTTTCTTATTGTTTTTTAATATTTGATTTATATAAAATAGTATATTTTAGAGAATTACTAAATTTTTTAAGCAAAACGAAAACATATAAAATTAAAACGAAAGTAAAACTCTATTAAAATTATATCAGATAATAATCCTAATAGAAACTCTAAGAACAAAAATTTATAGCGTAATTTTTTTACATACAATTTTATTGGTGTATAATTTTAAATATAGTATTTTTCAGGAGGAATAAATTTGAACATATATATAGATTTTCAGTTTAAAATAAAAAAAGATGAAGTTATATCTAAGCTATCATATTACAATAAATTTTTAAAACCAAATGAATGCAACTTAATCTTTAACTCTCTTTTACCTGTTTTATATGAATATGCCAATCCATATGGTGTATTTAAATCAGAAAAAAACTCTAAAATTTCAGTTACAGATAAATATGATTATACAATTTTCTGTGCCGTAACCCTTGGAAACTCCATAAGTAAAAAAATAGATGAATTATTTGATAAAAAAGATATAAAAAGTGCTCTTGTACTTGATTCAATGGCAGTTTTCTATCTATTTGAAGTGGCCTCTCAATTATTTGAGAAAATATATAAAAAAGCTTCAAAATTGAATTTGGGACTTACCCCTAGAATATCACCTGGAAATAAAAATTTTCCATTAAAATATCAAAAATATATAATAGATATTCTAAAAAACGAAGGCCCTCTTGATATAAAAGCTGAAGAAAGCTTCATGCTAAATCCTATATACTCAATGGCATATTTATATGGCGCAGACTCAAAATTAGCCTTAAACAAGCTAGATCACAGCTGTGATAACTGTAAAAATAAAGACTCATGTAATATAAAGAAAGGATTGATTTAGATGAATTTAAACAAGATAAATGGTAATACATATTATATAGATGCACCAACAAATTCAGGAATATTCAAATTCAAAAACAAAAATTGTCTTATTGTAGACACAGGTTTAAATAACTCTGCTGCAAAAAAACTAGATGAAGTAATTATAGAAAACAATTTACATCCAAAGTATATAATAAACACCCACAATCATATTGATCATTGCGGAGGAAATATATACTTTCAAAAAAACTATCCAGGAGTTTTAGTATATACATCTTACAGAGAAAAAGTATTTATGGAAAATGAATATCTTCACGCCTCTATTTTAAGTTCTTCGTATCCACCTAAGTCACTTAACAGGAGCAACAAGCCAATACCTACAGATTATGTACTTGACTATGGAATAAATAAAATAGGCGATGAAAAATTTAATATAATCAAACTTCCTGGTCATTCAATAGAGCACATAGGAATAATTACCCAAGATAAAGTGTGCTTTCTTGGAGATTCTATCTTCAGCAGCGAAATACTAGATAAATATTCCTTTCCATATCTGTACAATATATCAGACAGCCTTAATACCTTAAATGCCATAAAGGAAATAGATGCAGATTATTTTCTAATAAGTCATTCTAATGGTGTTGTTTCAAAAGATGAAATAGTTACTATTGCAGACAGGAATATAAAAAATATAGAAAACTATAAAGATGAAATACTTGAACTTTTAGATCAACCTCTGACGAGGGAAGATATTTTAGAAAATATAACAATACTTAACAACCTAAAACTTAATTTCAATGAATACTATCTTAATCTTTCAGGAGTATCTGCTTTCATATCCTATCTATACAACGAAAAACTCATAGACTGTTCTATAGAGGACGGAAAAATGTACTATTTTAAAGCAAAATAAGGAACACTGATTAATCAAACAGTGTTCCCACAACCTTATTTCCATCTCTACTTATAACACCATAGTTATAAATTCCAAGAAATTCCCCTTCATATTCTATCGACTTCTTGCTCTTTACTTCAGTAATAGTGTTTTCCGATGAGTTATTTATATAAATATTTCCATCTCTAGATATGTAAATATTCTTCTTGTTTACAGGTTGAGAAAGGGTATATGTTTTTCTGTTGCTTGTATCATCACTTAAGTTTATAACAAATATCTTGTTTATCTCATTGTTTTCACCATTTCCTATATAAACCTGTTCATCATTATCCGTTCCAAGAAGATAGTGCATGCCATTTTCTCCAGTAGCTATAACACTTCCACTTCTTCCTATTCTTATTCTGTTTGTACTTCTATCTTCATAAACTATTTGATCACCATCTTGGTTATTTATTGCTGCTATCTTATCTCCAAGTCGAATTCCACCAAAATCAATCTTGCTTAAGGCAGTCATACGATCTATTCTATATATTCTTCCTACCTCTCCATCTTCCCCTGAAGTTACATAAGTTACATTGCTTGCTCCTGAAAAAGCAATATTTTTAACTTCGTAATTACTATTTGGTAAAAGTATTTCAAGTGGTTCTTGCCCATTTTTACGCTCCTCAGAAGTATCTCTCTTTGCGTCATAGGCAACAAATTTCAAATAACTTGAACCTGCTCTTGAAAACTTTTCAGCCATAAGTATTACATCGCTTTCTAAATCCCATCTATAATAAGATAAGCTAGAATCAGAATCTACATCAACTTCTTTTTTATCATTTGTATCTGTATTAACTACATATATAGTTCCATCTTCATTATAAGATATATAGCTGCCATTATATGATACTTTTATATCTTCTGCATCTTCAGGAACCTTAACTTTAATTTTAGTAGGAGATTTCTCACCTGATATATCAATTTTTTTTATATTAAAAATTTCCTGGTCTTTAATATAGACTTTATCAATAAAAAACAACCCAATAAATTCAAGAATTATAGGTAATAAAGTCCATATAATTAATCTCTTAAGTACTTTCATAAAAATACACTCTCCTCTAACGTTCTACATATACTGCCGTAGCCACAGTTCTTTCTCCATTCCAGTCACATGGATCATTTATTACCTCTCCATTGTAGTACATAGTGGAAGAAGAACCTCCATCAAGATTTGCAGCATTAACTACTCCTCGCTGAAGCAGTATAGTTTGAACTTCTTTCAAACTAGCCCCAAGCTTAACCCCATTTCTCCCATCTATAACTAGAAGTACAACAGTACCATCACTTTTTTGTCCTATTGCAGTCCTTGGATTAAGTCCTGAACTTACAGCTACAGTTTTACCGTTTATTATAAGAGGAGTGTCAAAAGAAAGTGCTTCCTTTACGCCTTCTGCAAGTAATTCATTAAGGCTGTGATATCCAACAATAAGTTTTCCATTTGAATCAAAAGCAGCTACACTAAGCTTGCTTTCCGGATTTACATCTGAATTTATGCTCTTCCCATTTGAAATTACAATACCTTCAGGATAACCTCCAGTTCCAGTCCAAAGTTTTCCATTTGATGCCTTATCCTGAAATCCTCCACCATTTATAGCTGCTATTGCATTGTGATCTTCTGCTATTTCACTTGTCTTTTCACCAACTTTTCCAAGGTGCTTTGTATATCCTATTTTTATCCTAGTAGGATCTTTAACTTCAAGTATGTATCCATCAAATCTGGAACCAGGTATTTCATATTGCTCTATTCCCTTGTCATTTCTATGTTCTATACTTACTCCTTCACTATTTTCAGTTTGAGTTCCCTCTATTTCACCTTGTTTGCTATTATTTAATATTTCATTAATCTTTTCCTTTGATAAAAATGTAGTGGCTATGTATTGGTGTGTAAAAGTCTGCATAGCTGTATTTACCACCATATCTCTTACACCTGTAAAAGGGCCATAAAAAACAAGTAGAGGCGAAGTTATTGTGGCAATTATAAATTCATATATAAAAAATAAAATCAACCTAAACTTTTTCTTTTTCCTCCTCCGTCTTTTTAAACTTCTCTTTTGAGTACTCATATAATTTTACCTCCATAAAATAGGCATCTAGTTACATAAAATAAGTATTATAAATCATATTTTACTATTATTCCATAATTATTTCTACTAAAAAAACTATTTGTAAAAAATTCGTAACATAATTATACCAATTTAAGTACTAGATAAGCAATATTGGTTATATTTACTTAAAAACACTTTGGATTTAAAATCCAAAGTGTTTTTTAATTTAATAATTTATTAAATTAAATTATTTTCCAATGTCGCTTCTAAAGTACTTACCTTTAAAATCTATTTTTTCCAAATTATCATAAGCTGTTTCAACTGCTTTTTTTAAGTCATCTCCTAGTCCATAGGTGCACAAAACCCTACCTCCATCTGTCTTAAATTTTCCATTTTCTCTTTTCACTCCAGATGCAAATATATTTTTACAGGATTCTATACCCTTAATTTCAAATCCCTTTTTATAACTTAAAGGATATCCAGAAGATGCAGCTACAACACAGCAACAAGCACTTGATTTCCATTTTATATTGAAATTTGAAAGTTCTCCATTTAATGCAGAATATATAAGTTCAACAAAATCACTTTCCATAAGTGGAAGTACCGCCTGAGTTTCAGGATCCCCCATTCTCACATTATACTCTAAAAGATAAGTTCCTCTTTTAGTTATCATAAGTCCAAAGAATATAATACCTTTATAATCTAGATTTTCACCTTTTATTCCCTCTAAAGTTGGATTCATTATATCTTTTTCAAACTCTTTAAGTACTTTGCTAGTACAATATGGATTTGGAGCAATGGCACCCATTCCACCTGTGTTTGGTCCTTTTCCTCCATCATATATCTGTTTATGATCTTTGGAAGATATAAATGGAACTATACACTTTCCATCAGTTATAGATAGTATGGAAGCTTCTACTCCTTCTAAGAATTCTTCTATTATAATCTTCTTTCCAGAACCTTTAAATATATCATTTACCATAAATTCATTTATACTTGAAAAAGCTTCATCATAATTTTTACATATTGAAACGCCTTTTCCAGCAGCTAAGCCATCTGCTTTTATTACAACAGGATATCTGCACTGTTTTATGTATTCAAATGCACTTTCAGGATCTTCAATGCTCTTGTACTGTGCTGTTTTAACTCCATATTTTTTCATGAAATTCTTAGCATAAATCTTGCTTCCTTCAAGCTGTGCAGCTTTAGAATCTGGTCCAAAAATAGATAGACCTCTAGTTTTAAATTCATCTACTATTCCAAGTACAAGTGGAACTTCCGGTCCAACAATAGTCAAATCCACTTTCTTTTCCTGTGCAAAATCAGCAAGCTTTTTAATTTCATCATCTTTTATATCAACATTTACACATTTATCCTCTAAATCAGTTCCCCCATTTCCTGGTGCACAAAAAACAATATCTACATCTTTATTTTTAGATACCTTCCAAGCTATTGCATGTTCTCTCCCACCTGATCCGATTACAAGTACTTTCACAAAACTTCCTCCCAACATAAAATATGGTTAAATGAAATTTTAACTAGTGCTTGAAATGTCTTATACCTGTAAACACCATTGATATTCCATTTTTATTACACTCATCTATTGATTCCTTATCTCTTATGGATCCACCTGGCTGTATTATAGCCTTTATTCCATGTTTTGCAGCTTCTTTTACAACATCTCCAAATGGGAAAAATGCATCAGATGCAAGACATACTCCATCTCCTGCTCTATCCATAGCTTGACATGCAGGCCATATCCTATTTACTTGACCGCCGCCAATTCCCTTTGCCATAAAATCCTTTACTACAACAATTGCATTTGATTTTACATATTTACAAATTTTCATTCCAAATATCAAATTATCTATTTCATTTTGATCTGGCTTTTTATCAGTTACAACTTCCATTTTTTCAACTAAATTATTATCAGCTGATTGAACGAGAATTCCTCCATCTACCTTTACAATTTCAAAATCATTTGTAGGCTTTACACTGCACTTTATTATTCTCAAATTCTTCTTTTTCATTAAAACTAAAAGTGCATCTTCATCAAAATCAGGTGCAATAACTATTTCAACAAATATTTTGCTTATTTCCTCTGCAGTGTCTTTATCCATCCTTCTATTTACAGCTACAATTCCTCCAAATATTGAAGTAGGGTCACAACTGTATGCCTTTTTATATGCATCAACTAGTGTACTTCCTATTGCAGCACCACAAGGACTATTATGCTTTACTGCAACACAACATATTTCATCAAATTCATTTACTGCTTTCCATGCAATATCCATATCCTTTATATTATTATATGAAAGTTCTTTTCCATTTAATTTTTCAAAATTTTTCATTGGGTAAGTTCCAACTGTAGGTGTATAGTAAGCTGAACTTTGATGTGGATTTTCTCCATACCTTAGATCTGAATTTTTTCTATATGAAAGTGATAAGTACTCTGGATACTCTTCATCTAAAAGAAAGTTTGCAATAGATGCATCATAAGCAGACATTAAATTGAATACCTTCCCTGCCAGCTTCTTTCTTGTATTAAAGTCTACATCGCCATTTTCTTTTAATTTCTCTATAATTCCATCATAATCATTTACATCTGTAACTACAATTACATCTTTGAAATTTTTAGCTGCTGCCCTTATCATTGTAGGCCCACCTATATCTATAAATTCAATTTTTTCATTAAATTCTATATTACTATCAACTTTATTAAAAAATGGATATAAGTTTACAACAACCATATCTATTGGAGTTATATTCTTCTCTTTAAGAGTGTCCATGTGTTCTTTACTATCACGCCTTGCAAGTATTCCACCATGAATTACAGGATGTAGTGTCTTTACTCTCCCATCAAGTATCTCATCAAAACCAGTAATGCTTGATACTTCTACTACAGGAATACCATTTTCTTTTAGATATTTATAAGTTCCCCCTGTTGATACTATCTCCACATCTCTATTTACTAAAAACTGTGCCAATTTTAAAATACCACTTTTATCATATACACTTAATAATGCACGTTTTATCATTTTTTATAACCTCCAAATTTTACATAAATCTATTCTAAAATTTTAACTTTTCTTCCAAAAACTTTAACTTTACCCCTAGAAATAAGTCCTATAACTTCAGGAAGAACTTTATGCTCTTCCTCAAGTATCCTAGCTTGGAGAGTTTGAGGTGTATCCTCAAAATATACAGGAACAGTCCTCTGCATTATTATAGGTCCGCTATCTGTTCCATCATCTACAAAATGAACCGTACACCCTGAAACTTTGACTCCATATTCAATAACTTTCTCATGAACTTTTATTCCATACATTCCACTTCCACAAAAAGATGGTATAAGAGAAGGATGTATATTTATTATCCTATTTTTAAACTTTGAAATAAGATCTCCTTTCAATATGGAAAGCCAACCAGCACATACTATTAAATCAACTTTTCCATAAAGTACATTAAGTATACAAGAAGATATTTTATCTTTATATATTTTTCTATCAAACACATAAGTTTTAATATTATTTTTTTTAGCTCTTGAAAGAGCATAAATTCCATCTCTATCACTTATTGCAGCTTCTATGGAGCAGTTTTTAATATAGCCTGAGTCTATAGCATCTATTATTGACTGGAAATCCGTTCCTCCGCCAGATACTAAAACAGCTATTTTAAACATACTTTTTTATCTCCTCTTTTTACACTTCCGATTACATAGGAACGTTCTCCCATTTCAGAAAGTTTTTTCATTATACTATCAACGTCCTCTGGTGCAACACATAGCACAAAACCAATCCCCATATTGTATGTATTGTACATTTCCTCTTCATCTACTCCAAGACTCATAATATGCTTAAATATCTTTGGAATTGGAAAACTATTTTTATCTATTACAGCTGTAAAATCATCTTTAAACATTCTTGGTATATTTTCAAAAAAGCCCCCTCCTGTTATATGAGCCATAGCCTTAATATTAAAATTCTTTATAAGCTCATTTACAGGTTTAACATATATTCTTGTAGGAGTTAAAAGCTCATCTCCAAAAGTTTTATCTAAAAATGGAGCATCTAAATCCTCTATAAGCTTTCTAACTAGTGAATATCCATTACTATGAATACCACTTGAAGCCAGTCCTATAAGGGTATCCCCTTCTTTAACTGTACTTCCGTCTATTATGTTGTCCTTTTCTGCAACTCCTACAGCAAATCCTGCAATATCATATTCTCCTTCATCATAAAACCCAGGCATTTCAGCTGTTTCTCCCCCAATAAGTGCGCAACCTGCCTGAATACATCCATCTGAAACCCCTTTTACTATATCAGATGCAACTTTCGACTCAAGTTTTCCACAAGCTATATAATCTAGAAAAAATATTGGTTTTGCACCATGGCAAAGTATATCATTTACACACATTGCCACACAATCTATTCCAACTGTGTCATACTTTTTCTTGTGAAATGCTATTTTAAGTTTTGTACCTACTCCATCTGTACCAGATACCAACACAGGATTTTTATATTCTCCAAGTTCAAACATTCCTGCAAAACTTCCAAGTCCATTTAAAACTCCTGGAATAAAAGTAGCTTTAGAATACTTCTTCATTAATTTTACTGATTTATATCCTTCTTCAATGTTAACACCAGAATCCTTGTATGTTGTCATTATACCACTCCTTATTAATATTTTACCTCAATTTTTAGCCTTTTTAAATTTTTCCTCTGCAATTATACTATGGTCGTGTCATATTCTTTATCCGGAGTAGGCATTGGATATTCCCCATTAAAACAACCAAGGCAATAATCTTTTCTATTCTTCTTTCCAAAGGATTCAATCATTCCTGAAATATCTATATAAGCAAGACTATCTGCACCTATTTTTTCTCTTATTTCTTCAACTGAAAAATTTGCCCCAATTAATTCTTTCCTATAAGGTGTATCAATTCCAAAATAACACGGACATTTTACAACAGGCGATGATACCCTAAAGTGAACTTCTTTTGCCCCTGCTTTTCTGAGTATCTCAACAAGTCTTTTACTTGTAGTACCTCTTACAATTGAATCATCTACAATAACTACCCTTTTGCCTTCAACATTCATCTTAAGTGGATTTAATTTTACTGAAACAGATTTTTCTCTAAGTTCCTTTGAAGGTGCAATAAATGTTCTTGCTATATACTTGTTTTTTATGAATCCTATGCCATATGGAATACCTGATTCTTCTGCAAATCCAATGGCTGCTGGTATTCCAGAGTCTGGAACTCCAATTACAACATCCGCCTCTACAGGACTTTCTCTATAGAGTATTTTACCAGCATTTACTCTTGACTTATATACATTTATACCATCTATAGTGCTATCAGGTCTTGCAAAATACACATATTCAAAAGCACAAGTTTTACATTCTATATTTTTTGTAAATTTACTTGATTCTATCCCTTTCTTGTCAATAACTACAATTTCTCCTGGAAGCACATCCCTTACAAAATCAGCTCCTACAGCATCTAATGCACAACTTTCAGAACACAATATATAGCTTTTACCTATTTTTCCAATACAAAGAGGTCTTATACCATTTGGATCTCTTATTCCAATAAGTTTATCTTTAGTTAAAACAACAAGAGCATAAGAACCTTTTATATTTTTAAGTGAATCGGAAATAGCTTCTTCTAGCTTTGAACACTTACTATCCACTATGAGATTTAGTATAACTTCTGTATCTGCTTCGCTTTCAAAACAGCATCCACACTTTGACATATGATCTTTAACCAATTTAGCATTTACAAGATTGCCATTGTGAGCTATAGCAATACTTCCTTCACTATATTCTTTAACAATAGGCTGTGCATTTTCTATATTACTTGACCCTGCTGTAGAATATCTAACATGGCCTATAGCACTATTCCCAGTTAAACTATTAAGTACTTTCTTGTCAAACACATCGGCTACAAGTCCCATTCCCTTATGACAGTTAAGTTTCTCTCCATCAGATACAACTATTCCTGCACTTTCTTGACCTCTATGTTGAAGTGCATAAAGTCCATAATAAGTTACAGATGCTACATCTACATTATCTTCATTACAAAATATTCCGAATACTCCGCATTCTTCTTTAAACTTATCATCTGAAATATGCATTAGATTTTTTCTCCTTCTATAAGAATTAATTATTGCCACTTATTCTCTTAAGTATTTCTTCATAAGCTTCGCGTACATTTCCCATATCTCTTCTAAATCTATCTTTATCTAACTTTTCATTTGTCTTTGCATCCCAAAATCTACATGTATCTGGTGATATTTCATCTGCAAGAACTATCTTTCCGTTGAATTTACCAAATTCAAGTTTGAAATCAATTAATTTTACACCTTGTTTTAAGAAAAACTCTTTCAATATGTCATTTATCTTTGCTGTCATTTCATATATTTTATTTAATTCATCTCTTGATGCAAATCCAAGTGCTATTGCATGATAGTCATTTATTAGTGGATCTCCAAGTTCATCATTTTTATAGCTGAACTCAAATACTGTAGTTTTAAGTTCTGTTCCCTCTTCAACTCCAAGCCTTTTTGCCATGCTTCCTGCAGCTACATTTCTAACTATTACTTCAAGAGGAACTATCTCTACTCTTTTGCAAAGTTGTTCTCTATCACTAAGTTTCTTTTCAAAATGAGTTTCAATTCCATGTTTTTCTAAAAGTTCAAATAACATTGAAGTTATTGTATTATTAAAAACTCCTTTATCAGATATCTGCCCTTTTTTTTCTCCATTAAATGCAGTAGCATCGTCTTTATAGTAAATTACAACTCTATCCTTATCATCCGTTTCATATACCTGTTTTGCTTTTCCCTCATAAATCATATTTCCCTTTTTCATATTATAATTCAACTCCATTTCCATTTTCTTTGATAAATTTTTCTTTCATATTTTTTCTATATTCAATTAACTTATTTTTAATTTCAGGATATTTAAGTGCTAATATTTCCACTGCAAGCATTCCCCCATTATAGCTATTGTTTATTCCAACTGTAGCTACTGGTATTGACTTTGGCATCTGAACTATTGAAAATAGAGAATCAAGTCCTGAAACAGCTGCATTAAGTGGAACTCCTATAACCGGAATAGTAGTATTTGCAGCAATAACTCCTGGAAGATGAGCTGCAAGTCCAGCTCCTGAAATTATACATTCACATCCACTGTTCTCAAGCTTTTTTATAGTTTCCATAAGTTTTTCTGGTACTCTATGTGCTGACAGTATATAAGCTTCATATTCAATATCAAACTCTTTTAAAACTTTGGCTGCACCTTTCATTTTATCCGTATCGGAACTGCTTCCAAATATAATTGCTACTTTCATTTTTATCCTCCTAAAATCTCCTAAAATTTTATAAATAAAATCCATTCTAAAATACAAAAGCTTCACTATAAATTCCAATAATGAATTTAGTGAAGCCTTAAATTTGACAAATTAATTTATAACCTACTATCTTATAATAATATCAATAAGAGTTAAGTTATAAAACATTTATCCATAGACGGGAAATTTACGGCTTCCTGTAGAAACTCCTAAACCACATTATTAGGATTATATGGATTAATAAATATTTATGATATAATTTATACTAACATATTAAACTATATTATTCAATATATTATTAGAAATATATTAAATAATATTCGTATATTAACAGTATTAAAGTACTTTTATATAACTAATGTTCGTACCATACTGAATATTAATTAAATGAAAATATGAGGAGGTATTTTTAATGAAACTAGTCTGTATTGGCGATAGTATTACAGTAGGATATGGAGTATCAAAAGAAGATACTTGGGTAACTAAAGTTCAAAGATCATTTAAAATTAATATAATAAACAAAGGTGTAAATGGAGATACCACATCTGGCATGCTTTCAAGATCATTTAAAGATATAGTAGAGGAAAAACCAGATTTTGTTTTCATAATGGGTGGGTGTAACGACCTACTTAGCAACAGATCGTTAAAAATGATAGAAGACAATATTTGTGAACTTATAGATGAAGCTATTAAATACAATATAACTCCAATAATTGGCATAGAACCACCAATCATTGGAGTTATGGCAAGTGTTCATTGGAATACTGATTGCAACTATTCAGAAGCACTTAAAAATCAAGTAGAATATAACAATTGGCTTCTTTCATACTGCAAAAAACAAAATATAAAATCTGTGGATTTCTTTAAGTTATTCTCAGACAACCTAAAGCATACAGATCCCAAAAAACTATTTATAGACGGAATACATCCATCTATATTAGGACATAAGTTAATGGCAAATTTGCTAATTAAAGAATTATCTACTTTATTTCAAGATAAATAGCTTAAATTTTTCTTATAACTTCATAAGCAATGTATTTCCATATAGCAGGTACTTCTCTTATGTATCCTAAAATTTCGTAATTTTTATATGGTGGTACAAAAACACCAGAATAACTTGCATCAATTTTTTGCCACTTTGCTATCATAGAAGCTCTCTTTAAATGGTACTTATTAGATACTATGATAGCAGTTTTAAAACCATTTGCATCCATTTTTTCTTTAGAATTTGTCAAATTTTCTAAAGTGGAAGAGGACTTATCTTCTAATATTATTTTTGAAGAATCCATTCCCTTAAATATCAGATAACTCTTCATTGCCTGTGCTTCTGATATATCCTCTCCACTTCCTTTTCCACCTGAAACTATAATATAACTTCCATATCCTTCTTTATAGAGCCTCAAACCTTCATTTGTTCTTTCCTTTAAAAAAGCACTAGGCGTTTTTCCTGAAACCTTACATCCAAGTACAATTATACAATCAGATTTTTCAGCTTTAGCATTTTCTCCAAAAGATATAACTTGAAATTCAGTTACTAAAACAGCTACAAAAAATATAGTAATTAATGCTATTATTATTCTTAAAGACTTTTTCACATAAACCACCTACCATTTATATTATCAGTTATACTATAATATACCACAATTTATCAATTGACAGAAAAAGTCAGTAGTATGAAATGACTCATTTCATACTACTGACTTTTTATTTTAATTAAATTATATTTCTATTTTCTATGAAAGCATTGCAAATCTAAGTATAAACAATGCTGCAAGTACATATATTATTGGATGAACTTCCTTGTACTTTCCTGTTGAAACTTTAACTATTGGGTAGAATATTATTGCAGCTGCAATTCCGTTAGCTATGCTATAACTAAATGGCATAAATGCTATAGCAAAGAATGCAGGAAGTGCTTCTGTAAAATCACTAAAATCTATTTGGGTAACTGCTCCCATCATAAGCACACCTACAATTATAAGTGCTGGTGCTGTAGCTTCTGATGGAACAATTCCAACTAATCCGCTAAAGAAAAGTGATAAAATAAATAGTATTCCAACAGTAAGAGAAGTAAGTCCAGTTCTTCCTCCCTCTGTTACTCCAGCAGTAGACTCTACATAAGTACTTATAGTACTTGAACCCAATGTTGAACCAAGCGCAGTTGCAACTGCATCAGATAAAAGAGCTCTATGCATATTCTTTACTCTTCCGTTTTTATCAATCATTCCTGCTTTTTGCGCAGTTCCAACAAGTGTTCCTATAGTATCAAACAAATCAACGAGTGTAAATGTTAAAATTACCATAATCAAACTTGTAAAAGCTCCCATCAGTCCAGCTGTTCCAATTCCAAAAAGTCCTTTAAAGTCAAATGCTAAAAATGTTGGTGCAAGAGATGGTGGTTTACTTATAAAATATACATTGGAAATATGTGTTACTCCAAACGGTATTCCTACTAATGTAGTTAAGAGTATTCCCAAAAGTATAGATCCTTTAACTCCTCTTGACATAAGTATTGCTGTAATTAAAATACCTATAATAGAAACAAGTACATGTGGAGTAGTAAGATTTCCAAATGCAACTAATGTAGCTGGATCCGCCACAACGATACCGGCATTTTTAAGCCCTATAAGTGCTATGAAAAGCCCTATTCCACCAGATATAGCAAGTTTCAAATTATGTGGAAGTGCATCTACTATTTTTTCTCTTATTGAAGTTACTGTAATTAATATAAATATTATTCCTGATACAAATACTGCTGCCAAAGCCTGTTGCCATGTATATCCCATTCCCAAACAAACACTGTAAGTAAAGAATGCATTTAACCCCATTCCTGGTGCTTGTGCAAAAGGAAGATTTGCATATAAAGCCATAATAATAGTTCCTGCTGCTGCAGATATACAAGTAGCTACAAATACAGATCCTACTATAGGGTCATTGATTGCTGAAATTCCAGCTTTAACAGCTGCATCTCCCATAAGTCCTTGTGCATTCATTCCAGCTTGCATAAGTATACTAGGATTTACAAAAATTATGTATGCCATAGTTATAAAAGTAGTTATACCTGCAAGAATTTCAGTTTTAACTGTAGTGTTATTTTCTGAAAGCTTAAAAAATGATTCTAAAAAAGATTTTTCCTGTTCATTTGAGCCCTTAGGTTGTTCCATATATTTCTACCTCCAATATAAAAATAAAAAATTTTAAAGTTTAGGCAAGACTGAATCCACCTAAACTTTACTGAGTACATAATGGATTCACCCATAGTCAGGAATTTTTGGCTTCCTGGTAGAAACTCTTGAGCCATATAATCAAGATTATATAGATGATACCTAAATATTAAATTTATAACTCTATAACGTCTTTATTAATTTCATATTTATAATATCACCGCACACTACTAAAGTCAATATATTTTACTAAAAAACAGTTTATTATTCTTATCTATTCGTACTATAATTAGTATATTATAAAATATAATTCGTAATGATACGAATTATATTTAAAATGCCAATTTAATACACTTCCAATAATTGTAATATACTTTTTCTACTATCTTCATGTATTCCATATATAGAAAATATAATATTATCAAGTTTACCTTGAAGTATCTTTATTTCATTCTCATCAGTGCAATTTATTATATTTAGAACAATATTTCTTATATATTCTTCTTTATGAGTGTCGCATACCCTTATTGGAATTCTGTCTAAACTGTACTTCTTTATTTGTGGCATTGATCTATAATTTGTAACCATAAAATTTCTATAATACCACTTCATTAATTTTGAATTCAATATTCCCAAAATATATTCAGGATAAATAGCTTCACTATTTACTATAATTCCATATAATGATTGTTCTATTACATTTCCATCATAATCTATTGCAGAAACTATTTCTCTTCCAGTTTTTCTAATAACTATCTTTCCTTTATATCTTAATTTATCTAAATTCTTAGTTCCACCTTTTATATTTTCATCTATAAACTCATAATAAAAATTTCCAAGTACTTTATACTTATCTATATTTTCACCTTTTATTATTTTAATCTGACTATTAGTTTTTCTATTCTTAGTAATAATACTGCTTTTCCCTATAAATCCTGTAAAAGTTGTACTTATATCTCCTAGTTTATAACTATTACTTTCAATAATATCCTTTATAGAATTGTATTTGATATCCTGACAACTATAAAACTGTGTATTAAAGTTTTTTATATAGTTACTTTGCTCTGTTATGTATTTAACTGTATTTTTATCTTCTACAATAACTTTATTGTGCTTATCAAATTTATTTTGCAGTACAAAAATCATTGTATCTGTATTTATTCCAGGAAACTCTACATCAAACACTAAATTAACTATATTATATTTTTCTACTATGTACTTTCTAAAATCCTTATATTGAATATTTTTTGCAAATCTATCTGGAATTACAAATCCAAGTTTCCCATTTTTATTTAATACTTCAAGAGATCTTTTTATAAAGTACTCATATAGATTTGGGAGATATTTATTTCCATTGTAGTTTTTCATATAGTAGTTTGCCAAAGTTTCATCTATATTATTCTTAAATTTTCTACTGAGAGATACCCAAGGTGGATTTCCCACAATATAATCATACCTTCTACTCCAAAATAAAATTTTATTTTTAATTTCTTTTGTTTTTCCAACTACAGTATAATCTTTATCCCACCTTATAAGACTATTACAACATATTATATTTGAGTCTAAATTTACATTGCTTTTTGAAACTCTATTTAGATTTTCCCTTGTAATTTCTACTGCCCTTTCATCTATATCCGATCCATATATACAGTTTTTAAGTATGTGATAGCTTAAATTCTCAATTCTCCAGTATTCAAATCCATTTATCTTTTTATTCTCTTTAGAACTCTCAATAAAATACCACTCATGTTTAAACTTATTTTGGAGCATTTTTAAATTCTGTTCAAATAAAACAAAAAGAAATTTATAGGCACTTAATAAAAAGTAACCACAGCCACAAGAAGGATCCAGTAGTTTCAAAAATGGATTTTCTAGTATATCAATTCCAGCTAAAGTTTTTTGAAGTACAGAATTCACCAAAGACTCAGGAGTATAGAAAGCACCTATTTTTTTCCTAGATTCTCTATCTTTAGATTTTTCATAGTTATCTCCAAACATTTTGTTATATCCTATAACATTCAACTCTTTTCTAATCTAAATATAAGCAATTTAAAAAATTTCATAAGTTTTAATCTATATTTGGGTTCAACCCTTCATAGGATTTTCCACTATTTTTTACATTTAGTTTTTTTACCTCAAGAATCAAAAATGTAGCTGTAAGTATAGAAGAAACTGCATCCGAAACAGGTGATGCCGTCCATACCCCATTTAATCCAAATATTCTAGGTAGTATAAGTAGCATAGGTATAAGAACTATTACTTGCCTTGAAAGTGCTAGAAACATCGATATTTTTGCCTTTCCTATAGCTTGAAAAAAGTTTGAGCTTACTACTTGAAATCCCACTATAGGAAACATTATCATATATATTTTGATACCATTTATTGATATTGCCGCTAATGTGGGATCTGATCTATTAAAAAGTCCTACTAAAGTAGCTGGAAAAATATGAGTTAAAAGTGCACCTGTTGTAGATATAATAGTACCTGCTATAGCAGCAAGCTTTAATGCTTTTTTTACTCTGTCATAATGTTTTGCTCCATAGTTAAATCCAATTATAGGCTGAGCTCCTTGATTAATTCCAAATATAGGCATTAAAACAATTGTGCTTATACCATTTATTATTCCCATAGCACCTATTGCTAAATCTCCTCCATATACAGATAAGCTCTTATTTAAAATTACATTTACAAGACTAGCAGCAAGCTGCATAGCAAAAGGTGCCATTCCTATAGCAAATATACTCATTACTATTGTTTTTTTTAATCTAAGATTTGATTTTCTTATTCTTAGAATACTTCTTCCTTTTATAAAGTAATATAAGACCCATATCATATTTATACATTGTGATATTACAGTTGCAATAGCAGCTCCTCTTATGCCAAAGTGAAATATATATATAAATAAAAAATCAAGTATTATATTACATATGGCACCTATGAGCATTGTTGCCATAGCTTTTTTAGGATCTCCCTCTGAACGTATTATATTATTAAGTCCAAAACCCATAATTTGAAAAATAGATCCTGCAATTAGTATTGTTATAAATTGTCTAGCATATTCTATAGTATTACTACTTGAACCAAAAGCTATAAGCATTGGATCTACAAATTTAAGTCCAAATATAGTAACCATTAAAGAAACTATAATGAGAAGCACTACTGCATTGCCAAGTATATTTTCAGCTTCATCTTTTTTATTCTCCCCAAGCTTTATAGAAATTCTAGCTGCCGCACCAATTCCAACAAGCATGCCAAAGGCCATTATAAGTATTGCAATTGGAAAAGTTAGACTCACTCCTGATATTGCCATAGCACCAACTACTCTACCTATAAACATTCTATCAATTACAATATACATAGAATTTACTAGCATACCAACTATAGCAGGTATTGAAAATTCAAGGAGAAGTTTACTTATTTTTTTAGTCGCTAATTCTTTTGAATTATCCAAAGTATCTACCCCCCTTAAAAATTATTTACAAATTTCAGTTATTATATATGTAAATTTTATGAAAACCTTATTAACATATTTAACCTAAATAAATGTGTATTTATAAACCTTTTAAATAAGCGTACAATATATGCTATAATATTAAAAATTTATTGTCAACATAATTAGTGAATAAAACTCATTTAAAATTGTCATATCTAGTTAACATTTTTGACATAAGGCTGTAACAAATGAAAAGTAGTATATAAAAGTAAGATATAACTATAAATTTTTTAAGGAGGTAATTATTATGGATGGCTTTAATGAACATAAGGTAATATCAAGTAATGATGTATTAAAAAATACATCATCTGAAAAGAAACCCTTCAATTATAAATTCAAATTCAGAGGTGGAAAATTTTTATCTTTTATAGCAGTAGCTTTAATATCTAGTTTAATTGGTGGATTTGTATCCGCATTTGCATTTTTATATGTAGTTCCAAATACAAGTTTCTTTAAAAATACACCTTTATATGAAAGCATTGCAAGTGAAAATACATCAACTACTCAGCAGTCTACTAGCCTTCCTTCTGTATCAAGTACTTCAAGTACTACGGGGAATCTTACAGTTGCTCAAATAGCCAAAAAAGTAAGTCCTGCTGTTGTATGTGTATCTGTAAAATCAATTACACAGTCAAATTCATTTTTTGGAAGCGGTATTACGGAACAAGATGGAATGGGATCTGGAATAATAATAAATTCAGATGGATATATACTTACAAACTATCATGTAGTTCAAGGTGCTGAAACTGTAACTGTAACACTTAGCACTGGCAAGGAAGTACCTGCAAAAGTTGTAAATTACAATGCAAATCAAGATTTAGCTATAATAAAAGTAACCGAAAAGACTACTATGCCTGCTGTAGCAGAGCTTGGAGATTCATCTAAAGTGGAAGTTGGAGATCCAGTAGTTGCAATTGGAAATCCTCTTGGTAAGGAACTTTCAGGGTCTGTAACAAGTGGTATTATAAGTGCAAAGGACAGACAGATAACTGTTGGAAACACTACTCAAACATTTATTCAAACAGATGCTGCTATAAATGAGGGTAACAGCGGTGGTGCACTTGTAAATTCACAAGGTCAAGTAATTGGTGTAAACTCCGCCAAAATAGGTGGAAATGGTGTAGAAGGTATAGGTTTTGCAATTCCAATAAATACTGTAAAATCTAAATTAAGCAATCTATTAAAGCCTGCTCTTACAATAGGAATAATATGCCAAAATTCAAGTGAAGGTGTCTATGTTGAAGGCGTTCAAGAATCAAGTCCTGCTGAAAAAGCTGGTATACAACCAAATGACATAATACAGGAATTTGATGGTAAAAACGTATATACAGTAAGTCAGATAAATGCAATAAAAGCTAAACACAAATCGGGAGATGTAGTTTCTGTAGTAGTACTTAGAAATGGTGAAACCAAAACTTTAAAACTAACATTGGAAGAGTCATAAAAAAGAACTATCACATTTTTTCTATGTGGTAGTTCTCTTTTTTACTTTAATAACTATAAAAAACACTATGCTACATACAATACCCAAAATACTAACAAGTTGAGCAACTCTTATCGGCCCAAGCATTAAGCTATCTGTCCTAAGTCCTTCAATAAAGAACCTTCCTAGAGAATATAGTCCTATATATGCAAATATTACACTTCCCTTTACATGTTTTTTTCTAAATATATAAACTAAAATCAAACATACTAAAAGATCCCATACAGATTCATATAGAAAAGTAGGCTGATAGTATACACCTCCTATATTCATTCCCTTCTGTATAAATGCAGGAAATTTACTTATAAATTCATAACTCACAGGCCCTCCATGAGCTTCACCATTAAAGAAATTTCCCCATCTTCCAATTCCCTGAGCAAATACTATAGAAGGTGCCACTAAGTCTAAAATTTTAATGAAATCTTTTCTCTTATACTTAGTGTATATGTAGGCAGCAAGCAATCCTAGTATAAGTCCACCATGTATGGCAAGTCCACCCTCTCTTATATTAAATACATCCCATAAATTATCTTTGTAATCTTGAAACTGAAATATAACATAATAGGCTCTTGCTCCAATTATTCCAAATGGAAAGGCAATTAAAAAGATATCTATAATTGAATCAAAATCATAATTTTTTTTCTTACAGTTTATATTAGCTAAAATAAACGCAGCACCAACTCCACAAGCTATTATCACTCCATACCATCTAATATCAAACCCATTAATAGAAAAAGCTATTGGATTCATAAAAAGTCACATCCTTTACTAAAACATAGAACTATTGTAACAATATATTAAAACAAAAACAACTCATTATATTTTACATGTTAAATACTAAAGTCTTCTAAGTTCTTCAGGCTTATATCCATACTCTCCTTTTAAAACTCTGTCGATTTTATTTAAAAGTTTTTCCTTATCTTGAGAAAGTGTTCCAGCCAAAGATACATAATTTGATGCATGATTGCTCCTAAAAATACAATTTTGAACATCTATATTTTCAATAAGACATCTAGTTTCTAGCATAATCTCTTTTGGATTTAAAAGCTTAAATTTGCCAGATTTTATATCTCTATAAATTTTAGTACCATTTTCTACCATGAGAGTTAAAAGGCCTACATAATCAGGAGAAATACTATTTATAACACTGGCAGATTTTTCAGCATTTTCTCTCCACATGTCTTTTCCACCTATTCCTGAAATAAAAGTAGTTGAAAGTTTAATTCCACTTTGTTTAACCTTTTTGCCTGCCTCTATTATTTCAGAAGAAGTGACACCCTTTTGTATCTGTTTTAATACAGCATCACTTCCGCTTTCTATTCCCATATATAACATTTTAATGCCAAGTTCTTTTAATTCTTTAAGATCTTCAGGAGATTTCCTTAGAATATCTGATGGAGTGGCATAGGATGTAACCCTAGTGCACTCTGGAAAAATCTCCTTTATCTTAGTCAATATACTCCTTAACTTTTCCATTGGAAGCACAAGTGCATCTCCATCTGCTAAAAATATTCTATCTACATATTCATACATATTTCTTGCATCATAGAGATCATTATATATTTCTTCTAAGTTTCTTATTCTAAAACTCTTGTCTTTATACATACTGCAAAAGCTGCATTCATTATGTGCACAACCTATAGTAACTTGAATTATAAAACTTCTAGCTTCACTTGGTGGTCTATACACAACACCTTCATATTCCATAAACATTCTCCTTAAATTTATTTTACATTAATATAACAATTATACTATTTATTTTATCAAATTTAAAAATAATAGCAATACTATACCTATATGATATAGATTAAAACATATGATAAACATCCAGTATTAATCATTAATTGCTCTTTACTGGATGTTTCCATTACTATCCTTCATTCATAATTGTTAAAATTTCAATATCTGTTTCCTTCATTCCTTCTTTAGCCATTCTACATATACTTTTCAGAGTCTTTTCAATGTCATCTTTAATTAATCCTTCACCAGGATTAAAAACACTTCCTTGAGCTGCCATTTGATATCCCATTATAGCTGAATCAACAGCTGATGCTATTTTAGCTGCACATGATGGTTTAGCTCCATCACAAACTATTCCTGAAACATCTGCCAAAGTATTAATTATTGTATCTGATATAACTTTATAAGAACCATCATTTAAATATGCAATTGCTGCTCCAGCACCAGCTGCTGCACTTACTGCTCCACAGAAAGCAGATAATTTACCAATTCCCGACTTAATGTGAATAGAAACTAAATTACTTAATGCCAGTGCCCTATATAATTTCTCCTTAGGTGCTTTAAGCTGCTTTGCATAAACTATAACTGGCAATGATACTGTTAACCCTTGATTACCACTACCTGAATTTATTACTACTGGCAACTCGCATCCACTCATTCTTGCATCTGAACCTGAAGCAGCATAAGCTTTTGCTAAGTTAGCAACTTGCTCTCCATTCATTTTAATTAAAGTTCTACCAACATTTACTCCATAATTATTTTTTAATCCTTCTTTAGCAATTTTAACATTCAATTCAATTTGTTTTTCTAAAACTTTCTCAAGTTTTTTCACATCAACATTATTTATAAATTTATAAATTCCTTCTATAGACATTTTACTTCTATCTATAACCTTATTAACTTTTTTATCAATTTTTTTATTATTTTCAAAAAGTACTTTCCCATTTTTAGTAATTTCTATTATATTTGTATGTGAGTCTGCAATAGTTACAGTTGCCTGCTTCTCACCTTTAACTACACTTACCTTTATGTAAAGATTTTCCACACCCTTTGCAAGTTTAACCTTACATGCCTTTTTCTCTAATATAGTTTTAGTTATTTCCAAATGCTTTTCATTAATCTCTGATAGTACTTCTAGAACTTTATCTGCATTTCCACCTACAATTCCAAGAACAGCACTAGTATCTACTCCTTTCATATTTTTCGTACCTGGCACTATAACACTCTTTACATTTTTAATTATATTTCCGCTACATTCAACTTCAATACTTTCAGGCATACAACCAAGTACATCTCTTGCTTTGGCAGATGCATACGCTATAGCAATTGGTTCAGTACAACCAAATGCAGGTATAAGTTCTTCTTTCATAATATCTAAATAAAATTCATCCATATTAGCTCGCCCCCTTAAACAATCTATTTAATTAAATACTATATCATATTATTACACATTATAAATAAAAACACCATATTTTTTTATTATTATCAATTTCTATTGTTAAATGTTATTCAATTTATTATGACCTATACATATAATAATCTATAAGAACTATTATAAAGGATTGAATTAAATGAGTCCATTTATTCCTGAAAAACTCTCAGTAGAGTTGAGAGATGGTGTTATTACTACAGAACCTATTAATCACAGACGATACACTCTTACTCATTCTGACATAACTGCAGAACTATTCTTAACTATTGGACTGAACTACGCCTATGACAAAATTAATACTACAAGAGATGAAGTATTTGCTGAATGGTCAAAGCAAGGAGAAAGTTATTCCTTTTACACATATTTGCATGTAGATGATCCATTTAACCCTATGAAAATAGGGCTGCGAGATTATATTTTTAGACATGAATTACCCCTTGCACTAAAAGCTATAAGATACGGAGATACGGAGCTTTTTAAAAAGCATCCTGAGTTAGACAGTTCTCCAATAATAGTATACTTTATGTCATCTAACCCTCTATTTAACAGATTAGAAAATTGGGGAACTTTTTCAGATTATAAATAAAAACACCACTCAAAAGAGTAGTGTTTATAACATATTATGCGACTAAGTCTATAAGCCGAGTTCTGTATTAGACAATCATCTATCTAGGCCTATTGTTGCCAATAGGCTCCAGCGATACTACCCGAAAGCGAAGCGGGCCACTTCTTTTATGCTTTCCTATTCGATCTTGCTCCAGATGGGGTTTACATAGCCGCAAAGTCGCCAATGCGCTGGTGAGCTCTTACCTCGCCTTTCCACCTTTACCGAAAAAATTCGGAAGTATATCTCTGTTGCACTTTCCTTCAAGTCACCTTGACTGGGGGTTACCCAGCATCCTGCCCTATGGAGCTCGGACTTTCCTCTCCTGTAGATAAACTACAGCAGCGATTGTCTGACTTACTCGCAGGTAAAATGATACCATACTTTTTTAACATTTACAATAGTATTTTTATGTTTAATTATAATGTATTATTCTTCCGCAGTTATCACAATAAACTATTTTCTTATTTTTCTTTATATCATCTAAAGTTATAGCAGATACTTTCATTCTGCATCCTTCACATACTCCATTAGATACTTTTGCAGCACCACTTCCCTTTATATCACATATTGTGTAAAATTCATCAAGTAAATCTTTAGGAATTAATTTTTCAGTATCTGCTATATTTTGTTTTGCTTGTTCTACCTTTTTCCTTGACTCTATTATTGAATTATTATAAATTTCTTTGTATTTGTAAAAGTCATCTCTAAGTTTTACTAATTTAGTTTTACTCATATCTCTTTTATTAGACAGCTCCTCCTCATTATACATAAGCTCTAAACTTCTATCTTCCATATCTGCTACTTCTTGCTTCTTTACTTCAATTGACTTTTGCAATCCCTCTATAAATTTTAAATCATATTTCATATTGCTATAAAGTTTACTTTCATCTTTTTTAATCTCTTCTCTTATGATTTTAACATTATCCTCTATATTATTTATTTCCTCTTTTAAATTTTTTAATTTATTATTTAGTTCTACATAGACTTTTTTCTCACTTTCAAATTGTCTTTTAATTTCTTTAATTTCATTTATAATCTTATTATTTTTGGATTCTTTTTTTGTATCTTCTATAATTTGTCTATTACTTTGAATTTTGATTAAAAGATCAAGCATATTATATTAATACCTCCTTGTAATTCATTTAATATATGATAAAATTTAATAAAAAAAGTAGAAATGAATATATTAAATACCCACTTCTACTTATATTTATAAGGATCTTTATTACATTTAGACAGTATAACTCTGTTTTCAAATCCCATTTTTTCAATCTTTTCTTGTAAAAAGTCTGATATTTTTGCCATAGAAGGCCACTCTGTTCCAAAGTGCCCAGCATCTATAACAGCTACCCCTTCTTCATTAAAATCACTTACATAATGATAGGTAGTATCTCCTGTTATAATACAATCACAACCTAATCTTTTAGCCTCTTGAAAATAATCTTTACCGCTTCCGTTTATAACTGCAATTTTTCGTATAACAGCTGTATCATTTCCCGTATATCTTACATGGCTAAGTGCAAGCTTTTCCTTTACTTTTCTGCAAATATCACCTAATGTAACATTACCTTCAAGTTCTACAAATCTACCTATACCAGAGTTAGAGTTAAAATAGCTGTCCATATTTGATTTAGGCTCAATTATGGAAGCATTATAAAGTCCTAAAATGTCCATTATTATGTCATTCATTCCTCCTGGAGCAGAGTCCAAATTTGTATGACTTGAGTATACGTTGATTCCATTTTTAATTAATCTTATTATCTTTTTTCCAATCAATGTATCTGTAGTTATTGATTTGGGCCTAGAAAATAAAAGAGGATGATGTGTAAAAATTAAATTACAATTTTTATCTTCTGCTTCTTTAATTACATCTAAAGTGCAATCAAGTGAAACTAGAATAGATGTTACTTCACTTTCCATATCTCCAACCATAAGTCCAACATTATCATAATCTTCTTTGAGTTTTTCAGGTGCATATTTTTCAATTATTCTATGTATATCTTTTACTTTGAGATGCATTCAATCAACTCCTGTAATCTAACTATTTTACTATTTATTTCTCGCTTTCTGTTTTGAGAAGATATTCCTTCATCCTTTATATATCCAAGTATATTTTTATATTTATTTATCTTATGCTTCATAAATTCTACAATTAAAGGATGTCTTTTTTTAAGTAATCTATCACTAACTTCATAAAGTATAGGTTCTAATTTTACAACATGACTGTTATATTCTATTTTTATTATCTCATAAAATATATTTTCGTCAATGCACAAATCTTCATCAATTATATTAAATCCCATATCATATATATATTTTCTAAGTACTTCAGCATTTTGAACAGGTTGAAGTATAAATGATTTACTAGTCTTTAATATATCCATATTTTCATTTATTATATCCCTTATAAGGTTTCCACCCATTCCTGCAATTATAACTTCATCTGCTTCTCCTTTTACTATTGTATTAAGCCCATTTCCAAGCCTGCAATCTATCTTATGCTCAAGGCCTTTAGATTCTATATTAATTTTTGCTTTATTTATTGGACCTTCATTTATATCAGAAGCAATTGCCTTGTTACATATTCCATTTTCCACAAGATAAACTGGAATATATCCATGGTCAGTTCCTATATCGGCTATACAATGGCATTTATCTACCATGTTGCATATACTTTTTAATCTTATACTAAGGTTCATATTACATTCTCCATTCATGTCAATTAAACTTTTAAAGTTTTTATCTAAAATTTATAAGTATTCTGATTTGCATCACTAAAAATATAACTGCCATCATAAGTGCTACAACAATAAATTTATAAGATGCTTTTTTATCATATTTTTCATATAAAAATCCTGCATAATACATACAAAATAATATAGTCATATTCAAAAGTCCGTAACTCATTTGCTTAAATGCAAACTGTTTTGCAGTACCAAACTTTTCAGGTGTGAAGTCAGCATTAAATGTAAGAGGCATTTTATCAGGAATTTTATGAAAAAAATACATAACTATAGGATTTAGTGTAATTATAATTACTAATACAGATGCTATTAAGAAACTTATTATAAACTTTTTATCTCTAGTGTGTGAAAGATTTTTATCTTTATTTGGATTCCACTTTACATTTTCTATTCCATTATTTTTAATTTGATTTTCAAAGTTTGAAAAATTTTCCGGAGATATTCCATAGTTAATATCTTCAGTATTTAAATATAGAATCTCTTTATTAGAAGTAACAAACATGTTTACAATACCAATATCATCAATAAAAGACTTACCAATAGCAAAGTTGTTCTTTCCATGTCCAATTAACCTTACCCCTTTTATATGTCCTGTTGATTTCTGATAGGCTTTAATAGATGAAAATGGTATTATTTCTTTTTTCAATCCAAATATACTATTTATATAAATATTACTTTCATCAATGGAATAATTAATTGTTTCATATATTACAATGTAGTAAATTTCATACATATTAAATATAATAAATGCAAATTTCAATAAATTTAACAATTCATATGAATCTATAAAGCAGTATAGCAATATAAATATGATATCATATAAAATAGTTGTTCCAATAATATAATGAACTCCTGATCCCTTTACAGATTTATAATTTTTCACATCATCACCTTCCTATATATGATTATAACATAGATAAATATATAATTTTAAAAATATCTAAATGAAAAAACTTAAAGCACCTTGTTGGGTGCTTTAATCTAAATAATCTTTTAACTTTTTACTTCTACTTGGATGTCTTAATTTTCTAAGTGCCTTTGCTTCTATCTGTCTTATTCTCTCTCTTGTAACGTTAAATTCTTTTCCAACTTCTTCAAGTGTTCTTGCTCTTCCATCATCAAGTCCAAATCTCAATCTAAGCACTTTTTCTTCTCTAGGTGTTAAAGTATCAAGTACATTTATCAGCTGTTCCTTAAGCATTGTAAATGCTGCTGCTTCTGCAGGTGCAGGTGCCTCATCATCAGGTATGAAATCTCCAAGATGACTGTCTTCCTCTTCTCCAATAGGTGTTTCTAAAGAAACAGGTTCTTGTGCTATTTTCATTATTTCTCTTACTTTATCAACAGGCATTTTCATTATCTTTGCAACTTCTTCTGGTTGAGGTTCTCTTCCAAGTTCCTGAAGCAGTTGTCTTGAAACTCTTATTAACTTGTTTATAGTTTCAACCATATGTACAGGTATCCTTATAGTCCTTGCCTGATCTGCAATTGCCCTTGTTATTGCCTGCCTTATCCACCATGTAGCATAAGTACTGAACTTATATCCTTTTCTGTAGTCAAATTTTTCAACGGCTTTTATAAGTCCAAGATTTCCTTCCTGAATTAGATCAAGGAAAAGCATTCCCCTACCTACATATCTCTTTGCTATACTTACTACAAGCCTTAAATTAGCTTCTGCTAACTTTTTCTTAGCAACTTGATCTCCCTTTTCTATTCTCTTTGCAAGATCTACCTCCTCTTCTGGTAAAAGTAGTGGTACCTTTCCTATCTCCTTTAAATACATTCTAACAGGATCGTCTATTGCAATTCCATCCGGTACAGTTAAATCCAACTTCTTTTCATCTACTTCTTCTTCATGCATATCACCCATAAGTTCTATACCCATGGATTCAAGTGCTTCATATATTTTATCTATTTGCTCTGGATCAAGCTCCACATCTTCTAATTCATTCATTATTTCTTTATAAGTTAAGGTATTTTTCTTTTTACCTTTTTCTATAAGCTTTTTAACTGCCTTAATTTTTGAACTTTTATTGTTCATTTTTTTACCTCCCTTAACCATCGCTATACTTCACCAATCCTTTTTTGAATTTTTATAAGTTCCTGTGCTAATTTAAGAGACTCTTCAATCTTTCCCTGACTTTCAAGCTGTTTTATTCCATTTATAATATCTGTTTTACGCTGTCTTAATTTATGGATTTTTATATTCTTAATAAAACTATCTACTATACTCTTGCAATCATAATTTCTATACTTAACCTCTGTATTTAATATATTGACCCATTCCTTTGAAGTATCTAAATCAACACACTTAGATTCTATATATGACATTTTATGAGCTTTATCATAGTTACGACTTTCAACTATATATTTATATATTTTCTTGTGACTGTCAATTAAAATATCCTCTTCATTCATAATTTTATTCAAATATTTTAAAGCTTCATTATCTTCTATTGCCAATTTCAAAAGTGACCTCTCTGCCTTTAAATAGGCAGGTTCTAAATATAATTTTTGTCCAAAATGCTCATCTATATTCATATTTGGGTGTTTTTTTGTATTTTTTTGAATATTTCCATTTAACATATCATAAAGCACCTGAATCCTAATACCCGTTTCTTCAGATAACTTTTTCATATACACTTCTTTTTCTATTGGATCTAAATCAATCAATAACTTTAAAGCTTTTTCTGTATATTTTATTTTATCTTCTTCATCTGATAGATTTAATCCTTTTTTTATACTTTGCATTTTATAATCTACAAGTGGAATTGATTTTTCAATCAAATCTAAAAAAGCCTGCTTTCCATTATTTCTAATGAATTCATCTGGATCTTTTCCTTGTGGTATCAAAAGTACCTTAACATCCAAGCCAGTACTTTTTAAAATATCCAATCCTCTTAAAGTAGCCTTTTGTCCCGCAGTATCTGCATCATAAGATATTATAACCTTATCTACATACCTCTTCATAAGTTTTGCTTGAGCTGTAGTAAGTGCTGTGCCAAGAGATGCCACTGCATTTGTTATTCCGTATTGGTGGAGTGCTATGCAGTCCATATATCCCTCTACCATAATAAAATATCCCAAAGTATTATTTCTTATAGCAAAATTTAATCCATATAAATTTGTTCCTTTTTTAAACAATGTAGTTTCTGGGGAATTTAAATATTTAGGTTTGGAGTCATCCATTACTCTTCCTCCAAAGCCAATTATTCTTCCCCTATAATCAAACACAGGAAAGATTATTCTGTTTCTAAATCTATCATAGTAATTACCTTTACTGCTTTTTATTATAAGTCCATTTGAAACCATATCCAATTCTGTAAACCCTTTTTTCTTCAAGTGCATAAGCATACTGTTCCAGCTATCTAAGGAATACCCAAGTCCAAACTTCCTCATTGTATTTACAGTTATTCCTCTATTTAAGAGATAATTTTTTGCGTTGGTACTCCTATTTAGACAAGAAAAAAAATATCTTGCAGCTTCTACATTTAATTGATATAATTTTTTAAAACTGTTGTTTCTCCTCTTATTTTTATTTTTATCAATATCTAGATCTATGTTTGCTCTGTCAGCTAATAGTTTTACTGATTCTGGGAAATTAAGATTTCTAGTTTTCATAATAAAAGTTATAACATTACCTGCCTCTCCACATCCAAAACATTTATATATCTGCCTATCTTGAGATACACTAAATGAAGGTGTTTTTTCATTATGAAATGGACACAGCCCCATGTAATTTTTCCCAGATCTTTTTAATTTTACACTCTCAGATATTACTTCAACTATATCATTTTCATCTTTTACTTTTTGAATGACATCTTCCGATATCACAAAGCAACTACCACCTATCTAAAATTATTGTACCAAGTTTTAATATATTCGACACAAACTATTATATTCCTTCCTAATATAAAATTTTTTATATTTTATTTATCAAATTATTATTTATTATCTAGAGTTTGTAACTTGAAATGCATTAGGAAATTATTCAATTGCATGATGTATATTAAACGTATTTATTAAGTTATTATCCATTTAATAGCAATAGATATTTTATGTATAACTCCTGTGTTATCAATTGAAGTATATTATATATATTCTTTAAAAATTTTAAATATCCTTCAACAAATACACAAAATACGAATTTAATATTCACAGTTTTATTTTGCCATATAGAGCTAGAATATATTCCTAATTTATTACATTTTTAGACAAATATATAGCTAATAAATAACCTCAGATTAATAGTTCTATTTTCATTTTTAAAATTCCTTTTTAAGTATAATGTATAATATAAAAAAATATTTAATATTATTATAAAGAAGTATTTTTTAAGGGGCATTGATAAATGAATAAAGATATAAATTTATTATCTGAAGAAAATGTAAAAAAATATGTACTTCCTTATTATGACCTTCAAAATGCCAATTTAAGTAGAATAAAATTTAAAAATACAGATAAACAAAGAGCAGTATACAAAGTAGACTGTGAAGATAAAAGCTACTGTTTGAAAAAAGTGTATTTTGATGAATCAAATTTACTATTTGTATACTCTGCAGTTGAATGGCTTTATAGAAATAATATAAAAGTTCCAAGAATACTACCTACAATTAAAAGAAGTAGATTTGTAAATTATGAAAATATGTTATTTATACTAACTCCATGGATATTAGGTGAAAAGTGCAATTATGACAATATAAATGATGTAAATTCCGCTATATTAAATCTATCACAAATGCATAATTTTACAAAAAAATTTGTTCCTATTTTAGGAAGTAACGATAGAAAAAACTTCGAAGCTATACATCTATCTTTTGAAAAACATTTTCAGCAACTTTTAAAATGTTCAAATTTAGCCTTCGACTATAGAGATAAATTTTCAAATCTTTTTTTAGAAAATTTCAATATAAATTGTATGCTAGCAGAAATATCTGTTAAAGTATCTCAAACAATAAACTACAATAGATTACATTCATCTTTATGTCATCTAGATTATGTAAATAAAAATATAATATTTGACAATGATAAAAACATATGGACTATAGATTTTGACAAATGCAGCATAGCTTATTGTTCTCACGACATATCATATTTTCTAAGAAGATTCTTAAAACGTACAAATACAAATTGGAATATAAACTATACAATAAACTGCTTGAATTTATATGAAAAAACATTTTCCTTAAATTTAGATGACTATAAATATATAATTTCATATTTGTCTTTTCCTCAGAAATTCTGGAAAATATCAAGAGATTATTATAATAATATAAGCAAGTGCAATCACAACTCATTTTTTTATTTGCTTAAAAAGGCATCAAATAACACAGAAACTCAATTAAAATTTATAATTGAATTTGGTAAATATGTAGAAAAAAAGTTCAATACTTCTTTAATCTAAATAAGCCCTCTAGAAGAATTAAAAAAAGTACCATTAAATGGTACTTTTTTTAATTGCAAATCATATACAATTAATTTATTAAAGACTACTAGCGTGGATTCTTTACCTGTGCTTGAGCTGCAGCAAGTCTTGCTAGTGGAACTCTAAATGGTGAACATGAAACATAATCAAGTCCTATATTGTGGAAGAACTCTACAGATGAAGGATCTCCACCATGTTCTCCACATACACCAAGATGTATATCTGGTCTTGTTTTCTTTCCAAGCTTAACAGCCATATCTACAAGTTTTCCTACACCTTTTTGATCAACTTTCTGGAATGGATCAGATTCATATATCTTTTTATCATAATAGTAATTCAAGAATTTACCTGCATCATCTCTTGAAAAACCAAATGTCATTTGAGTCAAGTCATTTGTTCCAAATGAGAAGAATTCAGCTTCTTCAGCTATCTTATCTGCAGTAACAGCTGCTCTTGGTATTTCTATCATAGTTCCTACTGTATATTTTAAATCTACTCCAGATTTTTCTATTATCTCATTGGCAACTTTTACAACTACATCTTTAACATACTTTAATTCTTTAACTTCTCCTACAAGTGGTATCATTATTTCTGGTACAATATTATATCCTTTTCTCTTCTTTACATCTATAGCTGCTTCAATAACAGCTCTTGTTTGCATTTCTGCTATTTCAGGATATGAAACAGCAAGTCTACATCCTCTATGTCCCATCATAGGATTAAATTCGTGTAGTGAATCTACAGTTGCTTTAAGTTCATCAAAGCTTACATTCATTTCCTTTGCTAAAGCTTTTATATCCTCATCTTCAGTAGGAAGGAATTCATGAAGAGGTGGATCCAAAAATCTTATTGTAACCGGTCTGCCTTCCATTGCCTCATATATACCTATAAAATCACTTTTTTGCATTGGAAGTATACTATTTAATGCATCTCTTCTATGTTCTTCATCACTTGAAAGTATCATCTTTCTAACTGCAGGTATTCTGTCCTCATCAAAAAACATATGTTCTGTTCTGCAAAGTCCTACTCCTTCAGCACCAAATTTAACTGCTTGTTTTGCATCTCTTGGAGTATCTGCATTTGTTCTTATCTTAAGTTTTCTAACTTCATCAGCCCAGGACATAAACTCTTCAAAATATCCTGTTATTTCAGGTGCTGCAGTCTTTATTGCTTGACCGTATACATTTCCTGTACTTCCATCAAGGGATATATAATCTCCTTCTTTATAAGTTTTTCCAAGAACCTCTATCTTCTTTTCTTCCTCATTTATATTTATATCTCCGCATCCAGCTACACAGCATGTTCCCATTCCTCTTGCTACAACTGCAGCATGGGATGTCATTCCTCCTCTTACTGTAAGTATACCTTCTGCTGCTGCCATTCCTTCTATATCTTCAGGAGAAGTTTCAAGTCTTACTAAAATTACTTTTTCTCCAAGTTCATGATGCTTCTTTGCTGCAGTTGCAGAAAAATATATTTTTCCACAAGCAGCTCCAGGTGATGCTGGAAGTCCAGTTGCAATTACTGCTGCTTTTTTTAATTCGTTTTCATCAAAGTTTGGATGAAGAAGAGTATCAAGCTGCTTAGGATCAACTTTAAGCAAAGCTTCATTTTTAGTTATAAGTCCCTCTTTTACCATATCAACTGCTACTTTAAGTGCTGCCTGGGCAGTTCTTTTACCATTTCTAGTCTGAAGGAAATACAATTTACCTTGTTCTATTGTAAACTCCATATCTTGCATATCTTTGTAATGCTTTTCTAAGTTATTAGCAATTTTTATAAACTGATCATAACATTCAGGAAGATCTTCTTTTAATTTAGCTATAGGTTGAGGTGTTCTAATTCCTGCAACAACATCTTCACCTTGTGCATTTATCAGATATTCACCAAATATAGCTTTTTCTCCTGTTGCAGGATTTCTTGTAAAAGCAACTCCTGTACCAGATGTATCTCCCATATTTCCAAATACCATAGATTGAACGTTTACAGCAGTTCCCCAAGATCCAGAAATATCATTCAATCTTCTATATACTATTGCTCTAGGATTATTCCATGATCTAAATACAGCTGTAATTGCTTCTATTAACTGTTCTCTTGGATCCTGTGGAAAATCCTTTCCTATATCTTCTTTATATATCTTTTTAAATCTTACTATAACGTTCTTTAAGTCCTCTTCTGTTAACTCAGTATCAAATTTAACACCTTTTGAATCTTTAATCTCATCTAATACATCTTCAAATTTTCTCTTTTCAATTCCTTTAACAACATCTGAAAACATTTGTATAAATCTTCTATAAGAATCATACGCAAATCTTTGATTGTTAGTAAGTTTTCCTAATGCTTGTACAGAATTATCATTTAAGCCTAAGTTTAATATTGTATCCATCATTCCTGGCATAGATACTCTGGCTCCAGATCTTACTGAAACAAGAAGTGGATTTTCATTGCTTCCAAATTTCTTTCCTGTAGCTTCTTCTACTTTTTTGAGATTAGAATAAATTTCATCCACAATCTTATCATTTATAGTCTTATTATCTTCATAGTATTTTGTGCATGCCTCTGTAGTTACAGTAAATCCATATGGAACGGGGATTCCTAGGTTTGTCATTTCTGCTAAATTAGCACCTTTTCCACCAAGTAGATTCCTCATTTTAGCATTTCCTTCATTGAAAAGATAGACATATTTTTTATCTTCCATGAAATACGCATCTCCTTTTTTGTAATATTTACATTTGATTATATATAAACGGAATATTTCCGTTCATTGCCTTATTCATTTTCACCAATTTTTACAAAAAGTCTTGTTATATTAGTTTTCGAAACTTTTCCAACTATCTTAAGTTTATCTTTTGAATTATCCCCAAATACTTCTACAACTGGAAGACTATCCACTTCATGTTCAATTATCTTCTTAGCAGCAGTATAAGCAGAATCATTACGTTTTACAAATACTATATTAGGCATTCTTGTCATTATTATTCCAACTGGTACCTTATGCATATCAGTACCACCTATAGCTATTTTTAAAAAATCCTTTCGTGAAACAGCACCAATTAAAACACCATTATTCTCTATAAAAAGAGTACCAACATCATTCAAAAATAGATTTACTATTGCATCATAGAGCGTTGTATTTTCATCAACTACAATAGGTTTTGACATTATATCTTCAACACATATATTTCTTATATAATCATATAAAAGGCTATAAGATGGCTTATTAGCATATATATAACCAACCTTTGGTTTAGCTTCCAGTATTCCAGTCATTGTGAGTACAGATAAATCTGACCTAAGTGCAGCTCTTGTAACTCCAACTTTTTCTGCAAGTTGCTCACTTGTTATAGGCGCATGTTTCTTAACTAATTCCATTATTTTTTCCTGTCTATGTGAAAATTTAATACTGTCCACCCTCTCTCAGTGTAGTACGCAATATTGTTAAAAAGTCAATCAAATAATAAAAATTACAATACTCAATTAACTCTTAGAAACATTATACCATTATATATGAATAAATAGTATAGCATTTTTAATTTTTTATTTATAAAATTAAAATAAAAATGCCTTACGCACTACACAAATCAATGGTAATACTATAATTTTATATGTTATACTAATTATTTTTATCTCCAGTATCTTTTTTATCACTAGAGTTTTCATTATCAGCTACATCTTCATTTATATCATCAAAATTAACTGTATATTTATAAATATTCTCTGTGTTATCACTATTCTCCTTCTTTGTAAACTTATTTCTCACAGATGATACTGTATTAAAAATTTTATCCTTAACATCATTTACTGTGTCATCAGATACATTTTTTATTATCTTATTAACAACTTCCACTGATCCATCATCTCGCGTTACCTCTATTGTTACTTTTGTAAATACAGCTGTAAGTATACCAATTGCAATTAAAGGAGGCCAAACAAGTGCTGTAAGTGTAGCAACAATACCTGCATTTACGGGAATATCAACAACTGTCTTATCGTCTTTTTTTATTTTTATTCTATTTACATTTCCCTTTTCAACTGTATCCTTAAGCCATTTTATAAATTCATCCTTTGTTGTGTATGTGTCATTTCTATTAAAATCATTTGTCTTTTCAATATATATAAGTGCATCAACTACATTTGCATTACAAGCCTCTAATGCTTCTTTTGCTTCTGCATAACTTACTCCAGTCCTATCTCGTATAATATCAATTTTTTCTAAAGTTATTTCACTCATTTTATCCTCTCCTTTTACTAACAGTTTTAATTTTTAAAATCAGATAAAAGTTTTAAAGTTTTAAGACTCTTTGGGCTTCTAAAGTAATTTTGAGAGATAATCATCGAAAGAATTTTTTCTAGTTCATCCTTTATTTCTCTTGATAAATTTACTCTATATACCTTTTCTAAACTAACCTTTGAAATATACTTCAATGCGTTAAAAGTGGAGTTTTTTATAGATATGCCATTTACCTTTTTACACTCATCACATACTCCACCAAGATATTGCATGCTCAAATAGTTTGAAGTAGAAATCTTTTTTTTACATATAGCACAACTATCAAAATTAAGCCCATAACCTGTAGCTTTCAATATTTTAATTTCAAAAGCTCTCGCCAAAGTTTCAATATCCACTGCATGATTTTTCATAAGATAGAATGCAGTGACAAGATTCATAAACAAAAACTCACTTTTTTCTTCATAATCCATTCCTATATCCACCAGTTCACAAAAATAAGAAGCATATGTTAGAGTATCTAAATCATCAAGAAGATCCTGAAATGAATCTATTAAATTGCTTTCATCTATGACATAAAATTTTTTTGACTTATATAGTACATAATCTCCATAAGAAAATGGAAGTGTTGTAGAAAAAAGTTTGTTTCTAGTTCTTTTTACCCCCTTGGCTATAGTAGATATTTTTCCCAGTTTTTCTGTAAACAGCCAAACTATTTTATCATTTTCCTTTATGTCTTGAGTTTTAATTATAACTGCTCGTGTTTTAAGTATACTCAGAAAACCATCTCCCAATATTTCTATTTACTTATATCCAAGCTCCTTTAAAAGCCCAGTACTATCTCTCCATTCTTTTTTAACTTTAACCCATACATTTAAGTATACCTTAGAGCCTAAGAATTTCTCCATATCCTGTCTTGCATAAGTTGATATTCTCTTTAACATAGATCCATTTTTTCCTATTATTATTCCCTTATGAGAGGGCTTTTCACAAAGAAGATTGGCTTCTATATCATAAATATTTTTTTTCTTTTTCATAGATACTATCTCAACTGCTATACCATGTGGTACTTCTTCAGAAAGAAGTTTTAAGGCCTTTTCTCTTATAATTTCAGATATAACAAATCTCTCCTGTTTATCTATTATCATATCATCAGGATAATATTTAGGTCCTTCTTTCATATATTTTACTATTGTATCTTTAAGTTCATCTAAATTTTTATCTTTCAACGCAGATATAGGAATATACTCTTTAAAATCAAACTTCTCTGAATAGACTTTAAGTGTTTTTGCAACTTTTTCATGAGAATTCTCATCTATTTTATTAAGAATCATAAATACTGGAACATTGCATTTTTCTAACACATCTAATATAATTTGATCTCCCTTTTTTATTTCACCTTCTGGAGTAGTTAAAAATAAAACTAGATCTACATCATTTAAAGATTCCTTTGCAGATTTAACCATATATTCACCTAATTTATGTTTAGGATCATGCACTCCTGGAGTGTCTACAAATACTAATTGAAAATTCTTCTCCGTGAGTATTGCTTGTATATTATTTCTAGTTGTCTGTGGTCTACATGATACTATTGATATTTTTTCTCCAATTAACCTATTTAGTAAAGTAGACTTTCCCACATTAGGTCTTCCTATTATAGTTATAAATCCTGATTTAAACATATGTATTCTCCTTATTTTTTTGAATCTGTTTGTATAAATATTTTAGGTAATATCCCATATTTTATTCATCTAACATCATTTTTATATTTCCAATTAAAAAAAACTACCCAAATATTTTAAAAAGCAAAACAGTTATAAGCATGCCCAAAACTGCTCCCCAAAATACTTCTGATATAGAATGCACTTCTGAGTCAACTCTACTTTGGGCAACTATAAAAGCTAACAAAAAACTAAGTACAACTACTATAAAATCTTTAGATATAAGTGCAATCATAGTAGCTATTGAAAATGATATAGTACTATGACCACTTGGCATACCTCCTTTTAGAGGCGTTCCTTCTCCAAATATAGCCTTTATAATTATGGTAGATATACACACAATTACAAGTATTATAAATACAGTATACGGACTTGCAGTTCTAACCTTTCTCATAAGTACAAAGTTCATATACCTCAATTTATCCCAAAATATTATATAACCTACTAATACAGCATTTATTGCAGTTACAAGAACTCCCCCTGCTGCTACATTCTTTGCAATTTTTGCTAGTGGATGATAGTAATTTGTAGTAGCATCTATTGCAAATTCTACAGCTGTGTTGAAAAGCTCAGCCATTATTACCATAGTTATAGTTATAGCCAATATTTCGATTTTGCTCAAGTCATAAAAGAAACATAGAGTAAGCACCAAAAGTGCAACTACCATATGAATTCTCATATTTCTCTGAGTTCTTACAGAATATATTATTCCCTCTATAGCATAATTAAAACTATCTAAAAGTTTTTTAACTTTCATGTTAATTCCTCTTTTATATGTAAAGTATATTTAATCAATATATTATAAATTAGAAATCACATTATAACTTAAATACTTTTAAAATTTCTTCCTCCCTACTTCTCATAACTTTTTTTTCATCTTCTTTCATGTGGTCATATCCTAAAAGATGGAGCACAGAATGAACTGTCAAATAGCATACTTCTCTTAAAAATGAATGTTCAAATTCTATACTTTGTTCCTTTGCCTTTTCAAGTGAAAGTGCAATATCTCCAAGGACTAAATTGCCACAATCTAGATCACTTTCTTTAAAGTCATACCCTACATAAGTTTCTTTGAATACTTTACCATCTTGATACTCAAGCATTGGAAAAGAAAGCACATCAGTTTCTCTATCTATATGCCTAGTATCTCGATTTATAACCTTTATTTTTTCATTGTCAACAAGTATCATACTGACTTCACAAGGTATACTTACCATTTCTTCTTTTAAAGCACATTCAATAACATTCTTTATTGTATTTTCAAGTTCATCTGTAACTTCTATTTTCGATTGTCTATTATCTATAAAAATCATATTACTCCTCCATTATGTCTTTTGTATCTGTTTATATTCTGTATTTTTCACTACATTTTTTTCAATAATACTATTATTCTTTTCATTCCACTTGTCCTTAGGATACTCTATTCTGTGATGATATATTCCAAGCAGCACTTTTAAAAATGAATCTTTTATCTTACCTATATCCTTAAGTGTAAGGTCACAATTATCTAGTTGTCCTTCATTGAGCCTATCCTTTATTATATTATCTACCATTTTCTCTATATTTTCTTTATTAGGTTTTTTAATTGATCTTACAGCAGCTTCTACACCATCTGCAAGCATTATTATACCAGACTCTTTACTATTAGGTATAGGACCTGGATACATAAAGTCTTTCTTGTTAACTTCATCTGGATTATCACTAGAATTTTTCATTGTTATATAAAAATATTTTACAAGAGATGTACCATGATGCTGCTCTATAACATCTTTTATTACTTCAGGAAGTTTATATTCCTTTGCCATTTCAACACCATCTTTTACATGAGATATTATTATAAGCGCACTTAAAGCTGGAGTTATTTTATCATGTGGATTATCATTGCCCAATTGATTTTCCTTAAAAAAATATGGCCTCTTTATTTTTCCTATATCGTGATAGGAAGCTGCTACCCTTGAAAGAAGTGAATTTCCGCCAACTGCCTCTGTAGCCATTTCTGCAAGATTTCCAACTAATACACTGTGATGATATGTACCTGGTGCTTCTATAAGCAATCTCTTTAACAGTGGATTATTTGGATTTGAAAGTTCTAATAGCTTTATAGTTGTAACTATATTAAATGTACTTTCAAATAATGGCAGAAAGCCTATTACAAGTATTCCAGATATTATACTTGCTATTCCTGCAAAAGCAGCTTTACTTATAACATCTGTAACATTGCTACTTAATAAAAATCCCATAGATGAAGTAAGTAAGATATTTATAAGTGAAATATATATAGATGCATATAGTATATCATTTCTCTGCTGCAATTTTCTTATTATAATAGAACCTACAATTACATTTATAATTGAAAGCACAGTTATCTGTATATTAAACTCAACAGCAGTACTTATAAGTATACAATTAACAGAATTCAATACAAGAGACACTTCACCATTTATAAGTATTGAAAATATCATTGGAATAAATGCAAGTGGTATAAAATAAGGTGAAACGACTGCAGTTACTCTTGCAAACAAAACTGACATACAGCTTAATATATTTATCATAATGAATATATTTATATTGTCATAAAGTTCTCTCTTATATATTCTTAAATACACCCATTGGATTGTAAATACCAACATTACAATCACTCCAAGTGATAAATATATATACCATTTAAAATATGAACCATCATTTAAAAGTCCTAAATCTTTAAGAATAGCTATTTGATATTTAGTTACTGGTTCACCTTCCTTAACTATAATCTGATCTTTTTTAACTATTACTGGAGATACCTTTTTTGCAGTTTCTTTTTTTAACTCCTCTGTTTTATCCTTGTCATAAAAAAAATTAGGAGATATTTGATTATAAGCTATATCTATTGCTGTATCTCTAATTGACTTTGACAAATTTGATGCTCCAACTTTTAGCATTATATTTTCCTTGGCTTTTTTAATATCTTCCTCATTATCCTTTTGACTATTATCACTTATATTATTATTGTCATACAAATCTGACATGGCATTAACTAAAAATACTTGAAGTGACTTTATATCTCCTTGACTCATTTTAGACAGTGATTCATAGACATCACTTGATAGATTCATATTTGAAACACTTTCTATTTTCTTTTTTTTCTCACTTTGAGATAACTGATTATCTGAAACTATTTGTTGCACTTTTGAAAAAAAACTATTTAATCTATTTACTGTTTTAGTTTTTACTTCTGGATCTTTATTATATTGAATAGGTACAGAATCCAATGCCTGGTTTATTCTGTCTTTAGTTGAAAGCTCATCTTCTACTTCTCTTGGAGCCTTAATATCTGATTTAGCAATTTCTCCTACCTTCAAATTATATCTTTTAGTAGTAAGTCCAGTTAAAAGTACACCATATACGAAAATAAAACTAATCACAAAAATAATAACCTTATTCTGTCTTTTACCTAAAAACAATTTTCTTACTTGTAGCTTCTTCATTAGAAATCACCCTTTATAATTCTAATCACTTTTACTTTTGTTATCTATACTATCTTTATCACTATCTTCTTCTATATTTTCCTTATGTTTTATTTGTAATGTAATATTTTCTTCAGCAATTACCATGACTCTTACCTTAAGTATCCCATTTTTCTCTTGTTTTTTATCAACTATCTTATTCAATATTTTAACAGATTTATCTAAATTTGAACATATATCTCTATAAAGTTTTTCTCCTGTACTTTCAACTACTTTATTCGCATCTTTTTTAACTGTAACATCTTTTACTTCATAGAAAGTTTCTTTGTTGAAAAACAATTTTCTTTCCTCTATTTTATCATACTTACTAAAATTATTTATATGTTTTTTTAAATATAATTTTTTGCCATTTATATTTATATAGTAATTTTCTATTTTCTTTCCAGTCCTCTGTGTCTTAGTATCGGTAATTTTTACAGATTGAGATCTTTCATAAAATGTCCTACACAGAACCTTTCCATCTGCATGTATAGGATAAGTTGATCCTTCTTTTCCCTGCACTCCACTTACAAGAAGTTGACCTTTTTTTACTACATCTCCTACTTTAACTACAGGTGTACCTGCAGTTGTATAAAGTCTAATTACTTCTCCATCTTTTGATGCTATAAGATCACAGGGAGAATTATCTAAAACTATATTTGGAGGAGATTTTCTCTCCTCTACAGTCACTGTAAGTCTAGATCCATCTATCCTTGCTCTTACCCACATTATATTATCATTATTTTTTATAAGAAAGCTTTCCAATTTATACACATCTAAATTCTTCTTACTAATTCCTGGAACTACTCCATAATTTTTTAAAGTTTGTCTTATTTCATATGGTGGCAAGCTAGAATCTGTATTTATATCTATTTTCCATATGAAAGTAGACATATAATATACTATCCCTATAAATAGCATTACGCCTACAATTACCATTTTATTTTTCTTAAATCTTAATAATAAAAATGATAATCCTCTTCTTTTAACTATCTTTATTCTAACACCATTTCTTTTGGCTATTTTATTTATTTTATAAAAGTCACTTAGTCTTACTTCCATAACTCTTGTAGTTATATTTTTCCTTCGTATATTTTTTATATATATGTTATCTTTCCATAAAAGGTTGATAAATTTTTCAGGCATAATAGATTGTATCTCAATTGTTATTACGGCACTTTTATATTTTATAAAATTAAATCCATTAGTTTTCTTCATAGATTATGGACTTAAATTTTCCCCCTATTGTTATTGTACTTCCTCCCATAAAAAGCACTTCAAATTCACTTCCATATATTGAGATTATACCTATACCTGAATCTACCTTTATTTTATCTTTTTCAAAAAGTACTATCCCTTTGTGATTTTCTATTATTATTTCATTGTCACCAGTCACTTGTATTTTTGGCATATTTAAAATTATATCTCTTGGAAGATCTAACTTATCTGCAACATTTTGTTTTGTATTATATAATTTGTTTCCCATAAAACCACCTCTAAAAATTTATATAGGTTTATTTCTCTTACTAATTTATGAATCATCCACCTAATAAATTACTTAAAGGCAAAAATAAAAAACCTTTTCAAAGGTTTTTAAACAAAAAAGGCTGAGAAGACCCAACCTTTTACTTATTCAAATATTGTTTTACAATTTCACTTACAAGTTTGCCATCTGCCCTACCTTTTACTTTAGGCATAACATATGACATAACTTTTTTCATGTCTTTTATACTATTTGCTCCTATGTTTTCAACTGCTTGATGAACAATTTCGGTAATTTCTTCTCTACTTAACTGCTGAGGAAGGTAATTTAGCAAAATCTTTATTTCATTCTCTGCAGAATCAACTAAATCCTGCCTGTTACCTTTTTTAAACTCCAGTATAGCCTCACGTCTTTGCTTGACTTCTTTTGCAATAATACCTATTACTTGTTCATCGTCAAGTTCTTTTCCATCAGTTTTTTCAACTAATAAAACAGCCGCTCTTGCCATACTTATTGTATTAGCTTTAAATTTATCTTTAGCTTTTAAAGCATTTTTCCAATCCTCTTGTAATCTTTTTTTAAGAGACATTAATTTTGGTACCCTCTTTCCAAAAGAACTCTACTTAAACTTTCTCTTTCTAGCAGCTTCTGATTTCTTTTTTCTCCTTACACTTGGCTTTTCATAATGTTCTCTCTTTCTTACTTCTGAAAGAACACCAGCTCTAGCACATTTCCTTTTAAATCTTCTTAATGCACTTTCAATAGTTTCATTTTCTCCAACTTTTATTTCTGACATATTATATCCCTCCCTCCGCTAGCTCAATTTAATTTTAAAAATTAAATACAGTTAACATAGGCCAAATAGCACATAGATTATTATACAACAAATGTTTTTATACTGTCAACAATTTCAACTCAGCCTGGTGGCCAATTAAGTGATCTTCCACCTAACAGGTGAAAATGTACATGAGGAACTGTCTGCCCTCCATTTTTCCCAGTATTTGAAACTATTCTGTATCCATCTTCTGATATATTTAAATCTTTAGCAATTTTTTTAGCAGTCATAAATATATGTGCAATAATTTTTGAGTCCTCTTCACTAATATTGTTTATACTATCAATATGCTTCTTTGGAATTATAAGCACATGAACAGGTGCACCAGGATTTATGTCTTTAAAACTTAAAACTAAATCATCTTCATATATCTTTTCTGATGGTATTTCACCTTTTATTATTTTACAAAAAATGCACTCTTCCATATATTCACCCCCTTTATTTGTGATATTATCTTATACAATTTCAGGGTAATTGCATTTAAATCATAAATTGATTTAAATACATATTGTTTATAATATTCAATAGTAATCTCAAATATCCTTCTAAATCTAGTAAAAACTTTTATATTCTAAATTAATTTGCCTTCAATATATCCTTCTTTTAAATTAAGAAGTTTTGTTTTTCTTATTGAATCCCTTAAATTTATATTAGATTTTGCAACAACCTTTATATAGTTTGGAGTATATCCTTCATAGACATTTTCATTTTTGCCAAACTTTTGTTCATATAATACATCCATATCTTTCAAAATAAATTTATCCATAAATTCTTTTTCGAGTATTTTATCTAAATTTATAAGCATTTCGCTTCTTTTCTCTTTAATTTTTCCGTCAACCTGATCTTTCATAGTTGCAGCTTTAGTACCTTTCCTTGGACTATATTTGAAAACATGCATCTTAGAAAGTTTAATTTTTTGCAAAAATTCATAGGTTTTATTAAACTCTTCTTCAGTTTCACCTGGAAATCCAACTATAATATCAGTTGTCACAGACACATCTTCAATGGAACTTCTCAGTTTATTTAAAATTTCCTCATATTTTTCTACAGTATATCTTCTATTCATCCTCTTAAGTGTTTCATTGCATCCGCTTTGAAGTGAAAGATGAAAATGAGGACATAATTTTTTTAGAGAACTTAACTTTTTTATAACTTCATCAGTAAAAAATTGTGGATCTATAGATCCTATTCTAATTCTTTCTATACCATCAACTTTATCTATTTCTTCCAAAATTCTCACAAGGTTCCAATCACCTTCAAGATCAACACCATATGAGGCTATATGTATACCTGACAAGATTATTTCTTTAAAGTTATTTTCTGACAGTTTTTTAACTTCACTTATAACTGTATGTGGATCTTTACTACAAACAGCACCTCTTGCAAAAGGAATAAGACAATATGAGCAAAATCTATTACATCCATCCTGTATTTTTAAAAATGCTCTTGTTTTATTCTGGTACTTTTCAATATTCAAATTTTCAAATACATTATTTTTAAGAACTTTATTTACTTCTACAACTTTTTTTCCTTTATTAACAGCAGAATTTATCCAATGAAGTATATCCCCTTTATTCTTAGTGCCAAGTACCACATCTACACCTTCTATATTTGATACTTCTTCTGGTGAAACTTGTGAATAACATCCTACAACTGCAATAATTGCATTTTTATTTTTTCTTCTTGCCCTATGTATCATCTGCCTGGATTTTTTATCTCCCATATTAGTTACAGTACATGTATTTATAACATATACATCGGAAACATCATTAAAATTCACTGAATCATAACCTGATTTTATAAACTTTTCAAGCATTGCTTCAGTGTCATATTGATTTACTCTACATCCAAGCGTAGCCATGGCTACAGTCTTATTTCTATTATAAGTATTAAAAAATTCCTCTTTATTTAAAGTTAAGTCCACCATCTTATCTAATCTTTCCAACTAATCTATTCCTCCTAAATCACCCAATTCATACATGAGTAAAGATACACATACAAAACCAGCCGTTTCAGTTCTAAGTATTCTAGAACCAAGTGTAACTATATTTGAATTTATATTTTTTAATGCATTTATCTCTGAATCTGCAAAACCACCTTCTGGTCCAATAATTACAGCAATACTTTTCACATTATTCCTATCTATGCTTTTAATTAATTTTTTCACTCCAAAATTTTTTTCATTTTCATAAGGCACTACAATAATATCCTTAGATTTAACAGCCTCCACTACTTCATCAAAATCCATTGGCAAATTTATTTTTGGAATTATACTTCTTTTGCATTGTTTACAAGCTTCCAATGCTATTTTATTCCATCTTTGAATTTTTTTTGATTCACAATTTTTATTTTTTACAATTACTCTTTCAGTAAAAATTGGTGTTATTTCTCTCACACCTAATTCAGTGGCTTTTTGAACTATTAAATCCATTTTTGTAGATTTAGGAAATCCTTGAAACAAGTGTATCTCTATATTGCTTTCAGAATTTAGGTGGAGCTTCTCTATTATTTTAACTTGAACTTCACTTTTATTTACATTAGATATTACTCCTGAGAATTCTTCACCACAGCAGTTATTTATGATAACAGAATCTCCACTTTTTAATCTGAGTACCTTATATATATGTTTTACATCTTCTCCTAAAATATGAGCCACACCATCTATTATATTTTCATCTGCTACAAAAAACTTACGCATAAAAAACCTCTTTAAAAATTTATCTTCTTATAAATCTTGCAGTTACACAAGTCCATTCTCCATCTTTATTTACATCTTCTATATCAAACCCAGAGTGCTTCAATTTGCCTATTACATCATTTTCTCTACCTTCAATTATCCCAGAACATATAAATAATCCATTATCATTTAAGAAATTTTTAACTTGATCAGTTAAAAGTATTATGATCTCAGCAATTATATTTGCAACTACTATGTCTGCTTTTCCACTTACTACATCCATTAAGTTTCCATGCAATATTTTTATATTCTTTAAATTATTATATTTTACATTGTTTTTAGCAGACTCTACAGCTATACTATCTAGATCAACACCTAAAACAGAACTGGCACCTAATTTTGCAGCTGATATAGAAAGTATTCCAGATCCTGTTCCTATATCAAATACCGTAGAATTCTTATCTACATACTTTTCCAATTGTTTAATACACATTCTAGTAGTTTCATGAGTACCAGTACCAAAGGCCATACCAGGATCCAGTTTTACTACTATATCATCATCTTTTTCTTTATAATTTTCCCATATTGGCACAACAACTATCTTATTCCCAACTTTAGTAGGTTTATAATACTTCTTCCAATTATTTTCCCAGTCCTCTTCATTTACATCTTTTACTACAATATTACCTCTACCCTTATCAATGCCAAATTCTTCTAGATTATTAATTGAATCTTTTATATAATCTAAATTTTTGTTAAAATCTTTATCTCTAGTAAAATAGGCTTTTATTACTGCATAATCCTTTTCCTTTAAAAGACTGTTATCAAAATAGTCCCAATCCTCGGGATGTTTCTTTTTAAATTCAACATCTTCTGGATCCTCAATGGAAAGGCCCTTAACTCCAACATTATAGAGCACTCCAGAAATTGCCTCAATAGCTTCGCTTTTAGTTTCAATAGAAACTTCCACCCAATTTTTATCCATTTATACACCGCTTTCAATAAAATAACTCATATTTTTAAAATTTATGCTTTAGTTTGTTTATGAAAGATTCTTTGCCCTTTTTTCCTCCTACAATTTCTCCACTTGCCTCCATAAAATCAATAAGTGCCTCTTTTTGTTTCTGATTTATATTCTTTGGAACATCTACTATTACATTTACATACTGGTCACCTCTGCCATGACCATTTACTCTTTCTACGCCTTTTCCTCTAAGTCTAAATACAGTTCCAGATTGAGTTCCTGCTGGAACTTCGTATTTCACTTCACCATCTATTGTAGGAACTTTTAGTGTCGTTCCTAAAACTGCATTTCCAAAGCTTATATGCTTATCTATATATATATCAAAACCATCTCTCTTAAATGTAGGACTTGGAGCAACTTTTATATTTATATACAGATCTCCAGAAGGGCCTCCATTTGTTCCTACTTCTCCCTGTCCTCTTATAGGAATTACATTTCCATTGTCTACCCCAGCTGGAATATTTATTTTTATCTTTTTCTTCTTGCGTACTTTTCCACTTCCTTTACAATATGGACAAAATTCTTTTATTACAGTTCCAGTACCTCCACATTTGTCACATGTACTCATTCTCACAACACTTCCAAAAGGTGTACTTGTCTGTGTCTTTATTTGTCCTGTTCCTCCACATTTATCACAAGTATGTGGCTTAGTACCAGGCTTTGCACCTGTACCATGACAATGGCTGCAAGTTTCATGCTTATTTAAACTTATTTCCTTTTTAACTCCAAAAACAGCTTCTTCAAAAGTCAAATTTAAAGTATATTCAAGATCTGCTCCTCTTTGTGGTGCATTTCTCTGTCTTCTTGAACTTCCACCTCGTGAAAATGCTCCTTCAAAAAACGAATCAAATATATCTCCAAAACCACCAAAATCTGAAAAATCAAATCCACCGAATCCAGCTCCACCTGAGCCCATATTTCCAAAATCAGCTGTTCCGAATTGATCATACTGTGCTTTTTTCTGTGGATCTGATAAAACCTGATAGGCTTCATTTATTTCTTTAAACTTTTCTTCAGCCTCTTTATTATTTTGATTCCTATCTGGGTGGTATTTTAAAGCCAATTTTCTATATGCTCTCTTTATTTCATCATCACTGGCACCTCTTTGAAGTCCCAAGACTTCATAATAATCTTTATTTGCCATTTTACATTTCACCACCTAATAAAAAATATACTATACCTATTAATTTATAATTCCAAATTAAATCCTATACTTAAATTAAGGGAGGAGTAAAAACTCATCCCTTAACTATTACTATTATACACATTTAACATATAATCGTGAAGAGAATATATTATTATTTATCGTCGTCTACCTTATAATCTGCATCTACTACATTATCATCTTTCTTATTTGAACCTGCACCTGGATTTGACCCTGCGCCTGGGTTTGAACCTGCACCTGGATTTGGTCCTGCCTGTTGTGCATTCTGACTGTATATCTTTGATGAAATTCCGTAGAATGTCTGAGTTAAATCATCAGTAGCTTTCTTTATAGCATCAAGATCATCACCATCTTTGATCTTCTTTAAAGCTTCTATTTTTTCCTCTACCAACTTTTTATCTTCTTGAGATACCTTATCTCCTAAATCTTTCAATGTCTTTTCTACCTGATATACAGATTGATCTGCATTATTCTTTATCTCTATTGATTGTTTTCTCTTTTCATCTTGTTCTTTAAACCTCTCAGCATCTTTAATTGCCTTATCTATTTCTTCATCAGTTAAGTTAGTAGATGCTGTAATTGTTATATTAGCCTCTTTTCCAGTTCCCTTATCCTTAGCAGATACATTTACTATACCATTTGCATCTATATCAAATGTAACTTCTATCTGTGGAACTCCTCTTGGTGCTGGTGCTATACCTGAAAGCGTAAATCTTCCAAGTGTCTTGTTATCAGCTGCCATCTTTCTTTCTCCTTGAACAACATGAATTTCTACTGAAGTCTGACCATCTGCAGCAGTTGAGAATATTTGACTCTTCTTAGTTGGTATTGTAGTATTTCTCTCAATAAGTGGAGTTGCAACTCCTCCTAAAGTTTCAATTCCAAGAGTAAGAGGTGTAACATCTAAAAGCAATACGTCCTTTACATCTCCTGTTAAAACTCCTGCTTGAATAGAAGCTCCAACTGCAACACATTCATCAGGATTAACACCTTTTGAAGGTTCTTTACCTGTAAAGTTCTTTACAGCTTCCTGAACTGCAGGTATTCTTGTAGATCCACCAACAAGTATTACTTTATTTATATCATTTATTGTAAGTCCTGCATCATTTAATGCCTTTTTCATAGGTTCTATTGTTCTTTGAACTAAATCCTGTGTTAATTCATTAAATTTAGCTCTTGTAAGATTCATATCTATATGTTTTGGACCTGATGCATCTGCTGTTATAAATGGAAGATTTATATTCGTCTGCATTGATGATGAAAGTTCAATTTTAGCTTTTTCTGCAGCTTCCTTTAATCTTTGAAGAGCCATTTTATCATTTCTAAGATCTATTCCATTCTCAGATTTAAATGTATCAGCTATATAATCAATTATCTTCTGATCAAAATCATCTCCACCTAGATGAGTATCACCATTTGTAGCTTTAACTTCAAATACTCCATCTCCAAGTTCCAATATTGATACATCGAAAGTACCGCCACCTAAGTCATATACAAATATTTTCTGATTTGTTTCTGTTTTATCCAATCCATAAGCAAGTGCTGCAGCTGTTGGTTCATTTATTATTCTGCGTACATTAAGTCCTGCAATTTTACCAGCATCTTTAGTTGCCTGCCTTTGACTATCATTAAAGTATGCAGGAACAGTTATAACTGCTTCTGTAACACTTTCTCCTAAATAAGCTTCAGCATCAGCTTTTATCTTTTGAAGTATCATTGCTGATATTTCCTGTGGTGTATATTGTTTTCCGTTTATAGTTACCTTATGGTCTGTTCCCATTTCTCTTTTTATTGACATTATTGTTTTATCAGGATTTGTTATTGCCTGTCTTTTTGCTACTTGACCTACAAGTCTTTCTCCTCCATCCTGAAATGAAACTACTGATGGAGTTGTTCTTGAACCTTCTGAATTCGCTATTACTACAGGATCTCCACCTTCCATAACTGCTACACAAGAATTTGTTGTACCTAAATCAATACCTATTATTTTTGACATATTAATTACCTCCTAAATTAACTAACTTCAAAATCAACTTTAACCTTTATTTTGTATTTTGAATTAATTTGCTACTTTAACCATGCTATATCTTATTACCTTATCTCCCCTTCTATATCCCTTTTGAAATACTTCAGCTATACAATTTTTGTCATAATTTTCATCTTCTATATGCATAACTGCATTATGAAGATGAGGATCAAATTCGCCATCTGTAGGGATTTCTTCTACACCTAACTTTTTAAATGCATCATTAAAAATATTCATTGTCATCTTGACACCTTTTTTCAAATCATCTGCACTTCCATCTGCCGAAATTGCCCTTTCCAAATTGTCAAGTACAGGAAGTATTTCCTTTAACACATCTCCACATGCATCTGTATATATATTTTCCTTTTCCTTTGCAGTTCTCTTCCTAAAATTATCATATTCTGCAACTGTCCTTGCCAACCTATCCTTTAAGGCTTCAAATTCATTTTTCAGTTTTTTACTTTCATCTTTCAACTTTTCATTTTCACCTTTCAGCTTTTCATTTTCACTTTTTAAATCTTTTATAAGTTTCAGATCCCCTATATTTTCTACACTGTCATCTGAACTATTTGTATCCTGTGATTCATTTGAACCTTCTTCATTCTCATTATTACTAGGACTCTCATCTTCATTTGATGTTTCTAAATTTTCTTCATGACTCTCTTCATTATTTTTCAATTCCTCTTTAACATCTTTACCTTCTAAGTTTTCATCTTTACATTTCTCATTGTTTTTCATATCATCCTTCTTTTTAAACATTTAAATGCTTCCTCCAATTCACTATTTTATAATAAAATATAGGTGAACACTAACATCAATTATCATCAAAATAAGTATTTGTCAATATATAATTTAATTCCTTGACTACATTTGTCAGTAAAGATACTACTTTAGAATATGGAATTCTCGTAGGGCCTATTAATCCAATATTGCCTATAGGCTTATTACCAAGATTATAAACTGCTGATATAACACTGCAGTCTTCTGCCCCTTTTATATAATTTTCATTCCCAATTCTTATTGAAATACTTGATGAATTATTTAGAAGTTCACTTACTTTTTCTTTATTGTCCAGCATTGACAGAAATCCTTTAGCTTTTTCAATATCTTTATATTCTGGATAGTTGAATATATTTACAGTACCTTGCATATAAATATTTACATTATCTGCACTATTCAGATTATCATATAAAACAGGTATTATTGCATTAAATATATCTTCATATCCACTCAACTCTGCTTTTATATTATTTATAACTTCTAAATTTATCTGTTCGCTATTAAGTCCTTTAAGTCTACTACAAAGTATATTACTTAATTTTGTAAGCACTCTATCAGAAACATTTTTTCCAATTCTTATTACATTGTTCTTTATAACTCCATTATCTGTAACAATCAAAAACAATATATTGTGATTTGACTCTATATTTATAAGTTGTAGATGTTTTATATAACTCTTGCTTACAGAAGGAGTCTTTACTATACATGTAAGTTTAGTAAGTTCTGAAAGAAGAAGTGTTGCTTGCTTTATTATCTTATCCATTTCAAAAATAGCACTATTTAAAATATGTTGTTTTATCATATACATTTCTTCTTGAGTAATATCTGGTACATGCATAAGTTTATCTACATAAAGCCTATAACCTTTATTTGAAGGTTTCCTTCCTGAAGAACTATGAAGTTGTTCTAAATACCCCATGTCTTCCAGATCTGCCATTTCATTTCTTATTGTGGCAGAACTTATACCCATATCATATTTTCTAGCTATGGTTCTGGATCCTACAGGCTCCGCAGTCTTTATATAATCGTGTATTATAGCCTGAAGTATTCTTATTTTTCTTTCATCCATTTCCATAATATCACCTCTTTATTAGCACTCTCTATCGTTGAGTGCTAATTGCTATGATTAAAAAATATCACTGATATTTTTTTTTGTCAACTTTATGCAATGTCTTTTATATAGTTAAATAATACTATATACTTAATTATATTAAATATTTATATTAAATACTAAGTTTTTCTCCAAATATCTATGCAATATATTTATCACGTCAAGATAAAGTCACACATTACACTATTAGATACATTGATACCTCTTCTACTAAGATGCAATCTATCTCCTTTTCTAATTAATGTTCTATATTTTAAATGTTTCTCTATTGGATTTTTATAAATTGAATATATGTCTACATTAAACCTTGAATTAAATTCTGAAATTGATATTCCACGAATCTTTCTAAGTCCCATAAACATAAACTCTTCCATATCATCTTCAATAGAATTTTTATGTAAATCCAATTTAACTATATTATTTTCATTTGCCTGATTTATATATTCTTTTATATTTTTTGACTTCCTATATCTGTATCCATTCATATAAGAATGTGCATCAACTCCACATCCTAAATACTCTCCTAAATTCCAGTAAGTCAAATTATGAGCACATTCATATCCTTTCTTTGAAAAATTTGATATTTCATATTGTATATATCCATTATCTAAAAGAAAATTTATAGCAAAATCATACATTTCTCTCTCTTTTTCTTCTTCTGGGACTTTAACATCACCTTTTTTATACATATAATATAGTGGTGTATTTGGTTCAATTATAAGACTATAGCATGATATATGCTCCGGATCCAGTTTTATAACATTTTCTAGCGTTTCTTTCCAATCTTCAATATGTTGATTGGGAAGACCAAACATCAAATCAACATTTATATTTGAAAATCCAAGCTTTCTTGCCATATTATATGATTGAATAAATTCTTCAACAGTATGTATTCTTCCCAAATTTTTTAGAATACTATTTTGCCATGCCTGAAGTCCAATGCTCAACCTATTAACACCTATCTTATGTAAAAACTTAAGTTTTTCTTCAGTAAATGTTCCTGGATTGCCTTCAACTGTAAATTCAACATTGTCAGTAAATTTAAGGGAAGATATAGCCTTATATATATTTTCCCATGAACTTAAACTTAAATAAGTAGGAGTTCCCCCTCCTATGAATATAGTCTTTACTTTTTTACCTGTACAAGACAGTATATCTTTTGAAAGTGCTTTAGAATATTCCTCCATTAAATTTTCTACACCACTAAAAGATGTAAAATCACAATAAATACACTTTTTAAAGCAAAACGGTATGTGTATATACAATGATACACTGTCCCTTTGATCAAATGCACATTTAAATGATTCCATATAATATCAACCTAATCCTCTGTTTTTAATATAGCCATAAAAGCTTCCTGCGGTATTTGAACTGATCCAACTTGTCTCATCCTTTTCTTTCCTTCTTTTTGTTTTTCAAGAAGCTTCTTCTTTCTTGAAATATCTCCACCATAACACTTTGCAAGCACATCTTTTCTCATAGCTTTAACTGTTTCTCTTGCTATAATCTTTCCTCCTACAGCTGCTTGAATAGGCACTTCAAATAACTGTCTTGGGATTATATCCTTTAATTTCTGTGATATAAATCTTCCTCTTTCATAGGCTCTTTCTTCTGGAACAATCATTGAAAGTGCATCTACCATTTCTCCATTTAAAAGTATATCCAATTTAACAAGTTTTGCTTCACTGTAACCTTTTAATTCGTAATCAAAAGATGCATATCCCCTTGTTCTTGATTTTAATGCATCAAAGAAGTCATATATTATTTCATTTAATGGTATATCATAATTCAAAGACACTCTTGTAGTTTCTATATACTGCATATCTCTAAATGTACCTCTTCTACTCTGTGCAAGTTTCATAACAGCTCCAACATAATCAGAAGGGGTTATTATAGACGCTTTTACTATAGGTTCTTGCATATATTTTATTTCAGATACTTCTGGCATATTTGTAGGATTTGTAAGTTCTAGAACACTTCCATCTGTCTTTATTATTTTATATACAACTGATGGTGCTGTAGTTATTATGTCTAAATTAAATTCTCTCTCTATTCTCTCTTGGATAACATCCATGTGAAGAAGTCCTAAAAAACCACATCTAAATCCAAATCCCAATGCTATTGACGTTTCAGGTTCAAATGAAAGTGCTGCATCATTTACTTGAAGTTTTTCAAGTGCATCTTTTAATTCCTGATATTTTGCACCATCTACAGGATAAATACCACTAAACACCATTGGAACTGCAGGTCTATATCCCTCAAGTGGCTCAGATGCAGGTCTTGTGGTTTCAGTAACTGTATCTCCTACTCTAGCATCTCTTACATTTTTTATAGAAGCAGTAAAGTATCCCACATCACCAGCTTTCAAACCATCATTTGGAAGAAAATTAGGTGCAAACACTCCTGTTTCTGTAACTTCATAGGACTTATTTGTAGCCATTAATTTTATCTTCATTCCAGGCTTTATACTTCCCTCTTTCACTCTTATATGACAGACAACCCCTCTATAACTGTCATAATTTGAATCAAATATAAGTGCTCTCAAAGGAGCTGTTTCATCTCCATCTGGTGCTGGAATCTTTTCTACTATAGCTTCAAGAACATCCTCTATATTTAACCCTGTTTTAGCTGATACCAGTGGAGCATCTTCTGCCTCAATTCCAATAACATCTTCTATTTCATTTTTTATTTCATCCGGCCTTGCACTTGGAAGATCTATTTTATTTATTACAGGAACAATTTCCAAATCATGATCAAGAGCAAGATAACAATTGGCTAGTGTCTGAGCCTGTATGCCCTGAGTAGCATCTACTACAAGTATTGCCCCTTCACAAGCTGCAAGACTTCTTGACACTTCATAGTTAAAATCTACATGTCCTGGTGTATCAATAAGATTTAATATGTATTCTTCATCTTCAGATCTTTTATATACTAATCTCACAGCTTGCGATTTTATAGTTATGCCCCTTTCCCTTTCAAGTTCCATATTATCAAGCACTTGTGATTCCATTTCTCTTTTAGTAAGAGTACCTGTCTTTTCAATAAGTCTATCTGCAAGTGTTGATTTACCATGATCTATATGAGCAACTATTGAAAAATTTCTTATATTTTTTTGTCTTTCACTTTGCATGCTAAATAACCTCCATCACTTGGTCATCAAATAAATTTAAAAGATTTGCACTTTTTGCAAATCTTTTTACACAAACACTATTATTTATAATAAATTATAACATATCACATATTCAGTGAAAAGACTATACAATAGCAAATTGCAATATTGGAATTTAAATTTTTATAACAAGATTAATGACCAACTATTGATTTTATTCCGTCAAACATTTTAAACATACTATCAGTGATTTTATTTACTACATATTCTATTTCTTTTACAGAACTTGTCATAATTTGAGATGACTTTTTTCCTATATTACTTATTAAATTTCCATTCATATCAATAGAATAATTTGTAGTTTCTACTTTGAAATTCAATGGTGATATACTGTATTCTATGTTAAAATTTGACTCGTCTTTAACAAACTGAGGCATGCCATTATTTATGACAACTACACCCGTTAAAATAAAAACAATACAAAATATTAATACCAATCTAAATGCATATTTGCTCATAAAAATCACCCTTATAATAAAAATTCTATTATTTAGGATGACCATATTTTACATATTTTATTCACATTTAACATTTTATATAATTTAAAAGTCTTAATCTAAGAAGGAATCTATCTCCTTTGTATTAAGTTCAGTTTGCAGTGCTATATTTATTGCAGTTGCTATTACTTTGGATATGTAATTCATGACTGCATCTACATCTTTTGGAGTAACCATAATATTTTGAGAATATGGATTAAGCACATCGCATATTAACTTTTTTTTCTCTTCTCTATCTACATCTTTTAACATATTGTAAAACTCACTACCTTTTTTAGATTTTGATATTAAATCCTTTAATACCATGTCGATAGTGTCATTTGCCATAGTAGCTGCATCTACCACAGTAGGTACACCTATTGCAATTACTGGTATTTTAAGTGTCTTCTCACTTAATTCCATTCTCTTATTCTGAACACCTGAACCTGGTGAAATTCCCGTATCGCTTATCTGTATAGTTGAATTTACTCTATCTAGTTTTCTAGATGCCAATGAATCTATACATATTATAAAATTAGGCTTTACTCTATCTACAATCCCTCTGACTATTTCCACAGTTTCAATTCCTGTAATTCCAAGCACTCCTGGAGCTATAGCACATACAGACCTTATTCTTTCATCTATTTTATCAGGAATAAGCTGCCTTAAATGTCTTGTGACCATTAACTTAGAAATTACTTTAGGTCCAAGGGAATCAGGAGTTATATTCCAGTTTCCAAGTCCAACAACAAGTACAGTCATACTCCTATCTATTTTGGTTTTGAGAGAATTTATCACTTGTTTCAACTCAAATCCAACTACACCACTTAATTTATCTCTTACTTCTCCATCATAATATGTGTGTCTAGGTATATCAATTGTTATATAAGATCCCCTTGGTTTACCTATCTTTTTCTCTCCAACATCATCTAATACTCTTACATTAGTTATTATAATATTATCTTTTACTTTCTCATCAACTTTAATTCCATCTATTTTTGATGAATTTTCATTTTCATAGATTTGCTTAGCTTCTACAGCTAAGTCAGTTCTAACATTATCAAACACAATAATCACTCCAAGTTCATATAGTTGTTAATTATTATTATCTACTTTTAAAATGTATATATTCATTAAATAATTGAAAATTGAAATTTAAAAATTCACTTGAAGAAACTTACTTTTAATGCTATAATAGCATTTGTCAAATATTCGAAACTCACTAGCATTCCCCAAAGCTGCTGAGATTTTATAAAATTATAAGGGGGTGAACTAATATGGCAAATATTAAATCAGCAAAGAAAAGAATAAAAGTTATACAGACTAAAACTTTAAGAAACAAAATGATAAAATCTTCATTGAAAACAACTTTAAAGAAGTTTGAAACTGCAATTGAAAACAAAAACCTTGAAGAAGCTAAAATTACTTTTGCTGCCTCAGTAAAAGCTTTAGACAAAGCTGCATCAAAAGGTGTATTACATAAAAATAAAGCAGCAAGAAAAAAATCTAGATTGGCAGCAAAATTAAATAATTTATCTGCTTAATAAATAAACCGGTTCAAACCGGTTATTTATTTATGCAGCAGTTGTATTTATTATAAGAAGTTCCATTTCAGTTTTCTCATCTACAGACAAACTTTTAATTCTTTGCTCTACATTTAAACATAAATCCAAAGCGCGTCTAAGTTGTTTCAACGTAAACTTCTTACTTTGACTTACCATAATACTATAGGCATAGTCAGATCTAATTTTAAGAGTTTTCATTATGCTTTTTTTGTCTTTTTTTAATTCAAGTTCAATTTTTATTCTAAGCAGCATATCAAATTGTCTTTCCACCATAGCTAGAATATAACTTATCTTAACCCCTTTATATAAAAGTTCATCTAAAACGTTCAAAGCCTGTTTTACTTTCTTATTTGCTATAGAATTTACAAGGTCAAATATATCATCATCATCAACTTTCATAAAAAGCTTTCTTATATCATCTTTAGTTATATCTCTTCCATAAGTATAACAACAGAGTTTTTCTACCTCATTTTTCACAGTACCAAAATCAATATCTTCCATAATACTGCAAAATATCCTAAGCTCAAATTTTCTTATATTCTTTTTTTTCTCATTAAACAGCTCTTGAACTCTATTTTCAAACTGCCTTCCTTTAAGTTTACCTACATTTACTACACATGCATTTTTATCAATGTTGTATATCTTTCTACCGGGCTTATCTCTCTTACTTTTAAAAACATCATACATTATAAGAATACAATGCTTTGGAATCTGTTTTAAATAACTACATATATTTTTAAATTGTTTTTCACCTGACAACTTGCTCTTATCTTTTGAATTGTCATTAATAAATGATGCTCTGTAAACAATCACAACTCTTTTTTCACTCATAAAAGGAAGAGTTTGGCATGCATTTATTACTCTATCAAAACTTTCAAGTGAAGATCCATCAAACTTTTCACAGTTTAATTCTAAGAAATTGTGTTCTATAACCTTATCTACTATACTATTTATACATTCTTCAATAATCTTTTCATCTGTTCCATAAAATATGTAGCAACTTTTTAAATTTCCCTTTTTAATGTCTTCTTTAAAGGTAAATGTATCAATCATAGTATTCACCTCACTTTATAATACCTACTTAACTCTAATTATCCTGTTAAATATTATAACATATTTAATACTACTATCTAATGTATTATAATATTGTTGTTTTTCTTTTATTTTAGGTATATAAACTGTATTTTCACTGCCAGTATCTATGTTAGATTTATTCTTAGAAGAAAATACAAAATTAAATTTACTCCTATTTTCATATAAGCTTACAACAGTACAATTATTCTGTTGAAAATCTAATTTTAAAAATTTATTTTTATCTATTTTATAGACAGTTTTTTCTCTAGGATTTGTTACAAGTTTATCTAGATTCACATGTTCTTTTATATCATCTATCCATTTCCAATGTAATAGATCATAACTACAAAACATAATTTTATCATTTTTATTACTTATAATAATAGACTGTCCATTTTCAAAATTTAAAGCAGTTATCTCAGTAAAAAAGCTATAACTTTCTAAAAATACACCTATTAAAAATATAATTGGAAAATACTTCATCTTTTTATATCCTGATCTATACAAAATATAACTCATATAAAAAATAATGATCAAAATTCCTTCTAAATAACTTAAATGCGTAATATTGGAATGTAATTTTAATATCATATAAGATGAACCTTCTGCTGCTACTAAAACAGTATTCACAAAATGAGCTATTATATTGAACAATGGGGCAAAAAAACAAGCTATAAGAGCTATATTTCCAAGTACAACAACTACAGAATATATAGGAACTAAAAATAAATTTGCAATAAGTGATACATAACTAAACTTTTGAATTGTAAATGCAATATATGGAAGAGAATATATCTGAGATGACAGTCCAAGGCTTATACCTTCATTTATTTTCTGTGGAAGCATATATAGTTTTCTTGATAATTTACTATAATATAAAAGTATTCCTAATGTAGCTAAAAATGATAATCCAAATCCTACATCAACTATATAGTAAGGTTTAGCTATCATCAGTACAATTGCCGCTAGACTCAAAGATGAAAGGCTGTCATATTCTCTAAAAAATATTTTTGACATTTTAAATATAAATATCATTATAAATGCTCTAACAGTAGCGGCAGACATGCCTGTAAAAAATGCATATAAAGCAGAAGCAACTACTGCCAATTTGAATCCAAGTAAATTTTCCACAGCTCCATAAAGAACAGCCATATGAAGTCCTGAAACACTTACAGCATGAACAACTCCAAGTTTCTGAAATTCCAGATTTTGATCTTCATTAAAATATTGAGTATCTCCAAAACTTATACCCATTAAAATGGCAGCTCTATCATTTCCAATTGCATTTTGAAATTTCTCGTGAATAAATTTTTTATATTGATAAGAATAATATACAATATCCTTTTTTAAAGTTACATATTTTTTAATATTGTATTCTCCTATAATTCCTCTTGAAAATTGTCTATTGATTTTAAAACTTCCAAATGCATATATTTTATTACCTTCTTTAATGTCCTCTATATTTCCATTTAATATTATCTTTCTTCCTCTTATATTACCTAAAAAATAATATCCTTTGTTTTCAAGTACTCTTATTTCTGTACTCTTTCCTACATCAATATTAAAATAATTTAAAGTACTAAGTACAGCAAGAATAAAAAATAGAACATTTATTATAAAAAATTTTCTCTTAAGGGTAGTAAAGTATATTATAAAAAATAGAATAGCAATAGCTATTCCTACTAATACGTTATCAAAACATTCCAATGTAAACAGACATCCTACACCTGTAGAAACTGCATAAAATATCAATGGTTTTTTCATAGGCAGCACCTCTGTATACAATTGTATCCAATAAGACAAATTATAAACATTTAAAATGAAACAGAATCAATATTTATAATAGTTTTCCATATCTAATTTATGAAAGACGCAAAATACAAACCATGGCAGAGTAAATATAATTGTAGTAAGCCAATAATTAAAATCATTTATAATCATAAATCCATCTATTAATGGTACTATTAAAATTTGGAGAATAATATTTACTGCAAGTATGACATTGGGAATTTTACCCTTAAATAACTTTCTATTTGTAAAACTCAATATGAAAATTGCAAAGTAAAGATTTAAAACTATAGATGATACACTACTTGAAAAATTACATCCAAAAAAACTTGCTGTTTTAAAAGAAATAAATCCTAGCAACCCAATTAAAAATCCATTAAATATTATAAATGATAATCTATCTTTTACCATGTCTTTTCCAAAACTATAATTATTGTATTCTGTATTCTCATCTTTATATTGATTCACAAGTGCAAGAGATGATAAAGACATTAGCGCAACATTTATCCATACTGTTTTTAAAAACATATTTTGTATACTATCCAGATTAATACCTGAACACATATTTATAAATAGGAAAGATAAAATCCCAAAACTACATGTTAATATGTATATTACTATTTTTCTCAGTACATTTATTATTCTTCTACAGTCTTCAACTAGATTAAGCATCTTCATAAAATCAATATCTGATACAAATATATCTGATAACTTCTTAACTATATTACTTTCACTATTTGTTATTCCAACATTAGCCATATTAAGTGCCGGAATATCTGTTAGCCGATATCCAGTTATAGCAGTCATATATCCATAGTCTTTCAATGCCTGTATAATTTGGATTTTATGTTTTGAATTAATTCTTGAAAAAATATTTATCTTTTCCCCTATACGTTTAAATTCTTCATTTTCCATATTATCTATCTCAACTCCAGATAGTATTTGTTGAAGCTTCTTTACAATTCCAAGTTTTTTCCCAACTGCAAGAGCAGTTAGTTTACCATCATCTGTGATTATAATAGGTTTTATAGAAAGTGCATAAGCTTTCTTAATAGATATTTCTGCAGTTTCATTCAACTTATTCTCAAATCCAATGAGTCCTACAAACACAAGATTACTTTCTATATTTTCATTTTGACTTGGTTCATAATTAAAATTTCTATATGCAAAACCAACTACATTTAGTGATTCATTTGACATGTTTATATCTGCATTGCGTATAGAATTTATATCATCTTCAGTTATTTCAAGTTCTACCCCATTTTTTAATATATGAGTACATCTTTCAAGTATTGAGTCAACAGCACCTTTCACATTTGCTCTATACTTATTGTTAACTTTGTTTACAGTAGTTATTATGCGTCTTTCAGTATCAAAAGAAATTTGGAATAATTTTCTATATTTCCCTTGAATCTTTCTTTTATAAATTCCCTTTTCTTGTGCAAATCTTATAATAGAAGCATCCACTAAGTCATTCTTTGATTCATCTATATTTTCATAATCAGATTTTATATCACTACATAAAACTCCTATATTTAACATTCTAAACAAATTTTCATTCATATCTCCATTAGGATCTTGTTCATAAATATCTATAAATTCACCACTTCCATAGGCCTTTACTATATCAACTCTTTTTTTTGAAAAAGCACCTATCTTATTAGTACATATAGCAGATACCTTAGAAAATTTTTCAACACTAAAAATATTTTTGAAATTTATGTTATGTTTTTTAAGCTTGTTTAATAATATATTATTAATAAACCAGAGAATTACACAAAATCCAATAGGAAAACAACTTAAATACAAAACTATTGGATTAATTATAAAGTCTTCAATATTTCCCTTTAAATTATATTTAAGTAAAAGTCCAATTAAAGAAACTGATATCAAAATCTTAGAATACATATTTAATATTTCATTTAAACTTTCTTTAAAAGAACCTACCATTTTATTCTCTTTTAAAAGAAGTTTCATTATTTCTGCAACTTGTGTATCCATTCCAACTGCCACTACAATTGCAGTAACATCTCCCTTTACAACAACAGAAGACTTAAAGAGCATATTTTTCATATCAGAGAGTCCAATCTCATCATCTTCTATTTTAGCTTCATATTTATCTACAAGATATTTTTCTCCTGTAACAGAAGATTCATCAACTTTTAAATCATTACATTCTATAATTCTCATATCAGCATTTACAGCTTCACCAGTACCTACTATAACTATATCTCCAACTACAATATCTTCTGATGGAATTTTCATTGTCCTTCCATTTCTTATTACTCTTGCATATCCCATATTTAATTTTTTTAATTCTTTAATATTGTTTTCATCCTTATACTGATTTAAAGCCACACATATAGAATTAATAAGTATTATACAAATAAGTATTCCGGATAGTAAAAAAAGCTTAAAATATGTAAGCACTAAAAAACATAAAAAAAGAAATAATATCCAAAACTCTCTAAATTGAGTAAACACAATATTTAAAAGACTTTTAACTTCAGGCATTACTATATTGTTAGTTCCATATTTTTTTCTATGATCTTCAACTTGTTCATCATAAAGTCCATAATAACTATTGCTATCTAATTGTTTTACAATTTCACTCCAGGATTTTTTATACCATTTAATCATAAAATTTTTCACCTTCCTTTTAAAAAGGACAAAATAATATACTTATATTATATCGTATTTAAATATTTCAACTTTATAAATTAAAATAAATTATATTTTTACAAGAATAATACAAAAATATTTTTATATTTTAATTATATAATAAAATATTTAAATGAAAAATATCATAATTGTATAATAAATGAATGAAATATATATTTATAATTTATTCTAATTTTATATAAATAATTATATACAGTCATATTTAGAAAATATTTTAACATAAAACTATTAATTTTTAATCATTTTTATGTATTAATATTCATACTTAAATTACTATAAATTACTATTATTATATATAAATATTGCAATACTATTAATATTTTACACTAATTACTCTATTTATATACCATCCAAAACCATTGACATATCAATATTTATATGATAATATTACAAAAATGTACATTTAATAATATTGTTTACTTATCAATCTATTATTTTTTGAAATAAATATTTTATTTTAAAAATATATTGAATTAATTTTTGCATATTTTTGCATATTCAATTAATTATTTATATTCTACAGTAAATAAAATTCATTTTTTGAATTATGAATTTTATAGAAGTTAAATTATTATATACTTTCATAACAGAAAGTCTTACAATTATCACACAATGGGGGTTAAAAAATGCTTAAGTATATTTTGAAAAGATTAGTCTATAGTGCTATTACAATATGGATTGTAATAACAATAACATTTTTCCTAATGCACTTGATTCCTGGTGGGCCTTTTGACGATGCAAAAAAACTTCCACCTCAAATAAAGGCTAATTTGGAACAAAAATTCGGGCTTGATAAGCCTTTGAGTGAACAATATTCTACATATCTTAGCAATATAGTACATGGTGACTTAGGTCCTTCTATGAGATATGAAGGAAAAACTGTAAACCAAGTAATATCAGAATCATTTCCTGCATCTGCAAAAGTAGGTACATTAGCTATACTTTTTGCACTCATATTAGGATTAATTATGGGAATAGTGGCTGCCCTAAATCAAGGAAAATGGCAGGATAATATTGCAATGCTAATATCTACTCTGGGAGTAACTGTTCCAAACTTTGTAATGGCTACCTTTTTTATGTACTTTTTTTCAGTTAAACTTGGATGGTTCCCTACTATAGGTCTTGATTCTCCAAAAAGTTATGTACTTCCTGCTATTGCACTAGGTGCGTATTCCATGTCATTTATAGCTAGACTTTCAAGATCAAGTTTACTTGAAGTAATTAGACAAGACTATATAAAGGTAGCAAAAGCCAAAGGACTATCTCGAAGTAAAGTAATATATAAACATGCTTTAAAGAACTCACTTATACCTATAGTTACATATATAGGTCCGTTATTTGCAGGAATTCTCACAGGTAGTTTTGTAATTGAAAATATATTTGGAATACCTGGACTTGGTAGAGAATTTGTTCAAAGCATATACAACAGAGATTATACTACAATACTCGGTGTAACAATATTTTATAGTGCATTCCTAATATTATGTAATCTTGTTGTAGATATACTATATGTAATTATCGATCCAAGAATAAAACTTGAATCATAGGAGGTTTAAAAAATGGAAATACCTAAGAGTGAATTTGAAAAAGTTTCTGCTGAGGAAAAACAATCTGAAGCTATATTAAGACCTAATATGTCCTATTGGCAGGATGTATGGAGAAGATTAAAACTAAATAAATTTGCCATGGCTGGTTTTATATTTGTAATATTTATTACGTTACTTGCTATATTTGGCCCAATGTTTTCACGATATAACTATTACACACAGAATTTAAATATGGCTAATCTACCTCCAAGCTCTGAACACTGGTTTGGAACGGATAAATTTGGTAGAGATATATTTGTAAGAATATTATATGGTGCAAGGATTTCTCTAACAATAGGGTATGTTGCCAGTTTCTTAAATATAATAATTGGAATATTATATGGAGGCATAGCAGGTTATTTTGGTGGAAAAGTAGATAATATAATGATGAGAATAGTTGACATTCTCTATTCCGTACCTATGACAATCTATGTAATACTTTTTATGGTAATATTCGGTGCTGGGTTAAAAAGTATAATAATCGCTCTTGCAGTTGCCTTTTGGCTTACAATGGCAAGAATAGTAAGAGGTCAAATAATGTCCCTTAAAGAACAGGAATTTGTACTAGCAGCAAAAACACTAGGTGCATCATCTGCAAGAATACTTCTAAAGCATCTTATTCCAAATTCTATGGGACCGATAATTGTAACTTTAACTTTATCAGTACCTGAAGCTATATTCACAGAATCATTTTTAAGTTTTATAGGTCTTGGCGTATCAGCACCTATGGCTTCCTGGGGAACACTAGCTTCTGAAGCTTTAGATGGATTTCAAATGTATCCACTTCAACTTTTCTTCCCATCTATGGCAATATGTTTAACTATGCTTGCATTTAATTTACTAGGTGATGGATTGAGAGATTCTCTAGATCCTAAAATGAAAAAATAACAGGAGGATATGTAAATGGATAGATTACTTGACATAAAGAATCTGCATACATCTTTCCAAACTTATCTTGGTGAAGTAAAAGCAGTAAGAGGAGTATCATTTCATCTAGATAAAGGAGAAGCTCTTGGAATAGTTGGTGAATCCGGAAGTGGAAAAAGTATAACTATGATGTCAATTATGAAGCTTCTACCTGACAATGGAAAAATAAAAGCAGATAGTATACAATTTTCAGATAAAGAACTAACAAAATTAAGCAACGCTGAAATGGAAAAAATACGAGGAAATGAAATTGGCATGATATTCCAAGATCCTATGACCTCATTGAATCCAGTTTTTAAAATAGGATATCAGTTATCCGAACCACTTATAAAACACAAAAATATGAGTAAAGAAGAATCACGAAAAAAAGTTATTGAAATGTTAAAACTAGTAGGAATTCCTAGCCCAGAGAAGAGAATCGATGAATATCCACATGAGTTTTCAGGTGGAATGCGCCAAAGAGCTATGATAGCTATGGCTCTTATCTGTAATCCAAAGCTTTTAATTGCAGATGAACCTACTACTGCTCTAGATGTTACAATACAGGCTCAAATACTTGAACTTATGAAGGATTTAAAAGATAAGTTGGGCATGTCAATAATACTTATAACTCATGATTTAGGTGTGGTTGCAGACGTATGTACAAGAATAAATGTAATGTATGGTGGAATGATAATTGAAAGAGGTAGCACAAGAGATATATTCTATAATTCGAAGCACCCATATACTTGGGGACTTTTAAGAAGTATACCAAATCCTAAAGAAGATATAAAAACCAGACTTAAACCTATAGAAGGAACTCCTCCAGATCTTTTGAAACCACCTGTTGGATGTCCTTTTGCTCCAAGATGTGAATATGCAATGAAAATTTGTTTAGAAAAAATGCCAGAAGCTTTTGAAGTAAATAAAGATCATTTTGCTTCCTGCTGGCTAAACCATAAAGATGCACCAAAACCAGAAGGAGTTTACACAGGAGGTGAAAAAGATGGAAAACAATAAGCCACTTATTGAAATAAAAAACTTAAAAAAATACTTTCCAGCTAAAAAATCATTCTTTGGCAAAACAATTAGTAACGTAAAAGCAGTTGATGATGTATCATTTGTAATAAATAAAGGTGAAACTTTAGGTCTAGTTGGTGAATCTGGATGTGGAAAGACTACTACAGGAAGAACCATATTAAAATTGTATGAACCAACTAGTGGAAATATAATCTTCGATGGCGTTGATATTTCAAAATTTTCTCCATCTAAAATGCTTCCTTATAGGCGAAAGATGCAGATGATATTCCAAGATCCATATGCATCTCTTGATGCAAGAATGACAGTTGGTGATATAATTGGAGAAGCAATAGATATTCACAACTTAGCTAAAGGAAAAGAAAGACAGGAGAGAATTCAATATCTCTTAAATAAAGTTGGTCTTAATAAGGAACACATCAGCAGATATCCACATGAATTTTCAGGTGGACAAAGACAGAGAATAGGAATTGCAAGAGCTCTTGCTGTTGAACCACAATTTATAGTGTGTGATGAACCTATATCAGCTCTTGATGTATCAATTCAAGCACAAGTTGTAAACATGCTTGAAGATCTACAAGATGAGCTTGGTCTTACATATTTGTTTATAGCCCATGATCTTTCAATGGTAAAACATATATCTACTAAAATTGGTGTAATGTATCTTGGAAAAATGGTAGAACTTGCAGGAAGTAATGAATTGTATAAGAAACCACTACATCCTTATACGAAAGCACTTTTATCTGCAATTCCAATACCAGATCCTGATGCTTCAGCTAAACAAAATAGAATTATACTTCAAGGTGAAACACCATCTCCAATAGATCCTGCACCAGGATGCAGATTTAAAGATAGATGCAAATATGCCACAAAAAGATGTTCTGAAGAAGAACCTCAGCTAAAAGATATCGGTGGAGATCATTATGTAGCGTGTCACCTATATAATAATTAACTAAATAAATTAAGATATATAAATATTTACACTTGTAAATATAAATATATATTAAATTTTAAATTTTAAAGGAGGACTATTATGTTAAAAAGCAAAATTAAAACTCTTGCACTTGTAATGTCACTTACAGTTGTAGGATCTTTGTTTGCAGGTTGTGGAAATTCAAAAACAACAAGCGATAAAAGCACCATAAAAGTAAACATTGGCGCTGACCCTAGAACAATAGACCCAGGCCTAAACAACTCAGTTGAAGGTGCTCACATTGATGTAAATGCCTTTGAAGGACTTACAAACATTGACAAAGACGAAAAGCCAGTACCTGGTGTTGCAAAAAGCTGGGATATCTCAGATGATGGACTCACTTATACTTTCCATCTTAGAAAAGACGCAAAATGGTCTGATGGGAAAAATGTTACTGCACACGACTTTGAATATGCATGGAAAAGAGCACTTGATCCAAAAACAGCTTCTCAATATGCATATCAGTTATTCTATTTGAAAAATGGTGAAGCATATAATGAAGGAAAAGTTACAGCAGATAAAGTAGGCGTAAAGGCAACAGATGACTATACTCTAGTTGCTACTCTTGAAGCTAATACTCCTTATTTTCTATCACTTACAGCTTTTCCTACATATGATCCTGTAAGAAAGGATATAGTTGAGAAAAATCCTGATACTTGGGCTACAAAACCTGAAACTTTCATATCAAATGGACCTTATAAAATGGTTGAATATAAGGCAAAAAGCAGTTTAAACTTTGAAAAAAACCCTTATTACTGGAATGCAAAGAATGTAAAAATAGATAGAATTGAATTCAAGACTCTTGAAAATGCTAGCACTTACTATGCAGCTTTCAAAACAGGAGAACTTGATTTGATAGATAAACCACCTGCTACAGAAGCTCCTACTTTGCTTAAAAATGGAACTGCAAAATCTTATCCATATTTAGGTACTTACTACTATGATTTAAATGTATCTGAAAATGCCAAGAATGTAAATCCTGAAGCTGCAAAAGTATTAAGTGATGTAAGAGTTAGAAAGGCTCTAAACCTTGCTATAGATAGAACTGCTATAACTGAAAAGATTACAAAAAGCGGCGAAGTACCTGCAACTGCATTTGTTCCTGCTGGAACAAGTGATTCAAACGGTAATGAATTTGCTGGTAAAGATTATCTTCCTACAACTGCTAATGTAGCTGAAGCAAAGAAACTTTTAGCTGAAGCAGGTTATCCAAACGGCAAAGGATTCCCTTCACTAGAAATATTCTACAATACAGATCAAGGACATCAAAACATAGCACAGGCAGTACAAGATATGTGGAAGAAGAACCTTGGAATAAATGTTACTCTTAGAAACGTTGAAAGAAAGATTCACCTTACTCAACTTCAAAATCACGAATATATGATTGGAAGAGATGGTTGGATAGCTGACTACGACGACGCTATGACTTTCCTTGATATGTTTACAACAGGAAATGATAACAACAATTCTGGTTACTCAAATGCAAACTATGATAAACTCATAGCTGAAGCAAAGGCAGAATCAGATGTAGCTAAAAGAGCAGATTTAATGCACCAGGCAGAAGATCAGCTTATGACTGATTTACCTATAATACCAATTTACTATTACACTGAAGTTGTATGCATGAACCCTAAACTTAAGGGAGTTCACATATCCAATCTTGGATTCTATATATTCAGAGATGCTTATCTAGCTGAATAAATATAAAAAGAACTGTTCTAAAATCTAGAGCAGTTCTTTTTATTATCATACTATTTTATTTTTATCTAAAAATCCGATAGTAATTTAAATACTAATTAGTTTAATAAATTTTTTTAAACTCTCTATATATTTTCTTCTTTTTATATACAACTTCTCAGCTTCTTTAATAGTTATTTTAGCAAATTTAACTTTATCAAAAGGCTTAAGTTGAACTAATTTCTTAATGTCACAATAAGCAACATGTGCAATTTTAGGATATCCACCTGCTGTAGCTCTATCAGCTAAAAGGACTATTGGATTACCTTCTGGTGGAATTTGAATAGTTCCAAAAGACACCTCTCCTGATATCATTTCTATATCTTCTTCAAATCTAATTTTGGGGCCATTTAATCTATATCCCATTCTATCTGACTTCGTATCTACAGTAAAATAAGAATTAAAAAAATCATATATACTTTCTTCACTTACATTTTTAAACTGTCTATCTTCAAAAACTCTAACAACTGAAGGATTTGAATTTTTTACAACAGAATTCTTTACATACCACTTTGCAGCAGTAAAACTTCCACCTCCGTAAAGCACCTCTAATTTCCTTATAATATTCAAGGAAATCTCACTTTTATGCCCAGTTTCAAGAACATCACCTTTTTTTAAAGCTCTCCCATCTTTTCCACCTATTTTCCCTCTTAGATATGTACTCTTACTTCCCATAAAAGTTGGAATATTGAAACCTCCAGCTATTGCTAAATAACATCTTGATCCACTTATACATTTTCCAAAATTTAATATGCAATCTTCATTTAAGTAAACAGGTCTTCCAAATGGAACCTTCTTTCCATTAATTGTTGGAGAAATATTGGCTCCAGTTAAAGAAATCAAGCTTCCTTTTGTTATTTTAAGTGACGGACCCATTAAAGTTATTTCAAGTACACCTTCATTTTCCTCATTTCCAACAACAATATTAGCAAGTTGCATAGAATATGTATCCATGGCACCACTAGTAACAATTCCATATCTTTGATAGCCATATCTACCAAAATCTTGAATTGTAGTTAAAAGACCTGGAGTTAAGACAGTTACACTCATAATACATTCTCCTTTAACTTTACATACTTGCTATGTGAAATAGGATAAAATTTTACTATATCACCACATTTTAAGAGAGATTTTTGTTCACTTTCAAAATCAAACAGTTTTATTGGAGTATTTCCAATTATCTGCCACCCTCCAGGAGTTTCTATTGGATAAACTCCCGTCTGATTTCCTGCAATTCCAACTGACCCTTCAGGAATTGCAGTTCGTGGAGATTTGCGCCTTGGAGTATAAATTTTTTCTGACAATCCTCCAAGGTAAGGAAAACCAGGCGCAAACCCAATCATATAAACCAAATATCTTCCTTTAGAATGAATTTCTATTACTTCATCTACAGTAAGATTATTAACATGTGCTACATATTCTATATCCGGACCAAATTCCCCACCGTAGCAAACTGGAATTTCAACTACTTTTTGATCATAATCACAAGAAAAATCAAGCCTTGAAAGTATATCCTCTAATACTGATTTTACTTCTTTAAATGGCTCGCTACTTTTTATTTTTAAAGGATCATAAATTACAGAAACACTTGAAAAGTATGGTACATACTCTATCAACCAATCAAATGGATTTTCTTCAAGATATTCGCAAAATATTCTTACTTTTTTATTTATACTTTCATCAATTTTATTTTCAAACTGCAAAAGAGCCGCAGTTTCATTTGCCTGAAAAATATTGAATTCATTTTGTACCATATTTATCACCTGCTATTAAAATCTTTCTTGTAATTATTCATACCTTCTATATTTATAATGCATTTATAATGCTGATATTTCTATATTTTCCTCTTTAAAAGTCTTATTTATTTTCTTCACAAATTCCAATGCCTTTACCCCATCTCCATGGACACATATGGAATCCGCTTTAATTGGAATATCTATTCCATTTATAGTTTTCACTTTATTTTCTCTAATCATTCTAATTACTCTCTCAATTGCCAACTCTTCATCTTCAATAACTGCTCCAGGCTTACCCCTTTTAACCAAAGAACCATCATCATTATATGCTCTATCTGCAAAAACCTCACTTGCCACTTTTAAACCAATCATTTTTGCTGCATCAATCATTTTACTGCCACTTAATGCAAGTAAAGTTAGATTCGAATCAATTTCATATATACCTTCACAAATAGCTAGTGCTAAATCAATATCTTTAGCTGCCATGTTATAAAGCGCTCCATGAGGTTTCACATGATTCATTTTTATACCTTTAGCTACACAAAAAGAATTTAATGCCCCAATTTGATATTGTACAATAAACTTTGCTTCTTTACAGGAAATATCCATTTTTCTTCTTCCAAACCCTACTAAATCAGGCAATCCTGGATGTGCTCCTACAGAAACATTATATTTTTTCGAAAGCTCCACTGTATTATTCATGACTACAGGGTCAGATGCATGAAAGCCACATGCTATATTTGCAGATGATATATATTGAATTACTTCTTCATCTAAACCAATTTTATAGTGCCCATAGCTTTCTCCTAAATCACAATTTAAATCTACCTTATACATAATACCTCCTTAATACTTAAGGTCTACATTTTTTATATCTGTTATAAGCATATGTCCTGGGGAATGAGTGATAACTATCTTTGGCTTTACATTCATTACTACTGACTGAGGTGTAACACCACAAGGCCAAAATACAGGCACTTCACCTTCTTTTATAGTAACTGCATCTCCAAAATCGGGCTTTTCTATGTCTTTTATCCCTATAACTGAAGGATCTCCTATATGAATTGGAGCCCCATGTACCTTAGGCATCTCTCCTGTTACCAAAACAGATTTTACTACCTGATCATAGGGAATAGGTCTCATACTTACAACCATTTTTCCATTAAATATTCCTGCTGGAGTACAGTCAATATTTGTAATAAACATAGGGACATTACATTTTTCTTCAATATGTCTTACAGCTATACCAGCATCAATAAGACTTGACTCAAAAGAAAAGCTACATCCAATTAAGAAACTTACAAAATCATCTCTCCACATATCTTTTATATTTGTATATTCACCTGTTAAGATTCCATATTCATATACTCTATATTTAGGTATATCTGTTGTAATATCAATATCTTTTCCCAAGTATTTGAGCTTTTTATCTCCAACATCACCTACTTCAAGTATTGGACATGATTTTGGATTTCTCTGTGTAAAAAGCAGAAAATCATAGGCAAGTTCCTTAGGTAAAATAACTAAATTAGCCTGTGCATATCCTTCACACATTCCTGCCGTTGGGGTTACAATTTCCTCTTTACGAATTAGATTCCGTACATCATAAGGTTTCATCTTTGAATAATCCATATTTCATACACCTCTAAATTATTCTTTTCAATTTTTTATTTTCATGTTTTGGCAATTTATTATCATCATAAAATCCAAGTTCAATTACTTTTTCAAACCATGTAGCACAAGTTTTTTTAAGTTTGATTGCAGATTCTACACACTCTCTCATAAGGTTTACTATCGAAGTATTCATTGTTAATCCACATCCATCAATAGCTGGAATTAAATCACCATACATATCTATCATTCCGCTTCTAGATGCAGTTATCATTGCATCCTTTTCCATTTCTTTTGTGTGCATTATATTTAAATCTTTCTTTAAATATGCCATTGCAGCTATAAGGCCATAACATCCCCAATCTGATACAGTTGCAGTTATTATGTTATCAGCTTTTACACTTGCTATTATTCCTCCATTACATCCACATCTACAGCTTCCTTGTGCTGCATATGGTACATATTTTTTAAGATGATCTTTTATAGTTCCCATGCCAAGTTCATTTCCAAGATCCCCTATTGCTATGTTAAGTACTCCCTTTTCCTTTAACTTAGTAAATAAAATATCAGCCTTTGCCTCTATTTCAGTTACATCTAGTCCAGTAGCATTATGATAAACTCCTTTAGAGTTTGCTCCAGGACACTCTATGCTTATAACTGCACTAGGCAATCCTTTAGCAATAATCTCATCTGCTTGTTTACTGGCTTCTTTTTTATCCTTTGTAAAAGGTATAGCTGCTATTGACAATGGATATTCTTTCAACTCATCTATATTATCATAATAGTGAAGTCCAACTGAATAAGCTAAATTTTCAACTGCCTTTATATTATCTTTAGGGCATACTATTACAGGTTTTACATTGAATCCTTTTACTAAAGCTCTTGCCAAAAGCATTGTACTAACAATTCCATCCATTTCAGCTTTTTTAAATGGAAGCAAAACAAATCCTGTCATTATATAAACTAAATCCCCTTCTTTTAATGTTCTAACTAGTTTTTTTGCACTATTCATTGTCAAAGGTTCTTTAGTATATTCTCTTGCTGCACTATATAAAATTCTACATACCCCATATCCTCTTGGGTCTAAATTCATTAGATTGTCCAAATTTTCTCCTATATTTAATACAGTCAATTCTTCTTGATTCATAAGACAGCCCCCTATTCTGCTTTTGTTTCTTCCAAAAATTCTTCAAGTAGCGCATCTTGTAATTTTTTAACTATTTCTGGAGCCTTTCCCCCTACAGGCTTACCATCAATCTCACTGGCAGCCATACAAAATTGACCAGAACTTGTAACTATAACCTCATCTGCATCCATAAGTTCATCTAGTGTAAAAGCAGTTTCATCTACAGGTATATTAAACCTCTTACACATTTTTATAATATGTGCCCTTGCTATACCTGGAAGAATCAAGTTGTCAGCAGGTGCTGTTTTAAATATACCATCTTTTATAATAGATACGTTACTGTGTGCACATTCAGTTACTCTGTTACCTCTATGAAATACAGCTTCTTCACATCCTGCTTCATTAGCTTTTTGTGCAGCCATTACACTTGGAAGTAAATTTAAAGTTTTTATATTGCAGTGTAAAAATCTAGTATCTTCTACAGTTATAAGTTTCAATTTCTGTGACATATCTTTTATCTTCATTGGTTTTAGCATAATCCATATATTAGCCTTAACATTATTATCAGGGAAAATGTGATTTCTCATTCCTGTTCCTCTTGTAACTTGCCAATATACAAACTGTTCTCCATCATCAACTTTTTTTACCATATCTTTTAATAATTCCTTTAACTCTGATTTTGTATATGGAATTTTAATTTTCAACAAACCTGCACTATTAAAAAAACGATCAATATGCTCATCTAATGCAAATATAACATGATTTCTGCTGTAAGTTGCATCATAAACTCCATCACCAAAGTAACATACACGGTCATTCATAGGTATCTGCATATTTTCAATTAAATCATATTTACCATTATAATATCCTAAATTTTTCATTTATGTTCCCTCCTATTTATTAACGAATTAATAAATTTATATATTTATTTTTAGTATTTTAGTTAAATGTATAGATATTTTTTAGCACTTTATTATAATTACATAGTATATTATACATAGTATATTACTAAATACTTTTTTGCAATATTTTTTATTAACTTATGTACATTTTATTCTTTATTCTGGTATAAGCAAAATTTTTTCGCTTTTTTTTATATATATTGTAATTTTTAGTTTGATAAAATATTGACATTTTATTTAGTAATTAAATTCTATTTTAGATAATTAATTATCATATTTAATATTATTTAAAATGCAATAAGTTTTTGTTTTAGATACTCCTTTAATATTTTTAATTTTATAATGAATTTCCTCAAGCTCTTTAGGTGACTTGCAAATTATCTTTAAAATAAAATCAAAATCACCTGTTACATAATAACAAAAACTTATATTGTTATTATTTTTAACAGCATTACTAAATGACTCATAAAATTTTGGATGATCTAAGCTAACTTCCATTAAAGCACTTGTAGTATTTCCAATTTTATTTTCATCCAATACTATAGTATAATTTTTTATTATACCATTTGCTTCCATTTTTCTGATTCGTTCAAGAACAGCTGAAACTGACATATGAATTTGCCTACTTATTTCTGAAGCCTTAATTCTAGCATTTAACTTTAAATACTTCAATATTTTATAATCTATATAATCCATGATATCACTCCAAATATTATCTTATTTTTATATACTGTCTTTTTTCCAATTTTATCTATGGAAACAACTATCTTCTTGCATTTATTTTATCATATATATCTAAAAAAAATCACTTTACTTTCACTAAGGATATTTAATAATCAAATAATCTATTACAAATTTATTTCCTGTGGATTATTGAAAAGTTGTAATTTATTTGGTACAATATTATCAATATATTTAATTTATCCCTATATTTTTTATCATTTTAATATTAATTTTATAGAAAGAGGTGCTCTTTATGGAAGGTTTAATTAATGTTCTGAACAGTATTGACAGCATAATGTGGGGATTACCGATGATCGTTATACTTTTTGGAACACATATTTTCTTTACTTTTAAAACAGGAATTATTCAAAGAAAAATTTTTACAGGAATTAAGCTGTCAGTTACAAAAAATCCAGACAGTAATGGAGATGTATCACAATTTGCAGCTCTTACAACTGCACTTGCAGCTACAATAGGTACTGGTAATATAATTGGTGTTTCAACAGCAATTACTCTTGGAGGTCCTGGCGCAGTTCTATGGATGTGGTTAACAGGAGTATTAGGTATAGCAACAAAATATGCCGAAGCTCTTATATCTGTAAAGTACAGGGTTAGAACAAAAAATGGAACTATGCTTGGAGGAGCTATGTATGCCCTTGAAAGAGGACTTAATATGAAATGGCTTGGAGTAATTTTCGCTATCTTTACTGCACTTGCAGGTTTTGGAATAGGATGCTCTACTCAAACAAATGCTATCGCTTCAACTTTAAATGATAGCTTTGGAGTACCTACTTGGATTACTGGAATAGTAGTTTGTGCATTTATCGGAATAGTCATTATAGGTGGAATAAAATCAATTGCTAGAGTATGCGAAAAATTAGTACCATTTATGGCTGTATTCTATATAATAGGTTGTGCAATTATTTTAATAATGAATGCAGATGTTCTTGGACAATCAATTGTACTTATAGTTAAATCAGCCTTTACACCTCATGCAGCTGGTGGTGGTTTTATAGGTTCTACTGTTGCAGTCGCTTGCAGATTTGGAGCAGCAAGAGGTCTTTTTTCAAATGAAGCAGGTCTTGGATCAGCTCCTATTGTAGCTGCAGCTGCAAAAACTAGAAATCCTGTAAGACAAGCTCTTGTATCAATGACAGGTCCTTTCTGGGATACAGTTGTAATATGTCTTATAACTGGTCTTGTAATTACAAGTAGTGTAATTAAGAATCCTGCAATTGGCACAGACAGTTCTTCACTTCTTACAAGTGCAGCTTGGAATCAAATTCCAGTTGTTGGATCATCAATAATAGCAATCGCACTGTCTGTATTTGCACTTTCTACAGCACTTGGTTGGTCTTACTATGGAGAAAGAGCTGCAGAATATCTATTTGGTAAAAAAATTATTAAGCCTTACAGAGTTCTTTGGGTAATAGTTGCGTTATTAGGATCTATTATAAGCCTAAATGTAGTATGGACAATTGCAGATATATTGAATGCAATGATGGCAATTCCAAATATTATAGCAATGTTCCTTCTCAGCGGAGTTATTGCATCTGAAACTAAAAAATATGTAAATAATCCTGATTTACCTTCAGAAGAAAAAATCTCCTAATAATATACATTGTATTAAAAACATAACTGCACTAATTTTTACAAAAAGAGATATGATATTTTTCATATCTCTTTTTATATCATATATAAGCAAACTATCTCACATCTATTTTGCTTTTCATCTTTTCAAATGTCTTATCTCCTATTCTGTCTACATTTTTTATATCTTCTACTGATGAAAAACCTCCATTTTCTTCTCTATAATCTATTATCTTCTGTGCTGTCACATCTCCTACTCCTGGTATGCTCTTTAATTCTTCTTTTGAAGCAGTATTTATATTTACCGTACCATCTTCATTTACTCCAGATTCAGAATAAGCAGCTGTTTTCTGAGATTGATCCACATTTTGTATTTTATCTACATATATATAATCTTCATCCTTTAATTTTTTAGCAAGGTTTATTTTATAAGTATCTGCATCATCTTTAAATCCTCCTGAAACTTTTATCAGATCTTCTATTCTACTGTCATTCTTCAATTTATATACTCCAGGCTTTTCAACCTCGCCATTTATATATACACTTATACTTTCAGAATTGCTTTTAAGTCCTCCTTGAGCATCTTTATTCTCACTATCTTCATATTTTTCATTAAAAATATCACTACTATTAGATATATTAATAGGCCTTGAATTAATGTACCCTATTATAAGAAATATTGTAAATAAAATAATAATAACTAAAGAACCTATAATCTTCTTTTTATACTTTGAATTTTTGTTTTTTTCAATCCATACATAAACTTTATCTATTATACTCATAAAGTTTCCCTCCAGATAAAAAATATGCTAAATTTGCAATTTACATTATTTTGAATTAAAATATATATTTGTATCCATTATTTATATTATTGACAATATACAAAAATTATATCGCGAATAATATACTTTTTTGATATAATGTTATAAGTATTGTAAAGGAGGAAATTATGAAAAAAATATTTACATATATCATACTGACTTTATTTATAGGAGTGATTATAAATCCAATTGAAGTTCATGCAGAAAATACTCCACCTTCAGTATCAGCTGACAGTGCTATACTATTAGATGCAAATACAGGTGAAATTCTATTTTCTAAAAATCCTGATTCTGCTTATCCTCCAGCATCAACTACTAAAATAATGACTGCACTTTTGGTATTTGAAAATGCCAATTTAAATAATTATGTTACCGTTGGTGAAAATCCTCCCAAAGTAGACGGAACTAGACTTGGTTTAATAGAAGGTGAAAAGATAAAAGTAATAGATTTGCTATATGCAATGCTCCTGGCCTCAGACAATGACTGTGCAGAAGCTCTTGCTGAATATATAGGCGGTTCTATTGATAATTTTGCAAATATGATGAATAAACGTGCAAAGGAACTTGGGGCTACTCACACCAATTTTGTAAATCCAAGTGGTCTTTTTGATAATAATCACAAGACATCCGCTAATGATCTTGCACTTATAATGAAGAAACTATCCGAGAATCCGGAATATTCTAAGATAGCTACTACGCTATATTATAAAATATCACCAACAAATAAATCAAAAGAAACTCGAACTGTATGGAATGAAAACAGACTAGTACAAAAAAACTCCACCTATTACTATAAAGACGCCATTGGTGGAAAAACAGGCTACACTATCCAATCATTTCACTCATATGTAGCAACTGCAACTCGAGATGGTCACAAATTAATAGTAGCTCTAGTTCACGATAAGAAGAAGACATTTTTTCCTGACTCAATAGCACTATTTAATTATGGTTTCAACAATTTTAAATTAGAAAAACTGTATTCAAAAGGAGATATTGTAACTACATATACAAAAGACAATTTATCTATTCCACTAATAGCTGCATCTGACTTCTATTACACAAAAAAAGTAGACAGTAATTCAATACCTACACTATCTCTAAAGAAAACAAATTTAAGCTTGAAATCATTTAAAAAAGGTGATACTGTAGAACAGGCCACTATACTAGTAGATGGTAAATCTCTTGGAAAACTTGAACTTATAAGTGGAACAGATTACAGTCCGAGGACTCTATTTACCACTCGTTTAGTTGAAATGCTACATATAGATCCACAATACACTCCTATGCTATTCTGTTTATTCATACTAGTAGCAACAGCTGCAGTATTTGTTATAAAAAAACGAGTTTCAGCATAAATAATAGTATCTAAACATAAAAAATAAGTTGAAATCTATGTTATAGTTTTCAACTTATTTTTTTTATCAATTTTTTTATATCCTCTGGCAAATCTGTTTCAAGTTCAATTATCTTTCCCATTCGTGGATGAGGAAATTTTATTTTATATGCATGAAGTGCCTGTCTTTTTATATATTCGCTATCATCATATTCACAATACAATGCATCTCCAAATATTGGGTGACCTATACTACTTAGATGTACTCTAATTTGGTGAGTTCTTCCCGTTTCAAGTGTCAATTTAACAATATCACCCATTTTCATACTATCAATTACATTGTATCTTGTTATACTCTTCTTTCCTCTTTCATCAATAATTCTCTTTATACCTATTCCCTCAGGTTTATATATAGGTAAATTTATAGTTCCTTGTTCATCTTTCATATTATTATGTACTACTGCAATATAGCTCTTCTCAAAACTTTTAGATTTCATATCTCTTGCAAGTGCCATATGTGCATATTGATTCTTAGCAACTATAACAAGTCCTGAAGTATCCATATCAAGTCTACTTACAAGTCTTACTATACAATCCTCACCATTTTCTCTAAAATGATATAATAATCCATTTGCCAATGTTCTACTCTGATAACTCTTGGTGGGATGAACTACCATTTGAGGTTGTTTATTTACAACAATTACATCTTCATCTTCATATACTATATCCAAATCCATTTTCTCAGGATTTATATTCTGAGTTTCCTTCTTAAATGGATCTAGTGATACTCTGTCATTTAATTTTAATATATAGTTCAATTTAGCTCGTCTTCCATTTACCTCAATTCTTCCATCTAAAGCTGCACCTTTTATCAGCCTTCCTGATAAATTCTTATGTTTTCTAAGATATTCTCTAAGCTTTAATCCTACTTCTTCTTTCTCTACATCAAAAAATAATTTTCTGTCTTCTTTCATAAGTCTATCCCTTCTTTAAAAAAATACAGGAGAGCTATAAACTCTCCTTAAAAATTACTTATCTAATGTTGCTATTACCTCTATTTCTACAAGTGCATCTTTTGGAAGTTTTACTTCTACACATGATCTTGCAGGCATATCAGATTTAAAGTATTTTGCATAAACTTCATTTACCGCTGCAAAGTCATCCATATTTTTAACAAACACTGTAGTTTTAACAACATCTGCAAAAGAGCTACCCGCCTCTTCTAAAATTGCCCCTACATTTTTTAAAGATCTTTCAGTTGCTTCTTTAACATTGCCAGAAACTAATTCTCCTGTATCTGGATCTAGTGGAATTTGTCCAGATACAAATAATAAATTTCCAGCCTTTACAGCTTGAGAATATGGTCCTACAGCAGATGGTGCTTTTTTAGTACTTACTATACTCTTCATAAAAAGTCCCCCTCTTTATTTTTTTATTTATATTTTATATTGAGAAATTAAATAATTTCTTCCTTTTATAGTATTTACATGTAGTAACTGTCCCTTATTAATTACATGTTTTATTGTATTATTAAAACAATCAAGAAGAGTTTTATCTAAATTAATTAATGCATCATTTCTTATATCATTTACTCCTGGAAAATTTCTTCCAGGCTCAATATAATCTGCAATATATATTATCTTTTCCATTAACGTCATATCTTCTTTCCCTGTAGTATGATATGCTACAGCACTGAGTATATCTTTATCTGATATACCCATCTTATCTCTTGCTATTACAGCTCCTACTGGACCATGGAGAAGATTAGGGGTTTCCTCAAAAACTTCATCTATAGTAATATTATTTTTATTTGCAATACTTATTAATTCCTCATCTGACATACATTTTGCACAGTCATGTACAAGTCCTGCAATTTTAGTATTATATACATTTACATTATATAATTTCGCCAATTTTTCCGCAGTATCTCTAACTCCCAAACTGTGTTTAAATCTATTTATTTTCAAATTTTCTTTTAAATATTCAATTATTTGTTTCTCATCCCACATTTTCATTATCACTCCAAAGCAATCAATTATATATTTTATCTATAAAGATTATATTTTTTTATTATATCATAAACACTTTCAGGCAAAAGATAACTAACATTTCTACCAATTCTAATATTTTCTCTAATACTTGTAGAAGAAATGTCAAGAAGTGGAGCATCTAAAAATATAATATCTGCTGAGTACTTATTCTCTATATATATTTTCTGATTTTCTATACTTTCTTTGCTAAATCCAGGTCTATTAAACACTATAAATTTACAAAGTTTAAATATACCACTTGGATTATTCCACTCTTCTACATCCATCAAGCAGTCTACTCCGGTTAAAAAATACCATTCTACATTTTTATCTACTTTATTAAAATGAGCTAAAGTTTTATAAGTATAACTCACACTGTTATCTTTCATTTCATAACAACTTACTTTAAATTTATCTTCTTTTTCAACGGCTTTTTTTACCATATTATATCTCAAAGATGCATCTGTTACTTCATTTTCCATCTTATGAGGTGGATTACCTGAAGGCATGAATATAACTTCATCTAAATTAAGCTTATATAGTGCTTCATAAGCTATGTGTATGTGCCCATTATGCAATGGATCAAATGTGCCGCCAAAAATAGCTTTTTTAATCATTTTGTTATCTCTCCAAATAAATTATATCAGATATTCAAATTCAAAATCATTTAGTTTTATAATATCTCCATCTTTAATTCCCATTTCTACTAATTCATCCATTACACCTTTATTTTTAAGTACTTTATAAAAATATCTTAGTTCATTATAGTCATTTACGTTGACGCTTGCAAGTAATCTGTCTACAAAGCTTCCTTCAACTATATATGTGTTATCTTCTTTCCTTATTGTATAGGTAAATCTCTTTTCTTGTGGTACAAATTTCTCACTTTCATCTATATCCATTTCTTTAACTGGTATTTCATTAAGAGTTTTAGCTACTTCCTTCATGAGTTCATTTACACCTTGATTTGTAGCCGCTGATATTTTAAACACCTTTTTATATCCAAGCTTTAGAACTTTTTCTTTAAAGTCATTAAATACACTGTCATCATACATCATATCTGCCTTGTTTGCTGCAATTATCTGAGGTCTATCCCAAAGTTTCACGTCATATTTTTTTAACTCTTCATTTATCTTTATAAAATCATCAAATGCATTTCTTCCTTCAATTTGTGATATATCCACAACGTGTATAAGTAATCTCGTTCTTTCAATATGTCTTAAAAATTTAAGTCCAAGCCCAGTACCAGATGAAGCTCCCTCTATTATTCCAGGTATATCAGCCATGACAAAACTGTTTATACCAGGTACATTAACTACTCCAAGATTAGGATTTAATGTAGTAAAATGATAATTTGCAATTTTAGGTTTTGCCCTTGTTACAACTGAAAGCAATGTTGATTTACCTACATTTGGAAAACCAACGAGTCCTACATCAGCTAATACTTTGAGTTCAAGGGAAATATATCTCTCCTCTCCTGGCATACCAGGTTCTGCAAATTCAGGTGCCTGTCTTGTAGGTGTAGTAAATCTAACATTTCCCCTTCCCCCTCTACCTCCTACGGCTACTGTATATCTATCTCCTTTATGGGAAAGATCTGCCATTATCTTATTTGTTTCAACATCGCGAACAACAGTTCCCAATGGAACTTTTATATATAGATCTTCTCCATCTTTTCCAAAACACTTAGATCCACCACCGTTGCCACCATTTTCTGCCTTATACTTTTTCTTATATGCAAAATCTAATAGAGTTGTACTGTTTTCATCAGCTACAAGTATTACATCTCCTCCATCTCCCCCATCTCCTCCATCAGGTCCACCTAGAGGAACGTATTTTTCTCTTCTAAATGATATAGCACCATCACCGCCATCTCCAGATTTTACAAAAATCCTAGCCGTATCAACAAACATCAATATCTCACTCCTTTTTACTTTTATTTAAAAAAAGCACCCTAAAATGGGTGCTCATACATATTATTCAGCCACAAGTTCTTCCTCTGGTAAAGGATAAACACTAGCTTTTTTTCTGTTTTTCCCTACTCTTTCAAATCTAACTACACCATCTACTTTAGCAAATAGTGTGTCATCTGAACCTATTCCTACATTATTTCCAGGATGAATCTTTGTTCCTCTCTGTCTAACTAGTATGTTACCAGCTAATACAAATTCTCCGTCTGCAGCCTTTGCACCTAATCTCTTAGATTCACTTTCTCTACCGTTTCTTGAACTACCTACTCCTTTTTTATGAGCAAATAACTGAAGATCTATAGTAAACATGTACCTACACCTCCTTAACACATATATTTATATATTTACCATAACTTAATTCTATTCTCTCTAATCCAAGCAACATGGTTTTCATAAGTACCTGGCATTTACTTACATCACTTTGTGACATATTTTCCAAAGAAAAACTCAAAAACCCATTATCTATCGAATAGTTAACATCAAGATTTAAAACTTCTGTCAGTCCAATTAATATACTTTGGGACAATACAGACACAGCACAACATACTAAGTCATACCCTTCTTCAACGGAATCTGCATGCCCTTTTAATTTAACTGAAACCAAATTACTTGATTTTTTTTTAAATTCAACATTAATCATAACTAAGCATCTATTTTTTCTATCTGCAATTTAGTATATGGCTGTCTATGTCCCTGTTTCTTTCTGTAATCTTTCTTTCTCTTGTACTTAAATACAACCACTTTCTTCTTCTTTCCTTGAGCTAGAACTTTAGCACTTACTTTAGCACCTTCTACTTTTGGCTTTCCAACAACTAATTCACCATCTTCTTTGCTTACTGCAAGAACATTGTCAAATTCAACTGTTGAGTCTACCTCGGAGTTAATCTTTTCAACATATATAATGTCTCCTTCTGAAACCTTATACTGCTTTCCTCCTGTAACTACAACTGCATACATAAAAAAACACCTCCTCAATCCAGTCTCGCCTAAAAGGTATGTAGAAAACATCTACAATTTAAACCTATTTCGTGCGGTCTACAAAGGGTATTTTAGCATACATGATTTGCTTTGTAAAGTTTTAATTACAAATTCAATTGGCTTTACTGCTCTACTTCAACCTTGAATTCACTAAAACTTTGAATCTGATTTGAAAACACAAGAGGTTCTACTTTAAAATATTCTCCTCTTCCATAAGTTAAATAAATATTTTTATCTAAAGCACCTATACTTTCTAAAAATCTCTTTTTATTTTGCTGAATATTCTCTTTATAAGCATTTCCTATTTGAAGATGAATATTCTTTTCCTGTATTTTTTTTATCTTATTACATATAAGCATACTTATATAGGAAAATTTTATTCTTCTACCTTTCCCATCGCACAATTTACAATCTTCATCTATATAATCAACTATTGATCTTCCTGATCTTTTTCTAGCTATTTGAATAAGGTTTAAATCTGTAAATGGATATATCACTGTCTTATTTTTATCATTAGAAAATCCTTTTTTCAACGTGTCCATTACTCTATTTTTCATTTCATCATTATCCATATCAATAAAATCTATCAATATAATACCGCTCAAATTTCTAAGTCTTACCTGACGAGAAATTTCCTCTGCAGCCTGAATATTTGTAGTAAGTACTGTATTTTCCATGTGTTTGTTTTTTATGTTTTTCCCTGAATTTACATCCACCACATACATTGCTTCAGTTCTATCAATAACTATGTATCCACCACATTTTAGATATACTTTTCTATTTCTGAGAGCAAGTATATCTTTCTCAATATTACTGTACTCATGTATATTTATAAATTCATTACAGAATTCTACTCTGTTTTCATCATATCCGTATTCTTTTAAAAAAGAAACAACATCTTCATAAGTTTTCCTACTATTTGTAAATATTTTAAAATCATTTACTTCTAATCTATCTCTTAAAACTTTTTGTACAAGTCCTCCATTGTCAAAAATAAGTTCAGGCTTTACCGAATATCTAGCTTTTCTCACTACATCATTGTAAATTTTATATAATTTATTGAGCTCTTTTTGTATAGTATTAACAGAAATATTCTCTGCTGCCGTTCTAATTGTAACACCTAAATCTTTGGGAACACAGAGATTTTCACATACTGTTTTTTTAAATTCACTGCTGACTATTTTCTTTGAAAACTTTATACCCTTATTAAAAGTATTCAGCACACAATATTTCCCGGGCACATCAATATAATTTGTCACTTTAGCAGCCTTTTTACCTAAATTTTCTTTTACAACTTGAACTAAAACTTCATCACCTTTTCTAAGCCTTGTATTCTTAAACTTACTGTCTATATACATATAGGCTTTTTTATTAATTCCTATATCTATAAAAGCAGATTTTATAGCAGGAACTATGTTTTTAACAACTCCTTTATATATTTCTCCTGGATATATTTCATCTTTTTCTTTAAAAAACAACTCATTCATTACACCATTTTCTAGAATTACAATTCTTAAAAGCTCATTACCTTCATCTATAAATATAGATCTCAAAACTTCACCTCATTTATAAAACATACTCAATACAATTCTACTATTTCTAGAAGAGGCATCATCTTTCCTTTATATATTCCATACAGCTCCTTCCTCATTATATCCACAAAGGCATCAAAATTTACATTTCTTGTATTTTTCTGTATAAACTGCGCTAAAAGTGAACAGGATAGATTTTCTATACTTCCACAGCTAATTGTAGTATCAATTACTAAAGTGTTCCCAGATACTTTGTATTCAATATTCTTTACAAATTTCTTTAAATCAGACTCTTTTTCTCCTCTCTTTGTCTTCTTAATAGCTCTCCATTCAGGCATTTCAAGTATATTTTTCATATCTTTATTTATATTTGAAATATCATTATACTTTATTTTTATAATATATCTTGCTGCTCTAATTTCCGCCATAGATTTAAATACTTTTTTATTTGGATCATCACTTATTTTTCTTACGCCTAATACTTTTATACCAGCAGGTGAATTTTCATTAAGCCTAGACTTTATTTCATCTTCTGACACTTCATTTTCAAAAGAAATATCCATATACTCTCCACAGGAATATACTCCTACAGGAAGGGGCTGTGCAATAGACATATTTATATGTGGATTAAATCCATTAGAATATTTAACTGGTAATTCGGATCTTCTTATCATTCTTTGAATAGTCCTCATAAGGTCAAGGTGTCCTATAAACTTTATACTGCTTTCTTTAGTGAATTTGATTAAATATCGCACCATTAAAACATTCTCCTCCCTCAACATTTGAATTTGCTCCACATTTTCTACACCCCTGTCTGCAATCAGGAGTTATTTCTGCATTCTTGGCTTTTTCATTTTCCCTTATAAGATATTCTTTTTTAACTCCTATATCTATAAAGTCCCAAGGTAAAACTTCATCATAACTTCTATTTCTATAGGCATAAAAGTCACCATCTACACCGCACTTTTTAAATGCATCCATCCATATGTCGAAGTTGAAATACTCAGACCATCCATCAAACTTTGCACCCATTTTAAAAGCCTCTACTAAAACATCACAAACTTTCCTATCACCTCTTGCAAATATAGCCTCTAAATAGCTTACTGGACTTTCATGCCACTTATAGGTTATTTGTTTACTTTTTATAGATTTTCTAATACATTTAATCTCATTTTTTACATCATCCATAGATATTTGTGGAACCCATTGAAATGGTGTAAATGGTTTCGGAACAAATATAGCTGTACTTACAGTTACCTTAAGTCCCTTTTTTCTCTTTTCTTTAGGAACTGAATAATATTCATTAACTACCTTTTCTGCAAGTTTTGCAATGCCTTCTATATCCTCCATTGTTTCACATGGAAGACCTATCATAAAGTAAAGTTTTATTGTAGACCATCCAGATTCAAAGGCACTTCTTACAGAATTAATAAGGTCATCTTCTGTAACTCCCTTATTTATTACATCTCTAAGTCTTTGACTTCCTGCCTCAGGAGCAAAAGTAAGTCCAGTCTTTCTAACTTTCTGTATTTCATTTATTAATCCTACAAAAAATGAATCTATTCTAAGAGATGGAAGGGATACTCCAACTTTTTTATCTTTATATTTTTCCATAAAATCATGTACAAGATTTTTTAAGTTGGAATAGTCACATACACTAAGAGATGTAAGTGAAACTTCAGAATATCCAGTACTTTTTATAAGCTTATCAGCTTCTTTTAAAAGGGTATCCTCAGTTTTTTCTCTAACAGGTCTGTATATCATGCCAGCCTGACAAAATCTACAACCTCTTGTACATCCTCTAAAAGTTTCAAGCATTATTCTATCATGTACTATATCAGTATATGGAACTATAAGTTTATCTGGATACTTAGCATGATTAAAGTCAGATATTACTCTCTTTTTTACCTTTTTCGGTACATCATCATATAGAGGAACAAATTCCTTTAACGTTCCATCTTCATTATAATGTGCTTCATATAGTGAAGGAACGTATATACCTCCTATATGTGATGCTTCCCTTAAAAACTCTTTTTTCTTCCCTTTACCCTTGTATTTCTTGTATAGTTCTATCACTTCCTGAAGCTGCTCTTCTCCCTCTCCAAGTGCAAATATATCTGCTATATCATAAAGGGGTTCAGGATTATATGCACATGGTCCTCCACATATCACAATTGGATCATTCTCCCCTCTTTCAGATGCCCTTACAGGAAGTCCTGCAAGATCAATCATGTTCAATATATTTGTATAACTCATTTCATATTGAAGAGTAAATCCTATAAAATCAAAGTCAGTAATTGGATCTTTACTTTCAAGTCCATATAATGGTATGTCATTTTCCCTCATTAATTTTTCAAGATCAGGCCATGGTGCAAAAACCCTCTCACAGTAGGTATCCTCTCTAGTATTTAATATATAATAAAGTATCCTCATGCCAAGATGTGACATTCCAACTTCATATACATCTGGAAAGCAAAATGCAAATCTAATATCTATGTCTTTTTTATCCTTTATAAATGAATTCAGTTCTCCTCCAATATAGCGGGACGGTTTTTCAACTTTGAACAATATATCATCAGAAATTCTATTCATTAGAATCCTCCTCTTAAGTACATTTTTATAATCTCATGCAAAGTCATCATTTTTATATTCTAACATAACCCTATGTTTTTTTAAACATTATCACCTTTTGGGTAATTTAAAAATTCTTCCAACGTTATATTACCATATACTTTTAATCCTTCTATTATCTCTTCTTCATATATAACATCTAAAATTTTCATATTATCATCAAGTACATTAAAAATATTATACTTGTTTTTATCAAACATGGACATAGCAGTAAGTAAATCCTTCTTATAATGTATTGACATACTTCTATTTTCCATGTATCCTCTTTTTAAAAATTTATATTTCTTTTTAATAATATCACTCATAAGTATATATGATATCCTTTCATTTTCTTTAAGAGAAGATATAACTATAAACAATCCAATAATTCCAATATTAAAAAAACCTTCTCCTTTTAAAAAGCTTATTAAGTAAATGAGCATTAATATACCTCCTATAATAATGCTCACAATTATCATTATTTTATTTGCTCTTCTATAATTAGTCTTAAAATTCAATATATCTCTTAAAATTCTTCCACCATCTAATGGGAATGCAGGTATTAAATTAAATAAACCTATACCTAAATTTATATAACATAGCATATAAGCTAAATTAATCTGCGTCTTTATATAAAAAAAATAAAATACAACTGAAAAAAACAAATTTGCCAAAGGAGCACAGGCAGATATTACAATGTCTTCTTCTTTATTCGCCTCATCTAAATCCCTTAATTTCATTACAGTTCCAATTGGTATGAACTCTATATCAAATCCAGAAAACTTATAATATCTGGCAACAAGATAGTGAATTAATTCATGGCAAAAAACTATTATAAAGGTATAAAAAATTTGACCTCTATAACCTATGATAGTTAAAAATATTACATATGGAATAAAATATTTATTAATTTTTATCAAAAATTATTCCCCAATCTTTTACTTTGGTATATTCACTTGAAGTCTGTATATTATATTATGTGCCTTATCTTCTACAGTCTTAAGATCCACATTACTTAAATTTTGCTTTAGTACCTTATAATCATAGGTTTTATTAAGTAGTTGTTTGGAATAATTATATATATCTTTAGTTTGCCGAGTAGGTATAATTTTACATCCTAATACAAATATAGATAAAGCTAAAACTCCTGCTAAATCTCTTATTATACGCTTTACAATATAATTCATTTTAGATTTTTTAGCATTATTACTTCCACTATTATTATATCTAGGCGAATATTTGACTCTGCTCTTAAGTCCATTGTAATAATCCTCATATTGCGAATTATAATAACCCAAAAATTATCACCCTTCTAATATCATTAATCATAATCTATATATATTTAAATTTGTTCTGAATTATTACATCACAATATAGGATAAAAAAATAGCCAGTAACTAAATAGAATAATTCCTAATTACTGACTTAAATAGTTTGTCCATTTTAAATTATAAGTTTTTATCAGCATGCATTGTAATTACTTTAGCAAATATCTCTGCAGCAGCCAAATTAGTTGCAAGAGGTACACTGTGTACGTCACATATTCTAAGAAGTGCAGATACATCAGGTTCATGAGGTTGTGCTGTAAGTGGATCTCTTAAAAAGAAAACAAGATCAATTTTACCCTCTGCAATTTTACCTCCTATTTGTTGATCTCCTCCAAGAGGACCTGAAAGGAATCTATGAACTTTAAGTCCTGTTGTTTCATTTATCAACTTTCCTGTAGTACCTGTAGCAAAGAGTTCATGTCCTTTGAAAGATTCCTTATATCTTCTGACGAAATCTATCATGTCATCTTTTTTCTTATCATGTGCAATAAATGCAATTTTCATAATACTACCTCCAAGATTAAAAATAATTATAAAATATTAATACAACAAAATATTAATACAATAATCTAAAAATTAATTTTCTTTCTTCTCATTCCTATATTCAAAACAAGGGCAATATTTATAAAAGCAGTTAGAATTGAACTTCCACCGTAGCTCATAAAAGGAAGGGTTATTCCTGTTATTGGAAGTAATCCTATAGTCATTCCTATATTTTGCAATATTGAAAACAACATTGTAGAAACAACACCTATACATACTACGGATCCAAATATATCTTTAGCCTCTCTTGCAATACATATTATTCTATACAAAATAATTCCATAAAACAGTATTAGAACTATTGCTCCTAAAAATCCCCATTCTTCTCCAACTACTGAAAATATAAAATCTGTAGATGCAAATGGAACGTATCCACCAGAAATCTGTGTTCCCTGCAAAAATCCCTTTCCCAAAAATCCACCAGAACCTATTCCTATCTGTGATTGTCTAAGTTGAAGTGCATAAGAGGTTTCATACTTCACAGGATTGAAAAGAGCTATAATTCTCATCTTTTGATAATCCTCTATAAGTGAAAATTTCCAGGCAACAGTTATTAGCCCTGCAACAGCTACAATACCTCCAGATATCACCCTAAAATCCAATCCTGATACAAAATATATACCAAGTACAGTAAAAAAGCAGACCATAGTCATACCAAGATCAGGCTGAATTACTATAAGAGACATTGGAATTACTGCATATAAAGTAAGTTTAAAAAAGTTTTTTACATTATTTATATTACCTTCCATGTTATCCAACTCTTTTGCTATCATAAGTATTATACCCACTTTTGCAATCTCCGATGGCTGGAAGGAAATAGATCCTATTTTTATCCAGGAGGAAGCACCATTTACAGTAGACTTTATACCTGGAATACAATTAAGCACAAGTAAAAATACTCCAAACCAATAGAATATACTTGCGTAATCCTTTATTACAGCATAGTCTATTACTAATATTATGTATGTTAATATAATACCTCCTATAATCCATATAACTTGACTTTTGAGTGTTGAAAATCCCCTTGTCATACGAGTGGCACTATATATATTTAAAGCTCCAAATATGGCAACTACAAGTACTGTTATTATTATTGTAAAATCCAGTTCTCTTAGAAATCTCTTTTCAATAGTGATCTTTTCTAGCATCCTACCTACCCCCAATATAACTAATATGATTATACCATATTAATTAAAAAAAGCTATGCATCAATACATAGCTATTTTTTGTGTTTCACATTTTTTATAGGCACACTTGCAATTAATGCCGGAGCATCCAATTCTTTTTCAGATGTCATCTTTACATCTATATCTCCAAAATCAACCTCCATATATTTTGAAAGTACTTTTAAAATATCTTCTTTTATATTTTCAAGCAGATCAGGAGAAATATTGGATCTATCATGTATAAGTATCAATCTAAGTCTTTCTTTAGCTACTTTTTTGGAAGACTGCTTAGAAAACATATTAAGTAAATCCATTATATTACCCCCTATCATTTAATCTTAAATAATCTTTTTATAGACGAAAAAAATCCTTGTTGATTTTGACTGAAATCTATAAATGGTACTTCTTTACCTGTAATCCTTGCAGATATATTTCTAAATGCTTGTCCAGATACAGATTTTTCTTCTAAAACTACAGGTTCACCATTGTTAGTAGATATAGTTATATCTCTATCATCTGGAACTACTCCTATTAATTCTATAGCAAGACTATCAAGTATATCATTTACATCAAGCATTTGACCACTTTTAACCATATCATAATTTATTCTATTTACTATAAGCTGATGATTTTCAAGCCCTTTAGAGTCAAGCTTTCCAATAACCCTATCTGAGTCCCTTACTGATGTAACTTCTGGGTTAACTACAATAAGTGCTCTATCAGCTCCTACAATTGCATTTTCAAATCCCTGTTCTATACCTGCTGGACAATCAATTAAAACATAATCAAACTCTCTTTTCAGTTCAGATATCAAATTAAACATATCATCACTGTTTACATCTTCTTTATCTCTAGTTTGAGCTGTTGGAAGTAAATAAAGATTAGAAAGCCTCTTATCTCTTATAAGTGCTTGCTTTAGTTTGCACTTTCCCTCTATAACATCTACAAGTGTAAATACAATTCTATTTTCCAGTCCCATTAACACATCTAAATTTCTAAGTCCTGTATCACCATCAACTACAACTACGCTATAATTTAAAGATGCTAGGCCAGTACCTAGATTAGCTGTAGTGGTAGTTTTTCCAACTCCTCCTTTGCCTGATGTTACTACAATTGCTTCTCCCATAAAAAAAACCTCCATTATATAAATTTATTAGGCAAATACGGTTCAACTATTATAGTATTACCTTTTACTCTTGCTACTTCTGGATATTTGGGCTTAATATTGTCCTCTGGTGCCCTAGTAAGTATATTTGCAATTTGGAGTATTTCAGGTTCAAGAGAAATAGCTGCAACTATCGCCTTTATATTACCTGAAAATCCTGCATGAACATATCCTCTAAGTGCTCCAAATACGATTATATTACCACCTGCATAAACTTTAGAACCAGCATTTACATCGCCAATTACAACTATGTTTCCAGAATAATTTATAATCTGTCCACTTCTAACTGTTCTCCTTAAAAATTTGGTTCTTCCTTCATATATACCAGAGAATACTTTGGTATACTTTTCTTTTACATCTTCAAATATACAATCTTTTACAAGGAATTCCTCAAATAATATATCTTTGAGCTTTCTATACTGTCTTTCATTTACATCCCTCAAATCAGTTGTTATCTTTAAAGTACATCCCCTGTAAAAGTTTTTGCCTTTAGAAAGTCTATTTTTTAATGTTTCAACCATTTCATCAAAATCTCTAAACTTATTTATATTTATAATTACATTTATTCCCTCTCTATTTCCCTTTATAAGTATACCTCTATCCATATTACTAGACCTCCAAAACCTACCACCACATATTATATTTCAACATAGCTAATGTAAATCCTTCTAAAAAGTTAAATTTTATTTTAAATTAAGTGAACTACCACACCCACAAGGGGATGTGGCTTCTTTGTAAGAAGTTTGGCATTTAACTTTCGACTTGAATTAACAAGCAACCCTTATTCTTAACGGGCGAGAACACTTGCCCTTATCCCTCATAGTTTCAACTAACTTGGGAATACATTTTTCTTCTTTTCTTAATATGTTTAGGCTACCATTTACATCTGAATTTACCAATCCAAAACTTGATTTGAATAGTCCTCTTACTACTCTACGAGATTTATCATATGTATTTTTAGTTATTAGCTCTAAGTCAAAAGCACTACACCCACTTGTATAACTTTCTTCTTTATATTTAACTTTGATTCCTTGAAGTTTAGCTTTATACTCTACAAGTTCTGCCAATCTTTGAATAGGAATTTGAACAAAACCTTTATTATAATTCATGTCTTTCTTAATTCCTTTAAGCTTACCTATAACTATTTTCCCAACCTTATGCTCTATTGCTTTATCAATAATATTCTTACTTACTTTGTGAAGATAATCATTTACATAATTATTTCTATATCTTCTTAATCTATTGATTTCCTTAGTGTTTTTAAATTTATCAGAACCACACTTTTTCATTTCAATACTTTGCAATTCTGCAATTCTTTTATTTGTATAAGAATTAACTGATTTAAGTTTCTTACCACAAAATAAGTAACTATTTTGATTTTCTTTGAATGTTAATGTAGCCAAATTATCTAAACCTAAATCTATTGCCATAACATTAGTGTTATTATCAGTTTGTTCTAATTCCTGTTTTTTGTAGATTACAATTAAGTACCATTGTTTTAAAGAATTATCCCATTTAATTCTTACTTGTTGCAATCCATCCCAATTTATGAGGCTTTGAAGTTTGCTTAAAACCTCAAAATTTAAACTCTCTACCTCAAAAATAGATTTAATTGCTTTAGATAAGGACAATTTTAATATGTTATCTTGAAATCTTATAGCAAGATTAGTGAATATAATTTCATTTTTTCTATCTTGCATGTTCTTAAATTTTGGTGGTTTTGGTAGTCCATTATATTTATGTGGATTTACTTTATAATCTTTGATACTTGCAAAATAAGATTTCCAATTCTGCTCTAATACCTTAAATGCTTGTTGCCTTGTATGACTATGAAGAAAGTCACAATGCCAATTTGATTTAAAAGCATTTTCAATATCTACATAAGATTTAAAACCATTTTCTCTTAAATCATAATTTATTATGTTGTAGAGTTTTGTTGTGTGAAAAGACAATTCTTCTATGATTTTTAATTGCTCTACCGTAAAATTTGGTTTGAATTTAAATGATAATTTCATTTTCCACCTCCTTTACATTGTTATGTATGTTTATTTTAACATAATATTTTTAAAGTCCTTACATCTACAGGCACAAGACACAGTGGTTTTACGGACTAAATTAAATAAAATTTGCGAATAGAAAATTCCTAAACGCAAATTTTATACACAATATAATATTAAATGTTCTAATTATTTGTAGTGCTTTCAGTATTTTCATCATTTTCATCAAGTCCAAAATAAGCAGAATATATACTCTTTGCTATTTGAGCAGACCCTGCTCCTTGACCACCATCAAATACCACAGCACATACAGCTATCTCAGGATCATCAATTGGTGCAAATCCAACATACACAGCATAATCTGTTCTCCCAATTTTTGTCATATGTTCTTCACTTCCAATACTTGCAGTTCCCGTCTTACCAGCTGTTTTAATTGGAAAATCTGCAAATACCTGCGATGCTGTTCCCTTTTCATTAACAGCTTGCATTCCAGCTTTTACCCATTTAATAGTTGATTCACTTACACCTGTATCTTCAAGGACTTCAGGTTTTGTTTTACTTATTACCTTATTGTTTGGATCAATTATCTTATCAACTAAGTGAACCTTATATCTTGTTCCTCCATTTGCAATAGTAGCCATATAATTTGCCAGCTGCAGAGGTGTAAATTGATTCAATCCCTGTCCTATAGAAGCATCTTCTATATTTGCAGGAACTTTAAGCTGTGAATTTGCATCTAATATAGTTATATAGTATATAACATCAAGTAATGTGTCCATTTGCTTTTCTGTAATAGTCTTCTTATTGTTAGGATCCTTTTCTGTAAGTTCAGTAAACAACTCTTTATACTTTGATTTATCAAAACTCTTAGTTCCATTTTTTATACAATCTTGAATAAGTGTTTTTATACTCTTTTTAAGTGCAGCTACTTCCTTTGAATCTTCTTCACTGTCATTCAAATTGATTTTAACTACCTTGTTACCTCTATCATCTTCACCATTTCTAAGTACATCCATTACTTTCCAAAGATATGTATTTGCAAAAGTATTCTTATTTGATACAGTATTATACACTTGCCCAAATTTCTCAGGTATCTCTATACCAGTAGTTGGCACTTCACCACTAGTTGGATCCGCTCCAAGTCCAAACTTCCATGCATACTTTGCAAGAATATCATCCCCAAATGCATCACGAAGCATTTTACCTACAGTCATAAAATAAGGGTTACTTGACTTTTCTATAGCACGAACAAGATCAACTATTCCATTTGCACCATCTAAAGTAAAATTAACAATATTTCCTCCACCTTTATCAAAATAACCTTCATCATCAACTGTAAAATCCGGAGTTATAACACCACTTTCAAGTCCTGCAATTGCAGTCATAGGCTTGAAAGTCGAACCAGGTGGTATAAGAGATTGAGTTGCATAATTGTAAAATGGTTTTGGATATATATCATACAAATCCTTCCTTATAGTCGTATTTCCCTTTATACTCTTATCTATTGGAAAGAGTTCATCTAACACTTGCTCTTCAGTTTTTCCTGAATAATATTGTGTAAGATTTCTCTTTTCAATATATTCTTTTCCAAATTTCTCAAGATCAGGATTAAAATACTGAACATACTGTTCTGATGTCAACTTTCCAGGATTGGAAAACAAATTTGGATCATATCCTGGTCTACTTGCAAGTGCAATTACTGCACCTGTTTTTACATCTATAGCAACTGCTGCACCTCTGGTTGCATTTGTAGTATCAGATCTTCTCTGTCCATAAGGATTTTTCTGCAACTCTTCCATTCTATTATCAAGGGCTTTTTCTGCAGCTTCTTGAACATTTTTATCTATAGTAAGCTGTACTGTATTTCCAGGAACAGCTTCTTTCGTTCCCATTTCCTCAATTATCTTTCCGTTGTTATTAAGCTTTACTGTTCTGCCGCCTTTTTCACCTCTAAGCTCATCTTCAAATGCAGCTTCAATTCCCGCTTGGCCTACATAATCTGTATTAACATCATATCCTTTTTCTTTATACTTTGCAGAATCTGTACTACTTATCTTTGATATGTATCCAATTACTGATGATGCAAGGTCCTCATTTGGATAGTACCTCATCGGTTGGGTATCTACATTTACCCCTGGAAGATCATTTAACATTTGAGAAAACTTAAGTGCAGTTTCTTTTTTTATATTACTTGCAATTACAACTGGATCATATCCTGAATAGCTGTGCATCTTTAAAGTGTCCTTTACTATCATAAATCTTCTTTGTTCTTCTAATGAATAGTTGCTACTTATACCATATTTTTCTAAAAGCAGTTTAAAAGTTTCCTCTGGAGAAATCTTTAATAGCTCTTCATTTACTTTTTCTTCAAGTTCATCATCTGATATATCCTTATTTTTACTTTTTATTTTTTTCTCTATAGAGTCGTTTAAATTTCTATCTCTTTTAAATCGTATTTCTAACATCTGTCTTGTCTTTGGATCATCACTTCTAAACTCAAACTTAAATGGATTTATTTTAAGCTCAAAATCATCATCTTGACTTTCTCCATTTTCATCTAGAATTTTAAATACTTTATCCATTGTCTGAAAAAAATGTTTATCACTTTCATCGGTTTCATTGTAAACAAGATTATATCCCTGTCTACTTGTTGCCAAGAGTTCCCCATTTTTATCAATAATATCACCTCTTGGAGCAGAATCCGATATCTGTCTTATAGATCTATTGGAGGCTTCTTTCTTATATTCATCTCCATTTAGAATTTGGAGTGAAAAAAGTTTACCAATAATTATACTAAATATACATGCTATAATTATAATAAGTGCAGAATATCTAGTTAGTCCCTTTTCCTTCTCCAACTTCATAATATTACCTCCTCTTTAAAATCTATTAAAATTTCCATTCAGTTTTCATGTAACTAATTTGAGAAAGTCTATATACAGGTTTATACATAAAAAATCCAACTACAGTATTGTATATGGAAACAAAAAACAAACTTACTAAGTTTATAGTAATACCGCTTAACCAAAGTATTACAAATAGAAATAGTCCTTTTAAAATTGATAGTCCAAAACAAGATAAAACAGGAATAAATTTCTTATCCTTAAATATACTATTTCCTATAAATCCTGAAATAACACATACTATCATATTTACAAATGCATTTATCCAGAAACCATCTATAAAATAGATATCTTGAAGAATTCCTGCAAAAATTCCAATAAAAAGTCCATAATAACTTTCACTTGCGATACAATAGCAGATTATAAAAACAAAAAGCAAACTTGGATATACCGTTTTTATAGCTAAAAATGGTACAACCGAATTATCTAGAATAAAAAGTATTACTAACAAGAACAATAATATAAATATCTTTTTCATAAACATCACCTTAGTACTTTATATCTGCTTCATTTTTAGGAACTACAACCATTACTTGTTCAAGTTTATCAAAATTTACATATGGCTTTATTACCGCTTCTTTCATTACCTTTGCTCTGTCAAGCTCTACACTTATAACCTTACCTATTTTTATTCCCTTTGGATAAGAATTATCTATTCCAGAAGTTAAAATTGTATCACCTTTTTTAATTTTAGATTTAACAGGAAGATAATACATCTTTGCAAGCATATCGTTTGAAGTACCTTTGTATCCTTTAACAATTCCCTGTTCTGTAATTTCATCTTTAGTACTTATGCCTTGAATTTCACCGCCTACTGCAATATTCTCATTTACTATAGACTGAATTATAGCCCAATTTTTTCCAACATAAGTCACCTTTCCAACAAGTCCTTCAGGTACAATTGCTACCATGTTTTTCTTTATTCCGTCACTGCTTCCTCTATTTATTATAAATTGATTTAAAGCAGCATTTTGTCCCTTTCCTGTTATATCACATCCTATATATTCATACTCAGATCTATTTTTTTTAAAATTCAACTCTTCTCTCAAATTAGCATTTTCATTTTTTAAATAATTATAGTCTATAAGTTTATTCTCAAGTTCACTATTTTTCTTAATCAATTCTTCATTTTCTTTTTTCACTTCGGAAAAGTTTATTATAAAACTAAAAAACTGCTTTATATTATTATTGAATTTATAGATTACACCCTGCACAGAATTGAATGTAACACCAAGTTCATTTCTCATAAAGAATACATTATTACCCTTTATGCTAAAAGAGATTAAGATCAAAAATGTAACTGACAGCACTATTACAATTACTGCCAGCTTATTTCTAAATGACTTCATAAGGCATCACTATTTTCTACTAGATACTATTTTATCTATAGTATCTAGTGCTTTTCCTGCACCTAATGCTACACAATCTAAAGGTGTTTCCGCTATATGAACTGGAATATGTGTTTCTATATTTACAAGTTGATCTAAACCTCTAAGCATAGCTCCTCCACCTGCTAGCATGATCCCTTTGTCCATTATATCAGATGCAAGTTCAGGTGGTGTTTTTTCAAGTGTAGTCTTTATAGCATCTATAATTGCAATTACAGGTTCTTTCAGCGCACCTCTTATCTCTTCTTCTGTTATAGTTATAACTTTAGGAAGTCCTGTAACAAGATCTCTTCCTCGTATCTCCATAGATTCATTCTCTCCAATATCATAAGCCGATCCAAGTTGTATCTTAACATTTTCCGCTGTCCTATCACCTATCATAAGACTATATTCCTTCTTTATATAGCTTATTATAGCCTGATCTAATTCATCTCCTGCAATTCTTAAAGATTTACTTGTAACTATTCCTCCAAGGGATATTATAGCAACTTCAGTAGTTCCTCCCCCTATGTCAACAATCATACTTCCAGTTGGTTCATTAACAGGCAATCCTGCTCCTATTGCGGCTGCCATAGGTTCCTCCATTAAAAGTACATCTCTAGCTCCTGCATGTTTTGTTGCCTCTTCTATTGCTCTCTTTTCAACTTCTGTAACCCCTGATGGAAAACATACAAATATTCTTGGACTAGTAAAAGCTGACTTTGGACTTACTTTTTCAATAAACTTTCTAAGCATTGTGTGAGTAACATCAAAATCTGCAATAACTCCATCTTTAAGTGGTCTTATGGCTACAATATTTCCAGGAGTTCTCCCTATCATATCTTTTGCTTCATTCCCAACTGCCATAACTTTTTTTACATCACTATTTATAGCCACAACGGAAGGCTCTCTAAGAACTATTCCCTTACCCTTTACATATATTAAAGTATTTGCAGTACCTAAATCTATTCCCATATCTCTTGATATTCCAAAAAATCCCATTTATATTTCTCCTTTCAAATTCACAATATTCCCTTTTCTTTTAAACTTATATATCTTCCATTTCCTATTATCAAATGATCAAGTAATTCTATTCCTAAAATTTTTCCACATTCATTTAATCTATATGTAACTTTAATATCTTCTTTACTTGGAGATGGATCTCCAGAAGGATGATTATGACATACTATTATGGAAGCACTACTCTTTTTAATAGCATCATTAAAAACTTCCCTGGGATGCACTATAGATGAATTTAAACTTCCAACAAAGATTGTCTTTACACTTATAACTATATTTTTTGTATTTAACATTATAACTACAAGTTTCTCCTGATTAAGGAACTTCATCTCTCCCATTACAAGTGATGCAGCATCTTTTGAACTGCATATCTTATAGTTTTCTCCATTTTTAAATGAATTAAGCCTTTTAGAAAGTTCAATAATAGCCATAATCTTTGCACTTTTTGCCTTTCCAATTCCATCAATATTAATAAAATCCTCCAAAGTAGATTTCATCATTCCACTTAGTCCACCTTCTTTATGGATAATTTTACTACTTAAAGATATTATATTTTCTTTTTTACTTCCAGATCCAAGTAATATAGCCAAGAGTTCAACATTTGATAAAATTTCAGGTCCATATCTAAATAATCTTTCTCTAGGTCTTTCATTTTCAGGTAAATCCTTGATTTTTAACATAGTATTTAATCTAACTCCTTACTACAGATTTACCCCCATCCCAACTAATATTTTATAAATTTTATTTAAAGGAAGTCCTACTACATTGTAATAGCATCCATGAATTTCAGATACAAATACTCCTCCATAACCTTGAATGCCATATGCACCAGCCTTATCCTTATATTCACCTTTTTTTAAATATCTCTCTATCTCATCATCAGATATATCTGAAAACTTCACAGAAGTTTTAACAAAGTCCTTTTCTACAATTCCAAGCTCTTTATTTATAACTGCTATTCCAGAGTACACCTGATGTTCATTTCCACTTAAAGATTTAAGCATATAAAAAGCTTCATCTCTATCTTTAGGTTTTCCAAATATCTTTCCATTAAAATATACTACAGTGTCACATCCTATTATAACAAGATTTTTTTCAGGTAATTTCAAGCAGGCATTTTTGGCCTTGCCAAGTGCAAGATCCATAACATATGTACTGCAGTCCCCCTTGAATTCAACACTTTCTTCTGAAAAGTTACTGACAAACACATCAAAATTATCTACAAGTCTTTTCAAAAGCTGCTGTCTTCTAATTGATGCAGAAGCTAATACAACTTTCATTTAATCACTTCCTAATATCTTCTATATAATATTATAGCCACAATTACACCTATTATAGTCATTATATTAATATTAAATTTTAACCCAAGAGTTACAGTCATAATTCTAAAGCTTAAAATTAAAGGTGCATTGGTGCCTACTTCATAGAAATTTTTTAAAAATTTTAACTCACTAAAACTATTACCAAGAGTATCACCAATAAGGCTGCCTGCTATAGCACCTAGTAATATCAATAGCCATAAAAAAGCTGAATTTTTAACTGTACTCTTCACTTGAATCCCCCTATTCAACAGTATGTCTAATATAGTTTATCATTTAATATAATCATAAACAAGTACATACACTATTGTTTAAAAAATTTTTTAAATTAAATATAAAAATAGCAGGTATTGTAAAAAAATTATACATACCTACCTCTCTATCTCCTCTTCAATTATGCATTTTAAGATAAAATAATATACTAAGTTACATTTATTTTATGCTTTTTAATTTACTGTATATATATATATATTCTTTTGAGCTCTCATCTCTTGAAAGTGTATCTTTAAGTGATTTTACATGTTCTTTTAAATCGTTAAGCACTGCAAAATTTTCATCACTTTTATCTAAGTTTTCCAAAGAATCACACCATTTTTTTAAATCATCAGTTTTTATATACTCTACACTTTTATCAGAAAACTTATTTAAAATCTGTAAATTAGCATTTATGATCTCTATTATTTCCGCATTGCAAAGATTACTTTTCTTTATAATAAAATCTTTTACTGAATTATCCACCTTTTCTTTTTTTAAAGATTCAGTAACAGCTTTTGCAGCATCACTTGAGTATATACCTAAAAAAACTCTTACCTCTCCACCATCATTTACAGTAAATGGAGTTCCATATTTAATTAAAATTTCTTTTTCCTTTTCTGCATTGTTTTTATCCTTGTAAATTCCACCTTGAATTGCTACAAATTTTACACTACTTCCATCAACAATAGTCTTACCACTATTAACATTTGAAGCCTGAGATGTATTTTGAGTATCTTTAAAAGCACTTTTATCAGTTTCACTTAAAAATATTTTAGATGCAACTGTTCCTATTATGAATGCTAAACAAAGTATAATTAACATAATAAATACAAAGCTTTTAGTTTTATTTTCCTTTTTTAAATCATATCTTGTGTACTTCATTTTTCCACCTCATTTTTCTAAAGTTTGTATATTATATATATAATTACAAGGTGGAAAAATTATTACTCTATTTAAATTATTTTTCTAAACTATATAGCCTTTACCCCTTCAATATCCGGTTCTAACAATACAATATCCCATTTATCTTTAAGTTTATCTAAAAACTTATTCATAGATTCAATAAAGAAGCTTGAATTTTCATCTAAAACAACTGCCATAAGTGTTGATCCAGATCCACTTATAAATTCACCTAAAGATCCAAATTCTCTACATTTTTTAAATATAGTATCGGAATTTTCTATTAAATCTCTTCTATAAGGCTCATGAATCTTATCTTTAAAGCAATACCTAAGTTTATCAAATTCAGAATTATTCAATGCACTTATAAGCATTGAAGCCCTCGACACATTAAATATACAATCTTCCTTTGAATATGATTTTGGGAGGATCTTTCTAGAAAGTGCTGTATTGATTTCAAAATCAGGTATCATGGCAACAAATCTTAACTTAGAGGGTAAATTTACCCTGGAATAGCTTATTTTATCTTCCGATTTCAAAGAAACAACCATTCCTCCAACTATAGCAGGTACTACATTGTCAGGATGTCCTTCTATTTTAACTGACAAATCAATTATATCTTGAAAAGACATACTACCATTCATAATTAAATTAGCCGCATATATTCCACCTACTATACAGGAAGAACTACTTCCAAGTCCTCTTGACATTGGTATGTCACATTTTGACACATTTATCCTTATACCTTTAGTATAATATCCCTGATTATCCATAGCCATTTTTATACTCTTATATATTAAATTATCATTAAAATCCCCATTTATCTTAACCCCATTGTTGTATATTTCACTTTCTCCCTCTATTTCCTCAACTTCGATTTCATTGTATAGTTTAAGAGCCATTCCTAAAGTATCAAATCCTGGTCCCATATTAGCTGTAGTTGCAGGTGCTCTAACCTTAACTTTACTCATATCTGCTCTGCGCCTCCTTTGTAACTCAATTTACTAAGAATACCTTTTACTTATCTAAAACTAATAACTTTTTCACAGACTTAAACCATGTGTTTTTCTGTATCTTTTTTATATATTCATCTATTTTAACTTCACTTTTAGCATTTACAAAAGCCGCAACTTCATTATTCTCCTTAGAGGCTTCATTTGACAGTATATAACTTGTTGCAAAGTTCTCAGCTATACTCTCAATAACAGATACTCTATCTAGTGTTTTTATTCTAAGCAGCCATTTTCCTTCAGTATTCCACTTTTTATTTACTTCTATTTTTTCATCGTTGAATGTAATTGTGTCTTCCTCTCTATGAGCAATTATATCCACTATATCAGAAAAAACAGCACTAGCAGTAGGAAACATTCCTGCACCTTTTCCTGAAAACAATACATCTCCTACAGCATCACCTTTAACTAAAATTGCATTGTATTCATCATGAATTCTTCCAAGAGATGAATTTTCATTTATCATAACAGGTCTTACAGCAGCATATACACCTTTATCTGTTCTCTTACTTATGCCCAAAAGTTTTATATTACATCCTCTCATTTTTGCATATTTAAAATCTTGCTCATCAATATCTGTAATTCCCTCTATATCCATATCTTTCCAATAAATTCTCTTATTATATGCTATTGTAGAGAGTATAGATAATTTTCTTGCAGCATCGTAACCTTTTACGTCAGATTCAGGATTTGCTTCTGCAAAACCAAGATTCTGTGCAAGCTTTAGTGCATCTTCATAGCTCATATTTTCACTTCCCATTTTGGAAAGTATGAAATTAGTAGTTCCATTTAATACAGACATTATACTCTCTATTTCATTTCCAACAAGACATTCATTCATTGATTTTAATATAGGTATTCCTCCTCCTACACTTGCTTCAAAATGTATAGTTACACCATTTTTATCTGCAATTTCAAGAAGTTCATGTCCATATTCTGCTATAAGATCCTTATTTGCAGTAACAACATGTTTTTTCATTTCCAGTGCTTTTTTCACATATTCATAAGATGGATTAAGTCCTCCCATTGCCTCCACAACAATGTCAACTTTTTTACTGAAAACATCATTTATATTATCTGTTAAAATATCTTTATTTTTGTTATTTAAATGTTTGGATACATTTTTCACTAGAATATTTGATATAACAAGTTCTTCATTTAACTTTTGTTTAAATTTATATCTATTTTTCATTATGAGTTCGACTACCCCGCTACCAACAACTCCATATCCTAACATAGCTATAACTGCCATTTTATATGCCCCCTTTTTATTTATATAAAGAACTCATCATAAATCTTGCTGAGTTCGCAATATCTTTTAACTACCATATTATAATTTTTTGCAGTTTTAATTCATAGCAATACATTTTTCCTTTAACTTAGGTATATAGCATTTAACAAATTTAAATTAAAATCTTAAAATTCAATTATTCCACAGCTATAAGTCTAACACTTACAATATTTTCCATATTCTCTATATCTTTAACTAATTCTTTTATATCTATTAAAAGCTTTGACGCATCAAAAGTTACAGAAACACTAGCAACATTATTTATTGGTATATCTTGATTTATAGTAAGTATATTTCCATGTTCTTCGGCTATTTTATCAATTATCTTTGAAAGTGTACCAGCTTTATGGAGTATCATAAACCCCAATGTAATCTTATGACCAGCCACTCCTTCTGACATGTCAAATACCGAATCCTTATACTTATAGTAAGTACTTCTACTTATTCCAACTTTTCTTGTTCCTTCTGATATGTCTTTTACTCTTCCTGTTCTAATAAGTTCTTTTACTTTTATGACTTTTAAAAAAACATCTGGAAGAATATCAGAATCAATTATCAAAAACTTATTACTCATATCTTCTCCTTTTGTATGCGTATGACGTACATCTGTACGCAATAAATTTTATAGTCTTTATAGTATCACATATTAATTTAAAATTCAATATTTTTTTCACCTATACAAATATGCAAATAATTATTTTATCAACTAAAGACATAATATATTATTATATTTTTATATGTAAATGTTTAATAAAGTAAATTTATGTATAAATAGCCTTTATAATTTAAAAAAATTAGAAATCGCAACTTAAATTTAATTAAACTGCCATTTCTAAATTAATTTACATGTATTTTATTTTTCAACTATTATATAAGGCACTGTAACTATTGCTATATTTCTTCTTTTAAGAAGCATAGTCCTTATAAAAAGTGAAGTCTGATTATGAAGTATATTCCCCCACCACTTTGTAACTACAAATTGAGGGAGAACTACAGTTATGGTGTCTTGCGGTCCAGCCGCATATTCTTCCGATTCTATGAATTTAACAAGTGGTCCTACAATGCTTCTATATGGTGATTTTTTAACTATCATAGGTATATCTACATCATATTCATTCCATTTTTTAAGGAGCCGTTCAGTAGCTTCATCATCTACAGATACATGAAATACTATTATATTATCCGATATTGTTCTTGCATAATTTAATGCCTTTAAAAATGATTTATTAAGAGTATCTATAGGAACTATTGCATATCTCTTTTGCTCATCAAAATTTATTTTCTTAGGTTTTTCATCCAAAGGAAGTTTTAATTGTTTTGAAACTTCACAATAGTGCTTATTTATAGCAAGCATAAAATATACAATTATAGGTACCAATATGAAAACTATCCAGGCACCACTTGTAAACTTAGTTATTCCAAGCATTACAGCAGTAGCTAGTGTTACAAACGCACCCATTCCATTTATAAAAGCTTTGTATATCCATCCTTTTTGTTTTTTTCTAATCCATCTCATAAGCATTCCTGTTTGAGATAGAGTAAATGATACAAATACTCCAACTGCATAAAGAGGCAGAAGATAATGTGTTTCTCCATCAAACATTACAACAAGTAATGAAGATATAATTCCAAGAGTAACTATACCATTTGAATAACCAAGTCTTTTTCCTCTCTTTGCAAACTGTCTTGGTGCAAATCCATCTTTTGCTATATATGCAAGAAGCATAGGCAATCCTGCAAAGGCAGTATTACTTGCCATAATAAGTATAATAGCAGTAGTCGCCTGTACTATATAAAAGAAAATGCTATTTCCAAATACCTGAGATGCAATTTGTGCTACTACTGTTACACTTGTATTAGGAACTGCATGATATAGTGTTGAAAGATATGACAGTCCTCCAAATATTATAAACATTATAAGTGTCAAAATTCCAAGAACCATTTTTGCATTTTTTTGCGATGGTTCCTTGAAATTTGGTATTCCATTACTCACAGCTTCTATTCCTGTAAGAGCAGTACATCCCGAAGAGAATGCCCTTAAAAACAAAAATATAGTTATATCTCCAGTAACCTCTGGTATCTTATAGATAGATACAGGAACATATCCCAAAACCTTAATTTTGAAAACTCCCCATATTATCATAAACAGAGTTACAATAATAAACAAATATGTAGGAACTCCAAATATCTTTGAAGATTCTCTAACTCCTCTAAGATTTCCAATTGTCATAAAAAGTATTAAAAATAATGTTATTCCAACTCTGTGAGGTAATAATGATGGAAAAGCTGAAATAACAGCTGCAGTACCTGCAGAAGCACTAACTGCAACTGTAAGTATATATCCTATAGTAAGCGATGCACCTGCAATAAGTCCAGGAAGTGTACCAAGGTTATCCTTTGCTACAATGTAGGAGCCACCCCCACCTGGATATGCATCTATAGTTTGTCTATATGACAGAGTAACCAAAAACATTAAAAACACAATGCAAAGCGCTGCAAGAAACATGTATTTATAAGACAATACACCTAATACAGGTATAAGTATCCAAAGTATTTCTTCTCCTGCATATGCCACCGATGAAATAGCATCACTTGACAATATTGGTAATCCCCAAAACACATTGAGCTTTTCTGATTTTAATTCTTCAGTTTTTAAACTTTTTCCTGTAAGGATGTTTAAAAACTTTCCTAATTTAGCTATCATTTTTTAGCACCCCTAAAAGTAAATTTTCTTTTAACTTTAACACGGAATGATTATATATTATTATTCATCTTTATCATAACTTCACTCAGTTTATTTAAAGCTTATTTAAGATTAAATTCCTTAATTTTATCGACAATACAGACACTTTAGTTTGTTTTTTTATGTTATTCTCTATTTTTAATAGGATAGATATTTCAATATTTTAAAATAGTCATATTAAACCTTTACATTAAAATTTTCCATTCATCTTTTAAATTTAATATAGAAATGCTATACTAAATTTAACTTTTATATATAAAATACTTTTATCACAGGAGATAATGCCTATGGAAACAATTAAATATGAACATAGTTTAGAAACTATTATAGAGTCACCTGTATTTAAGTCAATTTTAGAATCTATATATGACGGCATTATAATAACAGATAATAATCTTTATATTAAAGCATCAAATCCTTCTGCTTCAAATATATTAGGTGTAGAAGAAAACAAGCTCAAAAAGATTTCCATGAATGAAATCTTAAAAAAAGATTATATTAAATCGCCTATAAAAACAGGTGAAAAAATGCTTGATGAAGATTTAAAATTTCATATAAATAACAGATATATAAGATGCGTCGTTAATATTGTTCCCATAAAAGTTGATAAAAATGTAATAGGGCTTATATTTTTATTAAGGGACACAAAAAAGCTACATCATATAGTAAATAATGTAGTTGGCTATAAAGCTTCTTTTACATTTGATGACATAATAACAAAATCAAAAAATATGATTTCTATAGTAAATCAGGCAAAGAAAATTGCAAAAACTGACTGTAGTATACTAATTGAAGGTAAAAGTGGAACAGGGAAAGAAGTATTTGCCCAGTCAATTCACAATTATAGTAAAAGGCACAATGCACCTTTTGTAGCTGTAAATTGCGCTGCAATACCAAGAGAATTAGTTGAAAGTGAATTATTTGGATATGAAAAAGGTGCATTTACAGGTGCATCAAAAGGAGGCTATCCTGGTAAATTTGAACTAGCAGATGGTGGAACTATATTTCTAGACGAAATAGGTGAACTTCCTCTTGATGTTCAATCAAAACTATTAAGATTTTTAGATAACTTAAAAATAGTACGAGTAGGTGCTACTTATGAAAAAGCTGTTGATGTTAGAATAATTGCAGCAACTAATAAATTACTTGCAGAAGAAGTAAAAAACAAAAATTTCAGATCTGATCTATATTACAGGCTAAATGTAATGAAACTACACCTTCCACCATTAAATGAAAGAAGTGATGATATAGAACTCTTAGCTCATTATTTTATAAATAAATTAAACGCAAAGAATCCAAGCTGTCCAAAATATATAGATTCCACATACATATCAAAACTGAAATCACATAATTTTCAAGGAAATATAAGAGAGTTAAGAAATTTAGTAGAAAGTTCCTATTATCTATGTGAAAGTAATATTATAACAAGCAATCATCTAAATTGTAACAATACAAATACAACTTATAAAACAGATTTAGATAAAGATGATACTATATTACCTCTTGTTAATGTAGAAAAAATATGTATAGAAAATGCACTTAACAAATTTAAAGGGAATGTATCAAAATCAGCTAAAGCATTAGGTATTGGAAAAGCAACTATGTATAGAAAAATCAAGAAATTCAACATTAATTTACAATTTTATAATAAAAAAATATGAATTAAATAGTTGACAATGCATATAAATGTAGTTATAATACTAAATGTATCAATTGAATTGTGCGAGAGTGGCGGAATAGGCAGACGCGCACGTTTGAGGGGCGTGTGGGTAACCGTACGGGTTCAAGTCCCGTCTTTCGCACCATTTTTATAATTATCTTTTGAAAATGTTTGCAAAATTATTGACATAGAAATTAATAAGTCTTATAATATGACTTGTAAGCAATTTCAAATTCTGAAATATGCGTCAGGCTTTAATTTGAACCTACATTAATTGAAAGGGAGTTCAACATTTAGATGCTTATATGTACCCTTTAAGACATAGGAGTGATAGCGGTATCTGTGAGGACACCCACCTATCGGGAGATAGGTGTCAAATGAAGTCAGCGGTATTTTGGATTTAATTTAAAATTCAAAGAGAGATGTAGTCATCTCTCTTTTTTGTATATACAATATAAATTGAATAAATTGAGATAAAAATTCACATCAATTTATATTGTACAAATATTTATATATTTTATAGTTTACCTTTACTTTCTTCACATACTTATCTGTTTCTTTAAATGGTATATATTGCAGGTTCTTTCCATCAGAAGAGTGTTCCTTAAGCCACTTTTGAACATTTCCTCTACCACCATTATATGCTGCTAATACAAGATCAGTATTTCCTTCAAACTCCGTTTCAAGATTGTTTATATACCAACATCCCATATTTATATTAAATTGTGGATCATAGAGCATATCCTCCTTAAAATTGTATATCTCCATTTTTTCCGCAGCCCACTTGGCAGTGTCAGGAGTTATCTGCATAAGTCCTATGGCATCCTTATTTGATCTTACATTTTTGTTAAATCCACTTTCTGTTTTTATAACAGCTGCAACTAAATATGGATCCAAATTATATTTTTGAGAATATTGAACTATATATTGTTCATATTTTAGAGGATAAAATTGTCTTACTATATTCTTTGCATTTATTATAAGTAAAGCTAAAAATACTACAGCAATTAATTTCTTTGTAAGTTTCAATATTAGATATGCCCTAAATATTGAATTTAGGACATTTCACCCCCTTGTGTTTAGTAATTATCTTATTAAGTATATTCTCTAAATTTTTTTTAGTTGTAGAAATATCTTTTGAATTATCCAATATAAAGCTTGCATACTTCTTTTTTTCATCTAACCTCATTTGTGAATTAATTCTTGCCATCACTTGATCTAAGTTAAATTTATCCCTTATTTGAACCCTCTTTATCTGTGTTTTCAAGTCCACCCAAACTAAAATAACCTCATCCATATATTGGTGTAAATTATTCTCTATAAGAGTAGCTGCATCAAGTATACAGATATCTTCATTCTGTGCTGACAATTTATCAATTTCAGAAAATATATCTTTTTTTATATATGGAATTATAATGTCTTCATATTTTTTTCTAAATTCTTTATTTGCAAATAAAAAATTACCAAATTCCCTTCTTTTAAGATTCCCATCACAATCAAAAAAACTTTTTCCAAATATCTCTTTGATATTATACATTATTTCAGGATACTTACTCAGTACTTTTCTACTTACAACATCTGCATCTATTATTGGGATCTCTCTTAATTTAAGCATTGAAGATACAGTACTCTTCCCACTTCCTATTCCTCCTGTAAGACCTACTTTTAGCATAACCTACCCACCTTAACCTATTTTATTTCATACCAATTATATCCAGAACTCATATCCACTTCAAGTGGAACTCTAAGAGAAACACAATTTTCCATCTTAGTTTTCAATATACTTTTAACTTCTTCAATTTCACTTTTATAAACATTCAAAATAAGTTCATCATGAACTTGAAGTATTAATTTACTTTTCAAATTTCTCTTTTTAAGCTCCCTATACACATCAATCATAGCTATCTTTATAATATCAGCGGCACTTCCTTGTATAGGAGTATTCATAGCAAGCCTTTCACCTAGGGATTTAACTATCTTATTTGAAGAATTAATTTCCCTTATAAATCTCCTCCTGTTCATTATAGTAGTAACATATCCGCATTTTTTAGCTGTATCAACTATATCTTCCATATACTTTTTTACATTTGGATACCTTTCAAAATAAGTATCTATATATTTTTTAGCTTCCTTTCTGCTTATATTTAAGTCCTTAGCCAAGCTAAAATCTCCTATACCATATACTATTCCAAAATTTACAGCTTTAGCATTACTTCTCTGTAATTTACTAACTTTATCTATTGGAACATTAAACACCTCTGAAGCTGTCTTTGCATGAATATCACTGTGATTTTTGAAAGCTTCTATCAAATTATCATCATTTGCAATGTGTGCAAGTACCCTAAGCTCTATTTGTGAATAATCCGCAGATAGTATAATACTATCCTCATTTTCAGGTACAAACACTTTCCTTATTTCTTTACCTATTTCATACTTTATAGGTATATTTTGCAGATTTGGCTCAGTACTTGAAAGTCTGCCTGTTGCAGTTATAGTTTGATTGAAATTTGAATGAATTTTCTCATCTTTATCTATAACAGCACTTAACCCCTCTACATAAGTTGAATATATTTTAAATATCTGTCTATAATAAACTATTTTAGGTATTATAGGATGTTTATCCATTAACTTTTCAAGTACTTTGGCATTTGTTGAATATCCCGTTTTTGTCTTTTTTATAACTGGAAGATCTAATTTTTCAAACAATATTTTTCCAAGCTGTTTTGGAGAATTTATATTAAATTCTTCCTCTGAAAGTTCATATATCTCTTTTTGAACCTTCTCTATTTCAGCTTTAAATTTTACTCCTAATTCATCAAGCTTACCTCTATCGACTCTAAAACCTTCTGATTCCATAGAAGCCAACACTTCAATAAGAGGAAGTTCAACTTTATACATAAGGTCTTCCATATTGTAGTCAATTATTTTCTCTTTAAGAGATGTATATACTTTTTTTAAAATAGAAGTTGCCTTTTCAAAAAAATATTGATCCTCATTTTCTATAGAAATTCCAGCATATTTATTTATAATTGATGAAAGATCAAATTTATCTGATGGATTCAATATATAAGCTGCTATCTTTACATCAAATTCTACTTTATTCAAATGAATATCCATTTTATGAAATATACTATAAGGTGTTTTAAAATCATACCCTACTTTATCTATATCTATATCCTGAAATAGAACTTTCATTAATTTCTTTGTATTTATACTATCTTTATCCATCAAAACATCTAGATTAATTACATAATTATTTTCTAAAAAATTGATATATATTTTAGAAATACAACTTTCAGAATACTTCTCTTCATTTAAAACTTTAAAATTAACATATAATATTTTATCTTTATCATTATTTGAATTTATAGTTTCTATTAAACCTTGAAATTTATCAATACTATCTATATCAGAAACATTTAAATTGAATTCAACTTTTTCATCTTCTAAATCATTCATTCCAGGCATTCTATCTATAAATGACTTAAATTGAAGTTTTTCAAATAATTTTTTCAATTTAGCTGCATCATAATCATCTTTTGACTTTATAGATTCCATATCTATATCTAAAGGTACATTAGTTACAATTGTAGCAAGCTTCTTACTAAATATTGCCTGTTCCATGTATTCATTAAGATTCTCCTTTAACTTTTTTCCTTTTATACTATCTATATTTTCAAATATATTTTCAATACTTTTATATTCTTTTATAAGTTTAAAGGCAGTCTTCTTACCTATTCCAGGAACTCCTGGAATATTATCAGAGGTGTCACCCATAAGTCCCTTTACATCTATGAACTGGGATGGCGTTACACCATACTCATCTATCATTTTTGTCTTATTATAAACTTCTTTTTCTGTGATTCCCTTTTTAGTTATAATTATATTTATTTTATCTGAAGCAAGTTGTAAAAGATCCCTATCTCCTGTAACTATATAAACCTCTATATCTTTATCTTCAGCATATACAGCTAATGTTCCCATTATGTCATCAGCTTCAAAACCATCAACTTCAAATATATTTATACACATAAGCTTTAAAATTTCTTTTAGTGTAGAAAACTGCTCTGCAAGTTCAGATGGCATTTTCTTCCTTCCCGCTTTATAAGCTCCATATTTTTTATGTCTAAAAGTAGGTACACTTCTATCAAATGTACAAACTATGTAATCAGGAGTTATTTCTTCTTTTACCTTTAAAAGCATATTTATAAAGCCATAAATCGCATTTGTATGAAGTCCCTCACTATTTGTAAGATCTGGTAGCGCATAAAATGCCCTATTCATTAAACTATGTCCATCTAATATCAATAATTTTTTATTAGTCATTTAACTACTCCTTTTTTTTCAATGCTTTAACTAATAATATTCTATCACAATACCTTTTTTCATTGTAATGCAGTATATTTTGTTATATACTATATTTACACAATTTACACAATTTTATTATATTTAATTTGGTTTAATACTATAATCAATTCATTTAATACCAATACTTCTCATTTTCGCTACAATTACACATTTTAAAAATTAAAATTAAAGTACTAAAATTACTATAAGTAAAGGTGGTAATTTTATGATTTTAAGTTACAATTATTATAATAATATACCAATATTTAAATGCAATCTATGTGGAAAATGCTCTGGTATTATTGAATCAACTTCATATACAAATATCAAAAATCGAGGATGTTGTTGGTATTTTCCCGAATACAGATTAATAGACATAAAAAATATTGTAGACTGTGGAAAGGAAAACTTTATTCATTATTTATCTTAACTTTCAAATTCTAAAATAGAAAATTACTCTATAAGAGTATTTGGAACTTTCTTTAAAGATAAATATAACAAATTTATGAAAAGTGCTAAAAAGTCTAGTGATTTTAACTTATCACTATTTTTTAAGTTGTGTCCATTCTTAGGTGAAAAAGGATGTACTCTTAATTTTACTTTAAGACCTCATCCATGCAATTTATATCTATGCAGAACTATAATCGCATACTGTGGTGAATCATATAGTTTTTATTCAAGAGAGAGAAAAGACTATTATGCATACTGTAATTATATAAATGAATGTCTAAAACAGGACCTTATAGAAAACAAAGTTAATCTATCTACAAATTTGTACAAGTCAATTGATATAATAAAAAAATCAAATATACCTAAATTCTTTCAAAGAAAATTAAAACCTATACATTTCTCTTACTCACACAATTGATATTTTAAACTTTTCTTAATTTTCTATTGAGATAGCCATGTATATTTGATAAAATTAACGTGGTTACTAAATGTTTATACCTATATTGGGATTATTTTAGTCCCAGCGGGATAACTATTAGGTTATATGCAAATTATTTATAAAATAATTATAAATCAAGAAAGGGAGATAAAATATGATTTATTCAACAGAAGTAGACAGAATGTGCTGCGTAGCTAAAGGGCCAAATCACGGGCCAGCTCCAATTCCAGAAGAAGGAAAATGGGTACAAGCTAAGGAAATAAAAGATATATCAGGATTAACTCATGGTGTAGGTTGGTGTGCACCTCAGCAGGGAGCATGTAAATTAACCTTAAATGTTAAAGACGGTGTTATTCAAGAAGCTTTAGTTGAAACTATAGGATGTTCTGGAATGACTCACTCAGCTGCCATGGCATCTGAAATACTTCCTGGTAAAACTATACTTGAAGCTTTAAATACTGACTTAGTATGTGATGCTATAAATGTTGCTATGAGAGAATTATTTTTACAAATAGTATACGGAAGATCCCAGACTGCATTTTCAGAAGGTGGACTTCCAATAGGAGCAGGACTTGAAGACTTGGGAAAAGGTCTTAGAAGCCAAGTTGGTACTATGTATGGTACAAATAAAAAAGGAACAAGATACCTTGAAATGGCAGAAGGATATGTAAACCATATAGCTCTTGATAAAAATAACGAAGTAATAGGCTACGAATTTATAAACCTTGGAAAAATGATGGATTTCATAAAAGACGGTATGGATCCTAAAGATGCAATGAAAAAAGCTACAGGTACTTATGGAAGATATGACGAAGCTGCAAAAATTATAGATCCAAGACAAGAATAGAGTATAGGAGGAGAAGATTGTTATGGCATTATTTGAAGGTTATGAAAGAAGAATAGATCAAATCATACCTGTACTTAAAAAATATGGTATGAATTCAATAGAGGAAGCTAAGGCAGTTTGCGATGAAAAAGGTGTAGACGCTTATAAAATAGTTAAAAATGTTCAACCTATCTGTTTTGAAAATGCTTGTTGGGCATATACTGTAGGTGCTGCAATAGCTATAAAAAAAGGCTGCACAAAGGCTTCAGATGCTGCAAAAGCTATTGGAGAGGGTTTACAATCATTTTGTATTCCTGGTTCTGTTGCAGATGAAAGAAAAGTAGGACTTGGTCATGGAAATCTTGCATCAATGCTTTTAAGAGAAGAAACTAAATGCTTTGCATTTCTTGCCGGTCATGAATCTTTCGCTGCTGCTGAAGGTGCAATAGGCCTTGCTAATTCAGCAAATAAAGTAAGAAAAGAGCCATTGAGAGTTATATTAAACGGACTTGGAAAAGATGCCGCTTTTATAATTTCAAGAATAAATGGTTTTACTTATGTTCAAACAAAATTTGACTACCATACAGGAAAATTAAACATAGTAAAAGAAACTGCATACTCAGATGGAGAAAGAGCAAAAGTAAGATGTTATGGTGCTGATGACGTTAGAGAAGGTGTTGCTATAATGCACAAGGAAGGCGTTGACGTATCAATAACAGGAAATTCTACTAATCCAACAAGATTTCAACATCCAGTTGCAGGAACATATAAAAAAGAATGTATTGAACAGGGAAAGAAGTACTTCTCAGTTGCATCTGGTGGTGGCACAGGTAGAACTCTTCATCCAGACAATATGGCAGCAGGCCCTGCTTCTTATGGAATGACTGATACCATGGGAAGAATGCATTCAGACGCTCAATTTGCAGGATCTTCATCAGTTCCAGCTCATGTAGAAATGATGGGACTTATCGGTATGGGAAATAATCCAATGGTAGGTGCATCTGTTGCAGTTGCAGTTGCAGTAGAAGAAGCAATGAATAAATAATAGTTTAAACATAATAAAAGGAGTCCTATATTTACTTATAGAACTCCTTTTTTATTATTAAACTGTACATAATTGTGCTAATGGCACAACTTTTCCCATATATAATCTGTAAGGATGCATTTGATATGACTTTTCAATAATTTCATCATCAATAAACTTCTTTCTATTTACATAGTCCTCAAAATCATATGCACATATAACAGAAGATTTACTATTTGCTATAATGCTTGTAATACTAAAGTCAACATCTAAGAAATCATTTTTTGATGTCATAGATATAAAATTACTTACATCTATTATAAATCTAAGTCCACTATATCCACTTTTAATAGCTTTACATTGATACTGATTTAATATTCTTTGAATTCCATCTCTGCCTAATGACTTGTATAAATCAACTATTTTATTAAAATTTTGAATACACATACTGTTCTTATCATTTATATTTGTGCCATTTTTAATATAATTATATAAATTATCTCCTATAAGTAAAATAACAAATTCTCCACCTTTTAATCCTGAATTTATATAATTATTCATATTTATACATAGATGATTGTATCCAAAGTAATAAAATGCAGAATGAAACCCAAAAATATCCTTAATTTTCATAATTATTATCCTCACAATTAAATTTATTATTTATATTCTATTAATATTCAAATACTCCTTCTAATATTATTTATTTTTTGTTATTTATATATATTATATATCTTTCTTCTCAATTTTTATATATTAAATCCATCTTTTATACTTATAATAAATATTATACTATAATGTACCATTAATTTCCATATAAAAATCAATAAAATACATATATTTATCATATTCTCATAAAATATAAAATTTTCTCTTGACTCAAAATATCCTATATGATATTATAGTTTATGTCGTTAGTTACTTGTAAATAGCGTATTTTATATGCCGATGTGATGGAATTGGCAGACTTGCTTGACTCAAAATCAAGTGTCTTCGGGCGTGTCGGTTCGAATCCGACCATCGGCACCAAAACTAGAGTTGAAGTTTTGCTTCATCTCTAGTTTTTTATTACATTTTAAACTCTATAGAAAAAGTTCACTAAAATTTATTAAATTTATTGAAACCTATCTATATTTCATTTACAAACTTATTTATATGTAGTAAAATTGGACATAAAGAAGAATATATTTTGTAGGGGTGCTTTTTTAAAGCTGAGAGGACTTATGTTCAACCCTTTGAACCTGATCCAGATAAAGCTGGCGTAGGAAACATACTATTCTTTAGAAATTTAATCTTTAAGAATTTAAGGTATGTTGTTTATTTAAATCAGCATACCTTTATTTTTATTTTATTATGTTTATTATGAACCTAATTTACTATGATTAAAAATTAAAAATCATGCATAAATAAAAAGGAGGAATTCAAACCTATGAATTCAAATTTAGAAAAAACTTCAGATATACTTACAAAAGTAAGACAATCATCTCCTCTAGTACACTGCATTACAAACTATGTCACAGTAAATGACTGTGCAAACATACTACTCTCTTATGGAGCCTCACCTGCAATGTGTGAAGCCTACGACGAGGTATTCGATTTTGCAAAGATTTCAAATGCACTTTATATAAATTTAGGAACACTAAACAGAGAACAAGAATCCTCAATAATACTTGCAGCAGAATCTGCTAAAATACACAATATACCAGTAATATTGGATCCTGTTGGCTCTCCTGCTATCCCAAAAAGACTAAGTGTAATAAAGAGAATAATGGAAGTTGGAAAAATTGACATCATAAAAGGAAATATAGGTGAAATAAATTTTCTGGCAGGAAAACCTTCAAATGTAAAAGGAGTAGATTCCCTAGATAACACAACAAGTGCACTGGAAAGCTGCCTTATTGTTGCAAATAAATACAACTGTACTGTAGCAGCTACAGGAGTAGAAGACTTTATAACAGATGGTAAACGCAGTGCCATAATAAAGAATGGTACAAGTATGCTTACAAAAGTAACTGGTGCAGGTTGTATGCTTGGAGCCTTATGTGCTGCAACAGCTGGAGTAGAAAAAGATAAGTTTATATCAACTGTGTGTGCAGTTCTTTCCATGAACATAGCTGGAGAAGAAGCCTTTAAATTCGCAAAGTCACCTGGAAGCTTTAGAGTGAAATTAATTGACTCAATATATGAACTAACTGAAGAAAAATTGAAAAAAGGTGGAAAAGTATTATGGAAATAGATTATAGTTTATACCTTGTAACAGATAGGAGATTTATAAGAGATAAGCCCTTAAAACAAGCTGTAGAGGAAGCAATTATAGGTGGCGTAACTCTAGTTCAAATAAGAGAAAAGACTGCAACTACAAGAGAATTTTATAAAATTGCACTTGAAGTTAGAAGCGTTACATCTAAATACAAAGTTCCCTTAATTATAAATGACAGACTTGATATAGCTCAGGCAATCAATGCAGATGGTGTCCATTTAGGGCAAAGTGATATGCCTCTCTATGAAGCTAGAAAAATACTTGGAAAAGATAAAATAATAGGCATATCCGTTGGAAACGTTGAAGAAGCTATATCTGCCCAAAAAGGTGGTGCAGATTATTTAGGAATAGGAACGATATTTAATACTGGAACAAAGAAAGACATAGATATGCCTATAGGAATAGATGGCCTGCAAAAGATATATAGTAGTATAAACATACCTGCAGTTGCCATTGGAGGAATAAACCAAAATAATTTCAAAGATGTACTTTCAACTGGAGTTGATGGAATATCAGTTATTTCGGCTATACTTGGAAAAGACAATATAACAAAAGCCGCAAGAAACCTCAAAATAAATTGATAATAGAGAGGTCTGTCATCTCTCACTGACAGATCTCTTTTTTTCATCATCATCTAAATTTTTATCTTCAAAACTTCCCTTTAGACACTCTTCTATTACATCTTTAGTTAATACAAATTTATTTTCCAATTTAAACTCCCCTTTCATAACAAACATATATCATTTTTTATACTAACTTTAATATACTATGCCTCATAGCATACTATTATTCCATAAATATAAAATTAGTCATGTTTTAATATATTCATCTATCCCCATAGATGTTAAAACTTTTATCTATAAATAATATTATTATAATTGTGCCGTTAATTTTACTATATTCACTATAACTTCAACTGCCTTTTCCATGGCAAACACAGGAATAAACTCATATCTTCCATGGAAATTTGAACCTCCAGTAAATATATTTGGAGTAGGAAGACCCATAAAAGAAAGCCTTGCACCATCTGTTCCACCTCTTATAGGCAATACCTTTGGCTCTACATCCGCCATAGATATAGCTTTTTTAGCCATATCTACTATATACTTAACTGGCTCTATCTTCTCTTTCATATTATTGTACTGATCATTTATATTAATCTCTATAATATTATTTCCATATTTCTTTTTAATAACTTCGCCGCAATTTTTAATAAAATCTTTTCTTTTTTTGAAATTATCACTGTCAAAATCCCTTATTATGTAATCTAAATTTGTTTCTTCAATTCCACCATTTATTGAAATAAGATGATAAAACCCTTCATATCCTTCTGTAGTTTCAGGTGTTTCATTCTTTGGAAACATACTCATAAATTCATTTGCTACAAGCATGGAATTTATCATTTTATCCTTTGCAGAACCAGGGTGTACACTTCTACCTAATATTTTAATTTTTGCACTAGCTGCATTGAAATTTTCATATTCAAGTTCTCCTATTTCTCCACCATCTATAGTGTATGCAAATTTAGCACCAAATTTTTCAACATTAAAATTATCTGCACCTTTTCCTACTTCCTCATCTGGAGTAAATCCTATCTTTACATCACCATGTTTTATCTCAGGATGATTTATAATATATTCTATAGCCGTCATTATTTCTGAAACACCAGCTTTATCATCTGCTCCAAGCAATGTATTCCCATCTGTAGTTATTAAAGTCTTGCCTTTGTATTTTTTTATTTCTGGAAAATCTTCAGTTTTTAAAACTATGTTATTTTCCTTATTTAACACAATATCATTTCCATCATAATTTTCAACTATTTGTGGATTAACATCTTTACCTGAGATTTCAGGACTTGTATCCATATGAGATATAAAACCTACAGCAGGTACCTCTTTATCAATATTTGAAGCTAAAGATCCCATTACATAGCCGTTTTCATCACAGCATGCATTATCTATTCCCATTTCTCTTAATTCTTTTACAAGCTCTTCTGCTAATTTGAGCTGTTTTTCAGTTGTTGGTGATGTATTTGACTCTTCACTAGACTGCGTATCAAATTTCACATACCTTAAAAACTTATCTGTAACTTTTTCCAATTTGACTCCTCCTTTTAATGTAAATTATTCTACTTTTACAGATACATTCTTATTAAATAAATAAAGATATTTTTCCTTTACTCTCATACCTGTTATTTTTTCAAGTGCCTTGGAATAGTATTTTATTTGTATTTTATATTTTTCTTTAATCTCTTCAATATCCTCTACATAATCCGTCTTATAATCTAGAATAACAATCCCATCGTCCTCTTCAAAGTAACAATCAATTATTCCCTGTAAAAGTATCTTTTCACTAGCTACATGATCAGGAAGATTATCATATATATCTCCACTGTACACTTCTATATAAAAAGGCACTTCTCTGTGAACTTGATTTGATTTTTTCATTCTCTTTCCTAACTCGGAGTTAAAAAATTTAAATATTTTATTTATAGAAATAACTCTACTCTCTTTTTCAGTAATAAACTCTTTTGTTACAAGGTTTTTTATCTGATCTTTTATGCTATCTTTAGAATCAGTATTTTGTATATCAATATGCTGCATGGCAAGATGCATAATTGTTCCTCTATCTGCAGCAGAAATAGTTTTATTTTCTTTAATAAAGTTAGGCTTTTTTACATTTATTATATCAATTGACTTTGCAGCATCCTCATCATCTATAGGTGAAAATTTCCGTTTTAACTCCGATACAGAAAATTTAGCTGGTATTTTTACTGCATCATAATACTTGTATTTCCAGTTAAATCTTCTATTTATCTCATCAAAGTATTTACTCCTATCTTCATTTAAAGATCTAGCTTTAATTTCCGTTATAAAATCATACTTATCCCTTTCATCTGATAATTTAGATAAGTCATCTCTATTCCAAAATACTATATTCCATTTTGAAAGATTGAAAAACTGAGATTGATTTATATGACTTTCAGGTGAAGCTTTCCTTATAATTTCTCCATCTTTATGCCTTGCTAGTGCAAATCCAATCCAATCTAAATAACTTTTAGCCTCTAAAAGAGCATATTCAGGAACTTTTCTTCCCTCTGCAATACCTTCTTCACACCACTTTTTACAAGTTTTACTTAGATCCTTCACCATACCTGTTATAATGAGCTTCTCCTTTGCCCTTGTAAATGCAACGTATAATATTCTCATCTCCTCAGACAAAGTTTCCATTTTAGTCCTATTTCTAAATATCCGTTTTATAATAGTTGGATACTTTATTCTCCTGTTGCAATCTATATAGTCAGGTCCAATTCCCAATTCCTCATTGTAAAGTATTTGTTTATTCATATCAGTTAAATTAAAATTTTTCCCTGCTCCAGCAAGTATTACAACTGGAAACTCAAGACCTTTACTTTTATGTATGCTCATTATTCTAACTACATCTTCATTTTCACCTAATATTTTAGCACTTCCCATATCTCCACTTGTAACTTTGAGTTTATTTATAAAATTTATAAAATTAAAAAGTCCCTTATAACTACTTTTTTCATACTCTTCAGCTTTTTGAAAAAGCATCCTTAAATTAGCCTGCCTTTGCGTGCCTCCAGGCATAGCTCCGACAAATCCATAATAACCCGTATCCATATATAAATACCATAAAAATTCATCCATAGGCATATGTACTACCTTTTTTCTCCAGGTGTTAAGTCTTGATATGAATTTAGATATTTTATTTTTAAGCTCATTATCTATATGATCAGTAGAATACAACTCAGATTCATTTGATATGCAGGCACATAATGCTTCATAAAATGGTACATTTCTATTTACAATTCTTATATCTATAAGCTCTTCTGGTGAAAAGTATTCTATAGGTGAACGAAGTACAGCAAGTAGAGGTATATCTTGAATTGGATTATCTATTATTTGAAGTAGACTCATTATTGTCTTTATTTCAATTGTTTCAAAATATCCTGTTGAAGTATCTGCAAAAACTGGTATCCCAAAATTATTAAACTGTTCTACAAAATATGGTGCCCAATTTTTTGTAGATCGCATAAGAACTACTATGTCTTTATAAGTTATATTTCTATAGCTATCCAAATCTTTATCATAAACATATTTAGATGAATTAATAAGTTCATTTATTTTATTTGCGACAAGCCTTGCCTCTATTTGGATATTATCTAGATTTTCTTCACTTTCATCTTTCTCTTCACTTAATTTATCTATTAAATTAAGCTCTATACAATCATTTTTAAATGTTGACTTATCAAATTCCGGATACATAGCTTCACTTTTAAGCTCTTCTTCCTCATTATAATCAAGCTCCCCAACCTGGCTGCACATTACCTGGCTAAATAAGTAGTTAACACTGTCTATTATATTTGACCTACTTCTAAAATTTTTAAATAATTTTATTCTTCTATTCTTTGATTTCTTTTCATCTGAATAGCTCTTATATTTTTTAAGAAACAGCTCCGGTTTTGCCTGTCTAAACCTATATATGCTCTGTTTCACATCTCCAACCATAAATACATCAGAAAAATCACTTTTTTTACTTATCATATTTATTATGACTTCCTGAACTGAGTTTATATCTTGATATTCATCTATTAATATCTCTTCAAAAAAATCTCTATAATAAAGCGCAATATCAGATGGAATAATTTCCCCTTTTTTATTTTTCTTCGTCAATATTTTAAGACAAAAGTGTTCTATATCATTAAAATCTACAATATCTTTTTCCCTTTTCTTCTGAGAATACCTATCTTCAAAATCATTTACAACATTAGTAAGACACTTTATAATAGGATACATATGTTTTATACTCTTATCTATATTTTTAGTATGACTCAGTATGTTTTCTTGTATATCTTTAACTGCTTTTTTTACACCATTTCTAGTTTTTACAACTTTTTTCTTTACATTTTCATTACAATTTTCATTTTTTAGTGAAGGAAGTTTTAAAAATTTAAACTCTTCAAGTGAAGAGTTTATCTCATTCCATAAATTTAACTTAAGTAAATCCTCAAATTTAGATATATCAGAAAGAAACACATCTATATAAGCTTCAAAACCTCCACATGAATTCATCAATTCAATAGAAACCTTAAGCTTATGTATTAATCTCTTTATTTCCTTCTTTAAGTCCAAAATAATAATATCTGCCCATTTTGAAGTAGCAAAGTCAAAATCATTTTTTAAATTAAAATTCTCTGAAGCATCATAGAGCCATTTTTTTGGCCAAGGTAGACTTTGAACAAATTCATATAAGTCCATAACTATATCTTTTACCTTGGAGTCATCTTTATCTCCAAAAGAATCAACTAGTAATAGAAAATTCTCATCTTCATTGTTGTATCTCTCTTCAAAAACTTCAGAAATTGATTCTTGCTTAAGTAAAATACTTTCTTCACTATTTGCCACTCTAAAATTAGGATCAAGATCAATTACCTGAAAATTTTCTTTTATAACTTTTAGACAAAAAGAATGCATTGTCATTATATTTGATTGATTCAAAAGAGTAAGCTGTTTCTGAAGATTTTTTGATTGAAAGTTTTCCTCTAAACTCTTTTGGATTTCATTCCCTATTCTTTCTTTCATCTCAGATGCCGCTGCATTAGTATAGGTTACAACAAGAAGTTTATCTATATCTACCTGTGAATTTTTATCAATTATCTTTCTGACTATTCTATTTACAAGTACTGCAGTTTTTCCAGCTCCAGCTCCTGCTGCCACCAAGATATTACCAGTTTCTGTATATATTGCTTCTCTTTGTTCATCTGTCCACTTTGTCATATTTTATCACCTTTTAACAAACTACTTTATCTTTTCCTGAATTTTTTGCCTTATACAAATTCATATCAGCTTCTCTTATAAGTTTTTCTACATTTTCATCTTCTTTATTACTGCCTTTAACAGATATACTTACGCCTACGGATACTGTAACATGAGAAGATATTTTTCCATAGCTTATGGGTGTATTTTTTATTTTGTCCTTTATATCACACATTCTATTATAAACATCAATCTTTGAATTAATATCATACATATAAATTATAATTTCCTCGCCACCATATCTTGCAGCGATATCATAACTTCTGATATTTTTTTTAATTATACTTCCTACTGTTCTAAGTACTTCATCTCCATATTGATGTCCAAAAGTGTCATTACATTTTTTAAAGTTATCTATATCTATCATTACAATGGCGAATCCTCTTTTTGAATCCTTTACTTTTTTATTTATTATTGAAAAGAAGTAACTTCTACTAAATAGTTTAGTCAAAGAATCCCTTTCAGAGTTTTCCCGTATTTTATTATAGAGCCTGTTATTCTCTATACTCATAGCAATCTGATTACTTATTGTTGTTAGCAACTTTATATGTTCATTACTTAAATAATTATATAACTTATGCTCAACTACAATGGCTCCAAGGAGATCATCGTTTAAGTATATTGGAATATATATAAGAGAATGGATTTCTAAATTCTCTTTTCCCTTATATATATTGCACTTTGAATTTATTAAATGTGTTTTTAACTTATCAATATTTCCGGAATTAAATTCATGTATACTAACATGATGGCTTGTATCTTTCAAATTGGATACCTTTAACTTCAATTCCCCATTCTCAACTAAATATACGCTAGAGTAAGTTACTCCTAAAATTCCAATCATTATATCATTTATAGTAGAAACTATTTCCCCATTTCTAAGATATTTATTTACATATTGGCTTATCTCCACAATTAATGACATCATATCTAACTTTCTATCAAGTTCTGTAATCTTTACACTCTGTTCTTGCATAGTTTTTTCAGCCATTTTCTGGTAATCTTCATATTCTTTTTTTAATTTATTATACTTTTCCAATAACGACATAACCATAAAACTTCTCCCCTATTAAAACACTAGTAGGCATTTAGTAAAAGTATGTAATCAAACTCATATAATTATAATTAACAAGCCTTTTTAATTTTTAGACAAGAGAAACTTTTCAATTTCATGTTTCATTTCCTGCTGTTTACATGTAGTTTTATGCAAAATATCATCATATCTTAATCTCTCTATTGCATATGGAATATTTAGCCCAGAAATTTCACTCATGATATTTACAAGTTCCATATCATCATAATCTTTATACTTGTCATTAAGTGCCATCATTACAGATTTCGTAAACTTAAATGGACTTGCAGTTGAAGCTATTATAGTTTTAGTTTTATCTCCAGTACATTTAACATATTTACGATAAACTGCATGTGCCACTGCAGTATGGGTATCAATTAAATAATTATACTCTTTAAAATTACTCCTTATGGAATCAACTGTTTCATCTTCAGTTGCAAATCCTCCATAAAACATGCCTAACTTGTTTTTTATATCTTTATTTATATTATATTTACCTGTTGTTTCCAAATTCTCCATTAAACTTTTCACCATATCTGTATCTCCAGAACTTAAATCATATATAAGTCTTTCAAGATTACTTGATACAAGTATATCCATTGATGGAGATATAGTCACAATGAATTCTCGCATTTTATCATATGTTCCAGTAGAGAAAAAATCAAATAAAACTTTATTTTCATTTGAAGCACATATAAGTTTTCCTATAGGAAGTCCCATCTTCTTTGCATAATATGCTGCAAGTATATTTCCAAAGTTTCCAGTTGGAACATCGAAATTTATTTTATCTCCAAAAGTTATTTCATTTCTTCTTACAAGCTCCATATATCCATAAAAGTAATATACAATCTGTGGAATTAATCTACCTATGTTTATAGAATTTGCTGAAGAAAACATATATCCATTTTCATCAAGTTCTTGTCTTAATTTAGTGTCGTTAAATATCCTTTTCACTTCACTTTGAGCATCATCAAAATTTCCTTCTATACCAATTACTTTAACATTTTTACCAATCTGTGTAATCATCTGCTTTTTTTGTATTTTGCTTACTCCATCTTTTGGGAAAAATACAACTATCTTTGTACCTTCAACATCTGCAAATCCTTGAAGTGCCGCTTTTCCAGTATCTCCTGAAGTTGCAGTGAGTATAACTATCTCTTTATCTAAATTTTGCTTCTTTGCAGAAACCTTCATTAGATATGGAAGAAGACAAAGTGCCATATCCTTAAATGCCAATGTAGGTCCATGGTACAATTCCATAAAAAAAGCTTCTTCTGTCTTTTTAATTTCCACTACACTTTTGGAGTCAAATTTATTATCATATGCTAAATTTATACAGTTAATAAGTTCATCTTCACTTATATCTGTAAAAAACTTACCTATAATATATCCAGCTAATTCCTTATAATCTTTATTCAAACACTCTTTTAAATTATTTCCTATAAAAGGTATCCTATCTGGTACAAAAAGCCCTCCATCTCTCGCTATACCTTTTAAAATTCCAGAAGTTGCAGATACTTTTTCTTTAAGCCCCCTTGTACTATTATAACAAATTTTACTCAACTTTATCACTCTCCAACCTATAGTATAAAAATTCTATTTAATATATAATACCATAGCGAGATGTAAGTTCAAAATAAAATTTAGGTTGAAAATATTCATATACCTTTAGTATACTATATAAATTTCATAGTGTAAAATATTAACATAAACAATTTTAACTTGATTTTATTACAATTTATATTCAAATCAATTTTTAATTTTACATAGTATAAATAATAAAATAGTAGTAAACTATTTCTTATAATTATAACTTATATGAACACACAGGAGGTAAAAAATTTGGGTACATACTTAGATAACGCAGCAACATCATATCCTAAACCAAACTCTGTAATAGATAAGATGTATTATTTTATGAAACACATAGGAGCCACAGCAGGAAGAGGAGCCTATGCATCTGAGATTGAATCTGACAAATTAGTATATAACTGCAGAAAAAGTCTATGCAGACTTTTTAATTTTGACAGACCAGAAAATGTAATATTTACACACAACATAACCGAATCACTTAACTTAGCAATAAAGGGTATTTTAAAATATGGAGATCATGTAATTACAAGCAGTCTAGAGCATAATTCTGTAACAAGACCTTTAAATATATTAAAGAAAACACAAAATATAGAGGTATCCAAAGTTCCATGCAATAGATATGGGATAACAGATACAAGAAAGTTGGAAGAATTGATAAAACCTAACACTAAATTAATCGTATTTACATATGCATCAAATGTAATAGGAACTCTACAACCAATATCTGAAATTGGAAAGATTGCAAGAAAACATAATATACCTTTTCTTGTAGATAGCGCTCAAACAGCTGGAGCATATCCAATAGACATACAAAAAGATAATATAGATCTTTTAGCATTTACTGGTCATAAAAGCCTTTTTGGTCCAACTGGTACAGGTGGACTTTTAATAAATAGCAATGTAAAAATAAATCCATTAAAATCCGGTGGAACAGGAGTTGATTCAAAATATCCTTATCAACCAGAAAACATGCCAAATAAATTTGAAGCCGGAACCCTTAACGTGGTGGGAATATGTGGACTTTTAGAGGGAATAAATTATATAAATAGTATAGGTATATCTAAAATCAGAGAAAAGGAAACTATGCTCACAAGTTACGCCTTAGATAAACTTGAAAAAGTGCCAAATATAAATATATACGGTCCTAAAGATGCAAATAAGATAGTTGGAGTTATCTCATTTAATATAAAAGATATTCCCTGTGATGAAATAGGATTTGAATTAGACAAAAGGTATAATATAATGGTAAGAGTTGGATTTCACTGTGCTCCTACTGCACACAAAGTAATAGGAACTTATAATACTGGAACTGTAAGAATAGGAATCGGATATTTTAACACAAAGAATGATATAGACAAACTTGTAGAAGCACTTTTTGAAATCCAAAACAATAGATCAACAAATTAAATAAACTAATACTTATTTTCCTTACTTTTAATAGATAACAGAAGCTTGAACACTATAAGTATAATTGCCACTCCTCCAAGAGCAGATATAATATATCCTACCACTTCATTTGTTCCAGATATTGAATAATCTGCTGCTACTGCATTATAACTTAATCCATGCTGAAAAGCTTTTGGAATGTATCCAATAATGTTTTTCAGCTCTTCTGCATTCCACTCACCCCATGCAGTTCCTTGAGCTAATAATCCCACAGGGGTTAATACTATAAGTGCAATTAAAAGTAAATAAATTGGCCTTTCCCTAGATACTTTATCTTTATAAATTATACCTGGAGAAAGCTTTTTCACATATGCAAGGACAGCAGCAGTAATAGTACCTTCTATAAATCCAATTAAAAGATGAGGAAGCACCATAGCTGGTATTGATACTTTAAGTCCATAAGGACAATAAAGAGCCCTTCCACTTACATCTTTAAAGAGCATAGGCTGTATACCAAATTCTATACCTGCTGCAAATGCCCCAACTACAATACCTACATAAGCACCTATAAAAGCTGCTACATATTCAGATTTTCTACCTTTAAATCTTAACTTTATAAATTTGTAAACTGTATATCCAACAAAAGGCATTAAAAATGCCATATTAAAAGCATTGGCACCAAAGGCAAGTATGCCTCCATCTCCAAAGAAAAGCGCCTGAATTAGAAGTGCTGTTGTTACACATATTGTAGCTGCATAAGGTCCAAGTAGTATTGCTGCAAGTACAGCTCCTACTGCATGTCCTGTTGTTCCTCCTGGTATTGGAACATTAAACATCATTATGAGAAATGAAAATGCTGCACATACGCCAATTATTGGAAGTTTTCTTTTACTTATTTGTTTTTTCACTTTTTTAGAAACCCTTATCCAAATGGGAACCATAGCTGTAAACATAATACCACATGTAGATGGACTTAGATAATTATCTGGAATATGCATAAAACCCCTCCTAATTAAAACTATAATTTATAATCATAAAAATAATAAAAGCAAAATTCATACCATATTTTCAATATCTGATTTTCCTACATATAAAAAAATAGATTATCAAAATGATACAGTATTTGTTTCATTTTGATAATCTTATAAATTAAAGTTTCATTTTAATACTATATTATACTACACCTTTAATTTCCATTAACTTTGATTATCCTTATTGATTTTCTCCATAATTCCATTAGCTATGCCTTCTGCAGCTTTAGTTTGAAAATCACTACTATTTAAAAGTTTTTCCTCTGTAGGATTACTTATAAATCCAACTTCTACTAAAACTGCCGGAGCTTCTGTATACTTAATTACATAATAATTTGCAGTTTTAATTCCCCTGTCTATAGTGCCAATCTTATCTACAAGAGAACTTTGTATATATTCTGCAAGTTCCTTCCCATCTTTACTCGAACTATAGTAATAGCTTTCAGTTCCCTGTGCTGAACTAGCCTCTGCACTATTTGTATGAATTGCAACAAAGTAATCTGAATTTGCCTCATCTGATATATCACATCTTTTTTGCAAATCCTCACTTACATTTGCAGGCCAAGAAACATTATCACTCGTTCTAGTGTATACAACATTTATACCATTTTGACTGAGTATTTTCCCTATTTTTAAAGTTATAGCAAGAGTTATGTTTTTCTCCAATGTACCACTTGGACCTACTGCTCCAGAATCATAACCTCCATGTCCTGGATCTAATGTAACAGTTATAGACTTGCCGTTTATAACATTTCTTGCCAATACATCGCTAACTGCTCCTTGTCCACCTATTACTTTTACTGAAGATACTGATGATATATTTGATTTTATTATAGTCTGTTGAGTTATGCTATATGGGTTTGCAAGTACAATAGGAGAATTGCTATTAGCTGCAGCTGCAGATGCTGAAAGAGCATCTGGGAACTGTGCACCACTTGCAATGTAAACTGTATTCATATTTATGTAGCCCATATTTAAAAATTTCTCTATTACAGCAGTATTTGTTTCATACCTATTGTTTCCTGACAACCTTATGTAATTTCCAAGGTAATCAGAAGTAGCATCTGATATAACTCCCTTTCCTCCAATGACATAATAATTTTCTGTTTTATTTTCATCTACAAACTCTCTTACAGACTCTGACATTCCATTTGATCCCACAAGTATTATTGGAATTTGCTTTGCTCCTGCAATAGGAGCTATAGAAAGCGCATCTGCAAAGTTATTTCCTGAGGCTACAGCTATACCATTATCAGTGCCTACCTTTTTTGCTATTTCAACACTTGTTGCATATCTATCCTTTCCCCACAGTCTAGTTACATTTATTCCAATTTCTTCTAACTGTGATTTTACGTTATCTGATACAACACCTGATCCACCAACTATTGTTGCCTCTTTTGCACCAAGTCTTTTTATTTCAGAAATGGCATTATAACTAAGTTTATCCTTCTCGGTTATAATTATAGGTGCATTGTATTTTCCTGCAAGAGGTGCAGAGGAAAGTGCATCTGCAAAATCTTCTCCTGACGCTATTATCACATTTTCAGAACTTGTAAAACTATTTTTAGAAACTTCTACAGAGGTATCATATCTATCTTCTCCTCCATATCTTATTATATCTGGAGTTTTAGCATATGCCTTAAAATTAAATATGAAAACTCCACATAAAATTGCAAATAGTCCAATTATAATTCTCCTTTTTACATTCATTATTATACTTTTGTTACCTCCCGCCTTAAATTTTATATACAAATTACCCTTATCTACATATATCATATATGCACATTGTAAATGAATTTGTAGATGAATTTTACTTACACTATAAAAGACGTTACAACAACAAATATTGTTTCAAAAAATAATTTAAACTTTTTTGCAATGTAAAAATTTAATATATAATATATGATATAATATGATATAATATATTAAGTCTTTATTTAATAAGGGGGAATTTTTATATGGACGGCGGTCCGAGTAGAATTTTACTGGATCTTTTTTTGATAGTTATATTAATAGCACTAAATGCATTTTTCTCAGCAGCAGAAATTGCCATAGTTTCAGTAAATAAGTCCAAGATAAAAATAAGTGCAGATAATGGTAATAAAAATGCCAAACTGCTTCTTAACCTAATGAAAGAACCAAATAAATTTTTAGCAACAATTCAGGATGTTATAACTCTGGCTGGTTTCCTCGCTAGTGCACTTTCAGCTACATCTCTATCTAAACCTCTAGCTATACTGCTTGAAAGTTTTGATATACCATCCAGTGATGAAATTTCAATATTCCTTGGTACTATAATTTTATCCTATTTTACATTGGTTTTTGGAGAACTATTTCCAAAGAAAGTTGCTCTTCAAAATGCGGAAAAAGTATCATTATTCGTAGTAAAACCTCTTAAATGGGTATCAATAATAACTTTTCCATTTGATAAAATATTAACGTTTTCAATTAATATTCTTTCAAAAATAACTGGAATAAAAAATATAAATAAAAAAGACAATATATCAATAGAAGAGATACAACTTATGATAGATGTAGGAGAAGAAACAGGTATAATAAATGAAACAGAAAAAGAAATGATAAATGGAATATTCAAATTTGATGATACTTTGGCAAAAAATATAATGACTCCAAAGGTAAATGTATTTGCCTTAAATGTAGATACACCAGTTGATGAAATTTTAAGTGAAGTAGCTAAACACCAATATTCAAGAATACCAGTTTATGAAAATGCAATTGACAATATAATTGGTATATTGTATATGAAAGATTTATTCATAGAATTTCACAGTGGAACTTTAAATAATAAATCGATAAAAGACCTTATAAGAAGTGCTTTCTTTGTTCCTGAAACTAAAAATATAGATGAGTTATTTGAAGAAATGCAACTTACCAATAATCATATGTCAATTTTAATAGATGAATATGGAGATTTTACAGGAATTGTAACTATAGACGATTTAATAGAAGAAGTAATGGGTAATATTCCTGATGAACACGATAACTATGAGTGCAACAGTGAATGTATAAAAAAGATAAATAAAAATACCTATTTAGTTGGTGGTCTTGTACCCATAGATGATGTAAATGAAGAACTCAACATACAACTTCCATGTGACATATTTGACACTATTGGAGGATTTGTTGTAGATCTCTTAGGACATATTCCTAAACACAATGAAAACAAGACTTTAAAATATGACAATATATATTTTAAAATAAAGAATGTAAAACAAAAAAGAATTGATAAAGTTGAAATTACAATAGAAAATAGTTCCAATACAAATCAAGACATTGAAAATTAAATATTAAAATAAAAGTAAAAGACTGATATAGTTATAAAAAAACTATATCGATCTTTTATAATTAATTTTTTATCCAAAAGTGCAAAAATTATAATTTAGATATTAATAATTACTTACATGAAATGTATTCTTCTTTTTAATTTCTGAATGTGAAATCATTTCATGTACAATATCAAGATATTTTTGTGAAACGTCAGGACACACTTCTAATATACTATCAATTATAAAATCAATATTTCCATCGTTAACTTGTTTACCCTTTAACTCTTCTTCATCTATTAAAACTTCTTCAGTATTCATAGAATTATATATATTATCCACTACTTCAGCTTTCATAAAATCATTTGTATTGTCAAAATCATTGGAAAAATACAACATGTCTTCACTGCAGATAAATCTTCCATAAACATACTCTTTATCTGAGCTGTTTTCTCCGTTTTCTGACTTAGAATTGTATTTTATATGCTCTACATGCTTTATATCTACTACATACTTTTTATCTTTTCTCGTCAAAACACATCTTAAATCAATATCCATTAATCTCTTTTTAATGTGCTCTGAAAAACATTGTTCAAATTCTGAAATGAACATTTTTACAGATATTGTTCTCTTCATTCTATAATTTTTTTTCATTGAAAATTCCCTCACTTTATATTTTATAGAAAACATTAGATAGTATAAAATCACTATCTAATAAAAAACCACCTTGTGATAAGGTGGTGAAACATCTAGTGTTTATGTTAACGTTCAATTTAAATGTAAAATTATGAAAGTTTTACAACATTAGCAGCTTGAAGTCCTTTTGGACCTTTTTCTACATCAAATTGAACTTTTTGACCTTCTTCAAGATTTTTTCTTGGTTCATCGCTCTGTATAGCAGTGAAGTGTACAAAAACATCATTTTCGCCTTCAACTTCAATGAATCCAAATCCTTTCTCTGAATTAAACCATTTTACTGTTCCTATTTTCATTTATTATCCTCCTAAAGATAAAACACTTATAAATTGATATATTTATTTTTTATATCGGTGTTTATGATTATATTTTTATAACACAAAAGCATAAAATTAACAATCCAACAATATTTTTCTTGTCAATCAAATGTTTATTGTATTTATGTCTATTATACAGCAATTACAAGAAATAATCAAAAAATTTTAATAAATTCATCACTTTTAAAGAAATATTAGATACTTCTAATTTTTATTATCCTAGATTACTTACTTACAAAACTTGCAAAAACTGCAATTCCAATTGTAAGAATTATAATTCCAATATATATCGCCATACCAAGTGGTCTACCTGCATTTATCGTCCAACCTATTCCAAATCTTTTTTCAATAAACAGTGATGGATCCTCTGGATTATAATAAATAGTATTCCCAATTTTCCAATATTTATCATCATCCCTATCCGTTTCTTTAAATCTAGCTTTTTCTACTTCATTTGAAAGTTTTAAATTAGCTCCCCCCTGTCCAAGCTTTGTAGAAAGAACTATTGTGCTTGCAAATATTAAAATTAAGAAAACAATAGTTATACCTGTAGAAAGCTTATAACTTATATTGAATATATTTAATATCTGCATATTTCCCATAGTCAATATCATAACTACAAAGATACAGAAAACTACCATGTATATTGACCATACCCATCTAAATATCCTATTCTTCTTCAATGATATCTCTGGATTTTCTGAACTTATCTGCTGCTTTGACCAACCTATTCCCTTATATACAAGGAAAAATACAAGTGTACAAAATATCTGGGCAAGAGGCATGGTCCATATTAAAAACAGTGACTTTTTCTGATATCCAGTAATATTACCTGAAAAATCCCAATGGACAGGAACTTCATCTGGAAGAACACTATAATGTGAATATCCCAGAATCACATTAATTAAAATTATAAATACTGGAATTAGGAACAACCAAGGTGATACAAGCATGCTTTCTCTATCTCTTGAAAAACTTGTATCAATAGTTACAGATTGTTTTTTACCTTGAAACCATTTTTCCTTAGCTTTTAATTTTTTCATAGCCCTATTTGAAATCAGATATATTAAAAAATCTATAAATATAATGGCAAACGTAGTAAATAAAATCATACCAGTACTATTAAAATTATAGATAAGTATAACAAATATAATTATAATCGGAATTCCTATTATCAAGTTATTTATTATATATTGTTTCCTTATTTTCTTTATTTCATTCATATTTATTTTATCTTTTGGAACTTTTACTCCAAAAATAATTTCTTTTCTTGTAAAATTAGGAGTAAATATTATAATACCTTGCATTATTAAAAAAATAAACAACATATACAAAGATAAAAATACATTTTCATTCATAGTTCTCACTCTCCTATAATTCTAATTTTTTAAATATATTAATACACATATCAATAAATTCTTTCTCATTAACACCTTTCAAATGTGCATCTGAAATCAAATACATTAGCTCTTCTTTGAGTTTATCCCGAAATTCTTTACTAGCTTTTGGAAAAACTTCACTTATGGTTGTACCTTTTCTTCTATCTACATTCAAGTATCCCCATGTTTTCAATTCATTATATGCCTTATTTACAGTGTGAAGATTTATTCCTATATCTTCTGCCATTTGTCTAACAGATGGAAGAGTTTCGCCTTTTTTTAATTTTCCAGACGCTATGCCCTCTATTATCTGTCTTTTAAGTTGCTCATATATTGGTATTTCTGAATCAAAGTCAATTTCTATAAGCATTACTTCACCTCAGTTCTATTTGTTATATTATAAGTATAACAAATAGAACAAAATATTGTCAATAAAAATAAGGCTGTTCAATTATAAAACATGAACAAGCCTTATTTATCAATATTTAAAAAGCTTTAATTAGATAATCCTGCTGACAATATAAATAGAAGCATAATTGGCATTCCATCACACAAAATCCATAAAATTATAAGAACAATTAAATTAAGTATTCTATACTTATAATATACATATAAAATTAAATTATATACAAAAAACAGATTTGTAATTATAAATAACAATAACATTGGAACTGGATTTTGAGTTCCAGCTACTATTAATATATGTATTATTATAACTAAAACAAAAATAGAAGTTAAAATGGCAATTATTTTCAATCCATCTCTGTCTTTAATACATCTAAATGTTTTAAATCCACTATATATACACATTAAAAAAGCAAATCCAATTGCTATAAATTCAATTTTTCCTATAAAAAAATAGGCAGACATTACAAAAGCAGTAAACAACAATATCTCTATAGTAAAGTTCAAGTTTTTATCTTTATTATTCATATATTTCTCCTTTATTTATACAGGTAGAGTACTTCCTCCATAAGGTATAAATACTACATTTGGATTTTTTGAACTTAATTCATATGCCTTATTAAGCGCTTCATCTATTGATTTTACTGGTGTATATCCAAGCTTTTCAACTACCTTATCATCAATATTTGATAATAAAAATACCTTTCTGTTTTTTGCAGCATACATAGCTTTATATGCAACAAATCCAGGTACAGTAAAATTTTCCTTTAATCCCTTCTCAGTATCTTCCAGTGTATCATACTTAAACCACTTCATAAATTCATCAGCACCAATTCCCTCTCTACATTCAGCTGCAATAATCAAAACACTGTCTTTTGAACCTGCATAGACGCTATTGTCAATTGATTTTACGACTTGATATAAACTTATATCTTTTGGATATCCACCTGCAGATGCAATTGTAATATCTGCCTTATCTTTAATTTTTATTCCGTACATATCTCTAGTTGTATTACATCCTTTTAACCATGCATATTCAAAATCTCCAGATACAAACTCCACAAAATTCCCATTTTGATCAAGAACAGCATTAACTAAAAAATCTGGAGAAACTTTTCTGCATATTTCAGTAATATCTTCACGCATTGGATTACCTTTAATCACATTTGACCTTGCATTTAAATTCAATCCACCATCACCTTTTTTGAATACAAGCTTATGATTTTTCTGTATTGTTTCAAATCCTGCAACTCCAGGAACCATGCTTTTAGCCCCTCCACCAAATCCTGCAAATACATGAAAAGTAATTCCACCTGTTAGTATTACTCTATCAGCTTCCAGTATCTTTTTATTTATGTAAGCTGGAGTGCCGTAACTTGACGTTCCCACATATTCTAAACTATCTTTATCCTTACTATCATGATTATATATATTTATCCTATTGTAAAGTTCTTCACCTACTATCTTTTTCTTTTCTTCCTCTGAAGCTCCCCTATGTGTTCCAACTGCAACTATAACTGAAATATCCTCATCTTTAACCCCAAGAGAATTTAAATAATTTACAATGTGAATCAAAAACTTGTCCGTTTTTATCCATAATCTTGTAATATCTGAAACTACAAATAAAACTTTTTCTCCAGGATTAACTATCTTGGAAAGTGGCTTAGAATTTATTGGATTTTCAATAGAATTAATTATACATTTTTCTATATCCTTATCCTCTATAACCTTAGTTTTTTTTGGAATAAGACTAGTTACATCTCCTTCTATATCAAACTTAATACTTTTATCTCCATATTTTAAACTATAAGTACTCATAAAATATGCCCCCCCTTAAAATATATTTTTTTAATTCATAATGCACAGTTCTCAATTCACAGTTCTCAGTTCACAATTCACAATGATTGTTGGTTTCTTCAGCTTTGCTTCAGAAAACCTATATTTTAGATTTTTCCAAAGAAAAATCATCCTTCTTATTCAGTTCACAGTGAACAGTGCATAATTCACAATGATGGTAGTTTTTCTCCACTTTGTTTTGAAAAACTATATTTTAGATTTTTCCTAAAGAAAAATCATCCTTCACTGTGATTTGTGAATTCTTAATTGTGCATCATTATCCAGTTCACAGTTCTCAGTTCACAATTCACAATGATTGTTGGTTTCTTCAGCTTTGCTTCAGAAAACCTATATTTTAGATTTTTCCTAAAGAAAAATCATCCTTCATTGTGCACTGTGAATTGTTAATTCTTAATTGTCATTGTGCATTGTGAATTCTTAATTCTTAATTGTCATCGTGCATTGCTATTCAGTTCACAGTTCTCAGTTCTCAATTCACAATGATTGTTGCTTTTCTTCGCTTTGCTTCAAAAACCTATATTTTAGATTTTTCCAAAGAAAAATCATCCATCACTATTAATTCTTCATTCTTAACTATTAACTCATTTTTAGATTTTTCCCAAAGAAAAATCATCCTTCATTGTGCACTGTGATTTGTGAATTCTTAATTCTTAATTGTCATCGTGCACTGTGAATTCTTAATTATTAATTGTTTCGCATTGTGATTTGTGAATTCTTAATTGTTAATTGGTAAATATTCTTGTTATAATAATACTTGAAAAGTAAATTTTATTCAATACATAGGAGATGATGTTTTGTCTATAATAACTTTAAACATTCTGCTTATATCTATTGTAGCAGGTATAGTTGGTTCTATTCTTGGCTTAGGCGGTGGTACAATAATAACTCCAGCTCTGACCCTTTTATTTGGAATTGACATAAGATATGCCATAGGTGCAAGTATAATTTCTGTAATTGCCACATCAAGTGGTGCTGCTGTTGCGTATGTGCGTGATGAATTGACCAATATAAGAGTTGCCATGTTTCTTGAAATAGCTACTACAGTAGGTGCTATAACAGGAGCATTTTTAGGAGGAATTATAAAAGCTGACTATCTTTATATAATATTTGGAATATTTCTTCTCTACTCTGCTCTTGCTATGTTAAAAAAAGGAAAAAGTGAACTTCCTCAAAATGTTATTGAGCATCCTCTTGCAGAGAAATTAAAATTGAACGGTGAATACTATGATGATGTATTAAATAAAACTATAAAGTATAAAGTTTCAAATGTACCTTCTGGGTTTTCTGTAATGTATGGAGCAGGAATAATGTCTGGACTTCTAGGAATAGGTAGTGGCAGTTTTAAGGTAATGGCAATGGATTTATTTATGAAGCTTCCAATGAAGGTATCAAGTGCTACAAGCAACTTCATGATGGGAGTAACTGCTGCTGCAAGTGCGGGGGTATTTTTTTTAAGAGGAGATATAGATCCTAAAATTGCAGGGCCTGTAGCTCTTGGAGTGCTTGCCGGTGCCACTTTTGGAACTAGAGTAATGAAACGTATGAAAAATAAAACTATAAGAAAAATATTCATACCTTTTTTAATATATATAGCTCTTCAAATGATGTATAAAGGAGTGATATCATTATAATGGAAAATAAGAATTTGAAAAAGAATATAAGGGAAATGGAAACTGTGATAAGCACATTTTTGCTTGTAGGAGTTTTAGTTAGCTCTGCTATAATTATAACAGGACTTTTAATGTTTCTTATTTCAGGTAATAGTGGATACCCAAAAGATTTTTATCCAACTCAACCTCTAGATGTACTTAAAGGTTTTATAGCTTTAAAATCCTACTCAATCATACTCACTGGATTGATGCTTCTAATATCAATTCCTATATTGAGAGTCGGAATTTCTATAATAGTATTTTTTAAAGAAAAAGATTTCCTATATGTAAAAATTACAAGTACCGTATTTATAATACTCATAATAAGTTTGCTTATGGGAAAGGTAGGTTAAGTACAATTTAAGCTTAACCTACCTCTTCAAAAATATTTCCTAGAACAAGTGCTTTTCCATTTAACATTTGAATATACAAATATTCATTTTCAACATAAAAACCATATAGTTCTGTTTTTTCACTTACTTCACCACATTCTCCTATAAACTTTTCAAAAGAATATCTACCAAACTTTACAGGTAGTTTTATGGAACTTTTTTCACTGTTTATGCCTATAATATCACCTTCGAAAATCTTTTTACCACATTTGTCATAAAGTCCCGTAAACTCCGTTACTACAAATCTATTATTCCCCTTTGGAAAGCGTTCAGAATATGGATTATCCTCTAAATAAAAGCACCTATTTTCCTTGTCCCAAATTCTGAACTCCAATTTTCTCATTTTATTTCCCCCAAACCAACTATACTAATTTTTTATTCAATTCCTCAAAACCTATCCTATCTATCATATCTGCAATTCTTTCGCCTTTATTTGCATTTTCCACATAATAATTTGTTATTTTTTCTACAATAGTTTCCGCTTCTTCAGGAGAAAATATCTTATTAACCCTATTTCCAATTCTATATTTTCTTCCAAATTTTCCACCTACAAATACTTGCATTCCCTCTTTTTCAGTTGTCATTCCACCAAAATGACATGCATTTATGCACTTTCCACATCCTACACATTTTTCAGCATCTCTTACAATTTTGCCATCTTCCTTTGTTATAGCACCTGCCCTGCATACAGATACGCATAATCCACAACTTTTGCAGTTTTCTTCTTGAAACTTAGGTATCTTCTGTCCCATAAATCCTATATCATTTATTGATGCTTTAGCACAATTGTTAGGGCAACCTACTATTCCAATTTTAAGTTTGGATGGCAATTTAGTTGCAAAATACTTTTTGTGAAGTCTTTCAGCTATTCCCTGTGTATCAATCAATCCATGAGGACACACAGTACCTTTACATGCAACAATTGGTCTTACAATCTTGCCTGTTCCCCCTGAATACAGTCCGCATTTTTTTAAATCTGATTTAACATTTTCTATATCTTCTTCCTTGATCCATGGAATTTCAATAGAAAGCCTTGTTGTAAAACTTATGTATCCTCTACCATATTTATTAGCTATCTCATTTACATATTTCATTTTTTCTACTGACATCTTTCCAGCTGGAGCTATAATTCTAAGTGAAAAATAACCAACATTTTTTTGACTTATAAATCCATCAAGCTTTAACTCTTGCAATCTTTTTTTTATTCATTCTAAGTCCTCCAAAATCTATTATTTTAATCATTGTTTAAATAATATCAAAAAAATATAGATTATTAAAATTATAATTCTTTATAGTTTTATAAGCTAAACTTATATATAAGTTTAGCTTATAAAGAATAAATATTTAGTTTAAATTGTTACTTCCCTAAATTTACTGAGTTAATTGTCTTTTTGATACTTTCTGCACTTTTTTTAAGTTTTTCAACTTCATCTTCAGATAGAGGAACTGGAACTCTTCTTTCAACTCCTTCATTTGTTATAATACATGGAATACTAAGTGCAACATCTGTAAGTCCATATTCTCCTTCAAGAGTAGTAGAAACAGGAAGTACACTTCTCTCATTTAAAACAACTGCCTTTGCTAGCCTACATGCAGCCATTGCAATGCCTGAATCTGTCCATCCTTTCAAATTCAATACATCATATGCAACTTGTACCACTTCTGAAGCTATTTTTTCGCGATCAAGTGGTTCCTTTGAAGTGAAATATTTATCTAAATCATCACTATGTACTCCAGCAATATTTAATCTACTCCATGCAGGAAATGCAGAATTCCCATGTTCTCCAAGCATATACCCCTGTACGCTTTTAGGATCCACATCATATTTATTTGCAATAATTCTTCTAAAACGTGCAGAATCCAAACTTGTTCCTGTTCCAAATACCTTATTTTTTGGATATCCAAAGAAATTTTCTGCATAATATACCATTACATCAAGTGGATTTGTAATTATTATAATTACAGCATCTTTAGTGTATTTTGATATTGAACTCATTACATCTTTCATAACTGGAACATTTCTTTCTGCAAGTATTAGCCTGTCAGCTTTATCATCTGGCATTATACTTGGACCTGCAGATATTATAATTACATTAGCATCTGCACATTCTTCATAACCTCCAGAATAAACTCTTGTGTTTGGATTGTACTCAAAAGGAGTACTGTGACTTACATCAAGTGCTTCACCTTTAGCTTTATTCTTCTTTTTATCTATAGTAACTATTTCTGAAAATAAGTTAAGAGATAAAGCAGTGTTTATTACAGTAGATCCAACATGTCCAGTTCCAACTATTACAAGTTTGTTTTTCATAATGTATGCCCCCATTAATTATTTATTTTTTAATAAATATTGGTTTAAATTATTTATAATTATAATATACCATTTAATTTAGAATAGTAAAGTGTTTATTATAGAATACTTATTTTTATGTATTCTAAACATTTATATTTTGCAACTATAGATAATAATTTAATTTTTTATATTTACAAGTTATTATTTTATGGTATCCTATAACGATAAGATTAAAAATATTATAAATATCTACAAAATATATAAAAAACTTAAGAATAATTAGGAGGATTACAATATGGACAATATAAAGGCATTAACCCAGAAGTATTATCCAGAGATTATAAAGCTAAGAAGGTACTTTCACAAGCATCCTGAAGTCAGCAAAAAGGAATTTAATACTCAGAAAAAAATTATTGATATATTAAGTACTATGGACTTAGATATAAGAATAGCAGGTAAAACAGGTATCATAGCAGATTTAAGAGGTAAAAATCCAGGAAATACAATAGCAATTCGCGCTGATATAGATGCATTAGCTATAGATGAAGAAAGAGATAGCCCATATAAATCTGAAAATAAAGGTGCCTGTCATGCTTGCGGTCATGATGGTCATACAGCAATATTAATTGGAGTTATAAAAATTCTATCTGAACTTAGAAGCCAAATAAATGGCACAATAAGATTTATATTTCAACCAAGTGAAGAGGAAGTAGCAGATGGCTCTGGAGCCCATGCAATTATAGAAGATGGTGGTCTTAAAGATGTAGATGCCATTATAGGTTTGCATCTTTGGCAATCATTACCAATAGGTACAGCAGGTATATCTTCAGGTATTAACTGCATCTCAAATAGTAGTTGCATTAAACACAATTGTAGGAAGAGATATAGATCCAATGAAACAAGCCGTAGTATCAGTTGGAATGTTTCAATCCGGCGAAGTTTACAATTCAATAGCAGGCAAAGCTCTGCTTAAAGGAACTATAAGGTCCCTTGATGAAAATGTACGAGAAGATATATATTCTCATATTAAAAAAATTGTTGAAGATATCTGTGACATGGCTGGAGCAAAATGTTCAATTAAAAGAGAACCTTGCACTTATGTTCTTGAAAATGACCCTAAAGTTACAAGTATAGTTTTAAAAGCAGGAAAAGAAGTTCTCAATGATAACGCACATGAAATACAACCTTTTATGAGCAGCGAAGACTTTTCATACTACTTACAAGAAATCCCTGGATGCTTCATATTTATAGGAATAAACAATCCTGAAAAAGATATAATATATCCACAGCATCATCCTAAATTTGATATAGATGAGGATTCCCTTGCCTATGGAATGGAGATTTTATCAAAATCTGCATTGAAACTTCTATCTGAATATAAACCTAAAAAAGTAGACTAAATTAATAGTCTACTTTTTCTTAAATAATATTTAATAATTGTATTACTTGCTTTCAACCTTTGCAAGTTCTTCTTCTTCTAAAGACTTCTTATCTTGTGCCTTTAAAAATGGTAAATAAACTAAAGCTGCCATTACAATAAGTACTGCTTGTAATAATGCTGCTCTCCAACCACCAACTATAAATCCGGATATAATAGGTGGAGTTGTCCAAGGAACTTGTACCGCTGTAAAAGCAGGTATCAAATGAATAGCTAATGAAAAATAGGTAATAATTCCTGATAGTACTGGTACAAGAACAAATGGTATAAACATCATAGGGTTCAACACAATTGCAAAACCAAATAATATTGGTTCATTTATATTAAATAATCCTGGTACTAATGACAATTTCCCTAAAGTTTTTAAATGAGATGACTTTGCTAAAAGTACCATTGATATAACAAGGCCTAATGTCATTCCTGATCCACCAAATGTTATAAATTGATCCACAAACTGCTGAGTTACTATATGTGCATTTTGTCCTGCTACTAAGTGAATTCCTTTATTAACAAGTTCCTGATTAGCTAGTCCATTAGCTTGAAGTAATGGTCCCATTACACCACCTATTAGTGCTGCACCATGTATACCAAACCACCATAAGAATGAAATTACAAAAGGTATGATTATTGCAGCTCCCAAGGAGTCAGTTAACCCCTGTAGTGGTATTTGTAATACTGCATATATTACTTCTATAAGAGTTTTTCCTACAAAGTACTGGAAAAGAGCATATGCTAACATAGATATTGTTATAATAACAAAGCCTGGAATCAATGCTGAAAAAGCATTAGAAACACCTTCTGGAACACCTTCTGGCATCTTAATTCTTATATTTCTCTTTATAAACCAGGAATAAACATATCCAGTAAATAGTCCTACAATTATTGCAGCTATCATTCCTTTTCCACCAGTCCAATTTTTAATAATAACTCCACCTATTGAATCTCCAGCCTTTCCAGTAACTGTAGATGGCATGATTATTAAAAATGATACTATACTTAATATTCCTGCCGATATTGGTTCACATTTTTCTTTTTTTGCATAATTATATGCGATACCAAATACAGATACTAAAGCCATAATATCAAAAGTTGCTCCTGAAACTTGATTTAAAGGTACCGCCCAATTCTCACCAAAAATACTTGTCATTAATGGTGCCCAACCATCTAAAGGTATATTAGCAAGCAACAAAAATATGGAACCTATTAGCGTTAATGGCATTACTAGCATAAGACCATCTTTAATTGCAATTATTGGCTTGGCATTAGCAAACTTCATCAACTTAGATGAAATTTTATCTAAGTTTGTTTCAATTTTTCCCATCATAAAACCTCCTCTTAAATTTAACTTTAACATCTATTACAAAATCCCATGATTTTTAAAGGTTTTCCCCTCTCTCTTGAATTATTTTCTTGTACCAATAAAATGATGCTTTTTTCTTCCTCTTTAAATTATCTTTGTGATCCACATAGATAAATCCATATTGCTTTTTATATCCATTTAGCCAACTCAATAAATCTATTGCCGACCAAGCATAATAACCTTTCAAATTTATACCTTCTTGAATAGCCTTTTTTACTACTTTTAAATGTTGTTCTATATATTTTATTCTAGGTATATCTACTATTTCCCCTTCAATTATTGGGTCTTCATCTCCAAGACCATTTTCTGTAATATATATCTTTATATCCCCATAATCAGCCTTTATCATCCTAAGTCCTTCTAAAAATGCATCTGGAGCAATCTCCCAACCCCATTTAGTGTACTTTTTTCCATCTACTTTTACAGTTTTGTATACCTTATCAAAAGATACATTTCCAGGTGCTCCAGTTGACTTTTCTCTAGTCATTTCTTCATTCTCACATTCACTATCATTTTTCATAACTCTTTTAGGTTGATAGTAATTTAAACCAACGAAGTCATTTAGAGGTGCAGAAGATTTCAATAATTCTAGTTCTTCTTCAGTCCAATCAGGTTTATAGTTCTTTTCTATTAACTGATCTACTACATATTTTGGATATGTGCCCTTGAGTATTGGATCGTAGTAAAGTGCAATTTCATATTGGTTTGCATGATATGCAGCAAATTTATTATCTGAACTATCATCTACACTAAATGCAGGTGAAAATACATGAGTTATACCTATTTCACCAAATTGCCTCAACTCCTTATAATCCTTTACAGCCTGAGCATGTGAAATAAATACATTGTGTATAGCCTGAAAATATTTTTTAGGCTGATTTTTTATTCCTGGTGGGTGTCCCCCTGTTAAATATCCTAAAGAGCAAAAGACAATAGTTTCATTAAATGTAATCCAGTGTTTTACCCTATCTCCAAATGCCTTAAAACATGTATTTGCATATTTCCTAAAGGCTTTAACAGTCCTCTTACTTGTCCATCCACCATCTTCCTCTAATGTTTGTGGTAAATCCCAATGGTATAAAGTAACAAATGGAACAATACCATATTTTAAACATTCATTTATCAAATTATTGTAAAAGTCTATACCTTTCTGATTAATTTCTCCATCCCCATCTGGTATTATTCTTGGCCATGATATGGAAAATCTATAGGACTCCAGTCCCATTTCAGCCATGAGTTTAATATCTTCTTTATATCTGTGATAGTGATCTACTGCAACATCTCCATTAGTTCCTTCAAATGTCTTTCCTGGAATTTTAGAAAATACATCCCAATTTGAAATGCCTTTTCCATCTTCATTCCATGCACCTTCTACTTGATATGAAGCTGAAGCCGCTCCAAATAAAAAATCATGTGGAAATTTCATGTCTTTTACCTCTTTTCTCTGTAATTTTTTATTTCACTAAATCTATTTATTTTAAAATATTGTACTTTAAAAAAATAAATTTGTATTATACTTATATTAGTTATAAATTTATTATAGGTACCTCTACTATTACTGTTAATTTAAGGATCATCCCTACTTTCCCTATAATGGTAATAAGGGGTACTTATAATTAAAATTATTGTTTTGCTAGTTTCAATGCGTGTTCTAAAACTTTGGCTCCATTCATCATTCCATAATCAACTGAATTAATAACATCTACTGGAACACCCTTTGGCTCGCAAATAGACTTTATTTTTTCTAATAAAAACTTAATCTGAGGTCCAAGCAGTACTACAGATACTCCTTTCTCAAGTTGAGCTTCTAACTCTGCTTCTGGATATGCTTCAATACAAACATCTTCCATTCCCTTATCCTTAGCTGCCTTTTGCATTTTTTTAACTAACATACTAGTTGACATACCAGCATTACAAAATAATGTAATTTTCATCACAATTATTACCTCCTATTTATTTGTATATTATAGTTTAAATTCTTTATTTATTTATTAAAGAATTTACTACCTTTCTTAAATCAATTATCTCTTTAATTAGATTTTTTTCTGATATAGCTGTCATTATATGATCTTGTGCATGTACAAATAAAACTGACACATCCAATTTTTCACCATTTGCTTCTTTTTGAATAAGAGAAGTTTGTACATTATGTGCCTTACCAATTTCTTCATTAGCCTTTTTCATTAAATCATCAGCTTCGTCATACTTTCCTTCATTTGCCTTATGAAGCGCTTCATAAGCAAAAGCTCTAGCCTCTCCTGCAGAAATTATTATATTCATTATTACTTCCTCTAGCTCCATTTTCCTCACTCCCAAATATATTCTTAGTGTGCCTTTAAATATTTACACTAAATTATATAGCAAGCTCCATGCCAAAACACTAAAATACATCATTCAATGCCATTTTTCTTTAATCAAAAGCAATTTTAGCCTATAGTGTTTTAATATTTAATAGTGTTTCAATTAAATTTAACTAGTGTTTTACAGTTTTGTTTTTACTTCTGTATAAATTAAATATAGTGTTTTATTTTTAAAACTCTATGTGGAAATTTTTTTCTTTAATGTATATAATATAATTAATTTAGTTTAAGGAGAGATTGTATGAAAAGGAAAGATATTATATACAATAAACTTTTAGAATTACATGATGAAAATGGAATTGATGCTAAAACACTTTCCACTATTTTAAATATATCTAGAGCAAATGTAAGTCACGAACTCAATATATTGTGTAAGGAAGGTAAACTATATAAATCTTCTGGAAGACCAGTTTTATTTTTTATTAAAGATAATAAAAAAAACTTGAACAAAAAATACGAATTAGATAAATTAGTTGAAAATTGTACTAGCTTAAAACAGCCTGCTGAACAAGCAAAAGCTGCAATTTTATATCCACCAAAGGGAATGCCCTGCTTAATATTAGGTGACACTGGAGTAGGAAAATCAATGTTTGCATCATTAATGCACAAGTATGCAGTAGAAACTGGGATAAAACCAAAGGACTCCCCCTTTATAACTTTTAATTGTGCAGACTACAGTAATAACGCTCAACTTCTAACTTCTCAACTATTTGGTGTCAAAAAAGGAGCCTATACTGGTGCAGAATCCGATAAAATAGGATTAATAGAAAAGGCAAATGGAGGCATACTTTTTTTAGATGAGGTCCACAGACTTCCACCTGAAGGACAAGAAGCACTTTTCACTTTTTTAGATACAAGCAAATTTAGGCGCATGGGAGATGATGAAACTAGAACTTCTGATGTACTTATTATTTCTGCTACTACTGAAGATCCTAATTCTGCACTATTAAAAACATTTACTAGAAGAATTCCAATGGTTATAAAAATTCCATCTTTAAAAGACCGTTCTTTAGAAGAAAGACTTTATTTGATCAAAAACTTTTTTAAAATGGAGAGTATAAAATTAAATAGATGTATATATGTATCTTCAAACTCTATAAGAGCCTTCTTATCCTATGATTGTCCAAATAATATAGGACAATTAAAAAGTGATATACAACTTGCCTGTGCTAAAGCTTATTCTAAATTTCTAACTAAGGTAAGAAATGATGTAAGAATATGTAGCAGGGATCTTCCTGCCTATATTCAGGAAGGACTTTATAAAAAGAAAGAGCACAGAATTTTATGGAATAAACTTTTGGGAGAAGAAGTTGAATTCTTTAAATTTTCAAAGTCTATAAATTCTAAGCCCAAAAATTCTTATAACAAAAATAACACTATATACAAATTCATAGAGCAGAAATTAAATACTTTAAAGTCCCAAGGAATATCAGATATAGCAATAGAAAATATTCTAGGAAATGATGTCATAAAATACTTTGAAAAAAATACTAATACTACCTCATTAGAAATTAACAAAAATAATCTTTTAAGTATTGTTGGTGAGGATATATTAAATTGTATTAATAAAGTTTTATATTTTATTTCAAATGAACTTAAAATTAACTTTAGCAACAATATGTATACTGCATTAGCTTTACATATAAACGCATTAATCAACAGAGTAGAATCAAATAAAGTTATTCCTAACAATAATCTAAGCAAAATAAAAACATTATATCCTTTAGAATTTAAGGTGGCTGTTAAAGCAAAAAAAATTATTGAAGATTATATACACAGACCTATTCCTGATGAAGAAGCAGCCTATATAACAATTTTTCTAACTCAGGAAAATAAGTTTAATCATAAAAACAAAGTAAAGGTAATACTCATTTCCCATGGAGAATCTACAGCAACCTCTATGGCCAATGTTGCAAATAAACTTCTATGCGAAAACTGCGTAGTTGGTATTAATGCTCCACTAGATGTAAGTCCATCTGTAGTTTTAGATAAACTTAGAAATTTAGTAAAAAAAGACACCACATATGATGGATACCTGTTACTTGTGGATATGGGTTCTCTTATATCCTTTGCAGAAGTTATACAGGAAGAATTCAATGTTCCAGTTAAAATTATTCCACTTGTTTCAACTCTACATGTACTTGAAGCAGCTAGAAAATCTCTTTTAGGATTGCCATTAGATAACATCTACAAAGATGTCCTCCTTGTAAATTCATATTTCGAGGTTAATCCTTCTTTGAAAAAAGGAAAAAATTCTAAAAATAAAATAGCTATTATAACCGCTTGTCTGACTGGTGAAGGTGGTTCTGTTGCAATTAAAAGTTTTTTAAATAACAATCTTAAATATGACAGGGAATTATTTGAAATAATCTGTCTTAATTGTTTAGATAAAAATTACTTTATTAGAACTCTAAATAAGATACAGAAGAAAACAGAAATCTTGTTTATAATATCTTCATTTCCAGTAGATATAGATATAAAACAATACAATATGTATGATGTTATAAACATGAAAGTAATAAAAGAACTTCAAGAAAGCATTGATATTAAAACTACTCTTATAAAAATGCCTCTTATAATCAATGAAAATATAAGCAACTTAGATGGAGTTGAACTCTATAATAATATAATAGCTTTTATACAGACATTAGAATCAAAGTTATTCTTAAAACTTCGTGAAGAAAGCAAAATTGGTTTAATCCTTCATTTGGCTTTTTTAATGAGCAGATTAAAAGCAGGGGAATCTTCAGCTGAATATCCAGAAAAGGAAAAATATATAATAGAAAACAGAGAAACATACAATATTGTAAAAGAAGACTTTATATCTCTCTGCAATAAGTATTCCATAGATAAAGTAAGCGATAGCGAGATATGCTATATTATAAGAATTTTTTCCAATTAAACTTCTGTAATGCATTTATTATATAAGTATGTGGTATAATTAACATATATTACATTTTAAAAACAATATTAATCTTGAATTAAAATCATAGAGGAGTGAACTAATTGATTAAAAATTATATGGAAACTGTAATTGACACTTTACTTCCGGAAATTCTTAAAAATTATGATAATATATGTAAATGTCCTATATGTTTAAATGATATGAAAGCTCTAGTGCTTAACAGAATTCCTCCAAAATATTTTTCCACTGAAAAAGGTTTATTATATTCTAAATCAAATATGATATCAGAAGAATTTAGAACAAATATAATAAAAGAAATAGCTTTAGCCATAGATACTGTATCTAAAAATCCGTCACATGATATTCACAAAACAATTTAAAAAAATGAGCAAAGATTTTTAACAAATCTTTGCTCATGCTCTAAATCTATTTAATTGTACTAAGAAGATATTTCTCAGCTTCAGCACTCCAAAGTCCATTGTGTTTCTTTGTTATCTTAGCAAGTTCTGCAAACAGTGGATCTGTTTCTCCCTTCTTTTCAAAATCATCTATAGCTGTAAGTTCCATATCTATATTTGTGTATATTAGCTTTTTACCACCAGGAATTTTAGGAAGATTCAATGTAGTTTCTGGTACACAATTAAGTCCACCTATATGTGTTACCATAACTGCAGGATTCATTAAACCACTTTCTGTCATCTTCAAAGATTCTTTAAGGTCATCTGTATTTCCTCCAGTTGTACCTATTACATGAGTTGATCCATAGTGAACATTATAGTAATTTAGTTCCCCACTGAAATTCTTATCTGTAGGTCCTGCAAAGAAATTCAAACATCCATCTCTTCCAAGTATTTTATCAGCTTGCTCAACTACCTGTCTAACAGGTGTATAAGCATAAACATCGTCAAATCCTGTTCCATCTGTAAGGTTTATCAAATATTCAGTAGAGTTTTCTATTTTTCCTGTATTTACAAATATTAAGTCTACTCCCTTTTCTTTCTTTACCTTATCTCTATTATATATCTCTTTTGCTCTTTTTATTCTACTTTCATCTATGTCAGTTACAACAAGTAGTGATGGTCTTCTATCACAATTTATTACATATTCTACAGCTCCAAGTCCCATTGGGCCTGCTGCAGCAAGAAGTGCAAGTTTTCCTCCTTCTTTTATACCCATCTCATGATGATATGATCCCATTTTTGTGTGGAAACATGCATGATATCCACCTATTATACATGACATTGGCTCTGCAAGAGATGCTTCGTAATATGACTCTCCATTGTAATTTAAAAGGCACCCAATCTCCATTACTTCGTGAGGTATTATCATATATGTTGCATCTCCACCAAAATATTTATAAGAATATCCAGGTGATGCCATACTTCCTTTGTAATTAAGTGCAGGCTGCTGTGCAAACTTTCCACCTTCTTTAAATTGACCTTTCCACTTTGCACCTACTTTTACTATATCTCCTGCAAATTCATGTCCAACTATTACTGGATTTTTATCAACATCTTTTGGAACTCTCTTGTGATCAGGTCCTTGAATAGCAGCTTTATAAGTTGACATACATATGCTGTCAGATACAACTTTAACAAGTATTTCATCATCTTTTATTTCAGGTAGTTCAAACTCCTCTAATCTTAAATCATTTTTTCCATAAAGTCTTACTGCTCTTGTTTTCATAAAATATTACCCCTTTTCTAAATAAAATAGTTTGATTTTTACTAATCTTCTTCCAAAATTAAATCTATTATTTCCTGTTTATTACTTGTTTTAACTAATTTTTTTACATTCTCTTCATACTGGCATGTAAGTGCTATTTTCGAAAGTATTTCCATATGATCGTCATTTTTACCTGCAATTCCTATTACGAGATATGCTATATCTCCATCACCAAAATCAACTCCATTAGGATACTGTGCAATTACAATTCCAGAATGTTTTATACATTTTACATATTCATTCATTCCATGGGGAATTGCCACTCCATTACCTATATAAGTACTTACATCTTCATTTCTCTTTATCATACCTTCTATATATTTTTCATCTACATATCCATTGTCTACAAGAAGTCTTCCCACTCTTTTTATAGCTTCATCTTTAGTTTCACTTTCAACATTTAATAATATATTATTTTCACAAAGTATTTCTGATTTCATTATATATCCTCCTTACAAAGTATTTTTCTAATTTCTCTACTGAGTTCATTAATATTTGAATTTCTTAAAATTTTACATAATCTTCTATTTTCTATAAGGGACATACTTATTTTCCCCATCTGTTCAAGTACATAAGACTTCTCTTTTTTCCTTGCAAGTAATACTACAAATGTATCAACATATTCATATGCAAATCCAACACTTCTCAATTTCATATTATTCTTTATTCTGTATACTCCTACAAAAGGAATTACTACACAATCTGATCTAGTATGAAGAAGTGCTATATGAGAATTTGGTACAACTACATTACCTAACTTTTCCCTGGCAATTATAAGCCTTTCGACTTCCTCTCTACTACTTAAAATACCATTTTCATAAGCATTTTTTGTAATGATTTTTATTAGATCATCAACTGATTTAGTGTCTATTGTTTCAACAATTATATTATCTATAATAGAATCTATACTATTATTATATTTATCTAAATTTAGATCATTTTCTTTTTCTAAATTTTCACTTTTAACATCATCTGAAATTAATTTAGACTTGTTAAAATTCATTCTATTTTTGCTTAACTTTGAAATATATTCATTTATATTTTCTATATCATCCTTTTTCAAAAAAGGTGACACTACAATTACATTTTCATGATTTTTTTTCGTATTTGGATCAACATTTACAGTTGAAATAACTATGTCATATTTTTTACTTTCTTCCTGCCAATCTTTGAAAGACTCAATTTTTATACTTTTTATATTTTGTATTGCAGATTTAAGTTTATTTGCAAGTATTTTAGCAGTTCCTATACCATTTGGACATATTATAAGAAAAGAAAATTTATTGTTTAAACTATTAGTTTTTTCTATAAATAGACCAATGTGCATAGTTATAAAACCTATTTCATCTAATGTCATACTTATATTGTATTTAGAAAATATTAATTTACATGCATAAGTTACAGCTTCAAAAATATCACTGTAATATTCTTTTATTTCATCTAAAATAGTATTTTTAACAGGCATATCCATATTTACTCTATAAAGTGCAAAATTTATATGCTGTGATAATCCTGCAATAAGCTGTCTATCATATTTGATTTCCATATGAAGTTTTTTCCCTACTTCATATAAAAGCTCTTTTGATATATCTTCAAAGGAAACCCCAAACTCCTGGAACTTACCATTTTCTTTGTAAATGTACTTAGAACCAAGAAGATGAATTACAATATAAGTAAGTTCACTATCTGTAATAATTATATTCTCAGATTCAAGATATTCTTTAATTTCAGTTAAAAAGCCAAATTTTTCTGATGAAACTACATCTTGAATCAAATAATCAGGAAGTTCAATAGAATTCCCAAGTTCAGTTTTTTTCAAAGATATAAGCACATGAATAAGTGAGCTCAGATAAATTGTGTCATCCATTTTAAATACATTGTTTTCAAAAATATCAACTAGATTCTTTGAAATTGAAAACAGTCTTTTACCAAACAGTATTTTGAAAAACATATCTATAACTTTATTTTTTTTATTCCCATATACATAGGCACACAACTCATCTATAGGCTTTAAGTCATATATGAGTTCTACAATTGAATTTCTCTTTATCCATTCAGATCCCTCTACGCTTATGCCATATCCTCTTTTTCTTTTCAGAGTAAGATACCTTACCCTTAGCCAATATTTTATCTTATCCATATAAAGGCTTATGCTTCCCTCTGTCACATTGAGCTGATAGCTGAAAAATGCCAATTTATATGGCTCATCTGTTAAAAGAAGCTGGGCTGTAATTATAAGTAATCTCTGATCCTGACTAAGCAGCCACTGAAGTGGTATCCCATCTAAAGACTTTTCAAGGTAATCTATGTCTTTCTTTTTTCCCATTATGCTTAAGTTTGAATTATTATCATATATACTTATCTTCTTAGGTTTAAGCATATTGTTTATAGCATTTACCTCTCTTAGTATAGTACGGTCGCTTACATCAAATTGTTTTGAAATCTCCTTAACACTTAAAGAATTTTCTTCTAATATAGCATTTATAATAAATTTCTGCCTAGCAGTAAATTTACTTAAATTATCCACAGCACCACCTACTCAATTATTTTTTTAAAAATTTTATATATTCATCATAAACTTTATTATCTAAGAAATTTTTAACAGTTACAATTTTAGCCTTTGGTACTACCATAAGAGCTCTTTCCTTTAGACTTTCCTGAGTAAATACAACCTCAGCATCTTCAGGTATTTCATTTACAGCTGCATGTTTTACTTTAATTTCAAAGCCAGCATCTTTCAACTTCTTCTTGAGTATTGACTCTCCCATTGCAGATGATCCCATTCCTGCATCACAAGCAAATACTATAAGACTTGGAATATCATTTGAAGCTTCAATTGTATTATTATTTCCAATTTTATTTCCTTTGCTCTCAGCCTTCATCTCTCCAACAAGTTCTTTTGCATTATCGAAAGATTCACTATCTGATGCACCACTCATCTTCAATATAGGACAGCTTACCAAAAATGAAACTACTGTACCTACTAGTATACCAAATAATATAGGAAATAGTCCTCCTTTAGGGCTCATTGCAATTTCAGCAAATATACTTCCCGGTGATGCTGAAGCCACAAGTCCAGCGCCTGTAAGTACAAATGTTAAGTCTGCAGCCATTCCACCTGCTATTACAGCTACAAGAAGAAGTGGTGTCATAAGTACATATGGGAGATATATTTCATGAATTCCACCAAAGAAGTGGATTATTGCAGCACCAGGTGCAGACCTCTTTGCATCTCCTTTACCATATATACAATAAGCAAGCAATATTCCAAGTCCAGGTCCTGGATCTGCTTCAATTAAGAAAAATACTGACTTTCCAATCTCTTTAACTTGTTCTATCCCTAAAGGATCAAATATTCCATGATTTATTGCATTATTTAAAAATAGTACTTTAGCAGGTTCTACAACTATTGCTATAAGAGGAAGAAGCTTAGCTTCCGTTATCCACTTTGCACCTTGTCCAAGTACAACAGTAAATGCTCCAACTACAGGTCCTATTATTGAAAACCCTATTAGTGCAAAAATTCCTCCTAAAATCCCAGCTGAAAAGTTATTAACAAGCATTTCAAATCCTGTAGGAATCTTATCCTTTACAAGGTTATCAAATTTCTTTATAAGATATGCTCCAAGAGGTCCAATGATCATTGCTCCAAGAAACTGGACTACAGAAGATCCAACGATAACACCAATTGTTGCTATTGCACCAACTACTCCACCTCTTGTACCATACACCAACTTACCACCTGTATAACCTATAAGTAAAGGTAACAGATAAGTAATCATTGGTGTTACAAGTTTATTAAAATTTTCATTGGGAATCCATCCTTTTGGAATAAATAATGCTGTTATAAGTCCCCAAGCTATAAATGCTCCTATATTTGGCATTACCATTCCTGCTAGGAATCCACCAAATTTTTGCACTTTAGCTTTTACGTTGTGACTTTTTTTAGTAGTAGGACTTTTTTTGTAAGTTTCCATGTCAAATACCTCCCTGTCTTTTATAGTTATAATATAGTATGCGGTAAACGTTGTTACAAGTCCCACTACTTCAATTATGACAATCATCTTTCATGACAAATTTAAAATTGTCTGTGAAATCTATGCTCAGATGCATTTAATTTATATAAAATATTAAAATTTATTTTCTCAATCTTTTTTTAGAGATTTTATATATTCATCATAAACTTTATTATCTAAGAAATTTTTAACAGTTACAATTTTAGCGTTTGGTACTACCATAAGAGCTCTTTCCTTTAGACTTTCCTGAGTAAATACAACTTCAGCATCTTCAGGTATTTCATTTACAGCTGCATGTTTTACTTTAATTTCAAAGCCAGCATCTTTCAACTTCTTCTTGAGTATTGACTCTCCCATTGCAGATGATCCCATTCCTGCATCACAAGCAAATACTATAAGATTTGGAATATCATTTGAAGCTTCAATTGTATTATTATTTCCAATTTTATTTCCTTTACTCTCAGACTTCATTTCTCCAACAATATCTTTTGCCTTATCAAAAGATTCATCATCTGATACACCGCTCATCTTCAATATAGGACAGCTTACCAAAAACGAAACTACTGTACCAACAAGTATACCAAATAATACAGGAAGTAGTCCTCCTTTAGGACTCATTGCAATTTCAGCAAATATACTTCCCGGTGATGCTGAAGCCACAAGTCCAGCACCTGTAAGTACAAATGTTAAGTCTGCAGCCATTCCACCTGCTATTACAGCTACAAGAAGAAGTGGTGTCATGAGTACATATGGGAAGTATATTTCATGAATTCCACCTAAAAAGTGAATTATTACAGCACCAGGTGCAGATTGTTTGGCATTTCCTTTACCATATATACAATAAGCAAGCAATACTCCAAGTCCAGGGCCTGGATCTGATTCAAGTAAGAAAAATACTGACTTTCCAATCTCTTTAACTTGCGCTATTCCCAAAGGATCAAATATTCCATGATTTATTGCATTATTTAAAAATAGTATTTTACCAGGTTCTACAAATATTGCTATAAGAGGGAGAAGCTTAGCTTCCGTTATCCACTTTGCACCTTGTCCAAGTGCAACAGTAAATGCTCCAACTACAGGTCCTATTACTGAAAATGCTATTAATGCAAAAATTCCTCCTAAAATCCCAGCTGAAAAGTTATTAACAAGCATTTCAAATCCTGTAGGAATCTTATCCTTTACAAGGTTATCAAATTTCTTTATAAGATATGCTCCAAGAGGCCCCATTATCATAGCTCCAAGGAACTGAGTTACAGAAGATCCAACAATAACACCAATTGTTGCTATTGCACCAACTACTCCACCTCTTGTACCATACACCAACTTACCACCTGTATAACCTATAAGTAAAGGTAACAGATAAGTAATCATTGGTCCTACAAGTTTATTAAAATTTTCATTAGGAATCCATCCTGTTGGAATAAATAATGCTGTTATAAGTCCCCAAGCTATAAATGCTCCTATATTTGGCATTACCATTCCTGCTAAGAATCCACCAAATTTTTGCACTTTAGCTTTTACATTTCCACCCTTTTTTTGAGTAGAATTTTTTTTATGAATCTCCATATAAATACCTCCTTATCTTTTATAGTTATAATATAGTATTGAGTAAACGTTTTTACAAGCCTTAATACTTTAATTTTGACAGACACCTTTCGTGACAAATTTAAAATTGTCTGTAAAATCTATGCTCAGATGCATTTAATTTATACAAAATAAATGTTAGAATATAAAGTAAACCACTAAATAAATTTTAAGATAGAGGCGAGTGATTTGATAGATATAAAAACGAAAAAAGAAATAGGTTATATGAAAGAAGCAGGTAAAATACTTGCATCTTGTCATAAAGAAATAAGCAAAATGATAAAGCCTGGCATAACTACCATGGAAATAGATGAATTTGTTGAGGATTATCTTAAAAAAAATAATGCTACACCAGAACAAAAAGGTTATATGGATTTTCCCTATGCCACATGTGCATCAGTAAATGACGAAATTTGCCATGGATTCCCAAGTAAAAAGCCTCTAAAAGAAGGAGATATAGTAACTATAGACATGGTTGTAAACTTAGATGGTTGGCTAGCTGACTCTGCATGGTCCTATGCAGTAGGCAAAATATCAAAGCAAGCAGAAGACCTTATGAAGGTTACAAAGGAGTGTCTTTACAAGGGAATAGCAAAGGCAACTGTTGGAAACCACATAGGTGACATAGGTCATGAAATTCAAACTTATGCAGAATCTTTAGGATATTCTGTAGTTCGTGATTATACCGGTCATGGCATAGGTAAAGTTATGCATGATGATATAGCAGTTCCTCACTATGGTAGACCAGGAAGAGGCATTAAGCTTAGAAATGGTATGGTAATTACAATAGAGCCTATGATAAATATAGGTTCTTATGAAACTATTACAGATGAAAATGGCTGGACAGCTCGTACAGTTGATGGAAGTCTGTCAGCTCAATACGAACATACCATTGCAATAACAGAAGACGGTCCATTAATTTTAACAGATCAAGACAATATATAACTTTAAGATCATTTTACAAATCAAAAAGAGTACTTGATAAAATTTTATCAAGTACTCTTTTTATATATTAAATACAGCCACTTAAAAACAATTTTTAGAATTTACATGGATGTATATGCCATATTTTATCTGCATACTCTTTTACACTTCTATCGCTGCTAAATTTACCTGCATTTGCAATATTAATCCAGCACTTTCTTGCCCAGGACATTCTGTCTTTGTATGCTTCATTTACCTTTGACTGAGTATTCCTATAATCTTCAAAATCTTTAAGCACAAAATAAGTATCTGCTCTATCTGTTTTTGTACTTTCAAGTAAAGAATTATAGAGATCTTCAAACATTCCAGTATCATTATCATCAAAAGTTCCATCTATTAATGTATTTACTACTCTTTTAAGTCCTGGCACAGTATTATAATATTCCTTAGGATCATAATTTTCCTTTATTTTCTCAAGCTCCTCAAAACGAGCACCGAATATAAAATTATTTTCCATACCTGCTTCTTGTACTATTTCTATATTAGCTCCATCGTAAGTACCTATAGTTGGACTTCCATTTAGCATAAGTTTCATATTTCCAGTGCCTGATGCTTCCTTACCTGCTGTTGAAATTTGCTCAGAAATATCTGCAGCTGGAAATAATTTTTCTCCATATGATACACCATAGTTCTGAATAAAAACTACTTTAATTTTCCCACTTATTGAAAAATCTTCATTTATGAGTTTAGCTATTTCATTGATATATTTTATTATAGCTTTAGCTCTAACATATCCCGGTGCTGCTTTTGCTCCAAAAATAAATGTCCTTGGTACAATATCCATTTCAGGATTTTCTTTTAATCTATAGTATAAATCTAAAATAGCAAATGCATTTAAAAGCTGCCTTTTATATTCATGTAATCTTTTAGCTTGAACGTCAAATATAGAATCAGGATCTATATTAATATTCTCATGAATTTTGATGTACTCTGCTAGCTGAACTTTTTTTATTCTTTTTATATCTAAAAATCTTTTTAACACTTCTTTATCATCTGCATATTTTTCAAGATTTTTTAACAATGGAAGATTTGTAATCCAGCTATCACTTTTTAACAGTTCCGTTATAAATGATGATAGTTCCCTATTGCAAAGCACACTCCACCTTCTAGGAGTAATTCCATTAGTTATGTTTAAAAATCTTTTACTATATAATTCATTCCAATCCTTAAGTTCTCTATTTTTAAGAATATTTGTGTGTATCTCTGCCACACCATTTGTATTATGAGAACTGTAGATTGCAAGATATGCCATTTTTATCTTTCCATTATATATTATTCTCATGGAATTTATTTTATCGTATCCATATCCTGCTGATTGAAGTTCTCTAATTAATCTTCTATCTATTTTTTTAATTATATTGTACACTTCTGGCAATAAATTTTTATATAATTTAGTATCCCATTCTTCAAGAGCTTCTCTCATTATAGTGTGATTTGTATATGAAAATGTATTTACAGTTATATTCCATGCATCTTCAAAATCTATACCCTCTTCATTTGTAAGTATTCTTATAAATTCAGGTATAGCTGAAACCGGATGAGTATCATTTAGTTGAATTGCATTGTATTTTGGGAATAATTTAAAATCGCTACCATGATATTTTTTAAATTTCTTAATTATATCTTTTAAAGCTGCACTTGTAAAAAAGTACTGTTGTCTAAGCCTTAATATTTTTCCAGCATCTGTAGAATCATTTGGATACAATACTCTTGATATATTATCTGCATTATTTTTTTCTTCAACTGATTCGTCATATTTCTGATTATTAAAAACATTAAAATCAAATTCATTTATAGGCTCTGCCTTAAAAAGTCTTAGTTTATTGATATTCTTTGTGCCATAACCAATAATTGGAGTATCATAAGGTACTGCTTTTACGCTGTAATCTGAAAAATCTACAGTTACAATATCCTCATCACATCTTATAGACCATGGGTCCCCATATTTAAGCCAATTGTCTGCACTTTCAACTTGAAATCCATCTTTAAAACTCTGCTTAAAAAGTCCATGACTATATCTAATTCCATATCCTGTAACAGGTAAATTTTGTGTAGCTGCTGAATCCATAAAACAAGCTGCTAATCTTCCAAGGCCTCCATTTCCAATCCCTGCATCTTCTTCTATTTCTTCAATATCATTTATATCTATGTTCATATCATTCAAAGCTTTTTTTATGTCTTCATAAATTCCTAGATTCATTAAATTATTTCCAAGTGCTCTGCCCATTAAAAATTCAGCAGAAAAATAATGAGATTGTTTATTTTTTGAATAAACTTCACAGGTTTTATTCCAATCATCAATTATTCTTATCATAATAGATTTAGAAATTGCATTATACTTTTGATAAGTTTTTGCATTGTCTAAATCTACTGCATAATCTATTTTAAGAAATCTCTGTACATCCTTTTTAAATTCATTTATATCTATCAAATTAATTACCTCCCATACAATTTTGTAATTCTATTAATTTTCCTTGCAAGTTTAATGTCAATATCACCTTTTTTAAGCCTCCACTGCCAGTTTCCACCTATTGTAGAAGGTATATTCATTCTGGCTTCATTACCAAGTCCAAGATAATCTTGAATTTGTATAATGGCTAATTTAGCCACAGAACTCAATGCTCCTCTTATAAATCCCCAATTATATCCTTCATCTTCAGTTAGTTTCAAATATCTTTTAGAAAATTCCACATCTTCTTTACTGGCATTTTCAAACCAGCCCATAATAGGTTCATTATCGTGAGTACCTATATATACCACACAATTCTTATCATAATTATGAGGGAGATAATCACTCTCTTCTCTACTATCAAAAGCAAATTCCAGTACTTTCATGCCAGGATATCCTGTAGCAATCCTAAAATTTATTACATCTTTAGTTAAATATCCAAGATCCTCTGCTATTATACTTACTTTTCCCAATTTGTCTTTAACTGCGTTAAATAATTTCATTCCAGGACCTTTTACCCACCTACCATCTATAGCTGTATTCTTACCATAAGGAATTTGCCAGAAAGATTCAAAACCTCTAAAATGATCTATTCTGATTACATCATATAAAGTAGCATTTTTTCTAATTCTCTCTATCCACCATTTATACCCGGTGCTTTCTAGATAATCCCAATTATATATAGGATTGCCCCATAATTGTCCCGTTTTTGAAAAAGCATCTGGTGGACACCCTGAAACTACAATGGGATCTTTGTTTTCATCTAATAAAAATACATCACTATTTGCCCAGGTATCTGCACTATCTGTAGCTGCATAAATAGGAATATCCCCTATAATTTTTATTCCCTTTTTATTAGCATAATTTTTCAAAGAAGTCCACTGCTTAAAAAATTCATATTGTAGAAATATCCAGTACTCTATTTCATGTTTAAGTTCTCTTTTATAATGAGAAATAGCAGATTTTTTTCTAAACTTAATATCATTTTCCCACATTTGCCAGGGCTTTAAATTAAACTTTGATTTTAAAGCCATATAAAGTGCATAATCTTCTAACCACAATTTATTTTCTTCTCTAAATTTATTTATAAAAGTATCATATTTTCCTATAGAATTCTCATAGGCAATTCTCAAAACTCTCATCTTATTTTTAAATATCTTATTATAATCTACTTTTTCAGCATCACTTCCAAAATCTACATTTTCATATGCTGACTTATCCAAAATTCCATCTGAATTTAAAATATCTAAATCTATAAAATAAGGATTCCCAGCAAAAGATGAAAAGGATTGATAAGGAGAATCACCTTCTCCTGTTGGTCCTAAAGGCAGAATTTGCCAATATCTTTGTCCTGCCTTTATTAAAAAATCTACAAAATTATATGCTTCTTTTCCAAAAGTTCCAATTCCATAGCTTTCTGGTAAAGACGTAATATGCATTAATATCCCACTGCTTCTCTTACTCATATCTAAAATTCTCCTTGCATAATTGATTCTAAATATATATTGTTTTCCTGCTTAAATTCCCTTCTTGATCTATTATTTCAAAATTCAGTTTATTCAATAAACTATTTTTACTATTTTCAACATCTATATTATAATCATTTCTTATTTTTTCAATTTTAATTGTTACCTTAGAATAATTTCCTTTTTGATAATCAAAACTTATTCCATCATCGTCATAATAAATATATTCAGCTTTATTTTCCACAAAAGCTATTACATCTAACTCTCTATTATCCAAACTATCTACATTATTAGCAGCATTTCCTATAATAAGCATACTATCTTTCCTTATAAAAATAGGTATCTCATCAAGTTTAACATCTAAATACATGTGTCCTTTTTTAACTACATTAAATTTTCTACTTTTAAAATCCGAAACCTTCCACAAAAGCATATCTTCAGGACAATATACATATCTTCCTGTAGAATTTTCCTCATATACTGGAGCTATCATAATAGATCCACCTACTAAAAGTTGATTTTCTATTCTCCTAGACATTTTATCATCATATTCAAAACAGATAGGCATAAAATACATATCATTATTTATAACAGACTTCATATATTCTGAATATATATAAGGTATTAATGCATACCTGAATTTTATTACATTTCTCAATATATCAGTAGTTTTATCATCAAATGAAAATGGTTCCTGATTCCTCGTTCCCATAGAAGAATGATTTCTAAAAAGTGGTGTAAATATACTAAATTCTGTCCATCTTATAACAAGCTGTGAATTAGCATCTTCATTAAATCCACCTGTATCTGCCCCAATATATAGAAATCCACACATATTTAAAGATGGCATCATTTTTATATTTAAAAGTATATGATCCCACCAGGAATGGTTATCCCCAGTCCATATTCCACCGTATTTATGCATTCCAATGTATGATGCTCTTGAAAAAAGCAAAAATCTCTTATTGTTGTATACTTCTCTAAGTCCTTCAGATGCACTCTTTAACATATTATATCCATACATATTATGCACCTTATAGTGATTAACTACATTTCCATCTACATTATGATATATAGACTTATAATCTTCATCAGCATTTGATATATTTAAAAATTTGCTTTTTAAATTAAAGAAAGAATATACATCTAAATTTTTTCCTTCACATTTTTTTGCTTCATTTAAAGCTTCTTTTAATCCTCTTTTAGTATAAAATAAAGTTGGTTCATTCATATCATTCCAGAAACCTTCAATTCCAATATCCGCAAGTATTTTATACTTAAGTCCAAACCATCTTCTTGCTTCTTTATTCAAAAAATCTGGGAAATGGCACAACCCCGGCCAAACTGCTGCAGTAAAATTTTTTCCTTCACTATCAGTGCAAAAATATCCTTTTTCAATTCCTTCCTCATAGACATTGTAACCTTTTTCTATTTTCACTCCTGCATCAATTATCGGGACAAGTCTAAATCCCTTATTTTTCATTTTCTTTATAAAGTTCTTAAAATTCGGGAAATTATCTTTATCAATAGTAAAATCTTTAAACTTATCCATATAATCAATATCTAAATAAATTGCATCGCAGGGAATATCATTTTTTATAAAACTATCTGCAATATTCAAAACTGTACTTTCATCTTTATAGCTCCACCTTGATTGTTGATATCCAAAAGCCCATTTTGGTGGAACATAGCTCTCACCTATTAACTTTAAAAACTTTCTTACAATAGATCTAGCACTATCACCATTTATTATATAAATATCAAAATTTTCTTCATCTAATGATATTCTTAGCTCATTGCTATTTGAAAATCCTACATCAAATACAACTTTTCCCGGGAAATCAACAAATACTCCAAACTTTTCCTCACCATCTAAAACTATAAAATTGTGAGCTCCATATAATGATTTCTTATTTGGAGTATGATTTGCATCATCTGTGCAAAAAGATTCGTATATTCCTCCTCTTTTATTTATTCCTCTCTGATTTTCACCAAGTCCAAATACAATTTGGGAATCGTCCATATTGTATATTAAATTAAATTTTTCTTCTTTACTTATTTTAAAAAATTCTATATCTTCTCTTGCAATTTCACTGCCTTTTAAAACTACAGTTTCTGTATCAAAGGGCTTTCCAAAAGTATACTTAGTTATATTTTCATCTAATTTGAAAGTTTTCATATTTAACACCACCTTATTTTATAGATCCTTGAGTTATACCTTTAACAATATGCTTTTGAGCTAAGAAGTAGAATACAATCATTGGTATTATTGATATTACAAGTCCTGCTAAAGCCAAGTTCCATTTCTTAGCGTATTGTCCGAAGAAATAAAACATTTTAAGTGGTATTGTTTGCCATTCAGGTTTATTTATTACAAGCTGAGGCAGGAGAAAATCATTCCATATCCACATTGAATTCAAAATACTTACTGTAACTGTTATTGGTTTTAAAAGTGGAAAAACAATAAACCAAAATATCTGAAATTTATTGCATCCATCTATGGTAGCAGCCTCTTCTAGTTCAACAGGTATACCTTTAATAAATCCATGATAGAGAATTATAGACAAACTTGAACCAAATCCAATATACATAAATATAAGCCCTCCAGGATTTAACAAGTGAAGTTTACCCATTATATGTACAAGAGGAAGCATTACAGCTTGAAATGGTACAAGCATTGCAAGTGCAAATAAGAAAAATATAAATTTACTCATCTTTGTCTTTTGTCTTACAAGAACCCAGGCTGTTATGGATGTGAAAATTATTATAAGCACTGTACTTATAACTGTTATAGTAAGTGAATTCAAAAATGATTTAAAAAAATTCAAATCTATAAATGCCTGTACATAATTTTCTAAAGTAAATACAGCTTTTGTTGGTAGCCCAATTGTATCCATATACAATCCTTTTTGGGTTTTAAAAGAATCTGTAACTGCTATATAAATTGGAAGTAAAAATATAATAGCTATAATAGTAGAAAATACATACCAAAGTATTTTCTTAAGAGTCTTCTTCTTCATTACATCTCTACCTCCTTCTTCTTACTAAAACTAAGCTGTGTTAAAGTTATAGCTGCAACTGTAATTAAGAATACTACTGCTTTTGCCTGAGCTATACTGAATTTATTATATACAAAAGCTGAATTATATATATTAAGTGCTAGCATTTCAGTAGATGAATAAGGCCCCCCAGCTGTAAGTGACAAGTTCTGATCATATAACTTAAAAGAATTTGAAAGTGTTAAGAAAAAACCTACTGTAAATGCTGGAGCTACCATTGGAATAATTACTTTTGTAAGTTTTTGAAAACTATTTGCTCCATCTATTTCAGCTGCCTCTATTAAATTTTCAGGAATACCTTCAATAGCCGCTATATAAACTACCATCATATAACCTGACATCTGCCACGACATAAGTATAACTAGTCCCCAAAATCCTGTACCTGTAGTTGACAACCATCCTTTAAGAAAATTCCACCCCAAAGCCGTACCTATAGAATCAAAAGCCTTAGTAAAAATAAATTGCCATATAAATCCTAGTATAAGGCCACCTATCATATTAGGCATAAAAAATATACTCCTTAAAAGAGAACTTGTCTTCATACCTCTTGTAACTAAAAGTGCAAGCCCAAATCCTATTAAATTTATTAAAACAACAGATACTATAGAAAATTTAGCTGTAAATATAAATGCTGATAGAAAATCACTATTGCCTTTAAAAATTGCTACATAATTTGATAGCCCCACAAATTTTGCATTGTTATCTATACCATTCCAATCAGTAAAAGAATAATATATTCCAAGAATTGCCGGTATAACAACAACTAGGAAAAATGCAATTAATACAGGTACCATAAAAAAATACATAGTCTTAGATTTTTTCATATTGCTCCTACCCCTTTCACCAATACTTTAACATGTTTAATAAGAAATTGATTATAATCTAAGGAGAGAATATTCTCTCCTCAACATCTTTATTTTCTCATTTCCTCCCATTGTGCTTGTGAATTGCTTATAACTTTGTCAAAGCTTTCTTGTCCAGCTAAATATTTTTGAATTTCTTTTCCTAAAACATCCTGGCCCCAACCACTAGGATATCCCATGAATACCCATGGTGTTGTCTTTCCTTCTTGGGCATATTTCTGTACATCTTGTCCAAGAGAGTCCTTTGGCTTCATATCACTATATGATTTTAGTGGTCCTATGAAAGAGAATTTGTTTACTACAATATCTTTACCTTCATCTGAAGTATATAACCAGTTTAAAAATTTCTTAGCTGCAGCCTGCTGCTCTTTTGAAGATTTACTATTAATTGCCCAGTACATAGGAACACCTACTGGAATTACATCTTCTTTTGCTCCTTGAATTGGAATTGGTAGTATACCAAGGTTACTAGCAACTTTTTCATCAACTTTTTTAACATCGTTTATTATCCAGTTTCCCTGTTGAATCATAGCAACACGCTGAATAGCAATTCCTTGTCCAACTTGAGTTGCATAATCAACTGCATTTAATTTTCCCTTTGAAGCAGCATTTGGTGAATAATTAGCTTCAAGGTCTATTATTTTTTTAAATCCATCTTTATATTTAAAGTCAACTTTCTTAGCTTTGTATGCATTTTCAGCACTCTTAAATTCAGGTGATAGAGCTGCATTTGAAGCATGAAGTCCTGTTACCCAAGTTTCCTTAGCTGGCATTTCAAATACTGCTTCTAACTTAGGATATTTAGATTTTAATGCTCCTGATTTTATCTTAGAATCCAATGTTTTAACTGCACTTTCAAGACTTGCATAATCTTTAATAGCGTTTACATCTATTCCAGCATCTTTAAAGATTGCTTTGTTATATACAAATCCATAACCTTCAATTGACATTGGCATTCCATATATCTTATTGTCCTCTGTAACTCCCTCAAGTAAACCATCTACACAATCTTTTACCCATGGTTCTGCTGATAAATCTGTAACTCTTGACTTCCAATCCTGAACATCTTGTGGTCCACCTATGTTAAATATTGTAGGTTCTTCACCAGATTGAACTTTTGCCCTTAGGGCAGCACCATAATCGTCTCCACCACCTACAGTTTGTATGTTAATCTTTACATTGTTGTTCTCGTTTTCATATTGCTTAGCAGCAGCTTCAAGTTCCTTTGCATTTTCAACTTTAAATTGAAACATGTCAATAGTTACCTGTTTGCCATTACCTCCAGAACTTGAACTACTTGATTCTGAATTCCCACAGCCAGCTAATGTTAATGATGACATAATCATAACAGAAGACATGGCCATTACTGCTAGTTTTTTAATTTTCAAAACAATCTCCCCCTAATAATTTTTTTATAAAATTTTATAAAAACAGAACTAATAAATTATATTAATCTTTTACAAGAATCTCTCTTTATTAATTCTGTATTTATCACTATATGCTTATTTCCAGATTTTCCTTTAATAATATTAAATAATATATCTACGCTTTTTTCTCCCATATCTTCCACTGGCTGTCTAATTGTAGTTATAGATGGATGAAAGTATTTTGCGTATTCTATATCATCAAAACCTATTATAGAAATATCCTCTGGAATTCTAAGTCCTCTCTTTAATATTGCCTTAGATGCTCCAATTGCCATAATATCACTTGATGCAAATATAGCAGTAATATTTAAATTCTTATCTAAAAGTTTATTTGCTGCATTAAAACCGGCTTCAAAAGTATACTCACCTTTTTCTGAAAAGGCTTCATTGTATTCAATGTTGTTTTCACGAAGAGCTCTTTTATACCCCTCAAGTCTAAGCCTTCCTACACTAGTACCTTTTTCACCACTGGTTATAACTCCAATATTTTTATGTCCTAAACTACATATATAATTTACCGCATCAAATGCTGCTTTTTCATTTTCTATAGTTACACTGGAAAAAAGTTCATTATCTATATTTTTTATACTATCTATAGATGTAAAAACTATTGGGGTATTCAAATCTTTAAGCTGCTTTTTACTCAAGTTATTAAAATATCCCCCTAAACATATAAGTCCTTTTAATCTTTTCTCCTTTATAAATTCCACAGCAGTTTCAAAATCATTTGGATTTTTATCATTGTAATGAAGAATCATTGAATATTCTTTTTCAGCTACTCTTTCTTCTATAATTTTTATCATCTTAGAAAAAAATGGATTATGGATTCCCTTAATTAAAACTCCTATATTATTTGATGTATTTCTCTTTAAATTTCTAGCACTGTTATTAGGCACATAATTTACTTTATTCATTACATTTAAAACTTTCTGTCTTGTTTCATCCTTTACATCAGGATGATTGTTTAATACCCTTGATACAGTACTAACTCCAACTCCTGCCATTTTCGATATATCTTTTATTGTTAAATTTGCCATTTACACCATCTATCCTTAACTTAAATTTTTCATTTTAATAACTAATTGACAACTTATGTATGGTAACGTTACTGGTAACGTTACCGAACTTTATAGTTATATTATACCACATTCCTCAAATTTTGAAATATGTTTTTTAAAAATATTTGTTATTTTTCTCTTTCCAAAGGTAAAATATTACTATAAATATTACTGATTCATGAAAGTTTCTTATATCAAATCCAGTATCTTTCTTAATCTTATTAAGCCTGTATATCAAAGTATTTCTATGAATATAAAGCTTTTTTGCTGTATTAGTTATATTGAGTTCACATCTAAAAAACTCCTGTATAGTAAATATCATATCTTTATCAAATTTAGATAACTTGTTTTCATATTTATACATCAATTCATCTTTTATATCGCTTTTTAAATTATTAATTATCTTTGTGAGCAATATATTTTTATAATAATATATATCACCTTTTATACAAAACTTTTTGCCAAGATCCATATTTTCTAAAGCTTCAAAGTATGATTTTCTTATATTTCTATAATCATTTATAGAATTTGATATACTAATATAGCACTTGCAATATAGATCACATATTATAGATTCTCTAATACCCTTTGCGTGTTCCTCTACCTCGTCAAAAGAACCTATTATTACAATATCATCTTTGTATATAACACTTATCATTTCAAAATCTTCATAAAGCTTGTTTATTATATCTAGAGCTTCAATTTTATTTCCATCCACATTAACAATAAAAAGATTACACTTTTGTGATATAAATGGTATTGCATTTTTAATACTATTTATATCAACTTTCTTTCCATCTAATATATCAACTATCACTTTTTGATTACTACTTACTATGTTCTTATATTTATCTGTAATAATATATTCTAAAAGTCTTGAATTATTCTCATATTGTTTAGGTATATACAGTCTTACCTTCTTATTATTTAATGATAAATTTAAAGATACAACTTCGCAATTTTTCACATCAAATCCTTTAAATATTTCACGTCCATTATTTTCAATTAAATTAAATTTACTTCCTGTAGTTTTAGATAATTGCTTTAAAAAATTAGTGAAACTATCCATTTTATTTCTCCCAAAATAAGTTATGAAATTGCAAGTTTAGTATCTTTATCAAAAGCATAAATTTTAGTTGGATCAAGTGCTACATTTATACTTTCCCCTATTTTAACATTAGATGTTCCATTTACCCTTGCTGTTATTTTAATACCATTTTTAGATAAATATATATAAGTTTCTGCACCCATAAGTTCAATTAAATCAACATTTAATTTTATTGTAGAATTTTTAAATTTATTAATACTTTCTTCTGTATCACTTATATTTTCAGGCCTTATCCCCAATATTATTTCTTTTCCAATATATCCTTTTTCCTTTAAAATTTTAGACATATTCTCTTCCAAAAGTATTTCGTTTTCTCCAAATACAGCTTTAATTCTTCCATCTACATCTTCAAGTTTTGCATTAATAAAATTCATTTGAGGACTTCCTATAAATCCAGCTACAAATACGTTTACAGGATTGTTATATATATTTTGAGGCGTATCAACCTGCTGAATAACTCCATCTTTTATAACTACAATTCTACTACCAAGTGTCATAGCTTCTGTTTGGTCATGTGTAACATATATAAAAGTTGTTTGTAATCTTTTATGCAATTTTGATATTTCTGTTCTCATTTGCACTCTCAACTTGGCATCCAAATTTGACAATGGCTCATCCATCAAAAATACCATTGGATTTCTAACTATTGATCTTCCCATGGCAACTCTTTGCCTCTGACCTCCTGATAGTGCTTTTGGTTTTCTATCTAATAATTTAGTTAAATCAAGAATTTCAGCTGCTTCTCTTACTTTTCTATCTATTTCATCTTTAGGTACTTTTTTAAGTTTAAGTGCAAAAGCCATATTATTATAAACAGTCATATGCGGATACAATGCATAATTTTGAAAAACCATCGCTATATCTCTATTTTTAGGAGATACATCATTCACGAGTTTGTCCCCTATATAAAGTTCTCCTTTTGTTATTTCTTCAAGTCCAGCAATCATTCTAAGTACAGTAGACTTACCACATCCTGATGGTCCTACAAATACTATAAATTCTTTATCCTTTATTTCAAGATTGAAATCCTTAACTGCTTCTACATTACCTGGATATACTTTCCATATATGTTTTAAAGATACCTTTGCCATTTAAAACTCCTCCTATAAAAATATTTATATGATTATTTTAACATTACAGTTTTTAATTTTCTATTTACAGAATCTCCAAATTTTATATATTTTTTTTGTAAAAAAATACAACACATAACCTTAAACATTATTTTATAAATAGAAAAAGTACCTAATAAAATTTTATCAGATACTTTTTCCTCTATTACTCATATTCCCCTTTATATATTATTTTATAATCAGAATAATCATATTCATTCTTACTTAAATCATAGGTGTATTTAATTTCCACTTTTGAAACTATATAAGAGCTTTGAGATGCATAATTTCCTGTAGAATTCATTACAAGTGTAAATAAAATATAGTCCTCTTTATGAATATCACGAGTTATACTACTTACATATGTTTTATGAACTTCCATTTCATTTTCATACATGCTTGAGTCTGCATCATCTACAGAAAGCTTTTCTATACTGTCAATATTTCCATCTTCATCTACTTTTAATTTGCTGTAATTTTTCTTGTACTTATTTATCAATTCATATATTCCTGACTCTGCACTGTAATAGGCATGTATCTTATCCAATGCATTAGAAGACAAGCTACGATTTTTTATGCTTGTATCTATCATAAATACAGCCATTGAAAACACAACCATCATAACAATAATAACAATTAAAAGAGCTACACCTTTCTTTTTCATAAAATCCCCACTTTACTTATCCACATTTATAGCAGTGTCACTTGTAAAACCATAAGAAGAAACAGTAACTTGTAAGACTCCAGCTTCATTTAAATCATTCTTTATAGTAACTTCATCTATACCGGTAGATTTTCTTCCGTATTTATCTGATAAAGTCTTAGTATTCTTATTATATATAAGTCCTAATGAATCCAAGCTCTCATAATCAAAACTATCTTTATAACTATTTTCCCGCAAACTTGCTGTAATCATAGTCATAGCTTTATTCAAATTATATTGAGTATTTATATTGTCTTTAAAATTAAAGGACTCCTTAACTTGGACAGAAAACATGTTGTATAAAAATATTGAAAACACAGAAAAAATAGATATAGCTATCATGAGCTCAATTAACGTAAATCCTTTCTCTTTCATAGAATCACCTAATTCCCAACTTTAAGATTGATCTAAAAAGTGTGTTACAAGTTTCACTTCATTTTCATCATCATTCTCTTTTATGCGTACATTAACCGTGAATTTAAATAACTTCCCACCCTCATCTTTTGCAACTTCACTTATATAATATCCATCTTTTTTCTTATAGCTACTACTAGTGTATTTCTCAGGATCATTTTTCATTTCCTCTACACACTTTTGAGCTTCCATCATCATGTCTTGCTTTTTAAGCTGCATATTTATATTACCGTTTGCTGCAATATTAAGCTTTATTACAATAACTGAAAATATAGCAAATATGGCTGTTGCCATCATAACTTCTATATAAGTAAAACCTCTTTTTTTCATTTTACTCTCCTAATTTAATTAGTACATTTAATTTTCAACGTACTTATAAAATGCTTTATTTATTTTATCCTTAACTTCATCTGTGTATTGATTACTATCTAGTGAAGTCATAGTTAAAGTAGATTTTAACTTAGTATTAATATCTTTTGCAATAATTGATGAATTGTTCAATGTTACATTATTAAAATTAGAACTGGTAGGAAAATCCATTTTTCCTGTACAATAAATTATGAATTTATCTAATATCAAATTATCATTATCACTAATATCCCCATTAATAGTACAATCTCCATTTATAATCACAAATTTATATTTATCTGGATCAATAGAATTATTAAGAACTTGTTTCAATGCACTAGTATCTGATCCTTTTATTACAGATACATCAATATCCGAGTCACTTTTATCATATGGATTGTCTGAAGTATTGTAGGTAATTCCTGTTTTCAAATTTTTAATACTCTTTAATTTATTTATATTTGATATTAAATTAGGTCTTACCGCTGGAGATGTAGGCTCATCTACTAGATTAGATGTAGTTATTGTTCTATATTTTTTAACTCCCTTCTTAGCTGACAGATATACATTTGCATCTATATTAACTTGTTTTCCATTGTTGTTGAAAATAATACTCCCATAATTTGAAATCATGCTTATAGGTGCATTAGTATTTATTTTATAGTCAAAAATTATATCTTCTCCTGCTTCAATATATGCTGAACTTTCATCATCAACACTCAATTCTTTATCAACATTATCAAATGTAATCTTTCCACCTGCTATAGCTGAGAATCTAGTGTTTTGTGCTACTATATTATTTTGAAACTTAATGTCCCCTCTACTTTCTATCTGTGCAGTTCCTCCGTCAAATTTAGTATTTATACTGGATTTTGCAAAAGTTATATCACCTGTTCCATTAATATAGAAATCATTTGTACTTGAATTTTCATTTATATATACATTATTACCTTGTATATTGCAAGTACCTGAAACATTCAAGTTGTCATTTTTTCCATTTCCAAGATTTATATTGCTGCTAGAATTGACTCCAACTATATTTAAGTCCTGTGAGATATCTGTACTATTTTGCATTATACTGACACTATTTCCTTGTAAATATACAGAACCAGCTATATCCATAGATCCACTTCCGCTATTTCCTAAACTAATATTACTACTTCCATCTCCAAATATACTCAAGCAGTTTTCATCAAAAATATCTGCAATATCGCTATCACTATCATCATTACCCTGTTCATCATCATTTCCCTGTTCATCATCATTACCCTGATTGTCATCACTTAATTCCATATCAGCAAGAGATGGAGGAAATTTAATTATATAAGGACTTATTATATTTCCATAATTGTCAACACCATATAGTGCATATCCACCTTTATTTCCATACACTACTACAACTGTACTTCCTTTAATATCTTCACCCTTTGGGAATGAATTGCTTTTGGTTATGCTATTGCTTGTAGGAAGATCCCCTGTAGAATAATATATTAAAACAGATGCGTTTTTAGATGGTGCATTTTCTTTAATTTCCCCTTGAGATAAAATCTTTTCACTGCCATTAAAGGGATTTTTAAGAGCATTACTTTCGGAAAAATTTGAATTCATATCACTTAAAATATCTTCTGCTATACTTGAAAGCGTAGTTGCATCATTTTTATCTCCAATTTTTATACTATCTTTTCCTGATCTATTATCAAGATAAGTTCTAACTAAAAGCACATTTGTAGACACTTTATTATTCTTAGATTCAACTCTTACTGCTCCTACTTTAGGTACTAAAATTATTGACAGAAGGCTTATAATAGATATCACTATCATAATCTCTATTAATGTAAATCCCTTTTTCCTATAAATCACCTTAATCACCTCCTATTTAATATTTATTTGAACATGTCAGAAATGCTGCCAAAACCTTCCTTTTCACTGTTATAAAACACATAATTTTTTGGATATATAGTTTTGTAATCTCCTTTTATGTACTCATTAAAAATAATTTCTGCTCCAAGTAAATCGCTATCTTCAAAATAACTGTCTTCTAAATCACTATCTTCAAATAAATCTGTACTCTCGGAATCATCAACTTCTGAAGATCCATTTTCTCCTTTAGAAGTACCTTCATAACTTGGTAAATACATCTTTATTTCTTTTACATTTAACCTTCTACTTGTGATACTATTTAAATTTTCAATAAATTTTTCTACATCTTGTTTATTAGCCTCTATTTTTAAATCAACCTCAAGTCTATGAAAATTACTATTTCCCACTTCAGTTGAATCCAATAGTTCAAAGTTAATTCTGCTATCTGTAATATTATATAGACTACACTGATTATAAAAGTCATATATAAGCTGAGGTGTGTCAACAATTTTAGGGACCATAACATCATAACTTACTACTTGTTTTTTTAAATCTTCTATTTCTTTCTTTTTAATATCAATAGATTTCTTTTCATTTTCTAAATCATTTAATTTTTTCTGCTTTAAAGCATAATTTTGCTTAGTTTCATTAACATAATCAAGCTGACTTTTTATAAAATATGTGTATATTATGTAATTTACTCCTATAAATATTATAGCTATAAGAATCATTAAATCCCTTTTATTTTTCTCCACTTATATCCACACCCTTGTAGGAATCTAGTATTTTTAAATTTAAGTCTATCTCTCCAACCTTGTCATTTAAATTTACATTTGGAAGTTCAACAAATTCAAATATCTTCATCTTATTTATTGCTGCAATTATACTTGCTGTATCAACAGTTTGTCCATTTGAACCTAACACTACATATACATCATTTTTATCAAAATCAATATATTTTATATGCGCATAGTCTGGAAGTCCCATTCTAAATGTATTTAATATCCCTAAATAGTCAAATTCATCATCTTTCATCTTTTTTATATTTGTAATCATATTTTCATATTGCTTTTTCTCACTTTCAAGCTTATCTGAAGTTTCCTCTACATAGCTTAAGGAGTTTATCTTTTCTTCAATATCTCCTGTATCATACTTATTTGTAACTATATTTCTATATACAACAGTCCATGCAACAACTATACATGTTATAATAAAAAGCACTGCAACTTCAATTTTAATAATTCTATTGTCATCTTTTTTATTATCTTTTTTTATTTTCAATATATCTACAAAGTCTATATTCTTATTATATATACTCTTTACAGATGTATAACTTCCAAATATATCTATATATAAATTTGGATTAATAAAATTTTTCCCAATAGATCTCTTAAATCTTTTTTTATAAAATCCAGTTACTATTTTAATGTCATTGTGACTTTCTATTAGATTATACAAATTTTTATTGTTATAAAATTCTCCAACAAGGTACATACTATCAATTCTATCTCCAAAATGTCTACTAGAATAGAAATTAAGAAAATAGTCTATATTTTCAATTACTTCATCAAATTTTTCTTCATTTTCATCGTAATTTTCATTTGAAATGCCAGAATAAAGAAATATCTTATCTCCATCCAATATTGTAATTGTACTTTTCCCACTATTTACATCAACAATAATTTTGCTAGTATCTAATTTATCTAAGAATAGATTTGATATACAATCAGGATATATTGCTATAGAATATGGGGAAAATCCACAGTAGGTTACAAATTCAACTGCCTGCTTTAGCTTTCCTCTTGGAACAACAGCTATCATTATTGACATTTTTTTGTCTTTTCCTCTTTTATCAATAGAGATAACTTCATAATCATAATAATAGTCTTCCATATTTACAGCAAAATACTCATTTATATTGTTTTTTACAAAACTTTTCAAGTTTCTCTTGCTCATTATAGGAATATCTATAATTCGAGTTATAATATTTTCAAAATTAAGTATAATCTCAGTTTTTTTACTTTTAATCTTATATTTTTCTCTAATATTTTTAACTTGATTTAAACCGTATTCACTAGCATAAGGCTGTCCTTCTATTTTAACTGCATCTTTTATCTTTACCTTATTAAATAACTTAGATACAACAGCAGCATCTACATAATTGTCTTTAAAACTAAATACCATTTGGAAAGACATAACACTAAACCTCCAACCAATATAATTATTTCATACTCTGAGTCAACTGCATCATAGGAAGTGCCATGCCTAGTATAACAGCGCCTACTACAATACCAATAATCAATGTTAACATTGGCTCCACAAGTGCCATAAGTCTTCCTATACTAGCATCTACTCTTTCATCATATATATCAGCTAACTTAGTCATAATCTCATCCATAGTTCCTGTTTCCTCTCCTATCCTTATCATTTCAGTTACAATAGGACCAAAAATATGTTGTTGTTCAATAGACTCTGCAAACTTTTCTCCTTTAATCAACTGATCTCTTGCTTTTTCTATTTTCTTAGATATGAATTCATTATCAACAATAAATTTTATATTTTCCATTACAGTTACAATTGGAACTGCAGCTTTTAAAAATATACCCATACTTCGAGTAAATCTTGCAGTTATAACATCAATTTTTACCTGTCCAAGTACCGGAATTTTAAGTATCAATTTATCAAATAAAAAGGCTATTTTAGGAAATGACCTTATATTCTTTATAAAAATTACAATTCCAATTATAAATACAATCAGGTAGACATAGTAATTATTGAAGAAATTCATAAGTGAAATTACAATAATTGTTACAAGAGATAGTTTCATTCCTACAAACAAAGTCTTTATTTCAGGAAATATAACAAAATTAAAAAATAACATCATTAAAAAAGCCACAACTAAAATAATCATAGGATACATAGATGCATTTTTAACCTTATTTTTTATATTAAGCTCTTTTTTATAAAAATCCTCCATGCTGTATAGTATTGTGTCCACATTTCCGCTTATCTCTCCTGTTGTGACCATATCTGTAAGCAATTTTGGAAACTGTCCAGAAGACCTCATGGATTCTGCAAGACTATCTCCCTTTCTTATACCTTCAGATATATTTAAAAGTATCTTTTTCATATTCTTATTTTTAGTCTGCTTTCCCATTATTTCAAGTCCCTTTATAAGGCTTACACCAGAACTTAAGATTAGTGCAGTTTGACCACAAAAGTTGGCTAGCTCCTTATTACTCAGTTTTTTTCTAAAATTCTTTAAAAAGTCATATTTTTCCTTTATATATATGATTTTAAGGCCTCTACCCTTTAACCTGCTCATTGCAATATCAATATTATTTTCTTCAATTTCAGATTTTATCACTTGAAATTTATCATTCCAGGCTTTATATACAAATTTTTTCATAATTAATTCCTCATACTATATCTCCATAAGTTACTCTCAGCATTTCATCAATTGTGGTTGTACCATTTAATACCTTTTCTACACAGGATTCTCTCAAATTAGTCATTCCCTTTTCCTCAGCTACCTTTTTAAGATCCGATTCATTATAGCCAGAGTCTATCATATTTTTCATTTCAGCATCTATTTCAAGAACTTCAAATATGCCTACTCTTCCTTTATATCCAGTTCCATTGCACATACTACATCCTCTGCCTCTTCTAAGTTTTACTGGATGTTGAAGCCCCAAAATTCTAGTTTCTCTTTGAGAGCTTTCATATTCCTCAGCACAATTTGGACATATCTTTCTAACAAGTCTTTGAGCTATTATTCCATCTACAGTAGATGATATTAAAAATGGCTTTATGCCCATATCAATTAGTCTTCCAATAGTTGATACCGCATTGTTTGTGTGTATAGTAGATAGTACAAGATGTCCTGTAAGTGCAGCTCTTATTGATATTTCAGCAGTTTCACTATCTCTTATTTCACCTACAAGAATTATATCAGGATCCTGTCTTAATATACTCCTCAGTCCATTTGCAAATCCAAATCCTATTTTATTATTCACCTGCATTTGGTTAATGCCACTTAAATTATATTCTACCGGATCTTCAATAGTTAGTATATTTTTTGAAACATCATTTAATTCATTTAATATAGAGTAAAGTGTAGTTGTCTTTCCACTTCCTGTAGGTCCTGATACTAATATTATACCGTAGGGTCTTGACATCATATTCTTCAATTTTGATAGTTGATCGCTTTTAAGTCCTGCATTTTCAAGTCCAATTAAAAGATTCTTCTTGTCAAGAAGCCTCATAACAATTTTTTCTCCAAGCACAGTAGGAACTATGGAAATCCTAATATCTATAGATCTGTCCTTTAATTTAAAATCTATTTTCCCATCTTGAGGAATTCTATTTTCAGCTATATTTAAATCAGCCATTATTTTTATTCTACTTATTACAGGAGCAAGCATATCTATATCAGTTCTCATAATTTCCCTTAGAGCTCCATCTACCCTAAACCTTACCCTCATATCTGACTCACCAGGTTCTATGTGAATATCAGATGCATTGTATAAAACTGCATTTTCAATTATTGTATTTAAAAACTTTACAATAGGTGCAGACGCTTCATCTACATTTTGCTCCTCATTTATTTCTATATTGGTTCTTCTTACATTATTTCTCCTATAAACCATAGCTGCTTCTTGAGCTTTGCTCTTTCCATAGTATTTTTCTATATTTTGAAGAATTTTATCTCTAAGTGATATGGCAGTTTTTACATTATACCCTGTTGATATTTTTATATCTTCTATGGCAAAATAATTCAAAGGGTCACTCATAGTTACAAGAAGTGAACCATTTATTATATCTATTGGAATTGACTCGCATTTTTTTGCAATATTTGCAGGCATTATATCTATAATATTCTGAGCTACATTTATGTTGTCTAAATCTATAAATGGTATGTCCATTTGTTTTCTAACAGCAGCTACTATTTGCTCATTTGTAGTAAATCCTTTACTTATAAGAATTTCTCCAAACCTTTGTCCTGTGATTTGTTGAATTTTAAGTACCTTATCTACTACATCTTCGGATATAATTCCTGCATCTATTAAAATCTCTCCAAGACGTTTTTTTACCTTTGCCATAAAATCACCTCTCACTTAATATTTTATTAGATATCATAAAGAACATGGATAATCCCCATGTTCTTTAATTTAAAACTATTTTACAGTAAAGCTTGTCATTTTATTTCCGCCATCATCTACTCCGTAAACTGTATAACCATTAGTTGAGCTTATAAAAATAACTACAGAACCTGGTACTAAATTTTTTGTACTTAGATTTTTATTAGTTATTACTACTGAATAAGCACTATTGTCAATAGGATTCATTATAGTTTCATCAGCTTTAGCACTAGTATCTCCTTTTAAATTCCATATTGATGAGTTTCCACTAGATTTTAATTTAAAAGAATTTACAAAAGCATCTTTTAAGTCACTAGTACTCAAATACTCAATGTTTCCATTTTCATTAGTAACTTTTGTCTGCAGATATGCTCTTACAGCATTTACATTTGTAGTTACTCCTGAATCCTTAGCTTGATTTTTAAATATTGATGCTTTAGGTACCAATATTATTGCAAGTATTGCTATAATTGCAAGTACTATCATAAGTTCTATAAGAGTAAATCCCTTTTTCTTTCTTGTAGCTTTTAAATTTTCTGTAAGTTCCATAACATCATCCCTCCCATTTAATTTATAATATATAAATTGAACCATAGCTTGTTTATAAGTAAAGGTTCAAAATATTTTGCCCACAAAGCATTGTAAAAATAGCAGCTATTGCAACAAAAGGTCCAAAAGGTATATAGTCCTTTGCAGATTTCTTTTTTGATAGAATGAGAAGTACTCCTATAAGTGCTCCTATTATAAATGAAAAAAACAACATTACAAAAGTAAGCTTAAATCCTAAAAACAATCCACATATAAGGCAAATTTCCATGTCACCCCAGCCCATGCCACCTTTTGTAACAACTATGATAAAGGCTAAAAGTCCCCCACCAAGTGCTCCTCCATATATATAATTAATTATAGAAAGTCCATTATAATGATATACAGCTAAAAATATTACGGCTAAAAATACTCCTATAACACTAATCTTGAAATATACATCAGTTGTATCCAAATCTATCATTCCTATAACAATCATAATACTTGTAAATACTATATACTTTGCAAATTCAATTCCAAATCCAAACTTTATATAAATCATTACATATAATAGTCCTGTAACAAGTTCCACAATTGGATACCTAATTGGTATATGTTTATTGCAGTATCTACATTTTCCTCTAAGAAAAATGTAACTTATTATAGGAATAAGATCATACCATTTAATACTATTATTACAGTTTGTACAATGTGACGGTGGATAAACTATTGACTCTCCTCTAGGAACCCTATATATACATACATTCAAAAAACTTCCAATAATAGTACCAAATATAAAAGTAACAATTCCAAAATAAACAGACATAGTATTCCCCACATTTATTATAAAATAAAACCTTATATTCATGACATTATAAAATATCATAAATATAAGGTCGGTTGCATCATTAACTCCATACACGAAAGATGCCCAAATAAAACGTGCACTTCAAAGTTCCCTTTATATTATAATTTAATTTTATCATCATCTTTATTTAAATTCAATAGATTTTACATATAAATACAACTTTTTTGTTAGTGACATTTAGTGATATAATACATACTATATTATGGGTTATTATAAATATAATGGAGGTTAATAATGAACAAAAAAATTATATTTGCAATTATAGCAGTTTCATTTCTTACTGCAGGTTGCGGAAAAATTAATTCAACAAATAATGTACAGCAAAATGTAAATTCTGACACTACACAATCTACAAGTAAAAGCGAAACTACAAAGTCAACTACTACATCGGATAGTACATCAGATAGTACTAGTACAATTGACTATACCCAGTATATAAAGAAAAACTGGGTTAGAAATGGAGATATTAATTCCAGCAGTAATGGTAACTTATCAATATTAATTTCAAAAATTGAAAATGGAAAAATCTATGGAAACATTACTGCAGTTGGTAGTAGTCCTGCCTACAATATGGACAGCTCTAAATTTGAGGGAAATATAAATAATGATACTGCAAAGTGCACACTTTTAGATGATTCAAGAGGAAACGAAGGAAACATAGAACTTCTATTTAAATCCAAAAATTCTCTCCAGGCAAAAATTACAATAACAAAAAAATCTAATGACAATATTATGCGTATTCCTGAAGGAACATTTGAATTCACTCCATATAATCTTAAAGATATAAACGGTCTTAAAATTATTGAAAATCAAACTTTCACCGTTAATTTAAATTCATGGGGAAATGTAAAATTCGTATCAGGAAAATTAACATCAGGAAGCCATATACCTTTAGTATTTTATTTAACTGATGAAGATGGAAACATTCTTTATACTTTTGATGTAAACCTTCCATACAGCATAGATATTGAGGCTGTTTCATTTAAAGATTTGAACAAGGATGGTTTAAAAGACATAATTATTATTGCATCAGACACTTATGATGGAGCTCCTAAGACAGAAATAGCTACTGTTTATTTTCAAAATACTGATGGATCATTTAAAAATGACTCCAACCTTGATAAAGAGATCAATAGTTCTGGAAATAATAAAACTGTTACTGATGTAACAAACTATGTTTCAAATAAGTTCTAAAGAGGGTATCTTTTCAATTTGATACCCCTTTTTCTGTTATACTAACCAATTTTCTTATTAAATATATTTAAAAGGCCAAGTCTTTTCACTCTTGTCCTTATCTCTTCTCTATCTATAGAATAAAGTCCTCTTTCCTTCATCCTGTTAAAGTACTCTGCGCCTGCAAATGTATATCTGTTTTTCCTTCCTTCTTCTGTGGCTATTCTAGTATTGGCATAATTTATAATATCACCTATAACTGTTTCTGTTGGAAGTATTACTGTAGGCTTCTTTAGAGCATATCTTGCAGCATTGTGTCCTGCAAGTGAACCTGTACATATTGCCTCTGTATGTCCAACAAATAGTCCGCTTTTCTCACCTCCACAGAATAGATTGTAAACTCCCTTTACCCTCAAATCATTATAAACAGGAGCAACAGATAAATATCTTACTGAATTTCCCTTACCACCAGAATAAGGATCTACAAATTTAACATTTTCAAGTCCTGGTATTTTTCTCAACTTTTCAAGTGGATAGTAAGGTGTCATAAGTTTAACGTGGCCAGTATCTAGGAGCACCACATTTTCCGCAAATTCTTTAAGTGCGTACTGTTGGCAAACCTTCGCCTTTAATTTATCCATATTTATATCTTCCTTTGGAACTTTAAGAACTACTACTCCCTTATCTTCAATCTCATCTAAAATATCCTTACTAATAGTTTCCTTTGCAAGCTTACAAGATCCACTAAATGCACCGTAATTTCCATCTTCTCTTTCACCATGAAGATCTGGAATTCCTGCACATCTACTTATGCTTATTCTAGGACCAAAAGATGGACATCTAAGTACACACATTGAGCATCCATTCCCATACTTTATGCAATTTCCCATAGGTCCTGTGGAACCAGTGGCCTCAACAAAAGCATCTGCCTCTTCATAATCTCCATCTGAGGTGTATATTCCCTTTATTTTATTTTCCTCCATTTTAACGTCAACAACTCTTGATATTAAATTTAACTTTATCCCTTTATCTATTAGGTATTTTCTAACTACAGGTTCTATTTTATTAACATCATAGAGCCATGCGTGTTTATGCCCTGGAAAATCAATATTCTTATGCCTTGTAAGACTATCTGTAATCTTTATTAAATCCCCTGCTCCAAGAGCAGTTATCTCTTCTGCTCCAGTGTATCTTCCATTGTTTCTCATTATGCCTCCTACATTTCCAAGTCCGAGAACCATATCTGTCTTTTCATATACTACAACATCAGCACCTGCTTTTTTTGCAGTAAGAGCAGCTGCACATCCAGACCAACCAGAACCTATTACTATTATTTTCATAAGATAAAACTCCTCCTTAAAATAATCTTCTATCTTTAAATAAATCTCTTGGATCTATTTGAACTTTGCACAACCTTTTAACTACATCATTTTCATAGTGCTTAGTACAGCTGGCACATATTCCTTCCCCACAACTCATTTTGGTATTATTGCAGCAGGAAATCTTTATTGACTCATCTAAAAAATCAATAATTCTATAAGTTAATATATCAGCACCTCCAACATGAACTATATTTACGTCATTGTCTTTTAATATCTTTTTTAAAGTTAACTTTAACTTTTCTGTAATATATCCATTTTCAATGGTGTTTAAATTTATTATTTTAGAACTATACTTTTTAAAGTACTCTTCTCCAAAATTAGTTTTAAACTGAGGATCTACAATAGATATAATTTTATTGTTATTCTCATGTAACTTTCTCATGACATGAACAGAAGGTGCTATTCCTATTCCCCTTGCTATGATTACTGCAGTACCATCTTTTACCCTGTCCACATTTTTTAATCCCATTATTCCATTTGAAAAAGGTCCCCGCACAAGTATTTCTTCTCCTTTATTTAGTTTTAACAAGCTCTTTGTCTTAGTTCCAACTGCCTTAATTACAACCTTCACTGTATTTTTTTTCCTATTTTCATCCATTATGGATATTGGTGTGTCATAGTATATTGGATCTGAGGGACTTCTCAAAAACACAAAACTCCCTGGATATACAAGCTCCCGTACAAGTTCATTAGGAAGCTTTAGAATAAAGCTATACAGATCTTTTTCAAAAATATCCTTTTTTTCTATAGTACAGTTGTAAGTTTTTCTTAAATTCTGAAATTTTTTCCCATTTGATATATACTTTTCATATATGCAAACTCCACACCAATTTTGACATTGACAAAAATCATCACCATAGAGCTGAGAACACAATATGCAGTCATTTGTTTCTGCAAGATGGCATGGACAATATCTACTTCCAGCATCAATACAATACATGTAAACAACCTCCGCTTATTTTTATAATTGCTATCTTTGTAACACTATACATTATTAGAATATTTTTTAATGATAAATTTGTTACTTAAAAGCAATACTAATAAAATAAACACACTGAAAGTGGATAGATTTTTAATATTTTATATGTTATAATTTGTTTCAACAAGTACTATATGAATTTATTTTGTATGATATAGTCAATATTTAATTAAGATTTCATAATATATTTATAAATGAATTAAGAAAGGATGTTTGAGATGAAAGAAAATTATGACTTAACTAATCCTTATGAAATTGCAAGGTACATAAAAGAATCTAAAAAATCTACTCCTGTAAAAGTATATGTAAAAGGCGACTTATCTCAATGTGAATTTGGAAATATAGAAGACTATGGCTCATCAGATTTTCACATTCTATTTGGTGAAAGCTCAGAGGTTACAGATTTTCTAAAGGAAAATAGTTCCAAAATAAAACAATTTAAAATTGAGTACGACAGACGTAACTCAGCTATTCCACTTATAGACTTAAGAAATATAGACGCAAGAATTGAACCTGGTGCAATAATAAGAGATAAAGTAAAAATAGAAAAAGGTGCCGTAATTATGATGGGTGCTGTAGTAAACATAGGAGCTGAAATTGGTGAAGGTACTATGGTAGATATGAATGCCGTTGTAGGTGCAAGGGGAAAATTAGGTAAAAATGTTCACCTTGGTGCAGGTTCTGTAATTGCAGGTGTCCTTGAACCACCAAGTAAATCACCATGCATAATAGGGGACAATGTACTTATAGGTGCTAATTCAGTTATACTTGAAGGTGTAAAAATTGGAAATGGTTCTGTTATTGCTGCAGGTTCTGTTGTAGTTAAAGATGTTCCAGAAAATGTAGTTGTAGCTGGATCACCTGCAAAAGTTGTAAAAGTTGTTGATGACAAGACAAAAGACAAAACTCAACTTCTTGCAGACTTAAGAGAGTAAATAAAAATGTTCCCGAATTTATATTTTGGGAACATTTTTATTTACTCTCTTTTTAATGGGAAAGTCATGCAGTGTATTCCTCCATTGTGCTTAAAAATCTCATTTAAATCAATTTCTATAACTTCAATCCCATAAGATCTCAGCTTTTTATTTACAACACTGTTATTTTTAAAGGACATAACTCTATGCCTTCCAAGTGATTGAATGTTGCAAAAGCAACTCATAATATCCTTTCTATCTACATCTATAATATTAAATCCTCTATCATTTAATACATCTAAAAAACTCTGAGGAAGTACTTCCCGGCAGGCAACAGCAAGCTTTTCATCTACAATATTAAAACACATGTCAAGATGTATACACTTTTCCATACTTGAAACTCCTATTACTTCATATCCGTACTGTTTAAGGCCATTAGTTATTTCCCTAACTCCAGCTTCATCTGTCCTCTCAAGCATTCCTATAGCTAGAGTATTCTCGTCTAACATAAAGAAATCTCCACCTTCAAAAAATCCCTTAGTGCACTTTAAAATACATGGAACTTTAAGCTCTTTCATCTTCTCTTCATATAGTTTAGTTTCCCCTACTCTATCCTTATTTTTAAAATTTCCAAGTATGTATCCTTCTTTTACACATGCGCCAAAATCTCTTGAAAAAACTTCATCAAAAAATCTAGTATCAGGATCCATAAAAGAAACTTCAACTCCATTTTCCCTATAAGCATTTACAAGCTCATTGTGCTCCTTTATACAAGTTTCAGTATTCACTTTAATTTTCTCTCCATTTACAATTTTTTCAGAAAGAGCAAAAGTTGGAGGACACATTAATACTTTTTTTAACACTCCAATAGAATTTTTAACAAAATAATCTTTAATTTCTCTCATCTCCAATCACCATATTCTAAAATCATATATATATATATTTTATCTAGTTAAACAGTAAATATTCTAAATTACTTCTTCTTAATTTTTATACTAATATAAATAAAAAAAGAATAATAATAACTAGAACAATATTTATAAAATCGAGGGGATCATGTGAAACATAATATTTTTTATAGGTCAATCAAAAAGTTAAAATCCAGTTTAAAATTCATATTACCCTTTATAATTTTGGCAGCCATAATAATTACTCTATTTCCACACTTCTTCAGAAATACCTACACTGTAACTATATCAAATAGACAGATAAAAACTCACGGCAACAAAAAAACATATATAATATACGCTCAACTTGAAGATGGAAGCATAAAGGCATTTAAAGATAAAAACAGTCTAGTTGAATTCAAATTCAATTCAGAAGATATATATAGGGGACTTCAGATATATAGAAAGTATGAAATAAAAACCTATGGATTTAGGATTACCTTCCTATCTTGCTACGAAAATATTGTAAATGTTAAAAAATTAAAAGATAACTTCATATACCCATACATCGATCCAAATTCTCACTAAAATTTTTTGCAAAAAGAAACAGGCTCTGTGTCTGTTTCTTTTTATTATATTATATTAATTTATCATTTTTTAATTAATATTTTAACATTTTATTATAAATATAGTATAAAATATGATAAATCGTTATATTTTGAGTATTTAATAATTATAATAAGATATTACCCTGTTTATTCGATTACAAAGGATTGCTTGGCCATATATCACATTAGCTTTTTTATTTTGATTTTATTATAATATTGTCATCATATAAATTGATTTTTTATTATTTTATCAATTTATCACTCTTAAATTTATTATTATATTATTTTATTATTTAAAATAGGGAGGTATTATTATGGATAGTAAAGAACTTGTTATTGCGATAGACACTGTTTGGACACTTATCGCTGCGGTTTTAGTCTTTTTCATGCAAACTGGTTTTGCCATGGTTGAAACTGGTTTTACCAGGGCAAAAAATGCAGGAAATATAATGATGAAAAACTTAATGGACTTTGTAATAGGTACTTTAATTTTCTGGATAGTTGGTTTTAGTATAATGTTTGGTGTTGATAAAGGCGGACTAATTGGAGCATCTGGATTATTTACATCTGGAAGCTATGATCATCTAGGTCTTGGTATACCAAAAGAAGCATTTTTAATGTTTCAAACTGTATTTTGTGCTACTGCTGCTACAATTGTTTCTGGTGCAATGGCTGAAAGGACTAAATTTAAATCATATTTAATTTATAGCTTTTTTATAAGTGCTATTATATATCCTATATCAGGTCACTGGATATGGGGTGGTGGATGGCTTTCAAATCTAGGTTTCCACGATTTTGCAGGATCTACTGCAGTTCACTCAGTAGGTGGTTGGGCAGCACTAATGGGTGCTCTGATACTTGGGCCTAGAATTGGAAAGTACACAAAGGATGGTAAATCTAACACTATACCTGGCCATAGTTTAACTTTAGCAACTCTTGGAATGTTTATTTTATGGGTTGGTTGGTTTGGATTTAACCCTGGTTCAACTTTATCTGGGACAGACTATAACTCAATATCTCACATATTTATAACAACTAACCTAGCAACAGCAGCTGGTGCATTAGCTGCAATGACAGTTGTATGGATAAAGAATAAAAAACCAGATGTAGGAATGACTTTAAACGGAGTTTTAGCTGGTCTTGTAGGTATTACTGCTGGAACAGATGCAGTTAGTGCAGGTGGTGCAGTTATTATAGGCGCTGTATGTGGAGTAGTTGTAGTATATGGATCTGAATTTATAGATAAAGTATTAAAGGTAGATGATCCTGTAGGTGCAGTTGCAGCTCATGGATTATGTGGTGCTGCTGGAACTATATTAGTTGGTGTATTCTCTCTTGAAGAGGGTTTATTTTACGGAAAAGGTGCTCATCTTTTAGGAGTTCAGGTACTTGGAGTAATAGCTGTTGCAGCTTGGACATTACTTACAACTTTCATACTGTTTAAAGCAATAAAAGCTACTGTTGGATTGAGAGTATCTCGCGATGAAGAATTAGCTGGTCTTGATATGCAGGAACATGGAATAAGTTGTTATCCAGACTTTAAGTTAGTTTCAGAAGATAAATCAGAAGATGAAAATGATACAATTGCAAGTTAATTTCAATTTCCTTTATTCCATAAAAACATCTATCACAAATATCACAAAAAATCTGCTGTAAAATAAATTTTACAGCAGATTTTTTTAATCTTCCAATCCTTCAAACTGCATATTGTAGTAGTAAGAATAAAGTCCACCTTTTTTAAGGAGTTCTCTGTGATTTCCTCTCTCCTTTATCCTTCCACCTTCTATAACTATTATTTCATCAGCATTTTTTATAGTGCTCAATCTATGTGCAATAACTATAGTAGTTCTATTTTTTGCAAGCTTATCAAGGGAATTTTGGATAAATCTCTCGCTTTCATTGTCAAGTGCCGAAGTGGCCTCATCTAGTATAAGTATAGGAGGATTTTCAAGGAATACCCTGGCAATTGAAATTCTCTGCTTCTGACCACCAGATAGTTTTACTCCCCTTTCTCCTACATAGGTATCATATCCATTTTCCAGTGACATTATAAAGTCATGGATATTTGCCTCTTTGGCTGCTTTTATAACTTCTTCATCTGAAGCTGTAGGTTTTCCATATCTTATATTCTCTTTTAAAGTTCCAGAGAATAAATACACATCTTGCTGCACTATTCCAATAGAATTTCTAAGTGATTCAAGGGTTACATCTCTAATATCTTTTCCGTCTATCATTATAGAACCTGAAGAAACATCATAAAACCTTGGAAGAAGTGAACAAAGAGTTGTCTTTCCTCCTCCTGAAGGCCCTACAAAGGCAATTTTCTTTCCTGATTCTATAGTTAAATTTATATTGTTTATAATCTGTTTCTTTTCGTTATATCTAAATGATACATTTCTATACTCTATATTTCCCTTTACATCTTTAATATCCACTGCATCTTTTTTATTTACTATTTCAGGTTCTGCCTCTACAATATTTAAAAATCTCTTAAATCCTGCAAATCCCTTTTGGAACTGTTCTGCAAAATTTATAAGTATATCTATTGGATTTATAAATATATTAATGTAGAGAGCATAAACTGCAAGGTCTGATACTTTAAGAGATCCTTCTGCTATAAAAAATGCTCCTGTAGCAAGTATAACAACGTACAAAAGTCCTTCAAAAAAAGCATTACCAGCAATGAATTTTCCCATTTGTTTATAACTTGTTTCCCTTGAAATACGATATGCATTGTTATTTTCATCAAACTTTTTCTTTTCTATATGCTCATTTGCAAATGACTTTACAACTCTTACACCTAAAAGACTGTCTTGAACAGATGAGTTTATATTACCCATTTTCTTTCTATTGTCGAAAAATATTCTCTGCATTTTTTTATTTTGATAAAATGAAAATACAACCATTACCAAAGTAACTGCAAGGAGTATTAAAGTCATTTTTACATTTATAAGCATAAGTATTACAAAAGATCCTATGATCTTTATACCAGAAATGAACACATTCTCAGGTCCGTGATGTGCAAGTTCAGATATATCAAACAAATCAGATACCATTATGGACATCATCTGGCCCGTATTGTTTTCATCATAATATGAAAAAGACATCTTTTGAAGATGATAAAACAGATCCTTTCTCATATTATTTTCCATTCTCGTACCCATAATATGTCCCCAAGAAGAAATAAAATACTGACAAAAGTACTTTACTATATACATAATAATCATGAGTACAACAATATAGCTTATTGAATTGAGTATAACTTGTCTATCCTTTATAAATATATTATTTGAAAGATACCCTAAAATCAAAGGAAATGATAGATCTATAAGTGACACCACAAGAGCACAAAATATATCTGCATAAAAAAGAAACAAGTAAGGTCTATAATACTGTAAAAATCTTTTTAATATTTTTTTCAAATTTTCTGTCATTCCTTTCCATACTTTATATAGTTAATAAAAAATTACTAACTAAAAATAATTATCATTATAACATCCACTACAATCTGTGTAAAGTATTGGATTTATAGACCTATAAATATCCTATTTCTGCTCATTCATACATTCTTTACATATACCATAAAAATCAATTTTTATATCTTCTACTTTAAAATTATATTTTTTAGAAATCTCATTTATAAGATCCTTTATTAGAGCTTCCTCATAAATTCCTACAATTTTACCACATTTTCTACAAATCAGATGAGGTCGTTTATAAAATTCATTATCTGTGTTTATTTCATACAGCTCACATTTATTAGCTCCATCATCTTTCATAACACTTGTAACTGCATTAAATTTTTCCATAATCATAAGCGTTCTATAAATAGTTGCAATTCCCATAGAATATCCCTTTTCTTTGGATATGTCATATATATCTTTCATACTCAAATATTTTCCAATGTTTTCATACAGTATGGAAATTATGAGTCTTCGCTGTTTTGTAAACTTATGGCCATTTTTCTCAAAAACTTCTTTAAATCTTGCAATGGAGTCATCTTTTACATTAATCATATAATCAATCACTTCTAATTCATATTATTAAATAAAGTATTCTGAATTATTTCCATGACCACGACGCATGCCATGACAACATCTATGAGAATGATAAAATTTTTCATTTGCTCCACTACAAACTTGTACATTAGATTTATCTAGCTTTTCAAGATTTTTACATAATTTTTCTGTAATTGTAAACATCTGCTCTCTTTCAGTTTCCGTAAGTACTCCAAAAATAGAATCCATAAAGGAATTGATATCTTTATCTATATTACAAGCATAATTTTTACCTTCTTCAGTAAGATATACACGCATTACTCTCTGATCATTTTCATCTTGTCTTCTAGTTACCAATCCTTCACTTTCCATTTTAACAATCATTTCCGTTACAGATGATGGACGCATATCTAATCTCTGTGCTAAATCTCTTTGACTTATTCCATCATTTTCAAGAATTAAAGCTAATAAATTAGTTCTTCCATGCTTAAATCCACCTTTACTGTGTATTCCCCTATGAGCAGTACGATGCATTTGACGATTTAATCTATTTAGCAATCTGTATAAATCTTTTAAATTTACATTTGACATACTCAATCCCTCCAAACAAATTTAATTAGGTACCTAACTTATTTTTAGTATACTATTACGCTTATCAATTGTCAATTCACAATTCACAATGCACAGTTCAGTTCACAATTCACAATGCACAAAAAAATTACCATGGCAAATTAATCCATAGCAATTTTTTCAACTATTTTTCTCCATATATTCATCATTTATATAAACGTCTACAATTAATTATTTATATCCATAATATTTCTTGAATTCTTTAATCAACAACTTCTTATCTGCATTAGAAATAAGTCTTCCTTTAATGCCAAAGTCTTTATATTTACGAGCAAGATTTCTAAGTTCTACAACCTTAACCTTACTCAAAATTTCAATAGACTTTTCTAAACCATAATTAGTTACCATCTTATCCACAAAATTCTTATTTAATTTAGTGGAATCAATTTTCAAAGGTTCAGTATTTTTCTTTTCAATTACTTCAAGTTTTGTTCCAACTTTTGTTTCAACTTTTGTTTCAACTTTTGTTTTATTTTCTATCTTATCTCTCTTTGGAGCTACAATTGGAATATTTTTATGTTTTAATAATATTTTTGATTCAATCATATTATTTAATTCTTCATGTGGGCGAGGAATTACATGTTGTGAAAGCAGGGCTGTATCATCTATATTTTTAACTGCTGCTACACCAGCATCTACAGCTGCCTGAACTGCGGCAACATCACCAGTTATAGCAACGGAAACAAGTCCTCCTCCTATACATGTCTTTCCCAAAAGACTCACATTTGCCACTTTTAGCATGGCATCTGCGCTCTCAATAGCTACAACAAGTCCAATTGTCTCAATTAACCCAAGTGCCTCCATTGTTTAACCCTCCTAAACTTTAACAAGGTAAAGTTCTTATATATCATAATAATGATGACAATAACCTGTCTGATGGCGAAGGTATAACCTCTGAATTTACTAATAAGCCCTTTTCTTTTGCAATAGTGTTTCCTACTTCAACTCCAGTTTCAACTGCGCCCACATTACCAGTAAAAGTAAAGAATGACTTGCCCCCCAATCCACTTCCCAAACGAAGCTCAATAGGCTCTAATTCCGCAGATTTCAAAATCGCATCAGCTGCAATAACCATTGTTGACAGGGAAAAAGACTCAATTATTCCCAAAGCCTTGATTTTATCTGGCATAGTTGCACCTGTAATTGCAGGAAATACTGCTGGATCAACATTTGGTATAACAATAGAATCCACCAAAAAACCTTCTGCACATCTTTCACCAGTACTTACTGAATCTTGAACTGCTGAAACATCACCATTAACAATGGCAATATACTTACCAGGACAAGTAGATCCTGCCGTAACTATTTCAACATTAGACACCTTTACCATCTGATCTGCTGCATATATACCACGGGCAATGCTTGTAAATTCAACCATTCCTATTGCTTGGGACATATTATCCCCTCCTTATTACAATAAAATCTTTTCCACTTTCTTCAACTGTTCCCGAAATACTTGCATGAATAGTGGCACCTAAACTACCTTCAGGAATCTTTCCAATTAGTTGTCCAAGTTCTACATGATCACCAACATTAACTATTGGAATTGCAGGTGCTCCTACATGCTGTCTTGTTGCAATAGAAACAACTTCAGGTTCTATATGAACTTTACTCATAGGAGCTTTCCTATCAAAATCATTCAAACCTAGTCTAGCAATAATACGATTACTTGGAACTAATCTATAGTCCCGATTTTTACGAACAGTAAATTCAGATTTTACTGGTTTATATTTTATATTTTGTTCTGCCAATTTTCCTTTAAAATAGAGATTTGCAGATCTTGGATAAAGTCCCGCTTGACATGAAAACAATTCACATAAATTACACTGACAACAAAGCTGTGCAATTTCTTGCTGTCTAATATCTTTAAATGAATAATTTAAAGTTCTCATTATCTTGTGAGGCTGCATATTATGCCCTAGAAGATAACGTGGACACATATCTGTGCACATACGACATTGCTCACAAGAAGATCTATTTATCCTTTTTGCCTGTTCTATACTAACAGACTTTTTACGAATTAAAGGATGATCTTTTTTTAATATTATAAATCCCTTATTTTTCTTTGTAACATATCCACTTACATCGTCCTTTACAGATCCCATCATAGGACCACCATCAATAACTCTATAATCATCAAAGTTTTCTATACCACTAAGTTTCAACACATCTATAATAGGTGTACCTACTTTTACCTTTACAGTCATTGGTTTAGGTATATCTCCTGCAATTGTAATGTACTTTTCTGTAACAGGCATTTCCTTAGATGCATTATATATATTTAATGCAGTTTCTACATTAACTACTACACATCCAACATTAATTGGAATACCCATTTCAGGAACAACTCTTCCAGTGAGTTCATAAACCAAAACTTGTTCATCACCTGCAGGATAAATATCTGGAATCTCCTTAACTTCAATAAAATGTCCTAAATGCAATGCAGCAATTCTCTTATTAAGCACCGAAATTGCTTCTTTATGCTTTCCTTTAATCCCTATAATTGCTTTTTTTGCACCTACTATTTCTCCCGCTGCCTTAAATCCTTTAATTATCTCATCTGGAAACAACACCATCAATTGTTGATCTACACGCAACAGCGGTTCACATTCAGCTCCATTAAGAAGTATATATTCCGCTTTTGATGCTAGCTTTACATGAGTAGGAAAACCTGCCCCTCCTGCACCAATAACTCCCGCTTCACGCACCATATCAAGAATACTCATTCTTTTACCTCCCGAATTTTAACCGCTTACACTATTCTAAGAGAGTCAACCATAGTACATCTTCTCTGTCTTGTAAATGTAGCTGCATTTGTAAGACCTTCTCCAGTTGGTCCTGCTATTGTAAATGTAGTATAGCCCTCTCCTCCAAATCCAATTCCGGCATAAGAAGGTGCATTTTTTACAAATATTGTAGTATCTATATTTCTTGCCATTTTAGTTAAGTTGTCTATATTTTTTGAGTGCATTATAGCTGTATGTCTATTGCCATGCTCATCTTCAATTGCAAGATCTAATGCTTCATCAAAGTCCTTAACTTTTACTATACCTAAAATTGGCATCATAAGTTCTACCTGTACAAAAGGATGAGAATTTTTCGCTCTATATATAAGGCACTCTACACCATCTACATTCTTACCTATCTGCTGCAAAATATATTTTGCATCTTTTCCTACAAATTTTTTATTAGGAGAATATTTTTTAGTTTTCTCATCGTAGTTTAAAACAAGATTTACAATTTTGCTTGCCTCTTCATCTGTAAGCTCATATACTGCCCTATTACTTTTCATTTTTTCTATTAATTTTTCATATATGCAGTCAACTGCTAATACTTCCTTTTCTGCTATACATGGAAGATTATTGTCAAAACTGCATCCTGCAATTATATCTCTTGCAGCTTTATCTATATCCGCAGTTTCATCAACTACAACAGGTGGATTTCCAGCTCCTGCACCTATTGCCTTCTTTCCTGATGAAAGAACTAATTTAACAATACCAGGTCCTCCAGTTGCAACAAGCATTCTTATTTTAGGATGTTTAAGCATTACATTAGTACTTTCTATTGAAGGATTCTTTACAGATGTAATAAGATTATTAGGACCACCTGCTCCTTTTATTGCCTTGTTTAACTCCCTAATCATAGCTAGTGATGAATTACAAGCTCCAGGATGAGGTGAAAATACAACAGTATTTCCAGCTGCAAGCATTCCTATACTATTGCAAGCAACGGTAGCTGCTGGATTTGTAGATGGAGTAATTGCGCCTATTACACCAAAAGCTCCCTGCTCTACAAGAGTAAGCCCCTTGTCACCTGTGCATGCAGTACTTTTTAAAACTTCAGTGCCTGGAGTTTTCTCAGCTGTAAGTTTAAGCTTTAAATATTTGTGATCAACTCTACCCATTTTAGATTCATTAACGCACAAAGTTGCTATATTCATTGCACTATCGAGTATGGCCTTTCTCATTGCTGCAATTAGCTTTTCCCTCTCTTCAAGAGAATAGTTAGAAAACTCCTTTTGTGCCTTATAGGCAGCATCTATAGCTTCTTCCATAGTATCAAATACTCCATCACTTACTTCTTCTTTTAAAACTTCATTGTTCATAGTTTTTAAAACTTTTTCTATTATACTTGACAATTCATTAGTTCCAAGTTCCATTTAAAACTACCTCCTCAAAATATTCTACTCCAAATTTCGAAACTTCCATATCCTGCTTTGAAGTACCACCGCTTACTCCTATTGCACCAACTAGCTTGCCATTATATTCAAGTGGAAATCCTCCACCAAAAGTAATTATCCTATTTAAGTTGCTAATTCCATAAAGATCTCCTTTTGGCAAAGCTAATTTATTGAGTTCATGAGTTGGAGTCCTAAGTACTGCAGCTGTATATGCTTTATTTTGTGCTATTTCTATACTTGCTAAAAGTGAATTATCCATTCTCTCAAGTAATATAACATTGCCAGAAAAATCAGTTACACAAATAACCATAGGTATTTTCATTTCTTCTGATTTATTGATACAGGCTTTAACTATACACTCTGCTATTTTTCTATTAATAGTTCCTAAACTATTTGAATTTTCAACTTTCAAAGCTTCATTATTATTATTTACTTTATTCTCTATTTGCCTCATTATATCTTTATAATCAAAATATCTTGCCAAAGCATAAAGTCCATCAGACAATCTATTTACATATTTAATAAGATTACTATCTATATTATAGGAACTTTGAAGACTTGATATATATCTTTCTGCTCTTCTTGCATCTGTTCTTGCAAGGTCAAGATAAGCAGACTCCTTCGTGCCTCCTGGAACCATAAATCCAGTTTCTACAGGCTTAAATCCTTCAAGTTCATCTATCATATTTTCAATAAATTCTATATCAGAATCCTTTATTCTAGGCTTGTACTTATCTGTTCCTAAGGATGCAAGTTCTGCTCCAACTTCAAATAAAACTTTCTGTATTTTTAAAAGCTTTTCACATATATCTGTATCAGAAATATATGCTCTTGCAATTCCAATAGATGAATTTGTTTCATCTATACTTCCATAGGCCCAAACCCTTAAATCACACTTTTTTACTCTACTTCCTCCAACAAGGCTGGTACTTCCGCTGTCACCAGTTTTAGTATATATCTTCATTTAATCACCACCTGTTAATTCTCATTCCATTCAACAGAATCAACAATTCCTATAATAGAAGCATCTGATGGTATTATATTTTCACCACTATCTACATATCTTGCACCACTTCCTGTAACTACAATTACAGTTTCATTAGCTCCAGCTCCTACTGTGTCTATTGCAACTATAGAATCACCTGTTGTATTTCCATTTTGATCTATAGGCTTAACTATAAGCAGCTTGGTGCCAACAAATTTTGGATCCTTCTGAGTTGAAACTACATTTCCAACTACTTTTGCCAAAAACATATACATCCTCCTCTATTTTCAACAATACCTGACATCTATACCTTCATTGAGTATATACTCTTCTGCTAAAGGAGTTATTATAGCATTTTTTCTTATAAAAACCTGGCCATTTTCACATGACTTTATAATATCTTTCTTTGTCAATACCCCTGTAAGTATATTGTCACTTGATAAATTATCCTCTAGAAAATTTTGAAAAGATCTATTTTTACCTATAACATTTCCAATCTCATCTGAATTTATAAACTTCATTCCCATGTTTACAAGGGTTTTTTCATATTTTAATATCATATCATTATACACTGAGTTTTTAGTTAGCCCTAGTGACATATTTATAGGGTTTTTAGGATCAAAACTGTCCTTTATTGCCACTACATTTTTATTCATCATAAGAGCCTGAGCAATTGCTGTAGTTACTAAGTTGTCTTCAATACCAAGTGCACATTTTACTAAGGTATTTCTTGTCATAATAGGAATAAATATTAAATCGTCCTCTTTTATTGCTTTAAACAACTTTTTTCCAGAATCTAATACATTACAGTTCATATCCAAAATATACTTCTCTGGCACGGCTTTCTTTCCAGCTTCAGTACATGCTATATCATATTTAATTAACTTTTCAGAAGATAAAGCTCCAAATATTTGACTTACATTTACAGCCCCACCTGATACAAGCAGTAGTATTTTGAGATTCATCATATCTAAAACCTTTTTAACTACAATTTTTACTAGAGCCTCATTATTCATATGCACACCTCTCTTACCTAATACTGCTCATTGCTATTCCTATAGGAGTTACAAGCATTGGATTGTATGGCTTTACAGTTTTAATTCCGGTGTACCTTTGAATTATATTCTCTATCCCTTGAATTGAACTTGTTCCTCCTACAATATAAATCTCCTGTACATCATATTCTTTAATATTGTGTGCAATTATATTGCCAATCTTTTCGATTACAGGTTCTATAAGCGGCACAACTGTTTTCACATTCTTAGGATCTATTTTAAACTTCTCAGCCTCTTCATATTCCATATCCAAGCTTCCAGATATAACAAGACTTAAATGGTATCCTCCTGTAGCTTCATCTGCCGAATAAATAACTTCTCCATCTTTCAATATAGATATTCCAGTAGTTCCACCACCTATATCAACTACTGCACCATCTTTTACTTTCAAAACCCTTGCAGCAGCAGTTGGTTCATCAACTATGGCAGTTACATTGAAATCAGAGGCTTCAAGAACGTTTTCAATTATTCTAACACTTCCTTGAATTACTCCAGGAGGTATTGCAGCTGCTGCATAATCAAGATTTCTATTTAACTTTTTTTCAAGTTTCTCTTTCAACTCCCTAACTATTTTAACTGCTTTAAGATAATCAACTACAATTCCATCTCTAACAACGTTTGCCCTTTTAATTTCACCTGCTACTGGATTATTATCCTTATCAAGCACTGTTAGAACTATATTACAAGTTCCTAAGTCTACACCTACTTTAAGTTCTCCATCTTTATAATCTTTTACAGGATTATAAATGGCATTTTCCATTCTTTTAATAAATTCATTTGCTTCATGGAACATATTTTCAGATTGTACTGTAAAGCCTTTACCATCCATAAATATCACCTACTTTTACCAATTATCCGAACAAATTCATTGTTTTTAAGCTCTGCTGCATTTGCCTCATCTGTATCAAGATGAATTTCAAGAGCTGACTTAATACTTACTCTAATTAATACATTCTTTAATATAATCCCCTTTTCTCCTGAAGTTTCCACATCTACAAGATCCCCATCTTTTACTCCATATGCCTTTGCTTGACTTGGAATCATATGAATATGTCTTTTTGCACAAATAACCTTGTTTTTTAAAAGAATCATTCCCTTAGGTCCTATAACAGCAAGACTTTCAGAATTATCCAATTCTCCCGAAGTTCTAACTGGAGGCTTTATTCCAAGCTTAAATGAATCACTTCTAGATATTTCAATTTGACTTGACTTCCTTACAGGGCCTAGAATTCTTACATTTTCAAAAGAACCTTTGGGACCTGCAATAGTTACCGTTTCATTAGCAGCAAATTGTCCCGGCTGTTTTACAGCATTTTTTACAGTAAGTTTGTATCCTTCACCAAATAGCTTTTCCAAATCCTCTTGAGTAACATGAATATGCTTGTTTGATATACCAATAGGTATAGAAAATTCCCTGTTTTTTATTTGAGATTTTGTTACAATGTCAGCTACTATATCCTTTATAAGGACTTCATTTACATCTATCATCTATATCACCTTTCAAGATATTTAAGACTTAATTAGTTCAATTTTTAAATGGCATTACCTTATAGAGTCTGGCAGCATTGCATCCAATTTTCCTTGCCTTTTCTTTATCGTAGGAATTAATTGTTTCAAATATAAATGGTTCTTCCTCTGGAAGCTTACCATAGTGGATCACTAATCTATTATCCATAACTCCAACAGCTATATTCATTCTTGAATTTTGAGACTCTGTATATATTTTATGGAGAAAAGTATCTTCACTTAACTCAACTTCTTTAATATCGTAGGGAATTCCCTCTTCTTCTATTCCTGCAAGAACTTCTCTTAAAATATATTTATCTGGACTGTCCACGCAAACAAAAATACTTGGCCTTTGAAGATTTGATGCCATTATAGCTCACTACCTTTCAAACTATTGTAGTAAGAAATTACAAGTCCTGTAGCTACAGCATTTCTAGGGCCTTTCTCCCCTCTTATGTTTCCACTTCCACAAACTACTCCATAGTGTGAAAGTTCATCGGATATCATTTCAGGAATTTCAAAATCCAGTGCCGATCCACCTACTAAAACTACAAAATCAATATTTCTCAAATCATGGTTAGGAGCAATATCTCTTAAAGCTCTTACAGCATTTACAACAAATACTTTCCGTTTTGCCTCTCTTCTTACAAGCCTTATCTTTTCAACACTGTTTTTACCAGGAATAGGAACCATCTCATCTTCCTTCACTATTATGTTCCTTGCAAACAAGCTTGAGTCAAGTGAATTTTCAAAGAATCGTGTACTTCCATCTTCATATCTCAGATTAAAAAGGCTCTCAACTTTAGCAAGTGGATACTTTTTTATATCTTCTGCCAAATTATAATCATCAAGTCCAAGTTCCGATTTTATAAGCATAGTAACCATTTCACCTGCACCTGCATGATGAATTGATTTAGTCTTACCTGATTTATCTATATATGCAGAATCCGTTGATCCACCTCCCATGTCAAGTATTACAAGAGGTCTATCTGTTCCAGGTGTTGTAAGAGCTCCAAGTACGGCCATATCCGCTTCAACTCCACCTATAATTACATTAACTCCAGTTTCCTTTTGAAGACTTGAAGCTATACTTTCCATAGGAAGTTTACTTGTCTTTACCATAGCTGCAAGAGCTACGGAATTTTCAAGAGCAAATTCTTCTGCAAGGCCTCCTTGAACCTTTTGAGGTACAAATGTATCAACAGCCAAAATATCCTGTATTTTTATATTATTTATCTCCTGAGATGTAAGATTTGCCATAACTTGCCTTACACGTTCAATCATTCCACCTACATTTGTCCCTGCATCTCCTGTAACATCTTTAAGCGGCCAAACTTTGCTAAGTTCACTCATTATTTTTTCAGCACCTTCTTCAATTCCAACCTTTTTTTGGCCAGAACCAATAAGTGTAAGTTTTCCTGCAGGTATTACCTTCTCTTTTACATCCCCTTCAGGAGTTCTTATTACAACAGCTGACCTATTTCCTATAAGGGCTCTTGATATTGGAATAATGTGCTTTGTTTCTTCAGGAGATAAATTAAACACTGTGGCAATTCCATAGGGATTTGACAGTACTTTTATTGTTTTCCCAAAATCTGCAACTTCTACAGCTGCAAGCATGCCCATAGGAACTTTTTCAATGTACTTTACCTCATCTACAATAGGTATTTTTTTAATCAATCTATTTGATATTATTACCCCATCATCTGCCTGCACTATAGCTCCTGTAATTTTAACATCCCTTTTAAATGCATAATTTATCTTTTCTGCAGCAGTCATAAAGTCCACAGACTTTGGTATAACACAAATAACATTTTCATTGCTATGAATATTTTCAAGCTCATCTAAAAATACAGTCCTACCTGTACCTATTCCAATTCCTCCAGGAGTGTCAGGATTATGACCTATCATAGTTGACTCTGTAATTACAGTTTCAGTTATAGTTTCCATTGCAACATCTCCAATAACTGGAGTTGCCTCATTTAAACATATAACATTTAGGTCTTTAACTGAAACATTTATCTTACTACAAGCATCTTTTAGTGCTTTTAATATTCCTGCTATATTGTCATAAGTACCTTTAATGCCTGTAGTTTTAACCATACTACTTGAAACAAAATTTAAACCAGCATCAAAATCGGCAATGGCAACTTCTGTAGTGGAATTTCCTATATCTACTCCTGCTGTAAGTTTCATATATACCACCTACCTAAGCTTTTAATCTGCCTCTCTTTTCATATACCTCACATGCCTCTCTTACAAGAGAAGCATTTATTTTTGCATTGTACTTCTCTTCTAATTCCTTAGCTATATCCAAAAGCTGCTGTTTTGTAGATCTATATGGTCTAAGGGCATTATATATTTCCATTACCCTGTCATCTGGAACTCTAGTTAGCTCAGCTGCCCTTTTTAAGTTCTGTGCAAATTGATTTCTTCCAACAGATTCAGCTACTTGAGCCTGATATAGTAAAACCTCTGGAGTTATTTTTATATCATCTGGCACAACTTTCCCATTAATAACATTTTCCATATTTATATCATCTAAATTTTTACCAGTTTTAGTCTTTATAAGATCACTTCTCTTTTTTGCAAGAGGATAGTCCTTTGAAGTAATTTTTACTTTACTAACCTGTTCAGTATTATTTTTTTCTTGTGCATCTTTACTATTTTGTGTATCTTTAGAATCTCCCATTGATTTCATAACTTCGCTAACTATTTTATTTATTAAATCCATATTTTCCATAAAATTCACCCCTATTCAAAAACTACTTTTAGTTCTATAGGATCTGCACCTTTAACTACATGTTCCGTTTCTTTTATATGGAGCACTGCAGCTTTTGCCTGATATTTAGGTCTTGCCATCTGATCATTTTTAACAGGTACAGGATTTGGTGATTCACCTTTAGCATATTTTGCAGCATTTTTACCTATAGCCCTATAAGTTTCTCTATCTATTAGTGGAGCCTGTGGAAATAATTCTAGATTATTTAAAGGTTGCAAATCCTTTTGATGTATTAAACTAGTTCCTTTAGACTGTACCCCTATTCCTATTCCAGAACCGCTTAACTCAGCAGCATCATGACCCATAAATGCTACATCTGAACTTCTGATAACTCTTATAACTCTTGGAGTAATTCCCTCTTCTTCAATACCTGCCATAATTTCTTTTAAAACTTCATCATGTGGAATTCCAACTATTGTTTTAGTCTGATAAATTCCAAATGCAGGTCCTAGAGCTATAACTACCTCATCACTTTTTTTACCTGCTTTTGCTTTTCCAACTTCTATAAGCTTCATTCTCCCTGACTTTGACTGATTGTTCTCAGGCTTTTTAGAATCTAAATTATCTTCAGATTTTGACTTCAATTCCTTTATAACCTGTTTAGTTATAAGTTCAACTAATTCTTGATTTGAAACTGAATTTACCATAAAGCTGCCTCCTTTTTTAAATCTTATTAGGATCTAACGCATAGGATATATCTTTTATCTTGTTCCATTTTTCTCCATCAAGTCTATATCCTGTGCCTGGTCCCATATAGTCATTACAATCATTTACACCACTTATAACATTGAAATTTTCATCAAATATTGCAGAAGCATGTAGATAATCACCTGCTACTCTCTGTTTAAGCATATTTAAAATTCTCTGAGCAATATCTTTATATCCACCTTTGTAAATTGCCTTTACAACATCAATTCCAGTAACACCTTGCTCTACCAATTCTTGAGCTGCCTTTAAATCCTCCACTACATTTCTCTCAGGCATGTCCTTACTTCCATGAGCATAAGTTGCAGCTTCTACTTCCTCATCTGTAATAGCTGGAAGTCCTAGTTCTCTAAACATAACTTGCATTACTTTTGCAGCTTTATTCCTTATAGCAACTACATCTTCTTCATTTACAGGGACAAGTCCGCCATCTACTTTTAAATCCCTTTCTAGTACTACCCAATCATCATAATCCTCTGCATCCCAATTTGAACCTGCAAACATATTGTCGTAATTTGGAGTAGAACTATATCCTGAGCATATGAAATCAGTACCTGGCAAAAATTGCATCATAGTTCTTGCAGTTCTTCTTATATCAGAATGTGTAAATGTCTGGTCATTACTTGATGCACATTCTAGATCAAGCATTGTAGCTACAAGATTTTCTGCAAGTACTTCTCTTATACCTTCTGGAATTGCTGCTGGAACACCTATACAACTAACAGAACCATTTTGAAGTCCTTGAGCTCCAGCTCCTTTTGTTATCATTATGCATCTTGTTTCAAGATAGAGCATTGACTTTCCTTCTGCATATCCCATTTGTACTTCCGATCCACTACCTGATGTAAATCTCATTTTAAGTCCTCTAGATGCGTAGGCAGATGCTAGAAAAGCTTTTGACCATGGAGTGTCATCACCATCTACGAATACGTCTTCAGTTCCATATACAGATATTGTTTCTGCATAGGAAGTATAGCCTAACATTCCAAGTTTAAGCTCTGTAGCTTCTTCAAGAGAACACTGAGTTAAAACTCCACCTCTACCTGTTTGTGATCCAATTAAAATACTTAAAGCATTAAAAGGTGCATACCTTACTATTCCAACTGTAGTTTCCATTTCATCAAAGCCTCTAAGTGCTGCCTCTGCAGCATCTGCTGCTATTTGAACTGGGTTATCTCGTACATTTGTAACATGACATTGATTTGAAGGAGTCCTTCTTACTCTCATCTTTTGAAGAGCCATCATCATTTCAACTACATTTAATTTATTAACTACTTCAGCAAGTTTTGCAGGAGTAAGTGCTGTTGTTATTTTTATAATCTCATCTCTTCCCACATTTATATCAACAAGCATTCTTGCTATTTTAATTGAATCAATTTTCATTGCCTCTTCAGTATTTTCTATATTTATAGCATGATTTGCAATAAACATGTCAATAAAGTCAAAATCCTCTCTCTTTTTACCATCCATTTCAACTATTTTGCCATCTTTAACTTTTACACTTGGCTTTGGATCATTTGGACTTTCAACAGCTATGAGTCCTACTTCAGGCCATTCTTTTACAAATCCATCATTATGAACAGGTCTTTTTCCCAATATCTCAAATCTTTTAGACTTTTTCAAAATAACACCTTCCTTCTACTAAATATAAGGTTTTGTATCAGTCTTAGGATCTTGTCCCATAGACCTTAAAATAGATAAACCAATTTCCCTTGCAGCTATAACAGATTGTCTAACAGCTCCTGAATCACCAGTTATTGTAATTATAACCTCGTTTGAATGAGCAGTTCCCCCATTTCCTGGGCTTGCATAACTTACTAATTCAACATTTGCAGTTTTCATAGCCTTATCTGCCATTACAACTCCAATTCCAGCTGGAGCTCCAACTATAACTCCAAAAGCTTTTCCAATTGGTGCACCAAAAGCTTTCTCAAGTGCAAAACTTGCTCTTGCAGTATATTGAAGTTCAATATGACCTGCATCACAGCCATATACATCACCAAAAGTTCTATCAAGTTGACCTAGTGCAACTTCAACAGCACGTCTAGTATCAGATACATCTTCGGCAGCAAGTAAAACCAGTGAACCATGCCCTGCTCCTCCCTTTGTATCTCTTGCAAGTTCAACTGTTACAACTTCAGTATTTGTTGCCTTTACAGCTTCATCTGCAGCCATAATCTGAGGACCGGCACCTGTTCTAGAACTAATTATTCCTATAGATCTGTATTTTTTATCAATTTTTAATTTTTCATGTAGAAAATAATCAACATTTGCAATTACAAGGCCTACGGTGTCGCCTCTTGCTGATCCTACAAATTCTGTAACTGCTGATTTTCCCATACTAGTTACCTCCTTCTTTTTATATTCTTTATCAATATCTTCTTTAGAAATATCCTGAGAAGTATCCTGCTTTTCTTTTGAATCATTATCCTGTTCAGATACCTGGAATTCTTCTAAAATAGATTCAACAATGCTTGTTATAGTGTCTTCATCTAAATTTTTTACATCAACTCTTTTATTTAGTTCAGACATTACATTTTGAATCAAATCACCATTCATAATAAATTACCTCACATTCGATTTATTGCTGAACATCTAGCTTTGGCAATATCTTTTCAACATCTGTATGTGGTCTTGGAATTACATGAATAGAAACAACCTCACCTACCCTTTTTGCAGAAGCGGCACCTGCATCAGTGGCTGCCTTTACAGCTCCAACATCTCCTCTAACCATAACAGTTACAAGTCCCGATCCAATTTTTTCATATCCTATAAGTGAAACGTTTGCAGCTTTTACCATTGAATCCGCAGCTTCAATTGCAGGAATTAAACCTCTAGTTTCTACCATTCCCAATGCTTCTTGTCCCATAACTATACCTCCAAAATAAGTTTTTTATTTCTCACTTATTATTTTACATTAAGTATGTTGATTACGTTTACAATATTTTGTCTTATTTAAAGATTATATAGATAAATTTTAATTGTATTTTTTAGACTTATTTTTGCACTTTTTAGACATATTTTTAATAAGCTTAATTTGAAAGGTATTTTAGTTGATTTTGTGACTACTGACTAGTATACTGATAATATAGGTATTATTTATATTAGAGTTAATTTTTTACATACACATCCTCTTTAACTCTTAAAACAATATGCTATGGGGGATTTTATGGATAACTTAGGAAATTATAAATTGAATGAAATCATAGAACTATCCTCTCTTCAAACTATACAAGATAAATTTGCCAAAATCACTAATCTTTCAGTAATATCAGTTGATAGGTCAGGAAAACCTATAACAAAACCAAGTAATTTTTCAAAATTCTGTAGTCTTATAAGAAGTTCTAAAGTAGGCAGAATGAAATGCAACGGCTGTGATGCAAAAGGAAGCCTAAACTCAATGATTGCAAAAAAATCAGTAATTTACACATGTCATGCAGGTTTAACAGATATGTCTGCACCAATTATTGTAGGAAATACATATCTTGGAGGAATGTTATGCGGTCAAGTAAATATAAAAGGTAGAAAATGTCATGTTAATTGTGAAAAACTTTCTAAAGAACTTGATATCCCTGCTGAAAAAATTAAATCAGCACTATCTAAAGTTAAAACTGTGAAATATGATAGAATAGTGGATTCTGCAGACTTTCTCTATTTGTTTACCAATTTTATTGCAAAAATGGGTATTTCAAATATAACACATAAAAAACTATTAGCTGAAACAAATGAAAAAATGAAATTTGAACACATGGCAAGGGAAAGCCAAATAAAATCAATTCAATCTAAAGTAAACCCACACTTTTTATTTAACACTTTAAATACAATTGCAGGTATGGCATTTATAGAAGAAGCAGAAAAAACCGCTAAATTAATTTACTCTCTATCCGACATACTGAGATACAGCATTAAAAATTCACAGGATACAGTTAAAATAAAAACTGAAATAGAAAATATAAAAAAGTATATGTACATTCAAAAAATACGATACAGTGATAGGCTAAATTATAATATAAATATTTCAAAAGATATACTGGATCATAAAATTCCAGTAATGACTTTACAGCCTATTATAGAAAACGGTATCCATTCACGGATTAGAACCACAAGCCAACATAGTAGAAATAGATATAGACGGAAAAATGCTAGATGATAAATCTGCCTTAATTAAAATAAGTGATACTGGAATTGGAATGACACCTGAAAAGCTAAATAAGGTAATTTATAATATGAATTATTCAAATAATAGCAATGTAAGCGGATTAAAAATTGTAAAGGAAAGATTAAACTATCACTTTGGAGAAAAATCTGATATCAAAATAGAAAGCAGAAAAAATATAGGTACAGTGGTATATATAAAGATACCATTTACATATTAATATTAAGATAGGGAGGTATTTTATGTACAAAATAATGATTGCCGATGACGAATCTTTTGAACGTAGCTCTATACGATTTATGCTAAACAAATTTTTCAACAACATAGAAATAATAGAAGACGCCAAAACCGGAAATGAAGCTATATTATTGTCTAAAAAATATAAGCCAAATATAATCATTATGGATATAAAAATGCCTGAAAAAAATGGTTTAGAAGCTCATGAATCTATTATGAAATTTCTTCCTAATATAAAGACAATTATTCTAACAGCCTATGATGATTTTAAATTTGCACAAACTGCTATTAAACTAAATATAGTTGACTACATTCTAAAACCTACAAAACCCTATGAATTAAAAGATTCCATAGAGAAAATAATTTCATCTCTTGACAGTGAAAGTAATAAAATGATTCATAATAATCAAATTAATCCCTATAATGAACCTCCTTTAAAGAAAGCTATAGAGTATATAAATAAAAATTTCAACAAGAGCATTAATTTAAATTTAGTAGCAAAACACATACATTTTAATCCACAGTATTTTAGCAAGTATTTTAAAAACAATACAGGTATTAATTTCATAGAATACCTATCCAAAGTTAGGATAAACAATGCAAAAAAGTTATTGGAATACACAGATAAAAGTATACATATGATATCAATGGATGTAGGCTATACAGATCCATCGTATTTTACAAAGGTGTTTATGAAATATGAGGGAATTTCCCCTCGCAATTACAGACAGAGGGTCAATTCAGAGTTCACAATTCACAATGCACGATGAGCAATGCACAGATAACAATGAACAATTCACAGTTCACAATGCACGATGAACAATGCACGATGAGCAAGGCACGATGAACAATGAGCAATGCACAGTTCTCAATGCACAGTTCACAATTTGTAGTGGGCTGTGCAGGATTTTGTATATGGATTTATTCTACTCCATAATACTCTACATACCATTTTGCAAATCTTTCAAGTCCTTCCTCAATAGACGTTGATGGTTTAAAGTCTACAGCCTCCTGAAGTTTATCTGTTGATGCATAAGTTTTAGGTACATCTCCTGGCTTTAATGGTTCGAATATCTTTTTAAATTCTACTTTTCTATCTAATGCTTTACTTAAAGCTTTTTCTAAAGCTCCTATAAATGTCATAAGCTTTTCTGGGCTGTTATTTCCTATGTTAAATACTCTATGAGGAGCAGTCTTTTGTCCAGATTCTTCTACATCTATAGCTGGTGGATTGTTAAGAAGTCTTTGAATTCCTTCTACTATATCATCTATATATGTAAAGTCTCTATATAAGTCATGTTCAAAGTCACCATTGTTAAATATCTTAATAGGTTCTCCTTTAAAATATTTATCTGTAAAGCCAAAGTATGCCATGTCTGGTCTTCCCATAGGTCCATATACTGTGAAAAATCTAAGACCTGTAGCTGGTATCTTATACAAATGACTATAAGTATGTGCCATTAATTCATTTGATTTTTTAGTAGCTGCATATAAAGATACTGGGTTATCTACAAAGTCTGATTCTTCAAAAGGTACTTTTTTGTTAGAACCGTATACTGAACTTGAGGATGCATATACAAGATGGTCTACTGGATTATATCTGCAAGCTTCAAGTATATTAAAAAAGCCTATTATATTACTTTGTATATATACATCTGGGTTTTCTATGGAATATCTTACGCCTGCTTGAGCAGCTAAGTTTACTACAACATTGGGCTTGTACTTTTTAAATGTATCCATAACCATAGATTTATCTGATATATCACCTTTAATAAATATAAATTTATCAAAAAGTTTAAGTTTTTCTAGTCTTGCATATTTAAGATTCACATCATAATAATTATTTATATTATCTATACCTATTATCCTGCAGCCTTCTTCTAAAAGTTTTTTGGATAAATAAAATCCAATAAAACCTGCTGCTCCTGTAATTAAATATATTTTAGTTGTGTCTAATATTTTATAACTCATTTTTATTTCTCTTTAAAATATATAGATATCATTCCAACATTATGGATTTTACCTTCCCTTTATTATTTGATTTACATTAAATATTTTAGAATCTATATTTTTGACATTTATATTTAATTAATTATTTTTCTTTTCATCTTTGATAATACATTTCTTGTTTTTCTATATACTTTTTTACTAAAACTTATTTTTGTATAACTATTTATCAGTTTACTAATATCATCAGAATACGAATCTAACTTGTTGAAAAACATATAACGTTTAGGATTAATAGGCACAGATTTTATTGCAGATGGGTTATATTTAATAGCTTCATCACAATCTACTTGCTTAACTATCATTTTATCCTGTAATTGATCAAATATCTTTTTACCTTTATTAGAATTAATTAAAACCAATGATGTTCCTCTATCATCATCTAATTCAGGTACAATATTCTCAATACCCCAAAAGTCTGCAATAGTTATATCGCTTAATCTATTTAATGTTTTAGATTTACAATCATAACAGGAAGGGCGAAGATATAAATTCTGTAAAAAGCCTCGCATAAATATATCTTCTCTAAGATTCTTTCTATACTCCGTATTGTTATCAAATGATAGCAATACGGAGTATAGCTTCCAGCCGTAATCCTTACGCCTGAAAGCTATTCTCCGTGTAGTAGATCCATACTTTTTTTCAAGTTCAGCTCTATACATTTTAAATACCTTAGGCGATGGTACTCCATGACATATTATATCTACACATATTAAATTATCATAATCTCTTCCTAAGTAAGATATAAGTCCATCTATTTGACATGGTGTTCCTGAAAATAATACCTTAGTACCTTTTTTTAGAAATTCCTTAGTTTGCTTATATGTATCACCAATTTTGCTCTGCAAATATTTTGAACCTCTAAATTTTGATAAATCTTCAATAGTATCCACATAACTATGAACTAAATCTAATTTGTCATTAAAGCAAGCTCCAAATACTACTCCCCCATCATTTATTATATTTTCAGCTAAAAGTGTAAATATACCTCCAGATGAACTTTCATTTCTTATATTTTCATTCTTATTTATAGAAGCATAGGCTATTGTATTATTTACTCTTTGTTTCTTATTAATTATAGGACATACCTTTTCACATAAACCACAATTTATGCATTTAGTATCATCAACATTTGGATATAAAAAACCTTCTTTGTCATCTATCATTGTAATACAATTAACAGGACAAGCATTGTAGCATGCATGACATCCAGAACAATCTTGTTTTTTAGTTATTTTTATCATATTTTAAATCTCTCCTTAAGCTATTCTTTCTTTTATCTTCTTTATAGGAGAAATAAATAAACTTTTTTCATATTTATTCATTCCTATAAACCACATTAATGGAATATAAATTATAGTAAATAACACACCTTTAATTAATATACAACGATATCCACTTCCAATAATAAAACCATTTATAAAGAAACTACATATAAAAGCGATTATAACCGGAATAGTCATTAAAGATATATTTTTCCAAAACCTAGGGATGTTTATATGTATTTGTTTATAATAATAAATATTCATTATAATAATGTTACCTAATGTTAAACCAAGTGAAGTACCTATAGCACATCCAATGCCTCCATACATTTTCCCAAGAGGTATACTTATTGCAATATTAAACATCGATATTATAGTATAAAGAATAGAGCGAAATCTTTGTCTATTTTGTGCTTGTAATATAGTTATCCCTAAATTTTGTATTAACGGTATTGTTACGGGTATTATCAATATTGCAGCTATGTAAAATGCACTATTATAATTTCTTCCTGCCCAAGTATTAACAAAGTCTTGTCCAACTAATAAGAAACCACATAATATATATGCCATAATGATATACTGAATTCTACCAATCTTAATAAACATATCTGATATTTCTTTATCAGATGCTTTTTTTGTGACCATTGCAGTTAACTTTGGTAAAAATACTCCTGAAATTGCAGTTGAAAATGATAAATAATATTTATTAATTTGAGCTGCAACTGAATAAATTGCAACGGCAACTGTACCCGATACAGCTCCTAAAATAAATTGATCAGCACTCCAATTTACTTTATCAACAATCATATTTAGAAATATATAAAATGAATAACCCGTTATTTCCTTCAATAAGCTAAAATCAAATTTTTTAAGATATATTTTAATTTTTAATTTGTATAAACAAAAGAACATATTTATTAATAAACATGTAATGTTTAAAATAGTTGTAACCACTACCATTGCAATTGCTTTATATCCTGACATTAGTAATGGTATCATAATACATGGATTAATAATAATCCTAATTATATTAACAATTTTAGAAAAAACAAATTCTTCATAAGCAGTAACTATAGAACTGAAAATACCAAGAGGAAATGATATTGATAAATTGAATATAAGCAAACCCATTAAAACTTTTGCTTTATCAACTTCCGCTATTGTCATCTTAGCCGAAAAAATATTTCCAATATTTAAATATAAAGAAAAACCTAAAAACAATGTAACTATTCCAATTAAAATATAAATAATTAAAAACATACCATACAAATTATATTCTTTTTCTTTTTTATTCAATGCTCTATATTTTGCAGTATATCTTACAACAGCATTTCCAAATCCAAAATCAAGTATAGTTAAATATCCAACTACAGAAGCTGTTAAAGAATATAATCCATATTCTGATTGTCCCATTTTTCGAAGCATAAATGGTGTATAACCTAAACTTATAGTTGTACTTAAAATAAGAGATATGTATGATAATATTGCTCCTACTTTACGCTGATTTTTTTTCAAGATGAGTTTCCCTACTTTCAATATTTTTTTGTATAATGATATTTCTTTAATCTTTTCATGTTTTTAATTAATCATTTTTTATATTTAGTGCTTCTTTTAAATAATCTAAAGACTTTTTACGTTCCACTTCTAAAATTGAAGTAATATGATCATAATTTGCCTCAAATATTTGTTCATCGCTTAAAATATTGTTTGATTTGCGGTTTTGTAGTTTAAAAGTTTTTAGTAAAGTATCTATTCTTGAGTTCATATTTGATAATTTTCCTTCTCTCTCAAACACAACAAATGCTGTACCTAAGAGTATAGAAAATACACACCCATGAAATGAATCTGTAAATAAAACACTAGCTGAATTAATATAATCTATAAACTCACTAGGTCCTGCTTGATATCTCTTTAAATCTCTTATTGAAGCTAAATTTACAATCAAAAGATTATTTCTTTTTGCTATTTTTTTTATTTTTTTCTTTATTTCTTGGCTTACATCTCCAAGAAAATATGTAAGTAAATATTTATATTTAGGCTTAAATTTATCTTTTTTTGATATTGATAACCATTTTTCTTTTGACAACATCAAAGTTGGATCTATTAATACTTGTGCTTCTCTATTTGTTAAATCTTTTATTATTCTTGCACCACTTTCTTCTCTTACAGATAATCTGTGCATTTGTGATAACCATTTTGCATAATCATTTATATATTTAGATGGTATTTTATCTATTCCAAAACTAGGAGCATAAGCTATCCTTTTACATGGCGGTGCAAATGTAAGAAAATCTATAGAAGAACCATATCTAAATGTTGGATTCCAAACTTGGTCGCTTCCTACTACAAAATAATCAAATTCATCTTTTAACGTTTTAGGTATATTTGATTGTGAAATATAGTATTTTGTTTCACATATATTATCGTTAGTAAATTTTTTAAATCTTTCTAATCGCTTTTGTTTTGATACTTGTATATTGTTCTTATATATAATATTGAATGCTTTATTTTTTATTTTTTCATATACCAGTTTAGGTGGCATATTTTTCAATTTATACATTTTATGTAAAATATCACTCTTATTGTAGTCATTCTTTTTTTCGCATTCAACATTAGTTACAATTGTTTTAACTGATAATTCTAAATCCTTTAAGACTTCTTGAGTTGCATAGTTTTGCAATCTATTTCCATAATTATTGTAGTCATTTATTGTTAAAATTGCAACTCTGTTCATAATTTCACTCCTCATCATTTTTTTAACACACTATTTAATGTTTCTTATTAATTATATTATTTGTTATTATGTAATTATCCAAATATTCTAATTATTTAACAATTATTTCATAATACAATCTTATAATTTATTTGAAAAATACTACATAACTATTGTTAAAAAGGTTAAATACTTATTTTAATCTAAACTTATCTTCAAAATAATATATAACCTCATTTTTGATTTTTAGCTTTTTTAGAAACAAAATAAAATAAATCTTCATAAATGCCAATAAATCTCTCTTCTTTTTATATGGAAATTGTTTCATAACTATATATAATTTCTTTTCCATATTTCTTGAAATATTTAAATTTTTACAATTATCTGCAGTAAACATTATTTCTCTTATCGTCGAAAAATATCTTCTCAACGCAATATAATATAAATCAACAGATAAATTTTTATACATTTTTGTTATTTGAGCCAAAGCATCTATCTCTGTAAGCGATTTTGGTGTTAATTTTCTTCTTCCACCCCCAGTGGCACTATCACTTCTTCGATACCAATAATAAAAACTTTCTTTAACACATATAATTTTATTGCAATTTTGTAAAACTTTTGCCAACCACAAAAAGTCCTCTCCTACATGTATTTTTTCTGGAAAAGTAATAAAATTTTTTTTATCATCTAACAAAACAGCTTTTTTAAAAATTTTATTCCAAACAGCAGACATATAAGATTGATTAAATATAGACTTAAATATTGCATCTCCTAATAAAATTGAGTTTTCTGGAGCTCTTTCCATTATCTTATCATTAAATATATTTTTATATCCACACCAAACAGCATCAATATCATCATCCTTAAATTCATTCATCATAGTTTTAAACATCTCTGGATCAATTTCATCATCTGGATCAATAAAAATCACATATCCTCCTGTTATATGCAAAAATCCTTGATTTCTCGCAGCTGAAACTCCTGAATTGTTTTGATGAATAACTCGAATTCTCTTATCAACTTTCATCCATTCATCGCAGATCAAACCACTTCTATCTGTAGATCCATCGTCCACTAATATTACTTCAAAATTTAAATATGTTTGTTTTTTTATACTTGATAAACACCTATCTATATATTTTTCCACATTATACACTGGTATAATTACAGATAATTTTTTTTCTATCATATCCTAATTATCCTTTCTATCCAGATTACTTCTGAGCCTTATTTTAAAAAATATTATTTTAAATTTTAAAATTTAATAAAGTGCTTTAAAATTCTATTGTTGAACTTTTATTCTAAAATTTCTTTTTTGAGCAATAGCATTTAGTAATCTTATAAAAGAAACATTGTCCCAATTTTAATTTATCTAATACTATAACTCAAATTTAGATTTTGTTGGATAAATTTTTTCAAAACACTCTATCAATTTTTTTTGAATTTCATTAAAATGATTAGTTTTTTCACTATCATTTAAACAAATTAGTTTATGTTTATGGTTCTTAATTTCATCCACTATATTTTTAATATTTTTCAATTCTATTTCATAATATTTAGTAATTGAGTGATCTCTTTCAATATAATTATTTGACATAATTTGCCAAAATTGAAAAATCCACTGACTTACATCATTTGATGTTCTAAATCTATGACTAGATACTTTATCCAATAAATTATACTCCTTTTCCCAAACTATAGAATATGTAGACTTTAAATAAGAAGTTGGAACATGATCTGGTATTAATGCTACAATTGGCTTTTCATGTGGATATAAAAATTTTTTTATACTATTCTTTAATTTATTATATTTAACTTCATATTTATTATAATTGAGTTTAAAGTATTTTTGCACAATTTTTGCACAATTATAATTAATTTTCGTGGATTCCTTTCCTATCTTCCAAATTAATCCCAGATTTTTATTATCACAAGGTAAATCATTAATAAAAAAATCACTTTCTAAAGTTTCTGCATTAACGAACATATCATCATTAAAATATATAAATTTTTCTGATAAACCAGAAATCCTATGTAAATTCATTTCTATTGCACAGGAATTAAAAGTTGGCAGATACTCTTGTTTTATAATCTGATTATGATTAACAACCTCTAATTTTTCATATTTTGTATTTAACCATGTCGGTATATGTCCATATGTAACAAAATAAACTTTATGAAACCATGGTGCATTTCTTTCAATACATCTAAACCAATATTTCAATAAATTCCAATCCCTATACCGACATTCATTAATTGTATTTAATTCGTATTTTTTTCTATCTGCAAGCCATTTTTTATCACTTCCATCTACCCATGTAATAACCAAATCAACCATAATATTTTACACTCTCCTAAATCATTTGACTTTTTTCTCCATCATAACTAATAAATTACCACATACATATATCAATCTTTTTATTATTTTCTAATATTACAAATTAATCGCTTTATTTTTTGTCTGTTCCTTTCTCCAATAATTCTAGTTATCAAAGCCTCAATTTGATTCTTAATTTTACTTCTTGAAGTTTTCCAAGTTCCCGCATAGTAATGAATAGAATAAGTATTAGGAGATATTTTTATTTTCATTGTATAACAATTAATAGGAGAAAAAAACTCCGTTGGATATATAACATAATCTTTTGCTGTAAATATTTTAGTATCAAATTGGTAGTTGTCTTCTTTAATTAACATATTATATATCAATTGTGAATTTGGTGTTTCATCTATTCTTCCATTTTGATGAACAAAATGTTTTCCTTTATATAAATCCAAAATTCTACCAATGAGTTTAGAATTTTTTGTAGCACCAATTGTTGCAGTACATATAGAAAATTGACTTTCAGCACACATAAATGCTTTATTTGTTAATAATGGATTAAATGATTTAATTACCATAACATCCGTATCCAAATATATTCCACCATATTTATATAGGACAAACAAACGAACATAATCAGTAACAAAAGCCCACTTTTTTCTTTGATATGCCTCTTTCACATAGTCACAACTTGTACTAATATCAAAATTTTCTTCATTCCATTCTTTTATTTCATAATCCGGTAATATCTTTTGCCATGAGCTAATACATTTGCGAACATCTTTATTCTTTTCAGCCCCACCAAACCAGCAATAGTGTATTATTTTTGGAATCATTGCCAACTCTCCTTATCAAAAATTTCAATAGTCGCTTGCTGAATTTCACAAACTTTCATTTGTTTAATTTCTTATGTTATACTTTTATATAAATAATCAATTAATATGATTACAAAATGTTAGAAATTAAAATTTCAAATATTCTAGAATCAATATAATCATCTCCACTACAGATCATATGTATTTATAAGTAACCTTTTCATCTTTTATTATATGTAATAGATATACTATAATTGGAATCATCATCTCAGCCTTATTCAACTATCTTTTTCAGCTTTTTAAGCCTATTTATTGATTATTTTTAAACCATTGTCTTAAAAAATATCACTTATTAATAGGATTTCGATATTTTCATATGTTTGTTTACATATATAACTAATACATCTATCAAATATTTCTGAATTATAAATTAATACAATTATTGTAATTTTATTATTATTTATCATTTTTATATACTACCTTGATCTATTTTTAAATCTAAACAAAGTGTTAAAATCATTACTGTTAATAATTCAAAACGAAAAAATGATGTTTCCATTAATCCCATTATGCAATAAGCGCTAATAACTAACACATTCCTATAAGTCATATTAGTTTTGCTAATTATTAAATAAAAAAACAGTATAGCAAATAAACATGAATAAATTATACCTTTTGACAATAATATTTGAAGATATGCATTATCAAACATCATGTTCTCAATTAATGAATTACCAAATAATGAAATTTTATATTGCGTAATCGCATTATGGAAAATTAATAACCGACCAGACAATAATCTATTTAAAGAACTATTATAAAATTTTTCAGTTATTAATAACGATAATATTGTGAATACTACAGGAAATATTGATAATATAATTTGTATGATAAAAGGTACTCTTTTATCTATTTTTTTTTGCAATATTAATACTGCAAAACATAAGGCTATGATTAATATTGTAGATGTACGTGAGTATGTCAAACTATAAATAATATATGTAAATACTAATATAGCTAAAACTTTTCTAAATATTTTTTGGGGCTTAATTATTAATATTATCCCCATAATAATGGCCAACCACTTAGTCGCAGCAATATTAGGATGTAAATAACCTAAAGAATGTCTATAATATGCAATTCCATTCCTCCATATTACTGTATCATAATTAATATTGAATTTTAAAGCAAAATACAGTATTATGACAAACAAATAAAATATTACCATTAAATTAATAAATAATTTTATAGTATCTTTACTTATATAATCTTTAAATGAATAATATATAAAAATAATTAATATAATATTTATAAAATTAAATCTTAATGTAATAATTATTAAAATCATAGTTGCTACACTTATCCAAGTTAAATATATATTCCCTTTAAATTTTTGTTTAATAATGCTTATAGTAAGTATGCTATAAGTTAAAATATAATTAGAATACTTTTCTCCAACTATACATGTTAAAAAAAACACACATAAAACTACTATAAATACAATTAAATCAGAATATCTAATTTTAATTCGCATAATATAATTCACCCTATACTTAAATTTATATATTTTTTAATTATTATTTTTATTTACTAATAAAAACCTATCACATATTTTAATAAATATTTGAAACATTTGAGTTAATGATATATTTATAATCTATTTTTCATGAAATTTATTTGTAAAAAGTTAATATGCTAAATTTAAGGCTAATCTTAAATTTATTTTCAATTATACAAGTTATCAACAAAATATATACTTTTGATACTTCTTAACTTATTTATTGATCATATTTCTGTAAATAAAATTTTTTCATATTTTTAACTTGTTCTTTAATACCAAATACAGATTTAATAATATATTTTTTTACATATTTATTTTTAATAACTTGAACAGCTTACTCTTTTGGTACTTTTTTAGTGGTTACTTCTCTATTAAAGTACTTATCTCTGCCAAAATAGACACTTTATCAGGACATACGGTTGAAACTCCCGTTCAAAAAATTACACTATCATTTAATAGCAACTGATTTATTTTATTTCGGATATCATTTTCTAAATCTCATGAGCTTACTAATAGTAAACCTGTATCTTATCTAATTTTTTACTCCATAAAAAATATCAATTAAAAAATCATGGCTTTTTTGTTTGTGAAATCATATAACATGTCCAAGAACAAACTTACCTTGTATTCCCAATTTATCTCTAATAGTTTTTGTCTTATTAATATCAGCTACAAATTTATATAAATCTATTGCATTATTAACTACCTTAAGATTCTTATTTTTTTAACAGATATTTTCAATTTTCTCGAAGTAAGCGAATATATAAGTATAATTTAGAAAATATAATTTCTACATTATTATGATAATATATAAAATTTTCACTTTTACATTATACTATTGGCTATTTTTAGATAAAACCAGCCAATAGTTATGCATAAACATGGACAAATTGGTATCCTGCATGTGAATCTCGTTTAAGATTCAATATTTAGATTTTTCTTAAAATTATAATATTTAGATAGTTCAACAAACTTTAGTTTGCCTAACTTTTTAAACATTAAGATTTTTATTATCATCCATTGTAGCATAATAGAATTATAAACAAACAAAACAACAAACTACAGTGTGATTTCAACATGTTTTACCTTAAAAAATCAAAACAACTCAATATTTTTGAACAATTATCTGATTCAAATATTTTATATACCAACCATTGTGTTATTAACACTTTTTTCTTTTCTAAAAAATTAAGAGAACTCTACGTTTTCTATTCACTATACTTTATAAATCATTTTCAATAGATTTAAAACTATGTTTGAAATTAATATTACTGATTTGTTTAATGCTATACTTCCTAAAGAAAATAATTCCAAAACTCTTGTAAGTTGTATTTCACTAAAAATACTCTATATGAGAAATACTAGTGATGATTTCAACATCATTTAAACAGAGATAATACCAATATTGTTTCACATTCCAAATATCTATAGAATTTTGTATATTATAATTATTGATATCTATAATATTTTCATTACAATGTCTTCTAGTTTCTCATTAAATTCTTCATTATTACTCCAAATATTTTCTGAAATGTGTGAAACAATCCTATTATAATTCTGAATAATATTTTTTAATTCAGAAACATCATTTGCTACAATGATATTTTTATATTTTTCAGCTACAACCTTGGCAAATTCAACTTGATGATCATTCACATGTTCACCAAATTTATGCTGTCTAGGAATAACGATTGGAATTTTACCTATTTGCAATGGCATAATGAAACTAGCAGGTCCACCATGAGTAATAATAATTCTAGCTTTTTTTATATTATCCCACATCTCATCATATGGAATTAATTTTTTCCATGAGCAAAACTTAGGACAATATGTGCTATAACCAATTTGCATAATTATGTCATCTTTAATAATATTTTTTTCTTTCATCTTATCAACATACTCCAACAACCTATTAAATGGTTGTTCATGTGTTCCTACTGTGACGAATATCATTTTCTTCTCTCCTAAAATATACTTCCAAGATTAATTGCTTTTTTATATACTTTTTTCATTTCTTCCCATTGAACTATAAATTTATCTGTTATTGGATAAACTATCTTTCCAGTCATGGTTGGTTTATCTATTCGATCAAATACTTCTATGTATATCAACTTTGAACCAAATAATTTTCCAAGATAAAAAAAAGGAACTGCAACTGCTGCACCTGATGAAATAATCAAATCTGGCTTTTCTTTTCTTAATACTTTCCATGCTATTCTTGTATTTTTTATTAAAGCTTTAATACTTCGATTTGTTGGATAATAGCACGGATACATTCTTTCATATTTTAAAAGGCTCTTAGCATCCTCTTTATCAAAAGTTACCCAAAATCGATCTTTTGTACTCCAAAATGGTTTTAACATATATAAATGTGCTAAATGTCCTCCTGAAGATCCAACCAAACAAACTTTTATTTTTTTTCCTTTTGCCATAACTAATGAACACTCCTATTTGCCACAATTATTCTACTTATATAAAGAACCTTAAAGCCAAAGATTTGCATTTATCTTAACTTAAGTAAAGAAAAATGCACATTACAATAAATTTTCACTCTCTTAGATTATATATAATATCCTAATTATCTTATATATAATTTATGTCTTCCTTATAATTCCTACTCAAATACTTACTTCCACTATTTATTACAAAATTTTAACTATCTATTTATAAAAAATTTGGTTTTTCATCTGTAGAAAGTGGCCAAAACCTCTCTCCTTTGCCTCCTGCCATTATAAGTCCGCATAACATACAAAACACCCCTCAAACTAACTCTCAACTCTAAATTGTCAACTATTAACTATTAATTATTAACTCATAATTAACTCCTACATGGCCCCCTCATCTCCGAAAAATACTGAGAAAGTTTTAAATATCAACTTTAAATCAAGTAAAGTATTTCTCTCTTTTATGTACTTTATATCAAGTTTTATCCAATCATCAAAGTCAATATTGTTTCTCCCCATCACTTGCCAATAGCAAGTAAGTCCAGGCTTTACAATAAGTTTTGTCCTCTGATATTCATTAAATTTCAAAACTTCTCTTGGAAGATTAGGCCTTGGACCAACAAGTGACATTTCACCTTTTAACACATTAAAAAGCTGAGGCAGTTCATCAAGGCTTGTTTTTCGTATGAATTTTCCGACCCTTGTGATTCTTGGATCATCTTTCATTTTAAACATTGGACCTGTCATTTCATTTTTATCTTTTAGCTTGTCCAGAAGTTTTTCTGCATCAGTTACCATTGACCTAAACTTATACATTTTAAACACTTTTCCATTAAGGCCAACTCTTTCTTGTGAAAAAATTACTTTTCCCTTTGAATCCAATTTTATGGCAATAGCAATTAAAATCATAATTGGTAATAAAATAACAATCCCCAAAAAAGAGCAGACTATATCTATAGTTCTTTTTATAAATGAATAGAAGAAACTTTTTCTATATTCATCTTTAATTGACACATATGTATATTTCTGTGTATATTCCTGGATTTCAATATCTTTTGAGCTTATATCATACAGACCTAGACTATTCTCTTGGATTTGATTACCTTTGAATTCAGTCAAAATAATTCCCCCTATTTTAACTTTCTTTTACCATTATAATACCAATTATAACAATAATCAACCATAAATATATTTTATCTTCTTTTCTTCCTTTTTCTGTGTTTAGTTCCATCTTCATCGTAATAGGAGTAGTAATATCCGTAATATCCTTTTTCCTTAACTTCAAGCTTGTTTAAAACCGTTCCTAAAATATTTGCATTTACCTTTTCAAGAAGCCCCTTTGCCTTAATAGCTGCCTCCCTCTCTACTTGAGAAGATGCAATTACAAGCAAACATCCATCTGCATATCTTGATAGAAGCTGAGCATCTGTAACTGCAATTACAGGAGGTGTATCTATTATTATGTACTCATATCTATTTTTAAGTTCATCTATAAATTTCTTCATCTTTCTAGAAGCCATAAGCTCTGAGGGATTTGGAGGTCTTGTACCAGAAGTAAGTAGAGTAAGATTTTCTACTCCCACATCTTTTATTGCATCTTCAAATACAACTTTTCCTGCCAGTATATCTGAAAGGCCTGTCTGATTTGAAGTTAAGAATATTTTGTGCAATCTTGGTTTTCTCTGGTCACAATCTATAAGGATAGTACTTGATCCAGACTCTGCCATAACTACTGCAAGATTTGATGCTGTAGTTGACTTGCCTTCTCCAGGACCTGAACTTGTAATCATTATTGTCTGTATTTTTTTATCAAAAGATGAAAACTGTATATTTGTCCTAAGAGTCCTAAAAGCTTCTGAAATAGGTGACTTAGGATTTTTTATAGTAACAAGATCTGCTTTCTGCATAAAATTCACTCCATTTTTATACTATTATTTTTATTTTTTAAAAAAGCTGAAAAATCCTCTTTTTTTCTTTACTCTAGCTTGGCTAACTTCAATATTCTCATTTTCAAATAGACTGTAACTATTTTTCAAAACTAAATCTGCCGTAGTCTTATCAATTTTCTGTAAAACACTTAATGCATCCCTAAGCCCTGGTCGTCTTCTAACACTTGAATGGGCATCAGAGCCTAAAAAGCTGCATACCCCACTCTTTATAAGAGTTTCTGCAGTTTTTTTCACTTCGCTTCCAAATCTTCCTCTTATACTTCCTGAATTTATCTGAATAAGGCATCCTTCATCTAAAAATTTGTTTATGTTTTCCGGTTTCTCAATTATGTATCTATATCTTTCAGGATGAGCTAAAATTGGCTTCACTCCTTTTATATTAAATTCATACACAATATCAAGTCCATTTTTAGACATTCTATTCATTGGAAACTCCACAAGCATGTAGTCAGTATTTGCAAGATTTCCTATAATACCTGCATCATATTCATAAAGACTATTGTTATCTAAAAAGACTTCTTGGCCAGGGTATACTGATACATTTATCCCTTTCTCTTTTGAAAAATTATTTACCTTTTCTGTAAGATTATTTACCTCGTCACGTTTCTTTTCATAGTACCCTCTGTAAAAATGAGGAGTAACTATTACCTTATTGATTCCATCTTCTTCAATCATTCTAAGCATTTTTTCCGTTTCTTCCATAGATTTTGAACCATCATCTATTCCGGGAAGCAGATGAATATGCATATCAATCATATAATTCACCTCCTATTTTAGAAAACCTAGTTCTTATCCATTTTAGGTATTATGCCTATAACAGGAAGTTCAAGGTATCTTGATACATCATCTTCTGTCTTTATTGTATTGTCTGAATACTCAAGTAAAAAAGCAAGACCTACAGATACTAAAATTCCAAGGAAAAATGCAATTGCAATATTTAAAAGTTTCTTTGGCTTAACAGGATCTTTTGGAAACTGTGCTCTATCCATGATTTGTATATCTCCTCCTGTTGGAAATACCCTTTTGCTTTCCTCTATAAAAGAAGCAGCTGCAGCATTTACAACTTTTACTGCTTGAGAAGGATCCTTACTGTCAACCTTTATTTTAAGTATTTGAGTTCCCTGTTCAGATTCAACTGAAACCATATCTTTAAACTCATCAAGTGTAATGCTTCCATTTAGTTTTTTAAGAGTTTTATTTGCCACTGAATTTGACTCTGCAATTTGAGTATAGGTCTTTACAAGATTCTGATACATCATTACATCACTGTTATCTGTCTTTTCATTTGCCTTAGGTTTACCAACTATTATAGTTGAACTTGCCTCATAAGTTGGCTTTATTACAAAAAAACTTAAAATTCCAGCTATAGCTGCAAATCCTATTGTTATACAAAGTATCATTTTCAATCTCTTTTTAAGTATGTAAAAAAAATCTCTTAAATCTAAAGTAATCTCATCATCCATTGTTTTCCTCCTAGCTTTTTATCTTACTTTTTACTTTATCTTTTATTTTCCCAACTTTTCCTTTATTTTTGCTATAGTAGCTGGGCTAAGTTGCGATTTTACAGACGATTGGACACGGGCTTTACCTTCAGGAGATAGATTATTGTACTCTGACTGAGCTGAAATAAGTGCAGCTTTGTCTTTATTATTTATTGCAGACACAATTTTAGAAGCTACAGCCTGTTCTTGTGCTGTGCTATTTGAGCTGCTATTACTTACACTATTTTCTGCAACTGAATTTTCTGAGTTATCACTTGTGCTTTCACTTTCATTACTTTCTTCTGAGCTTTTTTCTTTACTCTGTTCAGTTGTAGAATCTGAAACAGCTCCATTTATATATTCCTCTATCTTTTTTAAATTTTCAGGTGACTTAATTATATTTTCAATCCACTTAAGTTTATCTGTACTGCTCATTCCATTTTTGCTCACATTTATCACAAGTTTGCTATTTTTTACATAAATGCTATCCATATTTGCTGGAATTATATCTTCAGATATTCTAAAAGTATTTCCCTGAATTTTTATATCATCATTATTTAGTTTACTTGACAATTTATCCATTACATAACTTTTAGGAAAAGATATTTTTCCAATTTTAAAGTAGTTAACATCATATACCACTTGTTTATCTTTAAGATATACACTTCCTTCAGTTGTAGCAAGCAAATTGAAATTCTTGTACTTTAAAGGAATATAAAATTTTATTGTACTGTCCTTTATCTCTGCATTTATCCCCTTTACAGTAATATTTCCAGAGGTTCTCGTGCCTCCTATAATAGGATATATAACTCCATTTAATTCATCTTGATTTATATAAACTACGCTGCCAGCTTTTTGCATCTCTATTATTTTATCGAAGATAGTTTGGGAAAATTTATACTCTTTCACACTATATGAAGAATTAGAGAATAAAAGTGAAAAAAATGCCGCAATAGCAGCTACAATTAATATAATAATTAAAACTATTACCTTCTTTACATTAAATTTAATATTTGCCATATCTTCTCTCCTAACATATATTTTATTTATTTATTATAACATTTTTATAAGTATAGTTAAATTTACAATTTAAAAAACTTCTGTAAATATAAAAAAGCCACCTGTCAAAAGACAGATGGAGCTTTTTAAACAATCTATAATCCAAATTGATTTTTTAACGTAAGCAAATCAGAAATACCTATACCAGAATCTACAATAGCAGTTTGAAGAGTGTCCTGTTCAGCATCTGAAAGTGACTCATACTTTGACTTTATAGATGATACATCTTCACTGTAATCATAACTTGTATCTGAAGTGTAATTATCTATTGCTGTAATTGCACTTGAAATTATTGCCTTCTGGTTTGTGTCAAGTTTTGATGTATCTATAGATTTAAGTTTAGTAGATATTGATTTTAATTTAGAAACATCACTGGAACTTGAAGAAGAACTTCCACCTCCGCCACCGCCTGCAGATGGCTGAGTAGTACTTGTATCTGTAGCTTCTTCAACTATACTTTTAATAGTGAAAATAAGTGAATCTGGTACCGATGCTGTACCTCCTACTGCAATTATATCTGTATCTTTTTCTATATTTGATTTTATAAAGTTCTCTGTAGTTTCTGACAATGTGTTATAGGTTAGTATAACTGGTGAAGAAGTTTTGGCAGCCAGTGACGATACTGAAAGTGCATCTGCAAACTCATTTCCCTTTGGTCCATTTCCTCTAACTACATATAGCTTGTCAAATTTCATACTTGATTTAAAATGATTAATTACACTTACATTTGTAGCATATCTATCATTTCCCATTAATCTAATTGGAGAAGGAAGTCCTGAAACTGAGCTATCTGATATAACTCCATCTCCACCTATCACATAGGAATTTTTTATTAAAGACTTGTTACTTGATATATAGTCTTTTACAGACTCAGGAATAGAATTTTTAGAAGTTAAAAGTATTGGATATCCTTGACTTGCAGCTATTGGAGCAATAGATAGTGCATCTGCATAGCCTTCTCCTGAAGCTAGAACTATATCATTAAAACTTCCAAGTTCCTTTGCTGCCAAAACAGAAGTTTCATATCTGTCCTTACCGCCTATTCTAGTTACATTAAGTGACATATCAGTCTTTAGTTCATTTTCTATAGCAGTTGAAATTACACCTGTGCCACCCATTTCTATTACATTTGATGCATTTAGCCTCTCAATTTCAGACTTCACACTGTCGCTTAGCTTGTCTTTAGATGTCAAAAGTATAGGTGCACCATACTTTTTTGCAATAGGTGCCGCACATAGAGCATCTGCATAACTTTGTCCATTTGCAAGTACTACATAATCAGAGCTTGTCCACCCTTCTTTAGACACAGCAGTAGAAGTTTCATACCTATCAGCTCCTCCAAGACGCAGCTCTGACGCAATAGCCTTTTGTGGAAGTGAAACTACCGCAGAAGACACGATAAACATACCTGCAATAAGCTTAGAAATTATTTTCCTCTTCTTTTTCATTAAAACACCCCTCTTTTTTAGTTCACAATTCACAGTGCACAATGCACAGTCTTAGTCAGTTCACAATTCACAATTCTCAGTTCACAATGATTGTTGGTTTTTTCAGTTTCACTTCAAAAACCTAAATTTTAGATTTTTCCTAAGAAAAATCATCCTCCATTGTGCATTGTGAATTCTTAATTGTGAATTGTCTTATCCAGTTCACAATTCTCAATTCACGATTCACAGTGATGGTTGGTTTTCTTCAGCATTGCTTCAGAAAAACCTATAATTTAGATTTTTCCCAAGAAAAATCATCCTCCTTATTCAGTTCACAATTCACAATTCTCAGTTCACAGTGGTGGTTGTTTTCTTCGTTTTACTTCAGAAAACTATATTTTAGATTTTTCCCAAGAAAAATCATCATTCATTGTGCATTGTGAATTCTTAATTGTGCATTGTGAGTTGTAAATTGTGAATTGACCTATTCAGTTCACAGTGCACAGTGCATAATTCACAATGATGGTAGTTTTCCTCCACTTTGTTTTGAAAAACTATATTTTAGATTTTTCCCAAGAAAAATCATCATTCATTGTGCATTGTGAATTCTTAATTGTGCATTGTCTTATCCAGTTCACAGTGCACAGTGCATAATTCACAATGATGGTAGTTTTTCTCCACTTTGTTTTGAAAAACTATATTTTAGATTTTTCCCTAAGAAAAATCATCATTCATTGTGCATTGTGAGTTGTGAATTCTTAATTGTCATAGTGCATTGTAAATTGTGAATTGACCTATTCAGTTCACAGTGCACGATTCTCAATTCACAGTGGTGGTTGTTTTCTTCGTTTTACTTCAGAAAACTATATTTTAGATTTTTCCCAAGAAAAATCATCATTCATTGTGCATTGTGAGTTGTGAATTCTTAATTGCTATAAGTTCTGCTTTGTTGTTTTAACTATAGCATTAAGTATTTTACATAGTTCTTTACATCTACACAATATATTATTGCCATCTTTACCAATATACCCTGTTTTCATTAAAAGTTCAATCCAATATTCTGTTTCATTTGCTTCTTTTAATGCTATATTCATCTTAGAAAGAAAATCCTTTTTAGATTGACCTCTTACCCCTTCTTTAACATTTGCACCAACACTCGTACCTGAACGAAGAAGTTGTTTTGACATAATATACTCACAATTATTTTCACTCAATCTTTTATACATATCAACTATATCAACCGCAAAATCAAATGACTTCTTCTCTACTAAATTTAAACCCATATAGAACTCCTTAATTGAATATTTATCTTAAATATTACCAATTCTGAAATAAATATTCAAATCAATTCACAGTGCACAGTGCATAATTCACAATGTCGGTTGTTTTCTTCAGCTCTGCTTCAGAAAACCTATATTTTAGATTTTTCTCTAAGAAAAATCATCATTCATTGTGCATTGTGAGTTGTGAATTCTTAATTGTCATAGTGCATTGTAAATTGTGCATTGCTCTAAGTTGTGCATTGTGAATTCTTAATTGTGAATTGAAACAAAGTCCAGGATTTCTCCCAGACCTTGAGTATTTTTTATTCTTCATTAATATATATTCATATAATAGCCTGTATTCTCATAGTCATTAATTTAGTTTATAATTAAAAATTAATAGTTAATACTTGATGTTGCTTTTTTCAGTTTCGCTTCAGAAAAACCTATAATTTTAGATTTTTCCCAAAGAAAAATCATCCTCCTTATTCAGTTCACAGTGAACAGTGCATAATTCACAATGATGGTAGTTTTTCTCCACTTTGTTTTGAAAAACTATATTTTAGATTTTTCCCAAAGAAAAATCATCATTCATTGTGATTTGTGCATTGTAAATTGTGAATTTCTCTAAGTTGTGATTTGTGCATTGTAAATTGTGAATTGTCTTATCCAGTTCACAGTTCTCAATTCTCAATTCTCAATGGATGTTGGTTTTTTCAGTTTCACTTCAAAAAACCTAAATTTTAGATTTTTCCCAAAGAAAAATCATCATTCATTGTGCATCGTGAATTGTAAATTGTGAATTGTCTTATCCAGTTCACAGTGATTGTTGCTTTTTTCAGCTTCACTTCAAAAACCTAAATTTTAGATTTTTCCTATGAAAAATCATCATTCATTGTGAACTGTGCATTCTTAATTGTGAATTAAAAAAAAGTCCAGGATTTCTCCCAGACTTTGTTTCTTAGGGTTATGTTAATTTGCTTTATTAACATTTATATACACATAATCTCCGTTGCTTAAAGTTACTTTATATCTTCCTGTGAAGTTAGTGGTGCTATTATCTGAATTATCAGGGAAAATAAAGTCATATATATCATTTACTGCATTCTCAACTTTTTCGCCAGATTTTATATTAAGAGATTCTCCAGTAACGCTAGCTATTTCTAATGTAAGTTTAGATTCATCATTATCTCCATAATAAATAGTATAAGTCAACTTTGCTGGATCATCTGCTATATCTTTTCCTTCAGTATTATGTTCAAAATAAGCATCTATCTGACCTTTTAATTCAGTTTTAAATGTATTATATCCATCTGCAATATCTTTATCTTCTATTAAAGTTTTAATAGCCTCTGGGTTTAAGTTTCCTTTTAAAGTCCCACTTTGATAAAAATATTGTGATCCTAAACTTCCCAAAAATGTTTTTACTGACATTCCGTTAATCTTAAGATTTTTAAAGCTATTATCCAACTTATTATTAATTCTCTTAACATCAGATTTTAATTTAGCTTCACCTTTATCAGATAAGGTTTCCTTATCAGTTGATCCACTATTAGTTAATCCATATCTACTTTTAGCATTACTAAATATTCCTGCTATGGTAGTTACTTTACTTCCTTGATCTTTAAGATCTATATTTATAGCATTAGAATCATCATTATATTTTCCACCTAAGTCTATTCCAAAGAAACTATTATACAAATCTCCACTAGTATCATTTACTCTAGTTAAATAATCCTCATATATACTATTTAGTAATCCACCTGCTCTAAACTCATTCATCAAATTCTCACCGCTTGTGCTTGAACTGCTTGAGCTGCTTGAGCTACTTCCACCGCCGCCGCTTGTGCTTGATTTTGTTATTGCACTTTCAAGGTCGGATATGATTGAGTCTGGAAGAACTGCGGATCCTCCAAGGGCTTCTATTGTAACTCCACTGTCTACAAGGTCTTCAAATAATTCTTTAGTGTATGGGCTTACGCTGCCTGATGTTGCTGTTATTACAAGTGCACTTTTTTCTTTAGCTGCAAGTGCTGCACCTGTGAGGGAATCGGAGAATTCATCTCCACGTGCTACAAATACTTTATTGAAGTTTAAGCTGCTCTCAAATGCTTCAACTATAGCTTCGTTTGTTTCATATCTATCAGCTCCGCCAAGTCTTTCTGGATTTGGCAATTTATTTAGAATTGAATCACTTATTACTCCACTTCCACCAACTACATAACTCTTTGTTATGTTTGAATTTGATTCTATGTAATCAGCTGAAACTTGTGGCAATTCTGTAGATCTTGTTAATATTATAGGATCTCCTTCAATTGCTGCAATTGGTGCTGCAGAAAGTGCATCTGGGAAGTTTAATCCATTTGCAACAAATACTTCGCTTGGAGAGCCCAGTGCTTTTGCAATTTTAACTGAAGTTTCAAATCTGTCAGCTCCGCCGTATCTTTCAACGTCAGATGTAACTTGTGATTTTATAGCGTTTTGCACACCTTCTGTAACTACTCCATCTCCACCAACAATAATAACGTGTTTTGCATTTAATCTTTTCATTTCAGCAAGTGTTTCTGAATTTAATGAATTAGTTTCTGTTAAAAGTATAGGTGCATCTTTAGCCTTTGCAAGTGGTACTGCACAAAGTGCATCTGCATAGCTTTCTCCATTTGCAAGTACTACATAATCAGAGCTTGTCCATCCTTCCTCTGAAACTTCTACTGCTGTTTCATATCTGTCAGATCCAGCTAGTCTTTCTGTACTTGCTGCTTTTACGCCAGTTGTTGGAACAACAGCAGTTGAAACAACTAGAGTTGCAATACCACAAGCTGACAAAAACTTTTTATTATTTTTTTGCATATTCATACCTCCAATTATTTTATAAATCCAATATACATTTTATTATATATGATGACATATGGTACATGTCATTGTATATGTCATCATATATATAAATATCTTTATTTAAACACATTCCAAAGTACTAATTGTTAAAATATTTTTCAATATACATTTCTCCATATATTATATAGTTTGTATTATTATCGTTGTCTATTAAAATATCTTTATATATAGTTTATTAGATTGTTTTAATCATAGTTAATTTTAGAATTAATTTTAGATAGATATTATGGTAACAGTATTACTATATTCTACAAAACTATAAAATATCCTCCTAAAATATATAATAAAAACATTTTATTTATAAAATTTGTTAAAAAATTCTTTAAGCTTTTTAAGTGCTTTTCTCTTTATATACACTGCATTTCTATAACTCATATCATTTTCAATAGCGTATTTCTTAAGTGATATGCCTTCAAAAAAGTATTTTTCTATTAAATCCCTCTCTTTTTCAGAAAGCATTCCAATTGCCTTTTTCAAAAATTTAATTTTCTCCTTATGCAAAAAGTTTTTTTCACCTTCGTAATCTTCATTTTCAGATACAAATGTATTTACTAGTTCATCTCCATTTTCATTTTTACTGTATATACTGCAATAACTTGGTTTATTTAGACTTTGTCTTATTCTGTAAAATAATTCTCGCTTCATAGCAGTTTTTACATAAGCTGGAAAGCTTGTACCACATTTTTTATACAATTGAACACTTCTCATAAGAGCCATATTTGTCACCTGCATAAGGTCATCTAAATCCCAACCCTTTATATATGTCCTATTACAGAGTTTTAGTGCCAACCACTTAAATCTTTTCAATATTTCCTCCATAGCTTCTCTATCTCCGGATTTTGCCATATCAACTAAATCCTCAAGTAAATAATCATTATACATATCTATTCTCCTTTAAATATCAAATTGCATCAAAATACTCATAGTAGCTAATATCACTTTTTTTCTTTACTTTCTTCTTTATTCTGTAGAACATCTGTTTTGCAGCATTGTAGTTTTCTCCCTTTATTTTACAGTAATCCTTTACTGTGCCGTATATTCTAAGTCCATACATAAGTTTCTTCTCTCTTTCTGAAAACTCAATACTATTTATAAGATCTTCAAAAAGTATCTTATTTATCATCTTGTTTTCAATTTTAGACATCCCATTACACTTGTTATTTAAGTACTCTACTGCATTTTCATCTTCACAATCAACAAATGTTGCTTTATCCAGTTTTATAACATTTCTTATATAATTTGAAATCACACTAATTATAATTTTTTTGCTATATGCTTTAAATTGTATAAATGTAGATCCTTTAAATTTTTCTTTATATAGCACAATCTTTTCTATAGATTCAATTATAATGTCCTCTTTATACATATATCCGCAGTGTTTATATATATATTCCCTATATATTTTATTCACTAAAGACAAAATGTAATTTCCCATTTCTTCAACTTCTTCTCCATTGCAATCAAGCAGTTCTGTTATTAACACTTTAATATTCAAAATAATTTCCCCCTATAAACATTTTTATACCTCCCTTTTTTATGTAATAAAATACATATAATTACATTTATAACGTATAAGACTATATATTTCACTTTTTAGTAACGCTTTTTTTATAATTTTTTTATATTTTTTACAAAAATTCAAAAGGGGATGCAAAAATGCACCCCCCTTTTACTACTATTTTACATTTAGTTCAGTAGTTTGATTTTCTATAATATGTGCAGAATCTATAGTTTTAAAATCAAATCCATTGTATTGAAATATATTATTAGTAAGTATGACCTGCATTGAAGCTTTTACTTCCTCCTCTGTCAATCCATCTTTTGCATTTGAAATTCTAATTGAACCTTTTTTACCTTCCTCATTTAAAAAACTCATTACAAGTGTCCTTGTCATTTAACATTCCCCCTTTAAATTTAAGCAGTTATATCATTTTCATCTACTTTTATTATTTCACCTAAAGGCTTTCCTATAAGCTTTTCTACCTCTAGTGCAGTATTGTAGATTTCTTCATCAGATGCAGTAAGTTTTATTTTTGAGAATCTCTGTGATTTTATTATGTCATTTCCACTATCATCCACCCCATCTTGATATTTTAATACTAATGAACTCTGCAATTTTGTTGATTTAGCAGCCATTTTATCACTCCTTTCACTCAATATATATGCACCACATTCCAATATAGGAAATGATTATTTTACTTGTACTATTTTTAATGTTAATGTACACTATATCCATGGAAATAATAAATCCAAAAATACTTAAACAGATACAGGTGATGGTATAAATGAAGAAAAAAAATATTTTATTCTGGATATCTATAATTTTGAACATAGCTTTTATTTCTTATGGAATACACATGATTTACACAAATAAATCAAATAAATATTCTAAAAATCCTCCTTCAAAGGTAACTGGAAAATCAATTATAAAAAATCCATATTACCTTGCAAAGGAAAGTCAGTTTGAAACACTTTCAATAGGTAAAAATGATATAGTTTTCCTAGGGGACAGTATAACAAACAGATCTCAATGGGAAGAGCTTTTTAAAAAGCAAAACATAAAGAACAGGGGAATTGATGGAGATACTACAGATGGTATTTTAAATAGGCTAGACACTATAACAAAGGGTCAGCCAAAAAAAATATTTCTAATGATAGGAATAAACGATCTTCTACACGGAGAAAGCACCTCTCATGTACTATCAAATTATAATAAAATATTAGACAAAATAAGGTCTTCATCTCCAAACACAATTATATATGTACAAAGTATACTACCAAATAATAGATTAAAATCAGACGATGACATAGAATTTATAAATGAAAATCTTGAAAAGTCAGCCAATGGTAAAAATATTGTGTATATAGACCTTTTCCAGAAATTTGTACAAAACAACAGACTGCCTCTTGAATATACCTATGACGGTACCCATTTAAATGGAACTGCCTATTTAATATGGAAAAGTGAAATAGCTAAATACATAGAGTAAAATATAATTTATAAATACAAAAGGTAACTACATCACTCTGTAGTTACCTTTTTATCACTTTCCGCTATTTTTATTTTACTTTATTTACCAATACACCTATATTCTCAATTTCACATTCTACAATATCACCTTTTTTTAGGAATCTTGGTGGTTTAAATCCCATTCCCACTCCAGATGGAGTTCCAGTTGCTATAATATCTCCAGGTACAAGTGTCATTCCAGATGAAATTTCATGAATTATAGTTGGAATATCAAATATAAAATTTCTAGTATTTGAATTTTGCCTTAGCTCTCCATTTACTCTACTGCATAAATTCAACTCTACAGGAAATTTAATTTCATCTTTATAAACTACCCATGGTCCAAATGAAGTAAATGTATCAAGACTTTTTCCCCTGTACCATTGAACGTGCCTCTGTTGAACATCCCTTGCACTTATATCATTCATTATAGTGTATCCAAATATATATTCTTCTGCACTTTCCTTTGGTATATTTATTCCCTGTTTTCCTATTATTACAGCAAGTTCAACTTCATAATCAAGTTTATCTGTAACATCACTATGACTGTCTATAAAATCATTAGGTCCTATTGGACTCAATGCTCTCTTTGAAAAATACACAGGATGCTCTGGTATATTTACGGAATCGTCTTTAAAACTTCTTGCAGTTTCTTCAACATGATCTCTGTAGTTAAGCCCAAGACAGATTATATCGTTTTCTGTTTTTTCAATTGGTGCACTTATTGTTACATCATCTATATTGTAGCCATTTTTTTCAAAGTAATCTGAATCCTTGTACACTTTTTTCAATGTTTTAAGATCATCACAGTCTATGTTCCCTACAAGTTCAAGAATACTTTTATAGTGCCCCTTCAAATTCATATTATCAAAATCAATTATTTTACCAAAAACTTCATTGTACATTCCAAGTTTCTTAGAACCCTCATTCATAAAAACTACAAACTTCATAATATCACCTTTCTCCTATACATAGCATTAAAAGTATTAAACTTGTCTAAATTATATACTAAATATACTAAAACTTGCAAAAAAATCAACATTAATAAAATTATTTTTTTATCATAAATAATTTTCTCTAAAAATAGGAAAACTAAGGTCATGAAGGTACAAGAAGGGAATGAGAAATGTGACAAATATTTTTACAATATTCAAAAGAGATATAAAAAATATATTTACAAACTGGGTAGCACTTGTAGTTGTAATAGCACTAATTGTACTGCCTGCACTGTATGCCTGGTTTAATATAAAGGCAATGTGGGACCCCTATGGAAATACTAGCGAAATACTAGTTGCTGTAGTAAATGAAGATAAAGGATCCTCTATAGATGACACTAAAGTGAATATTGGATCTGAACTTGTGACACAGCTAAAAGCAAACGACAAAATAGGCTGGAGGTTTGTAAATTATAAGGATGCAGATACTGGAGTAAAAAATGGAAAGTACTATGCAAGTATAGTAATACCCCAAAACTTTTCTTCAAGAATACTATCTCTTTTGGAATCGAACCCTAAAAAGGCTGAACTAATATATTCAGTAAATGAAAAACTAAATCCAGTAGCTCCTAAAATAACTCAAAGTGGTATTGATAAAGTTCAGCAGGAAATAAATACTTCTTTTGTAAAAATAGTAGATGGAATCATATTTAAGTTATTTAACAAACTAGGTGAGGAGCTTACACGAGGAAAGCCATTTTTACAGCAATTTGCAGATGTAATAATAGATGTAGATAACAAAATACCTGAAATAAATAGAGCTGTGGATGAAGTATATACCCAAACTCAAAATTTAAATAACTTTATATCAAGTGTAAATAGCCAAATTCCTCTTATAGAAGATACAATGACATCAGCTTCTGATATGGCAAGAAGCGGTTCAAGTTTTCTTTCAAAGGCAAAAAATGCAATTAAAGAACTTTCACCATTTATAAAATCCGAAATTGTAACACTTTCCGATGTATCAGAAGGATCAGAGGACTTCATAAACAACATAATATCAATTATAGACAAAAATCCATCAGAGGCAAGAAACCTTCTTGGAAGTTTAAGAGATAGGTACAGTGATGTGTCTGAAAGATTAAGCAGCTTAATTGACCTTTTAAATTCCTTTAACAAAAGTGGAAATACTATAATATCAAATTTTTCAGGACAGCTAAATGAACTTAGAACTAGAGTAAATTCTCAAATAGATTATACAAACTCACTTATAGATTCAATAGATGCGGGAAAAGCTATATCTTCAACTATGCTTAACACTCTAAAGGAAAACAACTTGCCTATAACTTCTTCTTTTAAATCCATTTTAGAAACTTATGACAGTTTAATTGCTCCATCTATAGAAGGGATAATGCAAAATTCAATAGATGCTGCAAATAGTACTTTAGAACTTTTAAATAGCGTTAAAGAAAGTATACCTGTATCCCAGGATTTACTAAAAAGTGCCCAAAGTGGAAGTGAAGTTGCACTTAATGATATAAAAAACGTAAAAGATGCTCTCCCTGAAATTGAAAGTACAATACATGATATTGCAACAAAATTAAAATCTCTAAACGAAAACGACCAAGTTGCAGAACTAGTAAGGCTTATGTCTTTAAATGCTCAAAAGGAAAGTGATTTTATAGCAAATCCTGTAAATGTAAAGATGAACAGAATATATCCAATACCCAATTATGGCTCTGCTATGAATCCTTTTTTCACTACACTATCTCTCTGGGTTGGAGGACTTATACTTGCATCTCTTTTATCTACAGAAGTTCTTCCAATAAGAAGAGTAAAAATAAAACTGTATCAGGCATTTTTAGGAAGATACTTAACTTTCCTTACAATAGCTATATTACAAGCTATTGTAGTAACTTTAGGGGATATATTTATGCTCCATGTATATGTTCTAAATCCAATTATGTTTGTGGCATTTTCAGCATTTATAAGCACAGTATTTTCAATGATTATATATACCTTAGTATCAGTTTTTGGAAATGTGGGAAAGGCAATTGCAATGGTACTACTTGTGCTCCAAATTTCAGCATCTGGAGGAACATTTCCTGTTCAAGTAACTCCTGAATTTTTTCAAATAATAAATCCTATTTTACCTTTTACTTATGCAGTCAGTGGAGTTAGAGAAATTGTTTCTGGAATCCTTTGGAATGTTCTTTTAAAGGATGTAATAGTTCTTTTAATATACTTTACATTTTTCCTTATAATGGGTCTTATCTGGAAAAGGCTTTTTAGAAATTTAACAGGAAAGTTTACAAAAAAATTCAAAGAAAGTGGATTGGAAGGTTAATCCCTCCAATCTTTCTAATCAGTATAATCTGTATCTTCTTTTTTATATTGAGATTTTTTTGCTTTTTTATCTTTTCTCTTTCTATCTAACTTTTGAATTATTCCAGGTACAAGATCTACAAGTTTATCCATATTACCTTTATTTTTTATTGGAATCATCTGTATTAGATCTCCTCTTAATACCAAAACTGCATCAGGGGTTATCTTTGCACCAGCTCCAAGACCTGCACCTTGGCCTGATTTCTTGCCTCCATCTCCTCCATCTCCAACTCCTGTGCCACATCCAAAAGTAACTGTTATAAATGGTATAATTGTTGTATCATCTATTTTTATTGGCTCACCTACAACAGTTTTGGTCTTAAAAAAGTTCTCTAATCTTGAAAAAAGTTCCTCAGAATTTTCTTTGATATTCATAAAATACCTCCTTGTATTGATTTAACTTTCATCTTTTTCTTTATAAGCGCAAAGTACATTTCTAAAGCTGTTTTTAGTAGAAACCCCGGTATTATTTTACCATAAATTTCTAATCTAATATATAACTCACTGCTAAGGAAATCTGGTTTTAATGACACCTCTGCTCTTTTTAAAAAAGGCAACACAGTATATATAATTCCTGTAATCATTCCTGTATAGGAAGGATCCAAAAATCCATACTCTCCTTCTATTTTAAGTTGTCTTGGAGTAAGTTTGTCTACTAATTTCTTTATAACAAACACCAGATCTGAAACACTGGACTTTTTAGATAAGTTGTCTTCTAAGTTTTCAATTGAATTTTCAAATTTGTTAAAATCAATATTTAAAGCAGAGGATTTTGTAAATTGAAAACTAAAAGTAAAAAGTGAAATTTTAATATTGTACTTTATCTCTCCTTCTTTTAAAAAAGAAGATATATTGTACTTCACAGGTATAAACAGTAGTGCAAAAATTAAAAATATAAGGACAAATAATGTCCAAATCAATATATGTAAAACTTCCATAGTTATCCTCCTATACTAACTAAATTATATCCTTATACATTACTTACGCCAATATATTTGTGTAAATTTTATAATTCATATTCATTTTAATTGATTTTTTGGTAAAATTTAGGTAATATATACATAATAGTGGAGGAGATATTTATGGTTTTTTTCTTATACATATCTGGAATTACATCGGCTTTACTTGGAATAAGATTATTTCACATACAGAGCAAAAAAGTAAAGCGTAAAAATCTAAATGAAATAGATAGTGCAAAATACTATTTAACAGCTATGTTTGTAAATTTATTTGTTATGTGTACAAGCATTATTTTAATACTTTTTATAGTTCCACTTCTAATATGGGAAATAGGACCAAAGGAAAATGGAATAGTTGACAGAGTAGTTGAATCAAAGCCTATATCTTATTTATCTTCAAATGTAAAAGATAAATACATTAATAAGATTCCCTCAAAAGACAGTAATGTATTTGTAATAAACACTGGAACTGCAAAGGACCCCATTTTTCAAAGTATTTCAGCTAACTCAGTACAGATATCAAAATCCAATATAGAAAGTCCAAAGTATCAAAAGATATATGAATACAAAATGAAAAAGTTAAAAGGTAACAACTTAATTATAAATGCAGTAAACGACATCTATGCTAATGGATATATACAATACGACCAGGGAAATTTTGTTGGAACTAGAATAAAATTAATTATTCCGTCAAGTACTTCCATAAAATGATATAATACTATATATAAATAACAAACATAAATAACAAGGAGAAGGTATATTCATGATAAATTATTATGGAATTATAATGGGTATAACAACCTTGGTACTTACAGGCCTTGGTCATATTGTTGTAATAAAAGGAGAGTATCATTTTGGCGTAAAAATATGGATTGTCTTTTTAATCATAGGCATTATATCAATAGCTCTATCCTTTTATGTAAAAAGTAAACTTCTATCTGGATGTCTTGGAATACTTTCCTTTACATTTTTATGGGGAATACTTGAGGTGTTTAAACAAAGAGAGAGAGTTGAAAAAGGTTGGTTCCCTAAAAAAAATTGAAAGACAAAAATGCGTAATTCTATCTTATATATACAGGATAGAATTACGCATTTTTAAGTTAAATTCGATTCAGGTAAATTACTCTACATTTATTTACTGTACATTATACATTCCCTTACTATTCATATACTTAAATATTGCCTCTCCATGTTTTTGCTCTTCTTTTTGTATGTGATTTAAAACATCTCTTGCACCTGTATCTGTAAATTCAAATATACTAGTATCATATGCTCCAGATACATACTTTTCAGTCATTAACATATCTGTACAAAGTTCCTTATCACATCCCTTATTTAGTCCAGTCTGCTGAGAGGCTTGAGATGAAATTGCATTGTTTACAGTTTGAGATGCCTGAACAGCTTCTGCAGACTGTTGACTCTTATTGTTAAGATCAGGAACTTCACCATTTAAAAGTGAATTTATACTGTTTAAATGTTCAACTTCCTCAATTGCATTTTGCTGAAATATTTGTCTAAGTTGACTGTCCTGTGCTTGATTTGCATAATTTGTGTACTTTTCTATACACACTTGTTCATGATTTTTTTGATCCTCTAACAAAGTTCTTTCTTTATTACTAAGAGTAATTGACATAAAAACACCTCCGAAATTATTATTTACGGAAGCTAATTTATTTATTCAAATTAAGAATGCTTCAAACAAAATATTTGAAGCATCTTAATTCATTTCAATCATAATCTCAATCATATATAAGAAAGATTTATGTAAACTCCCTGAAATATAATTTAAAGTATATAATTGGAGGGTACACAAATTATATAAAATTCATATGGGAGTTTACATAAATTTAACCGCAAAATCATTAAATTCATTAATTGTAACTTTAATATGATTATACCATTAAATTCTTATATATTAAACCCTTTTTACACTATTGCAAATTGCTAATTTCAAATTTATATTAACACTTTTATATACTATGAATATATTATCATTGTAAACAAATATTAGAGGTGAAAACATTGTATCCAAAATTTATTCCTTATATGGGTGCCGGCATGAGAGGTCATAATCCAAATATGATGCCTAATATGATGCCGAACATGATGCCTTCTCCAAACATGTTTCCCAAATTACAGCTTGCAAGAGCTTATATAGTACCTCAACCTTACGTTGGACTTCTTCCTTTAGATGAAGCCTTAAGGGAAGGAAGTATATTTCCAAATCTTGTTATGCCGTATAAACGTAAAAAAAGATAATTAGGAGGGAAAACATGAAGGATATGAAAAACAATAAAAACAACAGTGACATGAAATGTAAAAAAGATGGCAAAAAAGAGAGCCAGAAAACCTTACTTCAAAATATAAGGCAACTTGAATTTGCATCACTTGACTTAAATCTTTATCTAGACAATTTTCCAGATAATAAGGAGGCGCTTACTGCATTTAACAATTGCTATAAAGAGCTAAATTCTTCAATAAAGAAATATGAAAAGTACTATGGCCCACTTTTAAACTTTGGTTTCAGTCAGGGAAATTATCCCTGGAACTGGATTAATAGTCCATGGCCTTGGGAATCTCAGAAATAGGAGGATAAGTTATGTGGATATATGAAAAAAAATTACAGTATCCAGTGAATATTAAAAAGACTGATATTAAATTTGCAAAGTGCATGATAGCTCAATTCGGTGGGCCTGATGGAGAATTAAGTGCTTCCATGAGATATTTGAGTCAACGTTATACCATGCCTACTGGTAAAACAAAAGCCTTACTTACAGATATAGGCACTGAAGAGCTGGCACATGTGGAAATAATAGGAGCAATATTTTATCAACTTATACAAAATGCATCTCCAAAAGAGCTTGAAGATGCCGGTATGGGTGGACACTATACTCAACACGATCACTCACCATTTCTAGTAGATGCAAATGGAGTCCCATGGTCATCTGCTTATATTCAATCTATAGGAGATCCTATAACTGATCTCCATGATGATCTTGCAGCAGAACAAAAGGCAAGAACAACTTATGAACATCTAATGAATCTTACAGATGATCAGGATGTATTAGATGTACTCAGATTTTTAAGACAGAGAGAAGTAACTCATTTTCAGCGTTTTGGGGAAGCCCTTGACAATATACATGACGGAGTTGGAATGAGCAAAGATTTCTATATGTCATGTCCAAAATACATGGATTGTGATGACGATGATGATGACTGGGATTGCTAAATTTACACGAAAAGATGTTCCTTAAAAAAGGAACATCTTTTTATTTAAATATCTTTTCTACTTCATCTAATATTTTGTAGTTTGTAAGATCATAGTGAAGAGGTGTAAGTGTTGCATATCCCCTCTTTACATAGTATAAATCTGTACCTTCAACATCATATCCAGTAGGTTTTGCTTCCTGGTAAAATCCAATATTATTATTTTCATCACTTTTTTCAACATAAAAACCATGATACATTTTAAATCCCGTTTTGCATACTTTTATACCTTTTAATTCTTCACTTTTTACATCAGGCACATTTAAGTTTAGCACAACATCATCTTTCATATATTTGCTCTTTGCAGTTTCAAACACCTTTTTTGCACATTCTACAGCCACATTGAAGTCAAATCCTTTGTTTTCAGCTTGCATAGATACTGCAATAGATGGAACTTTACATATAGCCGCCTCAATTGCTGCAGAAACAGTTCCAGAATATACAACATCAATTCCAACATTATAACCTCTATTTACACCTGATATTACCATATCTACTTTATCAACTAACTTATCTAGTGCAATTCTCACACAATCTGCTGGTGTCCCATTTATACTATATGCTTTAGACTTTATTCCTTCAATTTTTCTCTCTTTAACATCAATTACCTTAGACATAGTTATGGAATGGCTACTTGCACTTCTCTGTTCCATTGGTGCTGCAATTATAACTTCATTATCTATTTCAAAATGTCTTGCAAGGGCATGAAGTCCTTCTGAATCTATTCCATCATCATTTGTTAAAAGTAATCTCATATATAAATCACACTCCAATACTATAAATTAAAAATCTAAAAGACTACTTTATATCAACATTTTTCACATATTCAACTTTTAAAAGATCCATCATTATTCTGTTTATGTCATTTTGATTTTTGCTGTAAAGTCTAAATGTAAGTCTTACTTCCATGTCCTTGTTAGTTTTGTTGTGATGCCTGTTTATCTGGATCTTTGATATTTTCAGTCTTGAATTTTTAAGTACATCAAGTGCTGGGTTAACTCCCTCTGATGACATATCTGCCTTTCCAATTGAATACAGTGTATTTAACTGGAGTTTGTTAAATATTTCAAGTCCTATAAGTATCAAAACTGTAGCACTTATACCAGGTATATACATTCCAGCTCCAATTGCTATACCTATTCCTGCTGTAGCCCATAATCCAGCTGCTGTAGTAAGTCCTTTTACAGACTGATGTTCCACAATTATAGTTCCTGCTCCAAGAAATCCAATTCCACTTACAACCTGTGCAGCTACCCTGCTTGGATCAAGTGAAATAGACGATATTCCCTGAAGGTCAAAAAATCCATATTTAGATACAAGCATTATAAGTGCACTTCCAAGTGAAACTACAAAATGTGTCCTCATTCCGGCTTCTTTAAAGTGGCTTCTTCTTTCAAAACCAATTGTAGCTCCAAGTATTCCTGCAAGGAAGAGCCTAAACATCATCTCCCATTGATTCATAATATCTCCTCCCATCTCATATCTTTATTCTATTCATCAGATACTGTACTTTCTATATCCCGCCAAACTTCCTCTATATTTTTCTTTTTAAATATATTATAACTATTTCCCTTAATAAGTGTATCAAACTGACATATAGGGGAGTATATACAAAAGTCACATCCACTCCTTGACTTATACATATATGGAGAAATTTCTATATCTCCCTCCAGTATTCTCTCGCAAAGTCTTTCCATTGTAACTCTTACATACTTCCTAAGCATTTGGAACTGTTCTTCTTTAGCAACAGAGGATCTAGAGTAGGAAACTTCGCCATTTTTTTTCACAGATACAGGAATTATTTCAGAAGATCCGCTAATTGAAGAATCCATATCTTTTATTACATCAATGTCATCCAATATAAGTCCATTCATTTTAAGACTTTTCTTTATCCTTGTTTCTATTTCTTCATAACTCATGTCCTCTGTTCCCATTACTATAGGATCATCTAGTTTAAAATAAAGTATTCCTGCTGGCAAAGCATCACCATCAAATTTTTCTTCAAGCTCTGAAAGTATTACATCTAAATAAACAAGAAGCTGTATTTGAAGTCCATAGTAAACATCTGAAATATCAAACTCCTTACTTCCGGATTTATAATCTATAACTCTAATATATTCTTTCCCATCTTTTTCCATTATATCTATTCTGTCCACTCTTCCAGAAAGATTTACCTCTTCTCCAGAATGAAGTTCTACAGATATAGGCGGATAGTAGCCGTCTTTTCCAAAGGACACCTCATAACCTTTAGGCGTAAACTTTCCCTTTTTAATATGCTCACTTATAAGATATGATGCCCTAGTTAAAACCCTCTCAATTCTTGATGTAATATGTTTATACCTCTTTGAGCTATTTAATATTGAATTAGGTCTTTCAGATAGTATTTCTCTTACTATTTCCTCTGTATTTTCTTTACACCACTTTTTATCCACGTCACTCCATGTAAGATTTTGCTCTTTTAACTTTACAGAAAAATTCTGAAGTATATTGTGCATAAAGCTTCCAATGTCTGGAGGAGTCAAATTGTATATCTTTCTCTCCTTTGCCTTTAAGCCATATTGAACAAAATATGCAAAAGGACATTGGGCAAATTTCTCAAGCCTTGAAACACTGACATTTAAGTGCTTTCCATAGAGTTTTCTAACTTTTTTTGTATCTGCAATTTCCATTTCGTTTGTATAGTAAGCTCCTTGAAGAACCTTTTCCAATTTACTATTCCATTTTTTATCTTTGCAATACCAACTATAAACATCTATCCATAAAGGATCTATATTGTTTTTTGCAGAATTAACTGTTATATTTTCTATTAACTTATTAAATGTAGAACTTGGCACACTTACTAAGTCAATTTCATTACTTGATTGTTTTGAAACAACATCACTTTCCTCTTCAATTTTTAAAAATAGCTTTTTCAGCCTTGATACTATAATTGAAGGACGCATTGTTTTTCCGCTATCATCTCCCATTGGGTAGCTTATTCTTAAATACCTATCTGCAAGTGTAAGAGCTTTATAAATTATAAATTGTTCTTCAAATGCCCTATATCTGCTGCTACTTCTCAATTCAATTCCTCTATTTAAAAGTTCCTCCCTATCACCATCTGTAAATATTCCATCTGAAGTTATAGATGGTGGAAATACTCCATCACTTGCACCTACAATGTAAAGTGCCTTTATATCATGGCTTCTTATTCTTAAAATATCTCCTACAAGCACCTGGTCAAGAGATGGTGGTATAACCCCTATTTTGTATTGCTTAAATCCTGAAACTAATACTTTACCAAAGGTATCTATGCTAAATACATCATCACCTATAGTGTCTACCACCTGGTCCATGGTATCTACTACTATATTCCATATTTGGTTGTATTCATTTGCCTTATCAAGTCTTGACTCTTCCCTAAAATTTCTTATAATTTCCTCTACTTTTTCCGGTATATTTATATCACACAAAAAATTATATAATCCTTCGCACTTTTCCCTTCCGCTTTTTCTTCCTTTAATTGATGATGCAAGCTTAATCAAAGGAGTACGAACTCTATCTCTTATAGTATTTATCCTATCTAAAAGTTGATTTTTTATATCTTCATAAGCCTTATCTTCCATGGCACTATAACTTGTGTTAAATTCCCACTTGTCTTCCATAAGCCACTTGTTTCCCTTTATTCCGTTTTCCAAAACATAATTTTCAAGCACATCTATATCTTCATTTTCAATATCTAAAAGTCCAGTTTTAAGATACCTAAATACAGACTCATAGGACCAATTTTTAGATATTATTTCCACAGCAGAAATTATCAAAACTATTATTGGATTGTCATCAATATCTCTCTTTTTATCAATAAAACAAGGTATATTATATTCATTAAAAACTGCTTTTATTATACTTTGATATCCATCTAAATCTCCAGTTACAACTGCAATATCTTTAAATCTAAATCCTTTATCTCTACATATTCTTACTATATCACTTGCTACATTTTCAATCTCACTGTATTTGTTTAGTGCCTTAAATAACTTTATATTTTGAGGCTTATAATTATATTGACTATATGGATAAGAAAAAAGATTATGTTCCATATGCTGAAGTTCACTTCTCCCTTTGAACTTGCGACATGGATTAGAGTTTAACACAACTGGTTTTTCATAGGATATATTGTTATTTTTAGCTATTTCAAGAAGCTTTTGTTCTGTAACTTTAATTGGAAAAAACAGATCTGTACTTTCTGTTTTTATTTTATCACCTACAAAATCCATACAAAGGGTAAAATTAACTTTTTTTGCTCTTTTCATTATCTTCTCTAAAATTTTGTATTCTTGAGGAGTAAAGGAGGAAAATTCATCAACCCAAACTTCTGCACCATCAAATATAGAGGACTTTTCTAAGTTGTTAATTAGTATAGTCAGTTCATCTTCATCATCTATATAGTTCTTACTTAGCCTATTTTGAAATTCTGAAAATATGAGCATAATGTCTTCTAATTTGCTTTTAAAAGTTGGATTTTCTATTCTATCAATACTTTCCTTTAGGTCTTCTTCTTTTATATTAAATTTTTTCAGCTCTTTTATGGTACTTCCCATATTTGAAACAAAGCCCTGTTTTGACCATCCCTTTTTAAATACTTTTAATTTTTCCCTATTCTCTGAAATTATCTTGTATAGGAGTATATTTTTACCAGAGTCATTTATATGTTTTCTAACTCCTCCTCCAACTTCATTTAACACAGCATTTGCCAACCTTTTAAAACTAAACACCTTGCATTTTAAAAGACCATGGTGTCCAATACTTTCTATCATATTTTTTTCCGTTTGAAATGAAAACTGCTCTGGAACTATGAGTATATTGGAATTTAAATTTCCCTTTTCAATTTTCCTCTTTATGCTGTTTAAGCAGTAATAGCTTTTTCCGCTTCCAGATCTACCATATATAAATTTTATGCTCAAAGAATATTCCTCCTAATTTAAAACTTTATAAACATCAATAGACTAAGAAATATATATGTATATTATATTAAATAAAGCCTTGCATATTTGCAAGGCCTATTCACTATATTTTAAAATTTTACCAGATTTTGAGGTTTTCCATCCATCCATTTTATTATATTTTCAAAAGTTATATGTGCTCTTCTCACCATTGCTTCTTTTGTAGCAAAGCCTATGTGAGGTGTAAGTACAGTGTTTGGTGCATGTAAAAGAGAATATGAAGATTGAAGAGGTGGTTCACTGTCAAATACATCTATTCCTGCTCCTGCAATTTTACCAGATTCAAGTGCCTTTGCTAAAGCATCATTGTCTACAATAGGACCCCTTGCTGCATTTACAAGTATAGCTGTATCTTTCATAAGTGCAATCTTTTCAGCACTTATAAGTCCTTTCGTATTTTCATTTTGTGGAAGATGAATTGATACAACATCACTTTCTGAAAGTAGCTTATCCAAAGTTACATATTTTACGCCTATTTTTTTCAATTCCTCTTTTTCACTTCTATTATATGCAATTACTTTACAACCGAAAGCTGTTGCTAACTTGCAAACTGCAGATCCTATATTTCCTGTTCCTACAACTCCGAAAGTTTTTCCACTTAAATCTCTTTGACTGTATCCTTCTTTTGTCTTTCCATCTCTTGTACACTTATCAAGTGGAACTATATTTCTAAGAAGAGATAGTACAAGTCCAATTGAAAGTTCAGCAACAGAATCTGTACTATATCCAGCAGCATTTGATACAACAACATCTTTTCTACATGATTTTAAGTCAACATGGTCAACTCCAGTAAATGCTATAGATATCATTTTAAGTTTTTCTGCAGCCTTTATGACCTCTCCTTTAAGTGGCATATTTGCAAGGACAATTACATCAGAATCTTTTACCCTATCTTTAAGTACAGCTGGATCTGAAACTTTTTTATTGTAAATTACAAGTTCATGCCCCTTATCTGTAATTGGCCTTGCAATGTTTCTAAGTTCCTCCTCAGAAAGTCCAAGAGGTTCAATAACAGAAATTTTCATAAATACATCCCTCCACATGAAATATCTAAATTTATTACTTCAAAATATTATAACTATCACTTGTAATAGGTCTAAACTCATACCCATCTTGTTTTAAAATATTAATTATAGTAGGGAGTGCCTCTGCTGTTGTTTCCTTAGTTGCTGCATCATGCATAAGCACAACAATTTTCTTCTGTCCTAAAAATGTTTGCTTAAATCTACTTATAAGCCTGTCTGCTGAGGAATGAGAAACTTCAGCATCACCATTTAATACATTCCAATCTATATAATGATATCCTGCATTTTCAGCTGCTCTTTGATAGGCTGTCCTTCCAAAAGAGCCTCCTGGAAATCTTATAAGTGTCTTGTCATGATGGTCTATTACTGAATCTATAACTTTCTCATTTCTATGAAGGTCATTTAAAAAATTATCTATATTAGAATACAAATAGTTATAATCATGGGTATATGTGTGATTTCCAATGGTATGTCCATCTTTTTCTTCCCTTTTTAACAGATCAGGGTTTGCCTTTACGCTACTTCCTATTACAAAAAAAGTTGCTTTAATATTATTTTCCTTTAATATGTCAAGTATCTTTGGTGTAACATTTCGGCTTGGACCATCATCAAAAGTCAAATAGGCAACTTTTGCATCTTCTGGCAAGGGTTCTTCACTTTCATTTTGCTGTGACTTGTCCTCTTTTTCCTCATTTGTTTTCTTATCCTGTGCAGTTTTATCTGAATTTGTACTATCATCTGCACTATCTTTACTGACAACAGAAGCATTAGTTGACGCTATCTTCTTTTGCTGAATTTTGCTACTCTGCTCTGCAATCTTAAACCCTGCCATAGATGATAGAAAAAATGAGATAATTACAAGTAACAAAAAACTTATCCTTTTAATTACCCTATTTCTTTTATTTCTTTTTCTTTTTACCATATTTAAGTCTGATCCTCCTGTATTATGTACAATTACTATCTTACAATCAGTTTATCACAATAAAATCCATTAATTTGTACAAATTTACAACAAAAGGTTACAAAATAGTTACAGTAGGATCAATCCAAAGATGTCATAAATGTAAGATTTAACCTATTTTTTGTATTGAAGTGCGTCCTTGCCTTCATCTCCTGTACTTATGCGTATTACATTTTCCACATCATATACGAATATCTTTCCATCTCCCATTTCTCCTGTATGAAGAACTTTTTTTGCAGTTTCAACTACAGTTTCTACAGGTATTTCACAAACTACAACTTCTACTTTTATCTTTGGAAGCAAATTAATGTCCATAGTAACTCCACGATAGTATTCCTTATGACCCTTTTGCATTCCGCATCCAAGAACATTTGTAACTGTCATTCCGGATATTCCAATATCTCCTAAAGCATTTTTTAGTTCCTCAAATTTACCTTGGGAAGTTATAATATCTATCTTAGTAAGTTTATTAGCCATATTTTCCTCCTTTTAATACATATCCCTATTTAAAATACCTCCAACAATATAATTTTATGCTATTTTATTTAAAATAGTCAATTATTTTACATCAAAATTTTAACTATTTAATCCACCATATGCTTCTTCACCATGTTCTGTAACATCAAGTCCTGTTTCTTCAGATCTTATATTTACTCTTATTTCAGTTACGGATTTAATTACTTTTACTATTATAAATGTAACTACAACAGAATAAATTATAGTGGCTAAAATAGCTATAAGTTGAATTAAAACCAATTTGGGATTTCCATGTATTAATCCATTTGCTCCACCAGAATTTACAGCTTTCCATGCAAATATTCCTGTTGCAATTCCGCCCCAAATTCCGCCTACTCCGTGACATCCAAAAGCATCAAGAGCATCATCATATCCAAATTTTATCTTTGCAAATGTAACCATTGTATAGCATATAACTCCGCCTATAAGTCCAATGAAAATAGAGGCAAGAGGGGTTACAAATCCACAACCTGGTGTTATTGATACAAGTCCTGCAACTATACCACTTGCAACTCCAAGAGAAGTTACTTTTTTTCTAAAGAAAAGCTCGCAAGCGCTCCAACTTATAGCAGAAGCTGCTGCAGCTATATTTGTAGTTATAAAAGCATTTACAGCAACTCCATCTACTGAAAGGGCACTTCCTGCATTAAAACCGTACCAACCAAACCAAAGTATTGCAGCTCCAAGACATGTCATAGGGAGATTGTTAGGTTTCCCTATATTTTTTCTCTTTCCAAGCATAATTGCAAGTACAAGTGCCGATACTCCTGAACTTATATGAACTACATCGCCACCTGCAAAATCAAGTGCTCCAAGATTTTTAAGCCATCCACCTGCTCCCCATACCCAATGAGCAATAGGATCGTAGACAAATGTTGTCCATAATAATAGAAAAGCTACCCAAGGTAAAAATTTCATTCTCTCTGCAATAGATCCTGATATAAGTGCAGGGGTTATTATTGCAAACATCATCTGAAAAGCCATAAATACCTGTTGTGGTATTGTTGTTGAGTAATCTGGATTTACACTAAATCCAACACCCTTAAGTCCTGCAAAATTAAAACTTCCTATGAATCCACCAATATCTTTTCCAAAACTCAATGTATATCCTATAAGTATCCATTGAATAGAAACTATAGCTAGTGCTGAATAACTGTGAAGGGTACTGTTTAAACTATTTTTTCCCCTAACCATTCCTGAATAAAAAAGTGCTAGACCCGGGGTCATTATCATTACTAGTATAGTACACATAATTACAAATGTAGTATCTACTCCACTTATTCCCATTGTAAAAAATCCTCCTTAAAATTATTATAATAACTCCATTGATAAATTAATAATGATTTTTTAAAGTTTGAAACATTTTCATCTTTAAAAAATTCATTTATATAATACTAATTTTCAGCATAATTATCAATAGTAATGCAATAAAATTATCAATTTATTATCGAAATATGTTTAAATAAGTACTTTTATTTAATTTTCTGAATTTTATTCTAGATTATATGACTAAAATAAAATATACTGGTATAAAATCATTAATTTATACCAGTATACTATAATACTTTTATATTATTTAGCCTTATTTTTAAATAATTTTCCCCAACTATCTATGTAATTTCCTGTAGCCCATTGCGCCATTACTGCTTTTTCACCTTGTTTTATGGAAAATTTTCGCTGCAAACTTCCTATACCCCTGCTATTTAAGCTGTATATCATAAGTTCTTTATCTGTAAGAACGACTATAAAATCCCTATTAGGTGATGTATATGCATCTACAGCATCTGGAATAGCTTTTTTAATTACATCAAAAGATGGGTACAAATCATCATAAGAAGTTAGTATCTTATTTTGAGCAGGATAGCTTATATCAAAATCTCCAGATGCAATTCTCCCTCTAAGTATCCACCTTCCACTTCTTCTAGTTATTGCCCAATTAGTACTTAAATTTTTTAAACTGCTATCTTTTTCTCTTTTATTTATCTTACTTAAGTAATTATTTGCACTTGAATTCAATATATTTGATGCATCATGAATAAATATCCTTGAAAATTCAACATTCTTACCATTTAACTTATCAAGTGGAAGAACGCTAAAATAAGATCCTTTTGGCTTTTGGTTATCAAGGGATATAAATTCTGTACCAACAAATAGTATCTGAGTATATGTGTCTTTTACATCTCTGATTACAGGTGCATAATTTTGCAGATTAGATTTATTTATCATAATAGGGGAATCCCAGATTATATCCCTTTCCCCACTTTCCTCATACTTTTTAATTACTCCCACTTCCCAAAATCCACTTTTCCTTGGCACAATTAAATTATTTCTCTCAAGAATTGGCTGGGACTTTCCATAATAAGAACTTATCCACAAAGTTCTATAACTATATCCTCCATTATACTCGTCCTTAGTTTTAAGTCCAAGTAGTAGTCCTGATTTTGATGTAATATCTACCTGACTCTTTGGCAGTAGAATTCTAGAATGTTTTTTATCTATGTTGTTTAATACTATTTCATTAGATGTCTTTCCATATTTTACATAGAAAAGAAGCAATCCATCATTGTATTTCATCAATAAATTATCATTTATCTGAATAAAATCGTCAAAAAAATTATTATTAGAAGATACTGTAATTACCTTTACCTGTTTTTCTTTTATACCTATATTTTCAGGCTTAATTTTTAGAGTGCTTTCAAAGTAACTTTCACTGTCTACAACTTTTACTTTAAATGTAGGCTTATTGCAAATAGATCCATTTACTTTTACTAAATCTCCATCAAATATTGCCTTTTTATTTATCATTTTTTTCGCTTCTGAAGTTGATATACTTGATTTACCTATAAAGACATATCTATTTGCAACCCATGTACCTTTAACAGGAAGATTTATAGTCTTTCTAAGACTTATGTGTGGATTGATTGTAGAATTTATATTTCTATATACCACAGCTATAAGTATTACTACAAGTACTACTACTAAAATATTTATCTTTTTCAACAAAACCACCTTTTCCTAATAGTCAAATAGTATCAATCATTACTTATGGGTATAGAAACTAGAACTTCTGTACCTTCTCCATACTTGCTTTTTATATTTAACTTACCACCATGGAGATTTGCTATTTCTTTACATATTGAAAGTCCTATTCCATTACTTGATTTATCACTTTTACCTTTAAAAAATTTTTCTGTAACTCTTGGAAGTTCAGACTCAGGTATACCAATACCATTATCTTTAACTATAAGTATAAGATTATTTCCTACAGCTTTTGCTGTAAGTTCTACCGTATCGCCCTCTTCAGTAAACTTAAAAGAATTATCAAGTAAATTAGTCAAAAGTTGCTTTATTCTGTTTTCATCTAAAAGCATAAGTGGTATATTATCATCTACATTTACATTGAATTTTAACTTTTGACGTGCAGCACGGAGTGACATTTGCTTCTTCATATAGTGAATTGTATTTTTAATATCTACATAATCTCTCTTTAAAGTAATTTTACCAGATATGAATTTAGAAAAGTCTAAAAGTTCTTCTACCATAGATGTTAGCCTATCACTTTCCTTTTCTATTATATCAAGACCATCCATTATATCTTTTTTATCTTCAAGATCACCTGTCCTCATAGTTGAAGCCCATCCTTTTATAGAAGTTAGAGGAGTTCTCAGTTCATGGGATATTGATGCAACAAACTCGTTTTTAAGTTGATCATTTTTTAATATTTCATCAGCCATAAAGTTAAGTGTATCTTGAAGTTCTCCTATCTCATCATTTCTTTTCTTTCTTATCCTCTCCTTAAACCTTCCTCTTGCCATTTTTCTTGCCATATCTGTAACTTCATTTAATGGTTTTATTATTGTATTTGACATAGATACACTTATAAGTCCAGCTATTAATATTACAATAAATCCTATAAATATAAGCATAATTGCTATTTTCCCTATTACATAATCCACATGTGAAAGGGAAGTTACAAATCTTAAAACTCCCTCTATTTTTCCTTTTGATTTAAGAGGACTTGATATACAAAGAAGCTTTTCATTTGTATTTTTGTCAACATATATATATGATCCTATATCTCCTTTAAGTGCCTGCTCTATATCCTCTCCTTCAATTTTTCCCGGAATATAATTTCCTATAGAATCCATAAGCATATATCCAGATGTATCTATTACTTGCACTTCTGCCGATGTATTTTTCCAGAATATATCTGCATTGTCCCTTATATTCTTCTCAAGAGTTGAGGAAGATAGGTAGCTGTTGTAAAAATCTACAGAAACCTTAATTTGATTTGTAACAACGTTTTCCATATTTTTGTAATAATATCTTTTTATTGATAGTATTAAAAATGTTTCTAATACAAATACAGTTGTAATAATTATAATTAGATAACTGCTTATCATTCTACACTTTATTCCACTTGTCATTTTAATCTTCTCTCCATCTATAACCTACACCCCAAACAGTTTGAATAACTTTTGGTTTTGAGGAATCTTTCTCTATTTTCTCCCTAAGTCTTCTTATGTTTACATCTACAATTTTAGTATCCCCAACATAATCATAACCCCATACAAGGTTTAAAAGTTCATTTCGACTGAGAGCCTTTCCCTTATTGTTCATAAAAATCTTCATTAGCATGTATTCCTTTGGAGTAAGGTCTAGCTCTTCATCTCCTCTGTACACCTTCATAGCAATAGTATCTATTTTATACTGTCCTGAAACAATTATCTCACCTTTTTTATTATTTTCATCTGTTCCAATTCTTCTAAGAAGAGAATTCACTCTTGCAATGAGTTCAAGTGGATTAAATGGCTTTATCATATAGTCATCTGCTCCAAACTCAAGCCCCATTATCTTGTCCATATCTTGACTCCTTGCAGTAAGCATTATTATCCCCATTTGTGGAAATTCTTTTCTAAGAATTTCACAGGTTTTAAATCCATCAATACCTGGAAGCATTATATCCAAAATTGTAACTATAGGATTTTCTATTCTAGCTTTTTTTATAGCTATTTCACCAGTTTCAGCTTCAATTACTGTAAAATTATTTCTCTTGAAATTTATTTTAAGAAAACCCCTAATGGAGCTTTCATCTTCAACTATAAGAACTTTTTTCATATAAAATACCTCCCTATAGACAGTCCTTTTGTAATTATAACACAGCCTAAATAATATTAAAATTAAGGATCAAAACCAGAATTAAACTGTATTTTGATCCCTTTTTAAATCTATTAAATTTTTTTATGCAACTTCAAATTGGCTGTTATATAAGTTTGCATAGCTTCCACCTTTTTCTATAAGTTCTTCGTGAGTTCCCTGTTCAACTATATCTCCATTTTCCATAACTAGTATTAAATCCGCATCACGAATTGTGGACAGTCTATGTGCAATTATAAAACTTGTTCTATTTTTCATAAGATTATCCATTGCCTTTTGAATTTGAACTTCTGTACGGGTGTCTACAGAACTTGTAGCCTCGTCAAATATAAGTATTTTAGGATCTGCAAGTATTGCTCTTGCAATAGTTATAAGCTGTTTCTGTCCTTGTGATACATTTGATGACTCTTCGTTTAAAATCATATTGTATCCATCTGGAAGAGTGTGAACAAAACTGTCAACATGAGCAGCTTTTGCAGCCTTAATTACATCCTCATCTGATGCGTCAAGCTTTCCATATCTTATGTTCTCCATTATACTTCCATTGTAAAGCCATGTGTCTTGAAGCACCATTCCAAACATAGATCTTAAATCATTTCTTGTAAAGTCCCTTATATCATGACCATCTATAGAAATCTTACCGCTATTTATATCATAAAATCTCATTAGAAGCTTTATCATAGTTGTCTTTCCTGCACCAGTTGGACCTACAATTGCAACTCTTTGGCCAGGTTTTATATTAGCTGAAAAGTCATTTATTACTATTTTTTCAGGATCATAGCCAAAATGTACATTTTTAAATTCAACGCTTCCTTTTATATTGTCAGGTCTTACAGGATTAACAGCTTCTTTAGATTCCTCTTCTTCTTCAAGAAATTCAAATATACGTTCTGCAGAAGCTGCAGTTTGCTGAAGTATATTTGAAATATTAGCTATCTGGGAAATTGGCTGAGTAAATGAGTTCACATATTGGATAAAAGCCTGAATATCTCCTACTTCTATAGCCTTTTTTGCTGCAAGCCATCCACCAAGAATACATATTCCAACATAGCCAAGATTTCCTACAAATTTCATCATTGGCATCATTATTCCTGATAAAAACTGTGATTTCCATGCAGATGAAAATAATCTTTCATTTAACTTGTTAAATGTATTAACACTTCTCTCTTCACCATTGAAAGCCTTCATCACAACGTGTCCACCATACATTTCCTCTACATGTCCATTCAAATTTCCAAGATAGTCCTGTTGCTGTTTAAAATATTTTTGAGAATACTTTACAATTGTTGATATGAGCAGTGCTGATATTGGAATTATACAAAGTGCCACAAGAGTCATTTTCCAGCTTATAGTAAACATCATTATAAGTACACCAATTACAGTTGTTACAGATGTAATAATCTGACCAAGACTCTGATTAAGTGTCTGACTCAATGTATCTACATCATTTGTAACACGAGACAATACTTCTCCATGATTTGTCTTGTCAAAGTATCCTAAAGGCATACGGTTTATCTTTTCAGAAATATCACGTCTAAAATTGTAACTTACTTTCATAGATACTCCAGACATAATCCATCCCTGTAAGTATGAAAATATTGAACTTATTACATACAAAACTGCAAGTGTAACAATTATTTTTCCTATATAGTCAAAATCTATACTGCCGGTTCCTGCAATTTTTTCCATAACTCCTTCAAATAACTTAGTAGTTGCCTTTCCAAGGATTTTTGGACCTACTATTGAAAATATAGTGCTTACTATAGCAAATACAAATACAACTAACATAGATAGTTTATAATCCCTTAGAGAATGAATAAGCTTTTTCATAGTACCTTTAAAGTTATTTGCCTTTTCTGTGCTCTGTGCCATGCCACCCATATGTGGTCCTCTGCTTCTACCTTTTCTCTGCTCCCTCATGCTAATTCCTCCTTAGACAACTGTGATAGTGCAATTTCCCTATAAGCTTGGCAGTTTTTCATAAGTTCATAATGAGTACCTTTTCCAGCTATTCTTCCTTGATCTAAGACTATTATCTGCTCTGCATTTTTAATTGTTGAAACTCTTTGAGCAACTATAAGTACAGTACTTTCTTTTGTTTCTGGTTTAAGTGCATTTCTAAGTGCCGAGTCAGTTTTAAAGTCAAGAGCTGAAAAACTATCATCAAACACATATATCTTAGGCTTTTTCACAAGTGCCCTTGCAATAGACAACCTCTGTTTTTGTCCTCCTGATACATTTGACCCATCTTGGGAAATTTCCATTTGAAATTTTTCTGGTTTTGCATCTATAAATTCCTTAGCTTGTGCAATGCGGACTGCCTTTTCCATATCCTCATTTGAAATATTTTCATTTGCATATTTAAGATTGTATTCAATGCTTCCTTTAAAAAGCAGTCCCTTTTGAGGTACATAACCTATTAAATTTCTAAGTTCATGCTGAGTTACATCTCTTATATCTATTCCGTCAATTGTTATTTTTCCCTCTGTAACGTCATAAAAACGTGGCAGAAGATTTATAAGGGTTGACTTTCCTGAACCTGTAGAACCAATAAATGCTGTTGTCTGTCCTGGTAGAGCTTGAAAATTTATATCTTTAAGCGCATACTCTTCTGCACCTTCATATTTAAATGAAACATTTTCAAACTTAACTATCCCTTTTATTTCTTCTTCAAAATGTTTAGGACTATCTGAGTCCACAATTGCTGGTTCTATTTTTAAAACTTCATTTATTCTATTTGCTGAAACAGATGCTCTTGGTATCATAATAAACATAAAGGACATCATTAGAAAAGCAAATATAATCTGCATAGCATATTGCATAAATGCCATCATATCTCCAACTTGCATACTTGAAGTGGCAATTTGGTGTGCTCCTACCCAAACTACAAGTATTGTAATTCCATTCATTACAAGCATCATTACTGGAAACATTGCAGACATTACACGATTTACAAATAAGTTTGTCTTTGTTAAATTTTTATTTTCTCTGTCAAATCTTTTTTCTTCAAATTTTTCAGTGTTAAATGCCCTTATTACCATCATTCCAGATAAATTTTCTCTAGTTATAAGGTTCAATTTATCAACAAGTTTTTGTATAATTTTAAACTTTGGAAATGCGACTAAAAATATTCCTCCAATTAATCCTATTAACACCACAACTGCCAGCACAATTATCCATGACATAGATACGCTCTTGTTTACAGCTCTTATAATTCCTCCTATTCCAAGTATAGGCGCATATATTACCATTCTTATGGCAAGAAAGACAACTAGCTGTATTTGTGTTATGTCATTTGTTGTTCTAGTTATTAAAGATGCAGTAGAAAATTTGTCAAATTCATTTCTTGAGAAATTTTCCACATGGGTAAACAAATCTCTTCTCAAATTCTTGGAAAGTCCTGCAGCAATCCTTGCAGCTAAAAGTCCAACTGAAATAGTAGCTGCTGCACCTATAAGTGAAATTAAAAGCATAATTATACCTGTATGAATAATATAATCTCTTTGAATTTTAACTGTATCCATTCCAAGAGCTTCATATTCTTCCTTTACAGATGAGGCTGCAGCTTGTGTTACCATGTCCTTTCCAAGTGAAGTGAATTTCTTATTTATTTCACTGCTTATTTTAGGAAGCTGGGAGTTTGGAATTTCTAATTTCATCTTTTCAATACTAGACACTGCGAGAAATGCCTTTCCCATAGGAGTGTTCATGCTATCTATTTCATCTTGATCAATATCTTTTAGAACATACACAGATGTATTTTCTAAAGCTGGATATTTTTCTAGATATTCATCATAGTCCTTGCTTGATTTATCTACTAATTCATAATTTTCTAAAATATTTTCCCTATCACCTTCATCCATAAATACAGTAAGTTTATCCATTTTACTTTTTCTTACTGCTTCTGGAACACTGCTTTCAATACCATCTTGCTGTATTCCTATATTTACTATGTTAGACATATAATCTGGAAGTGCAAGATCAGACATTGCCTGCACAAAAAGCAACACTACAGCCGTTATTAATAAAACAGTAAATGGCTTAAGATATTTCATTAATTTCACCACTACACATTCACTCCCCACTTAATTTTTTTCTATCCATAATTTTCTCTAAAGTATCCAATCCTTTAGTAACTGTGTCCAATTCCTCTGGAGTTGCACTATCAACTATAGATTTAACAATTGTATCAACTTGTTCATGTTTTTCTTTAATAATTTTTCTAAATTCCGGAGTAACATTTACATAAACCACTCTTCTATCCTTTTTTCCTCTTATTCTTTCTACTGTATTTTGCTTTTCAAGTCTATCTACAATTCCGGATACTGTACTATTTGACAAACTTATTTTCTTACTTAAATCACTGATTTTCATCTTTCCATGACTTATAAGTGTCATAACTACCATCATCTGTGGAACAGTTAAATTCAGATCTTTAAAACTTTTTTCCATATTTTTATGGATACCATTCATGAATCTCTTAAGTATCTTTATAAGCCTTATTCCCTCTTTTACATCATCCATATTTCCTCTCTCTTTTCTTAAGATATTTTCCCATTAAATACAAATTTAAAATATTTCGTATACATACATTTTGTATACATATATTTTGTATGAGAAATATATTGTAAATCTTTATAGAAAAATAGTCAAATTTATTTTTCCCATTTAAACGAGTACATACAAAAATAAATAAAAAAAATAAGCCAACTATACAAGTTGACTTATCTATAAAAATATTTCTATTTTTTAATAACTGTTTCTTGAGGATTCCCTTTAAGCATATCTGCAATAGCTGCCATATTTCCAAGGGAAGATATTGCTTCATTTGGGAGTATGAGTTTGTTTGCAGGATTATTTGCCATTTCCTTAAGTGCATCTATCTGTTTCATTGCTATTACTCTTTCATCTGTACCGGATTCTATTATAGCTTTATTTATAAGTTCAATAGCTTTTCCCTGTGCTTTAGCTACTTCTTCTATGGCATGCGCCTTACCTTCTGCCTCTAAAAGCTGTGACTCTCTCAATCCTTCAGCTCTTCTTATATTGGCTTCCTTTTCAGCTTCTGCTTGAAGTATTTTTGCCTGTTTTTCACCTTCTGCCCTTGCTATTTCACTTTGCTTTTGACCTTCTGCCTGAAGTATTACTGCTCTTTTATCTCTTTCAGCTCTCATTTGTTTTTCCATTGCCTGTTGTATTTCAGCTGGTGGAATTATATTTTTTATTTCAACAGAAAGTATTTTTATACCATAGGCATCAGTTATATCATCTACAACTTTTAAAAGCTCGCCGTTTATCTTATCTCTTCCTGACAATACCTCATCAAGTGTCATATCTCCTACTATGTTTCTCATATTCGTTATTGTTGAAAAAACTATACCTGCTTTATAATCCTCTATATTATATACTGCATCTTTAGGATTCAATATCTTGTAAAATATAACATTATCTATTGATATCTTTACATTGTCCTTTGTTATAACTGCCTGTGGCTCAATATCCAAAATTTGCTGTTTAGTAGATACCTTTCTTCTTACAAAATCAACAAATGGAATTATAAAGTGCCACCCTGGTTGAAGTATTTTCTGATACTGTCCAAACCTTTCAACTATACTTACATATCCAGTATTTACTATCTTTATAGAGGAAGCAATTGCTACAAGTATAAGCACAAGAATTACAAGCAAAATAATACCTTTTATCACTTAACATCATCTCCCTTTTTTATTAATACCTTCGTTCCCTTCATTCCAACTATTTTTATTATGTCACCTTTTTTAAGTATTATGTCATTATTTTCAATATTCCACAGTACTCCGTCTAACTTTACCGCATTATTTTTTTCCATTTCTTCATCTACAATTAATTTTTTACCTATATAAGTTTTTTCTCTAAGTGCTGTAGGATGAACACCTTTTTTCATATTCTTCCTTATAATAGGATAACAAATAGCTATAAGTAGTATACTTACAACTAAAAATACTGTAAATTGAACTATTTGTGAATATCCAAGTGAATTTGCAATAATTGCACAAATAGCTCCTATAGTAAACCATACAAACAAAAAAGCACTTGTAAGTATATCCACAACCAATGCTGCAACTCCAATTAAAATCCAAAAAATGAAACTAAACATAATACTCACTTCCTTTACTCCAAATCTTGAAGCCATAATTTCAAATTGGCATCCGATGGCATTCTCCAATCTCCACGGGGAGATAGACTTACTGTTCCCACTTTTGGTCCATCTGGAATAGCTGATCTTTTAAACTGCTGAGTAAAAAATCTTCTTATAAATATCTTAAGCCATTTTTTTATAGTATCTTTGTCATAAGAATCAGAAAAGGCGATATTTGCTAAAAATAATATTTTTTTAGGTTCAAAATTATTTCTTATAAAATAGTAGAGAAAAAAGTCATGGAGCTCATAAGGACCTACTATATCCTCTGTCTTTTGTGATATTTTTCCGCTACTGTCTTTTGGAAGGAGTTCAGGACTTACAGGAGTTTCAAGTATATCTATTAAAATATGTGATATCTCCTCTGATACCTCATTTTGCGCTACATATCCTACAAGATACCTTACAAGTGTTTTTGGTACTGAGCAATTTACACCATACATTGACATGTGATCTCCATTATATGTTGCCCATCCAAGAGCAAGCTCCGAGAGATCTCCAGTACCAACTACAAGTCCACCCTCTTTGTTTGCAATATCCATCAATATCTGTGTTCTTTCTCTTGCCTGAACATTTTCATAGGTTACATCGTGAATAGCTCTGTCATGTCCTATGTCTTTAAAATGTTGAAGACAGGCATCAACTATATTTATTTCCCTAAACTCAGTGTTCAAATTTTTGCACAAGTTAACTGCATTATTGTAAGTTCTATCTGTTGTTCCAAATCCAGGGAGAGTTATAGTTATAATATTTTTTCGTGGTATATTTAGCATATCAAAAGTCTTTACTGCAACTAAAAGTGCAAGTGTAGAATCAAGTCCTCCAGAAATTCCTATAACCGCTTTGTTAAGTCCTGTATGTTTTACTCTTTTTCCAAAAGCAGAAGACTGTATATTAAATATTTCTCTGCATCTTTCTTCCATTTGGCTTTTATCAGATGGCACAAATGGATATTTTAAAACTTCTCTATCGTAATCTCCAAAGTTCATGTCTTTAAATTGGAACTCAACATTTAACCCTTTCCATGGAACAATACTTCCAGCATCTCTGAAACTTATATTTTTTAATCTTTGGGTATTTAACTTTTCAACGTCTACAATAGATGTTATAACTTCATTTTCTCTCTGAAATCTATTGTTATTTTTAAGTATATTTCCATTTTCAGATATAATGAGATCTCCACCAAACACTATATCTGTAGAAGATTCAAAGACACCAGAGGAGGAATACACATAAGAGCAAATGCTCCTTGCACTTTGGGAATTTACAAGTCCTTTTCTATAGTTTGATTTACTTACAATGTCATTTGAAGCAGACAAATTTCCTATGATATTTGCACCTTTTAAAGCAAGGTAACTACTTGGAGGAACTACATTCCAAAGATCTTCGCAAATTTCAAATCCAAATTTAAACTCTTCACAGGAAAAAATAATATTTACTCCAAATGGTATATTCTTTTGAAAATACAGATCAACACTTTCATCAATTAAATTAAATCCTGGAGTAAACCATCTTTTCTCATAGAATTCTTCATAATTTGGTATGTAGCTCTTTGGAACTATTCCAAGAACATTTCCTTCGAATATTATATAGGCACAATTATACATACAATTATTATATTGTAGAGGTGCACCTAGTGCAATAAGTATATCTTTTTTCATAGAATACTTACATATTTCCTCTACTGCCATAGTTGATTTTTCAATAAGTATTCTTTGAAGAAAAAGATCTCCACAAGTGTATGAAGTTACACAAAGTTCTGGAAAAACCACAAGCTTTGCATGTTTAGATACTGCCTCATCTATACACTTTTTTATATTTTCTAAATTAAAATTTATATTTCCAACATCAGTTACTGGGCATGCAGCTGCTACCCTAATAAACCCCATTGAGCGCATAAAATTCCTCCTAAGTATTCCTTTTATTTAATTTATACATAATTATATAAAATTATTATAATAGTATATTAAATATTATAAATTAAAATCTAAATTTTTCTCTGACTTTGTGACATTTCATTTAATAAATCATTTAACCGACCTGCAGTACTCTCATCTGTAAGCACAGTTAAGTAATCTCCTGCATATATAATTGTTTCTCCATTTGGTATTATCTTATGACATCCTCTCTTTATCTCTACAATCAAACAATAACATGGCCAATCTATTTCCTTCAGTACTTTTCCATCAAGATATGATCCTAAACAAACTGGAACTTGAATTATAGTCTTTTCATCTTGTTCATTTTGACGAATTTCCATACCTGCATTGTTTATAAGGAACTTGTCAAGAAGTGACTCGTAAATTGGTCCTGTACCCAATTTATCTGCAACTAAATATGCAATTATTGATACAATACTTAGAGAAAGAAAATGATTAAATGATCCTGTCATTTCTGTAATTAGTATTATACCAGTAATTGGAGATCTTACAACAGCTGTAAAGTAACCTGTCATTCCCATAATTATGAAATTATTTACATAGTAACTATTTACATGCAAAAAAAGAGTAAAAAACTGTCCGTAAAAACTTCCTATTAAAGCTCCTATTGTAAGAAGTGGTAGAAATATTCCACCTGGAACTCCAGAACCGTAACATATCATTGTAAAAAAGAATTTACATATAAGCATAATGAAAATAAGTGTCATTGTAAAATGCACATTACTAAGATCTAATATAAGACTATTTCCTCCTCCAAGTACTTGTGGTAAGAACAGCCCAAATACTATTGATACAAGAAGAGGCACTACTGCCTTATACTTTTGAGGGATAATCTTCTGTTTTCCATATAAGTCTTGAGTTTTTAAAAGTACTATATTAAAAGCTGCACCTGTAACGCCTATTATAATACCAAATAATACTATATAAAAATAATACCTTAATGGAATTGAATATATATGACTGAAATTAAATATAGGTTGTGCCCCTAAAAGTTCACTTGTTATAAAATCCGCTGAAAGTGCGGATAAAAATGATGTAGCAAGAATTAAAGGGGAAAAGTTTTTATGCACTTCTTCAAGTGCAAATATAGTACCAGCAAGTGGTGCATTAAATGCAGCTGCAAGTCCAGCACTCGCTCCACTTGTAATTAAGTGTTTCTCTTCTATATTAACTCCTTTAAAAAGTCTACTAACCCCTTGTCCTATAGCAGCACCAAGTTGTACAGAAGGCCCCTCTCTTCCAAGGGAAAGTCCTGCTCCTATTGCAAGAACTCCACCAACAAATTTTTCAACAACTACCTTAAGCCAGTTCATCTTTAACTTGCTTAAAATTACTCCTTCAACTTGTGGAATTCCACTTCCACCTATCATTGGATGATTTTTGCTCATAATACCAATGATGCATCCTAAAATTATAAAAGCAACTACCATTATAGGTATAATCCACCATTTTAGTAAAGCAACTTTATAGATATTAAGTACTTTACCTCCAAGTAGCCCTATTAAAGATCTAAATGCTACTACTACAAAGCCAGTTAATACTCCTACAATTATACTCTCTACTATGAGATTAAATTTAGATCCATACCAACTGACTATAATGTCATCGTTACTCTTTTTAGATATATTCTTCACCAACATTCCTCCCAATTTTATGTCTGTTTTTTATGTATATGTAAACCCGATAAACAGGAAATTAAAGCACTATACTTTATTTTATATCAATTTGTGACTATTCTCAACAATCCAATGTTGATAGGAGAAAAACTTTTTAGATAATTTTTATTGCAAAGTATTTATATTTTTCTTATTTTTAATGTTAAATAAAGTAAATGTAACAATTGGCAATATAAAAAATACTACTACATTCATGTATATATATATATCTAGTATCTTAAAAAGGTAGATAACTTCCCTTCCTACAAAGCAAGATATTACATAAATTATAATACTCAATACAGCTTCAGTTTTTTTATTTAAAAATTTTTCATTCAAATTTAATTCCTTAAATAAAATAATAACTGCAAAAAATGCTGTTACATACTTTGCAAACCAAGAGGATATTAGCTGAAAAATTACATAAAATTCACCATCTGCAATAAATCCAAAAAATGATATGAGCTGTGTCTGTATAAGTTTTGGATATATAATGTTATTTCCCCTCTTTACATCAAATGTGGCAAGCAGTCCAATTGTAGATATAAGAATCATTTGTGCTATGAACAAATTTGAAATTAGTGCATACTTTCTTGCATTTTTATTCTTATTCAATTTAGATAAACATGGAATTACTATTGCAATAGATGAGTACATACCTATTATCTTTACTATAGATATAAAAAAATTTGCATATAGACCATTTTCAAATACTGGAAACAACCTTCTATAATCTTTAAATGGTGCTGTAAGCATAGCAAGGTTTATCCCATTAATTGTTGACATTGCCATACTTCCCATTAATACAACCATAATAGAGTAGGCTCCATTTTTCACAACATAAAATCCAGGAATAACTACAAAAAGAGCTACATACCATACAGGACTCTCCAAAAAGAAATTGGTATGTATAACATTTGACTCTACTGACATAGATTCAATAAGTGATACTATAACTTCAAATGTAAAAATAGATAAAAAAAACTTACCTAGATATTTTCCAAATGCAGTTTCAAATATTTGACCTATACTACAATAATCATTTTTAATATAAATCTGTATTATGTAATCAAAATATATAACTATTATTGCAAATGCTATTATAGAACATATCCAACTATCTCTACCTGACAGAGCCATAAATAATTGAGGATATGTTTTAAGAGATGCTATACTTACTGCACATATTAAAAAAAATATATGTCCAAAACTGAATTTACCCATAAAATTTCTCCATTCCAATGATATGTAATATTTACAATAATATTATTTACTAAAAAATGAATGTTATCCATATTAAATACAGACAATATACTTGGGTGATTATTTATGAATGATTATTTAGATTATATTGATAATAAATTACAGGGAAATTCAGATTTTAAAAAGAGAGTTATAAAATCAGTATCTGGAAATATATACATTCTATTCATTGACAATTTATGTGATTCAAAGTTTATAAGTCAGTACATTATAGCTCCTCTTACAAATATGAGTAGTAAAACAATAAATTCAAATACAATAAAAGAAAAAGTACTTTATGGAAATTCTCTAGGCAATGCAAAGTCAAAAGATGATGCTGTATTTCATATTCTATCCGGAGATGTAGTTATAATATTTGAAAATATGCAAAATGTAATATTTTGTGAAGCAAAGGGATTTTCAAAAAGAGGTATAGAGATGCCCATAACAGAGGCTTCAATAAAGGGTCCAAGAGAGGGATTTAACGAGTCAATTATGGACAATATTTCCCTTATAAGAAGGAGAATAAAATCTCCATCTTTAAAAGTTGAATATTTTACAGTAGGTAGTGATTCAAATACAACTACAGCTCTTATTTACATGGAAAACAAAGCCCCTAAAGATCTCGTAAAAAGATTGAAAAACACAATAAATGATATGAATACAAACTTCATACTAGGTACAAATTATGTAGAAGAAGAATTAAAAATTACTTCAAAAACAACTACTTTTAGTACTCTAAACTACAGTGAAAAAGCTGACATTGTAGCATCTAGAATTTTTCAAGGAAGAGTTGCAATACTTGTAGATGGATCTCCATTTTGTTCAACTGCACCTTACTTTTTCATAGAAAACTTCCAAGCTCCTGACGACTACTATTTAAACAAGGTCTATGCAAACATATTGAGAGTAGTAAGGTTACTTGCCTTTGGAATATCTTCTTTTCTTCCTGGACTTTATATAGCACTTACAACTTACCATTTTTCTTTTGTTCCCATTGAATTTATACTCAGGCTTACATCTTCAAGAGCTTATGTACCAATGCCTACAACACTTGAAGTAATGCTTATGCTATTTTTCTTTTTACTTTTAAGAGAAGCTGGAATACGTCTACCTCGACCTATAGGACAGTCAATGAGTATAGTTGGAGCACTAATTCTTGGACAGTCAGCAGTAAGTGCTGGTCTTGCATCACAATCTACAATAATAATAATTGCACTTACATCAATATGTTCATTTTTGATTCCAAATCTATATTCTACTCTTATAGTATGGAGCATAATAACATTTATAATGTCTTCTCTCATGGGTATAATTGGTTTTTTTATGGGAATATACACCATGTTATCAAATATAGCTTCAATTGACAGCTGCGGTTATCCATTTATATGGCCATTTGGAACAGGCAAAAATCTTGGATACAAAGATATATTCTACAGATCTAACTTGAATAAGATCTCTAAAAATAATTTAGAGAAGGATGATAAAAAATGAAACGAATTCTTTGTTCTTTTCTCATACTATCTTCTTGCCTTTTAAGTGGATGTTTCAACTATCATGATATAGACAAAGTAATATTTGCAACTGCTGTTATAGTTGATGTAAATGAAGTTGGAAATCCAGTAGTTTATGTAGAAGGTTTTAAATCTGATAGAAATGTGAGTTCAAATGGTGGCCAAAACCAAAGGGTTTTATTTAAAGGATCTAAAAAAACTTTATTTGAAACTTTAAGAGATATAGCTATGTCTTCAAGCTATAAGATAAACTATACAAATACAAGGGTAATACTTCTTACTGAAAAAGCTGCGGAAAAAAATATGGCTGACTTTATTGATTTTTTAGACAGGGATAAAGAATTTATAATTAGAAGTTATCTAGCTGTATTAAAAGGAGATCCAGAGAAATTTATAAATACTAGTTTTAACGAGCAGGAATTTATAGGAATGTATATATACAACCTAACACGTAATGTATCTCCATCTTCTAGAGCTATAATAACTACATTAAATGACTTCCTAAATTCAATATATTCGCCTAGTGGTACTTCTATAATCTCCATGGTACAATTGAAAAAAGATAGTCCAGAAGCAAAAATAGAATTGAGTAATGGAGCTATAATAAAGGACTTTAAAATGGTAGATATACTGGATAATCGTGAAGGATTGGGATATAATTTTTTCATAGATAACGTAAAAAGTGGATCTTTAGAAGTAACAAATCCAGATTCCACAGAAAAATTTCTATCTCTTGAAATAGTAAAAAATAGAACTAATACAAATATATACTATAATGGTAAGGACATAAAAATAAAAAAGACAATAAATACCTCTGTATCTGTAGCAGAAGCACAGAATCGAATAAATCTAAACACTATCACTATAGATAAAATTAAGAAAGCAGCTGAAGATAACATTAGAGAAAGTTGTTATGAAATTTTCAATAAATATAAAGGAAAAAATCTTGATATATTTAAGATAAATGACAACTTTTATAGAAAATATCCAAGGGCAAATGTTTCTAATCCTCTTGAAAAAAGTTATCTTGATTTAGAGGTAAATGTAGAGGTATCTGGGTCATCTAATAAACTTAACTTTAGAAAATAGTATATTATATAGTCTAGTTGTTATATAATTAATTTATAGAAAATGCAAAAACTATAAAAAAGGAGAAATATAATTGATAAAAATAGGTAAATTCAATAATTTAAAGATAGTTAGAAAAGCTGATTTTGGCTTTTATCTAGATGCAGGCACAGGAAATACAGATGATGACATACTTCTTCCAAATGGAAGTGTGATAAATCCTGAAATTAAAATTGGAGATGAAATTACATGTTTTATATACAGGGATTCAAAGGACAGAATGATTGCAACTATGAAAACTCCACTTGCCACAGTAGGTGATATAGCTTATTTAAAAGTAGTTTCCAACGCAAGTTTTGGAAGTTTCATAGATATAGGTCTTGAAAGAGATGTATTTGTACCTATGGCAGAACAAAAGTATAAATTAATTCCAGAGGCACACTATCTTTTCTACATATATGTTGATAAAACCAATAGATTAGCTGCTACAACAAATATTGACAAACATCTTAAAAACATAGATATAAATGAAAAAGAAAAACTAATTGAAAACAAATATAGAATTGGAGATGAAGTTCTAGGAATAGTATATGGATTTCAGACAAATGGTACAGTTATGGTAGCTATAGACAACAAATACAGAGGCATAATTCTTAAAAATGAGTACTTTTTTGATATAGTACCAGGACAGAAAATTAAGCTTAGAATAAAAAAATTCTACGAAGATGGTAAGCTTGTACTTACTCCAAGACAAAGACCAGCAAAAGAGAGGATCTCCCTTGAAGATACAATTGTTAAATACTTAAAAGACCACAATGGATTTATGAAATACAACGATAAAAGCTCTCCTGAAGAAATACGAAGTGTATTCCATGAAAGCAAAAACTATTTCAAAAATGCACTAGGCGGTCTTATGAAAAAGAAGATTATAACCCAAGATAAATCAGGTACAAGATTGATAAAACAACCTAAATAGCTTAAATATAAAATCCCGAAATAGACATCTATTCCGGGATTTTTAAACTACTACTCTTTTCTAAAGATCTTAAATATCTCATTTAAAACAAGTGGTACAAGTGACAACATAGTTACAAATATCCAATCTTGCAATGTAAGTCTGTATACCTTAAAAAGAGATGACAAAATAGGTGCAGTAATTACTATATTTTGAAGAAGAATTCCAATTATTATTGCTCCTATTAAATACTTGTTAGTAAAAATGCCCATACTTAATATTGATTTTTTGTGATGTCTTATACTAAGTGTGTAAAACAATTGGGATACACTTAAAACCACAAAGGTCATAGTCTGAGCATGCATAAGAGATGTAGGATATCTCTTCATTCCTATATAAAAAGCACAAAGTGCAGTAAGTCCTATTACAATTCCATTTGTGACTAAGAAAAATCCATTTTTCCCCGAAAAGAAACCTTCCTCTGGATCCCTTGGCTTTTCTTTCATAATATCTGGATCTCCAGGATCAACTCCAAGTGCTAATGCAGGCAAACTATCTGTTATAAGATTTATCCATAAAAGATGTATTGGCCTTAAAATAACAGGAAGTCCAATAACTATTGATATAAAAAGTGCTATTATCTCACCTATATTACAAGAAAGCAGGAAATTCACAGACTTCTTTATATTATTGTAGATATTTCTTCCCTCTTTTACTGCAGCTACAATAGTTGAAAAATTATCGTCAGTTAAAATCATATCCGATGCACCTTTTGCCACGTCTGTTCCAGTAATGCCCATAGCAACACCTATATCTGCTGCTTTTAAAGAAGGTGCATCATTTACTCCATCTCCTGTCATTGAAACTATATTGCCGCTTTTTTTCAAAGCTTTTACTATCTTTACCTTGTGTTCTGGAGATACTCTTGCAAATACTCTCAAATTGTCTATTCTTTCATTTACCTCTTCTTCTGTCATAGTGTCCAGTTCTGCACCTAATACTGCTTGAGATTCATCATCTGCTATGCCAAGCTCCTTTGCTATTGCAAAAGCAGTATTTTTATGATCGCCTGTAATCATAACAGTTCTTATGCCAGAAGATTTACATTCTTCAATTGACTTCTTTACATTTTCTCTTGGAGGATCTATCATTCCATATAGTCCTACAAATATTAAGTCGCTTTCCAGTAAATTTTTTTCACCATTTAAATCTTTATCACTGTCTATATCCTTAAAAGCTGTTGCAAGAACTCTAAGTGCATCATCAGACATTTCATTTGATGCAGAAAGTATATTTGACCTTATCTCATCATTCATTGGTATTATATTTCCATTTATCACTACTTTAGTGCAAATTTTGATTAAATTATCTACAGCACCTTTTGTAATTACACGAAATTTTTCTCCATACTTATTTACAGTTGTCATAAGCTTTCTATCAGAATCAAAAGGTATCTCCTCTATCCTTTTGTGCATATTTTCAGCTTTCTGTTTTGATATTCCAAGTTTATCTCCAATCTCTAAAAGTGCAATTTCAGTTGGATCACCTGTCTTAGAATCTTTAGAATAAGTGGCATCATTACAAAGTATCATATTATCTACAAGAATTTTTTCTTCATAATTTTCTATATTTAATTCTGATATATCAAGCAGCTTATTATTTGCATAAAATTTTGTTACAGTCATTTTATTTTGAGTAAGTGTTCCAGTTTTATCTGAACATATTATATTTACAGCACCTAAAGTTTCTACTGCAGGAAGTTTTCTAATTATTGCATTTTCCTTTATCATCCTCTGTACACCAAGTGCAAGTACTATTGTAACTATAGCTGGAAGCCCTTCAGGTATTGCAGCTACAGCTAAACTTATTGCAGTAAAGAACATTTCAAATAGATCTCTTCCTTGAATAAGCCCAATTACAAATATGAGAGCACATATACTTAAAGCCATAGCACCTAGAACTTTCCCAAGTTTTGCAAGTTTTTTTTGTAGAGGTGTTAAATTTTTTTCACCATCATCAAGCATTTTGGCTATTTTACCTATTTCAGTATTCATTCCTGTTCCTACAACAATTCCTGTTGCCCTTCCATGAGTTACAAGAGTGGACATGAATGCCATATTTCTCTGATCCCCAAGTGCTATATTTTCATTTTCAGATATAACCTCTGCAGATTTGTCTGAAGGTACCGATTCTCCAGTTAAAGCTGATTCTTCTATTTTTAAACTAACAGCTTCAACTATTCTCATGTCACAGGGAACATATCTACCTGCATCAAGCAACACCACATCTCCTTGAACTAAATTTTCGGAAGATATTTCTTGAATTTTCCCATCTCTTTTTACAAGAGCCTTTGGTGTTGAAAGTTCCTTTAATAATTCAAGAGCTCTTTCAGCTTTAGATTCTTGCATTAGTCCAACTACGGCATTTACAATTATAACAACTGCTATAATTATTGAATCACTTATCTCATTAAGTACTGCTGAAACTATGGCCGCTGCTAACAGTACATATATAAGAGGATCATTTATCTGTTCAAATAAAAGTTTCCATATAGACTTCTTTTCCTTATCAGCCAATTTATTAGGACCAAATTTGTCAAGTCTATTAGATGCTTCCTCTTGTGACAATCCATTGTCAATGTCGGACTTAAATTGCTGAAGTATTTCTTCAGAGCTCTTATTATACCACATATAATCACCTTACCTTATTTGATAATTTTCACTTGGAGAACTTAATTTATTAAAATATACATATAAGCTTATTTTTTGAATATAATTAATTCTTATACCTATATTTTTATGCAATTATATTTTATAATAATAGGTATAATTATAGTTTATATGAAAATTTTACGCTTGTAAATAGTATTATACTTTTTATAATATGGAGGTATTTCATGGAAATTTCTAGAATAGGTCCCTCTTCTACTACTTCATCTAAAAATAGAAATATCAAGGTAAAAAAGGACTTTTCTCAAAGTTTTAACTCACAAATGGAAAAAAGATCCCAAGAACAGTTAAAAAATATGTTCAACGATATAAAAAAGAAAGGCAACAGATTAGCCATAACAAAATGTTATTCAGACGTAAAGGCATATAAAAAAATGATAAAGGAATATCTTGAATCGGTACTAAGCTATATGTATAGTATCAAAAAAGACATAAGTTTTTGGCAAACTCAGTATTTTATAACTGTTGATACTATAGACAGCAAATTAGAAGAACTTACAAATATGCTTATGAATGATCAAAAAGAAAATTTAAATATTGCATCAACTATAGACGATATAACAGGACTTTTAGTAGATATATACAAGTGACTTTATTAAACATAAACACTACTCCAAATTTATTTATATATAGAGTAGTGTTTCTTATTGTTGTTTAGTAAACTAAATTATATAATTGAAGCCAAAATAAGAAGTTCCTCATTGTCATTATATATGCTATCAAATTGGCTTATTGGAAGTGGATTTTTACCATTCCCAACTTCTATTGTAAAACCAGGTTTTTCAAAATCTTGTATAAACCAGTCCTTGTATCCAGAATAAGAAGTTATACCTGTAGTTTCTGAAAGTTTATATCCGCTTACCTTTGCAAACTTTTCAGCTATGGATCTTGACTCAGTAGGAGTAAGGTCACTGTACTGCCAGTATATAACCTCACCTTGACTGTGATATGCAAGCACCAATCGAAAGTTATGATTTTCTGTAAAGTTTACCATGGACTTAGTTTCTGGCTCTGAAACAGGTGAAGGTCCTGAATACCTTGTAGGCCCAGGTCCATAAACTCCATAGGACTCCTCAGCTTTCTTTGAAAGTTCCCAACCTGCATTGTAATTGTGATTTAAATCAACTCCTCTATTATTTGCCTCCCAATCTTTAGAAAAATCCATACTTCCCTTATTCCACTTTATGAGATCACTATAATATGGATTATCCCGCTTGATCCCATTTAAAACTAGATCTACTCCATCAGGATTTACCATAGGTATTATATATATGCTACTTTTATCCCATATATCACCTATATTATATCCCTTTATATCCTTATTTTCTGTATATGCTTCTAAAAAATTTTCCGCAAATTTCATAAGTAAAGGAGTAGTTATCCATTCTAGTGCATGATGAGCTCCATTATATGAAACTTCATTATTTCCCCTTCCCAGTTTTATATAGTAAAGCTCCCGTCCAAGAACGCTTTTACCTGCAGTGCCTATAGTTAAAAAAGGATACCTTGCCTTTAAAGCATAAATATCACTTTCAAGAACGTCATAAGTATAATTTATATCAGTATCAACTATCTGAATGTCATAAGGCACCTTAATTGTAGTCCCTGGAATCAACCCAAATGGCTTAACTTGTGGATTTGCAATTACTATACTTTCAACTTTAGTTCCATATCTTTGCGCTATATTGTATAGTGTATCTCCAGGACTTATAGTATAGTAATCATAACCTTCTATGAATCTTTTAAGCACTCTATATGTGTTCTCACCTATTATTCCATCCGCCTCAAGTCCGTTCATCTTTTGAAATCTTTTTACTGCATTTTCAGTCTTCACTCCAAATATTCCATCTACTACTCCTGGATTATAACCTAATTTTTTAAGGACTGACTGAACCCTCATAACTTCATTTCCTCTATTACCTATTCTTAAAATCAGAATACAACATCTCCCACTATTAGTTGCCATATTATACTATGCAAAACCTTCAGACTATGTGACAGATAAATGTAAAATATTAAAATGAAACTATTTATTTATATTGTATTCATCATATTTTTTAGACTCCACAACGTATTCCTTTGCTGAGTTTTTAATGTCTTCTATTTCTTCTTCAGTTAGTTTTCTTATGACTTTTGCTGGGGAACCAAAACATAAAACTCCTGATGGTATATTTTTATTTTCAGTTACAATGCTACCTGCTCCAATTATAGTATTTTTGCCTATAACAGATCCATTCATAATTATAGATCCCATTCCTATAATACAATAGTCCCCAATTTCACAACCATGAATTATAGAATTATGTCCTACAGTTACAGATTTTCCTATATGTATAGGGCTATCCTCTTCAGTATGCAGAACACAATTGTCCTGTATGTTGGTTTTCTCTCCTATATATATACTTCCCGAATCTCCTCTTAAAACTGAATGAAACCATATACTTGCATCTTGTTTAATTTTAACTTTACCAATAACATCAGCATTATCTGCTATAAAGCATGTATCCTCTATTTCTGGAACATGAAATTCATATTTTCTTATCATATTCTACTACTCCTTTAAAATAATTTTTAAAATATTATATCATAAAAGATAAAAATAACTTTTAAAGTTTTATGTATTATTTTTTTTCCATTTAAATGCAAGATATTTTGTAAGCATAATCTGATTAATTAAATAAAATTGTGCCGTAGAATAATACTCAGATTGACTTTCATTTATAAACACAGAATGGGAGTAAAATTGAAGAGCAACATCACTTAAATACGCAAGTTCATTATTTCCAACTTTAGTTACAGATATAATTTTTACTCCTTTTTTCTTTAACTTTCTTGCAAAATTATTCATAAAAGCATTATTACCTGATAGAGAAAAGAGAAAAAATAGGTCCTTTGAAGATAGCATATCCATTATAATATCAGTTTCTGCCATTCCATCTAAAACATAAATTAACTTGCTGCCAAAAATCATATTTCGTTTTAAATCCTTTACTGCCTGTTTCTGAACACTTCCAGAACCATATGCATATATTCTTCTAGCACCTTCAAGCATTTCAAATACTTCAGAAAAATCCTTCTTTTTCATAATTTCAACAGTGTTCTCAATATCCTTAAAAACACGTTCAACTTCTTCATCATCAAACTTATTAGTACCTTTATCTTCCCACTTAAGATAAGTTTTCATTTCACTATAACCTTCAAATCCCAACTTTTTTGCAAATCTCAAAACTGTAGTATGGGAAACATTGCATTTTAAAGACAATTCCTGTATTGACATAGTCTTACACTCTTTTTTATGATGTAAAATATAATTCCACAGATATAAATCATTTTCATTTAATTTTTTATAATTTTTTTGAACTAAAGTTTCCAGTTTCATATTTTTATTCCTTCTTATCCTTTTGTGATTTATAATTCATATACTTTAAAAATAAAATTTCAATTAAAATAAAATATGATGTTAAAGATTGATAGGCTATTTCTCCTGAAATCTGAGGAAGTGCTGCTGTAAATATATACAAATTATAGTCACTTATCTTTGCAAGTGAGTTATCCTTCATTTTTGAAATAGATATAATAGGAACATTTTTAACTTTTAAATTTTCAGCTAGCTTTAAAATAGTTTCATTTTCACCAGACACAGAAATAATTATAAACAAATCTTCATCTGTAGCAAATTCCTTAGCAGCATTTACTTCTGTATCCCCTTCTAAATCATAAAATACTTTTTGTCCATTTATAAAAATACGTTTAATTTCATTTTTTATTGAAGACTGAAGCAATCCAATTCCATATAGATAAATATTTCTTGCTCTATCTATTGCTTTAAAAATTTGGGTACAATCTCTCTCCTTTATATTTTTAATTACCTCATTGTAAACATTACACACAATTTCTACATTATCAATACTTTCTTTATCTTTTTCATTTTCCAACTTTAAATAAAGCTTTAATTCTGAATATCCCTTCAATGACAACTTTTTAGCAAATCGCAAAATAGTAGTCCTTGATACATTACATTTGTTTGCCAATTCATTAATAGTAAACTTTTCACATTCTTTTCTATGATTTGAAATATATTTCCATATATACAAGTCATTTTCATTTAAAGATGAATAATACTTATTTACTAGTTCATCTAAATTCATAATATTCACCACACAATTTTATAATTACTTAAATTTTATCTTATATTATAAAAATTTATCAAGTATAATTGCAAAAAAATAATTGGACAAAGTAAATTATAACTTCATTCACTTTATCCAATTAATCTTATAAAAATATTTATTATTTTGAATTTATGTTTTTACTTAATTATATTGAATCAGCATACTTTCGCCAGCTTTTATATTTTCTCCTGTATTTCTGTTTATAATTTCATGTCCGTTTTGTTCTACTAGTATCATAATTACGGTATCAGAAATCTTCTCTTTTTTAAAAAGTTCCCTATCAATTTTGACTAATAATGTTCCAACTTCTACACGATCTCCTTCTTTGCAAAATATTTTAAAACCTTCACCATTTAGTTTAACACTATCTAATCCTATATGTATAAGAACTTGAACACCATCTTCATTTTCTATGGCCACTGCATGTTTTGTAGCAGCAACCATAGTTACTTCTCCACTGCATGGTGAAACAATATCATCTGAACTAGGAATAACAGCAATACCATCACCTAAAGTCTTCTTAGAGAACATTTCATCTTGAACTTCAGATAAATCTATACTCTTTCCATCTACTACAGAGTAAAATTCTTTTAAAGGTTTCTTTTTCTTTTTAAATAAGCCCAGCATAATTCTCCACCATCTTTCTCAGATTATTTCAATTCAGGCCAATAATCTTTATTTGCTTCAATTAAATCATCCAAAATTAATTTTGCTACTTTTGCACTTGGTACAACTTTTGATAAGGTAAGTGCCTGCCACAACTTTTGATAGCTTCCCTCTATCCAAGCCTCTACTACAAGTTTTTCTACACTTACTTGCTGTTCCATCAATCCTTTTTGAAATTGTGGAATAGCCCCTTGACATATTCTTTCGTATCCATTGCTTCCTACAATACATGGTATTTCAACCATAGCTGTTCTGTCAAAGTTCTCAATTGCACCTTCATTTGGCACAATAAGCAAAAATCTTTCTCTTGTATTTTCTGCTATAGCACAAGCAAGATCCACAATATAAGTTGCATGAGTATCTGCCTCAAATCCACCATTTTTACTTGTCCCACTTTCAATTATCTTTTTACATGCTCCAAATACTTTCTTTTCTCTTCCATCCATAACTTCATTTGCACGAGTATATTCAGGATTTGAAGTTTCAACTACATAATCCGGATATAGATAGTATTTCAAATAAGTATTAGGTATAGTTGTAGGATCTACTGCATATACATCTTTTGCTTTTTGAAAAGTATGAACCCAACTTTCATCTACATGCTGATTTGTCTTTGAAAGCGCATCTGCAAATCCATTTTGTGCCATATGTTTCTTAATTTCTGGCATAAGATCATTGCCTTCTTTATCATATATCTTATACCACCATCCAAAGTGATTCAAGCCATAATAGGAAGTAATCATTTCTTTTCTGGATTTAAGCCCACACATAGTAGCCATCTTCTCTTCCAAATCTATTGGCATATCACATATATTTAATATTTTAGAATTTGGTCTTAATCTTCTAGTCGCTTCAGCTACTATAGCAGCTGGATTTGAGTAATTAAGCATCCATGCATTTGGTGAATATTTTTCCATGTAATCTAATATTTCAATAACTCCACCAATTGATCGCATTCCATATGCAATTCCTCCTGGTCCGCAAGTTTCCTGTCCAAGTACATTATATTTTAATGGAATCTTCTCATCTTTTTCACGCATTGCATACTTTCCAACACGAATATGTGCAAGTACAAAATCAACATCAGTAAATGCTGTTTCAGGATCGGTTGTATATGCAAATTTAACTTGTGGTGCATTTTCTTTCAAATAAATTTCACATGCTTTTGCTACAATCTCCTGTCTTTCTGCATCGTTATCATAAAATTTAATAGAACGGATTGGAAATCTATCCATATTCTCTAGCAACATAAGTACAATTCCAGGTGTAAATGTACTTCCTCCACCTGCTATTACAATTGAATATTCTTTCTTTGCCATTTTTAATTCCTCCTATTTTTTAATTTATATGTAAATAATACATTCATGCAAAAATGATTACAATATAAAAGGTTCTTTTAGGAAATACATCATTTTAAATGTATTTATTCACACTTCTTGTGATTTTTCACAGTCAAGTTCTTTTCTACTACAAATAAATTATAATAGTTTTTCAAACTCTTCTCTTATACTTGGTACTTTCAATCCAACAATTACTTGATAGGATTTTCCATTTATTGAGCATCCATGAGCACCAATAGATTTAAAATATTGATCTCCCTTACAGATACTTTCATCTTTAACGTTAACTCTCAAACGAGTTGCACAGTTTGTTACATCTTGAATGTTATCTTTTCCACCAAGTCCTTCTAGGATGTCCATTGCGAATTTAGTCTTTTTATCCAATTTTGAATTACTTTTCTTTTCTAAATATTCTGCTTTGGAATTAAATTTAATTTCTTCAGAATCATCTTGTCTACCTGGAGTTTTAATGTCAAACTTCAGAATTAAGAATCTAAATACTACAAACCATACACCTGTAAAACAAATACCTATAATAAACTGAAGTAAATATTGACCCCAATGTGTTGCCATTAATGGAATCCAGTTTAATGCAGCCATTTCAATAGCTCCACCTGAAAATACACCTACAATTCCTACAAGATTCATGATAGTTGAAACTGTCGCAGCTAAAACAGCATGAACTAAAAACAAAAATGGTGAAATAAATAAAAACGTATACTCAATAGGTTCAGTTACTCCACATATAATTGCAGTCAACGTAATAGGAATAAGTAATCCAAGTAATTTTTTCTTATTCTTTGATTTTGCTGTAGCATAAAATGCCAGTGCAATACCTGGACATCCGAATATTTTGGAATATCCTGTAGCTGTAAATGAAGCTGCTGGTAATAAGGTTTTCAATGAAGCTGTAGAAGCTGCTATATGTGGTAAACTTTTAGCCCAATAAGCATATATTCCTCCTGGAACCACAACGTTATCATAATAGAAAGGAGCATACAACAGATGATGTAATCCAAATGGAATCAATGCACGTTCTAAAAATACAAACACCCATACTCCTAAAGCTCCTGCTACTTTTACAAAATGTTGAAAACTAAATATTCCAATTTGAACTTTAGGCCATATAAGAGCTACAATAAATGCCACTGGAATCATTACAAAAAAACCAATCATAAATACAAAGGTAGAACCACTAAAAATTCCTAACCATTCAGGTAATTCCGTATCAAAGAAACGATTATGTAGATAGATTACAATACCTGAAATTACTAATGCGCCCATCATTCCCATATCAAGTGTCTTAATATTTGCTACCATAGTAAGACCAGAACCTGCTACAGCTTTAGCAGAAAAGTCTACTCCAAAGAAACTTCCCCATTGTGAAAGAATAGTACTTAAAAAATAATTAAATGTTAAATAAAGTATAAGTGCTTCCATGCAACATCTTGCATTCTGCTTTTTTGCAAGGCCTATTGGAAGTCCAACAACAAATAATAATGGTAATTGATTGAATACAGTCCAACCACCTTGCAATATTATGTTCCAAAATTGATACCATAAGCTAGTTTCTGCAGCAAGTCCCCCCATAATTGCCGGTGTTGTAAAAAGTGTACCAAATCCAACTGCAACTCCAGCAAAAGCGAAAAACAGAACCGGCGTAAACATTGCACCGCCAAATCGTTGAATTGCTCCACCAAGTTTTTGAACTTTCTGTATCACTTTTATCATCCTCCCTTTTATCATATTAAGTGTTATAATTTGTTTTAATGTTAGCACGGCTATATTTCATTATCAATATTTAATGGTACTTTAGGATTTGCATACATTATTATGTATTTTTTCACATTTATCGTGATTTTTCACAACTATTATCAAATAAATAAAAAAAGACATGGTACCTCAAAATTTAAGATACCCTATCTTTTGTAAATAAATTTCTCTATTTTAATATTCCTAAACCATATCCAATTATTCCAATTGCAAATAATCCAAATATTATCCATATTGCATTTATTTTTCTCTTTAAAAGACTCATACATGCAAATGTCATTATAAGTGGAACTATTCCCGGCATAAGCTTATCAAGTATATCTTGAACAGTAGTAACTACAATTTTACCATCTTGCCTTGTTATTTTTGAAACTACAACTGGTATATCTACTTTAGTCCATTTAGATACTAATGCACCCATTACAAAAAGTCCAAGTATAGAAGCTCCTTCTGTAAGTTTCTGAAGTGTATTTCCATTCATATCTTTTACAATATTAGTACCTTTTTCATATCCATATTTTATACCATACCATTTTATTGTAAGACGAACTGCATTGAATATTAGGAAAAAAAGGATTGGCCCTGCTATATTTCCAGTAAGTGCCATAGATGCACCGAGTCCAGCTACAACTGGTCTAAGTGTACCCCAAAATATAGGATCTCCAACTCCTGCAAGTGGTCCCATAAGTCCAACTTTAATGCCATTTATTGCAGCATCATCTATATTTGCACCGTTTGCTCTCTGTTCTTCCATTGCTGTTGTAACACCTAGTATTGGGGTTATTGCAAAAGGATGCGTATTGAAAAACTCAAGATGTCTTTTCATTGCATCGCTTCTGTCTTTTCCTTTGTATAATCTTTTTATAATAGGCACCATTTCAAAACAGTATCCAAGTGCCTGCATTCTTTCATAATTCCATGAAGCCTGATGAAAATTTGAACGAATAAACATATTTATAAGATCTTTTTTAGTAATTTTTTTCTTTTCACTTATATTTTCCCTCACAATTGATTCCCCCTTTTTAATACTAGTCATCTAACTCATCATCTAACTCATCATCTGATAAACTATGATCTGAAACGGTTACAATTTTAGGCATATTATATTTAGGATTAAGTTGAACGTATATTATTGCAAATACTACCCCTATAATGCCAAATGCGATTAAGTTGAATTTAGTAAATGCTGCAACTACAAATCCTAAGAAAAAAAATCCCATTAAATATCTTGCTCCCATCATATTTATAACCATTGCATAACCAACTACAACTATAAAACCACCTGCAACTTGAAGTCCTCCAGTTATAACTTTAGGTATTGCATCTAAAAAGCTTTGAACAGCACTTGTTCCTATAAATACTGCAACAAGCATTGAAGGTATAGCCACACGAGCTGCTTGTATTAAAAGACAACTTAAATGCATAAAATCAATCCCTCTGAGATTCCCATTTTTTGCATAGGTATCTGCCTTATGTTGAAATCCAATTGTAATAGTTCTTGCAAATATAGTAAGCATCTGTCCTGCAGCTGCAAGTGGTATTGCTACAGCTATGCCAGTACCTATACTTTGCTTTGCACCTATAACTAGAATTGTGGATATTATACTTGCCATAGCTGTATCTGGTGCCACAGCAGCTCCTATGTTCATCCATCCTAAAGCCATCATTTCCAAAGTACCACCTATAATTATACCAGTTTTAATATCTCCAAGAATAAGTCCAATTAATGTACATGCAACTAATGGCCTATGTGTTTGGAATTCATCCAAAATACTGCCCATACCAGAAATACAAGCTACAATAAATATTAATACCATTTGAACAGAACTAATACTCATAAACCCTCCTCCTTTTAAATTGTACTTTATAAAACTTTTTAAATATTGCAAACAATTTTATTAAAAAAATGCTAAATCAAACTCATTAAATCAATTTTAGGGTCATTGCTTACTTTCCTTACTTCAAGTTCTATACCTTTTTCATGGAGTTTTTTAAATGCTTCTATATCCTTATCATCTACAGATATAGCAGCATTTATCTGTTTCTTTCCTTCTTTAAATGACATTCCCCCAATATTTACAGTAGTTATATTAACTCCACCTTCAACCATCCTCAGTACATCTGTAGGATTAGTAAATAGATAAAGCACTTTTACACCCTCATATTTTGGATTTTTATAAACTCTTATTGCTTTTTCTATACCTACTACACTCGATTTTATTCCTGGAGGTGCCACTTCTATTAAAAGTGTCTTTCTTATATTGTCTTTAGCTACATCATCATTACAAACTATTATTCTTTCACATTTTGTATCTTTAGCCCAAACTGTTGCTATTTGACCATGTATTAATCTGTCATCAATTCTTGCTAAAACTATGTTCATCATTTATAAATCACCTTCCTCTAAATTTTTAATATACTAACTATAATCAAGAAGATAGTATTTCACATATATAACAAATTTCATCATCTGATAAATTTATATTAAATGCATCTTTAAAAATTTTACTTGAATCTTTTATCATGGCAATTAAGTTTTTATCTAACTTTGATTTATCATATCTATATGCAATACCCTCATTTATCACAACTCTTTCAAGTGCACACCCTACATGAATTATTATTTTTATACGAAGAGAATTTTTAAATTTAGTATTCATCTTCTTTTCCAATATGTTAGTAAATTTTACTAATGATCCAATTATTTTAGACGGATTTAAAAAAGTAAGAAATTCATTCAAACTATCTTTACATAAATCTTCCACCACCGTATTCTTTTCTTTTTGAACTACTTTTATACTGTTATTTTTAACAATATCAATTATCTGATTTTCTCCACTTCCACTTATAAGGGACTCCAATGATACAAATGGTATTCCCATTTTAGGATCTGTAATTCCTACAATAGCTATTACATTGTAATCATTTTGAATTTCTCTTATATTTTCTTTCAAATTTCTTACTCCAACTGGGACTATATAAACATTCTCTTCTGTAATATTTGTTATTACATCTTGAACAAGATCCTTAAGTTTTACAGCAGTTCCCTCTCCACTTGAACAAACTGTTACTATTGCCTTATTTCCAGTAGGTATACTAATATTTTCTTTAGAGTACATACTATATCCTCTAAAATCTTTTAATGATTCATATATTTCTTCAAGATCCATATCAAAAATATTTGCTTTTCTCACAGCCTCAAGTACAAGTGGAGTTGATACCATTTCTATTGTCTTAACTTCTATATTAGTCTTTTCCATTATTATAGTATCAAAATTTGCAAGAGATCCCATGTCAACTAAAAGAAGTACTCCTTTTCCCATATTAAGCTTTTTTATCTCTTTTATCATTTTGTCAAGTATAGTCTGTGGATTTACTTCAAGGGGCATATCTATTGCTTCTATTACAGAATCTCCAAGAAGCTTTTTTGCTACATTTACCATACTTGTAGCTGTACTGTTTCCATGGGCAGCAACCATAATTGCTACATGTCCTTCGCTTTGATCATCTTGAATTGAACTCAAGAGAATTGTAAGATATATTACTTCCATTTTTGGTACTACTATACTGTATTTGTCCTCTATAAGACTTTTTATTTCAAGGGATACCTTATATTCTTTAGGATTGTCCTTTATAATACTTGATATATTAGTATATTTAAGTGGTCTTTTACTTTCAATTCTCTTAAAAAATGCACTCAAATGAAGACTAAGTGCATAGAGAAATCTATCAGAAAACTTTTTATCTAGCCTTTTTTCAACAAGTTCTTTTATACTTTCAGCAAATTCTAATATATCCTCGTCTACTATTTTTAATATTTTTTCTCTATCTTTATCATTATCTTTAAATTTATCATAGAATCCTCTTATATGAACATTTATATCAGTAGCTATAAACTCCTTTATAGCTTTATCATCAAGCCCTTCATCTTTTAGTATACCAGCTTTTCCCTCTATTATCTTATACAAATTAAAAGGAGGTTCATAGGGATCTTCATCTATAAGAACCTTATAGCCATTTGGCATTATCACAAGTTGAGAATCTATATATTTTGATATTTCCTCTGCTTCATCTCTTCTAGCTGCAAGAGAAAATAAACCGCTTTTTATATCAGATGGAAGAGATTTAAAGTCAATTTCCACAGATTCATCATTTTGTATACTATTTAGAAATCCCTTTGCACATATAAGTTGTATATTAGATTTCATCTGACCTATATTTCCATAAGATACTGAACCTATAATTGCCTTTACTGCATCAGCCTCAATCTTTATAGGCTTATTTATTCTGTGAGCTTCTTTGGCTAGAAGGTATTTTAGTATATTTATCTTATCTTCAGTTGGTCTTTCATTCAAACTTGGTATACTTATTATTATTGGAATTCTTCTTACAAATGTATTTAGAAGTGTTGAATCTGGATCCTCTGTTGTAGCTCCTACTATAAACACATTGGACTTTCTCTTTCTTTCCGTTTCACCTAATTTATTGTATGTCCCTGTATCCATAAAATAGAATATCATTTCCTGTCCTTCTGGAGGAAGTCTGTGAATTTCATCTAAAAATAACATACCTCCATTGGCCTTTTCAACTAATCCTTCTTTTTCAGTATCGGCACCTGTAAAAGCACCTTTTACATGTCCAAATATATGAGATATTAAAAGCTGAGGATTGTTATAGTAATCTGCACAATTAAATACTATAAAAGGTGAATTTTCATCAAATCGTTTAATATATCTTGCATAGTTATACATCATATTTGCAAATAGAGTTTTTCCAACTCCAGTCTGGCCTATAATAAGAGTATGAAGACCATTTGGGGGATATAATATTGCCGCCTTTGCCTGTTCAACTTGATTTTTAAGTCCTGTTTTTGAACCTATAAGATTATCAAAAGGAGATTTATCTTCATTAGATTCACCTTTGGAATCTACTATTTCATCTATACTTTTCACTTCTAAAGGACCTTTTTTTAAAGTGGTGCCTAATTTATTTTCAAGAGAAACCTTATCTATAAAAAGCACAGGTCTTCCTATAATTTTTATTACTTTATCTTGTTTTAAAAGTAAATTTAATTCCATGCTTACATTGTTTCTAAGTATTCCAAGTTCCTTGGATATTTCCTTGGCACTAAACCCCACTTTTCCTTTTAAATTTTCTACATTTAATTTGCTTGTTTTTTCTGCCAAGTAATTATATATTCTATCTATTCTCTTCATATTAGCCACCTTTCTATTATATTCCTTCAATACACTATTTTAATACACTATATCACATAATCACATTATACATCAAATACATAATAAAAAAAATAAGATAGATAAAGTTATATCCAATACATTTTATCTATCTTGCTTTGACTAATCTACATATTATAAAAGTCCTAATACTTTATTCATTAATTCTTCTTAAATTTGGATTTTATCGCTCGTTTAACCACATCAAAAAAGCTTAGGGAGTTAACCATGTGATTTGGATCAACATATTTTCTAATAGTTCGAAGTACTTTTTTTGCTTCCCTTGAAGCAAAAGTATAAGTACCATTTTTCTTAGTTTTAATAGCATATCTTGGAATCCACTTTCCTTTGAACAATACAGAGGCAATGACATAGTCCACCTCTTCCCAAGGAATTTGAATATATTTACGAGAATCACGAGAATTATAGAATTCAAAACCTTTGTCACCAATCATTATTTTTCCATAATCTGTAAGACCTGTAAAAGCCGTTGCATCAATTACTAAATCCACCTTTGTATTAAGCGATTGAATCACACAATCCACCTCTTTTTTTTACTTATACATACAATTGTTTTTATTATATCTTTTTTTTAAAGAATTATAAAGCCATTCTTGCTTTAAGGGATTTATGTTTTAACAAAACCCAGGCTAAAAGCCCAGGCTTTGTAAATAATATTACATTAAATGAATCAAGTGGAAAACAATACCTACTACAAATAGTCCAAGAATGATTACAATTGGAGATACTTTCTTTCTAAGTAACCACATACAGAAAAGTGTCAATAATAATCCTGCAAGTCCAGGAATCAATGAATCCAAGTTATTTTGAAGCGTTGTAACCTTAGTATCAGTTAATGACAAACCAGCAGCTTGCTGCAAAAGGGCTTCTTTAATACCTTGAGCTCCAGCAGGAAGTTTATCCCAGTTAATATATGCACCATCAGCTAATTTAACAGATGATACTATCGGTGTAAATTTAACAGAAACCCATCGATTAACTAATGATCCCAAGATGAACATACCAAGTATAGATGCTCCCTTTGTAATATCCTGCAGCAAAGTACCTGATAAATCATCAGTAATACGAGAACCTGTTTTATAACCAAATTCTTGTGTATACCATGTAAATGCCATACGAATAATATTCCAAGCTAAGAAAAATATAATTGGTCCAATAATATTACCAGCCATAGCAAGGGAAGCAGCTAATGCACCTAAAATTGGTCTAATAGTAAACCAGAAAACTGGATCTCCTACACCGGCTAAAGGTCCCATCATACCAACCTTAACACCTTGAATAGCTACGTCATCTACTGGTAGACCATTTGCACGGTCTTCTTCTAATGCCAATGTTACACCAATAACTGGTGAAGCTAAGTATGGATGAGTATTAAAAAACTCCAAATGACGTTTTAATGCAGCTGATTGATCTTCTTTACTCTTATATAATTTTTTAATTGCTGGAATCAATGAGTATGCCCAACCACCGTTTTGCATTCTTTCATAATTCCAAGAACCTTGAATAAATTGTGAACGCCACCAAACAGAAATACGATCTTTCTTTGTTAATTCTAATTTTTTTCCCATTTTATTTTCCTCCCTTCTTAGTAATTATCAATAATATCGCCTAATGGATCACCAGTATTGGAGCTACCACCATTACCTGATCCACCCTGTTTAACAAGTTTCAAGTAAATAAGAGCTAAACATACACCAATTATACCTAGTCCGATAAGTGTAATTTGTGAAATAGTTGCTAATACAAAACCAATTGCAAAGAATGGCCATACTTCTTTTGTAGCCATCATATTTATTACCATTGCATAACCAACAGCAACAACCATTCCACCACCAATTGCTAATCCATCTGTTAACCAAGCAGGCATAGCTTCAAGTAATGAACGAATAGGACCAGCACCAACTGCTAAGATCAAAGCTGCTGGAATTGCAATACGCACACCTTGCATACAAATAGCAATTATATGCCACATTTCAACTTTTCCTATGCTTCCTTGTCTAGCAGCGTTATCCATAAAATGTACAAAAGCTGTAGCAATTGTACGACAAATAATTGTTAATAATAGTCCGGCAACTGCTAGTGGAATAGCAATAGCAATAGCTGAAGAAACTCCATCTACACCTTGACCACCAAGAACTAGAATAATTGCAGATGCAATAGATGCTAATGCTGCATCTGGTGCTACAGCAGCACCGATATTAGCCCACCCTAGGGCAATCATTTGGAGAGTACCTCCTAATATTAGACATGGTAATAAATTACCTGTAACTAGACCGATTAACGTACAAGCAACTACTGGTTGATGAAATTGAAATTCATCCAAAATACCTTCCATACCAGCTAGGAATGCAACGATAACGACTAATATCATTTGAACAATATTTAGATCCATGATTATTAATCCTCCTTTTCCATTTAAAATAATTAAACTATTTTAGTTTATTTAATTCCTCTTGTGCCTTTTTAAGTATTTCGTCCATATTTTCTTTTGAGTCACCTGGAACTTTACGAACATCAAAAGTAAGTCCAGCTTCTTTAAGCTTATTAAATGTATCAATATCTTTTTGATCGAAGGCAAGAACTTTATTTGGTTGAACTTTACCTACAGAGTGAGCCATAGAACCAACATTGATTGTCTTTAAAGGTACTCCACCTTCTACTACTCTAAGTACATCTTGCGGATTTTCAAAAAGAAGTAATACACGTTGTCCTCCAAAATGTTTATCATCTTTTGCAAGCTTAATCATATGACTAATTGGAACAACATGAGCTTTAACACCTGGGGGAGCAGCTTGTTGGATCAATTTCTTACGGAGCTCATCTTTGGCTACGTCATCTGATACAACAATAATTCGTGTAGGATTTACAGTTTTTGTCCAAGTAGTCGCTACCTGTCCATGAAGTAAACGAGAGTCAATACGAGCTAAAGCATATTCCATTAATCCAGGTACACCTACGCTAGATTGATTAGCTGAAGCTGCTGATTTACCAGTATCTGCTGGTTCCAATTCTTCAGGCTTAACTTTAATTCCTTCTTTAGCTTTTTTTAGAATATCAGTGGCAACTTCTCGTGCAGATTTCATTGAAAGACGTGAACTATAAGCTTCAATAACCATAGGTAGATTCATACCAGATATAATTGCCCATTTATCTTTATGTTCTTCAAATAGGCCATTAACTTGATTAAATGGTGTACCACCCCAAAGATCAACTAAAAACAAAACCTGATCTTGGTCATCAAAGGATGCAATTGCGTCTTTTATCTTTGCTTTAATATCATCGGGGCCTTCACTAGGCATCAATGTAATGGCTTTAACGTTTTTTTGTTCTCCAAAAATCATTGTACTAGATTGCAAGATACCTTTAGCAAGTTCTCCGTGACTAGCAAGAATAATTCCTACCATTTTTATACCTCCTATTCTTTATTTATTACAGGATTTGAGTATATAAATTTATATAAAAGTTCTAATGAACCTGTAACCAAAATTAATGATTTTAATGCATGTAATATATTACATCCTTATATCCAGCAATTATCGTGCCAAATTAGTGTATCAAATTATTAGAAATAATTAAATTGTTACTTTTCAATATTTATAGATACATTAATAAATTATTCTTCTATATTTTTGATACTGTATTTTTAATATTTGATACTCTATCTTCAATTCTCAATACTCTATTTTAGTTTTTAATATACTACTTATAACTAGTAATATAGTATTTCACATATATAACAATTCTATACTTAATTTTAATGGCGTATGAGAATTTAAAATCCCATACGCCACATGTTTTACATTTTTCTATTTTTTTAATTATTATAAGTCTTCTCTATAATCAACCTGTACAGGTTTCTTTTCCCTATCAGATTTATAACATGCATCAATTACAATTTCTGCATTTAATGAATCTCTAAATTTAGCTATATTTTCACAGTCATCCCCTGTAAATACACTATTTGCAAAGTTTACAATACATGCTGAGTGACAATCCTGGTGAAATCCTAAAGAATCTCTCTCTTTAGGATAGAAATCTGCTAATTTGTCATTTTTAATTGAAGATATCTTCTCAACTTTATTATCTTCATAGTTATACACTTCTATAAAATATGGTTCATTTGAACTCATTTTTATTGATCCTTTAGTACCATATAAAACGTATGTAGTAGGTTCATCCTTCTCTGCAAAAATTCTTGAAACTTCAAGACTTCCTCTGGCACCGCTTCTCATATTCATTTTGCAATAAGCTATTTCATCTACATTAGTTCTATCTTTGAAAAACACTCTTGTATCACATTCAACTTCTTTAACTTTTCCAAGAGTGAAATGAATTGCGTCAATAAGATGTACTCCAAGGTCTACAAGAGCACCTCCACCAGAAGACTGTTTTGTCCTCCAGCTTCCTTTTTTATTTGGATTTAGATAGCTCTTATGATATAACTTTATTTTAAAATCAATTATATCTCCAATTAAATTGTCCTCTACTGCACTTTTTATCAATCGTACTGCTGGCATATATCTATATATAAGAGCAACTGCATTTTTCAATTTACTTTCTCTAACTAATTTCTCCATTTCAATTGAATCTTCTAGAGAAGAAGAAAGTGGTTTTTCACAATACACTGCCTTTCCAGCTTCTACTGCTTTCTTTAGAATTTCAAAATGTGCGTTATTTGGAGTACATATATCTACAAAATCTATTGTATCATCACTTAAAATATCATCTATATTAGTATAATTTTCTGTACCGGCTATTTTAAAATCCATAGGTTTCCTTGTAACTGTACTCTTTAAATTAAGGCTGTAATCAAGAGGAAATTTAATATTTCCCATATATGCTCCTAATGCATGAGTTCTAGCTATCCCACCAAATCCCACTATAGAAAAATTAACGTTATTCGACAATCTACTCATTAAAATTCCTCCTCAGATAAATATTTTGCAACAGAAAATTTTATAAATCAGAGATGGAAATTCCCTTTCCAAATATACTTTTCCAATCAGATGTAAAGTTCTCTACTGCCTCTTTTATTGAAGCCATTTTAACTGAACCACAGAGAATTTCTGGTGCTACAGTTGCAGTTTGAGCTCCAGCTGAAAAAGCATCCATTACCTGACCTATATTCTTAAAGCTTGCTGCAAGTATTTTAGTTTTATATCCATATCTATCTATCATGTCTGCAATCATCTTTATTGTACTACGCGGATCCATATCACTGTTTTCCATTCTATTAAAATATGGTGCAATAAAGTCAGCTCCTGTTTCAAGTGCTAAAAGTGCCTGTGCCTTTGTGTAAACTGCAGTTGCAGTAATACCTACTCCTTCAGATTTAAGTATTCTCATTGCTTTAAGTCCATCTTCTGTAACAGGAATTTTAACATATACTTTATCATCTATTTTGTCAAGTATTGTCTTTGCATCTTTAACTATACCTTCACAATCTGTAGCTACTACTTGAATGTGCATGCTTTTGTCAAATCCAATAATACTTCTTATTTCTTTAAAATGATTGAAGAAATCAATTTTTCCCTCTTTTTTTATAATACTTGGATTACTTGTAATACCTGTTATAGGAAAAACATCAATGTACTTTCTTATAACCTCAATATTTGCTGTGTCAAACATAAATTCCATTTTAATTCACTCCTTATCATAAATTTTAATATTTTATATGGCTTTTATGGCTTTTATAATATTACATTCCACCAACTACTACCTTTATTTTATGACTTTCAATTGTTTTCTTTATGTTATCCACTAATTTTATATCAGGTGGATCCACATCTTTTAAATCATACTGTCTTTTCAAGTATTCGTATTTTTTACTTCCATACTGATGAAAAGGAAGTATATGAACCTCTTTTAAATCAAGGCTTTTTACAAACTTGATTATTTCATTAATATTTTCTTTATCCATAGTATAACCAGGAATTAAAGGTATTCTTGGAATCACTCTTTTTTTATTCTCAACTAGTAACTTCATGTTATTTTTTACAGATTCTATATCAATTCCAATAATTTTTTTAGCCTTTAATTTATCCATTATTTTCAAGTCAAATAGTATAGTATCCAAGTACTTTGACATTTCAAGCAATATTTCACTATTTCCACTGCCAGATGTTTCAATAACTGTATCTATAGATAGCTTCTTTAATCTCCTAAGAAGCTCAATTGCAAACTTCCCCTGTGAAAGCACTTCACCTCCTGATAGAGTCACCCCTCCACCTGATGTATTGTAAAATATCCTATCCTTTTCAACTTCTTTTATAATTTCATCAATAGTCATATATTTACCATATACTCTACCATTATTCGGGGAAAATCTTCCACTACATTCATTAGGTTCAGACAGATTTTCTATCTCAAAAGATTGGGATTCTGGATTACAGCACCATGGGCAATGTAGAGGACACCCTTTGAAAAACACTATTGTCCTAATGCCATTTCCATCATGAAGAGAATATCTTTGTATATTAAAAATCAATGCTTTCATATCTTCCATAAGTAAATCACATCCAATTTTATAGTGTGTGTTCAGTTCTTGCGATTATATCATCTTGTATCTTCTTGTTAAGTTCTACAAAGAATGCACTATAACCTGCTACTCTTACAACAAGTCCTTTATAATTTTCAGGATTTTTCTGTGCATCAATTAGAGTTTCTCTTGACATTATATTAAATTGGATATGCTGTATTTTAAGTTTCATAAATGCCAATAGAAAATCAACAAACTTTTTAATTCCTTCATCTCCAGATAGTGCCTTTGGAGTGAACTTAACATTTAAAAGACTTCCATTTGTAGTAAGATAGTTATCAAGTTTACTTACACTTTTAAGCACAGCAGTTGGTCCCAAAAGATCTCTTCCTACCATAGGAGAAAGTCCTCCATCAGCTAGCTGACTTTTAGCTTTTCTTCCATCAGGAGTTGCACCTACTGCTTCTCCAAGAGGAATATGAGCTGAAACTGTATATGCACCAGGTATGAACTTGCCTCCTCTTGGATTTGAATACTTTTCAAGTTCTTTTGCATAATACCTCAATATATCTGAAGATATAAAGTCAACTTCATCATTATCATTTCCATATTTATCGTAATTATTTATAAGCATTTTTCTAAGATTTTCATAATCTTTTCCTTCAAAATCCGCTTCAAGTGCCTCTACAAGTTCCTTAAATGATATTTTCTTATCTTCAAATACAGCCTTCTTTACTGCATAAAGTGAATCACTTAAATTTGCCTCACCTATACCCTGTACACCAGAAAAATTATACTTTGCTCCACCTTCTGTTATATCTTTTCCCTTATCTATACAATTATCTATTAGAGAAGATAAAAGTGGAACTGGTGCAAATTCTCTGTGTCCAATATCTACAATATTTGATCCCTCACATACCAATTTTACATAGTGACGAATCTTTTTCTTTATATCATCTATTATAAAATCAAAATTTATATCTTCTTTATCTTTATTTTCTTTTAAGGATATTTCCATAACTTTAAGCAAGTTAAACAATGCTATATCGTGAAGTCCATAAGTCTTTCCAGGAATTGAAAGCTCTACACATCCAACTATAGCATAATCTCTTGCATCCTCAAGAGAAACTCCCCTATTTAAGAAACCTGGAACTATTACTTCATCATTGAATATCTGTGGTATTCCAGTTCCAAGTCTTATAGTTTTAGCCGTAAGATTTAAAAAATCCCTTGGAATTAATTCATTTAATCTAACTGCTAAATTAGGCTGAGGAAGCTTTATGTCATGATAGCTTTCAAGACACAGATAGGAAAGTTCATTAACTGCTGATCTCCCATTTTCAGTAAGTCCACCAAGAGCTACGGTGTATCCTGTAGGAAAACCTGCAAAATATTTAGCACTATTTGCACTTCTAACAAGCACTACATCATTTGTCTTTATCCATAGACATTCAAGGACTTCTTTTAAATATTCCTTTGGAACACCAGAATCAATATCATGCTTATAAAAATCATACATATACTGATCAAATCTACCTAAAGAAAGTGAACTTGCATTTGATTCATATTGGGCACATATACTTACATACCAAAGTAATTGACAAGCTTCAAAAAAGCTTTCCGGTCTTTCTTCTGAAATCTTCTTTGATGCTCTTGCGCTCTCTAAAAGTTCATTTTTTCTCTTTGCATCCTTCTCATTTTCAGCTTCTTTTAGTGCCAATTTATAATATCTTAAAATATGCCTTTGCATTGCTTCAATTGTTATGCGTGCTGCCTTATAAAAATTATTTTCCGGATTTTTCTCTAACTTTAAATTAATTTCATCTAAAATAAATTTTATACCCTTTTTAAGAATAAAAGGAAAATTCATAATAATATGACCTTGTCCCTTATCCGTTTGGTTCAGTGCTATAATATTCTCATCAACAGCTTCCTTTATTTCTGGATCTATCTTTGCATTTATAAAATCTTTCATAGATCTATTTTTCCAATAAGGGTACAACTCTTCTCTATATATTTTTTTATCTTCTTCACTAATATAAAATGAATCTTGAGATCTTGAAGAAATAGTATCAAGTTCTTTATAAATCCAGTATGGATCCATTTCCGGTGAAACAATTCCACTTCTAGGTTTTACCGTTCTATTTCCAAGAATAAGCTCTCCTTGCCTGATAGCTATACGAACATTGTCCATAATATATGCTGAAGCCTTGGCTCTTCTTATAATAGTTGGCTCTCCCTCTGTATTTTTATAACTTTCTTTATATAAAAGAGCTCTCTCTAGTGAAATTTCTCTTTTATTTCTAAAAAGCTGATTTTTTAAATTATTAATTCTCTCATTCATTCTATATTCACCCCTGATTCTGTTTTATTGTTTATTATTGTTTATTCTTTATTTATATTGTACTACTAATTAATACCTATTTCAACACTTTAATTAATTGTTTTATATTGCTAAAATAATATATAATAATAGTAAACAATTTATACTAGGATATTTTTAAAAGGATGATTTAAATGTTTATGGAAGAAAGGCATAATGAAATACTAAATATTTTAAATAGGGAAGGTAAAGTCATAGTAAATGACTTAAGTAAAAAATTCAATGTAACAAAGGACTGTATAAGAAAGGACTTAAAACTACTTGAGAGGAAAAATTTACTTAAGAGAACCTACGGTGGAGCTGTATCAATAAGAAAGGCCGCAGATTTTAAAAAAGTAGATGCAAGAAAAAATTTTAATATAGAATCAAAATCTATAATTGCTAAAAAGGCCTTTGACTTAATCGAAAATGGGGACACTGTATTTTTAGATATATCAACTACAAATATTTTTCTTGCAAAGTTAATTTCAAGATGTAGTAAAAAATTAACTGTAGTTACAAATATGATTGACATTATATCAATAATAAATAGTGAAAAAAATGATATACAAATTATCTGTCCAGGAGGCATAATTTGCAAAGATCTAAATGGATTTACAGGATCCACCACAATTGAAAATATAGCAAATTATAGATTTTCAAAAGCATTTATAGGAAGTTGCGGTGTAAATATATTAGACAGTAGTGTAACTACTTTTGACTTTGAAGATGGAAATACAAAAAAAGCAATAATTAGAAATAGCAAAGTAGTTTATCTTGTAATGGAAAATAGAAAGTTCTATTTTGACGGAAACTATAAATTTGCAACATTAGATGAAATAGATGCTATAATAACAGAAGACTATCCAGAGAGTAATATAATTAATTTACTAAATAAAACAAACACAAAATTTATTTAAAATTCTATTAATATATAAATAACGTATTTGGACAATCATGAATTAGTCCAAATACGTTATTTTAATTTTTTTATGTTAAATTCTATTTATACTAACCTTTTTAATTATATCTTTTACTAGATAAGTTTCCACCCAACCTGTTTTTTTAATCATAGCATTAGCTGTTCCACAAGCAGTACCAAGGGCTATTATTTTATCCATAGAATAATTTCTCTCTAGCCCAACTGCAAATCCTCCAACTAATGAATCCCCTGATCCTACTGGATTAACTACCTTTACCTTAGGAATAGTAACCCTAAATATATTTCCATCAAAATATACTATTGAACCATTAGCTCCTAGAGATACAACTATGCATTTGATTCCACTTTTACTTAAGTCTTTTATGCATTTTACAACATCTTTTTCATCTGTTATTGGTTTCCCTGTTAGTGATTCTAGTTCATCTTTATTGGGCTTTATCATAAAAGGTACTGCACTTATACCTTCTTTTAATAGCTCACCACTTGTATCAAGTAAAAATTTCTTATTGTTTTTATTTGCCTTCTCTATAAGTTTTGCATATACATTTTTAGAAATATTTTTTGGAACACTTCCTGATGCAGCTATAATATCAGACTCTGAAAGTAACTTTTCATAAATCTGCATGAAATCTTCCTGCTCTTTTTCAGTTATATAGGGTCCTGGTTCCAAAATTTCAGTTTGAGCCATATCATCTGTTATAAATGCCAGACATTCCCTTGTTGAATCCTTTATTTTCACAAAATCATTTTTTATTCCGATTTCATCAAGCTGTGATTTTATGAATTCTCCTGTCTTTCCTCCAATGTATCCTGTTGTAACAACATCTTCACCTAATACATGTGCCACATTTGCAACATGAATACCTTTCCCTCCTGCAGCATTTTCAACGGATCTAGCTCTCATTACTTTTCCTTTTACTATGTCTTCTATTTCATACCTTTTATCTACAGATGCATTTAAGTTCACAATTGTAATCAAATCTTTCCATTACTCCCACACATCATAATTTTATCAATAACAACTTTTTTCATTGCTTCTTTACCAGGAGTCATATATTTTCTAGGATCATTTGCATCTGGATTTTTCTTAAAGTAATCCTTAACTGCATTGGAAAAAGGTATTTTAAGATCTGTTGCTATATTTACTTTACATATTCCCAGTTCAATTGCTTTTTTCACCAAATCCTCAGGTACATTAGAAGCTCCATGAAGTACTAATGGTATAGATACTTTTTCTCTTATCTGTTTAAGTCTTTCAAAATCAAGTTTTGGCTTTCCCTTGTATAATCCATGAGCAGTACCTATTGCAACTGCAAGTGAATCTATTCCAGTCTTGTCCACAAATTCTTTTGCCGCATCTGGATTAGTGTAAATTACATCTTTATCATCTACCACTATATTTTCTTCTCTACCGCCAAGCATTCCAAGTTCTGCCTCTACCACTGTTCCATTTAAGTGTGCATATTCTACAATTTCTCTTGTAATTTTAACATTATCTTCAAATGACATTCTAGATGCATCTATCATTGCAGATGTAAATCCTACATCAATACAGTGTTTAATCTTTTCCACATCTTCAAAATGATCTAGATGCATTGCTATTGGTAAGTCAGGATAACGAGCTGCTGCAGTTTTTGCAATTGACATTAAATAATCTTCACCACTATAACTTATAGTTCCTGGTGTGCCAGCAATTATTACAGGTGATTTCAATTCAGCAGCAGTTTCAACTACAACTCTAAAGGTTTCAAGATTGTGTATATTAAATGCAGGAATTGCATAATTTTCTTTCTGAGCCTTTACAAGCAATCCTTTAGTTGTAACAATCATGATATGATTCACTTCCTTCTCATTTATTCAGATTAAAGCTTCTACTCTTTTGGATAGTAACCGTTATTCCACTTTTCAATAAATTCATCAAAGAAGTGTTCATTTTCAAATTGTTTACTATCGTCATCTATTAATCCATCAATTCCCTTTATTATCTCTTCATTTTCTTTAGTAGGTTTATATTCTGTTTCAAGAAATGCATCTATTATATTTTCAATAAGGCCTATTCCAGTTATTCTACCTCCAAATGCTATAACATTTGCATTTAAATATTCCTTAGCATATTTTGCAGTACTTACATCTCTTACTAAGGCAGCTCTTATACCTTTAACTTTATTTGCAGAATTTGATATTCCTACTCCAGTTCCACATAAAACTATTCCAAGATCAGCTTTCTTTGCCGCAACTTTTTCAGCTGTCTTTTTTCCAAATATAGGATAATGTGTTCTTACAAAATCATAGGTACCATTATCTATAACCTCATGTCCTTTTGATTTTAAATACTGTGAAATTTTCATTTTAACGTCAGGAACTATATGATCACAACCAAGTGAAATTATCATTACTATTACCTCCCTATAATTTATAGCATCTTATTAAGCATATCAACTCTTATTTGGTGTCTTCCACCTGCATATTTTTCTTTTAAATATGCATCTACAATTGCTTCAGCTAATTTTTTTCCTACAATTCCAGCACCCAATGTGATCATATTAGCTGAGTTATGCTGGCTTGTCATCTTAGCTGAATGTTCATCTGAAACTTCTGCACAAATTATTCCTTTGTGCTTGCATCCCACCATAAATGATCCTGCACCATATTCATCTATTGCTATCCCTCTTTCAGCTTCTTTATCCAAAACTGATTCTGCAACTAATTTTGCTGATTGAAAAAGATTAAGTCCTTTTTCAGGTGTCTTATCAATAATTTCAAAACCCTTATTACTCAAATATTTTTTCAAATATTCTTTCAATTCAAAACCATCTGTATCAGATCCAATTGCTATTTTCATAAATTTTACCTCCTTGCAAGTTCTCAATATTTTCTTAAAACTTTTATATTATTATCTTCTATGGTATAATTTATTTGGTTTATATATAATTTAATTCATAGAAGATCATAATTTTCTATATTTATTTTATATTTTTAATCTCTATTCTTTGTAATATGAGATTATTTTTTTAATTAATTATATCTACTACTTTTTCATATTTTTGTTTTAATTTATCATCCATTTTTTTATCTGTAATCACTGCTGTTATATTTTTTAAATTATAAAAATTAAAAAAATCTTCTTTTTCTATCTTTGTGCTGTCGCATAGTATATATTTTTGTAATGCATTATCTAGTATTATTCTTTGACACACACCTTCTTCTTCATTTGAAGTTGTTATATTATAATTACAAATTCCATTAGTTCCAACAAAAGCAGTTTTAACTCTCATATTTTTTAAATTTTGATTAGTAAAACTTCCTACAAACACATCTGTGTGCAATCTATATCTTCCACCTACAAGTATAACTTCATATCTCTTATCATTTTTAAATTTTAAAAATACAGACATTGAGTTAGTTATAACTTTTACATATGAAACATTTAAATAATCATATATTAACTCACTAGTAGTACCAGGTCCTATATAAATAATGTCATTTTCCTGTATTCTCTCACTTGCAAGTTTTGCAATATGTCTTTTTTGTTCTATATTGATCTTTCTCTTTTCATTATTAGAAAGTTCCTTAAAATTATATTTATTTTCCTGTTTTACTTTCTTAGCTCCACCATAAATTCGACTCAGAAATCCTCTTTCCTCTAGAACTTTTAAATCTCTTCTTACAGTTATTTCTGTAACACCTAGTTCTTTATTTATATCGCTTATCTTTATGATGTTATTTCTATCAAGTATTTGTAGTATCTTTTGGAACCGTTCCTCTCTTAGCATAATATATTCCTCCATAAACTGTCACAACCAAATAATCAATAACTTCGGTTCACAATTATATGTTATCACTTTTTTATGTCATTTTCAATACTATTTGTGATTTATTTTATTCTTTTTATGTTCTATTTATGTTTTATATATTAAATATAATTTTCATATTGTATATTTACATTTAAGATATTCCTTAAAAAAGTTGCTTTAAAATAGAAATTAATTTCTATTTTAAAGCAACTTAACATCTTAGGAATTTATTATACTTACATACTTTTCATATTTTTCTTTTACAGCTTTATCTATATTTTTATCTGTTATTACAGCTGTTACATCATGTAAATTATAAAAGCTAAAGAAATCTTGTTTACCAATTTTGCTACTATCACAAAGTATATATTTTTGCAGTGCATTATCTAATATTATTCTTTGGCACACACCTTCTTCTTCATTTGAAGTTGTTATGCTGTCCCCACAAATTCCATTTGTACCAACAAATGCAGCTTTGACTCTCATATTTTTTAAATTTTCATTAGTAAAACTTCCTACAAACACATCTGTATGCAGTCGATACCTTCCACCTACAAGTATAATTTCATAATGTTCATTTTCTCTAAATTTTAGAAATACAGGCATTGAATTAGTTATAACCTTAATATATGAAACATTTAAATAATCATATATAAACTCATTTGTAGTACCAGGCCCTATATAAATAATATCATTTTCATGTATTCTTTCACTTGCAAGCTTTGCAATATATTTTTTTCTTCTATATTTATTTTTCTTTTCTCATTACTTGATAGTTCTTGAAATCTACTAATATTAGATTTTTCGACTTTCTTAGCACCACCATAAATTCTTTTAAGTAATCCTCTTTCTTCAAGAACTTTCAAATCTCTTCTAACAGTTATTTCAGTAACGCCTAGTTTTTTATTTATATCTGTTATTTTTATTATATTACTTTTATCAAGCATATCTAATATTTTTTGAAATCTTTCTTCCTTTAACATACTGTAATCCTCCACAAGTGATCACATAAGAAAGTCTTATTATTATATAATATATACTATCATTCTTTCGTAATGATTTCAATACTATTTATGATTTATAATATTAGTTTATTGAATTATTTTATTCTATTTTATATAGACATTATTATTCTGCCATAGCTTTTTCTTCTTTATATGCTTTATTACGTTTTTTCATCTCTCTAGCATACCAAACAAATAGAAGCGTATAAACTACAAGACCTATTAAAACATACAAACCTGTAGTAACATTACCAGTACTAAAAAATTTTCCTATATATATTGAAAGGAATTTTTCTACAGGTCCTTCACAAGTTGAATGTGATATAAGTGTAGACGCTGCCAATCCATTTGGAAATGCTCCAACTTGTTTTGCCAAATCAGTAACACAAGGTGCCATTGCAGTACCTGCCCATAAGAATATTGGTATTTCAAGCACTCCTATTAATATCATTCTTATCATCTTACCACGAGTAACTACTAACAGTGCTGGTGTTACTCCCATTGCTATAATACCACCTAATGGTAATAATCTATTTCCAGGTAAAAACATTGCCATTACAAGAAGTATAGGTGCCAATATATTAGCTACAGCCCATATTTCTGCTCTACCTGCTACAAAAGGCCAGTCAATTCCTATATTAAATGTCCTTCCAGATAATCTTTTACTTAAAAAGTCAGTTATACCTTGAGATAATGGCTCAACTGCTGCTATAAACCATGAACCTATTACAGAGAATAATTCCAAACATGTAGCACCTATAAATGACAAAGTAAATATCTGTATAGCACTTTGATGTCCTAACAAACCTACAAATACACCTAAATAAGCTCCTATGGCAAACTTACTTCCCCAAAATCCTATCTTATTATTAAGCTGTGCTGCATCGAAATCATATTTATCAAGAAATGGTAAAAATTTATCAATTAATTTATCAAAAACCATAATTATAGGATTCATCATATAATTCAAATGTGTAGTAGTTGTTGGATTACTATCTGGCATGTTCAAGAGATCATTGAAAGTTGGCTTCATCAAATCTGAATTTATTATCTTCAATATTCCAATAAATACTACAAATATTGTTGCAACTAATAAATTTTTTGAATAAAACATTATCAATATTCCACAAAATGCAGGATGCCATACATTAAATATATCTACATCAAGTGTATTAGTTTTGTTAAGTAAAAGCATTATAACATTAACAATTACAAGTATAAATAAAAAGAATAACGTATACATAGAACCCCATGTTATAGTTGCTACTGGAGCCCATCCTAAATCAGTTATAGATAAATTTATACCAGTAGATCTAACAAAAGCTTTCAGTGCATCAGAAAAATTAGTTGTCAAAAGTGAAATTATCTGTCCAATTCCAGTTAAAGCAATTGCAAGTTTAAGTCCTCCCTCAAGTGCTTTACTAACCTTTACACGCATTAAAATTGCCAAAATTGATAAAACTATGAACATCATTGGAGCTGCTCCTAAGTTTATCAACGGTTTAAAAATCGCATTGGAAAATTCAACAATTCCTCCCATTCCAATATATCTCCTCTCTATTTACGAAACTATTAATTTATTTTTAATTAGTTTAGTTTTTACCAATCTCTTTTATTGCTTCCTCAAGCTTATCAAAAACTGGTTTAGCCATAGAAGGAATCCTATACAATATAGGTCCTGCTTCAATAACTGGTATTTTAATATCAAATCCAACATCAACTTTTGTTATAGGAGTAAATATATCATATTTTGACACTAATTCCTCAGTTATATCTTTTACCATAACTGCATCTGCTTTAACATCATACCCCCTACTTTTCATCTCCTTTTCTACTGCATCTTTAATTTGATGGCTGGAATTTACTCCTGCACCACAAGCTGCTAAAATCTTTATCATTTTACATACCTCCATTTTATTTTATATTCAAAGATAGCAAATAATTATTTACTTTCTTTTTTACCAGTAATAAACTCATATAATTCTTTTTCATTATCTATTTGTTCTAGTTTGTCCATATTAGACTTTTTAGTTATAAAATCCATAATATTTGACAAAATATTAGTTTGAACTTCGTTTTCATTGTTTATAATAATAAACACATACTTTACATTCAATTCTTCATCTTGTGCTATCATATTTTTAAAATTTATCTCATTTTTAATCTTTACAAAAACAATGCATTTACTATTGCAGTATTCCCTTTCAGTATGAGGTATTGCCACATTATACTTTTGTCCCTCTACTACACTTAAATCAATTCCAGTAGGATAATTCTTTTCTCTTTCTATAATTGCACTTACAAAATTATCTTTTACTAATCCTTTTTTTATTAATTCATGACCAATTACTTCAAAAAGTTGATTGCTGTCCTTTACATCTTTTACATAAATTAAATCTTTTTTAAATAAATCGCTTATTTCATTTATCACTATGTCCTATCCTCCTATATATTTATGTATTATTTATGTTTGTATTTATTTCATTTCCTTTATCTATTTTATATATTATATCTATTTTGTATATTTGTCAATACTTTTATGTATTATTTATGTTTATTTTTGTATTATTTCTGTTTATTTATATTTAATATTCTATATAATTTATGATATTACTTTATTGAACTGTTATGTTCTATTATAAAATTTTATATTTTTTATATTTTATGGTAAAAATGTTTTAGTATAAATAAGCATTATAAATTTATCAAGTCTTAAATAATGCAATTAAGACTATATTTTATAGAATACACTACTATAACATCATTTTTTATAGTGAATTTGTAGCTAAACTATATCTATCTATATTTGAATAATATCTATGTATAATTTATAATTAAGAAGTTATATATACTGCTATATATAGTATATTGTTATTTTCTATATACTATATATAGTTTTTATAATGTTAAATCTAAAATTACAAAAAACGAGGAGGATATCCATTGAACTCTATAAGTGATATATTTAAAAGATATTATACAAAAGAGCTTGAAAGAGATAAAAGCAAAACAGTATATGATCTTTTTAAATGGAAAAAAGTCGATGTATTTTTAAAGGACCACAAAACAAACAAAGTTCTTGTAGATATGAAAGATCTTGAATTTCCAGAGCACTATTCTCAAAATTCCTGTGATATAATAGCTTCAAAATATTTCAGAAAAGCAGGAGTTCCTGGAAAACTTGGCTATGAAAATAGCATGCGATCTGTAGCAAACAGAATGGTAAACTTTTGGTGTCAAGCCTTAAAAGATGAAGGATTGATAACTACTGAAAATGAGGCACAAATATTCTATGACGAATGCGTATATGCCCTTTTAAATCAAATGTTTGCACCAAATTCTCCACAATGGTTCAATACCGGACTTAAACTTTCCTATGGCATAGACGGTGCAAAACAGGGAAATTATTATTTTGATGAAAATGAAAACAAGGTAGTTCCATGCAATGATAACTACACAAGAACACAGGCTTCTGCTTGTTTTATAATATCAATACAAGATAAACTACTTGGAGAACATTCTATATCAGATCAATTTGTTACAGAAACGAAATTGTTCAAAGGTGGTTCTGGAACTGGAAGTAACTTTTCAGCTATAAGAGCAAAAGGTGAAAAGCTATCTGGAGGAGGTGCTTCCTCTGGACTTATGAGTTTTTTAAAGGCTCTTGACAGAAATGCAGGTGCTATCAAATCAGGTGGTACCACAAGAAGAGCTGCAAAAATGGTATGTCTAGACGTAGATCATCCAGAAATTATGGATTTCATAACCTGGAAATCAAAAGAAGAAGACAAGGTAAGAGCTCTTGGTAAAATGGGTTATGATATGGACATAGACGGAGAAGCCTATGAAACAGTATCAGGACAAAACAGCAATAACTCAGTTAGGTTCTCCGACGACTTTATGAAAAAAGTTGAAAATTTAGATAAAAATGATAAAGCAACTATAGAATTAACTGGTCGAGTAGATCCAAAATTAACACGAAAAGAAAGTGTAAAAGCTATATGGGAAGCTTTTAATTATTCTGCATGGAAATGTGCCGATCCAGCTCCACAATTTTCTGATACATTTAATGCTTGGCATACTTGTCCTGCTGGAGAAGATGGAAATGTAAATGCAAGCTACAATAGAATAAACTCTACAAATCCATGTGGAGAATATGCATTTTTAGACGATACTTCCTGTAATCTTGCATCTATAAATATATACAAATTTTATGATGTTAACACAGGACATTTTGACATGGATGGATATCTTCATATAATACACTTAGCACAGTTAATACTAGAAGGATCTATACATTGGGGACAGTTTCCTACAAAAGATATTGCAAGAAGAACATATCTTTTTAGAACTACAGGACTTGGAGTATCAAATATGGCATCATTATTAATGGTCATGGGCTATCCTTATGATTCGGATAGGGCAAGAGCTCTTGCGTCATCTTTAATAGGAATACTAACTGGAGAATCCTACTACGTTTCCTCTCTTATGGCAAAACAAGTAGGTCCTTTTAAAAAATTTAAAATAAATAAACCATACATGATGAGAGTAATGAGAAATCATGCAAGAGCTGCTGGTGTAAATCTTGAAGAACTTACAAAAAACAGCAAAGTAAAATACAGCAATGAATTTGAAAATTTAAATTATGTTCCACTTAAAGTAAATCATAAACTTCTTGAAAGTGAAAATCTTGGATATATAGGTAAACAGCTTAAAAAAAGTTTTATAAATGCATTGAAAGGTGGAGAAACTTATGGATTTAGAAATGCTCAGGTTTCTGTAATTGCACCTACAGGCACAATATCTTTTGCAATGGACTGCGGAGCTACATCTATTGAACCTTTTTTCAGTCATATAGTGTATAAAAAGCTATCAGGCGGTGGATTTATGACCATAGTAAATCCTGTAATAAGGGCATCTTTAAAAAATTTAGGATACAACAATGAAGAAATACAGGACATCATAGACTATATAAGTGAAAAAGAAACTGTAACAGAAAATGGATTCACCTATGAAAAAATACTTGATGGTAAAATAGAAGGTGCTCCTCACTTAAAGGATAAAGACCTAGCAGTATTTGATACATCAAATAAATGCGGAAGTGGTGAAAGATACATAGACCCTATGGGACATGTAAAAATGGTAGCAGCTATAACACCTCTTATATCAGGTGCAGTATCAAAAACAGTAAATCTTCCAAAAAACGCTTCCGTAGAGGATTTCAAAAATGTTGTTTTATCATCATGGAAACTTGGTGTAAAAGGTATAACTTTATACAGAGATTCTTCAAAAGCTGCACAGCCTCTAAATACAACTCTTTCTAATACAAATGATGTAAAACTTGAAGACTTAACTTATAAGCAGCTTTTAGATGAAGTTTACAAACTTAAAAAGGGAATTAAATACTCAAAGAGAGAAAAACCTGTTGGAATAAGAACCGGAACAACACATCCAGCACAAATAGATGATGTGAAAATATATACTACAGTAAACAGACGCTCAAATGGTGAAATATCAGAAATATATATAACTACAGATAGAGAGGGAACTATAATAACTGGGCTTTTAAATTCACTATCCAAATCCATATCAGTAATGCTTCAGTATCATGTACCTCCTCAGGACATTTCCAGAATGCTGAGAGGTCAAAAATATGAGCCTTATGGATTTGTACAAAAACATCCATATATAAAATATGTATCTTCAATTTCAGATCTTATAAGTAAAGTTATTGATATAGAACTTGGAGATTTTTCAAGATGTGAAGTTAAACCCGAAAATTATGACAAGGATACAATCTCAAATTTAAATGAAGGTAGTACCCAAAATAATCGACCAATTGATTATTCTAAAATAAAGGTAACTAGAACAAAAGGTGAACGAGTATATGGATCAATATGTCCAACATGTTCAAGTAGTAGAATGGTGAGAAATGGAACTTGCATGGTTTGTCTTGATTGTGGATCAACTACAGGATGCAGTTAATTCAGCTAATAGTTAATAATTAAGCAGCTAGGTTATTTTTTATAACTTAGCTGCTTTTAAATTCTACTAATGTATAAAAAAAAAGCCTTCATGGGGGATCATGAGGCTAATAGGGGATATTATTTAATAAAACTATGTTTTATTACGAAAATATAATATCATTAATTTAAATTTTTGTCAATATATTGTTTTAAAATGTGAATTTTATATAATATTGTCATTTACAATATAAATACTCTAATTATTCAGTAGCAGACAATATACTTTAAAATAATACTATCTCTTTTTATTTTTAACTCTGTTTGGCTTAGGCTTTGGTCTTATCTTTATATCCTTCTTTTTATTTCTCGTATTTACATTCATAGTACCATTATGTAAATCTAGAAACCATAAAAACAAGATTACAAAAAGTGCACTTGAAGTATACTGAATTATAGGATTAACTGAAGCCGTTTTAGTAGCTACTTCAATTATACTAGGTATTAAAAAAACTATTATTGATAAAGTAAGAATTATCTTTTTATTTGGATTAAACTTTACAAGCACATATTTTTTTAATACAGCATAAAAAAATACAAATATTAGAGATATAAATATAAGTTGAATTATTAGATTTTTCCAGAACATCAAAATTCCCCCTTAATTATTGTGTTTACACAATCATAATTTTATCCTATTAACAATAATTATTCAAATTAAAAACTGTATAAAATTTATTCGGGGAGTTCCTAATTTTAAAAATTTTATTATAAATCAAGATTTACTATAGTCCTACCTATTAGTTTTCCTTTTAGAATATCTTCTATTTTTGCATCTAAACCACTTAAGCTTATTTCCTCAAATTTTAAATTTGAACTATCTAGTTTCCATTCATTTGAAAGTAACTCCCATAACTTTAATCTTAACTTTCTAGGACACTTAACTGAATCTATTCCAAGAAGAGATACTCCTCTTAGTATAAATGGATATACTGTTGTTGAAAGTTCTGGAGATGCAACATTTCCACATGAAGTTACACTTCCACCATATTTAGTAGATTTAAGTGCTGTTGCTAAAATATTTCCACCAACTGTGTCTATTACTCCAGCCCATCTTCCTTTTAAAAGAGCTTTTCCAGATTTATCATCTATATCTTTCCTTAAAACTATATCTTTTGCTCCCATTTTTACTAATATATCTTTCGCCTCAGGTTTACCAGTAGCAGCAATAACACTATATCCTATTTTGCTTAGAATATTTACTGCCATACTTCCTACTCCTCCAGTTGCACCAGATACTAATATATCTCCATCAGATGGAGTAACCCCTGATGTTGTCAGTTTATACACAGATAAAGCTGCTGTAAAACCTGCAGTCCCATATATCATACTTTCTTTCATTGAAAGGCCTTTAGGCAATTTGACTACCCATTCAACAGGTACCCTTATATACTGTCCAAAACCACCTGAAGTATTCATACCTAAATCATAGCCTGTAACTATTACCTGATCTCCAACTTTAAATTTCTCACTTAAGCTTTCAACAACAACTCCAGCAGCATCTATCCCTGGTGTATGAGGATACTTTCGCGTTACTCCTCTGTTTCCAATTGCTGAAAGAGCATCTTTATAATTTAAAGATGAATACTTTACATTAATTAACACATCTCCATCAGGAAGACTAGAAATATCTTTATCTACAATTTCCCTTGAATAAGTATTGTTTTCATGTTCACTTACTACCATAGCTTTAAACTTTTTGCCTATCATTAATTTAAATTCCCCTTTCCAAAATAATAGTTTGATATAAAACCAATTATATTCTCAAAATAGTTTTGTGTCAAACTATTTTATTTAGAATGCATTGACTTACACTTTCTCTAAGTATTATAATTTACATAATTACTTTAAATATATACTTAAATCTAAAAGTTGAGGTTTTTATATGGATGATAGATATATAGTACATTTTATAAGCAGAACTAGAAAAAAGATGCTAAATTTCATCAAGGAAAAGTTAATTGAGGAAAATTTAGATGGACTGATTCCTTCACATGGGAATGTCCTCACCGCATTATATGAAAATAACGGAAAATTAACAATGAAGAAAATTGCTGAAATAACTAAAAAAGATAAATCAACAATAACTCCATTGATTAACAAATTATTAGAACTTGGATATATAATAAAAGTAAAAGATGAAAAAGATAAAAGAGTTACTTATATAATACTTACGGAGAAAGGAAAAGAAATAAAAGGCAAGTATAACACTATTTCAAATGAAGTATATAATACTGCCTATAAAAACTTTTCAGAAGAAGAAAAAGAAATATTTTTAAAATTACTAAAGAAAATGAATAATAACTTTAATTCAAATTCATAAGTTCAATTTCATCAGAGAAGTACAGTTTTTTATCAGTGATTTAAAACTGTACTTTTATTTTTAAAAATTTTCACTTGAGATAAAATTGCTCCTGTTAGCATAAGTACACATCCTATAAACTCTCTAGTTCCCATAGTTTCCCCAAGAATTAAAAATCCTCCAATAGCAGCAAATACAGTTTCCATGCTCATTATAATTGAAGCATAAGTTGGATCGGCACCTTTTTGCCCCAATATCTGAAGTGTATAGGCAATACCAACGGACATTATGCCTCCATATAATATAGGTACTGATGCTTGGACTATTCCATGAACATCTATTCTCTCCATTAGCAAAGCTATTATTGTACTAAAAACTGCACAAGTTACAAATTGATAAAAAGCAAGCTTTATAGAATCCACTCTATTTACAAAATGATCTATTACAAGTATCTGAGATGCAAATAAAAAAGCAGATATAAGTTCTAAAAAGTCACTATAAGACATTGAAATTCCATTTTTAATAGATAGAAGATAAAGTCCAACTGTGGCTACAATTGCACCTATAAATGAATTTATATTTATATGCCTATTTAAAAACACTCCAATCATAGGAACAATTACTATGTAAAGTCCTGTTATAAACGCAGCTTTACCAGCTGTGGTTTCCTGTAAACCAACCTGTTGAAAAGATGATGCTAAGAATAAAAGAATTCCTGATATAATTCCAGCTTTAATAACTTCCTTTTCACTTCCTTTTTTAGGATTGTCTTTAAATAAAAATATAATTGGAATAAGTGACATACTTCCAAGTATAAATCTTACAGCGTTAAATGTATATGGTCCTACAAAATCCATTCCTACTCTCTGTGCTACAAAAGCAAAGCCCCATATTGCAGCTGTAATTAATAAAATAATATTTGATCTAATTGCTCTATTTTTCAAATATCTCTCCCCCTCTCAACAAATATTATATATTTTTATATAAATAAATAATAGGTTGAATTTAAGCTTCAACCTATTACTTTACCAAAATATCATACTAATTATATATAACCTACTAGAATATATATTTTTCTCCTGGCTTTCTAGTAAATACTGTAACATCATCAATTTCCTTCTGCTGACATATAAATCTTGTCATCCTCTCTACTCCAAATCCAGCTCCTGCAGTTTTTGGAATCTTTCCCTGTTTTGCAAGTTCTATATAATTTCTAAATAAATTTTGGTCTACATCAAGCTCTTCCATTCTCTCAATAATTCTATCATATTTATATTCTCTTTCTCCACCGCTTAAACCTTCTACATAGCCCATTGGCCATATCAAATCATAGTTTCTATATGTGCCTCTATTTTCAAGATCCTCAGCATCATAGAACTCTCTTTTATGGTTTATAAGCCAGAATGGCTGTGTAGCCTTTTTAGATGCAATTGCCTCGAAGTCATCTCCATATTTCGCCTTTAATTCCTGTGTAGTATATCTTTTAAATGGAGTAGTTATATCAAGATGAGAAGTTCCAATTCCTAAAGCTTTAAATTCTTCCTTGCATTCTTTTTTTACAAAATCAAATACATATTTCATTAATCCTTCTTCAAATTCAAATATAGTATCCATAGTAGCATTTTTAAATTCAAGATCAACTTGTGTAAACTCAAATAGATGTCTTGTATCTCCCTCTTCATCTTTTTCTAGTCTTACATTAGGTGATACTATATATATCTTGTCCAAATAAGGGCTTGAAAGCATTATCTGCTTGTGAAATATCATCGATTTCATTATATCGAATTTCTGCCCTTCATATGTTATATTACATTCCTCTACATCGTGATTTAGAGTATCTGTAATAGGTGCTACCATAAGTGGCATTACTCTTGTTACTCCCTTTGAATACATATATTCATCTACTGCTTTTAAAACTGCCTGCTGTATCCTCAATATATATGGTAATTCTTTTCTTGAAAGTTTCTTTACCGCTTTATCTAAAAGTTTTAATTCTTCTTCTCTTTCTTCGTGTTTTGCTGTAAGTTCCATAAAATACATCCTCCTAATACCAAATGCAATAATGTTTTCAATTTTTGTTTTTAAATTTCATTGTCCCATTAGCAATATAATAATACTTTTTAGATTAAATCGCAAGTTTAATAACAAATATTTATATTATTTATTAATATTTCAATTGATAGTTATATATTTTTTATAATTAAAAATTTTTTCTTAGTGATAACGTTTACCATTATTAATTTAATAAAACTTTCTGTTATAATATATAATAATAGTTTAAGTATGTGATAAAATAAGTTAAAATATAATTAAGTTTACTGTGTTAAAAATTTTTCTTATCTTTCTGATTTATAGAAATTATTATTTAAACGAATTAAAACAGTAATTCTGTATTGATTATATTACATATAAGGAGTGTTTTTGTATGAATTCAAATTTAAAGGTTAATGGACTTGATGATCTTGATATCCAAATTCTAGATATAATGATTAAAGATTCAAGAACTCCTTTTCTTGAAATAGCTAGACGATGTCATGTTAGTGGTGGAACTATACATGTCAGGATGAAAAAAATGGAAGATATGAATATAATAAAGGGAACAAAACTCATAATAGATAATTCAAAATTAGGTTATGATGTATGTTGTTTCATAGGAGTTTATCTTGATAGAGCAAAAAACTTCAATGAAGTATTAGAAGAAATGAGAGCTATAAAAGAAATAGTAGAACTTCACTATACAACTGGAGATTATTCAATATTTATAAAAGTAATATGTAAAAATATAGCTGATCTCCAAAATCTATTAATAAATAAAATACAAGCAATAGATGGAATACAGAGAACAAATACTTTTATATCATTATACCAACCTATAGACAGAAGTATTCAAATAGATCTAAATAATGTAAATAAAGATAATAAAAATAAATCTAAATAATTTTTATTTATAATTTAATCCCCAATTGCACATAATATACTCGATAAATTAAAAAGGAGATGTAGTTTATGAAAGCATTAGATTTTACAGCTCTCATATTAGTTGTCATAGGTGCAATAAATTGGGGATTAATTGGATTTTTTAGATATGATTTAATTGCATCCTTATTTGGCACAATGTCTGCTATATCAAGGACCATATATGCAATTGTAGGAATCTGTGGTCTTTACTCAATATCATTTTTAGGCAGGGACAGAGATAGAACAACAGATGAGGCATAAATCGCAATTGTAATTTATTTATAAAATAATTATAGGAAGGCACAACTTGCCTTCCTATAATTATTATTTTAAATTTTTCTTTATTCCTCTATCAAGTGAATTTACATAATCTATAAATTCATATACATCTTCTCCAAAATAACTACTAAACTTTTTAAGCTCTTCTAAAGACAATTCCTCTATTGCCTTATTTTCCTGTTCACAATATAAAACTATCTCTCCTATTACCTTGTGAGCATCTCTAAATGCCATACCTTTATGTACAAGATAGTCTGCAGCTTCTGTTGCATTTAAGAACCCTGATTTTACAGCATTAAACATGTTTTCTTTATTTACCTTAAGAGTAGATAACATACCCTTCATTACATTTAGACAACTTAAAACTGTATCTGAGGCATCAAAAAATTTCTCTTTATCTTCCTGCATATCTTTGTTGTAAGCAAGCGGAATTCCCTTCATAATAGTCAAAAATGCCATTAAATCTCCATAAACCCTTCCTGTCTTTCCCCTTATAAGTTCTGCTGCATCAGGATTTTTCTTCTGAGGCATTATACTGCTTCCAGTTGAAAATTCATCGTCTATAGTGACAAAGCCAAACTCTTTACTGCTCCATAGTATTAACTCTTCACTTAATCTGCTAAGATGCATCATTATTATTGAAAAACAGGAAATCATCTCTATTGCATAATCTCTATCACTAACTCCATCTAAAAAATTATCTACAGGTTTTTTAAATCCAAGTTCCTTTGCAGTAAAATCTCTATCTATATCATAAGTTGTACCTGCAAGAGCACAACATCCAAGAGGACTTTCATCTAGTATTTCCCTGGCATTTATAAGTCTTTTTTTATCCCTTGAAAACATACTGTAATATGCCATCATATGATGTTTAAAAGTTACAACTTGAGCTCTTTGAAGATGAGTATATCCAGGCATTATAAAATTGTTATCATCTGCAAGCTTTTTAATTACAGCATTTAAACTTTCTATAGTTTCTATAACTTCTTTTGCTTTATTTTTAGCATATAATCTAAAATCAACAGCTACTTGATCATTTCTACTTCTTGAAGTGTGCAATTTTTTAGCTACTTGACCTATTCTATCTATAAGCTTACTTTCTACAAAGCTGTGAATATCTTCATAGTCACCTTCAATTTTAAGTTTACCACTTTCGATATCCGAAAGTATTGACTTTAACCCTTCTAATATTAAATCTTTATCTTCCTCAGATAAAATATTACACTTAGCAAGCATTTTAACATGTGCCATGCTTCCAGTTATATCCTCTTTGTAAAGTACCTTATCAAAACCAAGAGAACTATTAAAATCCTCCATTAATTTGCTTTCTGACTTTTTAAATCTTCCTCCCCATAATTTCATATAGATTTATTTCCTTCCTTTTCCTTTTTATCTGCCATAGCTTTTATTTTGCTTGGAAGACTGAATATGTTTATAAATCCAGCTGCATCTTTATGATCATAGAGTTCACTTGCACCAAAAGAAGATATATCTTTATCATACAGTGGATTTTTAGCATCTATACCTGCATTTATAATATTTCCCTTATATATTTTAAGCTTAACAGTACCTGTTACATTTTTCTGAGTAGATTCTACAAATGCATCAAGTGCCTCTCTAAGTGGGCTAAACCACAATCCATCATATACAAGTTCTGCGTACTTATTAGATACAAGCTGTTTGTAGTGATATGTGTTCTTATCAAGAGTAAGTCTTTCAAGACATCTATGTGCAGCATAGAGTACAGTTCCTCCTGGAGTTTCATAAACTCCTCTTGACTTCATTCCAACAAGTCTGTTTTCCACTATATCTATAACTCCTACACCATTTTGTCCACCTATTTTATTCAATTCAGTCAAGAGTTCTACAGGTCCCATTTCTTTTCCGTTTAATTTCTTTGGAACTCCTTTTTCAAAATAAATTTCTACATATTCTGGAACATCTTTTGCTTTCTCCATAGGTGTAGTCATTGAATACATATCTCTTTTATGTTCATTAGTTGGATCTTCAATATCTCCACCTTCATGACTTACATGCCATATATTTTTATCTTCTGAATATATTTTTTTCTTTGTTACAGTTATTTCAACACCTTTTGAATTTGCATAATCTATTGCATCTTCTCTTGATTTTATATCCCATATTCTCCATGGAGCAATTATCTTTATTGAAGGATCAAAACAAGCTATTCCAACCTCAAAACGTACTTGGTCATTTCCCTTTCCAGTGCATCCGTGTGCTATATACTTAGCTCCTTCATTGTGGGCAATTTCAACTAATTTTTTAGACATAAGAGGTCTTGCAAGAGAAGTACCTAACATATATTCATCTTCATATAGTAAATGTGCTTTTACAGCTTTAAAAATATAATCTTTTACAAACTCCTCTTTTAAATCTTCTACATAAACTTTTACAGCTCCAGTTTTAATTGCCTTTGCTTTTATTTTTTCAAAGTCATCTTCCTGTCCTACATCTATACAAACAGCTATAACATCCAAATCATAATTTTCTTTAAGCCATGGAATTATAATAGAAGTATCCAAACCTCCTGAATATGCTAAAACCACTTTATCTTTCATAATACTACCCCCATCTTTTTTTAACTTTCTTTTATATAAATTAATCTATGGGATTTAAAATCTCATATTAAATTTCACTAATTTTTATACATAAATTATATTATAATTATACATACAATATTATAATTATGCAATACTTTTTTATATGTTATTTAAAATAAATTCTCCAATCATTCATTTGTGTAAAGGTTTATAGGCAAACATATGCTATTTTAGTATTAATGAATAATAAATATTTTAATTTATTTTATGCATATTTATAAACCAATAGGCAAATTTGCCCATTGGCTTGTAAATTAAAACTCTTATTCTATATATTCAAACTTTACATATTTCTATACTTTTCCATTGTTTTTTTAAATAATTCTGCTGTAGACGGTGGAGTATAGCAAATTGCATTAGCACCTGCTTCAATAGTTTCTCTTATACTTTTCTCATCTTTTCCCCCTGTTGCCATTATAGGAAATGTTGGAAATTTATTTCTTATACTTCTAACAAGAGATGCTGTATTTTTACCTGCAGACACATTTAAAATAGAAACTCCAGCATCTATCCTCTTTTGAATGTCATCTTTTTCTGAAACAACTGTTACAATAATTGGTATATCAATTGAATCATTCATAGCCTCTATAACTTCATTTGATGTAGGACTATTTACAACAACTCCCATGGCTCCAGTAAACTCTGCATTTAGTGCTAAGTTTATAACTCTTTTTCCCATAGTAAGTCCACCACCTACACCACAAAAAATAGGAACATCTGACGCAGCAACAAGTGCTTCAGTTATAACAGATTGTGGAGTAAATGGATATACAGCAAACACTGCATCTGCATCTATATTCTTTATAACTGCAATATCAGTTGTAAAAGCAAATGATTTTATTCTCTTTCCAAAAACTTTAATTCCAGTTGCCTGTCTAATTACACTTGGAACATTTATCATATGGCCTCTTAATGTGCCATTTATTTGAGGAACGTATTTATTTGCTTTTTTATTAATTTTTTCCATAATACTATCTCCTAAAACTAACTGATATACTTTATAGATATATTTTATATTAATTTTTACAAATATTCCACAACAATTTAGCTACTGAATAAATTTAATTATAATTACTCATTCAAAAAAATATCTTCTGCTATATTAACTGTTTCCTTCGCATCTCTTGCATAAAAATCTGCTCCTATCATATCTGCATATTCTTGATTTAAAACTGCACCTCCAACTACTACTTTACAATTAAGACCGCTTTTTCTAATTTCATCTATTGTCTTTTTCATATTTACAACAGTAGTAGTCATAAGTGCACTAAGTCCTACAAGTTTTATATCATTCTCTCTTATTGCATTTATTACTTTTTCTATGTCCACATTTTTTCCAAGATCTATAACCTCAAATCCATAGTTTTCAAGAAGAACCTTAACTATATTCTTTCCTATATCATGTACATCCCCCTTAACTGTTGCCACAACTACCTTACCCTTTGAAATAGTGCTATGTCCACCCTCTAATATTTTCTTCTTTATAACTTGAAAGGATTTTTTTACAGTTTCTGCAGACTGTATAAGTTGAGGAAGAAATATTTCTCTAGTTTCATATTTTTCTCCTACTTTATCTAAAGCCGGAATTATATATGAATTCACTACTTCAAGAGGCTCTTTTGATTTTAACAACTCTTCTGATGCTTTCATTGCTCTATCTTCTATGCCATCTATAATTATTTGCCTTAAGTCATAGGATTCATATGTCTTAGTTTCATTCTTATCTTTTTTCTCGTCTTCTTTTTTATCCACAGTGTTGATAACTTCTCTATTCTTATTATCTTCCTTTGGCATATTTTTATACTTTTCTATAAAATTCTTACTATCTTTATCTCTATTTGCAAGTACTTCAAAGGCAGCTATAGTATCTTTCATACCTTGGTCATTAGGATTCATTATAGGCAAATCAAGCCCTGCCTGAAGTGCCATAAGCAAAAATGTTCTATTTAAAAGTTTTCTATTTGGAAGTCCAAAAGATACATTGCTAACTCCGAGAACAGTTTTAGCTCCAAGCTCTTCTCTTATCATCTTAACTGCCTTTATTGTTTCCATAACTTCCTTTTGCTGTGCTGAAACTGTAAGTGCCAAGCAGTCAAATATTATATCTTTCTTTGAAATGCCAAACTCTTTAGCTCTGCTTATTATTTTCTTTGCTATTTCAAACCTTTTCTCAGCTGTAGTTGGTATTCCCTCTTCGTCTAGTGTAAGTGCTATTACACATCCACCGTATTTTTTCACTATAGGAAAAACAGCATTCATTTTTTCCTCTTTACCATCTACTGAATTTATAAGGGGTTTTCCTCTATATATCCTTACAGCTGCCTCTAAAACCTCAGGATCTGGACTGTCTATACTTATTGGAAGATAGGATACTTTTTGTATGGCAGTTATGGCCTTTTTCATCATCTCAATCTCATTTATCTCAGGAAGCCCTACATTTAACTCCAATATATCTGCCCCTTCATTCTTTTGCAAAACAGCCTGTTTACATATATAATCCGTACTTCCTCTTTTCAACTCTTCTTTATATTTAGGTTTTCCTGTAGGATTTATTCTCTCGCCTACAATTTTAACCCTATCCCCTATAATTACAGTTTTATTACCTGATGTTACTGCAGTATAGTCCTTCTTTTCTATTTTTAAAGGACTTAGTCCATCTACTGCTCCTATAACAGATTTTATAAATTCAGGATTTGTTCCACAGCATCCGCCAAGTATTCTGACGCCTTTTTTTGCCATATTCCTCATATATTTTGAAAATTCAGCTTCGCCTACATCATAGTAAGTTTCACATCCATTGTACTTTGGCATACCTGCATTAGGTTGAACCATTACAGGAACAGAAGAATACTGTAAAATTTCAGAAACTATGCTTTGAATATCTTTAGGTCCAACTGAACAATTCACTCCAAGTACATCCACTCCAAGCCCCTCTAATACAAATACCATAGTCTTTGGATCAGTTCCCATAAGAGCTGTTCCATTTTCTTGAAAAGTCATAGTACAAAATACAGGAAGAGAGCTATTTTCCTTAACTGCAAGTACAGCTGCTTTTGCCTCATATATATCCATCATAGTTTCAATTAATACTAAATCTACTCCCTCTCTCTCAGCAATAACTACCTGTTTTTTAAAAAGCTTGTATGCAGTTTCAAAGCTGAGATTTCCTGTAGGCTCCATAATTTGACCTATAGGACCCATATCTAAGGCTACAAATTTATCTTTCCTACCTTTCACAGCATCTTTTGCAATCCTTATGCCTGCCTCAATTGCTTCCTCTTCAGTATATCGAGAATTTATAAACTTCAATTCATTTGCCCCAAAAGTATTAGTTGTTATAATGTCAGAGCCTGCATCTAAATATGCCTCATGTATTTTTCTTATTGTATCTCCATGAGTCATATTTAATACTTCAGGAAGCTCTCCTGCTTTGAGTCCAGATTTTTGAAGCATAGTACCCATAGCCCCATCAAAAAATATAAATTTATCTTTAAACTTTTCCATAAAATCATTAAAAATCATTAAATTCACCCCTTACCAAACTACAGATTATTTACTATATAATCAACAGCAGTTAAATTATTCATAGTATAAATATGAACTCCATCTACAGCATTTTTAGCTAGATCTCTTGTTTGATTTAAACTATACTCTAATCCAGCTTTAAAAAAGTCTTCCTCATTATCACCATATTTATCAATAATTTTTATAAGTTCATTTGGCAAACTTGCTCCTCCAAGTGAACTCATATTCTTAAGCTGTCTTACCTTTGTAACAGGCATTATACCAATTATAATAGGTATATTTATACCTAACTTCTCTATTTTCTCTCTGAATCTATAAAAATAACCATTATCAAAAAAGAACTGAGTTATTAAAAAATCAACACCACATTCTACTTTTTGTTTTAAATAAAGTATATCTTTCTCAAAACTTTCTGATTCACTATGACCTTCTGGATATGTAGCTGCTGCAATACAAATATCTTGTCTTTTTGAAAGATATTTTACTAAATCTTTAGCATATTTATATTTTAAATTTTGGTTTTTATTAATACCTCTAGCAATATCTCCTCTAAGTGCAAGTACATTATTTACTCCCCCATCTATGAGAGAATTCACATATTGTTCTATTTCACTTTCAGTAGAGTTTATACAAGTTAAATGTGAAAGCACTTCTATTCCATATTTCTTCTTTATATAAAGTGCCGCTTTTAAGGATCCTTTCTTACTTCTTCCAGCAGCTCCATAGGTAACACTTATAAAATCTGGTGACATTTTATTTAAATGTTGGATTTTATTTTCAAATGCAGGTACGCTTTCTTTATTTCTTGGTGGTATTACTTCAAAAGAAAGTATAAATTTTTTCTCATTTAATATAGACTTTATGCTCATAAATTCTCTCCTTATAAAAGTTTAATTAAAAAAGCTGCTTTTTAAGAAAAGCAGCCTGAATCCTATTTTCTTCAGAATGTTTTCTTATCTTCCAGAATTGTTTACTATCCTGTAGGAATTAACACCACTACATGTATAACATGTTGGTTGTCGGGTTTCTCAGGGCCAGTCCCTCCACCTCTCTTGATAAGAACAAATTATTCAATTATAGTTTATTTAATGCTAATACTTTTTAATTTAATTGTCAATATAAATATAAAATTTAATTTTATACATATTGACAATCAAAGTATTTTAGTATAACATACTGTATTAATTAAATAGAATCTTATCAAGAGTGACAGAGGGATAGGCCCAATGATGTCCGACAACCAGCATTTTTCATTTGAATGTATGGTGTTAATTCCTACAGATTTTTTCTGAAAGATAAGAAAAATAGCGTGAATAAAAAAGTTGTTTTTCTTATAAAACAGCTTTTTTTATTGTCTTATATTTCTAATCACTTAAAATCTAGTTAGATATTAGTTAAAATAAGATTTTATTTAACAAATTAATTAGTGAAAAGGATGAGTACAATGCCAATAAATATACCTAATGATCTACCAGCTTCTGACATATTAAAATCTGAAAATATATTTGTAATGAACGAAAAACGCGCAACAACTCAAGATATAAGACCACTTAACATAGTTATATTAAACCTTATGCCTATTAAAACCGTCACGGAAACTCAACTTTTAAGATTACTTGGAAATTCTCCACTTCAAGTTGACATAACCCTAATATATCCTAAATCTCATAGGTCTAAAAATACTTCTGAGGAGTATCTATTTAAGTATTACCAAACCTTTGATGAAATAAAAGATAGAAAATTTGACGGTATGATAATAACAGGTGCACCTGTAGAAACCTTAAAATTTGAAGATGTGGACTACTGGGATGAACTTACAGAAATAATGGATTGGTCGTTGAAAAATGTATTTTCAACTTTTCATATATGTTGGGGAGCTCAAGCTGGTTTATATCACCACTTTAAAATTCCAAAATACCCTTTAGAAAAAAAATTATCTGGAGTATTTCAACATACAATAACCAAGAGAAACATAAAACTTTTAAGAGGATTTGACGATATATTTTATGCTCCTCATTCAAGATATACTTACACAAAAAAAGAAGACATAAAAAAAGTACCTGAACTTTATATACTATCAGAATCTAATGAAGCAGGAGTTTACATTGTATCTACAAAAGCTGGTCGTCAAATATTTGTTACAGGGCACTCAGAATATGACACACTTACATTAAAATCAGAATACGAAAGGGACATTAAAAGCAATCTTAACCCAGAGATTCCAAAGCACTATTTTCCAGATGATGATGTTACAAAACAGCCTCTATCAACATGGAAAGCACATGCTAACTTATTATTTTTAAACTGGCTCAATTACTATGTATACCAAGAAACACCATATGACTTAAATAAACTATAATTATAAAATAAAAAAACTAAGAATTTCTAAAAGTAAAATAGAAATTCTTAGCCTATGTCCTATTTACAATACTATACTTTTAAGTTTTGAGATAAGTGCATCGGTAAATTCTCTTGTGCCCAAATTTCCTCCTAAGTCACATGTAAGATATTTTTTCTCTTTAAGCAAACTTTCCACTGATTTTTCTATTCTCTGTGCTGCTTCTTTTTCTCCAATATGTCTTAACATCATAGCAGCTGAAAGTATTATTGCCGTTGGATTAGCCTTATTTTTCCCTGCAATATCAGGTGCTGAGCCATGTGCAGCCTCAAATACTGCTGCATCTTCTCCTACATTTGCACCTGGCACAAGACCAAGTCCTCCTATAAGGCCTGATGCCATATCTGATAAAATATCTCCATATAGATTAGGCATTACAAGTACATCATAATTCTCAGGATTTAATACAAGCTTCATGCTCATAGCATCAACTATAACACTTTCAAACTCAATATCCTTATATTCCTTTGCTACTTCCTCTGCAGTTTTTAAAAACAATCCATCGGAAAGTTTCATTATATTTGCTTTATGAACAGCTGTAACCTTTTTTCTTCCATTTGAAACTGCATAATCAAAAGCAGCCTTAACTATCCTCTTGCTTGCCTTCTTTGATATTATTTTTACGCTTTCTGCAATATCGCAGCTTACCATATGTTCTATACCAGCATATAAATCCTCAGTGTTTTCCCTAAATATTACAAGATCCACATTGTCATATCTAGATTTTACTCCCTCATATGTCTTTATAGGTCTTATATTAGCATATAAGTTCAAACTCTTTCTCAAAGTTACATTTACACTTCTAAATCCCTTTCCAACAGGTGTAGTAACTGGGCCTTTAAGGCAAACTTTATTTTTCTTTATACTCTCTATTATATGCTGTGGTATTGGAGTTTTGTACTTCTCTATTACTGAAGCACCTGCTTCAAATATATCCCATTCTATATCTACTCCAGTAGAATCTACAACTTTTTTTGCAGCCATACAAACTTCTGGACCTATTCCATCACCTTTAATAAGTGTAACTTTATGTTTCATTCAAATGCCTCCAAACAATTTTATCTATTGTTAATTTCCTTCATCATATTTAAAAGTCCACCAAATTTTATCATATCTCTCTGTCTATCTGTAACATTAAATATCATTTCATATTTTTCATTTTTATCCTTATTTGTAACTATAACTATATCATTTTTAATCTGATTCAATGCATCTTCTATTACAAGTTTATCCATTATATCTATCTTATCATAATCCTCTTCATTCTTAAAAACAAGTGTCATTATTCCGTTATTTATTAAATTTGCCATATGAATTCTTGCAAAAGATTTTGCAAGTACTGCTTTTATTCCAAGATAAAGAGGGGCCAATGCTGCATGCTCCCTACTAGAACCTTGTCCGTAATTTATACCTGCCACTATTAATCCACCGCCATTTTCCTTTGCCTTTTTAGGAAAATCCTCATCACATGGAGTAAGGCAGTATTCTGCAAGATAAGGTATATTAGATCTATATGGAAGAAGTTTTGCATTTGAAGGCATTATATGATCTGTAGTTATATTATCTCCAACTTTTGTAAGTACCTTTCCAGACACAACTTCTTCACATGATTTTGCCTTTGGAAATGGCTTTATATTAGGACCTCTTACAACTTCAACATCTTCTCCTGTTTCAGCTGGAGGAACAATCATATTATCTTTAACAAGAAATTTATTCGGCATATCTATGGAAATTGGATCTCCAAATTCTCTAGGATCCGAAATGTATCCATTTATCGCAGAAACTGCTGCAATTTCAGGACTCACAAGATAAACTTGTGCAGATTTTGTACCTGATCTTCCTTCAAAATTCCTGTTAAAAGTTCTTAAAGATACTCCATTTGTAGCAGGAGATTGTCCCATACCTATACAAGGTCCACAAGCACTTTCAAGAATTCTAGCCCCTGCACCTACCATAGATGCAAGTGCACCATTTTCAGAAATCATATTTAAAACTTGCTTTGAACCTGGAGAAATAGTAAGTGATACATTCTCATTTACAGTATTTCCATCAAGTATATGTGCAACTTTCATCATATCTACATAAGATGAATTTGTACAACTTCCTATACATACTTGATTTACTTTAACATCTTTTAACTCTGAAACAGGTACTACCTTATCAGGGCTATGTGGACAAGCTACCATAGGTTCAAGTAAAGACAAATCTATTTCCATTTCTTCATCATACTGTGCATCTTCATCAGGTTTAACATAGGAAAAATCATCTTCTCTTCCCTGAGCTTTTAAAAATTCACGCGCAACATCATCACTTGGAAATATAGAAGTTGTAGCTCCAAGCTCAGCTCCCATATTTGTAATAGTTGCTCTCTCTGGTACAGATAAAGTAGCTACCCCTTCACCTGTATATTCAAATATTTTTCCAACTCCGCCTTTAACAGTAAGCCTTCTCAGCATTTCAAGTATTATATCTTTTGCAGTAACCCAAGGACTGAGTTTTCCCTTTAAATTTACTTTTACTATCTTAGGCATATTTATATAATATTCTCCGCCACCCATAGCTACGGCAACATCTAATCCACCTGCTCCAATTGCAAGCATTCCTATGCCACCACCAGTTGGCGTATGACTATCCGAACCTAAAAGAGTATCCCCTGGAACTGAAAATCTTTCAAGATTAACCTGATGGCATATTCCATTTCCAGGTCTTGAAAAATAAATACCATGTTTTTTAGCAACAGTCTGGATATAGAGATGATCATCTGCATTTTCAGGACCTGATTGAAGTATATTATGGTCTATATATGCAACTGATCTCTTTGTTTTAACTCTATCTATTCCAAGAGCCTCAAATTGCAAATATGCCATAGTTCCTGTAGAATCCTGAGTTAAAGTTCTATCTATTTTTATTGCTATTTCTTCTCCTGGTACCATATTTCCTTTAACTAGATGTGATTTTATAATTTTTTGTGTTACGTTTAATCCCATTTATATCCAATCCTCCATTTTATAAATAAAACCTATTTTATCTAAATTCAACAAGCTCTCTCTTCTCTTTTTTCAAGTACTTCAGGCATAAATTTCTTTACGAGAAGTTCCATTTCATTATTCCTTATTATACTTGTTCTTCCCATTTTATACTGGTTATCAATCCATTTTTTTATTTCTAAAATACCGCTATCTTTCTTTCCAACCTTATTATCACCTTTTAATCTATAATAACTGTTTATCCATGCTGCAATACCTGCTAATCCTGAATACTGATTTATTTCAATTACAACAGGTCTTCCAAGTATCTTTTTAGTATTAAATGCATTATATATCTCTTCATCTTTAAGCATTCCATCTGCATGTATTCCTGCCTTTGTAACATTAAATTGACTTCCAACAAAAGGCATTTTAGGATTTATATCATAACCTATTTGATTTTTAAAATAATTTGCAAGTTCTGTAATAATTTCAAAATTCATGTTTTTTATAGTACCTTTGATTTGTGCATATTGAAAAAGCATTGCCTCCATAGGACAGTTTCCCGTCCTTTCGCCAATTCCAAATAGTGTGGTGTTTACAGATGATACTCCATAGAGCCATGCCGTAGTTGAATTATCAACTGCTAAATGAAAATCATTGTGTCCATGCCACTCCATACATTCTTCAGGAACATTGCAATTTTTCTTCAATCCATAAACAAGTCCCTGCACACTTCTTGGAATATCTGTTTGTCCATATGGAACTCCAAGTCCCAAAGTATCACAAAGTCTTATCTTAATTGGAATTTTAGCCTCCCTTGACATTTCCATAAGCTTATTTACAAGAGGAACAACAAATCCATAAAAATCAGCTCTAGTTATATCTTCTAAATGGCATCTTGGTATTATTCCATTGTTTAACGCTTCTTCTACCACAGATAGGTACATATTTGCAGTTTCTTCTCTGGTTTTCTTGAGTTTCTTAAATATATGATAATCCGAGCAGGACATAAGCATTCCCGTTTCCTTTATGCCCATATCCTTAACCAATTTAAAATCTTCTTTATTAGCTCTTATCCATGAAGTTATTTCAGGAAATTTATATCCTCTTTCCATACAGATTTCAGCAGCTTTTCTGTCCTTTTCACTGTATAGGAAAAACTCACTTTGTCTTATTATTCCAGAATTATTATCCAGTTCATGAAGATAATCATATATTCTAACTATTTCCTCTAGTGTAAATGGCTCCATTGATTGCTGCCCATCTCTAAATGTAGTATCAGTAATCCATATATCATCAGGTATATTCATAGGAAATTGAACACCACTAAAAACTATTTTAGGCACTTCATCATATGGAAATATGTCTTTGTATAGATTAGGTTCTTGCACATTTTGCAACTTGTAATTATACATACACATCATCTCCTCCTCATATTGGCACTATATAAAATAACACGTTTTTGAATTAAATTATTCTAAATAATTCAATTTATGAATTTTACTTTCTTTTTAAAGAAAACATATTATTTACAACAAGATCCGAAATCCCTTATATATTCTAGAATATACAAGGTTCTTTAAAATGTTATGGTTATATTGTATCATCTTTACTAATTATAATCAAATATAAATTTTCTTATTTTTGACTTATTTTTATTTAAACTTTCATTTATTCATTGTAAATGATTTTAATCATATGTAATTGGACTCATATCAATTTAATTGTCTTAATATAACATTATATATATAATATAATAGGATAGTTAATAAAATTATTTTAGGAGGAACTATTATTATGATAAGAAGTATATTACTTTACTTTCTTCTTGTCCTATACATGATATACTCTCTATTTAAAAAGATAAAACTTGAGAGATTAAAAAAAACTGGGACTGAAAAGGAAGTTGAATTATACACATACAATTCAGTAAAAAAATGGTCTAATTTTATTTTAAAAGCAATAGGTGCAAATATAACTGTAAATGGAAGGGAAAATATTCCAAAAGGTGCATGTCTTTTTGTTTCAAATCATCAAGGATTTTTAGACATTCCAATTATAATCTCATCTGTAGATAGAATGGTTGGATTTATTGCAAAAAAAGAAATTAAAAAAGTTAAAATAATAAGTTATTGGATGGAACAAATCAATTGTATCTTTATGGATAGAAGCAATATAAGATCCTCAGTTAAATCAATAAATGAGGGAATAACAAAATTAAAAAATGGTCATAGTATGGTAATATTTCCAGAAGGAACTAGAAGTCGCGGTCCTAAAGTTGGTGAATTTAAAAAAGGAAGTTTGAAGCTTGCATTAAAATCAAAAGTACCCATTGTTCCTGTAGCTATAGATGGAAGTTATAAATTAAGAGAAGGAAATCCACATAGCAATTTAAAACCTTCAGATGTAAATCTTACTATATGTAAGCCAATATATACAGAAGATTTATCCAGAGAAGAAAGAGAAAATTTATCAGATACAATAAGAGAAGAAATTAAAAATTTAATAAAAGAATAGGCAGGTATATTTAAAATGAAATTTTCAAAAAAATTATATATTTTTGTTTTAGTTATTTTTTTCTTTATATCTATTTTATCTGGTTGTTCAAGTGTAGAAACATCAAGTGAAAAATCTAACTATTCAGGACTTAAAGTATCCTACATAGATGTCGGCCAAGGAGATAGTGAACTCATACAGGTAAATGGTAAAAATCTTCTAATAGATTCAGGACCAAATGACAGCGAAAGCAATATAATGACATATCTTAAAAAAGAAAATATAACGAAATTAGATTATGTCATTGCAACTCATCCTCATGAAGATCATATAGGAAATATGGCACAAATAATAAAAAAATATGAAATAGATTCATTTATAGCTCCAAAAAAAGTAGTAAATACGAAAACTTTTGAAAATATGATAGAAGCATTAAAAGAAAAAGATATGAAAATTACTGTACCACATCCTGGAGATACGCTTGATTTAGGAGAAAATGTAAAAGCTGAAATACTTGCACCTAATAGCAGCAGTTATCCAGATACCAATAACTATTCTGTGGTATTAAAAATAACATATGCAAATACAAGCTTTTTATTTACAGGAGATGCCGAAAAGACAAGTGAAGCAGAAATGCTAAATAATAATTATGATTTATCATCTGATGTATTAAAAGTAGGACATCATGGAAGTTCAACATCTACTACAGAGGATTTTTTAAATAATGTAAATCCCAAAATAGCAGTAATAAGCTGTGGAAAAGACAATAAGTATGGTCATCCAAATAGAAAGACATTAAATAATCTAAAGAAGAAAAATATACAAGTGTATAGAACGGACATAGATGGAACTATTGTACTTTTAAGTGATGGGGATAAAATTACAAAAGAATAGAAAAAAGATTAGGATAAATTTTGTCCTAATCTTTTTTAGCAAATTATCATGTAAAAAAGACAAATCAAAAATTTAATTGAAAATAAAAAAATGGCTCCGTGGAGAGGGCTCGAACCTCCAACCCTTCGGTTAACAGCCGAATGCTCAACCATTGAGCTACCACGGAACATTTTATCTGGCAGCTACCTACTCTCCCACAGAGCCTCCTCTGCAGTACCATCGGCACAATGAAGCTTAACTTGCCTGTTCGGAATGGGAAGGAGTGTTGCCTTCACGTCATTACCACCAGATTTCATAAATTACTATCAATTTATTTTTTATATTTAAGTTTATATAGAAAACACTTTTTATTACTGAAAAAATTATACACTGAAATATATTATTTGTCAATAATATATTTGAATATTATTCTCTGAAAATTGCACAGTAAGATATATATTTTGGTCAAGCCCTCGACCTATTAGTATCAGTCAGCTGAACATGTTACCATGCTTACACTCCTGACCTATCA
>NZ_JACGAG010000010.1 GCF_014050525.1 Clostridium sp. cel8
AATTTTTAACTTTTATTTTTCAATCTATAATATTTTCTTTTTCTTGTATTTAATTTTTTAATTATGCTCATATCTATTAGTCAATTTATATTGTATTTAGTCAAAAGTTTCTATATTTATAGAAACTATGATAGCAACTTTCTTTTATTAAAAAAATATATATTTCAGTTAGCTCGAAGTCAAGTGTCTTATTTACTTTTAAATATATATATCATAAATTAGATGTATATGGAGGATAGATTAAAGAAGAAAGAAGTGTTCACATTATCAACTATAAAATAGAACACTATAAGGAAATAGTAAAGTTCTGTTTTCTACTTATCAATCAATTCAGTGCGAAAAAACTCTGATGTACAGTCTAATACTTCATCTTCCCAATCCTTTCTGTTAAATGTATGATCAGACCCTTCAATAGGATGCAAAAATGCATTTTCTCCATAGATATCAAGATAACGCTCTGAAGTCTTAAAAGGCACTGTTTCATCCAAATTTCCATGAATCAAAAGTACATTTTTATCATATACTGAAGATCTATTAAATATATCCAAACCATTTAATGCTTTTACGAAGTCAATTCCAACACAAAATCCTCCAATATCAAGAAATCCTTTATTTTGAATTGTATCAACATTTTTATCAGTTTCAAAGTTTTTTACTATTTCTCCCATATTACCTGCAGGCGCCCATAGACAAAGTGCTTTAACACTCTCCTTGCAATCACCTGCAAGTATACTCGAAACAGCACCACCCATGCTGAGTCCTAAAACTCCTATATTATTATTATCCACAAATTCAAGTCCTTTTACATAATTTAATATATCCTTTGCCTCTTGAAGTTCTGTAAGTATTGTCATATCTACAAACTCTCCATCACTTTCACCACTTCCACTAAAATCAAATCTTACACTTCCAATTCCTATCTTTTCAAGCATCCTTGACAACTTTACAAATATAAAATGTTTTTCAGCTTTATTTCCTGTAAATCCATGAAACATACAAACCATTGAAATTTTATTCTTCATATTATCTGGTACATGCATCATTCCTCTTAAAGTAAGCCCTCTGCTTTGAATTTCAACTGACTTTTGCATATATATACCTCCATTAACATAAAATCTACATTTACTTTTGAACACATTGATTATAATTTTACTATAAAGATATAATTCAAAGCAAACTTAGCTTAATTCCAGAAAATACTACACAATCTCATCAAGTAAATTTGAAAAGTATTCCACATGTGATTTTTCTTCTTCTAATATAACTTCTAAAGTATCTTTTACATCTTTTTCAGAAACACCTTTATACATATGTGAATATACATCAACTGTAAGCTTTTCTGTTTCTATAGCATGTTCTATTGCAGTTTTTAAATCACAAAATGCATCATCAGGCTGTTCTTTTTGATCAAAGACTTTATTTTCTATTAAATCTTTCAAATATGCAGTTACTTCTTCATCAAACAGATAATCCGGCTCAGTGTCAATTTTTTTAGAAGCCTCATCAAATAGTTTTTGAAATTTTTCACGGTGTATAAACTCTTGTCCTGCTGCGGATTTTAAAAATTCTTTTATCTTTCCTTTAGTATGTCTTGCTCCATTTGTATAAAATTTATATCCCTCATCTTCCATAATCAATGCAATTTTAAGCATTTCACAAGAATTAAAATTATTTTGTGGCATAAATATTACTCCCCTTCTAATAATTTCCTAGATAATTAAATGATACATATAAATATTTTATTTATCAATACATAATTATTATTGAATAAGTTTAAATATAATCAATCTATACCTAAAATATATATTTAATATCTATTTTCGTACTTGTATATAACTTTACCAATAAGTCCTCTAATTACCTAACATATTTTTTTAGATATTGTGCAAACTCTAATTATAAGTAATTAATACTTATTAAAATATTCTAAAGAGGAGTGATTAACATGGCATCAAATAACAGTAATAAATTAGTAGTACCTGAAGCTAAGGAAAAATTGAACCAATTTAAAATGGAATCTGCAAGAGAAGTTGGAGTAAATTTAAAACAGGGTTATAATGGAGATCTTACTGCAAGAGAAGCCGGCTCCGTTGGTGGAAATATGGTAAAAAAGATGATTGAAGCATATGAGCAAAATATGAAATAATAAAGTAATTTAATACAATTAAATTACTTTAAATTAGGATTGAATTTTTTAAAAATTCAATCCTTTTTATATATTTCTTAATAATTAGAATACTAAATATAGATTTCAAAAATTTCTAATATATATATTTATCTCCTATTTATATGTTATTATTATAATTAGTATATTAAAAAGTATAGGGGGATAATTATAAATGATAAAAAAAACTTTTTCTTGTATTTCTTATATAACGATATCAATTTTTCTTATTTTAAGTAGCAGTATTTCAAATGTACAAGCACAAGATGTAATCTCACAAAAAACATCTAGTCCAATTACTGTTAGTATAAACGGTATAAATATCTCATCTGATATAAACAAACCTTATCAGGATTTAAATTCAATAGTAATGATTCCTTTAAATTCAATTTACAAAAATCTTGGAAATGACTTCAATCTTAAAATGAACAAAGACTATGTTCTACTAAGTAATTCCTCATACAACATAACACTTAAAAATAATTATAAAAAAATATCATCAAATGGTAAAACAATAACCTTATCTACAGCTCCTGTGATAAAAAACAATATTATTTATGTTCCACTTGAATTTTTTAGTAAAGTTCTAGGAAAAACAATAAATTGGAATAGCTATACTAAAGTTGCAAAAATATGTACACCTTATAAAAATGAAGAAAGTTATTTTAAAGATTCACTTAATTCAAATACATATTCTTATATATCCCAGAAATTGAACACCTATATGACTTTACTTCAAAAATATGATAATTTTCATGGAAGTGTTCTTGTAGCTAAAGGCGGAAATATACTTTTAAATAAAGGCTATAGTAAATCTGACTTCGAGCAAAATATTGATAACTCTCCACAAACTGAATTTCCAATAGGCTCTATGACAAAACAATTTACAGCTATGGCTATAATGCAACTAGAGGAAAAAGGTCTTCTAAGTGAAGATGATCCTATATCTAAGTATATACCTGACTATCCAAAAGGTAATACTATAACTATCAAAAACCTTTTAACTCATACTTCAGGAATAGTAAATTATACAAATTTACCTGAGTTTTGGACTATGAAAACTGATTCTTTTAAAGATATACAAAATGTGATTAACTTATTTAAAAATAAGCCACTTGAATTCGAACCTGGTACAAAATTTTCATATTCAAATTCAGGCTACGTTTTACTTGGATATATAATTACAAAGGTTACTGGTACAAGTTACATAGATTACCTTAAGGAAAATATTTTTAAACCTTTGAATATGAATAATACAGGAATAGCTTATAATGGTTCTGACAAATTATATACCTCTTCAGGATATAGCGGATATCTTGATATATATCCAATAGATGATGAAATGACTCTAAATGGAACTTATGGTGCTGGTTCACTGTATTCAACTACAGAAGACCTATATAAATGGGATAGAGCTCTTTATACAGAAAAATTAGTGAGTAATTCAACTTTAAATAAGATTTTTACAGGCTATGTCAAAGTTGGTGAATATCAACCTTATTATGGATATGGTTGGATGATCACTGATGGGAAATACGGAAAAGAAATATATCATGGTGGAAATATATTAGGATTTACAAGCAACATTGCAAGGTATCCAGAAAATGATCTTACTATAATTCTTCTTACAAATGTAGGTTATTATAATTTAAACTCTCTAAATGATACTCTTGCAGACATATGCATGGGTGGAAGTTATACACTGCCAACACCTAAAACTGAAATTAATCTAGATAGTAAAATTTTAGAAAAATATGCTGGAACATATTATTTAAATGCAAATCAGCAAAATATCACTATAAAAAATGAAAATGGTAATCTTTACTATGAACCAACTGAAGGCATAAAATATCAGCTCTTTCCTGAATCTTCAAAGAAATTCTTTCTTAAAGAAGCAGATTTAGAAATAGAGTTCATTACAGGAAGTAAAGACAGTATTTATGGTCTTAAGTTTTATAAAGACGGTGTATCTATGATTGCTCACAGGAAATAGATAAAAAGTATCAGTAGATTTTTTAACCTTCAAAATCTACTGATACTTTTTTATGTTCATTAATGATTACTATTCTTATATTTTAGATTTTGTCACATACTTGACATATATATGAATTATAATCTAAAATGTTAATGTTTAATTTTAAACTTACCAAAAATAGATAAATAGGCCAGTATATTCATATGATGAGTTTTTTATGCTTAAAAGGAGGTTTCTTAACTTGTATTTTAACTCAATGCAATTTTTAATATTTTTCCCTATTGTATCAATTCTTTACTTTATTATACCTCACAAAGTGCGATGGATATGGCTTCTAATATCAAGCTATTACTTTTATATGAGTGCCAATCCAAAATATTTGATTTTACTTGTTACATGCACAATGACTACATATATTGGTGGACTTTTAATAGGAAAGTCAAATAAAATAGGTACAAAAAAATTATTCGTTTTTCTAAGTATGTCGAGTAATCTAGGAATATTATTCTTATTTAAATACTATAATTTTTTCACTTCAAGCTTAATACGAATACTATCAAACTTTGGTATTTCTATTAGCATTCCATCATTTGATGTTATTATGCCTATAGGACTTTCATTTTACACTTTTCAAGCTTTAAGTTATATAATGGATGTTTATAGAGGGGATATAGAAGTTGAATTAAATCCTTTTAAGTATGCTTTATTTGTGTCCTTTTTTCCACAATTGTTATCTGGCCCTATTCAGAAGTCAAAAAACTTTATGCATCAAATATATGATAGACACTACTTTGATTACACCAGAGTAAAAAATGGACTCCTTTTGATGTTATGGGGATATTTTCAGAAAACTATGTTTGCAGATAAAATAGCTCCATTTATAAATACTGTTTATAATAATCCTGCAAACCATAGAGGACTTGAAGTAATTTTAGCTACAGTATTATTTGCTTTCCAACTTTATTGTGATTTTTCATCATACTCTGATATAGCAATAGGCGCTGCTGAAGTTATGGGATTTAAACTATCCAAAAACTTTGAAAGACCTTATTTTGCAAAATCAATAAGAGAATTTTGGAAAAGATGGCATATTTCACTTACTAGCTGGTTTATGGATTACTTGTATTTTCCTCTAGGAGGAAGTAGATGTAGCAAACTTAGAACTTATTTTAATGTTATGGTTGTATTTTTAGTAAGTGGTATATGGCATGGTGCAGGTTTCACCTTTATTATTTGGGGAGGACTACACGGTACTTATTACATAATTGGGAAAGTCATAAGTCCTATAAAAAGGAAACTTATAGAATTATTTAAAATTAGAACAAATGTCTTTAGCTATAAATTGATTCAAATAACAATTAACTTTGTATTAATTGACTTTGCCTGGTTATTCTTCAGGGCAAACTCCTTCAAAGGTGCTATTATATTAATTAAAAATATGTTTTATTTTAATCCGTACATATTCATTGATGGTTCAGTATACAAACTAGGAGTTGATTCATTAAATTTTTCTGTAGCAATGTTTAGTCTTTTTACAGTGTTAATTGTAAATTTACTCCAAAGAAATATGAATTTGAGATATGAACTTTCAAAACAAAATCTTGCATTCAGATGGTTTGTGTATTTTGCATCTTTGCTCATTATATTAATATTTGGTACATATGGATCAGAAACTGGTACTCAACAGTTCATATATTCTCAGTTTTAGGAGGAAATATTTGTGATTAAAAAAGCTTTTTTTAAATTTTCTATTTTTTTCGTAGTTTTAATATCTATAATTTCTCTCATAACTCCTATATTTATATTAAAAACAAATCATAGAGGTAAGCTTATAGAAGGATTATATAACCATACTGGCAATTCATATGACGTGGTTTTAATGGGAGGAAGCCATATGAACAGTGGAATAGATCCAAATGTACTCTGGCACAACTATGGTATAACAAGCTTTAACTATGCAACAGGTGGGCAATCTATAGATTTAACTTACTATATACTAAAAGAAGTTCTAAAGACACACAAAAATCCTATTGTAGTTGTAGATGCCTATTACTTAGCAAGAACTGCTGAATATGGAGAAAAAGGATACATAAGCAACGCCCTTGATAACTTGAGATTTTCAATTAATAAACTAGAAGCAATACAAAATTGTGCTCCACTTAAAGATAGATTAAGTTATTTACTCCCATTTTTAAAATATCACTATAGATGGAATGAACTTACAGAAAGGGACTTTAATTATAGAAGCGATGAGGAATACTATGCAAAAGGATTTGACGCAGGTACTAAAGTATATGGAAAGGATGACTCAACTGCAGACCAGACTTCACAGACAGTTTCAGGTACAGTAGATCTTCCAAAAAAATCATCAATTTATTTAAATAAAATTATAGACTTATGTAAAAAAAATAATTTAAAACTAATTCTTGTTAATACTCCTTGTGATTACAACGCTGAATCAGCTTCAAATGACTGGTCCCATAATCAAGCAAAACTTTTTAATAAGGTTAAAGAAATAGCAGAAAAAAACAATGTTCCTTTTATAAATTATAATGATAAACTAGATGAAATACACTTAGACTTTAAAAAGGAAATGTATAATTCAGGACATTTAAACATTTGGGGTGCTGCAAAAATAAGTCTTGACTTTGGAAAATATTTAAGTGAAAATTACAATTTAAAAGATCATAGAAAAGATAAAAATTATAATCAATGGAATATAGATTATAAATATTCTCAAGTAGCAAAATATGTAACCTCACAAAAAGAGTTTTGAATAAATTCAAAACTCTTTTATATACATAATTTTATTGAATTAATCTAACTTTTAAATAAAGAATTCTAAGTTGTTCCTTAAACTCACGATCCTTGCACTTAGATAGATCTATCCTCTCTGTTTCTCCTTCTCTACACACTTCTGTTTTTTTGAAATCTTCTTTGTTAAATCTAGCATGATATTTTTGTCCATTATATAAAAAAGGGTACCATTTACTACACAATTTTTACTCTCATCTCCTTTTCATAAACAATCTCAATATATAAATAGCTCCACAAACAACAATTTACTATTTAATACTTCTTCCAAACTCTCTAACTTTTTCAAGTTCACTTGATTGTTTCATAGCACCCTTGCTAGACATGCCGCTTATAGTTATAATCCCCTTATCAGTCCAGTTCATATATCTATTAATTGCCTTATAACATTGAATAGAAGAATCATATACATTTTCTGAAGCTGAATTCAAAAGAAGAGCTGCACTTTTAATATTGTAGCCAACTTTACCTTTAGCATAAAATCTATCTATTACAGCTTTTATCTGTGAAGTCATAGTAAAATAATATACTGGGGATGCGTAGACAATCATATCTGACTTGTCCATTATTTTATAAATATCTTGCATTCCATCTTTTTGAATGCATTCACCATCATGAGTGCGGCAGTACTCACAGGCCATACATGGATTCACCTTAACACTGCTTAATTTTACAATATCTACAGTATTACCTGTTTCTCTTGCACCCTGTGCAAAAGCCTCTGCCATAATTTCTGTATTTCCACCCTTGCGTGGACTACCAGTAACAACTAAAATATTCATAAAAGACCTCCATTGTTGTATGTTTTCTTTATATTATAACATTAAATGAGGTCAATTTTTGAAAAATCTATATTTCCCTTTTCATCAACTATTTTTTTATCTGCATTTACATACTCTATCTTTCCTACAAACATTTCATGTGAACCGGTAACTATAGAATCTACTACCTTACACTCTATATTTACAGGACAATCTGAAAGTAAAGGAGCATTAATTGTCTTAGCTTCCTCAGTTTTTACTCCTATTTTCTTAAATTTATCTTCGTCCCTTCCACTATGATTTCCTAAGTAGTCAAACATCTTCTGCTGTTCTTTTCCCGGAATATTTACTACAAATACACCAGTTTCCTTAATCATATGATATGAAAATCTTGAAGGTACAATACCCACCATTATCATTGGTGGATCAAAACTACAATTACAACAATAAGCTACAGCAAGTGCATTATCCCTTCCTTTTTTATCTCTACAAGATACTAGTACCTTAGGTGCTGGTTGAAGAGATGATTTCTTATTTCCTTGAATTTTTTCCATTTTAATTACCACCTTTAACTTAATTTTAATCTATTTTGCAATCATATTTCTTATATTTTTTTCATTTGCAAAAATTCCTGTGAACTTTTTCATATTAAATCTTTTAACAAACAAATCACATTTGCACAAAAATATATAATATATATTCTTACCACATCCATATAATCCTTCAAAATTTCCCTGTCCTTTTGAAATTATTAAATCTGCACTTAATATTGCGTGTCTAGATTTTTCATTTATTTTATCTAACTGTGTACCTGGTATATTAGTCCCATTTTCTATAACATTAGCAATCTTATACATTCCTACATCTTCTGCATCTAAAATAGTTGCATCATTATATATTGGTTTTCCTCTTACAATTACATCTATATCTATTTCCGGATATGTTTTCTTTATAACGTCAATAAATACTTTATCAAAAACTATTTCACCTGCATTGTCTATAATATAAGCTACTTTTTTAGCATTTTTCAATTCACCTATGAAATTCTTATATTCAACTTCATCAATAGGCTGATCTTTAGCATTTTTTATCAATCTTTTTAGCTCATTAACATCCACACTATCCATTGCCCCAAAATCAATAAAATTTCCTACCATAGCATACTTTAGTGCCGTAAGAACCTTATCATCTGAATTATTAATAAAGTTTAAAATTTCTCCTTCCATTGAGAGCAACAAATTATTATACTTTATTTTTATATCATGATAAATATCTCCTAAATCAAGTTCATCATTTAAAGCTCTTATAACCTGTGAATTAAGATATGGTGATGTATCTTCTTTCTTAAGAGTTAAGATAATATTAAATACTTTTTTCATAAATTCTAACTTTTTTTCTTCATCTTTTTCATATTGACTAAATAAAGAATCCGTTCTGTTTATAGTACAGTAAATACATTCCAAACAAATATCCATGTATACATCATGCCCCCCAAATCAATATATTTTTAGTTTAAAAACTTCTTTATATTGTCCCACATATCACAAATGGCATCTTTAGCTTTGCTGTTTTCATAACATATTATTGGCTTAATTTCATTTATAGACTTCATAACTAAATCATCATATGGAATTTTCCCTGCTAAAATCAAATTTCTACTTTCAATAAACTTCTCTATTTTATTTGTAATAGCATAGTTTACGTCATATTTATTTATGCAAACCATAGTTAAAATTTCAAAGTGATTACACAAATCAATTATTCTTATTAAATCTTGAAATCCTGACTCTGTTGGCTCTGTTACAACAAGTGCCACATCCGTTCCTGTTATTGAAGACATAACTGGACATCCAATACCTGGTGAGCCATCTATTATAGTCAATTTATTATCTTTATTGAATTTTTTCCCGTTTTCTCTTAGAGAATTTATCAGTTTTCCCGAGCCGTCACCGCCTATATCCATTTCTGCTCTTGAAATTATTCCTTTATCAGTCTTTGTTACAAATGTATCTGCAGTCTTTTCATCCTTTAATTCTATAGCATTTTGTGGACATACCAAAGTACATGCTCCACAGCCTTCACATGAAAATGGATTTACAGTAAAATTATCTATAGCTTTAAACTTACATACACTTTCACATTTTCCACACTTGATACAGAGTTTTTCATCTATACTTGCCTTTTTTCCACCTATAAATTTACTTTTTTGAATATCATGACCCTTGTAGAATAAATATAAATTAGGTGCATCCACATCACAATCTACTCTTATTACATCTTTAGCAAGTTCAGATATAGCCGTTGCAATAGTTGTCTTTCCTGTACCACCTTTCCCACTTACAATTACTAATTCCAAGAAAGCACCTCCTTTACTTGTTTTGAAAGATTGTCAAATAAGGTTTTATAATATTCATCATCATATAGAAGTTCTCCCTTTGAATAAACAACTGCAGTATTTCTATTGTAAGGAATTGTTCCTATTAACGGAATTTTTTCTTGACTACAATACTCTTTTACTATATTTCTCTTTCCGTTATCTTTATTTATAATAATACCAAATGGTATTCTATATATCCTAACAAGTTCAACTGCCATCTTAAGATCATGAAGTCCAAACTCTGAAGGTTCTGTAACGAGCACTGCACCATCAGCATATTTTAATGTATTTGCTACATTACATGAAGTTCCAGGTGGACAGTCAATTATATTTAATTCATTTGGTAAATGTTCAAGGAGCTGTCTTATGACTGGTACTGCCATTGGTTCACTTATATTCAAAATCCCTCTACTGCAATTTATGCCTCTTGTTTTTCCCTTTTCAATCTTTCCTATTTCCCTTTTTCCATAAGTTATAGCATTATACTTACATGCAATCTGACAAGCACCACATCCATGACATAATTTTTGGAAAAGAATAATATCTTTTTTCACTTTAGCAAGTGCATTGAACATACAAACATCTACACATTCACCACAATTAATGCACTTACTGTCATCTATAATTGGATATTCAACTTTAACTTTCTCTTCTATATCCACCTTTGGCTTTAAAAACAAAAAACCATTTGGTTCTTCTACATCACAGTCTATGTAACTTGCTCCAAATGCAAGAGCCAAGTTAGTAGAAACTGTTGTTTTACCTGTTCCTCCTTTTCCACTTAGAACTGCTATATTCAATGTAAAATCATCCTCCAATCTAGTTTGAACCATGCTTAGCAGAACCTGCTACTTTTATCTTTTCTAATTCTCCATTTTTATATTTTTCAAGTGCCAACATTACGGGTATGTTCTCACACTTGTATGCTTTAATTCCACATTTTTCAATAAGTTTAAAGGCATTTGGTCCAAGATGTCCTGTAATTATAACATCTACTTTTTCATCTATTAACTGATTGGATGCAGCAATGCCTGCTGCACTATTTGAAGTTTTTCCCTTGTTTTCTAAGACTTCAATTTCTCCACTATCTGTATTATATATCTGGAAATAACTACATCTTCCAAATCTCATATCAAGTGGACTTTTAATATTTTTACCTTCCGATGATATTGCTATTTTCATAATTAATCCCTCCAGAATTTATCTACAATAAATAATTTTAAGTAAAATAATAATAGCATTTGCCAATTTCATATTACTATTACTTATAGTTATTGTCAAATGCTAATTATAAATTCAATATATTATTTATATAATTTACTTGCTAGGCATATAAAACTTACTAACATCAATTCCTTCTAGTTGAAGTAATTTAACCTTTACATTAAGTCCTCCTCTATACCCTGTAAGATTTCCACCTGCTCCTACTACACGATGACATGGTATAAGTATAGAAACAGGATTTCTTTTAACTGCGCCACCAATTGCTTGAGCTGACATTTTTCTCTTTCCTGTATCAAACATTATTCTTTTAGCAATATCACCATATGTTATAACCTTTCCGTATGGTATCTCACAAAGTATTTTCCATACAGATTTAGAAAACTCACTGCCTTTAACCTTTATAGTTGGCATAAAATTAGGCTCTATCCCACTAAAATAACAGTCAAGCCATCTCTTAGTTTCATTAAAAATATCCAAATTCTCTGCAGTTACACTAATTATTTCTGCATCATCATACCCTATTTTATTTATCAAAAGTCCTGTTACATTCTCTCCGTCACTTGTAACCCTAATATTTCCGACTTCAGAATTATACTTATATATGTATATCTTTTTCATCATACAATTCCTTCTTTTTTTGTAATTTTCTTTTATACATATCATTATCAGCAATTTTTATTAACTCATTAATAGTCATATCACCCTGTATATGTTTTTTATACTCACAAAGACCATAACTTAAACTAAAATTATATCTATTATTATTTTTATTTATCTCATCTAATTTCACATAAATTCTGTTCCAAATTTTATGAACTTCCTCAACTTTAGTATCTGGAAATACTACTAAAAATTCATCTCCACCCATTCTAACTAAAAAGTCAGTTTTTCTAATGTTATTTTTCAAAACTTCAGCTGTATTTATAAGTAGTTTATCTCCCTCTTGATGTCCAAAATTATCATTTATTCTTTTTAAGCCATCTACATCAACAAAACAAACAACAATACTTCCGTTATTAATTTTCGACAAATTAAGCTTCTTATCAAGCAATTTCAATCCTGATCTTCTATTTAATACTTCTGTCATAAAATCTGTACTTGCATAGTATTTTAATTTTTTAATTAAAGCATCTTTTCTTCTCAGAATCTTAATAAGTGTCTTTTTATCTATATCATCATAATTCACTTAACACCACTACCCCCAAATATTTATATGTTTATTATATACTATTATAAGGGCAATAGCTGTCACTTAAAATAATTTGTAAAAGAATCAGTAGATTTATTTACAAATTAAATCTACTGATTCTTCAAATTATAATTATTTTTTTTCTACACCGTGTCCACCAAATTCATTTCTTAAAGCAGCTATTACTTTACCTGTAAATGTATCATCTACCTCTGAACGGAACCTTGTAAATAGTGCTTCTGTTATAGCCGGTGCAGCAATTTTAAGATCTAATGCTTCCTGTACTGTCCACAATCCTTCTCCGTTTGAATGAATTATTCCTTTAATTGAATTAAGTTTAGGATCTTTTTTGAATGCATCTTCCATAAGTTCCATAAGCCAACCACGAATAACAGATCCATAATTCCATACTCTTGCTACTTCTTTAAAATTCAAATCAAACTGACTTTTTTCAAGTACCTCAAATCCCTCTCCAATTGCTTCAAGCATTCCATATTCTATACCATTGTGAACCATTTTTACAAAATGTCCTGAACCATTTCTTCCTGTATGCAAATATCCTTTTTCCACACTTATATCTTTAATCAATGGCTCAATATACTCAAATACTTCGTCTTCTGCACCTATCATTGTACATGTGCCATGTCTTGCACCTTCAATTCCACCACTGGTTCCTACATCTACAAAATCTATGCCCTTTGACTTAATCTTTTCATATCTTCTTAATGTATCCTTATAATAAGAATTACCACCATCTATTATTATATCATGTTTATTAAGAAGAGGTAAAAGCTCATTTATTAAAGAATCGACTGGTTTTCCCGCAGGCACCATAAGCCAAACAACTTTTCTTCCTTTAAGTTTGTTAATTAATTGTTTAACATTATACGCACCACTTAATCCGTCTTTTTCAGCTTCTTTTACTTTTTCTAAATCACAATCAAATGCAATAACCTCATGTCCATGTTCTTTCATGTTTACTGCAAGATTATATCCCATCTTTCCAAGTCCAATTAATCCAATGTTCATTATAAAATCCCTCCAAAATTCATTGGCACTAAATTAATTGCATATCTATTCAAATAGTACCAATATAAAATTATATTAATTTCATGCTATTTTCATACTATGTTATATATTAAATACGAAAATTATTTTCAAATTTAGTATATCATATAGTGTAAAATAATCAAGTATAAAAAAAATTTTTATCTTATAAACAATTTATTAACGTTTATGATATAATTTATATATATTAAAAACTAAGTATTTCTACATAAACTTTAGATAATCATAAGGAGGCACTATGGGTAATATAGAAAATAGCGACTGTTTATCCAGAATTAGAACAATCTATAGCAAGTTAAAAACTGCAGAAAAAAAAGCTGCTCATTATATTTTGGAAAATCCTGAAAGTATTATCCATCTTTCTATAACTGAATTTGCTTATGTAAGTAAAGCAAGTGAAACCACAATATTTAGGCTTTGCAACAAACTTGGCTACAAAGGTTATCAAGAACTTAAAATAAACTTAGCTAGCGCAATAGTCAAACCAGTTGAAAATATATTTGAAGGTATTAATGAAAATGACGATATGTACATAATAATGCAAAAAGTTATGAGTTCAAGTATATCTAGCATTCAAAAGACCATAAGCATGAATGAAAGTTCCCAAATGGAAAAGGCAGTAAATTTAATATTAAATGCAAATAAGCTTATGTTCTTTGGAATGGGTGGCTCTGGTATAGTAGCTTTAGATGCATATCATGAATTTGTAAGAACAGGTATACCTTGTATTTGTAATTCAGATTCTCATTTGCAAATTATGCATGCATCTATGGCTCAAGAAGATGATGTAATACTTGCCTTTTCTACATCAGGAAGCAATAAGGATTTAATGGATTCCATAAAAGTAGGAAAGGAAAATGGTGCTAAAATTATTTCTATTACAAGTAATAAAAAATCACCACTTGGAAAAATTTCTGATATATTATTAACATCATATGGCAAAGAATCTAGTGTAAGAAGTCAGGCTATGGAATCAAGAATTACATCATTAGTACTAGTTAATAGTTTATTTGTAGGCGTTGCTTTAAAGAAACTAGATGTAACATTAAACAACATCGATAAAATACGCTCTGGTATAACAATAAAAAGATATTAATTACTATAGTCAGTAGCTTACGGTTTACATCAAAATCACCGTAAGCTTTCTAACTATACTAATTTATTTTTAATTATTAATATGAATAATTAAAATAATTTTTTTCCTAAAATAATTGTATAGTAATTCAAAAATTTATTATACATGTCCTTATAAATCTGTATATTATTATAGTTAGGTTTTATAATCTTAATTGGTTTCATTCTAGGTATAGGATGTTTTAAACTCTTTATATCACCTACAGCTGCCATTCCAACATATGCTGCTCCAAATACAGAAGCTTCTGTTGTTCCAGCAACAGCTATTTCTTTATTAAAAATATCTGCCTGTATTTGCAACCATATATCTGAATTTGCATATCCACCATTTGCAATTATCTGTTTAACATTTCCATCAATTTTTTCTATCATTCTATATATTGAATACATATTATAAATAACACTTTCCATAGCTGCTCGTATAATATTCCTTTTATCATGCATAAATCTCAACCCAATTAGTGAAGCAGTTGCATCTGCATTCCACCCTGGAGATCTTTCTCCTGTCAAAAATGGTAAGAATATAAGTCCATTGCTCCCAGGATCTATTTGTGAGGCATAATAATTAAATAGATTGTAGATATTATCATATCCTTTTTCAGAAGCCTCTTTTTCAAATTGATCTCTAAACTGATTTCTAAGATATTTAAGAACTATTCCGCCGTTACTTATTGCACCACCAGCTACCCATGTATCTTTAGTAAAACAGTAGCACCATGTTCTTGCCTCTTCATCAAAAAGTGGCTTATTTGCAGCAATTCTCAATGCACCACTAGTTCCAATTGTACATGACATTGATGTGTCATCAAATCCACCACAACCTATATTGGCCATTATTCCATCTCCTGATCCTATAGCCAATGGTGTATCAGTTTTTATTCCCATTTTTTCTGCATACTCTCTTTTAATGCTTGGAACTATGTAAGTACATTCTCTAACCTCACCTAACATATCAGCATCAATTTTCAATATATCCTTTAGAATATCTTTATCCCAATTAAAACTATTAATATTTAAACAAGCTGTTGCTGAAGCGTCTGTAAGATCTATTATGAATTTTCCACTTAACTTGAAAATAATATACTCTTTTATAGTAACAAACTTATATGAATTTTTATAAACTGCTGGCATTTTATTTTTAAGCCATAGTATATTACTAATAGGATACATTGGATGTTGTACTCTACATCCAGTTTTTCTATACAATTCATTGGAATCATAATTTTTTTCTATGAACTTAGCTTCATTTATAGATCTTGTATCTCCCCATGTAATAACATTAGTAAGGTTATTTCCATCTTTATCTACTGCAATAAAGCTATGCATCTGTGAACTCATACCAATGGATCTTATACTTTTAGATGATATATTACACTTATCTATAGAGTTTTTAACCACTTCTAGAAGTGATTTAAATACATAATTAGGATCTAATTCTAACATTCCTTCTTCTGTACAAATAGTTGGATATTCCTTATAATCAAATCCAATTTGATTTCCTTCTATATCAAAAATATTTGATCTTACTCCAGTAGTTCCAATATCAATTCCTATATAAAAATTCTTTCCCAAATTATTACACCCTCTTACTTTTATAAATACTATAATTAACAATAATTTTTAGTCCTATATTGCTTGTCTATCTTTTCTATCCAACAAATACATTTAAAATTAAAACAAATATTAAGCCACAAACCGATAGTATCGTTTCCGCTACTGACCAAGTTTTTAAAGTTTCAGGAACCGTCAATCCAAAGTATTCTTTAATCATCCAAAATCCTGCATCATTTAAATGTGAGAAAAATATACTTCCTGCTCCAGTTGCAAGAACCATAAGCTCTGGACTAACATGTGTTACTGATATAATCGGCAATACCATTCCTGCTGCAGTCATACCAGCAACAGTAGCTGATCCTACAGAAAGTCTTATTACTACAGCTATTAGCCAAGCCATGAGTATTGGTGAAATAGTGCTTCCACTCATTAAAATCTTTATATAATTAGATACACCACTATCTATTAATATTTGTTTAAATGCTCCACCACCTGCTATTACAAACATTATTACAGCTATAGTCTTCACCGATTCCTCGGAAGTCTTCATAATATCAACTATTTTCTTACCTCTAGCTAATCCAAAAGTATATATAGCAATCAATACAGATAACAAAAGTGCAATTGTTGGCTCTCCAATAAAACCGGTAAACTTAGCAAACGTAGTATCTTTAAGAGAACTAAGTTTTACAATAGCATTTAATGCCATAAAAATTACTGGAGTTAAAGCTGTAAACACACTTATTCCAAAACCAGGCATGTCCTCTTCTTTAAATGTCTTTGCGGTAAATAAACCCTTTGGCAAATCACCTACTTTTTTATCTATGTTTATAAATTTTGTAAAAACAGGACCTGCAAGTATAACTGTAGGTATTGCTACAATAATACCATATATAAGAGTTTTTCCTAAATCTGCATTGTACACAGTAGCTATAGCTGTTGGACCTGGATGAGGTGGAAGAAATCCATGGGTAACAGAAAGTGCTACTGCCATAGGAATTCCCACACGAATTACAGGAATATCAGCCTCTAAAGCTACAGTGAAAACTAGTGGTATCAAAAGTACAAAACCAACCTCATAGAACATTGCAAGACCTACTATAAACCCTGTCAATACAATAGCAATCTGGATTCTTTTCTTACCAAATACATTTATAAGTGTCATTGCTATTCGTTGTGCTCCTCCACAATCAGTCATAAGTTTTCCTAATATTGCACCAAATGCTAATAATAACGCAAGACTACCTAATGTAGAACCTACTCCTTTTTCAATTGAAGTAGCTACCATAGGCATAGACATTCCTTCCATAATACCAACTGCAATTGAAACAAGTATCAATGAGATCATTGCATTTACCTTAAATTTCATCATAAGAATCAACAATATTAATATTCCTAATGCAACTATTACTAAAGGCATATTCAAACTCCCCTTCTCAACAATATTTTTATTTCAAAAATTTTTTTCTTAATTAACCTTTCAATACAAAAAATACTTTTGTGAAAAATTTTTTTCACTACAGAAGTTATAGAAATATAAAAAGGGCATCTCAATTTGAGATGCCTTATCTGTTTTCTACTTATTGTAACTCACAATCACTGCATTAAGCCCTGCTGACTTTAGCTTTTGTACCTGCTTTTCTGCATTAGTTCTATCTTTATATGAACCTACTAAAACTCTATAGAAGGTTTCACTTGTTGATGCTTGCTTATTTTTTTTTTCTACTGCTTTACTAACTTTGCTTTTTATATAATTTATACCTAGTTGAGCTAGTATAGCCTTGGTTATTGCTGTTACAATTTGACTTCTTTTACTATCAAAAATATTATTATCTGCGCTACTATCAATGAATCCTGCTTCTATTAAAATTGCCGGACTTTTAGTTTCTCTTAAAACATAAAAGTTAGCACTTTTTACTCCTCTATTTACAAATCCAACTCCTACTAAAGCACTTTGTACTTTTTGTGCAAGTGATTTTGCTTTAGATCCTGTTTTTGTATAAACGTAGGTTTCAACCCCTTTAGCTTTTTCTGGTTTATAGGCATTTCTGTGAAATGATATAATATAATCATATTTCTTTTTATTTTCAAAGCTACTTCTTGCTCCAAGACTTACATAAACATCACTAGTTCTCGTTTCATCAACTATAACTCTATATTTTCTAATCTCTGCTGCTACAGCTTTGCCTAAACTTAGCACATCATCACTTTCTTTTCTGCCTTTATAAGAGGCTCCACCATCTTTTCCTCCATGTCCATAATCAAAACATAATCTAGCCATTTTATTTTCCTCCTTTATTGAACCCCTAAGAAAATATAATAATAATCCTAGCTGTCCTACTATTACTTATGAAATGAAAATAGATTATGTGATTTATAAAAAAAATCACCCTAAAAATAGAGTGATTTTTTATATTAGTAAATTATCCTAAAAATAATTTTAAATCATCATCAACAGTTCCAATTCCTGCTATGTTAAAGTTATCTACTAAAACTTTAGCTACATTTGGTGATAAAAATGCGGGAAGTGTTGGTCCTAAGTGAATATTTTTAACTCCAAGGTGTAATAATGCTAATAATACTATTACAGCTTTTTGTTCATACCAAGCTATATTATAAGATATTGGAAGCTTGTTTACATCATCTAATCCAAATACTTCTTGAAGTTTCAATGCAATTACAACTAATGAATATGAATCATTACACTGACCTGCATCAAGCACTCTTGGAATTCCACCAATGTCACCAAGGTTTAATTTATTGTACTTATATTTTGCACATCCTGCAGTTAATATAACTGTATCCTTTGGAAGTTTTTTTGCAAATTCAGTATAATAGTTTCTTGATTTTGCTCTACCATCACAACCTGCCATTACAAAGAATCTCTTTATTGCGCCAGTTTTAACAGCATCTACAATCTTATCAGCAAGAGATATTACTTGATTATGAGCAAATCCGCCTATAATTTCTCCTTTTTCTATTTCAGTTGGAGCATCGCACTTTTTAGCCATTTCAATCAATTCTGAAAAATCTTTATTTCCATTTTCATCTGCTTCAATATGCTTGCATCCTGGTATTCCTGTAGCCCCTGTTGTAAATAATCTACCTTTATATGAATCTTTCGGAGGAACTACACAGTTTGTAGTCATTAAAATTACTCCATTAAATTTATCAAACTCTTCCTTCTGTTTCCACCATGCATTTCCATAGTTTCCTGCAAAATGTTTATACTTTTTAAATGCTGGATAGTATTGTCCTGCAAGCATTTCACTATGAGTATATACATCTACTCCTGTTCCCTCTGTTTGCTCTAGTAACATTTGAAGATCTTTTAAATCATGACCAGATATCAATATTCCTGGATTTTTTCTGACTCCAATATCAACTTTTGTAATTTCAGGATTACCATAAGTTTCAGTATTAGCCTTATCAAGTAAAGCCATTGCAGTAACACCATATTTTCCTGTTTCCAGTGCAAGTGCAACTAAATCATCTATAGATAATGAATCATCTAATGTAGCTGCTAAAGCCTTTGCCATAAATCCATGAACTTCTACATCGTTGTATCCTAAATTCATAGCATGCTTCATATATGCTGAAAGTCCTTTAAGTCCATAAGTAATAAGTTCTCTTAAACTTCTTACATCTTCATCTTTAGTTGCAAGTACTCCTACTTTTTCAGCTTTTGCATCGAAATCACTAACATTGTCTGCGTACCATACTGCAGCATCAGGAATAACAACTTCGCTTGAAGACATCTTGAATAGCTTTTTAAAGAAACCAGTATTTTCTTTAGTTTCCTTAACTTGTCCACCAGCTTTTATAACTTCAGCTTTTAATTCTTCTCTCAATTTTAAGGTTTCTTTTACTCTATCTAAAAGTACTTCTCTATCAAAGTTTGCATTAGTTATAGTAGCAAACAAATTTTCTACTATATATTTATCTACATTAGAGTCAATTACTCCAACTTTCCTTCCTTCATTACTTACTACTGCCAATCCCTTAGTTACATAAATTAATAAATCTTGAGTTTTTGCAACTTCTGATGTCTTACCACATACTCCTTTTATAGTACAGCCTTTTCCACCTGCTGCTTCTTGACATTGAAAACAAAACATATTTGACATAATCTGCCTCCTAATCTATTATTATATTAATTATTACTTGCCATTTCTATGTGATTATTATATTATATCTATTATAATAGTTCCGTATCTCAGGATACAAAAAGGATGGTATTTAAATGATAAGCTCAGATATTCATACAATAAAAAATTTACCTCTATTTCATGGTATAGAAGAAAACGAACTTGTTTCAATGTTACAATGTTTAGCTCCTAAAACATATGAGTATAACAAAGATCAATGCATAGTAAATTCAGGTGAAAGGCTAGATAAATTTGGAATAATTTTAGAAGGTGAAGCAGCTGTAAGCAAAGAAGATATTGATGGAAACAGAGTTATACTATCTGTTGTAAAAAAAGGTGATTTATTCGGAGAAATGTTAGTATTCTCAAGTTGTGACATATGTCCAGTAACAGTTAGAGCTCAATCATCTTGTAAAGTATTATTTTTAACAAATTCTTCTCTTATAACTAGATGTGGAAATATGTGTTCTTGTCACACTACACTTCTTCAAAACTTTTTAGAAATACTATCAAATAAGGGATTAATGTTAAATACCAAAGTTAAATACCTATCAATAAAAAGCATACGAGGTAAAGTTGCCTCATATATATTAGATCAATATAGCCGTACTAAAAGTACTACTGTAACTCTACCATTAAATCGTAGCCGTCTTGCTGATTTTTTGAATGTATCTAGGCCCTCTATGTCAAGGGAAATATGCAAAATGCGGGATGAAGGTATAATTGATTTTCACTTATCAACATTTAAAATAAAAGATATTGAAGCATTAAAGAGTTTTTGTGAATGAAATAAAAAAGAGACCCCTAGGTCTCTTTTCAAAGTATCATTTATATTTTTCTTCAAGAATCTGCAATATGTCTATATACTTATTTTGGTTTCCGATTTTCTCCATTTGATCTTCGAAAGTATGACATTCATCATTTACTTTATCAAGGGTTTCCTTGCAAAGCTTTCTCCTTGCAAAAGGATATACAACATCATTTTCTTTATCTATATGTCTATATAATAGATGTGTATAGGATATAGCATTTGCTATGACGTCAAGTTTTGCCTCGCAATCACCGGATTTAGCTCTTTGGAGTGCTTCTACAAGATCTTTAATATAAAGTCTTCCAAGATCATGTTCTACCAGCATTCCAAATTTAATTAATTTCTCAGCTGCTCCTCCAATTTCATCTACCATTTTATTAAATAAAAACTTTTCTTCTTTTCCATGATGATGTTTATCTGCGTAATTTCTCACAAAATCAACTATCATTTCAAAATCGTCATAATCAATTTCTTTTCCATTAATTATGCCTAGACAAGCTTTTCTTATAACTTTTAACATTCTTGATATATTACTATGCTCTTCAACCATAAGTTCAATTGCATCCATAAAGTCACACCCTTTCTATTGTATTTATAACATTTTCTGTTCTAGTATATTTATATTTAGTGGCACAAGCACTTAAAAATCCATTTATCCATGAATCTCTCAAATAATAGAAATTAGAAACTTCTCCTTGAGCATCGTCCCAATAATTTTTATGAATATCTACTACTGTTTTCCACTTAACTATATTTTCACTATTTTCAATTATTTCATTAACTCTGTCACAAGGCATTCCCTCAATCATATAATCAAAAATCAATTTAAACATATCTTGTGGAGAACTTTCGCCTAGATCTAATTCTTTCATTTTACTTTCCCCATCTTCGTAAAATATACAAGAGAGCTCTTCTTTAGTAACGATATTTTTACTTAGAAGTTCAGTTACAACATAGGCAAGTCTGCTTTCTACACTCTTTATTCTTTCTTGAAGCCATCCGTGGATATTAGAATGTTCTATTACATCTGATAGTTCTCCTGTAGCTGGAAATCCAAATCTAGAATAGCTTTCATTTAGTAGAGAATCGCTATCATACCCCTTACTCTTACTTAACTCAACTATACTATCTATAAATTTTTCATGTACTTGAATTTTATTGTATAATAAATAGTGTATTTTACCCAAAAATGCACTCATCTAATCACTCCCTATTTTAAGCCTTCATTTAATGCCTTAATAATTTTTTCAACTTCTATTCCATGAACCTGACATGCTTCTTCTATTGTTTCAGCTTGTGCCGATGGACATCCTACACAGCCCATACCAAAATCAAATAAGATGTCTACACACTCAGGATAATTTCTAGCAACCTCACCAATTGTCATATCTTTTGAAATCTTCATATATTTACTCCTCCATTAATTAGATTTAATTTATACATTAATTATATAGTTTACCCTTTTTCTATTCAGTATCCTAAGTTACAAAAAAATATTATAAATTATCTTCTAGTAAAAATTATGCTATAATTGAAATATTGCATTATCTAAGGAGTTGTAATAATGAATCTAATACAAAAATCAAAAAAATATTTAATTATAATAGTGCTGTTTACTATATGGATAGTCGGTAGCGCTTTAAACTTGTGGAATCACTATATTCTGCCAACTCCCAAGGAAGTTATGCTATCTGCAATTACACTAATAAAATCAGGTGATTTGTTTAAACATATAGCCATAAGTACTTTAAGGGTTTTTGAAGGTTTTTTCATAACAGTTCTTTTAGCTGTACCTTTAGGTGTATTATTTGGAGTAAATAAAAATGTTTATTCCTACTTTGAGGGTCTACTTGGATTTTTAAGACATACTCCTCCACTATCTTTGGTACCACTTTTAATACTCTGGTTTGGCATAGGAGAAAGATCTAAAGTAATAATTATAATATTAGCTTCATTTTTTCCTGTACTATTAAATACAATTAGTGGAGTTGAAAGTTGCAATAAAAAATTAATAGAAGTTGGTCAAACATTTAATTTAAGTAAAATAAATATATTTAAAAAAATAGTAATACCTTGGGCCTTACCTAGTATTCTAGTTGGCATGCGATTAGGCATAGGATATAGTTGGAGGGCTATAATTGGAGCTGAAATGATTGCTGCATCATCTGGTCTAGGATATTTAATATTAGATGGAGAGCAGCTATCACGTTCATCAGTTGTCATAGTTGGGATATTATGTATAGGCATTCTCGGTTATTTATGTGATTACATATTTCTCACTTTAACTAAGAAATTTAATTATACCCAAGAGGAGAATAAAAAATGAATGGCTATAAATTGACTAATGTAACTAAGGAATTTTATATAAATGGTAAATCAGTTAGAATTTTAGATAGTCTAAATCTTATATTAGAAGACAGTAAAATTACCGTTATATTAGGAAGAAGTGGCTGTGGGAAAACTACATTACTTAGACTTTTAGGATATCTTGACAATGTCACAGATGGCACTGTAGAGTTCTATTTTCATGACTCTCTAGTAAAACCTAAAATAGGTATGGTTTTTCAGGAGAGTAGACTTTTCCCATGGCTAAACGTAAGAGAAAATTTAACATTCTTTTTGAATAAGAAAAATCCTGAAATTGAAAATAAATACTTAAAATTAATGCGCTTAGAAAACTTTGGTGAGGCATACCCTTATCAACTATCAGGAGGAATGGCTCATAGGGTATCTATAGGAAGAGCTCTTGCATATGAACCAAACATACTTTTAATGGATGAACCATTTGCAGCTCTAGATTTTTTTACTAGATCATATATGCAAGAAGAGCTTTTAAGAATTTATAGAGAAACAAAAAAAGGCATAGTCTTTGTAACTCACAATGTAGATGAGGCGCTATTAATAGGTCACAAAATTGTAATTTTAGATAAAGGAAAAATTATAAAAGAATATAAGATAGATTTAGAATTTCCGAGAGATATATATTCCCAAAAATTATTAAATATTAAAAAGGATATACTTTCGAAATTATAAAATAAATTATTAAATAAAGGAGATTTTACTATGAAAAGCAAAAAGATTTTATCGTTATGTTTATCTGTATTAATGTCAACAACTCTATTCGTTGGTTGTGGAAGCAATCAGCAAAGTACTTCAACAAAAGAAGATGACCTTAAAGAAATTAACATTACATACGTTAAGGCACCTTTAAATGTTCCATCAATATTAGAGAAGAATCAAAAATCCTTCGATAAAAGTTTTGAAAAAGATAATATTAGTGTAAAGTGGCATGAAATAACATCAGGACCTAAACAAACTGAAGCACTAGCCTCAGGAGATTTACAATTTCTCCACGCTCTTGGTGGTACATCAGCTATACTCGCAGCTGCAAATGGAGTTGATTTAAAAATAATCGGTATATATAGCAGAGCTCCAAAAGCTTTTATGATAATTAGTAATGATCCAAATATAAAAACTCCAAAAGATCTAAAAGGTAAAAAAGTTGCAGGTCCTAAAGGTACAATTCTTCATCAATTATTAGTAGGTGCTCTAGAAAAAAATGGACTAGAAAGCAAAGACGTAAATTTTATAAACATGGGATTGTCTGAAGCCTTTGCTGCACTTAACAACAAGAGTATAGATGCAGCTCTACTTGCAGGTCCACTTGCATTAAAAGCAATTAAAAGTGGTTCAAACGTAGTAGCAGATGGTGAAGGAATCGTTGATGGTACAATAGTAACTGCAGTTAGTGGTGATTTCTTAAAAAATCACAGTGATATAGTTAAGACATTTTTAAGCACTCATGAAGAAACTTTAAAATTTATGAAAGAAAATGAAGATGAAGCATTAAAAATAGCATCAAAAGAAGTTGGACTAACAACTGAAGAAACAAATGAAATGTATAAATGGTATGATTTCGATTCAGAAATAAAAGATTCAGATATTGAAGACCTAGAAAAAACTCAAGATTTTATGATAAAAAGTGGTCTTCAAGATAAAAAGATAGATATTAATAGCATTATATACAACAAATAAATTGTCCGTAAAAATTAGTTATTAAAATAATAGGATAATCACAGGCTGTGGCACTTAAAACTTAGTACCACAGCCTCTTTAAAAAATATGCATAATTAATCTTATTCTAAGCCATAACATAATTTAATAGAGCTTCATAAGAACTACGCCAATTTTCTTTGAAGCCTTTGTCATTATCTTTCCATACTGCTTCTGGACCATTAGCAAGATCTAAATTTAAACCATATTTTCCATCTGTTGCTTTTACAACTTGCACTGTTCCATCTTTGTCACATTGATAGCACTTATAAAATTTATCTGATTCCAATATTACTACACAAGAATTTTCCATTGCTCTTACTTTCAAAACATCTGAAATCTGAGTTTTATACATATTATCATCTAATTGTTTCCATTGATTTACAATAATATATTTCTTATTCTTTATTGTTTTAAGTTTGCTGTTATGAAGTAAGCTTAATACCTTTTCAGGAAATAGAATTTCTTCACCATTTAATAGGCAAATAACAATATTGTATTCTCCTGAATGATACACAAATATATTATCGTCTATCTTTTCAGTATAGTTTAAAATCATTCTTGTTGTACCACCACAAGTATAATAATAATGTTTATAATCATTAATTATTTCTTCTTGGCCAATTGTCTTATCAATATCAAATTCATCACAAGGTATTGATGTATCATATACAAATATTTTACCAACATCGTTATGTTTTGCATTTTTTGAATTAAGACTTCTATATTTCATCATTTTTCCAGTTGGAGTATATCCATATACATATGAATTAACTTCTTTATAATCTCCAGAGTAACCCATTGTACAGAAATTAAAACAATTATTCTCAATTGATCTAACCTTATTAAACTTATCCCATCTATCATATAATACATTACCTTTTGAGCTATTTATCAAAATATCAATACCCTGTTTTCCATATGTTCTGCTGAGTAATGAGTAATTACAATCAGCACCAATAGTCATACCAATTTTTAATCCTTTATATATTACAGGTTCAAATTCTGCCTTAATAGTTTGTCTATAATTATCACGTTCAAAAGCAGAATATCTTTCATCTATATGTTTTATATATAATTTGCTAAAAGTATCTCTACCACTACAAAAAGCGTTTACATAAATGCTATAAGTAACTCCATTTTTATCCACACTGCTAAATATAACTGCACACCCAATATACTTACTAAGCTTTCTGCAGTGATTTTCCACATCTAAATACCCATTCTTAGACATAATGTCAATTGAAGTAAGTTTATTTACAAAAGGAGTATAGCAATCCTCAGGAAACACTAATAAATCTATATCAGATTTTTTTACATAATGCATTGTCTTATAAAATGTTATTATTCCTTTTTTATTCATATCTTCCAAATACAATCCAATTTTCATTTTATCACCCCTAAGCAATAAGAAATAATTAATAAATTCAATGTCTTCATGCTTCGATAAACTTAACTATCCCCCCATTCTTATATCTCTGCATGTGTAAAAATGAGATCTACTTCCCATAGATTGTTAATATTAAATACATAATCCTCTGTATTTTGGATAAAATTACTTTTATATTTAATTTTCTTAAAATTATATATATATTATATTATACCATCATTTATAAAATACTAACAATTATTTAACTAATTTTTATGATTTTTAGCATACTCTGTCATTTTTTTACCACAAATCTTTCTATATGTTTCATCCATTGGTGTTTTTGCCTTAATAGCATTTACAGGACATACACTATAACAGGAACCACATTCATCACAACGATTGCCGTCAATTGAATATTTTTCTCCTGGTATAATTGTGCTAAATGTACATACCTTTTCACAGCTTCCACAGGCAATACATTTTTCAGGGTCTATTACAAAACCTGGTGGTTCACACTTCACATCTCCATATGAAAATCTATTACGTTCTATTTTATGATCACGATGTACTTTATCAAAGTCATAGTCATATACTTCACCTTTAAATCTATATAAAACAAATGTTGTCATTGTTGGATATCTCTCAATATCCTTAATTAATGGCAAAAATCTTTCATCTTCTTCAGCTTTTTTAGTAAGCTCTTCAAAAGATAATTCTTTTACATCACCATTGGCTCTAATAAAATATCCTGGTTCAAATATAGGCAGACCATTTTCATCATGTGAAACTGCACCTTGATTTGTTACTAGTGAACATACAGCTAACTTATTTGTTTGGGTAAGTTGTCTGTAGAAAGGCTTTACTTTCATAGTTTGAAAATATAGTCCTTCCTTATCATATGTAAGAAAATGTGCAATTCTAACTTCAGGATATCCATTATCAATAGTTGAAAAAGTATATGCATTTACTGCATCAAATGTTTCAAAAATTTCTTTTATATTTAACATATTATTTTCCTACCTCTCTAAAAATTTAATTAATTTATCAGTTTTTGGTGATTTTAATTTTTCAATATCTCCCTGTTCAACAATTTTCCCCTTATCCATATATATGAAATAATCTGCAAATTTTTTTAAAAACTCCATTTCATGCGTAACAAAAATAAATTCTGTCCCTTTTTTCTTTAATATCTTTATTGAATCAAGTACTTCCTTTGTGAGGAGTGGATCAAGTGCTGCAGTTGGCTCATCTAAGAAGAGAAGTTCAGGATTTGTAACAACAGCTCTTGCAATAGATGCTCTTTGAGCCTGCCCACCAGACACCTTACTTGGTACCTGATTTGCTATTTCTGTCAAATAGAATTCAGATAACACCTCATCACATCTTTTCTTAGCTTCTTTAGAGTCTATTTTCTTAATTTTCTCTAAAATAAGCAGTATGTTTTCTCTAACAGTAAGGTGTGGAAAAAGGTTATGCTTTTGAAAAACATATCCTATTTTATCCTGATACTCCTTTAAATTATTTTCAGAAAGTGTTATATCATTTACTTTTATTACACCATTTTCAACTACTTCAATTCCAGAAAGCTGGCGAAGAAGCGTAGATTTTCCACAACCTGATTCACCGATAATACCAAGTGCCCCTACATTTGAAATTTTTAAACTTATATCCTTTAATATAGGTTTTCCATCATATGATTTTGAAATTCTATCTAAAACTATATTCATGAACCAAGCCTTCTTCCTATATAACTTGCAAGTAGAGAAAGTGGTATTGTAATAATTAAATACATTACCCACATTACTAAATATCCTTCTATTGCAGCATAACTTTTATTTGAAATAACTGTTATAACATAAGATATCTCACTAACAGAAACAATTTTCAACAATGCAGATCCTTTAATAGCACCTGATAAATTATTAATCATGGAAGGAATTAGAGGTTTAATCATCTGTGGAATAATTACATATCTGTATTTTTGCCATGGTGTAAAATGATAAAGTTTCATTACTGTATATTGATCTTCATCTATAACTGCAATTGCCGTTTCATAAGCATTTGCTAAATAAGGTGTACTGTATATTGTCAAAGCTATTATTCCAAGTATTAGTTTTTGATTAATATTGAATCTTGCACCTAAAACATAAACTACTAAAAATATCATAACAAGTAGAGGAGTTCCCATAACAATTTCCTCTAGTAAATTAGAAAGTGTACTTAAAAATACATTTTTGCTTTTCATACACAAGTAGAATATGAAACCTGTTACCATACTAATTAGTAAAGTTACTATGCTAATCCATAATGTTGTTAAAAGTGCATCTATTAACATCTTTCTTTCTGACAATATAAGATCATATCTAGGATTATCTGTTGCAGTTACTATTACAAATACAAATATTGAAATAACCAATATATATGCCAGTGCTTTTTGAATTACTTTACTTGTATTATTTTTCTTGTTCTGGTTTTGTGACGATATATTCAAGTCCGAGATTTTTGTCTTTGAGGAACTCCCCAACTGGTTCATCGTATTTTTTCGCAAGTTGATCATATAGACCTCCATCTTTATAAAGTGTAGCAATATATTTATTTGCTTCATTTAACAGCTCAGTATTTCCCTTTTTAACTGCAAAGGCTGATGTAGCATATTCTGGAATCCCAGAATAAATTTCCGTTGTATCTTTATTAGCTGCATGATCACCAATAACTGTGTTGGCCCCAACAAGCACATCATAATTTCCCGATGTAATTTCCATAATTCCAGAAGCTATATCTGTTATTTCCGTAACCTGTTTACCATATTTTTCTGGTACAGAAACAGAAATTGTCCCTGTAAGTCCAATTACTTTCATATCTTTTATGCCAAAAAACTCTTTTGCTGTCATACTATCGCTAATGTTATGTTTTTCATAGAATTCTTTATTTACTAAAGCTAATGTTCTACTATATCTATATCCATTAGTAAAATCAACTTTTTGCTTTCTTTCATCATTCACAGTCATATCGCTTATTACTATATCTGTATCTCCAGTTTCAAGTGAAGGTATTAACATTGAAAAATCTGTATTAACTATTTCTACATCTCTTCCAAGATATTTTCCGAAATCCTTAGCTATGTCAACCTCTAAACCTGCTGGATTGCCGCTTTTATCAAGATACATAAATGGTGGATATTTTAAATCTATTCCAACCTTTAATACATCTTTTTTACTACTTTTTGAATTACTGCATCCGGCTAAAAACACACTAATCACTATTATAAAAATTAGTGCTAATTTTTTTTCATTTTAATTTTCCCCTTTTCTAACAATAATATATTTTATATACAGCTTTATTATATGTAATTTCCAAAAGCATATGAATATAATAATGTTCAAAAAACTTATAAAAATGAAGCTGAAGCCAAATTTATAACTTAACTTTTAGATAAATAATGGCAGACAACCCTATTTTATAAGGATCATCTGCCTAATATTATTTAATCCATTCAACTACTTTATCAATCGGTTGTCTTGTCTTTGGAAATATCTCTGCATTAGGTGATCTATATCCAAAGGCCACCATTACAGCTAATCCAAATTCATTTGTGTCAATAATTCCTTCTTTGCTTAAAATTTCTTCAATTTTTTCTCTATCAAATCCCTCCATAGGACATGAGTCAATACCAATAAAAGCTGCTGCTGTCATCATATTTGCAAGTGGAATATATACTTGTTTTCCAGCCCAGTCAAATAATTTTCTATCATCTGTCAAATCGAAATCACTTTCTTGGAATTTTTTATAGAATTTCATCTTTCCGTCAATAACTTCTTGAGGCAATTTTTCCACATCTTTTGCCATATATTTAAGATAATCTGATCCTGCCTTAGTTCCTGAAGATTTCCTAACCATAAGAAGTACAAAGTGACTAGCTGTTGGCAATTGCTTTTGAGCACCCCAGGAAAATTCCTTTAATTTCTCTCTCAAATCCATATTTTGAACTACAACAAATTTCCATGGCTCCCAGCCAAATGAACTAGGTGATAGTCTTCCTGTTTCAAGAATAAAGTTAAAATCATCATCAGAAATTTTCTTTTCTTTATCAAATTCCTTACATGCAAATCTAAAATTATAAGCTTTTATTAATTCATCTTTTTTATTCATAATTTTCTCCTTCTAATCAATATTAATAATCTATTTTACTACTTTTATTATTACTCAAATATATATATAATATTTATTTTATCAACTTGATAAGTTCTTCACCTTTTACTTCTTCTGGCTTCCATTCAATAACAGCAAATCTACCTTTAGATATTTCATTTACTTTATTAATCCATTGAATTTCGTTACTTGCCTTAGCTTTTAATATTTTATTTGTTGTATTAGTAGCATACATACTAGAATTGATTACCCACCATTTACTGTGAATATCAGCTCTCTTTAGATCTTTTTGTAATCTCATTGCTTCATAAACTGGTGTGGTTTCTGGAAGAGTTACAATAATAACTTCTGTGTGTTTCTCATCTTTTAATTTAGGTAACAATTTTTTAACTGATTCTGGTATATCTCCTTGGGATCTCTTTATCTCTTTATTATAACTTTGAGTTGAATCCAAAAGTAATAGCGTATGGCCTGTAGGCGCTGTATCAATAACTACCACTTCATTTTCTGATCTATCAACAATCTCAGCAAAGGCTCTAAAAACCGCTATTTCCTGAGTGCATGGAGATCTTAAATCTTCTTCTACATACTCAATATCTTCTTCACTCATAGTTTCTCTAGCTTTACTAAGTACTTCTTCTCTATACTTTGCCAATTCTTTCTTCTCATCAATATGACTTAATGTGATTCCAAAGCTTTCATCTAAAACAAATTTCAAGTGTGCCGCTGGATCAGTAGTTGCTAAATGTACTTTTTTACCTTTCCTTGCCAGTCCCAATGCAATAGCTGCTGCAATGGTGGTCTTTCCTACTCCACCTTTTCCCATTGTGAACACAACTTTTTTATCAGTATCATATAAATCTTCAATTACAGATTTTAATTTTGGAATTTCATCTACCATTAATTTATCATTGCTATATTCAATCTTATCTTCCTTTAGAAATGCTCTTACATTTTCTATTCCAATTATATTATAAGGTCTTAAAGGTATTTTAAATATTTCTAAATTCTTTAAGTACTCTGGAATTTCATTAAGAGCATTTTGTTGCTTTTCATATAACGCAGTTGATAGCATATCGTCATGACTTTCAAGAACTCCATTAATAACTAAAATTTGATTTTTTATACCTAGATCCTGAAGTTCTTTAGATGCTCTTTCAGCTTCTTTTAAAGGAGATACCTCTGGTCTTGAAACTAAAATTAACGTAGTCATATCACTATCAGCTAAAGCCTTTACTGCATTTTTATAAACTCCTTTTCTGCTTTCAAGACCTGCTAACTGACCAAGGCATGATGCTCCATGAGTACTTTCACTTATAAAATTACTCCAAGCCGATGGAAGCTGTAGCATTCTAAGTGTATGACCTGTAGGCGCTGTATCGAATATTATATAGTCAAATTCCTTTTGAATTTTTTCATCAGTAATAAAATTTGAAAATTCATTAAATGCAGCTATTTCAACTGTACATGAACCTGAAAGTTGCTCTTCCATATTTTTAACAACTACATCCGGAAGCTTTCCTCTAAATGGCCCAACTACACTTTCTCTATACTCTCTTGCAGCTTCTTCTGGATTCAAATTTGCAACTACAAGATTAGGTACATCTTTTATTTCAACTCCTTTATTATCTAATTCTGTATGAAAAACATCCTGTAAATTTGAAGCTGGATCTGTACTTACCAACATTATCTTTTTTCCTTCATCAGCTAAATTTATAGCTGTAGCACAGGCAGTTGAAGTTTTTCCTACTCCGCCTTTTCCAGTAAAAAACAAGTATTTAGTTAACTCTATATTGGAAAGATCGAATTTTTTTATCATAGTAATATCTCCTTTTTTACTTTAACAGCATACACCTTCACAGCCACAATCTTTAGATTTTAATTTTACTTTAGCTCTAATGTAGCTTTCAGGAATCTCTAATAAATTGCAAAATTCCTCATTAGTTGGATACCCTTTAGTTTTAACAACTTTACCATCAACCATAATTACTGGTAAAATATCTGGCCCTTCAGCATTTAGTAATTCATTAATACTTTTATTATCAACAAAAGCTTGAGGATTATTAGTTAGATTATATCTTTCCACTATAATTCCTTTTTTCTTTAAATTATTTAGAACTACAGATACTCTCAATAATTCACGGTTAACACTAGGTCCACAAACTCCTGTTGAACAACACATTGCTGGATCATATATAATCATTTTTTTCATAATTTACATCTCCTTATATACATAGATAATTATCTATGTATAGTATATGCTATCATTTATATTATTGTCAATATACAATATATTTATTAATGGTTAATTAATATTATATTCACTTTAGTCTATGTATCTATATTTTCTTACTATTAAAAAAGTAACCACAAAACTTGTGGTTACTCAAATTACTTAATTAATATTTTATTTTTTTGGAACTCCATGTAAAAGATAGAGTTTATCAGCATATTTTGATTCATCTGAAACCTTGAGTTCAGATTTCTTTGATGCAATTTTAACCTGTACTCCTGATATATTTGGTTTTGCAATACAACCAGCTCCTGATACACATCCTTCAGGGCAGGCCATTCCTTCTAGTAAATATCCATCATATTTACCCTTTACTGCATCGTCAAACATCTTCCTACATTCCTTAAGTCCAGCTGCTGATTTAATTTTAACTTCTCTATCTGGATGTTGTTTTTTTATTAGATTAGATACAGCCTCTGCAACTCCTCCAGCAACAGCAAAACCTCTTCCTGAAGCAGTAGCTTCATTATTTAATGTATTTTTAGTACCTACTATTTTAATTCCCTTTGCATCTAACATACCTGATAATTCTTCAAATGTAATAACAAAATCAACTTCACTTTTTACACTTTTTCTAGAAGCCTCTAATTTTTTAGCACTACATGGTCCAATAAATACTATCTTTGCATCTTTATTCTTTTCCCTTACTAAACGAGCTGCAAACACCATAGGTGTTAATGCCATTGATACATTATCAGCATGATCAGGATGAGATTTTTTAGCCATTACAGACCATGCTGGACAACAAGATGTTGCCATAAAAGATAGATTTTTAGGAACATTTTCTATAAAATCTTTAGCTTCATCAATTGTACAAATATCTGCTCCTATTGCAACTTCAACTACATCTTTAAATCCTAATTTAATCATAGCTTCTTTGAAATCATCAAATCCTACATTTTTACCAAACTGCCCTAAATATGAAGGAGCTACAATTGCAATAACATCATTTTTTTGCTTGATTGCCTGAATAAGCTGATAAATTTGGCTCTTATCTGAAATTGCTCCAAATGGACAATTTACCAAACACATTCCACAGCTTACACACTTATCATAGTCTATATCAGCTCTTCCATTTTCATCTGATGATATAGCATCCATTCCACAAGCAGAAGCACATGGACGCTCATGCTTTATTATTGCTGAATATGGACATGCTTTAGCACATAATCCGCACTTTATACATTTATCCTGATCAATAAAGCTTTTACCATTTATAATACTTGTAGCATTCTTTGGGCAAACCTCTACACATGGATGTGCCAAGCATCCACGACACATATTTGTTACTTCATAACTCTTAGTTGGACATGCATTGCAAGCAAATTTTATTATATTAATCAGCGGTGGTTCATAATATTTAGATGGTTTAGTAGCTTGTTCTATCCCTTCAGTAATTGGTCTAGGCTTGTCACTGGGTCTTAAGTTCAATCCCATTGCAAGTCGAACTCTTTCACTGACAATTGCTCTTTCCAAAAAAGCACTTTGCCTGTATTTACCAACATCTCCTCCAACAATTTCATAAGGAATGTTGGCAATTTCATCTAGGTTACCATTAAATGCAATTTTACTTACAGCTGTAAAAACCTTATGCCTTATATCAGCAAGTGTCTTATATTCGTACTTCATTTCTTTCTCCTCTCTTTTGTAAGCAATTTTTTATAGATATTAAATACTATTAGCATAATTTATAAATTATACTAACGATAAATACCTGTTTGGAATTTTAACAATGCAATATCCGCAGTATCCATTTCTCATCAAATATTTAATTTGCCTATTTTAATTTCTGCACTTTATATATTATTTGCGTTTATATTATAACATATTTAGAATTGTTCATGAAACCTTAATTGTTAAATTTTTAATTAATTTATCACCTATTAGTTATTAATCAACTGTTTCAATACTTAAAAATAGCTAAAACTAAAGCGCAAGACAAATAAGATAATCTTACGCTTTAATTCTAAAATATCTGTTATTGTAAAATTTTTATATTAATACCTTCATTATAGATATTTTTTTATTTCATCTTTTGAAAGTACTTTTCCCATAGCTTTTACCTTCTCATCAACTACTAATGCAGGTGTACCCATTACTCCATAGGACATTATGTCCTTAACATCTTGTACCTTTTCAATAGTTGCATCAATACCCATTTCTTTTATTGCTTCCTTGGCATTAGCCTCTAATTTTTTACATTTTGCACATCCTGAACCTAAAATTTTAATTACCATATTTTATTCCTCCTTAATTATTTATTATAAAATATTAATTAATTTATTAAAAATTAAATAAATTAATTATATAAGTAATATCTTATCATCTATAAACTTTCTGCTCTTTGATATACTCTTTCAACCTCTTTTTTAGGTATTATATGAGAAAGAATATATGCAATAATTATTATTCCTGGTATATCAATTAACAATCTAGTAATAGCAAACTTTATACCTAAAGAAGATAGTTCAAACAAAAACATTGGAATTTTTGTTGTGGACCATGCACCTATAAATATAAGCACATTACTAAATTTTACACCTTTTTTCATAAATACTGCAGCTATTGGAAATGCACCATACAATGGTCCTGCTGCTGCTGAACCTATAAAAATAGCAAGCAGTATTCCAACTATTCCTGATTTTTCACCCATAAACTTTATCATTGTTTCTCTAGGAACCCATATATCTAAAAGGCCTAACAATAGAAAAACAGGTGGAATGACTAATGCCATTTCTTTAAATGAATATGCTGTTATGTCTATTGCTTTTAAACCAATTTTGTTATTTATAAAAAACAGTATAGCAATCATAAATAATGTTCCAATAAAAAATCTATATCTTTTAATCAAGTTCATATTCTACCACAAACCTTTCCTAGGATATATGCCACTATAAAAGAAAATATAAATGCTAAAATGTTTCTTACAATTGCAAGTCTTTTACCAAAATATTTAATTTCTACAGGCATTGTAACAATTCCTACCATCATCAATGTAGAAATAAAAGCTCCAATTTGCATATAGCCTGCACCATTTTCAAGCAGCATTGCCGCTGTTGGAAAGGCGACAAATCCTGGAATTAAAGTTATTGCTCCAATTAATGCGGAAACAACTGTACCATACCATCCTGATTGGACTCCAATAATCTTCGATATAAACTCTGCATCAAATACTGAAAGCATTATACCAACAAGAACAATTACTCCTAAAAACTGTGGAAGTATGTTCTCAAAAGCCTTCCATGCTTTTTTTAGAGCCTTTTTAGTTTTATTTTTATCTTTGTAGTAAGACAGTAATAAAAGAAATATTGTAATACTATATATTCCTATATTCAATATTATCACTCCCTAAAAATGCATGGTATTAAATCAAAAAGTGTGCAATAGCATTAAAGAAATATCCAACAAATATAATAGCAATGCCAGTTATAACAACGAAGGCTCCTATTAATTTAGGTTTAATAACCTTTCTAAGTAATATCATCTCTGGAAGTGATAGAGCTGTTGTTGCCATCATAAATGCAAGTGCTGTTCCTATTCCAACTCCTTTATTAATTAATGCTTCTGCAATTGGAATAGTTCCCAAGGCATTTGAATAAAGTGGTACTCCACAAACTACTGCTATAACAACTGCAAATGGATTATTAGGTCCTGCATATTTAGATAGTAATGATGCTGGTGCCCATCCATGAATTAATGCTCCTAAACCTATACCAATTAAAAGAAATATCCAAACCCTATTTATAATGTCTTTTACATTATCAAGAGCAAAATGTACTCTGTCTTTATAAGATAGCTTTTCTATATCTACCTCTCTTGATTGAATTTCATAGACATATTCTTCAACTTGCTTTTCCATTTTTAATAGTCCAATAAATATTCCTCCAAATATACCTATTACAACACCTGTAATAACATATACTAAAGCAATTTTCCAACCAAATGAAGCAAGTAGTATAGCAAATGCTGCTTCATTTACAATTGGTGAAGTTATGAGGAACGAAAATGTAACCCCTAATGGAATTCCTGCTTCAACAAATCCAATAAATATAGGCACCGATGAACAAGAACAAAATGGTGTAACAATTCCAAGTAAGGAAGCCATTATATTTCCCTTTACCCCACTAAATCTTTCTAGAATTTTTTTTGTTCTCTCAGGTGGGAAATAACTTCTAATATATGATATTGCAAAAATCATTATACCCAATAATATAATAATTTTTATAGTATCAAAAAAGAAAAAGTGAACACTTGAACCTAAACGTGTTTCCATAGATATATTAAATACATTTTCGACTAATAGTCTTATTAAATAATCTAACCAATTGAACATTTAAAACACCTCTTATATGAATTAACTCAATTTCTTAGTGCTATTTGGATTGCATTGTTTTGAATATATTTCTTTATCAACTAATCTTTCGCTATCTGCTTTTAGCTGTGGATAATTTTCAATATTATCTATAATATTAGTAATCAAACTTTCTAATACAGGATCCTTAATATTCAATGAGTAAAAAATAAATTGCTCTTTTCTCTCATCTCTAACAAAACCATTATCCCTAAGCTTGGCTAAATGCTTAGATACCTTAGGCTGAGATAGTTCTAAAATACCGCACATTTCACATACACACAGTTCTTCCTGTCCAAGCAATACAATTATTCTCAATCTAGTTTCATCTGATAATAATTTAAATAAATTTGTAAGTTCATTCATGACAATTTCCTCTCTTTAAATAAATATAATACTTATATACTCATATCCGTATATGTGTATTATATGCTTCTCTTTCATAATTGTCAACTATATAAATTTTATTTCTCCACAATTCCTCCACAGTTTATCTATATAATTCAATGTATAGAGATAATAAACTTTTATTAAAGGGAGGAATTGACTTATGTTTTGTGGTGGTTATGGCTTTGGTGGCCCAAGTTCTATGGGACACAGCTGGATATATTTAACCATTGGCTTTAGATTATTAATATTTATAGGTTTAATTTTCTTTGCTATTAAACTATTTAAAACCTATTCTAATAAATCAAATAATGCTATTAATATACTCAATGAAAAATTTGCTACAGGTGAAATTAGTGAGGAAGAATATTTAAAAAGGAAAACAATTCTTTCACAGAAAAACTAGAGATTAAGCTCTCTAGTTTTTTTTATAGGTATAATCTATAATATAACTAAAATAATGGCAAGTGGAGGTATCTCTATGAATAAAGACTTTAAAATATTAGTTGTAGATGATGAGAAAAATATAGTAGATGTAGTTAAAGCTTATCTTGAAAGCAATGGATTTAAAGTACTTACGGCAATGGACGGAGAAACTGCTATGCAGATATTTAACAATGACACTATTCATCTTATAGTATTGGATTTAATGCTTCCTAAGTTAAGTGGTGAAGAAGTATGCCAAAGGATTCGAAACATCTCTAATGTTCCTATAATAATGCTTACTGCAAAAGCAGATGAAGATGAAAGAATAAAAGGAATATCTATTGGTGCAGATGACTACTTAACTAAACCATTTAGTGTTCGCGAACTTGTAGTAAGAGTACGGGCATTACTTAGAAGATCCTATAGAGATTTTACTCCTATGGCTGATATTCTAAATTTTAATAATGGTGATTTAGAAGTTGATGTTAAAAAGATGCTTATCAGAAAAAAAGGTAATGATATACGATTAACACCAAATGAATTTAAAGTTTTAAAAGTATTTTTAATAAATCCAGGTCAAATATTTTCAAGAGAGCAATTAGTTGAAAAGGCTTTTGGTATAGATTATGAAGGCTTTGACAGGACCGTAGATACCTATATAAAAAATATTCGTCAAAAAATAGAGGATAATCCAAAGGAACCAAAATATATAACAACGGTTTACGGAATTGGTTACAAATTTATGTAAGGAGTGACACTAATGAAACTATCCTTAATGAAAAAACTATCCCTAGGCTTTCTTACTGCAGTTTTAGGATCAATTATTTTAGCAAGCCTTATAGCAAATTATACAGTGGGAAATAAATTTAAAAATTATTTGATTGATGAACATAAGACAAAAGTTTCTACTGCTGTTCAAATTGTTGAAGATTTATATGGGAGTGGAGAAAATCCCTCAAATATAAATAATGATGAAATACAAAGATATGCCGAACTTCAACAGCTATATATTGAAGTTAAGGATTCAAATAACAATACTATATATACGTCTGGAGATTCCTATCTTAAGCATAATTCCATGATGGGAAAAATGATGGGTTCTATGATGCATAACACTTCTGAAACTAACCTTGGTCAGTACTCTGAAAATACATATCCCTTGCTAGTTAATAATAAGCATATCGGTACTATAATAATTGGTTATTTCGGAACTTCCTATCTATCTTCAGCTTCAGTAACCTTTATAAGGACTTTGAATAATTCTTTTTTTCTATCAGCTATTGCAGCATTGATTTTTGGACTTATTATAAGCATAATTATATCAAAGCAGCTTTCAAAGCCTCTTATTAAAATAACCCAAACAGCAAATAAAATGCGAAGTGGTAATCTTGAAGTTAGAGCACCAGTTAACTCAAACACTAAAGAAATAGATGAACTTTCAAACTCTATAAACTATTTAGCAGAAACTTTAAAAAATCAAGAGATGTTTAGAAAAAGATTAACTTCTAATATGGCACATGAGTTAAGGACTCCTTTAACCACTCTAAAAACTCATGTAGAAGCCTTTATAGATGGAATATGGGAACCAACGCCTGAAAGATTTGAAGCATTTTACGAAGAAATTGAAAGACTGACAAAAATGGTTAATAATCTTAGAAGCCTAGCAAAATTAGAGGAAACTAACCTTAATTTAAATAAAAGAGAAATCAATCTATCAAGGGAGCTTACTAAAATCGTAGATACATTTAAGCCCCTTTATATTAAGAAAAATTATGAACTTACTAGCAGTATTACTCCGGAAACAAATGCAATAATAGATAAAGATAAATTTGACCAAATAATCACTAACCTGCTTTCAAACTCTTATAAATATTTAAGACCCAATGGCAAGGTTAATGTAACTCTGAAAAAAGAAAATAATAATATTATAATTAAAGTTATAGATAATGGAATAGGAATTCCCGAAAAAGATTTACCTTATATATTTCAACGATTTTATAGAAGTGATTTATCTAGAAATAAAAATACTGGTGGTTCTGGTATAGGTCTTACTATTACAAAAGCTTTTGTTGAAGCCCATGGTGGCAAAATATATGTTAATAGCAAAGTTCATGAAGGCAGCACTTTCACCGTAGTACTACCTTCTGAATAGTAACTATTTAACTAAGAATTTTTAAATACTTTATCTTAGTAGCCACAAAATAAATTAAGTATACTATTATAAATATTATTACGCTCATTACAGTAGGTATTAAAATATTATAATTCATTAATTTACTTAATGAAATCATAGCTACACAACTGTGAATTATCCCAATTGCTAATGGCATAATATAGCAAATTCCTATTTGTTTCGATACAGCTTTATTTACTTCTCTATCTGTCATTCCAATTCTTTTTAATATAACAAATTTATTCTTATCCATATATGCTTCACTTACAAGTTTAAAGTATATTATACTTCCTGTAGCTACTATAAATACTAGTGATAAAAAAGCTCCAAGAAAATAAAGTATTCCAAATATACTATAAGTTGATTTATCTTTATTTTCATTTGTATACAGACTATCTTTAATACTGTCTATACTCTCCAAATCTTTAGCTAATGATTTTATATTTTCAGTGTTACTTATCTTTAATCCATTAAACTCATATTCTGTAGTTGTACTTTTAAGTTTATTATAAGTATCATCATTCAAGACTATACATGGTGCTGGAATTCCCATGCCAAAAAGCGGAGTCTTTAAATTATTTTTTATAATATATTTTTCATTATTAATATCTACTTCTTTATTTTCATAATCTACAAGGCTCATAACTACAGTTGGTACATCTATGCAGAGTACCTCATTATCTGATAAATCGTATTTTTCAATCTTTTTTAAATCTTTTACCTTAAGGTCATTGCTAATTCTCATAAAATCATAATATTTTAAAGCTATTGCAACATTATTCTTATCATCAATGTGAAATTGTGTCTTCATATGTGGTTTTATCATAAGAAATTTTGTATTTTCCTCTAACATTATATTACTATTATTCTTTTCTATCTTACGTTTTACTTCTTCTTTTACAGATTTATCATTAGAAACATATGATATGTCATAAGGTGTCTGAATACTATCTCGTATCTGTACAAAATATTTCAATGAAGCTACAGTTCCATAACAAGTTAATGTAATTGTAATAAGAATCGCCACTGTAGCTAATGTTCTGTAATTATTTTTAACTCTAAATGCAATATTAGAAATACTTACTATATTAGTTCCATTATACAAAAATTTCTTTTTATTCAATAAATACTTCATAAATATTGAATAACCAGCTCCAAATAACCAATACGTCCCAAAAACCACAAGTAAAATTGCCAAAGGTGAGTTTTTTGCAAAATTACTCTTAACATTTAAGGCAAAATAATACCCTATTCCAATAAATATTATAGATAAAATTCCCTTTATATAATTTAACTTTGGAATCTGTTCCTCTCTTTTAGATGTATTAAACAAGTCAATCAATTTACTTCTAACTATATTTATATATCCGAAAATGGAGTTAGCCAAGAAAATCGTAAAAAATATCACAGTAGTTTCAATTACAGCTTTTATTGAAAAGAAAAAATTCACCTTCATATTTAGTATAGCAACCTTAGCTAACATCATTAAAAATAACTTACAAAATATAATTCCTAGAAAAAGGCCTATTATTATAGAAGTGACACCTATAATAAGAACTTCTATAGTGTATATATAAGCTATTTGATAGTTGGTAACACCCATAAATGCATAAATTCCTATTTCCTTCTTTCTCTGCTTTAAGAAAAAAGAACTTGAAAACCATATAAAAAACATTATAAAGGCCAATAATAAATATGCAACAATTTTTGACATTGTATCAATATACAAATTAGACATATTAGCCTTTTGAAAATCTGGATTATATTTTAATTCTATAAAGTTATAATATACCATTACTGAAAAAATCATTGACATTATATATAATCTATATGTGTTTACATTTCTTTTAAAATTACTATAAGCAATACTAAAATAGTTCATCAGCATCACCTCCCATTGAAGTGGCCATATCCATAATTCTTTTGAAAAATTCCTTTCTTGATTTATCTTTATCAAGTTTTGCATGAATCTTTCCATCTTTAATAAACATTATTCTTCTACAGTAACTTGCAGCAAAAGCATCATGAGTTACCATTATTATAGTAGTGTTATATTTTTCATTCATATTTGAAAGACACTGTAGTAATTCTGATGATGATTTTGAATCCAATGCTCCTGTAGGTTCATCTGCAAATATAACTGAAGGTGAAGTCATAAGGGCTCTAGCTGCAGCAGTTCTCTGTTTCTGACCACCTGAAAGCTGATATGGATATTTATTAAGATGATCTTTTATGCCTAAAAACTCGGCTATTTTTTCTACTTTATTTATTATTTCTCTATGATTTACTTTACCAAGAGCTAAAGGAAGTGCTATATTATCCTGAACTGTCATTGTATCAAGTAAATTAAAATCCTGAAAGATAAATCCTATTTTATTTTTTCTAAATAACGCAAGCTCCTTTCCTTTAACTTTAGCCATATCTTTTCCTTGGAAATAATATTTTCCACTTGTTTGCCTATCTATAGTAGACAGAATATTTAAAAGAGTAGTTTTACCAGCTCCAGAAGGCCCCATTATTCCAAGGAATTCTCCTTCTTCGATTTTAAGATTAATTCCATCTAAAACAGTAGAGCTCATACCTTTTGACCCATAAACTTTTTTTAAATTCTCTGTTTCAATAACAAAACTCATTAGAATTTCCTCCTATTTGATAGCTAATGTTTATATGTCTATTTTAACTTCTGTTTAGATGCTCTACCATCGAATTTAGATTACATATTATATTTTAATATTACATTTATGTAACTTTGAAGTAATCTGACAACTTGTAAAAACATAAAATAAACTCTGTATACACTCCTTCTTCAGATTTAACCAGCAAATTATGATTCATCTTATTGGCCATCTTTTTAGAAAGGTATAAACCCATTCCAGTGGATTTTGATACCTTTCTTCCATTCTCACCAGTAAAACCTTTATCAAATATTCTCTTTATATCCTTTTGGCTTATACCTATACCATTATCCCTAATAAATAATCTTACCATTTTTTCATCTTCATCTGCATAAATTGTTATCTTACCACTAGGTTTTACATACTTACAGGCATTATTTATAATTTGATCAATAATATATCTAGTCCATTTTTCATCTGTCATAACGTTGAAGCTTACATTTTGGAGTTCTAATTCAATATTCTTTGATATAAAAAATATTGAATTTCTCTTTAATATATCTCTAATAATTTTTTCAATATTAACTTCTCTTATTTGTAAATCTTCGGAATAACTTGAAGATCTACTAGTATACAATACCTGATTTATAAGAAATTTTATTCTTTCAATTTCTACTCTAAGTTCTTGCGAAATATTATTAATAGACTCTATTTCAGAAGCTTCCTCAATTCTATCAGCAATTAATTCACAAACAGCAATAGGTATCTTAATTTCATGAATCCACTTTGTAATATAATCATTCACTTCATCTAAAAGCGATTTTATCTTATCAACCTTATTTTCAATCTCACTGTTTTTTGCTCTTAAAATATCTTTTATAATATTAATTTCAAACGAAGTGTTTGAATTGGGCATATACTCATCTACACTCTTACCATTTTTAATAGCTTTTACAATATCTCTATACTTATAATCCCACTTTTTATAATCATATATTGCAAATATTAATGATATAAAAAAAATTAAAAAATCCATGTAGATTACATCATTTTTAGCTAAATTAATAGGCTTACTTGATATCAAAACTAAATTTACAACTGAAAATATGCAGATAAAATATACTATTTTTGAAATGGAATTTTTTAAATAAGTTATTTTACTCATAGTATCATATACCCATATCCTTTCTTTGTTTGTATATAATCCGTAAGCCCTATATCTTTTAATTTCATTCTAAGCCTATTGATATTTACAGTAAGAGTATTATCATTAACAAAACTATCATCTTCCCAAAGAGCTCTCATTATTCTTTCTCGTGATATTGCCTTACCCTTGTTTTTCATAAGTAACAACATTACTTTAAATTCATTTTTAGTTAATTCAATTTTACTATCATTATAAAAAATAGTACTATCTATTAAATTTAATATTACTCCGTCACATTCTAATAAATCAGGAGATGTATCTGTATATGAATATGTCCTCCTTAAAATTGCATTTATTTTTGCAACAAGTATGTCCATTGTGAATGGTTTTGTTATGTAATCATCTGCACCATTATTTACTGCCATTATAATGTCCATATTTGTATCTCTTGAAGAAACGAATATAATAGGTACTTTTGATAGTTCTCTAATTTTCTTACACCAGTAAAACCCATCAAAATAAGGCAAATTTACATCCATAATTACTAAATTAGGTTTATATTTAGCATACTCACTTACTATATTTTTAAAATCATAAACACTTACTGTTTCAAATCCCCACTTTCTTAACACAGCTTCCATATTACTGCAAAGTGCTTTGTCATCTTCAACTATCATTATTTTATATATCATATAATTTACCATCACCTCATCTGAAAATTATACCAAATATTATTGTTATAGTTGTCCTATTAAAAAATAATTAATGGGAAATTTTCCACATATAAAAGCTAGCTTACTATGAATTTAATAAGCTAGCTTAAAATCAATCTTATTGAATTTTGCATTTATTATATTATTTAGTCTACAACATGTACATTCCAAAATTCGTCTACCCACAGACCAATCACTGTAACTGGAAGATCCCATGATTTCACTTGTGATACTGATGCTGCTATATCTTCTAAATGTTTCTCATAGCAAACAGGATTTGCAGCACAATCGTAATGTCCTACAACCGCAACTACATTAGACTTATGGTCATTTACTGAAATCAAAACGCTTTTTCTCAATCTTTCATTTTCACTCAAACAATCATTAGATAATACCTTATCTATTCCAGGCTCCGTAATTAAATCTACATAATCCACATTATAATTTTCCTTAATCCATTTTGTTACAGAAATCTGCGTTCTACCATCCATACAATTTAAAACCGTTCCAAACTTCTTATCCATTTTACACCTCCAACTAATTTCTATAATTAACATATTAAAACATTAGAAAACTTATGTCTATTTAAATTCAATAAAAAAAGAAGCTTTACCACTAAACTGTGCTAGCTTCTTTTTTTATTAAACTAATATTTAAATTATCTCTAATATTTCTGATTTTGATTTTGCATTTATTATCTTATTTCTAAAGTCTTCATGCATTAATTTTCTTGATATGCTAGCTAATGCTTGTAAATGAAGATCACTCTGTGAATCATTAACTGCTATCATAAATATTAATTTTACTGGTTTTCCATCTATTGAATCATAATCAACTCCATCTTTAATTATCCCTAGTGCAATTCTAGGCTCTTTTACAGATGTTGATTTAGCATGTGGTATAGCGATTCCAAATCCTATGCCAGTATTGCTTAAAGATTCTCTGTGATAGATATCCTTTTTAAAATCGCTTTTATTAAGTATTACTCCATCCTTTACTAATACATCGATCATTTTATCAATAAGATCATCTTTATCCTTTGCAGATATATTTAACTCTATAGTATTTTCTGTTATTAACTTATTTAATTCCATAATCATACTCCATCCTTTATTATAAATTACTAAGCATTTTTCTGAATACGACCTCTATATATTCCATATAAGACTCCACCAACTGCTGATCCTGTTAATATTGCTCCTACCCATAACAATGGACTGCTAACCAATGGTAATATTAAGAATCCACCATGTGGAGCCGGAACTTGGATTCTCATTAAATATGTTAACACAGCTGATATAGAAGATGCAATCATTAATATTGGAATAACTCTCAATGGATCTTTAGCTGCAAAAGGAATTGCTCCTTCAGTTATATGAGTACATCCTAAAATATAGTTAACTAAACCTGCAGCTTTCTCCTCTTCATCAAATCTTTTCTTAAATAATGTTGTAGCTATAGCAATTGCAATTGGCGGTGTTATACATGCTGCTGAAACACCAGCCATAAAATAGTAATTTCCCTGTGCAAGAAGCATTGTACCTGTTAAATAAGCAGCCTTATTTACTGGACCACCAAAGTCAAATGCACTCATACAACCTATAACTATTCCTAATAAAATTGGATTTGCCTGTTGTAAAGAGGACAGCCATCCCATAGCACTTTTATTTATAGCTGCCACTGGTCCACCTAACAATGTCATTAGTACACCAGTTACTAATATTCCTATTATTGGCAATATAAATATTGATTTTAAACCCTCAAATTGCTTTGGTAATCCTGATAGTAGTTTTTTAAAATAAAGCATTAAATATCCAGCAAAAAATCCTGCAATAATACCGCCTAAGAATCCTGATCCTGTAGTATTTGCTATAAGTCCACCAACAAATCCTGCAACCATACCTGGTCTTCCAGAAATTGAATTAGCAATATATGCTGTAAATATTGGAACCATTACTGAAAATGCCTGTCCCCCTATATCTTTAATCATAGCCGCTATAGGATTATATTGAGGTGAATTTGGATCAAAGGAATATATACCCCACAAAAATGATACTGCTATAAGTACACCACCAGCTACAACAAATGGTAACATATAAGAAACACCACTCATTAAATGCTTATATATCTCTCTACTTATAGATTGTTTTCCTACAACCTCATCAGAACTTTTCTTTGTATTGGATTTTTCAGCTGCTTTTCCACCTTTTACAGGTACTTTTCCATCTAATATAGCCTGAATTAACTCTTTAGGTTTACGTATTCCATCAACAACTGATGTTTCTATAGTTGGTTTTCCTATAAATCTGTCAGCTCTAGCATCTTTATCTGATGCAACTATTACTCCAATTGCCTCTTCTATATCCTTATCTGTTAGCTCATGTTCAACTCCAACTGCACCATTAGTTTCTACTTTTATTTCTACACCTAATTCTTCAGCTGCCTTTTTTAATCCTTCTTCTGCCATAAATGTATGTGCAATTCCTGTAGGACATCCTGTAACAGCAACAATTTTTTTCATCTACATTACCTCCTTAACATCTATTTTTTCCATATATTTTAATACCTTTTTTAGATCTCCTAAAGCACTGGACTCAGCAACATTTGCTCCTGTAGCAGATGCTTTTTTAAGTGCTTTTTCAACATTACCTTCAAATAACCATTCACTTAAAAATGCCGCTAATGATGCATCACCTGCACATGCAGAACTTAAAAGATTAATTTTAGGTGCATTACAGTAATACATCTTTTTGCCATTATAAAAATACATTCCATTTTCTCCTAATGTTAAAAGTATATTTCTCGCACCTAGAGTATTAATATATTTTAATGCATTTTTTATATCATCTTCATTATTTAAACTGATTTCAAATATTTCTTTAACTTCATCATCATTAGGTTTAATTAGCAGAGGTTTATATTTTAATAATTCCTTTAATTTTTTAGAACTAATATCCAATATAACTTTCACATCTTTTTCAAGACATATATTCAAAATTTGATCGTAATATTCCTGTTTTATACTCTGAGGTAAGCTTCCACTTATTATTAAATAATCATCTTCTTTTAAATTCAATGATAAATACTCTAACAAGTCTTTTTGTTTTTCTTCTGGAACAAATGGACCTTTATTTACATATTTTAATTCTTTATTATCTTTAACGGTTATAAAGACATTTATTCTTGTATTTTCTTCTATCCAAAATGGTATTGTAGATATATTTCTTTTATTTAGCTCCTCTACAATATACTTTCCTGTAAATCCTCCAAAAAATCCAATTGCCTTACTCTCTATAAAGTAATGATTTAAAACTAGTGATACGTTTACCCCCTTGCCATTTGGTGAATATGATAAATTAGTAGTTCTATTTACTTTAAATAGTTCATTACTGCTTGAATAGCAATTCATATCTATAGCTGGATTTGTAGTTAATGTATAAATCATCTTTTCACCACCTGTCTTTTTAAGCTTGGTTATTGCTTCCACAAACTATTATTTTATGTGTCACTATGTCCTTCATTGCTTTCTTTCCTGGTGTCATATATTTTCTTGGATCATTAGCATCTGAATTTTCATTAAAATATTTCTTTACAGCATTTGCAAATGGGATTTTCAAATCAGTGGCTACATTTACTTTACAAATTCCAAGGGATATTGCTTTTTTAACTAACTCATCAGGAACATCTGAAGCACCATGTAGTACTAGTGGAACACTAACCTTTTCTCTAATTTCAACAAGCCTATCAAAATCAAGTTTAGGTTTTCCTTTATATAATCCATGAGCTGTGCCTATTGCTACTGCCAATGAATCTACTCCTGTTCTAGCTACAAATTCTAATGCATCATCTGGGTTTGTATACATAGAATCTTTTTCACTTACTACTAAATCATCTTCTCTTCCACCTAGTTTACCAAGTTCTGCTTCAACAGTTGCATCATATTTATGTGCATATTCTACTACTTCTTTAACAATTTCTATATTTTCTTCAAAAGCTTTTTTTGATGCATCAATCATACATGATTTAAATCCAATATCTATACAATTTTTAATTTCAGCAACATTTTCAAAATGATCTAAATGAATAGCTATTGGAATATCATATTTTTTTGCTGCAACTTCAGCCATTGAAACTATATAGTCAGGCCCTGCATAATCAATGATAGTTGATGGAGTTCCTGCTATAATAACCGGAGATTTTAATTCAGCTGCAGTTTCTGCTACAACTTGTAATGTTTCCATATTATGAATATTAAATGCTGGTACTGCGTATCCATTTAACTTGGCATTTTTCAACATTTGTCTGGTAGATAAAATTCTTCTCATTGACTTTTTCTCCTTCTGTAGTTTATTTATGATTATATTCTAACTTATATATCCGGAAAATGTTTTCACAACTTACATGTATTATTTCTTCCATATGAATAGACAAACTAAGCTTTTATCTATATTGAAGTCATATAATTAATTTTGAAAATATAAAAAAAGAGATTTTCAATAAATTTGAAAACCTCTTTTTATAGCAAAAATAATCTAAATTATTAAATAATCTATAATAGCTCTTGATATAATAAATAATGGCAATCTTGAAGAAACTTCAAATTCCTTTATAGATACTCTTGATTGCTTATACCCAATTAATGTAATATCCGATATTTCTTCCAATTTACTTCCTCTAGCACAGCAGCAAGTTATCAATTTAGCTCCGGTTTTAACAGCACTTTCAGCGGATTCAATTATTTCCTCTGATCTCATCTTTAAAGAAAATACTATTACAAGCTCGTTTTCATTTAATGTTTTACAGATTTTTCTCATAATATTAGGATCAACTATTAAGAATGTATTATATCCTAACAGCTGCAACTTTAAGTTAAATTCTTGAGCAACAAGTTCTGTTAACCCTCTCGCTAATATATATATACGCTTTGACTCCTTTATCAATCTAACAGTTTTTAACACCTTTTTTACAGAAATATTTTCTATAGTCTTTCTTACTTCTATCAATGATTTTCCTAATATCTCATTTATCTTTCCAGAATCAGCATCATAATCTTCTCTAAGTGAAATTTTATATCTTAATTCTGAAAATCCTTGTAGTCCACATTTTTTTATAGTTCTAGAAACAGTTGCCGGTGAAGTAAATGACTTTTCTGCTACATCAACTATAGACATATTAGGTATATTGTATTCATTTGAATTAATATAATTAACTACCATCTTTTCAGTTTCAGTAAGTTTATCCAAAATACTCTTATCTACTTGTATAATCAACTTTATACCTCTCTATAATCACTATAATATTTCAATATAAATAATAAAAAATTTGTAGTTTTAAAACATCTTTTTTCACTAAAATTAGACTACATCTCTAAAAATATTATAACATAAAATAAAAATCTACATTAAATATTTTAGATTATGTACTTTATATTAGATTCATTGAAATAATTTCCTATTTTATTTTTAAAAAATCCCCTCATATCATCTAATTTATCTTTTGTATATACATATTTTCCATAGCCAAATTGCCCATACTTAAACTTTCTTATTTCTTCTTCCATTGGAAGGGTTGTTTTAGGATATATAGTCAATATATTCTCCTTTGCCCTTTTTGTAAATCTATGAGATATAATTTCAAAGGAAATGTCTTCTCCTGAAAATCTATGTCCTATTTCTTCTATTATATTTCCATATTCCATTTTCCACTCATCATACAAAAATACAGGAGCAATTATAAATCCCAAGTGATATCCTGCATTTAAAATACTGCTAGCTGCATTTATTCTATCTTGAATTTTAGGTGTTCCATGTTCAAATTTACTTATAATTCTATCTGTATTCAAACTGAACCTTATAGTTGTTCTTCCATTGTGCTCTACATTAAGCAGACTATCTATATCTGTAAATTTAGTTACAAATCTAAATCTGCTATTTTCAATCTTTCCAAAGTGAAGTATAGCCTTTTTTAAATTTCCACTATATGGTTCAACAGGTACAGGATCAGAAGTTGCTGCACCTTCAAATACAGTTATATGCTCTCCTCTTTCTTCAATATATTTATCTGCTCTATTTAATATTTCATCTGTATTCACATACACCTTTATATATGGTTTCTTTCCCATCTGGGTATTAAGATAACAGTATTCACACATTCCCATACATCCGCTTACTAAAGGCAATTGGTAGTTTGCAGATGGCTTGCATGACTGAAAGTTTCCAATCTTTCTTATGCCTACAACAAGAGTACTTTTCCCTTCAAAATACATTTTTTGTGCTGTATCACCTGGTATCTGTGTTATTCTTCCACTTTTAGAGTACAATATCTCAACATCTTTATCCTTGAAATATGACAGAATTTGTTTTCCCTTTTCATACTCCAATGCAGCATCTTCAAATATAACTCTCTTTGGCTCAAACATATAATTCACCTCTATTTTTTAAGACCTTTAATATATGTTTTCCAAACATCAAAATTTTAGTATGTTAATATATTTACTTTTGTTTATATTAATGCAATTTCTATAGTTACTTTTCCACCACCGGAGTCCGATAGATTTTCTAAAATCAACCTTCCATTATGCAATTTAGCAATTGAGTCCGCTATATAAAGTCCCATACCAAAATGTTTTTTTGAATTTCTACTTGTATCACCCATATAAAATTGCTTTGCAGCTGATTTTAAACCTTCTTTTGTAAATCCTTTACCTGTATCTGTAACTATAAATTTAAGTTTTTTATCATTACCTAATATATGAAATTTTATTAATCCTCCATTAGGTGTATAATCTACTGCATTTGACATAACATTCATAAGACATCTAAGAAGCAGTTTTTCATCTAATGTACTTTCCTTAGGAATGTTTTCTTTTATACATTCAGTCTTTATATGTTTTGAAGCTGCAAGAGCCATCAGTTCACTATAAACCTCTTTAATGAATTCTTCCACATTAGTTTTCTTTAAAACAAGTGATATTTCAGATTCTGTTTTAGAGATTTTTGTAAGTAGTAATATGTACTGTTCAATTCGGTTGGTATTTTTTAAAATAAAATTTGTGTAACTTTGCTGCTCTTTATTTAGATTTGTATCACACAAAAGTTCAGTATTACCTTTTACTATAGTAAGTGGTGTTTTAATGTCATGAGTCAATGCAGATATTTGCTCTCTTCTTGCTTGTTCTAAATTCCACTGCTCTTCCAGTGATTTTTTAAGTTCAGTTTTCATTTCAGAAATTGACAATAGTACATCATTAAACTCCTTTATTCTAGAGCTAGCAACATCAAAATTCAAATCCTGCTCTTTAATTTTTTCAGTAGCTTTCATTAAAGGGACTAGATGAATTTTTAACTTTTTAGCAAAAATAGCTGTAACAACTATGGTAGATACAAGGCAACCTAAAACAAGAATGGTATATATAAAATATTCAGGTTTGGGAAATTTTTCATTTAACCAGTCCGAATTATAGCTCATCTGCACATAGTATTGTAAAACGCAGTAACCATCTTGTCTTTCAATAAAGTAGTACCGTTTTGGACCTACATCTACACTAAAATCTCCTTTTGCATATGATAGTGCTTCAGATAAATTATATTTGTTCATATTTGTCTTTATAACATTAAATTTTTTATCAAAGACTGCAAATGAGCATCCTTTTGGAATCATGCTTTCCTTAATCTCTAAAGAAGATGATAAAATAGCCTTTTCTTTTCTTATAATATTTTCAGAATAATTTGCTGGATATAAAAATTGCGTTTTCATCGCTAATTCTACAAAGAATATAATAAAAACAATTACTATAAAAAATGCAGCTATTAATGAAAATAAATATCTGATAAATACTGTTTTTAATGTAACAACTTTATTTCTTATTTTTATCGCCACTTATAACCAATCCCCCAAACTGTTTCTATTGGATTTACATCAAAAACAGCCAATTTAGCACGAATATTTTTAATGTGTTCAGCAATTACTGAACTATTACTTTCTCCATCATATCCAAAAACACCTTCATATATATTTTCTTTTGAAAAAACTTGTCCATGATTTCTAGCTAAATATTCACATATGGCATATTCACTTTTTGTAAAAGGTATTTTTTTATTATCTACAAAAACTTCCTTAGATAATAAATTAAACTTTATGTCTGACACTACAAGAAAGTTGTGTCTTTCACGCTGCTCTCTGCGGATATGAGCATTTACTCTAGCCTTAAGCTCTCCTACAGAAAAAGGCTTTGTTATATAATCATCAGCCCCAATTCCAAGCCCAAACATAATATCACTTTCCATAGTTTTTGCAGTAAGAAAAATAATTGGACAATCAACAATATCTCTAATTTTCTTGCATAATGTAAAACCATCTATATCTGGCATCATAACATCTAATAAAATTAGATCATAACCAATAAAATCTCCACTTGATAAATTTATTGCATTATCTACTGTAACAACAAAATGATTATCCTTTGAAAGAACATTTTTTATAAGTGTTAAAATATCTTTCTCATCATCAATAACAAGTATTTTAGCCAAAATATCACCTTCTCTTAAAAACAATTATACTGGATTTTGCATCTTATTCTAAAGACTTTCTTCCTTCCCATGAGGAAAACCAAATTAAAATCATAACAAGTGCTACCAAAGTGTCAATTGCCATAATAATAACTCCTTCTTTTAATTCACTTTGAACCATATTATAAAGAGATGAATTTATTTCACTTAAAACACTATAGTCGCAAAACCTTACAGCCCAAGCCCATGGTATTACCTTCCATATTCTATCTCCAAGCCCTGTAATCATAATTGCACAGATTAAGCTTCCAACAATTCCTCCTCCAATTGATGCACCTTTTCCATATCTTAAGCTCAAAAAAGTATGTAAAATATATAAAATTATATTGCCTAAAAGTAATCCAATTCCTACTTGAACATAGCAGCTAAGTGTAAAATTATTTTCATTTAAAACATACTGAAATCCAATTCCAAAAATAGATAAAGCTATAAAAATGAAAAAAAATGACCCTAAAATAAATAAAATAAGTTTGCTAATCAGTGCAGCCCACCTCCACTTACTCCCTGTCAATAATTCTTGGAAGTTTCCTGCTTGTTCCTCCTGTGACACAACCATACTGCAAATCAATCCAATAAGCAGAGGAAATGTAACTGCCACAAATTCAAAATAGGCAGAAACTTTGTCCTTAGCTTTCCAACTAGAAATAGAATAGTAAGCCAGAAAAATCACTGAACACAAAAGAGGAATTAAAATATGCATCCATAAAATTGAAGTGTGTCGCAGTTTATATAAATCAGATTTTACTGAACGAAATAAATCCATTACCTATTTCACCTCCTGATTGCTAAACCAATATGATGTAATAAATGTAAGAATAAGGAATAATATAATTGATAAAACTACACCCGGGAAAATCACATTAGTATTTAAAAGTGGGCTATTTGCTTTCCCTAAAGTACCATTAGGCAAAATTCCAAGTATAGGTGCCATTAATCTTGATGTGAAACTGTAAGGACAAGCAATCCATATACCTTTATCCACTGTAAATAGGTTAAGAACAATACCAAATAAAGTATTTATAAATATAGTAGGTAAAATTCCTGCTTTCTTTGCAATAAAAAGACAAAGAGGAATCTGCCATATAGAAGTTATTGTAATAACAAACCCCGCTATTATAATCCTTGTGACAGGAATAGTATTTGTAATTGGGAAAATAACTCCTCCCGGTAAAATACCTAAAGAAAGTATTATGCAGGAGATAAAAATGAATTTCCCAATTAAAAGTATTTTTGACATCCAAACCTTTTTCAAATCAACATGTAAACACATTACTCCTGTATAATTAAGTTTTTTCTCCTCTTTTTGATGAACTAGAAAAGATAAAAGAGCAATATAGCCTGGCAAAATAATAGTGTACCACCAGTTAAATGCATTTATTTCATACCATATTGGAGATAACAAAGCAATTAACAAACTAATTAGCGGCATAATTACAACAAGTTTTTTTGTAAATGTGCGTTTCAATTTCAGATTTTCAGCTTTTATATAATTTATCATTTTACTCACCTACCTCTATGCTTTTTTACTACTTCCATAAAGAGATTTTCCAAGTTCTCTTCTGGATTTATCTTAGCTTCATATCCTAAAACTCCATTTGAAATAATTCCAATGTAATCAGCAATTTGCTCTACTTCAGATAGAATATGACTTGATAAAATAACCGTTATTCCCTGCTTTGGAAAAGAAGAAATAAGCTTTCGCAAATCTTGAATTCCTATGGGATCAAGGCCATTAGTAGGCTCGTCTAATATCAAAAGTTTAGGCTTATTTAAAAGTGCAATAGCAATTCCAAGTCTCTGTTTCATACCCATTGAAAACTCACTAGCTCTTTTTTTACCTGTATATTTTAAATCAACTATCTCAAGCACTTCATCAATACGCTTATCTGGAATACCTAACAATAGTGTCCTTACTTTTAAATTTTCTCTAGCTGTTAAATTTTCATATAGAGGTGGTGATTCAATAAGTGCTCCTATATAAGCTAAATCTTTTCTACTCCATTTATGACCACAAAATAAGATTTCTCCAGAGGTAGGTTTAAGTATACCTGTAATCATTTTTAGTGTAGTAGATTTTCCTGCACCATTTGGCCCCAGCAATCCATATACTGAATTTTCTTTAACAGAAAGAGAAATATTATTTACAGCTCTTTGCCTTTTAAACTTTTTACATAGGTTTTTTGTCTTTAAAATAAATTTTTCCATTTCCATCATCCTTTCTTTCAATTTAAGAATAATGGACAATTTTAAAGATTTTATAAGGATTCTAAAATATGATATAGGTTTATATTTAAAATAATAAATGCTATAATTATAAATTATACTAGAATTATATAAATAGGAGTCTTTTATTAATGGATATATATGTAGTAATACTTTCAACTTTAATAATATTTTTTGCAAGTTCTGTACAAGGTGCAATTGGTTTTGGTTATGCTTTAATAGCCGTTTCCCTATTGAGTTTTCTATTGCCTATGAAAATAATAGTTCCCGTAATTGTTATATCTAGCTTTATTAATAACATGATAGTTGCCTATTCAACTAAAAATTTTATTGATATAGGTAGAATATGGTTAATGATATTATTTGGAGCCTTGGGAATCCCTCTTGGAGTATATGCGTTAACTACTGTAAACCCTGAATTACTTAAACTTGTTGTTGGAACATTAATATTAATAAATTCTATATTTATGATAAAGGGATATAGCATTAAGTTTAAAAGAGCAAAACTTGCTTATAGTTCAGTAGGCTTTATAAGTGGCGTTTTAAATGGAAGTGTTTCCATAAGTGGCCCCCCTATTGCCTTATTTTTAAACAATGAGGGGTATAGCAAAGATGAATTTAGAGCTAGTTTTGCAGTATACGGATTTATTGAAAATATATTAACGATAATAACCCTTGGTTTTGATGGTTTGCTATCTAAATATATGTTTTCTGTACTTGCTATAAATATTATTCCTTTATTGCTAGGTTCTCTTTTAGGAATCTTTATTTCTAATAAAATATCAAATAGCCATTTTAAAAAAATAGTACTTTTTTTCCTTATAATTATAAGTGTTGTGATAATAATAAATTCACTAATGCCCAATTAACCACACTTAAATTATGTATATCTATAAATTTAAGGCCATATCATACCACTTGGCTCCACCATGTACAGAATTTGAAACTCCTTCACATTTATAACCAAACTTTTCATAAAAACCTATTAAATGAGCTTTACAAGTCAAAATGACTTTTTTGCGATTGCTCTTTTTAGCTTCATCTATAAAAGCATTCATCAAAATTTTAGAATAGCCCTTTCCCTGATAATCAGGATGTACATCTAATCCATAAATAGCTAAATTGCTACCTTTTTCATTATGGTATTCTTTCATGCTTTCAAACATAGGATCTATAATTTCATCTCTATTAGTTGCTGCACCATTTACAAAGCCTATTATTTCCTTTTCATTTTCTGCAACAATAAATCCTTCTTTAAAAGTTAAAATTCTCTCCTTTAAAACTTCTTTTTTTGCTGCTTCTTTTATTGGAAAACAAGCAGTTTCAATTTCAAATATACGATCTAAATCTAAAATAGTAGCTTTTCTAATACTGTACATTTTAAAAACTCCTTCTAAATACATATTATATTTTTGTTACTCTTTAAATTAATATAATCTACTGAGGTATTCTGGTCAAGTAAATTTAAAAGGATGTAGGCTATACTCTATTATAGCTCTACACCCTTTTTTAATTTTCCATTGTTACTTTGGCTTTATCTACTCTTACATTTTTGAGCAATGTCTGTAAAACAGGACATATCTTTTCTACATGTGAAACTAGCTCTTTAACCTTTTTTTCTGGAGAATCACTCTTTACATGAAAATTAAATCTAATATTTTTAAAGCCCTTCTCTACTTGAGGTTTTGATCCAGATAGACTATCTAAATCCAAATCCCCTTCAAGTTCCACCCACAAGTCTTTTAAATCAATTTTATAGTGTGATGCAAGAGAAATAGCTGTAATCGTTTGACATGCACCTAAACTACCTAACAATAATTCAACAGGATTCATTCCTGTATTGGAGCCACCTACTGACTCTGGTTGATCAACGTTTACTTTAAATCCTCTTGATTCAACCTCAACTGCTAGTCCTTCTTTTTTCTTTACTGTTGCTTTAAATGTTCCTATTGACATTCTAATCTCTCCTTTAAATTCTTTAATTTTTATATTAAATAATTAAAACAATTATTATATAATCTGCACTTTAAATTATTCTATGCAATGACGTAATTGAAACTACTTACTTTTTTAAATATGCTAAAAATTCCACACTACAAATAACTATGGACCAAAAGTTAACAACATAACTATTCTTATAAAATATACATATTAAATTTATTAGAAGTCCTATAACTAAACTTATAGCAAAAACATAATCATATACTGTTATTTTAGACTTGTCAAAAAACAATATATAAATTATTGCTCCACATGCTAATCCATTGAATTCTCCATTTAGTACAAAGCTTAATATTGATGTTAAAAGACATGCTACAAGTATTGATACAACTATCTTTTCATTTAATTCAATCATTTTTCTTTTCCCCCATATGGTTATATACTTATACAATATTCAGTCCAACTTATAAAAGTCTGACCATAACTCCCTTTTACTACTTGTACATTTTTTATTGAAAATTAATTTATTTTAATTTCTTTATTCAATATTTATATTACCAAGAAAATAATCTTCAATTGTTTTCCACTTACTATTGCTACCTTCTGTATTAATAATTTTATACATAACTTTGATTTCTTTTTGATCACGTTCTCTCATATCTTTGAGCAACTTATTTTTGTATTTAGGTTTATATAATTCCATAGGATGAAATATATGAATATTCACAGTTGGAAGTTTTCCACCTTTCAATTCAAATTTAGCTAAATTTAAAATTTCTAGCATATAGGCCAAATCCATTGTAATAGTTGTAAATTCAGAACTATGATTGTTTTTATTTAAAAATGGAGGTACAATATATTTCTCAAAATAATCATTTCCTTGAAATCTTTCTTTAAAACTTGTTATTAGTTGTTCTACTCTATCCGTAAAACCTGATACACATATTCTTTCACTACTTTCATCAAAATTTTGAGTATATATCTTTTTTATTACAATAAGCTTATATCCAATCCTACCAGGTTCATCACTATTATAAGATAATAAATTAAAAAGAATATGTTTAGTTTTTGAAAAAATATCTGCATTATAATTCTCCATATTTTCTTTAAGATAATCTTTTATTATATTCTCTGCTTTTTTCTTTGGTATATAACTCTTTTTAGCTTTAATTATTTTAAGAATTTCTCGAAGATTGTCCACATATTTTCTCAATATAGTAAGTGTTTCATCATATTTTTTAATAAAGTTATAGCTATTTTTACACGAGGACTTACCTCATATTTCTCATCAAATAATTCTCCATTAAAAAATTTGCGTTTAACATTTCTAAAACTTAAATCTTTTTGCTGATTTTCCCAATATTTATTCAAATCAAATGAAAAAATATCTCCAATATCACTTACCCTACATGGATTCCATCTATATGTTTTTTCAAATCTTTTATTTGATTCCTTACTAACAATATTATTATCAATATATTCTTTATACTTATATATAAAATCATTTTTCATTTCCTCTTTAACTGTACAATAATACAAACTATAATCATCTTTTGGATATACCTTTATAGCTCCTTTTAAATCTTTTTCTATTAAAAATAAACTTTGTCTTATCTTTTGTTCCGATGATTTTCTATCTTTCTCTGTAAAAGCAAATGCCAATGACTCAAGAGGTATATTTAATTCTCTACAGTGTCTGTTTTTTCTACTTTGATATCTATATTCTTGATTTATCTTATTGAGAATCATAGACAGCTGATAGTTGCTAGGTCTACTCATCCCTTTTAACTTTCTATAATATTGAAAATCCTTATCCATAAAATATGTATAGGCTATCCCATTTATATTTTTATTTCTTGCAGCTCTACCTATTTCTTGAACATAGTCACACACATTTCCCGTTAATGTGTGATGATATACTATTTTTATATCATCAATATCTACTCCCATACCAAAAGCTTTAGTAGCAATCATCACATTTATATCATTATTTTTAAATCTCTTCTCTGCTTCACTTCTCTCCTCAGGTTTTGTATCTCCAAGATATAATGAAACTTTTTCTTTTATATCTTTATCAAGAAGATTATATAATTTATAAGCATGAGATTTCCATAATGTATAGACAATTGCTTTTTTATTTTGCCTCACTAAAGATTTTATTTCTCTTAAGGTTATATCTTCTTTTTTTATTTGGTAGTCTTCATTTCCAGTACTAACTCTATTAATATTTATTTCTATATTATTCCTTTTAACATCACAAAAATATACCTTTCTTTCATCATTAAAATGCAGCAAAGTCATAATTTCATCAACAGTTCCAAGCTCCCCCTTATATACTGCCGTAGCTGTAAGAGCTAGTATAGGAAAATTCTTACTTTCTTTCTTTTTCAACCTTTCTATATAATCTCCTAAATAACCATAATCTGTTCTAAATTCTTTACCCCAGTTACTTACACAATGAGCTTCATCTACTACTACAAGACCTAATTCTCTTTCTTTTAGTATTTCTGACATATTATAACTTACTTGAAGAAATTCAGGAGATACATATACTAAAGAATATCGTTTTTGTTTTATTCCTCTCAAAACTTCTTCTCTTTCATCAAAACTTAACTCTGAGTTAATATATGCAGCAAATTTTATTCCCATATCATTTCTTAGATGATATATTTGATCCTTCATAAGAGATATTAATGGAGAAATTACAAGTACCATATCTTTATTTTCTTCAAGTATAATTGAAGGTAATTGATACAAAAGAGATTTTCCAGACCCCGTTGATGCAATAAAAAATATATCGCTCCATTGTTTTTTATTTTTACATCTATAAATTTGATTCATTATGTATTTCAAGATTTTCTCTTGAGATATATCAACCAATTTTTCATTATTATCAAAATCATATATTTTATAGTTTCTAAATTTTTCACTTTTCCAATACTTTTTAAGATATGGCATAAAATCTATATTATACTCTTCTTCTATATCACTACAATCCACAAATTTAAAAGTTGTTTGACTATAGATATTTCTCCATAAATTAAACATATTTTTATGTTTTTTTATAAAATCTGCCTCACCAATTATAACAACACAATGTGGCTTTTCTTTTTCTATATATTCTAAAAATCTATTGTCTTCATAAGCAGTAAAAAATTCATCACATTTAATATTATAATCTTTTATTTGAGATAAATACACTATTGAATTATCATTATTTATTTTCTCAATATCTTCTTTGGACACATTTATACTACCTGCATGTTGTGCAAATATATTTTTTATTTCATAATTTAAATTAGAAACAATATTTTCATCTAAGTAATCATATACAAGACTTTCACCATTTAAAAACGTTTTAATTCTACAATCATATATACTATTAATTAATGAAATTTCATCATCTTGAAACTCTTTCTTTTTTAACTTATTTATGACATAGGATTCATTAAAACTAAAATGTTTATATCTTATAAAATTATCTTCTAATATAATGATCTTATTTTTAATAGTTGAAATATTAATAAAATCTGATAACATAATTAATTGTTCATAACACAAAAACACATTCTTACTCTTACATTTAATCAAAAGAAAAGGAAAATTTTCTTGGGTATACTCATATATATCATATAAACATTCTGGCTTTTCTTCTGGGTAAAACACAAAAATGTTTTTATCTTCTTTCAACTCATCACATATAGTATATAAATCATCAAAATCAGATGACTTATATGCATAAATATTAGTTTCATTATTATCTGAAAATACTTTTAATACATTGTTTACCCTTTCTCTCATTATTACAATTTTCATCTCCTTATTATTACAATTATAAATATAATTTAAACATTATGTTATTTATTCTACATTATTCTAATATTTCCTCTAAAATTTCAACAAATTAAAATAATTATATTATTACAAAAGGATCCATGCCTTTAATCTAGACATGAATCCTCATACACATTGCTAAATACTATAAGTAATTAGGCAGTATAATTCAAGCTGCTATCGCTGCTATCTTCAAAATTATAGCCGTAATTTTGGTTTTGCTGATATGCATTAACAAGTGATGCCATCTGCATTTGTGTTATTTGACTTCCATCTGATATATCATTTATATCAGTACTCGTAGCTGAACTTAAGCTTTTGAAGTTTCCCATAACTTCAAGATCATTCATATAGTCATTTGAATCATCATCACTTAATGAGTAAGTATCATCGTCTGAAGAACTAAGCTCTTTAATAGTTTCAGCATCAAAACCAAACCCATTAATAGTATCTGCTAAAGATGAGCTTTCATCTATACCAGCCTCAGCAATTGCTTCTGTTATAGAAGTTGCATCATCTTCTGTCAATGATGAACTGTCATATTGCTCAAGGATTGATTTTATTATATCCTCTTGAGATGAAGTTAATTTTTCAGAAGATTGTTTTGGTGGAGGTCCACCTTTACCACTTTTCCCAGCTTTTTTCATACCTCCATTTTTAGGACGTGGAGGCCTATTGCCCTGAACCTTTTTTGTTTCTGTAGTGTCTTCACTTGCTTCAATATTATTGGTGTTACTAGAAGCATATTGTTGCCAAACACCTGGATCAACAGCACTTTGTCCAATTGAACTTACCATATTCATTTTCTCCTTTCTAAAATTTTCGTATAATTACATAAAAATAAATCATCATTAGTTTTTATGTAATACATACTAAATTTTACTATTGAAACCTTAAATTAACCTTAAAATGCCCATTTTATAAAATAATCAATCAAAAAACATCACAATCAATTATAATCATTCAAAATTACATTGACACAACAAATTAAATAGATTATAATTAAGTAAATCAATCATTAACATTTAAAAAAAACTTTTTATAATGATTGTTTTTGAGAGATTCATCTAAAATAATTAAAATGAGAGTGATAATTATATGTTTGCAGAAGAACGGCAAAAAAAAATATCACAATTGTTAAAAGAACAAAGTAGTTTAAAAGTAACTACATTAACAAAACTATTTAATGTTTCTGAATCCACTATAAGAAGAGATTTGCAAGAAATGGATAAAAAAGGACTTTTGACTAGAACTCATGGAGGAGCAGTTAGTCTACAAAGTACTAGTTTTGAACCTTCTTTTAAAGAAAAAGAAATAGAAGGCCAAAATGAAAAAGTTATTATAGGAAAAATTGCAGCTTCAATGATAAAAGATGGAGATACAATTTTACTAGACTCAGGAACTACAACTTTACAAATAGCAAAGCATATAACTGCACATAAAGTCACAGTTATAACAAATTCTATAGATATATCAGCTATTTTATCAAATAGTGAAAATATAGATCTTATTGTTACTGGTGGAAGCATGCGATTTACTACAAGAGCTATGGTTGGTCCTATAACTGAAAGTATATTAAAAAACTTTAGAGTTGACAAAGCTTTTATTGGAGCTAATGGCATATCCATAAAAGAAGGTATAACAACTCCTAATTTTATAGAAGCTCAAACCAAAAAAGTTATGATGAATGTGTCAAATAAAGTTATTGTGGTAGCAGATAGCTCTAAATTTAATAAAGTGTGTTTTTCCATTATAAGTCCTTTAAAATCTGTATCTTCTATTATAACAAGTGGAGATTTAAATGAAGAAACTTTAAAAGAATTTGAATATGCCGGTGTTGAAATAATATATGATAATAAGGAGGAATAAATGTGGTAATAACAGTAACTTTGAATCCCGCTCTAGATAGAACTATTACATTAAAAGGCTTAAATGTAGGAAATGTGAATAGAGCAATTACTACAAGAGAAGATATTGGTGGAAAGGGAATAAATGTTTCAAAAGTTTTAAAAAACTTTAATATAAATTCTTTATGCACAGGCTTTTTAGGTGGTAAACTCAAGAATATATTTGTGCAAGAGTTAGAAAAGAAAAAAATAACTAATGAATTCATATATATTAAGGATGAAACAAGAATAAATACTAAAATAGTAGATAGTTTAAATAATACAAATACAGATATAAATGAACCAGGCCCATACATCAGTGAAAAAGAACTTGAAACATTTATAGATAAATTTAAATCTATATGCAAAAAAGGAGATATTGTAGTTCTATCAGGTGGAATTAGTCCATCATTACCAGATGATATTTATTTACAACTAACCAAAATAGCAAAATCAAAAGAAGCATTAGTAATTATGGATGCAGATGGAAATCTTTTAAAACAAGGTATAAAAGCTTGTCCTGACATTATTAAACCTAATAATCACGAACTTAAAAAATTATTAAATCTTAATGATACATCTGAAGAAAGCATTATAAATGCAGCTAAAGAACTAAATAGCCATGGAATATCAAAAATTATGGTTTCACTTGGAGAAAAAGGTGGATTATTTGTAACAAAAAATGGTGTATATAAATGCCCTGCTCTCAAAGTTCCTGTAAAAAGTACTGTAGGAGCTGGAGATTCAATGGTATCAGCTATAGTATACAGTTTATTAAACAATTATAATGATGAAAAAACTTTAAAATTTGCAACAGCTTGTGGTGCAGCTTCTGTATCCCTTGAGGGCACACAAGCTTGCACACTAGAGCAGGTAAATAAATTATTAATAAACACTAAATGTGAAATTAAGGAAGTATTTTAATAATTCCAAATTGAGATATAAAAATATGAGCTGTCACATTAAAGAATTAATGCGACAGCTCTTTTAGTTTTTTAGTTCTTATTGAGTCCATAATTTCCATAATTTCAATGGAATCTTTCCAGCTCATTATATCACTATAAAGTTTACCATTGTTTATACACTTTACCACTTCTCTAATTTGATATTCAAAACCCGTGATATCAAAATTTATGTGAATTTTTTTCTCTTTCCCATCCTTAAATATATATGCAGTATCTGCACTTGAAAATCTTGGTACACAAATTCTTCCTTTTGTTCCTATAATATTAGCTTCTCTAATTGTATTTAGATTGATAGCTCCATAAAGCTGTGCCTGCTTTCCATCTTTATATCCTAAATTAATTGATACACATTCATCTACTCCTGTTTTGCCTATGTAAAGATTACTTGATATAAATTCAGGTTTATTTCCAAAAATAAACGCACTATAAGACACATCATAAATTCCCACATCTAATAGGGCTCCTCCCCCTAATTTCTTATCAAATAATCTACCTGGAGAATTAATTTGTGCACTAAACCCAAAATCTGCTTGAAGTAAACGGACATCTCCTATTTCCCCTTCATCAATCAATTGTTTTACCTTTTGATTTATAGGTAAAAATCTAGTTTTCATTGCTTCCATAAAAAATTTTTTATTCTTTTCTGCTACATCAATTACTTCTTTAACTTCATCTGCAGTTACAGTAACAGGTTTTTCGCATAATACTGATTTCCCATTTTCTAAACACAAAATCGAAATATCTTTATGTAATGAATTTGGTACAGCAATATATACTGCATCTAGAGTTTCATCTTGAGCTAGCTCTTTATAATTTCCATAACATTTTTCAGCTATAACACCATACTTTCCTCCAAAATTCTCTGCCTTAGTTTTATCTCTTGATGCTACTGCTGAAAGTTCTACTGAATCCATAGCTTTTACAGTTTTAGCAAACTTATTTGCAATATTTCCTAATCCAATAATTCCCCATTTTATTTTTTTCATACTTTCTCCTCCTCATGCCAAAGCTATTAAACTTGAAACAAAAAATCTTCTACACATTTACACACCGCTTCCTCAGTATCAGTAAAACATATACCTTTATTCTTAAGTTTACTATTGGATATTCTTAAATCTTTATTTAATGTTTTATATCTTTCAACATCTTTTATTAAAATCTCTTCAATTCTATCTTTTAATCCCATTTTTTCAAGAACTACTTTAGCAACATCATATGTGCTTAAATTATTTTCACTTCCTACATTATAAATACCATATGGTAACTTTAATATTTTATCAAAATTTTTTATAACATCATATACATAAGTTATTCCTCTATATTCATTTGGAGAAAATTTTATTGGCTGGTTTTTCAAAGCTGATTTTACTATATTCCAAATTATATTTGAATTTATCTTCTTGTGTTTCTCAGAAAAACTAAAAAGCCATGTAAACCTTAAAATTATAGCATCTGGTACTACTCCAAGTATATCATTTTCAGCTTGCATTTTATGATTTCCATATACAGTATTAGGGATAGCTATACATTCTTCATTATATGGCCCTGGGTCAACATTTCCATTATATACTTGATCTGAACTTAAATATATTAATTTAGTTTTTGTTTTTGAGCATCCCTTGGCAACATTACTTGATCCTTTCACATTTATTTCAAAAGACATATCTGGATTTCTTTCGCAGAAACCCGTATCTGATAAAGCAGCTGTATGTACTAAATAATTAGGACTATATTTTAATATAGTTTCAATAGTTTTCTTTTCATCGGTTATATCTAGCTCATTATGACTTAATCCAATAATATTATATTTATTTTTATAACATTCAATAAATCTTGAAGCAAAAAATCCATCTTTTCCTGTAACTAATATTGTATCCACTTTTATACCATTCCTTTACAATTATTATACATTTAAAAATTTTCATTGTCTAAAAAGGCCATATATATTTTATTACATTATAAATTAAACATATCAGACAAATTAAATCATATTTTCTTTTTCCAACACCATATCAACAAGTATATCATATTTTCCCATTAACTATTATTTCTTACCCGTATATTCTTTTCTTAAATTAGATATTAACATAGTTTTTAGTAAAATGTTATATTAAAACAATAATGAATAAATAGGAGGAAAAAATGAATAATTATGAATTAGAGAAAGTTCCAAAAAAAGATAGAAGAAATTGGCTTACTATGTTTTCCGTATTAATAGCAATAGGAGTTGACCTATCATCAATTATGCTTGGAAAAGAAATATCTTCTGGAATGTCAATGGAAAGTGCTATTTTCTCAGTAATCATAGGTTCCTTTATTGTAGCTATATTATGTACAGTATGTGCATTAGTAGGTTCAGGAACTCACTTATCAACAGCAATGATAACTAAATATGTATTTGGAAAAAAAGGAGCAAAAATATTTTCATTAGTTATTGGATTATCCCTGCTTGGTTGGTTTGGAGTACAGGTTGGATTTTTTGCACAAAATGCACAGACAATATTATTGGACATGTTTAATATAAATATAAGCACTGGAATATTGAGTTTAATCGGCGGTATTTTAATGATGACTACTGCTGTATTCGGATATAGAGCTATCGAAAAGCTCAGTGTATTATCAGTTCCATTCTTACTTGCAATAATTCTTTTTACATTATATCAAGCAGTTACAAAGTATACTTATAGCAACAGTTTAGTTGAAAACACAATGTCTAGTGCAAGTGCAACTTCTTTAGTTATAAGCATTTTTATAGTAGGAGCAACAACCACACCTGACATAAGCAGATGGGCAAAAAGCAAAATGGATGCTATAATATCAACATTCTTTGGAATATTAATAGGAAATAGTTTTATGATAGTAATAGCTATTGTACTTACAAGTTACATGAATAACAGTGATATAATGAAAATTTTTATTATACTTGGATTAGGTATTCCAGGAATATTAACTCTTACATTAGCACAATGGACAACCAATACAACAAATTTATATTCAGCATCATTAGGTATATCACTAATATTCAGTAAAATGTCAAAAAGGAATTTAACTATTATTCTAGGCCTAATAGCTACCTCTCTCGCTGTCTTTGGAATATACGATAATTTTATTACATTTTTAAATATATTAGCCATAATAATAGCACCAATTGGTGGAATTTATTCCGCTGAATACTTTGTTATCAAAGAGAAATTCAAAATGATAGAAGAGAATAAAGAAGCAAACAGCATTGTAATAAGATCTATGATAGCATGGGGCATAGGAATATTAATTACTTACCTAACTACAGGGAATCAACAGGGAGCTTATATAACACTAACAGGTATACCTCCTCTTGACGGATTTATTGCAGGATTTATAGTGCAAGTTATTATAAGTTTTGTTTTTAAATCCATAAAATCTGAAAAAATAGATAAGCATAAAGTTAATGGGAAGGCGGTTTAATATAGTATATGAGATATTTAAGTGAAAGCGATATTGATAAAATTGCCATTGGGGCAGCTGTACTTGGAACTGGAGGCGGCGGTGACCCATATATTGGCAAACTCGTAGCCAAAGAGGCAATTAGAAAGTACGGTAAAGTAAAGCTTATTTCATTAGATGAATTAGATGATAGTTCATTAGTAATTCCTTTATCTAGTATGGGAGCTCCTACAGTAAGCATAGAAAAAATTCCATCTGAAATTGAGTTTACTGCACCTTTGGAAAAATTAGAAGAAGTAATACACAAAAAAGTTGACGTTATTATGCCTATAGAGATTGGAGGAATAAATTCACTTTATCCAGTTATTGCTTCAGCTAAAAAAGGAATACCTATACTTGATGCAGATACAATGGGAAGAGCATTTCCTGAAGCACAGATGGTAACATTTTATTTAGAAGGATACAAGTCATCTCCCATTACAATGGGTGATGAAAAGGGAAACAGCATAATAGTATATCCAACCAATACCTTTGAAGCAGAAAGAATATGTAGATCCATTACTGTAGAAATGGGAGGAAGCTCTTCCATATGTGATTACAACTTATCAGGGAAAGAAGTGAAAAAGGCAGCAATTAAAGGTACTTTGACTTTAGCTGAAAATATAGGAGAAATATTATTAAACAGCAAAGGAAATGGAGCATCTGCAATCAGTAAAATATTAAAGCTTTTAAATGGTTATAAGCTTTTTGATGGGAAAATAACAAACATTAGTAGAAATTTAGATGGAGGGTTTACAAGAGGAAAAGCAATATTCAATGGAATAAAGGATAATTCTGGAGAGCAATATACTATTTATTTTCAAAATGAACACCTCATCGCAAAACATGATGACAAACTTCTCTGCTGTACTCCTGATTTAATTTCAGTTCTAGACTTTGAAACAGGCATGCCTATTACTACAGAAAGAATTAGATATGGTGAGAGAGTTACAGTTGTAGCATTTCCATGTAATGAAAAATGGAGAACGGAAAAAGGACTAAAAACTGTAGGCCCTAAATATTTTGGATATAATGACATAGAGTATAAAGCAGTAGAAGAACTACAAGGGGGTAAATAATATGTATCGTATAGGTATAGATGTTGGTGGGACAAATACCGATGCAGCAATTTTAGATGAAAATATGAATGTTATTCATGCATTAAAAGAACCTACAACAAAAGATGTTGAAAGCGGTATTTTCAACGCATTAAAAAGAGTCGTTCATGAAAGTAGAATTGATTGTTCTAAAATACAGTATGCTGTAGTTGGAACAACTCATTGTACAAACGCAATTGTTGAAAGAAAAAGATTGAATAAAATAGGATACATAAGAATATGTAAGCCTTCCACAACAGCTATTCCCCCATTTGCAGACTGGCCACAGGATCTTGTAGATGAAATTAATGTACATTCAGAAATGATAAGTGGAGGCTATGAATTTGACGGTAGGAAAATATCAAATTTAAACAAAGAAGAAGTAAAAAACTTCTGTGAAGTAGTAAAAGGAAAAGTTACAAGCATTGCTGTATGTGGAGTATTCTCACCTGTTAATAAAGAACAAGAGGAACAGGTAGCTGACTGGATTAGAGAATATCTTGGAAATATACATATTTCTCTGTCTAATGAAATAGGAAGCATTGGCATACTTGAAAGAGAAAATGCTACTATATTAAATTCAGCACTAGTAACAACAGGACAGATGGTGGTAAATGGATTCAAAAAATCACTAGAAACTATGGATATAAACTGCCCTATTTACTTCAGTCAAAATGATGGAACACTTATGAACCTTGAGTATACATTGAAATATCCTATCTTTACAATAGGATGTGGACCTACAAATTCTATAAGAGGAGCAGCATTTTTATCTGGCATTAAAGATGCCCTAGTCCTAGATGTAGGTGGAACAACAAGTGATTTTGGTGTACTTTCTAATGGATTTCCAAGGCAATCTTCCCTTCCAGCATCTATAGGCGGAGTACGCACTAACTTCAGAATGCCTGATATATTGTCCATAGGCCTAGGCGGAGGAACTAGAGTAAGAAATAATGATGATGAAATTACAGTGGGACCAGACAGCGTTGGCTATGAATTAAATACAGAATCACTGATTTTTGGTGGTAAAAAGCTTACTTTATCAGATATTGTAACAAAGCTTGGAAAAGCTTTTGAAGATAAAAAGGATAAAGTAAAAAATTTAAGCAGTGAAGTATGTGAAAAAGTATATGAAATAATAAAGGATAAATTAGAGGACGGAATAGATCTAATGAAAACAAGTTCAGAAAAAGTTCCTTTAATATTAGTTGGAGGCGGAAGTATTATAGTCCCAGAGAAATTAAACGGAGTAAGTGAGATTATAAGACCTAAATATTACGGAGCTGCTAATGCAATTGGTGCTGCATTAGGACAAGTTAGTGGAAGTGTGGAAAAAGTTTATAAATTAGACAGCATTTCAAGAAAAGATGCTATAAATGACGCTGCTGAAATAGCAAAAAAAAGAGCTTCCCTAGCTGGAGCAGATGAAAAAACTTTGGAAATACTAACAATAGAAGACGTTCCACTATCATATTTACCAGGAAATGCTGTATTAATTAAAATAAAAGTGGTTGGTGATTTAAAATAAATTCAAGGAATATATCTATACTATCTCAAATTATTTTTATTTGAGATAGTATAGATATACTTCCGCAAAATATATTTTATTTATTTTCTCCCTATTTTCTAATAATTTATCGCATCTTTAGGACATGAATTTACACATGATCCACACTGAATACAATCAGGATGATCTAAAATATTTCCTTTATAATTATATGGAGCTATTCCCATAGGACATTTTTTCTCGCATATTTTACATGATACACAGCTAGATGATACTTTTAATACTTTATTGCTTTTCTTGATTTTTGAAATGCCTGAAGCTATGCTACCCATAGGACAAAAATTACACCATGTTCTTCTATTATAGGAAAAAGATAATAAAATACCCACTACTGTAGTAATAACAATCATTTTATAAAATACCATTCCTATACCAGCTAAATTACCCCAATTTTTATAAACTCCACTTCCAAACATATAAAACATAAATATAATAACAGCTATTCTAAAATAAACTGACTTGATAAACTTAGAAACTTTTTTATTATTGCTAAATTTAGATACTACATTGTCATAAAAACTACCTCTAGGGCATATATTCCCGCACCAAAATCTTCTTTTACCAAACAAAGCAAAAATTATTGGACCAGCCATACAAACAACGACAGCTAAAGCTATTCTCATATCAAACAATCCTGCTATTAAAAATAAAAACATTACCACATAACCATATCGTTTCCACAATTTTAACATTTTACAAATCTCCTTCATTTTTAATTATGATTGATAATAAAATATACTCACAATATACCCCTATGGGGTATATTGTGAGTATAGTATGTTTTCTTTATTTTGTCAATAGAACATTTTACACTAAATAACTATGTATTACTCTAGACAATCTGGAATTTCATATTTTAATCAATTAATAATCCCATCAATAAAGAGTCATAAAACTTACCATTAATTAAGAAATCTCTTTTTACTATTCCTTCTTCTAAAAATCCAAGCTTTTTATATAATTTAATGCCTGGTGTGTTATCAGTTCTTACTCTTAAATTAATTTTTCTAATTATCCCTGAATCTTTGCTCCAATTAATTAAATACTTTATAAGTTCTTCACCTATACCATTTCCCCAATATTCTTTAAGCACACTTACTCCAAATTCGCCAACATGGGCAGTTCTTTCTCTCATACCTCCTGAAAAATTTAAATTTCCAACTATCTTACCTTGAATTTCTGCTACAATAAATAAAGCATTTTCCTTTTTTAAAGTATTCTCAATAAATATTTCTTCTTCATAAACACTTCCTCCAAACTCACCTTTACCAAATGTCAAAAAATCAGATTCTCCACCTATGATATTTAAATAATCTATTAATGCTTTACTATCTAACTTATTTGCTCTTCTAATTATTACTTTTTTATCCTTAATATATATCTCTTTCATTAAATACAACCCCCTATTGTTTTGAGTAATTTTTTGTAGATTTCATAATCGTATTCTTTAAAAACATTAAATACCACATCAATTCTACTACCAGTAGCTTTCTTAAATTTTCTTACAGTTTGTACTGCAATTTCTGCTGCCCTCTTATTTGGAAAATGAAACTCTCCTGTTGAGATACAACAAAACGCAATGCTATGAAGCCCATTTTTATTCGCCAATTCAAGACAGGAACGATAGCAAGAAGCAAGTAAATTTTCATCATCTTTTCTAAGCTTTCCATTAACAACAGGTCCTACAGTATGAATGATGTATTTACATGGCAAGTTGTATGCTTTCGTTATTTTGGCTTTTCCGGTAGGTTCCTCATGTTGTTGTATTTTCATTATCTCTGCACATTCTAATCTTAACTGTACCCCACTATATGTATGAATGACATTGTCAATACATCCATGACATGGATAATAACATCCTGTCATACCACTATTTGCAGCATTAACAATTCCATCAATTTTCAATGTTGTAATATCGCCTTTCCACAGATAGATCTCATTTTGAAGTGGAGTAAGACTTTTATAATCTGTAACGTCCTTACTTTTTAATTCCTCTTGAAGATACTCATCTTGTATCTTAATAAATTCATAGGATATTTTTTTAGGCATTCTTACATTCATAAGAGAACGTAACAATCGTTTTTGATCATCAATATTTGACGGAATTATAATATCAGAGTACCTACTATCCTCTTTTAAAAGATAGTCTATTAAAAATAATCTTCTTTCATTTTGATTCATATAATCATCCCCATTTCTTTATAATATGTTCAAGACAAACTTAAATATATATAACCCATGTAATTTTCATTATTAGAATAAAACATATCATAGTTTCTTTGCAGTGTAAATAACTACATTTATAGTAAATTCTCAAGAAAGGTACTACAAATCTTAATTGTAATTTCAACAATTTTTTTGTGTTTTATTGTAACGTTTAAATACAATATAATTTATATATAATATATGTCAAAAAAATAACAATTTATTTTAAAAAATGTTAAATTAAAAGATTTAAAATACAAAATTTTTTTAAATAATATAAAAAAGGAGATGTAAAAATGCGAAAATTTAATAACTACCCAAATATATTTAAGCCATTACAAGTTGGTAATATGACAATTAAAAATCGTATCACATTTTCTCCTCTTGTTTCCTGTCATGCAGATGCAGATGGAAGAGTTACAACAGAGCTTGTTGATTTCTTAGGTGCCCAAGCAAGGACAGGTGCCTCAGTTGTAACAATTGGAGCAACTGCAATTGATGCTGAAAAAGGAGAAGATTTCTTAGGTGCCTTGTCTATTACAAGAGATAAAGATATTATGGGGCTTTCAAGACTTGCAGAAGAAGTACACAGATATGGTTGCAAACTATCAGTAGAGCTTAATCATGCAGGACGTGCTGCACTTCCAGATTTGCTTGTAGGGGATGCTTTAGCACCATCAAGTATACCACTTCCAGGGAAAAGTAAATATGTAAAAGAACTAAATCAAAGAGAAATTGATGATATTATAAATAAATTTGCTGACTGTGCGTACAGATGTATGGTAGCAGGATTTGATATGGTAATGCTACATGGTGCCCATGGAAATCTTATTGCCCAATTTCTTTCACCTCTAACCAATAAACGTACTGACTGGTATGGAGGTAGCCTTGAAAATCGTATGAGATTTCCACTAGAAGTACTAAAAGCGATAAGAGCAAAATGCGGAAATAAGCTTGCAATAGATTTCCGTATTAGTGCCGATGAATGTGCACCTGGTGGTATGAAAATCGATGAAGTGATTAAATTTTTAAAAGTAGCTCAAAAATATTTAGATATGGTTCATGTTTCAAGAGGATTAATTGTAGACTTAAACTACGCAAAGTATACATTGCCAACTTATTTGTCTGAGCATTGTGTAAATGCTGAAAATGCCGCTAAGATAAAGGCTTCTCTTGATATACCAGTATGTGTAGTAGGTGGTATTACTACTCTTGAAGAAGCAGAAGAAATTTTAGAAAAAGGACAAGCTGATGTCATTGCCATGGCTCGTGCACTTTTAGTAGATGGTGAAACTGTAACCAAAGGTTATAGAGGTCAAAGTGATAAAATTAGGCCATGTATACGTTGCTATAATTGCCTAAAATCAATTTTTCCAGGTTGGCAAGTTCGCTGCAGTCTAAATCCAGTTGTAGGTCGTGAAACAAAATATAGGACAATCCAAAAATCAGATATAAAGAAAAATGTTATGATTGTTGGTGGTGGAGTTGCAGGAATGATGGCTGCTGAAACTGCTGTAAAACGTGGACATAATGTTACTATTTATGAAAAATCAAATCGTCTTGGCGGGCTACTTCATGAGGCTAGCGTACTACCATTTAAGAAGGATTTAAAGCGATATCTTGATTGGCAAGTAAAAAATATTGAAAATTGTGGTGCCAAAATTGTTTTAAATACAGAAGTAACTCCAGAACTAGTTGAACAGGTAAATCCTGATGCACTTGTTATTTGTACAGGATCTACACCAATAGTTCCACCAATTGATGGAATTGATGGAGAAAATGTAATTTCAGTATTTGATGCTGATAAAGGCAATGTAGAAATAGGAGACGAAGTTGTTATATGTGGTGGCGGACTTTCTGGATGCGAAAGTGCATTAGCCTTAGCACAAAAAGGAAAAAAGGTAACAATTGTTGATATGTTACCAGTTGAATCATTATGCAGTGAAATGTTTATGGTTAGTAAAATAGAATTATTTGATTTATTACATGAACATAATGTTAAATTAATTGGCAATGTTAAAGTTGATAAAATCAATGAAAATGGCGTTGAAATAATTGATAGAAATTGGAAAAAAACTCTAGTAAAGGCTGATACAGTGGTAATTGCACTAGGTATGAAACCTACTATTGAAACAGTAAATAAATTGAGCTCAATAATTCCTGAAACATATGTTGTTGGCGATTGTTCAACTGTTAAGGATATTCATAATGCTGTACATTCAGCTTTCAATATTGCAGTAGAAATATAAACAAATTGAAGTAACCAAGAATATTCTAAATTCTTGGTTACTTCAAGCTTTATTTATTATAAAATCAATTAATTTTTGAATATTTTTTGATATTGGTTTACCTTTTTTCAAAAGGAAACCATATTCCCAAACAAAATCCTTATCTTCAAAAGGTATACCTATAACATTATCATGTCTATTCTCTAAACAAACGTGTTCTGCACAAATTAGCATACCTCTGTTTTGACTTACAAGGGAAGTCATAACTTCAATTTCATTAATTTTATAAATAAAATTAGGTAAAAAATTATATTGTTTAAATCTTTCAATTTGATAGTGATATAATTCTAATCTTTCATCACAGGTTATTAATGGCTTATTTTTTAAATCCTTTAATTTAATGGTTTTCAATTTTGAAAAGTCGTTATCCTTATTTACTAATAGCATAAGTGGTTCTGACTTAATTGATATGAAATCAATATTAGTTGAATGAACAGGTCTAATACTAATTGCAGTGTCGATAGTTTCATTCATAACCATATCTTCACAAAATTTATCAAGGTAATCTATTTTATCAACTTTAATATCAGGATACGCTTGCATAAAATCTATAAATATCATTGCAAATGGAGTCATACTCTGATAAAAGTAATTTAACTTTTTGATATAAATACATTCCGTCATTAGTTAACTCTACACCAGTATGTGTTCTCCTAAAAAGTTTAGTTTTTAATTTTTTTTCAAGGTTTTTAATTGAGGTACTTAAGGCCTGTTGAGATATATATAGTGATTTTGCTGTTTTTGATATATTTTTATATTTACATACCGCTACAAAATATTTTAACTCTTTAATTTCCAACAGTATCCTCCCCTTTTTCATAATCAAATAACTAATTTTCTAGCAATTATTTTTCTTATATTAAATATTCTACTACTTTAAAGACTATAATGTCTAATACTTCAACTATTTTTCCAAATTCAAAAGCATCCAATCCCTAAAGATTGGATGCCATCATCTAACTATTAATTATTAACTTTGCAATTTTGTAATTTTAATTAAAAATGAAGCTCTGTACGTTGAATCAAATCTTCCTGTAATGGTTTCCCAAGTTCAACAAAGTATGCACTGTATCCAGCAACACGAACAAGCATATCTTTGTAATTTTCAGGATTCTTCTGTGCAGCTCTTAATGTTTTTGAACTCATAATATTAAATTGTACATGCATTGCATGCTTTGAAATATATTCATCAATAAAACTTACTAAATTATCTCTACCCTCAATTCCAGCTACTGCTTCTTGTGGAAATTTAAGATTTAGTAGTGTACCATTTGTTGCAAGGCTATGATCTACTTTACCTATAGAATTTGCTATAGCTGTTGGTCCTTTAAAATCATGAGAACCTGCTGCAGTATGAACTGGTCCCATATTATCAGAGATTGGCTCTCCTTTTTTACGTCCATCTACAGTTGCACCAGTGCTCATACCCATTCCTACATTAGCATTTACAGTATATACTCCTGGGTTAAATTGACCACCCCTTGCAATTTTTCTTCCTGCAACATTTCTGCAATAGCACTCAAACATAAATTTGAATAATTCATCTGCATAATCATCGTCATTACCATAGTGATGTACTCTTTTACTATTTACCAAAGCATATAATTTTTCATGACCTTCCCAGTTATCTTTAATAGCTTGTAGTAATTCAGCACCAGTAACTCGTTTTTCATCGAATACAAGTTGCTTTATAGTAGCTAAAGAATCTGCACAAGTACCAATTCCACTTCCTTGTGGTCCGATGCCATTGTATTTTGCCCCACCTGCAGATAGATCTTTTCCAGATTCTATACAATCATCAAAAAATGAAGAAACAAATGGAACTGGTTTACGTGTTCTATGAGCATTATCAATAATATTTAAACTACTACACATTTGATCTAACCAGTAAGCAAATTGAGCATCTACACTTTCTAATAATTCATCAAAATTCTTGTAAGTGTCTAAGCTTCCTGTATTAGGTCCAATTTGTTTACCTTTGTTTATACCGTCTAAAACCTTTCCTCCACTTAGAGCCATTTCCAATATTTTTACAGTATTTACATATGCAGCATCATGCCATCCATACTCTTTTCCTGGAATATTTGGCTCAACACAACCAACAACTGCATAATCTCTTGCCTCTTCAAGTGAAGCTCCTTTTCTTAATAATGCCTTTATAGCTGGGGCATCATTGAAAATCTTAGGATGTCCATAACCTGCTCTTATACACTCAACTGTTTTAACCTTTAATTCATAAGGTGTATTTTCATGCATACGTACACAAAGCCATGGATTCATCATACGTGTATGTGCAGAAGCTTCTAACATCAGCATTGTAATATCATTTGTTGCATCATTTCCTTCTTTATCCACACCACCGATTGTTAAACTTTCTCCACCAGCACAACGTCCATTACGAACTAATACTGTTCCTCTTTCTTTTAGTTTTACTAGATTGTTTAATTTAACATATTCCAGTTCAATTAACTCAAGTGCAAATTCTTTTGTAAGAATTCCTTTCTTCATATCAGCTTCATAATATGGATATAGCCACTGATCCATACGTCCGTATGAAATTGAATGCCCATTACTTTCTACTTGAATTAATGAAGTAGTAAAGTTAAATAACTGTAATGCTTGCCAGAAAGTCTTTGCAGGACCTCCTGCTATTTGCTGGCAGTTGTCAGCCATTATTACTAATTCTTCTTTTCTCTTTGGATCTGTTTCTTTTTCTGCCTTTTCTTTTAAAAGTGGAATATAACGCTGTATATGAGCTTTAGCAGCCTTTAACATGATTAATTGTGCCTGGTAAAAATCTCTCTTATCTGCGTATTCAAAATCTCTTTTATCTAATTTTGCATACGCATTGAGATCCTTTTCTTTGGTCTTCATCTAATCTTACTCCTGCTAAATCAGCAACTGTTTTGCCTCTCCAGTATTCGCAAAGGTCCAAAATTTCTTGTCTTTCTTTATCATTTCTAATATAAAATTGATCATATGGACGTTCTTCAAATGGGAAATGTAAAATTTCGTCAATGATCCAATCAACAGAAAATTCTGGATAAAGTGGTGTAGCTTTAGCTGGAGCTACTAGCTCACCTAAAATGAGTTCTTCATCATACACATTTAATTCAACATTGCACAATACATTGTCAAATGCATATGCACATTGTAACATTCTTGGTGCATTTTCATTCCTTTTATATGCCTCTGTAACTAATCTTAATCTTTGTACGTCAATTTCATAAGGTCTGTCTAGAAATGTCTGTCTAAGATGATTTACACGTGGAAATGGAGACCAATCCTCATGATTAACCTTATAACCTACACCATAACAATGATCAAAAGGCTCTGTTCCACATGCAGTTGTACTATTAGAATTCATTAAAACCCCTCCTATTTATTATAAATAAAATTCTTTTATTGTTTTTCTTTTGTACCTACAAGGCAGTGTATACCTCGACTATTAAAATAATCTGCAATTTCATTGACATGCTCTTGAAATGATTCTCTGTCTATATTGATATCTTTCATCTTATAAGGTATATCTAATGAAGAATATTTTTCTTCACCAAGACGCATAAAACTCAAAAGCTGAAGCGTTCTAACATTACCGCCTAAATCATTTAGTAAAAAATCAGCTGTGGCTTCTATATTGTCCATGTCATCATTTACATTTGGAATAATCGGAATTCTCAAAATAATTTCTCGTTTTTCTCTTGTAAGTCTCTTTAAATTCTCCAAGATCTTATCATTGTTCACTCCAGTATATCTTTTATGAATATTTGTATCCATATGTTTTATATCTGAAATTATAATATCTGTATAAGGTAGTATCTTTTCGATTTTCTTCCAGTCAGCATGAAAAGTAGATTCACAACAAGTCTGAATTCCTTCATCTTTACAAGCTTTGAAAAGTTCTGCTACAAAGTCACTTTGAAGCAGAAGCTCTCCACCTGAAACCGTAACACCACCACCAGAACGTTCATAATATCCTTTATCTTTGCGTATTTCCTTCATACACTCTTCCACAGTCATCAACTTACCCCATTGCTTAATTGCATCCGAAGGACAGACATTATAACATTCAAGACAATTAGTACATTTACTGCGATCTATAGAAGTAAGTTTGCCATCTGTAAAATTCAATACACCTTTCTCAGGGCAAACATCCTCACACAAGCCACATTTTTCTTTTGAAATACATTTACTTTCATATACACCTGGCTCTATATAAGTCTTCCAACTCTCAGGATTACTACACCATTCACATCTTAATGGACACCCTTTCAAAAATATCTCAGTACGAATACCTGGGCCGTCATGGATTGTAAATCGCTGAATATTAAAGATAGTTCCTTAAATTCTTCTAGAATCGTTTGCATGTTAAAAGTATATCAAACTCTGCAGTTTAAAAATAGTGGATATCATAACTATTTTATATAGGGAATGTTCCCTATATAAAAAATTAAATCACTCTAAATAAAAGTGATTTAATTATCTAATATAGAAATTATTTTTTTGTATTCTCAATAAATTTATACAATTGAAAACGATTCCTCACTTCACACTTAGTATATATATTTTGCACATGTTTTTTAACAGTATGATAGCTAATCACAAGTTCATTGGCAATGGCCTTGAGTCTTTTCTTTTTCCTTCTTTGATATAGTAATCCAGTGATACCTATCTATGATTCCATTGGAATAACTTTGATCATAGGTGTATATTTTAAAAATATAGTCTTTGATAACCCGTGTCTGAACACAATCTTCCTTAATGTTATCTTCCTCACCTCCAAGTAGAAAAGGCAACCAGCTACAAGGGCTTGTCCTGCTAATCTGTTCTACGATAGACGATCCCAGAATATCTTTCAAATAATTCTGAGCCGTTTTATTATAACTCATGATATGCATGAAATCATCAGTGACAAGATAAGCTTTTTCACCTGATGAAATAATTTGGCTCTGGATGTTTAATATTATCTTTGCCTGTTCATGCTTTTTGAAATTTTTGTAGGCATTAGCCACATAGACGTAGATTTTATTCAGTGCCTCAATTTCTTTATCTGTAAAATCACCTTTTTCCAGAGACTTAAAAAAAATGACTTGAATGTAGGCATTAATACCAAAAGCCATAGTCACACTATAATGTGCATTAAAGTTTTCCTCTAAAAAACGAACATATACAGATTGATCATAGTCGATGTATTTAATTATATCTGTGGATTTATATAGTCTTGGAATCACATTAAAATAAGTTAAATGATTATGAACTGCATCCTGATAAACTATATGCCTCACTACATCGTTTGCAATAAATTTTCTGTATGGATGTTCTTCACAGTCGGCCATAATACCATTCCAATTTACCCATGAAAGAAATTTTCCATGCGTGTCAAAGAATGAAATTAATACCTTTTCCAAACCGAAATTCCTATTCAAAGAATCCAATAAAACATTACCAAAAAATTCGCGTGTTGAAATTTGATGTTCTGACATTTCTGATATAAAATTCATCTGACTGGCATCTTCATATTTCATGGTATACTACCTCCATTCCATTCAGTAACTTTTTTCAGCCGCCACTTATTATTCTGAACCATTATAAACATCTAATTCATCACCACTTATGTTAGCAATAAATTATACATATGAACTTGGTTATTTGGGACAATTATCTAGAAAATATACTTATCTAAAATATAATTTTTAAATTTACTGGAGTTTATATTTTCTCAAAAATCATTTACTTATTTTTATTTACCCATTATTATAATAATTAACTTAGCCTATAAAATCAACTCTTTAATTTCCAGTAGTATCCTTATCATAGATACTTTCTATCATTTTCTAAAAGATGAATATAAAAAATTCTTTTCTAATCGTCTCATTTTTGTTGTCTCTAATTTCTATATATGTTAATATATTATTGACATTCAATAATGAAAGGAACTTACTTAATGAAATTAACAGAAGCTCAAATAAATTTATTATTTGAAAAAATTAATTCAATAAATCTAACAATACCTAAAGATAAATTATGGCAATTAATTGGAGAACTAAGTTACGATTATGAAAAAAGTCTAGATGATCAAACTAAAAGATCAACTGGTATTTATTATACAAATCTTTTACTAGCAGAACATATGATTAATGAAATGTTTAATATTATACCCATTGAAAAACTAGAAAATTTAACTTTTCTTGAACCATGTGTAGGAACAGGTAATTTTGTTTTTGCATATTTAAAAAAAATATACGAGTTAAAACTGGATCCTTTAAAAATAAAAACTATTTTAAACAACATTTATGTTTCAGATATTGATTTAACTGCAATTGAAATATTTAAAAAACTTATGATAAAATTCTGCAAAATCTATTTTCAAATTGATTTAAATTATTCATATTTTGAAAAAAAAGTTTCTACAGGATTAATGTTTAATTTAAATAATGAGGATATTTCCTATATTGACATTAAAAATATATATCCTGAAATTATGAAAAAAGGTGGATTTGACATAATAGTTACTAATCCTCCGTATAAAAATCTTAGAGCAGAAAAAAACAAGCATTATAATAATAATCATTACCAAAAAAACAAATTAATATATGAGAAAATCTCCAAAATTGCAAAGAATCACTTTAAATATGGAAATAATGGAGTATTAAATACTTATAAACTATTTGTTGAAGAAATTCTATGTAATTATTCAAATACAAATTCAGTTATAAGTATCTTAATTCCTTCAACTATACTTACTGATAAATCTTGTACAGCTCTTAGAAAGTTCATGCTAGATAATCATAGAATAATTGCAATTAACTCAATAAGAGAAAATGAAGGTTTTGTAAATGCTCAACAATCATTGTGTTCACTTTTAATAAAGAAAAATGAAAAAACAAAGTTTATTAAAATAAATACTGATTTTAATAAAACAACAATTGGGAAATACTCAATTATCGATGCCAAAGATATAATAAATTCATCAACAGGTTATTCTATATTTACATTAAATGAAGCTGAATATAATATTTTACGGAAGCTAAAAAAATATCCAACAGTTAAAGAACTTCCTTTTATTATTAATAAAAGAGGAGAATTAGATTTAACTGCACATAAAAAGTATATAACAGAAACAAAAACTAAACTTAAGCTTTTACGGGGAAAAAACATTGATTATTACAAAATAGTATTAAATAAAAAACAAGAATGTGTAAAATCTAATTTTATTGAAAAAAGTGCTAAAGCTAAGTTTATAAAGTCGCCAAGAATTGCATGTCAGCAAATATCAAATATGAATAAAGAGCGCCGCATTAAATTTGCGTTTATACCAGAGAATTTTGTGCTTGGCAATTCATGTAATTTTATGTATGTAAATGAAAATAAATACAATTTTGATATATATGCTTTATTAGGAATTATGAATTCAAAAATTATTAACTGGTTATTTAAATTAACAAGTTCCAACAATCATGTTAATAATTATGAAATAGATATGCTTCCTATTCCAATAAAATCAAAAAATATACCTAAAATAAGCAGTTTAGTAAAAGAATATTTATCTTCATATGACAATAAACTTTTAAGTAAAATAGAGGATTTAGTAAATAAGTCATATAATTTAAATTTAGATGAACTCATTAAAAATATAGGAGAAAAAAATATTATCAAATTACATAAAACTTCTTCTTATCAAGAATATATTAGAAAATTTTTAGATGATTTAAAATGCATTTGTAATATAAGTGAAGTTAATTATTCTGTTATAGATGATTTGCTATTTGGAAAAATGATGACTGAAACTTTTATTAATAGCCTTAATTTAAATAAAGATAATTTTATTACTGAAGTTATAAAAAAAATGATTGAAAAATATCAAAAATTATTTAATCAAATAGTGCTTAATCATATAACATTTAAACTAAGTGATTTAGATCTTGAAATGGTCAAAACAATTCCACAAGGTGGTAATTGGAAAAATATACCGGAACATATAGTTGCAAAATCTAAAAGGCTTACAAAAATTACCCAAACTGGTGGACGTACTACTCTTTACGGTAGAATAGATTATTCAAAACCTAGTTATACAATAACAACATATTTTAATAGACCTGGAAATGGAACTTATGTACATCCAATTCATAATAGAGTAATAAGTGTTCGTGAAGCTGCAAGATTTCAAAGTTTTAAAGATGATTATTATTTTGTTGGTAACAAATCAGATCTACTTAAACAAGTAGGAAATGCAGTTCCACCTTTAATGGCATATGTAATTGGCAAAAAAATTAAAGAGATTATTGAGTGTAATACTTCTGTTGACTTGTTCTGTGGTGCAGGAGGCATGACACTAGGTTTTAAAGAAGCCGGTATTAAGTGTTTATCTGGTATAGATAATAATAGAAGCGCATGTTTAACTATGAAAGTGAATAATCCTGAAATGAATATTATTTGTGATGATATAACACTTCCAAAAGTAAAGGATAAAATAGTTGATACTATCAAAAATAAAAAAATTGATTTAATTTGTGGAGGTCCTCCATGTCAAGGATTTTCTCATGCTGGGAAACGATTTGTTGATGATCCCCGTAATAAACTTTTTAGGGACTATGTTGATATTGTAAATAGAGTAAAACCTAAAATAATTATTATGGAAAATGTGCCTGGAATGTTAACACTTTCAAAGGGAAAAATATATGCTGAAATTATTAGTTTGTTCAAATCTTTAAACTATAATATAGAAGGTAAACTATTAATGGCATCTGACTATGGTGTTCCTCAAAAAAGAAAAAGATTAATAATCATAGGAATTAGAGATGATATCAAAGTTGATCCATCTTCTCTTTTTCCAGATAAAATAACAAAAGAAAATCAAATTTCTGCTTATGATGCAATTAGCGACTTGGAATCTATAAAATGCAATGATAATGCAATCTATTCTATAAATAAAGACACTTTAAGTAATTATGCAAAAACTATGAAAGGATATATAAGTTTTGAAGAATTTATATCAATGTTAAAAAAAACTAATTTTCCTAAAGAAGAAACAACATCTGCAGAACATAAACAATTAAACTTATTTTAAGTAATTTATTTAGATAAAAGAGAGCTTTTATTAGCTCTCTTTAACTTTAATTAATAGTTTATTTTGGACATTTTCAACAAGCTCCTTTAATATTAAAAAAGCTTCATCAAATTTTTCATAATTAATTTTATCATATATCTTTTTTATTAATTCAACATCTTCTTTGTCAAGTGAAGATTTTAAATTTCTATTATTTTTTTCATGATAATCTTCAACAGCTTCAAATGCTACTCTAATAAATCTATCTATTTCTTTCCTTGTTGCATCTGTAATTTTTCTTTCAGTGCATTTTATTATTTGTCCTTTTTCATTAAATTTATAGGAATATTTAAAATATCCAAACTTTGGACTAAGTAATTTTTCAATTAAAAATCTTTCTCCATTCTTGCCACATTGTTCTTTTATTATCCATAATATTTCCATATAATTAGCCATATTTTGTTTTAATAAATCTCTAAACATATCAATTTTGTATTGCTCTATTGCATATCTTTGTTTTATGTATAGCCATATTTTCTCTGAAAACCATGATATTGCAGTAACTCCTGAATTTTCATTTTCAATTTTAATAAGTAATTCAATATCTTTAGGTAATAGTCTATCCCTTTTAGATGAATTATCACCTTTACTCATTTTTTGCAATAATAAAGGATCATGCTTAAAACCAAGTGAAATTGCTCCAATATGATCTGCACTAGTACCTTTAAAATAAGAACTGTTCATAAATTTATTTGCAGCATGAATATTACCATCACTCCAATATTCATAAGCTCTTCTATCTTTATTATAAGTTTTCATATTTTCTTTATGTCTTCCAGTATCTTCTTTTTGTCTACAACAACGATTGTATGTATGAAAACCATCTAAACGATCTGGGTAATTAGACATAGCTCCAGGTCCTAATAATTTAGATTTTCCATTTCTACTTTTAACCTCACATTTATAAATTATACTTTTTATCGATTCATTAACATCATCACTTAGTTTAAACTTGTCTATAAGAAATTTTTTAATTTTACTTTCACTAACTCCATTTGCTATAACTGTTTCAACTGCATCAAATATTGAATCCAATGTTGATAAATTAACTTTAAATTTTTTATAAAATTCCTTTACAAAACTTGCATTTAAATAAATATAATATAGTGACATCTCTTTACCGCAGATTTGACATGGTTTCTTCTTAGTTGGATGAATTTCAAACATTACTTTTGCATATACACCAGGCTTAATTGGAAATCCTAGTTTTTTTGCTTTAGCTTGGGCCCATTCTATTCTTTTCTTTCCTATATCACTTTTTTAGATGCTATCCAAGCAATTTCTCCATTTCTTTTTCTTTTAAATGGAATATTTTTATAATTGGAATGTGTTATAATAGTTTCCATATATTCTTTAAACTCTTTACTCCATATTTTCTCTTTTGCCATTGCTAGTCCCCTCTTTTATTTTTTAAATTAGCCTTGAGCATAACTCTAAGACCTTCATTCTTCTAGCCCCATGAGGGCTATTTTTTTCTATCACTAAAATTTA
>NZ_JACGAG010000011.1 GCF_014050525.1 Clostridium sp. cel8
AAATTTTTAACTTTTATTTTTCAATCTATAATATTTCCTTTTTCTTGTATTTAATTTTTTAATTATGCTCATATCTACTATTATATAGGATACACTATATTTATTAAATTACATATATAATATTTAAATTTATTTTACATTTATTCATATTTATTTTAAGGCTTTTTTAAGGTTATACATTCAAAATAATAAATAAGATAAGACAATTTGAATTGAGGTGAATAAAAATGAAACAAGATATAATTTATTCCGTTGTGGTTCCACTATATAATGAAGAACTTGTTATCGATCATAGCTACTTTCGTTTAAAAGAGATAATGGACTCTACTTGTGAAAGTTATGAAATAATATTTATAAATGATGGAAGTTCTGATAAAACCCGTGAAAAATCAGAATATATATGTAGCAAAGATAAAAATGTAAAGCTAATTAATTTTTCAAGAAATTTTGGTCACCAATGTGCAATAACTGCTGGTATGGAGTATGCGTCAGGTAAGGCAGTTGTTGTAATAGATGCTGATCTTCAAGACCCACCTGAAGTCATTCTAGATATGATTAAAAAATGGAAAGAAGGCTATGATGTAGTTTATGGAAAGAGAGCTAAAAGAGAAGGCGAAAGCTTTTTTAAAAAATTTACAGCTCAAACATTTTACAGACTACTAGACAGTATTACTAGCATAAATATTCCTGTAGATACTGGGGACTTTAGACTTATAGATAGGAAAGTATGTGACACTTTAAACTCGCTGCCTGAAAAAAATAGATATGTGCGTGGACTTGTAAGCTGGGTTGGATACAAACAAACTTCAGTAGAATTTGTGAGACATGAAAGATTTGCAGGTGAAAGTAAATATCCTCTTAAGAAAATGATTAAACTAGCATTAGATGGCATAACATCTTTTTCATTTAAGCCTTTGTTTATTTCTGGATATTTAGGTTGTATTTCATTGTTTATAGGATTAATTTCATTAATATGGATTTTTATAAAGCATATAATTTCAAATTCTGCCATAATAAATTTTGGATTTCTACTTAGTATTAATTTAATGATGTTTGGAATAGTACTAATATGTATGGGTATAATTGGCCAATACATCGGAAGAATTTTTGATGAAAGTAAAAATCGACCAAACTATATAATTGAAAGTATAATAAATAAAGATAAGGTAAGTGATGAACATGAATCCTTTAATTAAAACAGTAGACTATATATTTAATGGAAATCTGAAATTATTAAGTCGTTTTTCTGCAACAGGAGTGTTAAATACAATTATAGATTTTTTAACTTTTTCAATATGCAATAGTATATTAGGTATATATTATACTTCAAGCCAAATAATTGGTTATAGCTTTGGAGTCATAAACAGTTTCATATTTAACAAAAAATGGACTTTTGAAGCAAATAATTCTAAAAAAGAACTTTATAGTGAATTGTTCCAATTTATAATAGTCAACATTCTTTCTCTGTCTATTACAATAATACTCATGAAACTACTAATAAATAATTTTAATTCTAATGTATATATAGCAAAAATAATCGTAACATTTGCAGCCCAAGCAGTTAACTTCTTATTATATAAGATTTGGGTATTTAATTAAGGAGGAAAATGTATGAAAAAAATAAAATTCACAAAAGAAAAAATCGCCATATCATTAATTTTAATACTATCTGCAATATTAAATTTCACTAATTTAACGATACAAGGGTATAGCAATCTGTATTATGCTTCTGGCGTAAAAAGTATGCTTTTAAATTTCACAAATTTCTTTTTTGTTTCCTTTGATCCAGCAGGCTTTGTATCTATAGATAAACCACCACTTGGATTTTGGATGCAAGCCATATCAGCAAAGATATTTGGTTTTAGTGGAGTAAGTATACTTCTTCCTCAAGCTCTTGCTGGCGTTATATCTGTAGGATTATTATACTATCTAGTTAAAAGATCTTTTGGACCTACTGCCGGAATATTATCTGCTTTATTTCTTGCTATAACACCTGTTTTTGTTGCTGCAAGTAGAAACAACACAATAGATAATCTGTTAGTTATGACTTTGTTATTTGCATGTATATTTTTATCAAAAGCAGCAGAAAGAGGTAAATTTAAATACTTAATAATAAGCTTGATACTTGTAGGCATAGGTTTTAATATAAAAATGCTTGAAGCTTATATGATAGCTCCTGCTATGTATATAACTTATCTTATATCAACTGCTGCACCTATAAAAAAGAAGATAGTTCATTTGATTGTTGGAACAATGGTACTTGCTGTTGTATCTCTATCATGGGCATTTGTAGTTGATCTTGTTCCATCTCAAAACAGACCTTATGTAGGAAGCAGCACAAATAATACTGTTACAGAACTCATATTTGGCCATAATGGTGTTGCTAGACTCAGTAGCTCAAAAGGCGGAGGCGGAAGAGGCGGAAATGGCCAACGTCCTGCAATGATGAATAAAGCTAAAACTTCTGATACTTCCACAGATTCTAAACAAAACTTACGCGCTAATGGTCCTAATTCTGCTAGTATCCCTAATGCTAACAGTGGCAATGCTGCTAATTCTAGTGGGATTCCTGGTCCTGGTAACGGTGGCGGTACTCCTGGCGGTGGTGGCGGTGCTCCTGGTGGTTCTTCTTCACTATCTGGAAATTTTGGAGGACAAACACCATCAGGTATTACAAGATTATTTTCTAAGAATATATTGTCTGATCAGATATGTTGGTTTATTCCACTGGCATTTTTAGGCTTTATAGCATCACTATTGGCTCAAAAATTCCGTTTACCTTTTAACAATAAAAAGAAATTAGATCTAGTGCTATGGATTTTCTGGCTACTTCCAGAGTTTATATATTTCAGTTTTACAACAGGATTGTTCCATCCTTATTATTTAACTATGATGGCTCCTCCAATTGCTGCACTATCAGGAATTGGAATAACATCTATGTGGAAATTATATAAGGAAGGTGGAATAAAGTCCTATCTTCTTCCAGTATCATTTATATTAGAAGGTATTTTGCACCTTGTTATGCTTTCTTACTTTATAGACAGTATATCAAGTACAATAACAATGATTATTATAACAGCTGCAGTATTGAGTTTTATATCATCTATAGGGCTTATAATCTATAAACTTGTAAAACAACAAGATTCTTTTAATGGTAAAAACTTTAAGTTTGCTAAAACCCTTACTGCTCTTGCACTTATAGGAATTCTAACAACCCCTGCAATAGGTTCAGCTGCTGTAATAAATCATGCAATCAATGGATCAATGCCAGCTGCAGGATTAGAGCTTTTGTCAGATGAAGTATCTAATGATTCATCACTTAGCATAAATACTAAGCTTATAGAATTCATCAAATCAAATGCTCCTAATACAAAATATCAACTTGTAGTATCTGACTCACAAAGTGCTGACAGTATAATACTTGGAAGCGATGTATCTGTAATAGCTTTAGGTGGCTTCTCAGGATCAGATAATATATTGACTTTAAGTGAATTTAAGGAATTAGTTAAAAATGGAGATGTTAGATATGTTCTCTCAAGTGGATCCAGCGGAAGAAGTTCTATAATGCAATGGGTTCAGGAAAATGGAAAAGAAGTTCCAAAGAGTGAATGGAGTAACACTTCAAGTAATACAGATAGTAGTACAAATACTACAGAAGAAGAATCAATTAATGCTAAGGATTCAAAAGCAAATAGATTTGGTAAAGACATGAAAATGGGAATGAATTCTCAAACATTATATGATTTAAAAGGTACAGTAAATTAAACAATAATAAAAATTAAAAGGATGCCTTAAAATGAATTATTAATCAAATTTAGGCATCCTTATTATTTATAATATTTTTCTAATATATCCTATTAAATATATCCTTTAATTGTTTCAAAGAATCAAATATAAGAGTTGGTTTTACATCGGATTTTTTCAAATCATCTTCTTTTGCTTCTCCTGTTAATACAAGTATTGTAATTACATTACTTCCTTTACCTATTGCAATATCCGTATACAGTCTATCTCCAACAAATGCTATATCATTTTCATCAAATCCTGTATCTTTAATAATGTATTTCAATGTATATTTAGATGGTTTACCAAAAAACTCTGGTTCCACACCTGTAGACGCAGTTATCATCGCACATATAGAACCACAATCCGGTATAAATCCATCCTCAACAGGACAATTAAGATCAGGATTTACTCCCAAAAACATTGCTCCATTTCTTATGAATTTACATGCTTTAGATACATTTTCATATGCTAAAGAAGTATCAAACCCAACTACAACTATATCTGCATTTTCTTCTACTAATTTTATGCCAGCCTCTTTAAAATCTTCTTTTAAATAATTATTTCCTAATAAAAATACATTTTTATGGGGAAATTTTTCTTTAATATAGTTTATTATAACTTGATTTGAAGTCAACATCATATCATTTTTTAAGTTATATCCCATGTTTTTTATTTTTTCTATATAAACTTTAGCATTTTTAGAAGAATTGTTAGTAAAAAATTTAAATTTTATATTATTTTTTTCTAGTAGTTTAAAAAAGTCTATAGAACCATAAATAAGTTTATTACCTAAATAAATAGTTCCATCTAAATCAAATATAAAGCACTTTATTCTCTTTAGTAAATTTACACTAGCTTGTTCATAGCCTAATATCTTACTTGTATCATTCATCTAATCTCTTACCTCATTTAAATATTTTTCTATATGATGTGCAAATTCTTCTAATAATCCAAGATCCGAAATCAGACTCAATACTGTATATCTAGTTCTTATTTCTTTTGACATCGTTAACGCATTGAAAATAGATTCATTTTTTATTCCAATTTCTTCAGGTAGAGTTGGAGCTCCCACTTTTATTAAAACTTCTTTAATTTCTTCAGTAGATGGAACGCCCTTCAATATTTTTTTGATTTCATCTTGGTGTTCCCTAATACTACTAATTCTTTTAAGTCTTTTTTCAATTGAAGTTGTTTCATCTTTTTTACTTATTTCAATAATACCACTTGCTGCTTCTTTAAAAATAGAATTAACTCTTTGTGTCCATTTATTTATATCAAAAGATTTAGCTTTAAATATAGCATTATCAAAGTCAATATCTTTATCAGATAACATCTCTCTCAATTTTGTAGTTATAACTGTATTAACTCCAACCTTTCTTCCATGAAGTATAGCTTTTTTATTTTGAAATAAAAACATCATTTCAAAATAGTGGGCCAAATGATGTTCAGAACCAGAAGCAGGCCTAGAATTTCCAACAAAACTCATTGCTATTCCAACTAAAATCAATGCTTCCATTAAACTTTTTATTGCTTGAGGTTCTCTGTTTTTTATTCCTTCTGCATTATTTACACACTTTTTTAAAGAATTTTCTACCATTTTGGCTGTAACACAACAATAATATTCTTGATTTATAACTTTGCTCAACTTCCAATCATTTAAAGCTGAATACTTACCTACTATATCTCCAAAACCGGCTAAAATCATATCTTTTGGAGATTTTCTTAATACATTTACATCACCAATAATTGCTTTTGGAACCGAAGCATTATAAGTTATTTTTAAATTTCCAACTATAAGTGCAGCACCATTTGATGCAAATCCATCCATGGATGGAGCAGTTCCTACAATAATTGATGGAATTCCTAACTTATTACTTACAAACTTTCCTAAATCATTTAAAGTTCCAGTACCTACTGTAACTATGGCATCTATATCTTCATCTATTTGTATAATTAATTTTCCTACTGCTTCTTCATCAGGAACAAGTTCTTCTTCAACTTTAAATATAAATTCCTTATATTTAAAATTATTCTTATATAAAGTTTCAGCAACTAATTTTCCTGCTGCTTCATAGGTATGTGTATCTGAAACTATTAATACTTTCTGAAACTTATACTTTTTTAATAAATCTGGAATTTTTTTTATAGCATATTCTTCGACTATTACATCTTCTAATCCAATTGAATGACTTTTTCCACATTGACACCTTAAATCATCCCTTAAAAAATCCTTCAATTGCAATTTATCTATATTTTCTATTGTCAAATTCATACTTAACACTTCCTTTTAATTGCTAAAAATATCAATTAATTTTTTAATGTGTTTTAAAATATACCTAACATACCAGTAACAACCCCTATAATTATAAGAATTCCCATTAATTTTATTGGTGATACACCTTTCTTTACCAAATGTAAAACCCATAAAGTTAGTACAAGAGGTATTAATCCTGGCATTAATTTATCTAATAGATCCTTTTGAAGACTAAAATTTACTTTTCCCATTTTAAAAGTTATAAAAGCTTGTAAATTTACAAATCTACCAACAAGTCCACCCATTACAAGAGTTCCTAAAATTGAAGCTGCTTCAATTACTTTATTAATTTTCCCACCTTTTAATATTTCTTCAACGGCTTTTTTCCCAAATTTATAACCATTCGTCCACATAGTAAAAGAAATAGTTGTCATTATAATATATTGGGCTATTAAAAATATTATAGGTCCTACTATATTTTGTGTATTAGTTATACCAATACATATAGCTAGTACAATTGGAGTAATGACTCCTTGAGTAAGAGTATCTCCTACTCCTGCTAATGGTCCCATAAGACCTGTTTTTATAGCATTTAAACTTTCATCAGTTATTGGTTTATTATTTGACTTTTCTTCTTCCATTGCTATGGTTATTCCATGGATAACAGAGCCACAAATTGGTTCAGTATTGAAAAACGCAAGATGTCTTTGCATTGCTAATTTTCTTTCTTCTTTAGATGTATACAACTTTTTTATAACTGGCATCATAGAATGTGCAAAAGCCGTAGCTTGTAATCTTTCATAGTTATAATTAGATTGTGCAAACATAAACCATCTAATCCAACTTTTAATTATATCTTTCTTTGTAAGCTTTTTTTGATTTTTAGTATTATCACTTTTATCATCAACTAAAACATTTACATCGTTCATAAAAATTCCTCCTTTAAATTAATTCTTATGCCTTTGCAGCAGAGTTTGTATTTTTTATAGATGTTATAGTTAGTGCAAGTACTATGCCTATTATAGAAATAATGACTATATCTAGTTTAAAATATACAGACATTAATATTCCAAGAACGAAAAATGGCATTGTAAACGAATTACCTATTAATTTTAAGTTCATTGCAATTCCAAGTGCAGGTAGCATAGCTCCTATTACATTAAATACATGTAACACATTAGGACTTAAAACTTTAAGCATTCCATTCATTGCATTTGGACCATAATAAGCTACTAACATTGCTGGAATAAAACTAAGTAAAAACAATACTATTTGAGGAGGAACTATATTTATAAATGCTACTTTATCAATGTTATCTTTCTCAACTTCTTTATCCGCCCAGTGGACAAAGAATGAATCAATTGTCATTTTACCTATCCATAGGACTGTTGCTATAGTTCCAAGTGGAACCGATATCGCCATAGCAGTTTTTACATCTAAATTAGATGCTATTGCTAATGCCGTTCCAATATAACCTGCAAATGATGGATCTCCCATTTGGGCACCTCCAGCAGATATAAATCCTAAATAAATAACATTTATTCCTGCTCCTATTAATGCACCTTCAAGCGGTTTACCCAATATTATTCCAGTTATAAATCCAGCAAGTAGTGGCCTGTTAAATGTAAAGAAACCAACATAAGTAAACCATGGACTCCATGAAATGTAATAAAAAATACCAATTAATATTGCTTGTAATAAAGTAATATGCATTTAATTTTCATCTCCCTTAACTTATATATATAAAATATTATCATTATTAAACTATAGTAATTTAGATACATCAATCTGCTTAGCATCTGGAACTATTTGAAGAAATATATTTACATTTTTATCTATAAGTTCTTTGAATGCAGCTCTTTCTTCTTCTGAAATTGAAATATTCTTATATAACTGTTTTCTACCATGTTTTGCACCCATACCTCCTAAATTCAATTCTTTTATAGTAACTCCTGAATTTATAAGAGAAACTATAGTTAGTGGTGTCTTCACAAGTATTATTACCTTCTCCCCAGTATCATCACTATTTATAACATTTACAGCATCCTTTACTGAAAGTACATCAACAGATATTGAACTTGGTGCTGCAGACTTCAAAACCATTTCCATAAACGAATCTTTTGCCACCTCATCATCTACTACAATAATCCTATTAGCCTTAGTAACTTTACACCATGCTGTAGCAACCTGACCATGAATTAATCTATCGTCTATTCTTGTAAGAACAATGTTTAACATAATACTTCAACTCCTTAACTTTTAATTATTTTTTAATAATTTAGAATTTATTTTAATTTCATGAAATAATTCTTTTATTCCTTGACTTCCACATTTTATACATGATTCGGTTAAATCATCTAAGTTACACACATCTCTAGTAGTAAATGCTTTTAAAAGCATTGGTAAATTAACTCCAGTTATGCATCTAAACTTTGTATTTTTAACTTTATTTGCACTAAAAGCTGCTGCATTATATGGACTTGCACCAAAAAGATCTGTAAATATTAGAACTCCATCCCCTTTATCAAGAGATACTATAGTATCTTTAACTTTTAAACGAAATTCTTCAATACTATCATTATATTGAAGCCCTAGAGAAACCGTTTGATTTTGTTTCCCTATAATTAGTTCCACTGTTTTCAAAATCTCAGCTGCAAAATTTCCATGCGTTATTACTAATATTCCAATCATTAAATCACCACTTTCTATATCTTAGTCTATATAAAGCTAAATATATATTTAACTTCAATAATTTAATAAGCAATATTTATGCCAAAATATTATATAAAAGTGTATCAAATTTTTTAAATATATTTTATATTGATAATCTGAAGAAATATAGGTAAATTTTTATTAATTTTTGTTTTATATATTTATTTCAATATAAATTATTTTTATGATAATAATTAATTTATTTAAACGTGTGTCAATTAATTATATATGTGTGTCATATATGTATCAAAAAAAATATACAGATGCCAACCTTTATATCTGTATATTTTTTTATATTATTTAATTGTATTTATATATCAAAATCTATATTTAACATTTCTATAATATATGCAAATTCCGAATCGGGAATTTTTATTCCAAAAACTTCTTCTACAATAGTAAATTCATCTTTTACTATATAAAAAAGTTCCTTATTTTCATTCTTTATAATCTCAACATTTTTATATGGAAGTATATCATTTCTTATAACTCTTTCAACCATACATGAACAATGAAATAAGAACTTTACGAATAATATATCGGATACAATTTTATTATAATGATTTGCTATGTTTACAATTACTTTATTTAATACTTGAGATATTTTCCTTACATCAAGGAAAGTAAGCATATCCTCAAGCATATTAACTATCCTATCCTGATATTCTAATTTTAAACCATCAATCTTGATTGGTGGATTATCAATCTTTATTCTTTGTCCTATCAACGGACTTACATTTTTAACACTATCAACCAATACATCTAAATTCATATTAGGTTCCATAGCCTTTCGTGCTGCTTCAATTACCATAGGAGTACTTACCATTTTTATATACCTTGTAGGTATACCAGTTCTATCTGTAATTATACTAGAAAATGTAGTTAATGACCCCATATCTACAAGAAGTAGTACTCCTTTTCCTCTATTAATCTTTTTGACAATTTCAATTGTCTTTTCTAAAATAACTTCTACTCTTTCTTCTAAGGGCATATCTAGTGCATAAATGCAATTATATCCTAAAAGTGTCTTTGCAACTTCAACCATACTTGTAGCAGTACTATATCCATGTGTTATAACTAAAACTTGTATGTTACCTTTAGATTTGCTTTCATTTACCCAATATATAAACATAGTCATAAATGCTATTTCATCTTCTGGAATTTTAATAGAAAATTTATCCTCAAGTTTTCGTTTTATATTAACCGCTATATTATATTCTCTTTCATGTTCCTTATAAGTCTTTTCTATATTAGGGTATATAGCAATTTGATTTAATTTAATTCTCTCTAATAACGTTTCTATATGCAATGCAAGACTATATATTATTTTAGGATCCATTTTATCAAAATTATATTTATTTTCTTTAAAAGATTTTTGGACAATGTCTACAATTTCCGGAGTAACTATTTTTGATAGTATCTCTTTTTTAAGTTTAACTTCTTGTGGTATTTTCTGAGAATTAAAACTATTAAAATATTCTTTTATCTTTTTATTTATATTTTGTTTAATCTGATTTGTAGTTAAGCCATTTTGATAAAATCTCTGCGCATCTTGAAGTATAGTTTCATATAAATCTTGTTTAATTTTACTATTGTCATATACAAATATATTATTTATTCTTGTATTAATTTTATCATTCTTTCCATCAAAAATTATATTACCAAAATCATTAAGATTAAAATCTTGTGCTAATTCATATCTCTTATCATCAATTGTAAGCAATCCATATTTAAATTTATTTGGTAATTGGGATATTTTTACTTCTACATAATTTTTATTTTCAGTAATATAATCTAAAAATGCATTTGCACATATAAGTTTAATATCATTCTTTAATTGTCCTATATTTCCTGGACATTTATATAAAAGCAATACTTTTAAAACTTCTTTAGAAACATTAATTTTTGCTTTTATTCTAAATGATTCCTCACTAAAAAACCTACATATAAATTCCATCCTTTCTTTTAAGCTCCTCTCTTCTAATCCTGGAACTCTTATTACTAACTGAATTCTTCTTAAAAACGTATTCAACATAACTGACTTAGGATCTTCAGTAGTAGCTGCAATTATAAGCACATTAGCTTTTCTCATATTTTCGGATTCCCCAAGTCTATTATAAGTTCCTCTATCCATTATTGAAAAAAGCATTTCTTGTCCTTCAGAAGGGAGTCTATGAACCTCATCTAAAAATAATATACCCCCATCAGCTTTATCTATTAATCCCCTTTTATCTGTATCTGCCCCTGTAAAAGCACCTTTTGAATGACCAAAAAGATGCGACAACAATAATTGAGGATTTTCAGCATAATCAGCACAATTAAAAACAACATAAGGTGAATTTTTATTTAATCTTCCTTTTTCTATAGCATATTCATACATAACTCGAGCAAAGGTTGTCTTTCCTACACCAGTCGGTCCAGTAAGCAATGTATGCAATCCATTAGGTGGATATAATATAGCTGCCATTGCCTGTTTTACTTGTGATTTCAAACTGCCATCAAACCCAATGAGTTCTTGAAATATTCCATATTTGTTTATATCACTAGTTTGAATTTTATATACGGTATTATGGTTCTTTTTTTTATCATGTTTAATAGTATTATGTCTTATAATTTCATTAATATCTTTTATTATTGGATTAGTAATATTTACATCAAATTTCTTCTCTAAACATTCTTTGTCAATATATAATACCGGTTTCCCATGTATTTTAACAACCTTTCCTTCCCTTACAAGAATATTTAACTCTCTACTGGCATTATTCCTATTTATATTTAATAGATTTGCTATATATTGTGTTTCAACTCCTACTTTATCTAAATCTTCAATTTTAATATTATTATGAAATATATCTTTACTTAATTCTTTTAACTTTAAATATACTTTTTTCTTTCTATTAAACTTAACCGTATTAGATATTTTTCTCATAAACATTCCCCTTTGTATATCTAATTTATAATATAGTAATCATAAAATGTATTATAATATTATTATACATTTGACATATATACTGTACTTTGAAAAAATCTATAATAATTCTATTTTACTATAAGTCACTTGGATTTTATACTAATTCAAATTTTCATAATTTTATCTTATGTAAAAAAACTATAATCTTTTAATTAAAATTATATATTAAAATTTACTGTATTAAATATAATAAATACGTTAGTATTAGTGTACTTAAAAATTCCATGGATATTTTCTAGATTTTATTCATTATTTCTTTTTGTTAAATTCATCTATTAAATAAGCTAAAATATCTCATTTTATATGACATTTATAGCTATTCTTACCATAAAATCTTATATACTCTAAGTTATATAAAACTTTTAGTACAGAAAATAGTTGCTCTATGTTTATCCTTCGCTTATATAAGCTACTGAATCAATGAATACTGAATTTTTATATCTAAGTTTATCAGTAAATGACTTAATGCTTTTTAATTTATACAGCATATCTGAAACCTGATTATTATACACATTTGCAGTAAGTTAAATAAAAAGATGTGTATCTCTTCCGCACTTAGCTTGACTATCGTATTTTAAACTTCTTAATGTGGCAGTATCAATAGCACAAATTCTTACTGATAGATCTATAAGTTCAATAAATATTGCATGAAAAACATAATATACATACTACTCAAGGGATACCAACATTAAACAAAACGTTGAATAATCATGAACTTGATATAAGTTTATTATATTTTTTAAAACTGTATCTTGTTTAATTTTATATTCGAGCTCTCTCAAACTAAATATGCTATTTTTTACTTCATATATCATACATACAACTACCTGTTTGTCAGGATATTTTTTTATCTGCCTTTGGATTTAGATTTTTTAATTTCAAATTTAGAAAACACAGTTTCAATTGATTCCTAAATTTTATACTTAAAGTATAATTTTAGTGAGCAAAGATATTACTAATTAATGATAAAAAAATAAGAGGAGATGCAAAAAACATCTCCCATATACATAATATATCCATTATAATATAAGTTAGCGAAACTATATAGAAATGGGTGATATTGATGTACAATTTAAGTTTAAAGGATAATAACATAATTTTCAATAATTTAGAGAAAAAAATAGTGAATAATTTAACTAATATATCTTATATTAATAAAAAAAAGCTATAATGCAGTTTTGATAGCAATACATAACAAGAAGAAAGCACACAAATTAATGCGAATATTAAATAAAGTGAAATCCTAGATATAACTTAACACAAACTAGAAACTTCAAATAGTTGAAAAATAGAATGCCGTTTTGTATAATAATATTAATTCGTAATACGAATTAATATTTCATAATACGAACTAATCAAAACTAATCCCATTAAGAAAGAGAGGAATCTTAGTATGAATGAAGATTTAAAGAATTTTTCAATGGACTTCTTTAAGCTAGATGGAAAGGTTGCCATAGTTACCGGGGGAAACACTGGACTCGGACAAGCATATGCAGTAGCACTTGCAAAAGCAGGGGCAGATTTATTTATAGTAGCACATAACCATGACTTTGATGAAACAAAATCACTTATAGAGTCAGAAGGTAGACTAGTTGAATTTTATAGAACTGATTTAAGCAAAAAAGAAAATATACAACCAGTTGTAGATGCCTGTCTTAAAAAATATGGGAAAATAGATATATTAATAAATAATGCAGGAACTATAAGAAGAGCACCTCTTCTTGAGTACAAAGATGAAGATTGGAAAGCAGTAATAGATATAAATTTAAATGCAGTATATCACTTAAGCAAGGCTGTAGCACCTATAATGGTTAAACAAAAGTCTGGGAAAATAGTAAACGTATGTTCAATGCTTAGTTTTCAAGGTGGAAAATTTGTACCTCCATATACAGCTAGCAAACATGGAGTAGCAGGACTTACAAAAGCATTTGCAAATGAACTTGCTAAATACAATATCCAAACAAACGGAATAGCTCCTGGATATGTAGAAACTGCAAATACTGCACCAATAAGAGCTGATAAAAATAGAAATCAAGAAATACTATCAAGAATACCTGCAAATCATTGGGCAAAACCTTCAGAATTAATGGGTACAATTGTTTTTTTATGTTCTAAAGCATCAGATTATGTAAATGGGCATATACTTGCTGTTGATGGTGGATGGCTTGTTAGATAAATAGGCTATTTAAATTCATAATTATAATTGTAAAGGAGAAATTAGATGGAAAAATATCTATTAATTAATGATATTGAAAAACTCCGTAACGAGAAATTATCCCTTAGAAAATCTCAATTTACCCGGCTACTAGAACAATGTAAATGGTATGAAAAACAACCTCTTTCAGATGAACATCCTAAAACAAGCATAACATACATGGGTATGGCAGCAGCTAATCTAAGTTTAGCTTATTTATTAACTAATCAAGAACATTATCTAACTGAAGCTAAAAGATGGATATTTACAGCCTGCAAGTATGAACATTGGGGGTATGGTTTCCTAGTTGATGTAGATTTAAGTGCTTCATGGCTTTTATTTGGATTTGGACTATCTTATAATTGGATCTCCAATAAATTAACACCTAAAGAAAAAAGTGAACTACTTAATAAATTGATATTACAAGGAACTAAAATATATAACTATGGTGAAGAAAATAAAGGAAACTGTTGGTCAACTGATTACTGGCAAAACCACAATTGGATTAATTATTCTGGATTATTAACAACAGCTTATGCTATAGCTCCGGAATATAAAGAAGCAAAGAAATGGATTAACACTATAAAAGATAATTTTAATAAAGTATTTAACTGGATGCCTTCAGATGGAAGTGATTATGAAGGTACAGGTTACTGGAGATACGCTATAAACTTTTTACTATCTGCAGCTGATTTAATTCGAGAAAATGAGGGAATCGATTACTTTAAAACACCTTTTATGCAAAATACATTTTATTATAGACTGTACCAATCAGCTCCAAACTGGGAAGAAAATATTAATTTTTCAGATGTCCATGACACAAGAAGCTCAAACTCCATATCTGCTTATTATAAAATAGCTAGTGAATACAATAATGGTTATGCTCAGTGGTTTGGAAATTTAGTAAAGAACAAATTTTTATTTAGAGAAGCATATGAAAGCAAAATATTTCCTGGAATTATGCCTGAAGCATTCCTAGAATATATATGGTATGATCCAAATGTACTAGAAAAGAATCCAAAAGACTTACCACTTACAAAGTATTTTCCTGATTTAGGACTTGTTGTTATTCGTTCCTCTTGGGATAAGGATGCTATACATTTCTCCATTAAAGCAAGTGAACCAGGTGGTAACTCACAGTGGAAAAAATCTTGGGAATTAGATTTACAAAATGGATGGAGAACCCGTAGTCTTACACACTATCATGTAGATTTTAACAGTTTTATTTTATTAGGCTATAATAGCCGTTTAGCAATAGATGAAGGCTTTCACAGGACTTCAGGAGCTAAATTTCATAATATGATTACTGTAGATAATACAGGATGTGTTGGGGAAAAGATTTGGGATAAAGGTACATTAAAAGATCCAGAATTATTTGATCTAAATTGTAAAGGAATTTATAATGTATGGAAAGATGTAAAAAGAGATGCCACTGCTTGTGTTGAAGACTACATTAGCAATAATGGATATACATTTTGCACATTAGAATCCAGTAAGTTATACTATCCTGAAATGAAATTAAATAGAAATGCAAGAAAGGTACTATATAGTGAGTTAGGTTATTTCATTATGTTAGATCAACTAAAAAGTGATATTGAACATAAGTACACTTGGAGATTGCATTCAGAACAATTTGCAGAAGATGAAAAAGATACTAACTCATTTATTATTAAAAATGGTAGCGGATCATTAAATATATATCCTATTTTACCGAAAAATGCAAAATATAATGTAGATCAAACAGTAATACATGAGATAATGACACCTCAAAGACCAGATGATATACGAGAAATTAAGTTAAAAACACTTTGTATAGAAAATAAAGATAAAGAAAAAAATATGTATTTTCTAAATGTTTTATATCCACATTCTAGTTTTGAATATGACAAGTTAAAAGTAAATCCTATTATAGGTGATACTTTTATAGGTGTTGAAATTATAAAAGGCCAAAAAGTAGAACAATTTATATATTCAACAGAAAATGCCATTGATTACAAGGGTATAAAGTCAGATGCAAATTGGATTTCAGTAATAAAAGACAATGGAAAAATAACTAAGTATGCAATATATCAAGGAACAAGTCTAGAAATAGATGGCAATTTTCTGTTTAAAAATCCTTCTAAATGTAACTATTTTAAAATTATAACAGAAACAGTTTAAATTTAGAATATGAAATTTATATAAATATACCGATATTCAGTATAAATATATTTATTCTGAATATCGGTATATTTTAATTTAAAAATTCTAAATCATATCTTTGCAAGTGCCTGGTCAAGATCTGCTATAAGATCATCTGCTCCCTCAACACCTATTGAAAGTCTTATAAGGTCTGGAGTTATTCCAGCTGCTCTTTGCTCTTCATCATTAAGCTCTGCATGAGTAGTACTTGCAGGATGAATTACTAATGATTTTGCATCTGCCACATTTGCAAGCAATGAAAATAACTTAAGATTGTTTATAAATTTCTTTCCTGCTTCAATGCCACCTTTTACTCCAAAGGTAAATATTGATCCTGCCCCTTTTGGAAGATATTTCTTAGCCAATTCTTTATATGGACTTCCATCAAGTTCTGGATAGTTTACCCACGCAACCTTAGGATGCTGACTCAAAAACTTTACTATTTTTCTTGTATTTTCCACATGTCTTTCAACTCTAAGTGAAAGTGATTCAAGTCCAAGAAGGAAATAAAATGCATTTTGAGGACTTAATGTTGCGCCTGTATTTCTAAGTAATTGCACTCTAGCTTTTGTAGCAAAAGCAACAGGACCAAGATCTGCATAAACCAAGCCATTATAACTCTCATCTGGAGTTGTAAAATCAGGAAATTTTCCACTTCCTGCCCAGTCAAATTTTCCTCCATCTACTATAATTCCACCAAGTGCAGCTCCATGACCTCCAATAAACTTAGTTGCAGAATGTACAACTACATCTGCACCATATTCTATAGGTCTTACAAGATATGGAGTAGCAAAAGTATTATCCACAATAAATGGTATTTTATTTTCATGAGCAATATTTGCTACAGCTTCTATATCAAGAACATTTATCTTTGGATTTCCTATTGTTTCAGCATAAACCGCCTTTGTTTTATCTGTAATTGCTTTTCTTATGTTTTCAGGATCATCAGGATCAACAAAAGTTACATCGATTCCTAATTTTTTCAATGTTACAGAAAATAGTTCATATGTTCCACCATAAAGAGTACTTGCTGAAACGATATGATCTCCTGCAGAAGCTACATTTAAAATAGAATATAATATTGCAGCAAGTCCTGATGCAGTTGCAAGACCGGCACTTCCCCCTTCAAGGGCTGCTACTCTTTTTTCAAATACGTCTTCTGTTGGATTCATTATTCTAGAATAAACATTTCCAGGTTTTTTTAAACCAAAAAGATCTGCTGCCTCGTCAGCATCTTTAAAAACAAAAGATGTTGTTTGATAAATTGGAACTGCTCTTGATCCTGTAGCTGGATCTGGAACCTGTCCTGCATGTACTTGTAGTGTTTCAAATGACAATTTTTTCTCTTTATTCATTATTAGCTCCCCTTTTTAAATTGAACTCCTTTCCCAATTTATTATGTGATGAAATGAACATAACATTTAGAAAAACAAAAACTTCTTACAGAGAAAATGTAAGAAGTTAAAATTCTTAATATTTCTCATCTTTCAGGTTTTACCTGCTGGAATTAGCACCATTAAATAAAATTTATTCAGGTTGCCGGGCTTCATAGGGCCAGTCCCTCTGCCTCTCTTGATAAGAAGTTCAATATTCAATTTATTGTATATTACTATACATTTTTTATAGCAAATTGTCAATAGTAATTTTAAACTACTCTAAATTTTTATGATTGAAAGATGATTAAGAATACATTATCAACTATATTAACTTATAAATTGTCAAAAAACAACTTATTAATCGCATATGCTATACCAGAGTCTTCATTTGATTTAGTTACATATTTAGCTACATTTTTTATAGCATCTATTGAATTACCCATTGCAATCGGTAATCCAACACATTTAAGCATATCTAAATCATTATAATTATCACCAAAAGCAATAAATTCTTTTAAATCTATATTAAACTCTTTAGATAAAATCTTAACTGCATTTCCTTTAGAAATATTAAAATTCATAATATCTAAAAATCCTGTTAATGAACTTATCAAAGCAACTTCATTAACAGTAGAAAATCTTTTTTTCATTAAAATAATTTGTTTTGGACTAGAAACTATAAGTATTTTTAATATATCCATGTTATCTATATAATTTATTATGTTTCTATTAACAAATTTAATTGGTATTTTCATATCTTCATCTAATATATTATTAAGATTATAGTACATTATACCCCTTAAATTTTTTTCCGAAGAATATAGCATTTTATAAGTACATATAATGAAATCTACATCATTTTTTATACAATATTCTATAACTTCCCTACAAATCTTTTTATTCATTATTTTTGAGTAAACTACTTTACCATCTTTTATATTCTTAATTAGTGCTCCATTATAAGATATAATATAATTATTTAATTTTAATTGCCTTACATAAGGTTTTAAAAAAAAATCAGGTCTACCAGATGCAATAACAACATTTATACCATATTCTTGCAACTTTTTTAACATTCTTTCATCATTATATGATATTCTTCCATTTGAGTTAAGAAGAGTTCCATCCATATCACATACACAACATCTATATTTCGATATCATTTTATTTCCTCCTAGTAACTTAAAACATTTTATAAGCTACATGAACATTCATGAACATTGTAGTAAAATCATCTCCCCATATCATATTTATAATGAATCTACAACTACTAATAACAAAATTGTTATTACAATCTTATTATTAGTAGTGTATATACCATCAGTTTTTATATTACAAACATTTCAATATAAGTTATTCAATTCATATCAATTTTTAACATTTATACCTCTTCTATTATTTGTTGTTTTTTTATTTTTGGAATATAATATCCACAAAAACCCTAAAATAACTACAATGGTATTAAATATATCTTGATAAATTATATAGAAATCTATTGCTTTATTCAAATAAGGACCAGACAACCACCTCATTATACTCTGTATCATAACTAAACAACTCCCACAAAAATAACATATTTTTAATGAACAATAAGTTGAACAGCCTTATATATTATATATGGCACTAAATGAGCTCCTCCGTCCAATGATGATATTTCTGCCGTTCCAGCTGGGAATTGAAAATTAACTGACTTTGCCATTATTGTAGAAACATGAGCTATATCTGTAGCTATATAAAGTATTCCAATTACAAATACAATTGATGTAATTATGGATTTTAATATATTTCCCTTAGAAGGAACAACTGCCCACACAACAAAAAATGGAAGCATCGCAAGATCTGTAAATGGAAGTATCCTATTTCCAGGAAGTATAGCTGCAATTAATAATGTTATAGGGGTCATAATGAGTGCTGTAGCTATTACAGTTGGATTTCCAACAACAACTGCACAATCTAATCCAATATAAACCTCTTTACCTGGAAATTTCTTAGCCATAAAGTTTCTTGCACTTTCAGAAAGTGGCAACAATCCTTCCATCAATATCTTGACCATTCTCGGTAAAATGAACATTACTGCAGCCATGTTAACTCCAAGTAATATAATATTCTTTAAATCATATTCTGCTAAAGCACCAATTCCAGCGCCAAGTATAAGACCCATAACCATAGGTTCTCCAAATATACCAAATCTTTTTTGTATAGTTTCTTCATCAATTTTAACTTTATTCAATCCAGGAATCTTATCTAAAATTTTATTTATTCCAAATCCAACCAGTGCCCATGATACTGTTTCAGTATGAGGGAGTGAAATTCCTGGCATCTCAAAAAAATCTTGAACATACGGTGCTGTAAAATCTGCCAGTTTTAATATTATTATTATAGTCAGAGCTGCAGAAATAAGTCCAAGAACTAAACTATTAGTCAAATACATGACAAGAGCTCCTGTAAATATAAAGTGCCAATAATTCCACAAATCAACATCCATAGTTTTTGTCCAGTTAAACGCTAACATCACAATATTGATTAAAAAACCAATTAAAAATACAGCTGGAACAATTGGTGTACCAAAGCTTATTGCAGCTGATATTGACCACCCAACATCCATTACATTTAAATGGAGTCCCCAATTTTTAACCATAGCTTGTGTAGCCGGTGATAAATTACTCGTCAGCAAACCTATAACAAGGTTTATTCCAGCAAATCCAATTCCTATTGTTAATCCGGCTCTAAATGCTTTAGATAACTTTTGTCTGAATATTAATCCTAATATAGTTATTATTACAGGCATCATAGCAGTAGGACCAAGATCCAATATAAATTTTAAAACTTCCACATATATTCCCCCTCATTAGTAAATTCAATAAATATTTTATTAAAATCGTTTTCAAACAATATATCAATTAAACTATTTCATATTGATATACAATTTACTATTAAAATTAAAGTTATTTATTGATACTTTTAATTAAATTATTCATTTTTATATTTAAAAACAAACCTAAGTTAACTTTACTCAATTGATTTTAAGTACTTTGCTATTTTATCTGCAAGACCATCCATACCTACACCTGTTAAAAAAGGAACAGCCAAAAATTTTTTTATTCCTTTAGCACTAGTATCACTTACTGGTGTAGTATGAACAATAATATCAGGCATAAAAGTATCTATTTTTGAAGCAACTTCAGCAACTTTACACTCTACTACTTCAACATTAAGTCCCCTTTCTTCTAAAAGCTGTCTGCATTTTTCAGCAGCAACAGTTGAAGTTGCAACTCCAGTACCACAAACTGATAAAATCCTAAATTTCTTCATTATTAAACCCTCCATATTAAAAATTATAATTTATTTTAAAAATATTATAGAAATATCTATTTCATATTAATTTAAACACTTAATTTATCATTTAAAAGATGTATAAGCTCATCTTTGTTGTTAGCTTGATATATTTTTTCCATAAGGCTAGTATTTTGAATAATTGACATTATGTTTTGTAACAATTTTATCTGTGCATGTCCATCATTCATAGCTAACATAAATATTACTTTAACACTTATTGTATCTGACTCATCTCCACCCATCATATTAAATTCAATTGGATCTTTTAATGTTGCAATTGCAATCATTGGCGATATAACATGTTCTGTATCAGTATGAGGTATAGCTATTCCATAACTTTCTGCAATCAATCCAGTTGGAAAAACTTTTTCTCTCTCAATTACACTTTTAGGATAGCTATCTTTTACATATCCATTGTCCAACAACATTTTAGATATCTTATTCAATGCACTGTACTTATCTTTTTCATCTAATCCGATTTCTACAACATTTTTATCAAGACAAAATTTACATACCACTTATAATCTCCTCCTAATTTTATAACATATAATAATATAAAATATGTGAGCTAAGCTATAAATTACTTTTAATATATTTTCTGTAATATATCTTTTATCATATGATATGCTGGTTTATCATTGTATACAATTTCATATAATGCATTCAAAAGCACCATATCTTTTAATGATAATTTATTTTCACTTTCTAATTGTTTAACTAGATTATATCCAAACTTTATTGCAGCATATCCTTCCACAGTTATATCATTTTTTTTCATTTCTTCTATTGCTTTACTTGAAACACAACCACCACCAATTACTTCACCAAAAATTTTATTTCTTCCCGCTTCTCCTGTAACTTCTAAATCACCTGCTCCAGGCAATCCTATCACAGATTCTGTTTCTCCTCCCATTGCATTTACTAAACTAATCATTTCACTTATAGCAATAGTAAATAATGCAGATTTAGTATTATTATGAGGGTATTCATTTTTTTTCTTAAAACCTTCTGCTATACCTAATGATATCGCATATGCATTTTTCATAGCTGCACAAACTTCTGTTCCAACGACATCAGTATTTGTTTCAATTCTATAAGTATCAGTAATCAATATATTCTTCATAAAATCAGCACTTTTTATATCATTTGAAGAATATGTCACAGCTGTAGGTGATTGTAATACTACCTCTATAGCTTTACAAGGCCCTCCAACTACTACAAAGTTAATTTTATTTTTTAATTTCTCCGGTAAAACTTCTTCAAGAACCTTAGGTAAAATAACTATTTTATCATTTTTATTAAATGCAAATCCTTTAGATACACTTCCAACTATCATACCTTCGTGTAAATATGGTACAACTCTTTTAAATATTTTTTGAAGTGCATCAGAAGTTATAGCCATTATTACAAGATCTGTATTATCCATTGCTTTATCTAATTCATCAGCATAAAATGTATTTACTTCCTTTGGGAGGTTACATTTATGTTTTTGGTGGGGCATGCCATTTCTTAAATTATGAATTATTTCATCATCTAGTTCTGTTCCCCATAAATTAACTTTATGTCCATTATTTACTAACGGAACAGTTAATGCACTTCCCATTGCTCCTGCACCAATAATTGTTACTGTAGCCATATCAACCACTCCTAACTAATATTTTATTAATTATTATTAATTATTAATATCTAACTCTAAATTTTATTTTTAGATCATAAATGAATACTGTTTTTTATTGTTTTTTATCATATTTGTTTCTTTATTTAATATTACTAAATTATTGTATTCTATTCAAGCTTATTATTTATCCTTTATAATAAGTATTATAGTTATTTCCCTTTGTTTTCTTTATCTTTCTTTTATTTTCATTATTTATCGTTTATCTTATTATAAAAATTACAAGACTCAAAAGTTCAAAAAGCAAAATTTCCTATTCCTATAACTGTGTTTTATCCATAATAGTTAATATCTATTTAGAATTCTTATCACTATTTAATAAGATACATTAGTTAAATTATTCACTATTTCTTTCATAAATTCACATATTTTATTAAATACATATTTATATATTTTTTTCTATAAGTCATTGAAATTTATATTATTATCGTTTAAACTTAAATTGTACATTAATATCATCCATTTTTATATAGTTTCGCTAACTTATATTATCTTAACTATCATTATAACTTTTTATCATTAAATAAATTATACAATTAAAATATATAATTAGTCATTATTTATTTCATATATATTCTTTGCAGTACTATAGTTTGTAATTAACACATCTATAAAATTTCCATTCAAAGCTCCTATTATAGCATCTATCTTATAATTTCCACATGCAACTCCAACTACAGTTTTTATCTTTTTTATATCATCTAAATTAATACCTATAACTCTCTTGTTAAATTTGAAATTTATAAATTCTCCATTTATATTGTAAAATTGTAGGCATATATCACCTACTGCACCTTCTTTTTTAAATTTTGTTATATCTTCTTTATTAAAATATCCACTTTTCATCATAGTAGATTTTTCCATTACAAGAGATCCAATAGCAACAATTGCAATATCTACATTTTTACCCATCATAAGTACTTCATTTATGCTTTTTTCCTTAATAAAATCATCTCTACTAACTGAATCCGAAACTACTGCTGGGACATGCAATAATTTAAATTTTCCATTACAAGCTTTTGCTAAATCCATTACTATCTGATTTGGATGTATTTCAATCTGTATCTGACCAATTCCACCTATAAGCGGAATAAATTCTAAATTCATTTTAGGATTTGGATTAATATATTTTGAAATATTCTTTATTGTTGTACCCATGGATACTCCTATTTTATTGCCTTTTTTTGCAATTCGTTCCAAATATTCAGCAGCACATTTTGCAGCAAGCTTTTTCTGCATATTTTCATCGTCATCATCATCAACTATAATAACTTCCCTTATTCCATATTTCTTCTCTATATTTCTCTCTAAATCTTCATAATTATTTTTTAAAGGATTTACTATTTCAATTTTCACTATTCCACGCTTTCTGCCTTCGTCAAGAAGTCTAGATACAGTAGGCCTTGAAACGCCTAGAATATTACTAATTTCATCTTGAGTCAATGAATCTTCATAATAAAGCTTGCAGCATTTAATTATTAAACTGGTTGTTCCTACAATTTTTCTCATGACAATTTTTTGACCTCCATTTATTATTGTTCGCTCTATTAAGTTATATGAAAATTAATCTTCTGGACACTAGAAAACATAATAAATTCAAGTAGAATCAATTATCCTTATAATCTCCTATGACTATGCATTATCATAATTTAAATATTAATAATACAGCTGATAAAAATTTATTCAAATCACCTTCTATAAAAAAAGAAAAAATTATCAAGTTATTTTTTCATAAAAATCTAACAGAATAATATTGTTTTGCCATTAATTGAACATTTGATAAGATACTGAAATTATATCATCAAAAAAATTACAATTCAAGCTTATATCAAATTAGGTTTCTGTCAAGTTAAAGTTGGCAATTTTATCATAAATAAATGTTTTTATATCTTTCTTTACTTTTTGAATAGCAATTACTACTATCTTTACTCACTAAAATTATAATTTAAGTAAAGAAATGAAAATTATTAAAAAAGTTTATTTAATAATAAATGAAAATTAAAGTATAAAATTATTAATAAATTACTAGATAATAATAAAAAATATAACTTCAATTTAAGTCAAAAAGAAATCCTAATAATTCTCTGGATATCTATTAAAATAAAATATTTTTGACTTATATAAAACAAAATATCACCTCTCAAATATAACCTATCTTTCTTATACTAGGACATCATCATCTTTCACCCATAATTTGTCATAATTCCAAATTTATTTGTTGACAAACTCAGAACTGAATGTTAATATAATATCAAAATTAGTTTTACATAAATCAAATATATGAACATATGTAAAAATAATTAAAACATTTATATTAATAAAAACTTTTATTTTATATTCAATTAATTTTAAAACTTTAAAATGAAATTTTATAAAAATGTGGGGAGAGATGCAAATGCTATTAGAAAATGAAAGAAAAAAAGTTATAGAAATTGCATTAGAAGTTCAAAAGCAAAGACTTGTTGCATTAACTTTTGGGAACTTTAGTGTTAGGGATGCTAAAACAGGTTATATTTGTGTTACTCCAAGTGGAATGAAATATGAAGAGCTTGTCCCAGATGATATTGTAGTTGTAGATGAAAATTGTAATATAATAGATGGAAAAAGAAAACCTTCAATAGAAGCTGGTATGCATTGTTCAGTTTATAGAAGAAGACCTGATGTAAACGGTATAGTTCATACACACTCTCCATGGGCCACTGCTTGGGCTTGTTGCAATCAAGAAATTCCATGCATTCTAGCAGAATTAGCTGGATTAGTAGGAGGTCCTGTAAGATGTGCTCCTTATAGACCAATGGGTACCAATGAACTTGCTGAAGTAACTGCTGAATCCTTAAAAAATGATGATGCAATACTTATGGCAAAACATGGAGCTTTATCTGTAGGTGCAAATATAGATATAGCATTAAATAATGCTATAGTTGTTGAAGAAGCAGCTAAAATAGCAATTGGTGCAAAAATAATAGGAAACATTTCTCCTTTATCTGATGAAGTTTGTAAGGAAGCCAGACAATCCATTATCGAAAAATACGGACAAAAATAATAAAAGTATCTAAAAAATATGTAAATATAAAAATTATTTGTATAAAATCAGGAGGGTTATAAATGAATGGAAAAATGAAAGCACAGATGTTTTACGCTCCAGGAGATGTAAGATTTGAGGAAATAGATATTCCTACACCTGGTGATAATGAAATACTTGTAAAAGTAAAAGCAGCCCTTACTTGTGGAACTGATCTTAAAACATACAGAAGAGGTCATCCAACTATAATAACAAAAACACCTTCAACATTTGGTCATGAATTTGCAGGGGATGTTGTAGAAGTTGGCAAGAATGTTACTAAATTTAAAATTGGTGACAGAGTTGTAGGTGCAAACACTGCTCCATGTTATGATTGTTACTTCTGCAAACGAAATATGTTCAGCCTCTGCGAAAACCTTCAATATTTAAATGGAGCATTTTCAGAATATGTTGTAGTTCCTGAAAGAATATTGAACTATAATTATTATAAAATTCCTGATGGGCTTGATTATAGAGAAGCTGCACTTGTAGAACCTCTTGGTTGTGCAGTACACGGAATAGATAGAACCCCAATAAAAGTTGGTGAAACAGTTGCAGTTATAGGAGCAGGTCCAATAGGTCTTATGTTTGTAAAACTTGCTACTTTAAAAGGTGCACGAGTAATTTCTGTTGACTTATCAGATTATAGACTTGAACAAGCTAAAAAATTTGGGGCAGTATATACTGTAAATGCTTCTTCACCAGAACATATAAATGAAGTAAGAAAACTTTCCCAAGAAGGAAAAGGTGTTGATGTTGCAATTGAAGCTACTGGATTTCCAGAAGCATGGGAAAATGCTATAAATATGATAAGGCCAAATGGACTTGTTCTTGCATTTGGTGGAACTAAAAAAGGAACTCATATATCAATCGACTGTCAAAAATTCCACTACGAAGAAATACAGATAAAAGCAGTATATCATCACACACCATATCATATACAACAAGCTCTACATCTTCTTGCTACAAAACAAATTGATGGAAGTATGTTTATAACTGGAGAATATCCTCTTTCTAAAACAATAGATGCACTTGAAAGTATTGGAAGACAAGAGGGCATAAAATATGCTATAATTCCAGAACTCGATAGGTAAAAATATATTATGTAAATGGGAGATGTTTTTTTGCATCTCCTCTTATTTTTTTATTAATTACTACTATATTTCCTCACTAAAATTATACTCTAAGTTGAAATTATAAATAAATTATTACATAAAAGCTATAGTATCTCCAACCTTTACTCTTGGACTACATTCACCTTTTAATACAATTTGACCTGGAAGTTCTACACTTTTCATTCCTGAAAAGTTTAATGTACAATGTCCTATTTCTATTATAGTATGTCTAGCTTCATCACCTATTGCAGTTATTTCGTAACTCTGTCTTCCTAATACAAGTTTATCCCCTACTTCTATTTCTTCTTTAAAGCTTCCAATTGTATGTAGTATAGAAACTTCAGCCAACTCTTTTGGGACTCCATTATTAAAAAGTACAAGACTATTACATGTATCTAAAAGTTCAAAAGCGAACTTACCTATAAACGTAATCTTAGATTCATATTTCATAAAAAATTCCTCCTAAGTATTTAAGTAACTGAAATTATATCATTAAGAAAATTGTAATTCAACATATCCATTGACTTAAAAGATAAAATATTCTAATATTTAATAGTACATTCTATTTGTCAATTTATTTAATATATACAAACATTTTAGGAGATGTAAAATGGAAACTGAATTATTATTGATAAGGCACGGACAAACTTCGTGGAACAAATTAGGAAAATATCAAGGATCCTCAGATATAGAACTTTCAGAAGAAGGCATAATTCAAGCAAAATATCTTAAAAAACACTTAAAGGGAAAATTTGATTGTATTTATACAAGCCCTTTAAAACGTGCTATAAAAACTGCTGAAATAATTGCAAGTAATTCAAAGAAGACTCCAATAATAGTAAATGATTTGCGTGAAATAAACTTTGGAAAATGGGAAGGCCTAACTTTAAAACAAATATATTCTGAATATAAAGATGAATATTTAAAATGGCAAAATGATCCTGGTAATGCTAGTCTTCCTAAAGGTGAAATAAGCCTTGAATATGCTTGTAAAAGGTCTAAAAATGCATTAATGAACATTGTTCGTAAAAATAAGCAAAAGAAAATTGTTGTAGTTGCACATGGTGGAATATTAAAAGCTGCATTAGTTGGATTATTTAACTTAGATCCTTTAATGTATCATAAATTTATACTTTCAAATACATCTGTAACTAAAATACTTCTCAATGATAACTTAGATCCAATTATATATAGCATAAATGATACTTCACATTTACCAAATTAGTTATTCATTTTTTATTAAATATGTAAAATACTATTCTGCTACAAATCAGTCCTAAAATTATACCACCTAAAATATCTGTAGGATAGTGAACATATAGATATATCCTTGAAAAAGCTATTAAAATTGCTAAAATGAATAAGCCTATAGAGTATTTTTTAAAATACCTTGATAAAGTTGAAGTAGCTGCAAATGCAGCTGTAGTATGACCTGAAGGGAATGAATAAGATTTTGGTTTTGAAATTAAGATATGTACTATATTAGATTCCTCAAAAGGTCTTGGTCTTTGAACTATATTCTTTATTATACCTTCACCTAATATAGCTCCTAAAACTACAGCTGCTAAAGTTACAATTCCAGCTTTTCTATTTTTTTTACTCATTATAAGGAATAATGATATTGCAATCCATATAATACCTGTATTTCCAAGCTTAGTTGTGAATATCATTATCTTATCCATCATACTACTATACATATTATCTTCTATAAATTTAAATATAAAACTATCAAATTCATTAATTAAAACTTTCATATTTTACTCCATAATATATTTTTTAAACAATTATATCATAAAATATATTATAAATGAAAATACATGTATCTAAAAATTTTCAATAGAATAACGTATATTTTTACAACAAAGCAGGAAAAACTTTTAAAAAAGAATATACCAGATTACTCATAGAATCTTATATCTATGAATAACTAAAGTTTTTAAATAAAAACATATTGGAGGTAATTCTAATGGAAGAAATATTTATTCGTAGAAGTATACGCAAATTTAAGAATATACCAGTAGAAAAAGAGAAAGTTAATAAATTACTAAGAGCAGCTATGCAAGCTCCATCAGCAGTTAATCAACAACCTTGGGAATTTATTGTAGTTGAAGATAAAGAAGATTTAAAAAAATTATCTCAGATATCTCCTTATTCAAAGCCTATTGCAAATTCACCTGTTACATTTATTCTACTTGGAAACCAATACAATATGATAGCTCCAACAGCTTGGACTCATGATATGGGAGCTGCATCTGAGAATATGTTACTTGAAGCAGTACACCTTGGACTTGGAGGAGTATGGTTTGGAGTAGCAACATCAGAAGAAATATCTAAAAATCTAAGTAGATTATATAATCTTCCCGAATATATAAAACCTTTTGGATTAATTTCTGTAGGATATCCTGATGGGCAAAAGAATGAATTTGTTGATCGTTATAGAGAAGAAAAAGTTCATTATGGCAAATGGTAATATGATAGTTACTTTATATATAATATATAAAAAGGCTGTGACATAAATCCACAGCCTAAATAAATTTTTATTATTTTATTTAATTTTACAACTCATTAACAATAAATTGAAATTCAGTTGTATAATTCTCACCTGGCTTAAGCGTTTTAAGCTGACCTCTCTTTCTAGCTTCTGCTCTTCCTTCTGGTAACCATGTTCCTGGTTCAATTCCAACTACATAATCACCTTCACCTATCTGTTTCCATTCAGAACAGTATGGTAATGTATTTTTCCTATATTTAAGTACAATTTGAATACCACTATTTAGAAGATCAGGATTTTCTATAGTAGCATAAGCATAACCATCCTTATCCTCTACTGGATTCAAATAATACAATTGTTCAGTAAAGCCTGATATAGGTTTATCAAATAAATTCCACTCATCTATTCCCTCTTCAGCTCGCGGATCTCGTGATTTTACACTTTCAGAATCAATTAGTAATTTTGTATTCTTATCAATAATTGGGAAGCCAAAATTGCAATGATACATAAGCATAAATGGTGACTCTTTAAATCCTTCATTAACAACGGTATCCTCAATTTTTATACAATTGCTTCCAAGTTCCGTCGTAATCTTTCTATTTAAAACCATATTATCACCAAACATGGAACTTTCCCTCATCTGTCCTTCAATAGTAAAGATAAGATCATTACCTTCCCATTTTGTCTTATAAGAACAATTCTGCGCTGGTGTATTTGATATACGTCCATGAAGTCCAAGCTCTTCGCCTTGATCATTACATGGTGCTCCCATATATGTTAAGCCACAAGTTGTTGTAAGCCCACATGTAAAATTTCTTAAAAATCCAAGTCCATCTTTTTCAAAAAAGAATGGAGAACTTATTCCTGATTTTGAAATAAATGAAAGTGGAATTCCCTTATATGATGCCCAAGTAATATCTAAACAACGAGATGGCACTACTGAAAATTCAAGTCCAGAACCATTAACTACATCTAGTCCACGCATTCCTTCTGCTCTACCTGACTGAAAGCGATAATCAACTATTCTAGCTATCTGAGAAATGTCACCAACACGTTTCATAATTTCATCGCGAGTCATTTCATGTCCAAATAAAGTACTCATTTTATTCCTCCGATAAATTTAAATTCATGAGAACATCGCCTAAATCACAAAGCATATCTGTTGCATAATTATAAACATCCATTAATTTATCATATTTTTTAACATTATCTTCTATTGGTGAAACCTTCTCTTCAATGTGATGAAGCTCATCAATTTTATCAAAATCTTTCCAAATTCCAGTTCCAACTGCCGCACAAGCCGCTGCCCCTAACGCTGCCGCTTGCTCATCAATATTAGACTTTAATACAGTCATTTTATATATATCAGCATAAATCTGTCTCCAAACAGCACTTTTACTTCCTCCACCAACTAAAAGCATTTCATCACCGATTGGAGTTAATTTCCTTAACTCATCAAGACAACTACGCAGTCCCATAGATATTCCTTCCATACTTGCTCTAATAACATCAGCTCTAGTATGAATTAAATCCAATCCTAAAAATGCACCCCGTAAATTGTAACTTTTATTCATTGGCATTCCTCCGCCAAGGCTTGGATTAAACATTAAACCATTTGAACCTACTGGTGACTTACTGGCCTCTTTTGTCATTAAATCGTATTCATCTTCTCCAATTTCCTTTGCTGCATTTACAAACTCGTGGCAAAGTTGGTCACGCATCCATCTAAATGCGGTTCCTCCTGCTGTTACACATAAAGCAGAGGCAAAATAATCTGGAACTACATGTGCAAATACATATGGGCGTACTTTTACATCTAAAACTGGTTTTTTAGATGAAACTGCAATCCAAGATGATGATCCTAAAGAATTATAAACTCTTCCTTCTTTAAATGCTTTTGCTCCAAGGGCCATACAAGAATTATCAACACCACCGCTAACTACAAGAAGATTTCTTGATAGACCTATTTCATCTGCCACTTCCGGCTTAATTTTTCCTACAATTCCTGTAGACGGAATCACTTCTGGGAAAATATCTTTTGGAAGTTTCATTGCATCAATTAATTCATCTGAATATTTCCAATTTTCAAGATCCCATACACCTGATCCTGATGCATATGAAGGATCTGTACATATTCTTCCTGTCAATCTGTAGTTTATATAATCCTTTGTACCAACTACTTTATAAATTTTATCGAACATATCTTTCATATTATCTCTATACCACATTAATTTAAATGCTGTATAGAAAGCTGCTGTAAAACCATTTCCAGTTGTCATGTACCATTTCTTTTCATCATAGTTTTTAAAAAATTCACTTGCTTGTTTTACTGCACGTCCATCAGACCATATGGGAGAACTTGGATTTAACAGTTTTCCTTCTTTTGATATGCATACTGCACCTAAACTATGACCTGAAATACCACAGCATGTAATTTCATCTTTTGAAACTCCTGTTTGTTCAATAAGCATTTTTGTACTTTTTACAATTGCATTCCACCAATCAAGTGGATGTTGTTCATGCCATCCTTGTGCAGGATAATACGTATTATATGAAATAAAAGTTTTTGCAAGACAATTTCCATCTTCATCATATAAAGATGCCTTACTACCACCTGTACCTAAATCCCATGCTATAACTTTCTGATCCATAATTTCACCTCCGCTAACATTTAAAAATCAATTTCTTGAAATATAATATTATTCATCACCAGTTACTACTCTCTTAAGTCTACCTTTTTCAGCTCTAACCTTTTTAAGTAGATCTACATATTTTTTATTGTATACAGCGCATCCAACATGGTTCTGACGAATCATAAGTTCACTGCATCCATTACAACATGTACACCAATTAATCTCATCTTCCCTATTTTCCATATACTTTTTAGGAAGGAATGGATCTGCAAATGACTGACGTCCTAAAGCAATCATATCAAAATGATTATTTCCAACCATATAATTGCCCCAGTGGAAAAGATTATTCCATTCAGGTTTTACACCTCTCAATTTATTGTACTTACCATTACCAAGTATAGATAATCCCCCACCAACTACTAGAGTTTCTGGTTTAACATTATCCTTTAAAATTTTAGCCATAGTCATATGCATATATACATCGTCAGCTGTTACAGAATTTGGAGTCATTAAATCCCAAGTTACAGATGGATTTCCCAATGTTTCAATGAAAAAACTAGCTCCTCTTTCTTCACATCCTTTTACTAAATCAATTGATTCTGTAAGATCAATTAGTGGACTATCTGGGCCTGCATGTCCCTGACCACCTGGCATTCCTTCATACATAGTAACTTTAGCACCAACTAAGAAATTGTCATCATTTACAGCCTTTCTAATTTTCTCAATCATATCAAAAGCAAAACGACTTCTATTCTCCCAAGATCCACCATACTTCCATTTTCTATCATTGTAAGGACGCAAAATCTGAGATCCTAAATATCCATGACAGAACTTAACATCTACACCGTCCACACCTATGTCATATAAAAACTTTGATGCTTTTACAAATGAATCAATTACACCATCTATATACTCTTCTCCTATAACTTCTCCACCAAAACCATATAACGGCTTAACACATACACGGTGTGAGAATGTTTCAGCAGAAACTTCACCTGAATGGTTCAACTGAACTATAAAAATAGGATCTGGATATTTCGTCTTTAAATTTTTAACAAATTTTTCCCATGCTTTTCTATTTTCAGGATCATCAACATCTAACATCAATTGAGTCTTACGAGCACGAGTATCAAACTGCAGTGTTATAGATTCCATAACTATTACTCCTGCTCCACCTGCGAAAAGGTTTTCATAACGTTTTAATGAATCCTCTGTAAATATGCCTTTTTCATCTCCATCACAACATTCCATTGGCTGTATGCAGAATCTATTTTTTGCTGTTAAATTACCAACTTTAAATGGCTGTGCCAAAGGTGTATTTTTATTATCCATATATATTCCTCTCCCACTTATTTATTAAATAATAATTTTATATTTTATAACTTTACCCAAGAATGCTTCTTATTACTATCCCAACAGGAATCAAGCCAATGCATAATACGAACACCATCTTGAATATTTGGATAATATCCTGCTTTTTCTCCTTCAAGATCTTTTAAGAATTCTTCATATATATTAGCGAATGCATAATATAGTCCTTCATGATGCCCTGCTGGAAGACGTCCTGAACTTGAATAAGGCATTTTATATTGACGACCTTTTGAAATCAACATAGTTGGGTAACCTTCTAGTGTCATATTAAATACTTCTGCCTCTTCATTACGCCATTCAATAGAACCTTTAGTTCCATAAATTCTAATACGAATTCCATTATCGTTACCATGTGCAATTTGAGATGCCCAAATAATACCTGTTGCACCATTGTTATATTTTAATAAAACGCTTGAATTCGTATCTGTTTTATATCCACCTACGTTATCCAATTCACAGCAGGCTTCTGACATTTCAAGCCCTGTTAAATAATTAACTGTAAATGCAACATGACTTCCAATATCTGCTAGACTATTCATTTTTCCTACTAACTTTGGATCAGTTCTCCAAGGTGGCATACCTGTATTTCCTGCAAGCCAATCTTGAACATATTCTCCCATTATCATTACAATATCTCCAAGATCGCCTCTCTTTATTATCTCACGCGCATGCTGTAATGCTGGATACCCAGCATAGGTAAATGTTACACAAAATTTTAATCCTTTTTCTTTTGCAAGTTTCTGAAGCTCCAATGCTTGACTTTCATCTGTTGTAACTGGTTTATCAGATGAAACATTAATTCCAGCATTCAAGAATGCCTTTGCAATTTCATAATGAAAAACATTTGGAGTAGTAATTACAACAAAATCAATTCCATCTTCACGTTTTCCCTCAGCTTCTGCCATTTCAAATGCAGTTGCATAAGTTCTCTCACTGGAAACTCCTCTATATTCAGCTGCCTCTGCATTTTTTTCAGGATGTCTTGAAAAGCATCCTGCAACTAATTTTGCTCTGTGAGTAGCTTCAATTCCTCTAATATGCACATCCGATATAAATGCACCTTTCGATGCACCTACTATACCAAATTTTAGCATCTTATCAACTCCTTTATTTTTCAGCTTTTGCCATATTATCTGTATTGGCCCAAGTGAGTTCTCCTGCTTTTTCACGAATCATAACTTTCTTTAAAAAGTCAACAGCTTTTGTAAGCCCTTCAATATTATTCATATAAGTATCTTCATGTTCAATACTAATTGCACCTTCATATTCAGCATCTACAAGTTCAGACATAATTTTCTTCCAATAAAACTCATCATGACCATAACCAACTGTACGGAATGACCATGCTCTCTTTGTTCTTTCTGAATAATTTTTAGCATCTAATCTACCATTTACAGCAATATTATGCATAGATTCAATACTATCTTTTGCATGAAAATGCTTAATAACATGTCCTAATGTACGAATTGCAGTAGGCACATCTACACCTTGCCATACAATATTGGAAGGATCAAATGTACAACCAATTGCCTCACTACCAACTGCATTGTAAAGTTTCAACATTGTTTCAGGATTATATACAACGAATCCTGGATGCATCTCTATACACATTGTTACATTATGTGCTTCAGCAAATTTAGCTTTTTCTTTCCAATAAGGAATAACTACTTCATTCCACTGCCATTTATAAAGTTCTTCGAACTCTGTAGGCCATGGCTGAACAACCCAATTTGGATAATGTCCTCCTGGTTCTCCTGGACATCCTGCAAAAGTAACAACATTTTTTACCCCAAGTTTTTCAGCAAGAAGAATTGTATCATTTAAATTTTTATTAACAGCTTTATTTGCCTTTTCATCTGGGTGTACTGGATTTACATGACAATCCAATGCACTTATACCCATATTATATTTTTCAAATAACTTTTTAAATTCACTAATTTTCTCAGGTTCTGCAAGTAACTCAGCTGGCTTACAATGTGCATCTCCAGTAGCTCCACCACATCCTATTTCCATAGTTTCTACTCCCATAGAAGAAAGTAGTTTAATTGCCTCCTCAAGACTTCTATCACTTAATAAACAAGCCAATACACCAAGTTTCATAAAAGTACCTCCTTTAGTTATTTAAAATATTTTATTGAAAAGCTTTACTTGTTAATTTATAATTATAGTAGCATCAAAAAATAAGATTGAAAATACAGAAAAAATACCAGTAAAATGCGCAAATATTATCAGTATTTATTGTTTTAATATAAATTATAGATATAAAGCCTTAAAATCCCTCATAATCATAATCAATTATTATCTTACATGTTAGCATCTTATCAAAAATTAATAAAAGCCTGCAAAAACATTGAATTTAAAATTAACTTATGATAGGAGGAAGATTATGATTAATAATGAATATGAAGAATGGACTTTTTTACCTAAAGTATTAGACAACGTATCCACAAATATTACTTTTGAAGACTTTATATCTAATAATAAAATTTTACTTACTATACTTGACACAATTCAAGATGGTATTTCTATTCTCAGTCCAAACTTATATATAAAATATGCAAATCAAGCAATGATTCATTGGTATAATACAAAACATTTCTATAAAAATATTAAATGTTATAAATTTTTTCACAACAGAAATACTATATGTAAAAATTGTCCTACTATGAGATGTCTTCACACTAAAAAGCCTCAACAATCAACAGTTGATTTTTATTCAGATAATACCTTTAAAGGTTACCTTAAACTCTATTCTGTTCCTATTATAGGTAAAGATGGAAATGTAATGTTTGTTATAGAATATATCCGAAATATTTCCTTATTGAAATCAGTAGAACGTAACTTACAGGACTTAAAAATTAAATATGCACTATTAATGGCCTATAATAACTTGCTTACAGAACAATTACATGAAAAAAACAAAAAAATTGAAGAAATAGAATTGACAATACAAAAAAATATTGATAAATATATTAAGCCTTATTTTGAATACCTAAAACAAAAATCATCTAAAGAAGATATAAAAATTATTTCTTCTATGATAAAATGCCTCTCATCCCCACTTAGTAAAAAAACTAATCCTTTAATCAATACTCTTTCCTCAAGAGAGCGTGAAGTTGCTATGCTAATAAAAGATGGATATTCATCAAAGCAAATTGCGGCAAAATTATTTATTTCAAAACGTGCAGTAGATTCTCATCGTCAAAACATACGCAAAAAGCTTAAATTAAGTACTCACGAAAATCTCCAATCATATTTAAAAAACAATTTACAATAAAATTAATAATACATGTATTATGTAGTTTTATATTACTGTAATTTAAAAATTAGATTATCTTATATATTGACAAAAAACAATAAAAAGCATAGAATATAAGCAAGATGTTAATAATAACTTATAATGTTCAAATGAACAAAGATTATGATTAGAGGAATAGGCTATGCTAAAAAGACTATTAATAAGAATATCTCATATGTACTATAATGAAGGATTAACACAATCTCAAATTGCAAACAAATTAAACTTATCAAGAATGCAAGTTTCTAGATATTTGCGCAAATCTAGGGAAACTGGTATTGTTAAAATTATTATTGATTATAGTGGATTGTATTTTAAATTAGAATCTGATATTACTAATAAGTATAATTTAAAACAAACAATCATTGTTGACGATACTATGAGTAAAGATATGAAAGAAAATATTGCACAAGTAACTGCAAATTATTTAAAAAATTTTTTTAAAAAGAATTCAACAGTGGCTCTTGGATGGGGAAGTACACTTAGTAGACTTCCTAAATATATGGATGATATGTCTAATATGAATTTATTATTTACACCAATTATAGGCGGACATGGAAAAAGCAATTTTGATTGGCACGCATCGACAATTGCTTCTAATATAGCAAAGAAAACAGGTGCTAAATCTTTATCTCTGTTAGCGCCTGCACTAGTAAAAGATAAAAGAGAAAAAGAAATATTAATGAATGACATTCAAATTAAAGAAGTCATTAATCAATCTAAAAAAGCTGATGTTGCAATATTCAGCCTAGGATTTCCGTTAAATCCGAATAGCAGCATTAATAAATCTGGTTACTTTTCTAAAAAAGATTTAACTCAATTAAAAAATGAAAATGCAGTATGTGATATTGTTTCAATACTGTTTTTAAATCAATACGGTGAGAAATGTTGTTCTAATATTACAGATAGAAGTATCGGCATAAATGAACAAGATTTAAAAAATATACCAATTAAAATATGTATAGTTGAAGGACTAGAAAAAGCAAACACTACAAAAATAGCATTAAAATGCGGATATGTTGATATTTTAATTACAGATAAAAATATAGCAGACTTTTTAATGACTTAAAACTAATTCTTTTTATTATTTACTTAATTAATTTCATAAATTTATAAAGAAAAATATTTTAATTATCAAAATATTATTAATATTTTAATATATTGATACAACAAATATTTAAATTATAAAAAATTAAAACGAAGGGGAGAATTAAAAATGAAATTAACTAAGAAAGAGTTTTTAGCACATGTTGACCATTCACTATTAAAGCCAGAATTGACAAAACAACAAGTAATAGAGGGATTAAACTTTGCAAAAGAAAATTCTTGTGCTTCAGTTTGTATAAATCCATGCAATTTGGACTTAGCTTATGAAATACTGCATGATACAAATGTTAAAATAGGTACAGTTATTGGATTTCCATCAGGAGCACATACTACATTTTCCAAAGTTGCTGAAGCAAAAGATGCTTACTCAAGAGGTGCAGTTGAATTGGATATGGTTATTAACATAAGTGCATTAAAAAGCGGAGATACAGAAAAGGTGAAAAATGATATTAAATCAGTAGTTGATGCTACACCTGCAATTGTAAAAGTAATCTTAGAGAATTGTTTCTTAACAAAAGAAGAAATTGTACTAGGCTCTAAGCTAGTTGAAGAGGCAGGAGCGGCATATGTAAAAACATCCACAGGCTTTGCTAAATCTGGAGCTACTGTAGAAGATGTACGTTTAATGAGGCAATCTGTTTCTGATAAGGTTAAAGTAAAAGCTGCTGGTGGCATTCATACTTTTGAAGAGTGCATGGCACTAATGGAAGCAGGTGCAGACCGTATTGGAATTAGTAGGACAAAAGATATTATAAGTGAAATTTAATATAAAAAACAAAGATCACTATTTGTAATAAACATAATATTTCATAATAACTATTTTATTTAGAAAATTTAAATTGTTGTGACAAAAATATAGGTATATCAGTTGTTCAACCTAAATGTCACTGTTTACCAAGTGGAGAGGTTGTTACAAATCCTTGTTATGTGTCTTCTCTCAATAGGTCTTTTTGGACATATAAATTAATAACAGATTGTGACGCTGACACTGTAGCTATAACTTCTTTTGCTATCCCAATATGCGAAATAATAAAAAAAGAACTGCTCACCGTATCTGAAAAAATTGACGGTTGCGGTGAATGGACATCTGTACCCTACACCCTATCTAAATCAGATAAAATTTTTGGTGACGCACCTGAAGGATTCCAATTTGTAATAATAGATACCAACAATAGATACACAAAAGGCGTTTCTGTTGCTTACAGGTTGGAGCTAAAAGGGAACTTTCCTGTAGCTACACAACCTATTTCAATAAATACAAATTCAATTATAACGGTTTTTGATTGTAATGGAGGATTCTTAGTTCCTGAATGTAACCCTCAGGGAAAACTGTCTATAAATAAAGATGCCAAAACTATTATTGAAAATAATCAATCTATCATTGAATATTCTCTAGAAATAAGCAATATAGGTAATGCTACATTAGAAGATGTAGTTCTATCGGATATTCTTTTTCTACCTACTCAGCTTACTTCAGGGAATATTAGCACAAGCCTTGAAAAATTAAATATTATTACTAATAAGCCTGGCCAAATTACAATAAATGGATCTTTAGGGAAATTAGAACCTGGTAGTGAAATAATAGTAACCTATAATGTACCAATAATAGGTATATCCAACCCTGGATCATATATAATTAATAATCTTGCAACTGTAACTAGTGAAGGTACTGAAGCTACAGCCACATCTTCAACTACAATAGACGCCGTTCAATTAGAATCTAATAAATGTTGCAATGTATTAGAAAATGGCGTAGCTGAATATATAATTACTATAGCTAATATTGGTGATTCCCCTAGCACCCAAGTTAATATAGTAGATACTCTAGTAATTCCTACAGGAGTAATAGTGAAATTTTTAGACTTTTCAGGTTGTACTGTTGTATTTGCAAATAATGAAAAACAAGTTCCAACTAACGTTAATATGCAAGGACCTGCTGACATCAAAATAACTTGTGATAAAATAAATATACCTCAAAATTCTAATTCACAAAAAATTATACGCTTTGAATTAATATCAAGTTCTGTGTATGGAGAGACTCTTATTAAAAATGAGCTAGATGAAGTTAATCCAACTATACCAGATTCTCAAATCTTTTTAGGAACTGGTATATTACCTTCAAGAGCTGATTTAAAAGTAACATTATCTATTGAGTGTATGAATCCATGTAATAAGACTTCTTAAAATTTTAAAAAACAAGAAAAGTGATTCATTTTTTAAAAGTAATGAATCACTTTTCCTACATATTATTTATTGATTTTACTATCTTATAAAGTTTGTAAATACTTTATCTTCTTTCTCTTTTTCTAGAACTTTTCCTTTGCCATTTTCAACTAATTTCATAAGCCATGCCATATTTTTTCCTAATACCCGCATTATTTGTTTTCCCTCTTCATCTTTCATAGCTTCCCCTGGAGCTGTTCCATGTATTACATTCCAATAATTTGAAGTTGGAATAAGCATTTCAGCATAGTTAAGATAATTATTAAGTTGATTAAAAGTAGGAATTCCTCCCGAACGCCTAACAGCAACTACAGCTGCACCTACTTTATGCCTTAATAATCCTCCACCTACAACATAAAATGCCCTGTCCAAAAATGATTTCATTGCTCCACCTATAGCAGAAAAATGAACTGGAGATCCTAGTATTATTCCATCAGCTTCTATCATTTTTTCTATCCACTCATTCACTGGATCATCCTTAGTTATACACTTGTTTTGTCCAGTTCTAACACAATAATTACATGCAAGACATCCCTTTATAGATTTATTTCCTACATGAATTATTTCAACTTCTATTCCCTCTTTTTCCAACTCATCTGCTACTAATCTTATAGCGTGATATGTGTTACCTTCTTTTCTAGGACTTCCATTAAAAGCAACAACTTTCATATACTCTTCTCCCTCATATATCAATTTTATTTTTATAATTATTTGCAATAAATCACATTACCAAAATACTAATTTATTACCACCTATCACAATGTATTCGTTCTTTATTAAATCTATCTACAGCTTTCTTTTGTTCATCCGGATATCCAATAGGTATTACGCATAAAGGAATTACACTACTTGGTAAGTTCAAAATATCCTTTATTGCATTTGTTCTTTCTTCCTCTGGATAAACACCAAGCCATACAGCACCTAATCCCTTATCCTCAGCAGCTATTAATATATTTTCTGCAGCAGCAGAACAATCTTCTATCCAAAACCCCTTAAATATTTCTTTTGATTCATCTCCACATACTACAATTGCAACATCTGCCTGTAACAACATTTTTGAATATGGATGTACTTCAGTTATTTTTTTCATAACTTCTTTATCTCTTAACACAACAAATTCCCAAGGTTGTTCATTTCCAGCAGAAGGTGCCGCCATAGCCGCTCTTAATAGTTCTTCAACAATGTCATCACTTACTTTAGCATTTTTATACTTTCTTATACTTTTTCTATTTAATATTGCATCCATATATACAATCCTCCTAATTGATATTGCAAATAATCTATGTTAATATTATAGTCAATAAGTTAATTTATAACAAGTACATACTATTTTGTATTATAGTACCTAAAAAGATACTATAGGAAGGATGAAAATTATGAATTCCAATTGTTCTAATTTGAAATTTAAAAATAAAAATTATACATGTACCTTTGAAATTACAATAGACTTGATAGGTGGAAAATGGAAACCTCTTATTATTTGGCATTTAGGAAGTAAAGGAACTCAGAGATTTAGTCAATTAAGAAGATTAATTCCACAAGTAACTCAAAAAATGTTAACTCAACAATTAAGGGAATTAGAATCAGATAATTTAGTGAATAGAAAAGTTTATCCTCAAGTTCCCCCAAAAGTTGAATATTCATTAACTAATTTGGGTAAAACTTTAATGCCAATTTTAAGTATGATGTGTAAATGGGGAGAAGATTATTACAATTCTTCAAATTAAATAATTTAATATGGGTAAAGATATTAATCATTCTTAACTTATTCATCTATTTATATTCTTACCCATATTATTTTACCATATCAACAATTAAATAATAGGTTTTCTACTGTTAAATCTCTCCTTTTAGAAGTTTATGTTTATATCTTAAACTTCTGTATCATTTCATTAAGCTTTTGTGCAATCTCTGCCTGACTTTCTGCCGTTGCTGCTATTTGTTCCATAGCTTTTACATTTTCATTTACGCTAGACTTTATTTCAAAGGATCTTTCACTGGTCGTTTGTGAAACTTCAGCCATATTTTGAATAGCCTCATTTACTTGTCCTACTGTTGCTGTAATTTCTTGTGACATAGAAGCTATTTCTTCTGACATTTTACTTACAAATTCTGAATCACTGTAATACTTATTCCCAGTTTCTCTATAATCACGAAATTGTTTATATACATTTGTCTTTATAAATTCTAATATTTCCTTACCTGCATCTACACTACCTTTAAATGATTTTTGTACTTTTAAAATTGTGTCTTGAATACTTGTAACTGCCTGTGCTGACTGTTCTGCAAGTTTTCTTACTTCTTCAGCAACTACAGCAAAGCCCCTTCCATGCTCTCCTGCTTTAGCCGCCTCAATAGCTGCATTTAATGCAAGCAAATTAGTTTGCTCTGATATACTGTATATTGTATCTGCCATAACTTTTATTTCATCTACTATTTTAGCATCTTCAATTGCCTTTTCCATCTTATTTTCTTTATCCAGATAAAGTTCTCTTGTCTTTTCTATGGCAATTTTAGTATTATCTTTAACTTGTTTTGCTCTTTCTTTAGAACTATTTGCATTATTACTACCTTCCACAGCTCTTTCAGAAAGCATATTTACGCTTGAATCCACTTCTTCCATTGATGCACTTATTTCTTCTGAAGAAGCACTTGATTCTTCCATACCATTTACAATAGAAATTACAGCTTGGTCTATTTCTTGTGATTTAGATGTTAATTCTTCAACAGTTGCTGACAATTCTTCTGATGATGCACTTATTTCCTCTGAATTTTTCATAATTAACTTAATTAAATCTCTCACATTTTCTTGTGCTTTATTTAAATCGTTACCAGTTTTTCCAAATTCATCATTCCTAATTACTTCAATAGGTGTAGAAAACTCATGTTTTGCTAATCTTCCAGCAAACTCTTGTATTTTTTTTAATGGATTTTCTATTTCTTTACTCAACCTAATTGCAAGAAGAACTGATAAAATCAATGAACATATAAGCAATATTACGTCCATTATTATACTATCTCTCAAATCTTTATTAATAATAGCTTTTTTAGCATCAACTATCTTATTAATATCATCAACATAATTTCCTGTTCCTATTACCCAATTGTATGGTTTATATATTTTACTATATCCTCTTTTAAGACTCGCTTTTGTTTCTCCCTCCTTTGGAAACCAATATTCAGTATATCCGCCATTTTCTTTTTGGCCATTTTTTATTATCTGTTTAACAAAATATTCACCTTTTGAATCTTGTGTATTTAACCTATTTGTACCTTCTGTATCAGAACCTAAAAGTACTACATTTTGTCCTTCCACAGTATCCGCCCAAAAGTATCCATCTTCTCCATAACTTAAATTTCTTAATAAATCTGCACTTTCTTTCTTCGCTTGATCAATAGTCATTTCTCCAGCTTTAACTTTATCGTTTATTTTGTCTATCATAGATATTGCAATTTCTACTTCTTCCTTAATTTTAGCATCATAATCATCATTTAAAGTTTCTGATTCCATAGTTATTAGTTTCTTACTTGTATTAAAATTTTTATAAACCATTCCAGCACTGATAACTATTCCAGTTAATAATGCTATTAATGATATCATTATTATTAATAGATATCTTATCTTTTTTGTTTTTAACATTAATGCTCTCTCCTTTCGTCTTGCATAAGTTATGTGTATTATATTAATTTTATCATAATCTTTACTATTATTCCATTTTTTATATCACTTAAAAGAGCAGTTCCATCAGTTTTTACTCCAACTTTTCTGCTCTTAAAAAGACTTTTTTATTACAACATATTTTTATCTTTTATCCTCATATACAATTGTTCCTTTATATATTGTGTTTTTTACTTTACCATATAATTTCTCACCTATAAAAGGGGAATTACATGACTTAGAAGAGAAATCTTTTACTACATATTCTTCTTCAGGATTAAATATTACAATATCTGCTCTATGTCCCTCTTTTATATATCCTCTATCAAGTTTATATAATTTTGCCGGATTTAAAGTAAATTTTTCTATAACATCCATATAGCTTAAATACCTCGGTTTAACTAATTTAGAAATTGCAAGTGAAAGGGCAGTTTCAAGTCCTATCATCCCACTTGGTGCTTTAGAGATTTCTCTTTCTTTCTCAACTTTTGAATGAGGAGCATGATCTGTAGCTATTATTTCAATTGTATTATCTTTAAGTGCTTCTATTATAGCCTTCCTATCACTTTCGGTTCTTAAAGGAGGATTTAATTTAGCATTCGCCCCTTTTTTTAAAATTTCATCTTCTGTTATGCTAAAATGTTGAGGTGTTGCCTCCGCAGTTACATTAGCTCCCATTTTTTTTGCCCATCTAACAAATTCAACAGATAAGCTAGAACTTATATGTTGAATATTAATTTTAGCCTTAGTTGATACTGCAAGTGCCACATCTCTTGCAACAAGTACATTTTCTGCCTCACATGGAGAACCTTTTATATTTAACATACTGGCTATTTTACCTGAGTTTATCCCACTTTCGCTTATTAGATTTGGATCTTCTTCGTGGAAACTCAGTACTACATCAAGTTCTCTTGCCAAATTCATAGCATCAACTGCTACTTTTGAATTCATAATTGGCTTTCCATCATCAGAAAATCCTATAGCTCCAGCTTTTTTTAGTTTTTTCATATCTACAATTTCTGTTCCACTCATATTTTTTGTTATTGAAGCTACTTGGAGTACCTCAATTTTTGCCATTTTAGCTTTATTAAGTACGTAATTCAAATCTTCAGTATTATCTATAACTGGATTTGTATTTGCCATGCATATAACTGTTGTATATCCTCCCCTTGCAGCCGCATTTGCGCCAGTAAATATATCTTCTTTATAAGTAAACCCTGGATCTCTGAAATGGCTGTGTATATCTATAAGACCAGGTGCAACTATACAAGAGGATGCATCTATAACATTGTCTACATTAGTTTCATCTATATTTTTATCAATTTTTACTACATTCTCACCATCAATTAATATATCTAATTTTTCATTTAACTTACTCAGTGGGTCAATAATGTGTCCGTTTTTTATAAGTAACATTTGAAACTCTCCTTAATATATTCATAAACTATTTTACGTCTATTATGTAGAATTTTTGATATGATTTATTAATATTAATAAATCATATCAAAAATAATTATTGTATCTTATCAATACTTTATATAATAACATTATCCACATCAACACAAAAAACAGATTAATATGAATTATATCATATTAATCTGTTTCAATTATCTACTGTATGACAGTCAACATCAGGATATTTCAAACCTTTTTTTTATTATTTCCGCTAAAATTTGTGACGTGCCATCTACCCCAAGCAAACTGCTGTCAATCATAATATGTCTATGCTTTATATCATCTAATGAATATCCAGCATAATTTCTATAGTAATTTTCCCTTGCTTTGTCCACTTCTCTAATCATTTTATGTGCTTCTTCTGGTTTCATATTTAATATATTTACACAATTATCAAAGCGTTTCTCTTTAGGCGCATATATGAATATATTCATGCAATTGCTATAATCTTTCAAAATAAAGTCAGCACATCTTCCAACAATAATACATGACTTTCTATCTGCTAAATTAAGAACAATCTGACTTTCGGCTTTAAATATTCTATCTTGATTATTTTTTGAAGAATCTCCTAAAGGGAAAAGCATATTGAAAAAACTCAATTTATCTCCAGTCTCTTCATGTTTACTAATAGTGGATACAGGAAGATTTAACTTTCTCGACGTTTCCTCTACAATATCTCTATCATAATATTCAATTCCAAGTATTTCTGCCACTTTCTTTGCTATTGGTCTGCCCAAGCTTCCAAATTGTCTATTAATTGTCACACAATATTTCCCCATATATACATCACCCCACTATTCTTGCAAGAAAAGTTTTCGTACGTTCATTTTTAGGATTTGTGAACATTTCTTCAGGGCTGCTTTCTTCAACAATATATCCATCAGCCATAAATATAACCCTATCATCTACATCTCTTGCAAATTCCATTTCATGAGTTACTACAATCATTGTCATACCATCGTCTGCAAGTTTGCGCATAACAGCAAGTACATCTCCAACGAGTTCAGGATCCAATGCAGATGTGGGTTCATCAAAAAGTAGAACTCTTGGATCCATTGCAAGTGCACGAGCTATAGCCACACGTTGCTGCTGACCTCCTGACAGTACTGATGGCATCACATTTGCCTTATTTGCCAATCCAACTTTATCCAATAGTTCAATTGCCTTTTTTTCAGAATCATGTTTTGATCTCTTCTTTGTTAAAACTGGGGCAAGAGTTATATTTTTCAAAACACTCTTCATAGGAAACAAATTAAATCTCTGAAATACCATCCCCACCTCTTCACGATATTTTCTTAAATCATTGCTATCCGAGCATATATCCTTACCATCATAATAAATATTTCCACCAGATTGAATTTCCAATTGATTTATACAACGGAGTAATGTACTTTTACCTGATCCAGATGGCCCAATAATACATATGACTTCTCCCTCTGAAACTTCAAGATTTATATCTTTTAGTACTTCTAAGTCACCAAAATTTTTAGATAAATTTTTAATCTGTATCAAACTACTCATACTCTAATTCTCCTTTCAATCTGTTTTTGAATAATAATAAGAATTGAAATTATCACTAGATAAAACAGCGCACCTGCAGTATAAGCCTCTATCGTATTAAAAGTTACTGCAGCATAGTTCTGAATTTGCTTTGTTATCTCATTTACAACTATTACTGAAAGTATTGCTGTATCCTTAACCGTAATGATAAATTGATTAAACAAAGCTGGTAACATTGACCGAAAAGCAGGCGGAAGAATTATATGCCATAATGTTTGAAATGGCGTCAGTCCAAGTGATAATCCTGCTTCTCTCTGTCCGGGATCAATTCCTTCTAAAGCACCACGCACTATTTCTGCAATAAATGCACCTGAATTTAAAGATATTACTATAATCCCTGCAACATTACTTTGAATATCATATCCAACGATTTTAGGCACAACAAAGTATACATATAAAGCTTGTACGATAAGAGGTGTTCCACGGATAATCCATAAATATAAATTTGCAATAGCTTTTCCAATTACATTCTTAGATTCAAGAGCAAAACCAGAAGCACATCCCAATAAAAACCCAAACAAAATCCCCAATATTGAAACTTCAAGTGTCACTTTCAATCCATTGAAGAGCATTGGCATTAATACCTGTAGAAAACTCAAATCCATAATATCATCCTTCCTTAGTCATTAAACCCATTACTTGCACCATTTTTGTTCAATTTTATCAAGTGTACCATCCTTCTGTAATTGTTGAATTGCTGCATTCAATATACTCATCAACTTAGGGTTCTTTTTAGCAGCATTAAATGAAACAGCTATTGCATATGGTGACTGATCTTGTGCAAATTCTTCACCAACCATTTTAAGTTTTGAATCCTTTTTGTGTGATATATAGTAAGCAGTACCTGGTACATCGTAAACCAAACAATCAACCTTTCCATCTTCAAGTGCCTGATGAGCTGTTGTTATGGAATCATATACTTTAAGGCTACTTGTTGGTACTCCGTTATTAACTAGATACAAATTACCGATAGTCCCTTTTTCTACGGCAATTTTATATTTACCGGTCTTTATACTGTCAAGCCCTGTTATTGACTTTGGACTAGTTTCTTTATTGACAATAACTGTAAGTCCTGCTTCGTAATAAGTATCACTAAAATTCATTACTTTTTTTCTAGTGTCTGTTGCAGAAAGGGCTGCCATAGCAATATCTAATTTACCTGATCCAACTGATGTAGTTAGTGGACTATAATCCATAGCTTGTATATTTCCATCAATTTCAAATCCTAACAATTCCTGCAGTGATTTAAGGAGATCCATGTCAAATCCTATTAAAGTTTTACCGTCTTCATCATAGTAGGAAAAAGGAGCATAGGTACCAGAAGTTCCAATTTTAAATGAATATCCTTTCAATGAATCCTTAAGTTCTCCAGTATATACTTCTGTAGAAGATCCATTGTCTTTTGTAGAACTTGTACTATCTTTTGAAGTACTACTACCACACCCTGTTAATGATGCTATAAATATTACAGTAATCAAAGTTATTAATAATTTTTTCATTTCTTTTCCTCCCCTATAAAATATTTTGAATTTTGCAATTTATGAAAGTAGTTTTTCATATAATTCATAAATTAATGTTTTATACACAGTACCATCTATTTAGAATTTTGTCAATAATGCCTTGCGTTTTTTATTAATTTATTAAAATAATTTCTTAACTATTACACTACTATCAATCGTTGAAAATACAAGTCGATACAATTTTTTGTGTGTACTTAATAAATTTTTTAGAAGCAGGTGAAATATGTTCAAGTGATTTTATTCCAATTCCTAAATTTCTAGAAAAATATGGATCAAGTGGAAGAGCTGTAATTAAATTAGACCATTTCTCAATAATTAGTTTAGGAAGTATGCTTATACCAAGATGATTTGCAACCATTGAAATTATTGCATGATCATCCGTTGATGAGAATCTAATATTCGGAACTACCTTTGATTGAGTCAATGCAAGATGTATATCATAATCAATACCTACTGCAGACATAATAAATGGCTTACCTTGAAAATTAGAGATTGAATAAGTTCCACTTTCAGGAATTTGAAAATCTTTTGGCAATATTGCCATAAGTGGATCCTCACGAAGCGGTATCCAATCAAACTTTTCTGAATTTCTATTACTACACAGTCCAAAATCCACAGTATTATTCTCAATCCATAGTTCTATTTCATCAATACCACCCTCTTTCATGTGTACATCAATACAAGGAAAGTCCTTTTGAAATTCATATATGATCTTTGGAAGCCAATTTATAGAAATACTTGAATATGTGCCAATAGTTATAGATCCTATATTCAATCCATTCAGTTCATTAATTGTCTGTTCCAATCTAGAATTTTCTGATAGCATTTCTCTAACTAGTGGTATAATTCTCTCCCCGTTATTTGTAAGTGATACTCCTCTACGCGTCCTTATAAACAAAGGAAAACCCATTTCCTTTTCTAAACTCTTTATTATGTGACTTACTCCAGATTGTGTATATCCCAGTCTATTTCCGCTTGTTGTAAAATTACCTGTTTCTGCTACATCTACAAGAAGCTCGTATTTTTTTAAATCCATTGTACACTTCCCCTCTCTATAAAATAATTAGACATGAAAAAATGTAATGTTTACTATAGAAAATTGTAATTTTACTATTCTCATATAATGCATTATTATAATATAAATAAGTTAAAAAAACAAACAATAATTAAACTATTTATCAAAAATACAGGTATATTTTTAACAATATAATAATTTTTAATCCAAATTTAATATAGAAAGGAGAAACTCAATGCAAAACTATAAGTTCTTAATGAAGCAACATATAGGACAGCTTTCAATTCCTATAGTGAAACAAGGCGACATAGTAAAGCGTGGCCAACTCATAGCAAAAAAGGTCCAAGGAGTTATAGGTAGCAATATTCATTCAAGTATAAACGGCAAGGTAACTAGCATAACAGATGAATATATAGAGATTAAAAGAGATTGCCAAGTCAATACAAATGAATATATAAAATTAAACGGTAATACTCCTCTTGAACTTATAGAAGAATCAGGCATTGTGGGCTTAGGAGGAGCTGGATTCCCAACTTATATAAAATTATCAAAAGCACTAAATCCAGGTGGAATTCTAATAGTAAATGCCGCTGAATGTGAACCAATTTTGACTCACAACATCCAAATGATAGAAAAAAATGGAGAAAAAATAATCCAAGGAATACAGATTGTTATGGATATAGTTCATGCACAAAATTCCATAATAGCTATAAAAGAAAAACATAAAAAAGCAATAGATTCATTAAAAAAATATATTCCAAGCAATAAAATTAAAATTCATCTATTACCAGATATATATCCTGTTGGTGAGGAACGGTCTATTATAAGACAAGTTAAAGGAACTGTTTTAGATGTTAACCAGCTTCCATTTTCAGCAAATGCAATTGTAATAAATGCAGAAACTATCTATAGAATTTATGAGGCCATAGAATATAAAAAGCCGTTTATTGACAAAGATATTACAATAGCAGGTAAACTAAACGGCGATTTAATTCAAGTATTTGAAGATGTTCCTATTGGTTCAAAAGTAGGTCAATTAATAGAAGATGCTGGTGGGTGTTCATCTGAATATGGTGAGATTATCATGGGAGGACCATTTACAGGCAAAAGAACATCTATTGATTCTCCTATAGTCAAAACAACTGGTGGAATTATTGTTACAGAAACTTTTTTGAAAGGTCCTGATAAAATAGGACTCCTTGTATGTGCATGTGGAGCAGATAGAGAAAGGCTTATACAGATAGCAAAAGATATGGGATCAGAAGTTTCAGGAATTGAATATTGCAAGCAGGCACAAAAGGTGAAAAATGGATATAAATGTGAAAATCCTGGAAAATGCCCCGGTCAAGTACAAAAAATACTTTCCTTGAAAAAATCAGGTGCAAAAGCATTGTTAATTAGCAACTGTAGCGATTGTACAAATACAGTAATGTCCTGTGCTCCAAAACTCAATTTACCTGTTTATCATTGTACTGATGGTGCACTTAGAGCAGTAAATCATAAGTTAATACGAAAATTAAAGAAAAAATATTAATAAAATTGGAGGTAACAAATATGTCAATTACAAAGGAAACAATACAACAACATTTAAAAGAGCCAGCAGTTTTCTGCTGTCAAAGGCAAAAAGGTCTTATAATAGGTCCAGAAGATCTTGAAGATCCAACAATATTTGATGATATAGTTGAATCCGGGCTCATGACTTTAAGCGATGATGGACTTACTATTGAGCAAGTACTTGGAAGAAAATTAATAGTAGATGCAGATGCACTTACTCCAATTACCAAAGATATGATTGACAGCATCAACGAAACTTCAGAAACTCCTGAACCATCTATTGATAAAGAACCTTCAAATCAAGAAGAAATTCCAAATAGTAAAATGTTGCATATTGAAATTTCAAAACTTGAAGGCTTAAAACTTGATATACCTGCAGATATGGGAATACTTCCAGGTGTGGCATCATCACTTGAACCACCTAAAGAAGATAAAATCATAAGAACTCTAGTTAAAAAATATTACAAAGTCAACGATGTTAAACTTGGATCTAAAACATCCTTTGAAAATGGAGTATTGACAATCAATGAATCTATTGTTGACAAAGCAATTGAATCTACTCCATTAATAAAAGATTTAAAGATAGATATTATTACACCTGAAAACAGACATGTCTTCACAGAAACTATAATGGATGTATGTCCTATTGCTACAAAAGTAGAAGGAAAACTTGGAGAAGGAGTATCACATGTATTAGATGGCGCTGTATTTATGTTGACTGGTGTTGACGAAGATGGTGTCCAAATTCATGAATTTGGTTCTTCTGAAGGTTATCTAGATGAAAAAATGGCTTTTGGAAGACCAGGATGTGCCGATGAAAATGACATTATAATTCGTGTTAATGCAGTCATTCAGCGAGGTACAGGAATGGAAAGAAGAGGTCCTTTTGCTGCTCATTCCGCAGAAGATGTGATTATTCAAGATGTTAGAAATGCAATTAAGAAAGTATCTGATCCTATAGAAAAAGAAAAAACATATCATGATGTAAAAAAATATGGCAAACCAAGAGTTGTTCTAATTAAAGAAATTATGGGGCAAGGGGCTATGCACGATAATGTTCTCTGTCCAATAGAACCAGCTGGTGTACACGGCGGTCAAAAAAATGTGGATCTTGGAAATGTTCCTGTTATGATGACACCAAATCAAGTGCGTGACGGTGCAATCCACGCTCTAACTTGTATTGGACCTGCAACAAAAGAAATGACAAGACACTATTTCCGTGAACCATTAGTTGAAGGCCTGGCAGAAGATGAAGAATTAAATTTAGTTGGTGTTATATTTGTAGGAAGTCCTCAAGTAAATGATGAAAAGAGTTATGTTTCAGAACGTCTTGGAACATTAGTAGAAAGTCTTGATGTAGAAGGTGCAATAGTTACAACTGAAGGCTTTGGAAATAATCATATTGATTTTACATCTCACATTGAACAAATTGGCATGAGGGGAATACCAGTTGTAGGCGTATCTTTCTGTGCTTACCAAGGACAACTTGTTGTAGGAAATAAATATATGGATGCAATGATTGAAATCAACAAAGACAAAGAAGGATTTGAAAATGAAGTTGCAGGATGTAGTTCTATTACAAAATCAGATGCAGATAGAGCTATACTTATGCTAAAAACAAAGATGGCAGGAATACCTATTAAACCAGCTAAACATAAATGGAATCCTGAAATTATAGAAAATAATCAAAGGATTGTTGATGAGGTGCTTAAAAATGATTGATCAAAAGCCAATACTAACTAAGGGTAAAATTGTTACAGTAAATGATACTGCAATCAAAGTAGATATACAAGGCAGATTAGGTGTAATTTGCGTACCTCTTAGATGGGTATTTACAGAGAAAAAACTTGAACCCGGTCAGACAGTTGAATTTTACTTCAGCTACATGCAGGTTATATAACTATATATTAATGTAAGAAAAATAAAAATGTATTATATTAAGGAGGAAAATAAAATGAAACTTACAACAGCTACAGGATTAACATCAGAAATATTTGTTCCAATTACTCCAAAGCCAGTTTGGACACCACTGAAAAAACCTCTAAGTCAATGTAAAGTCGCATTTATAACAGCTGGAGGTATCCACAAAAAAGACCAAGTACCTTACGATACATCAGGTGACTATACTTATCGTGCAATTCCATCAGATACTCCAACTTCACAACTTATGGTTACTCACGGTGGATTTGATAATTCAGATATAAATAAAGATGTAAACGCAATGTTCCCGTTGGACAGACTGCATGAACTTGTAAAAGAAGGATTTATAGGAAGCTTAGCAGATGAAATGTATGGCTTTATGGGTGGCGGCGGAAATGTAGATAAATTTAAAAATGAAGTCGGTCCAGAAATTGCTTCTAAACTAAAAGCTCAGGGTGTAGATATTGTACTATGCACTGGAGGATGTGGTACATGCCATCGTTCTGCAACTATTGTAACAAGAGCTTGTGAAGAAGCAGGCATGTCCTGTATTGTAATTGCAGCACTACCACCAATTGCTAAACAACAAGGAGCACCACGTATTGCAGCAGCTCATGTACCAATTGGTTCAAATGCAGGTGAACCGAACAATATCGAAATGCAAACAGGTATACTTAAAGATTCTCTCAAATGCGTAGAAGAATTTACTCATTTTGGACAGTCGAAACTACTACCATATGAATACAGACACAATGTTTAATTGACTAAAGGAGATGTGACTATGTTACATGAACTCTCAACACAATATTCATTAAATTTGAAAAAATACAACAAAACATTTCTTGCGGTGGACTCTCATACTATGGGAGAACCCACAAGAATTATATTAGAGGGTTTTCCAAAGTTAAAAGGTAGCACTATGATGGAGCGTAAAAAATTTCTGGAAGAAAATTACGACCACTACAGAACAGCTCTTATGTTAGAACCAAGAGGTCACAGAGATATGTTTGGAGCTGTAGTTACAGAACCTACTAGTGAAGAAGCTGATCTTGGTGTAATATTCATGGATAGTTCAGGGTATTTAAATATGTGTGGACATGGTAGTATTGGAACTGCAACTGTAGCAGTAGAAACCGGTATGGTTGAGGTTAGGGAACCTTATACAAATGTAATACTAGAAACACCATCTGGAATAATTAGAGCTAAAGTAAAGGTGCAAAATGGAAGAGCTGTAGAAGTCAGCATTTTAAATGTTCCATGTTTTTTGTATAAAGAAAACCTTGAATTAGATGTTACTGACTATGGGAAAATTAAATTTGATATAGCCTTTGGTGGTAGTTTTTTTGCACTAGTTGATACAGAAAAAATAGGAATTCCAATTAAGCAAGATAATTTGCCTTTATTAACAGATCTTGCTATGAAACTTATAAAAAAAATAAACCAATCAATTACTATTAAACATCCATATCTAGATATACACAATGTAGATTTGGTTGAATTCTATGGAAAACCCAATAATGTAACTGCTAATTTAAAAAATGTTGTAATCTTTGGTGACTCACAGATAGATCGCTCACCTTGTGGTACTGGTACCAGTGCTAAGTTAGCTTGTCTTTATAATAAAGGGGAAATACATTCTGGAGAAAAATTTGTTTATGAAAGTATTACTGGTTCTACATTCACCGGAGTAGTAACAAAAGAAGTTGAACTTGCTGGAAGAAAGGCAATCATTCCACAAATTACAGGGAGTGCCTATATTACAGGATTCAATAGATTAATATTAAATGATTATGACCCTCATGAATATGGATTTCTTGTTGGAAGAAAATATAGCAAAATAAAACCAAATCTATAAAAAATTTATATAAACAAAGGAGATTGTTATTATGGATTTAGAACATAGTATGTTAACTGCCGAAGATGTAAAATCGCTAGTAAAAAAATATATGATTGAAACTTATGAACGTTATGATTTCGTCTGCGAACGTGCAAAAGGCATGTATCTTTATGACGAAAAAGGACAAGGCTATTTAGATTTCTATGGAGGCATTGCAGTAAACAGTGCTGGCAATTGCAATGAAAAAGTTGTTGCTGCTGTAAAAGATCAAGTTGAAGATGTAATGCATACATTCAACTATCCATACACTATTCCTCAAGCACTTTTAGCAGAAAAAATATGTACAACTATCGGTATGGATAAAATTTTTTATCAAAATACAGGAACTGAAGCAAATGAGGCAATGATTAAAATGGCTAGGAAATATGGTGTAGAAAAATATGGTCCAAATAAATACCATATTGTAACAGCTAAACACAGTTTTCATGGAAGAACCTATGGTTCACTAACTGCTACAGGACAACCTGATAATGCATGCCAAATTGGACTTAAACCTATGCTTCCAGGCTTTTCTTATGCTGACTTCAACGATCTTGAATCTTTTAAATCTCTAATAACAGATAATACTATTGCAATTATGGTTGAACCAATTCAAGGTGAAGGTGGTGTTATTCCTGCTACTGATGAATTTATGCATGGTATAAGAAAACTATGTGACGATAATAAATTACTACTTTTAATAGATGAAGTACAAACAGGGTGGTGCAGAACTGGTAAAGTTATGGCTTACATGAATTATAATATAAAACCAGATATTGTTTCTATGGCTAAAGCTATGGGAGGCGGAATGCCAATTGGAGCTATTTGTGCAACTTCTGAAGTATCTAAAGCTTTCACTATGGGATCTCATGGTTCAACTTTTGCTGGTAATCCTGTATGTTGTGCAGCTTCACTTGCTGAAATTAATGAGCTTTTAGATAATAATTTAGCTGAAAATGCTGAAAAAGTAGGAAATTATTTCATGAATAAGTTAAAGACACTTCCTCATGTAAAGGAAGTTCGTGGTAAAGGACTAATGATAGGAGTTGAATTTGATTCACCTTTAGGCCTGGATATAAAACACGGTTGTTTTGACAGAAAATTACTAGTTACCTTGATTGGAAATTCCGTAATTCGTATGCTTCCACCTCTTATTGCAACTAAAGAAGATTGTGATAAAGCCTATGAAATTTTAAAGGCATCTGTAGACGCAGCTTATAAATAATTTTTTTACAAATATAAATTATCTATATATAGAAGTATTATATAGACTTGTCTTAATAATACTTCTATAATAAATTTTATATAAAAGGATGTGTTTATTATAAATAAATTGATAGGTTTTTTGTGTTTATTTTTAGCAGCAAGTATATGGGGAGGGCTATATGTAGTTAGTAAGTATCTACTAGAATTTATACCATCTATTACGTTGATATGGATTAAATATTTTATTGGCTCTATAGCGTTATTTCCAATTTTAATGATATCAAATTATAGAAAACCAAATAAAGTTACTATTAATAAGAAGTGTTGGTTTCTTATATTAAAAATAGGGTTTATAGGCTACTTTTTATCCGTTTCTCTACAATTTATTGGTACAAATTTATCAGACGCTCATACAGGATCTTTAATTACTGCAAGTTCACCTATATTTGTAACTTTATTTGCAAGATTTATACTTAAAGAAACTATTACAAAAAAGAAATTAGTTTCACTAATTATATCAACAATAGGGGTTATAATAATTGTAGGACTTGATAGTCCTGGCGGTAATTATTTTCTTGGAAGTATATTACTTGTAGGTGCTGCTATAACATGGTCACTTCTTTCTGTATATGTAAAGATTGCATCTAAATATACTGACTCTATTAGCATAACTTCATATGCAACCTTAATTGCACTTATATTTATTACTCCTATTATGCTTTTTCAGAACAACAACTTTAATCTTATACTCACTAATAGATATCTTTTATGGGGAAGTATTTACATTGGTGTTATGGCTACTGCTGTAGCATATTTCTTATGGAATAAAGGCATTGAACTAGTAGACGCAAGTACAGGATCGTTATTTTTATTTTTTCAACCAATCACAGGTTCAATTCTAGGATGGCTGTGCTTAAATGAACAGTTAGCCATAAACTTTTTTGTTGGAGGAATTTTGATAATATTGGGACTTGTTATAGCTTCTAGAGATTGAAAAGTCTTAAACATTCATGACCTTGTTTTTAAATATCACTTTTTTGAATATCCTTTTAAAGCGCATGAACCTAATGCAACACACATATACCCTTTTTCTATCATACTAAAATTAACTACCCCTCTTATTATAACTTCATCTCCATTTGTCTTAAGATTAAGTGCTTCAATCCTGTCTGATTCTTCCTTATTATTTATCCAACAATATGCATCATTTTTTTGGTCATTTACATATACTATAATTAAATAATTATCACCATCTCTTTTTGTACCATCAACCTTACCAGTTAACTCCAAATATTTATGTCTATATTTATTATCTGCTGCAACTTTATCATACATAAATTCATGAACAAATTTGTCTGCTGAAATTTTTATAAATTCATCATCTGGCTTAGCTAATAGTTCTTTTGGAGTTATTGCAAACAATTTCCCTGTATCAATATCTCCATTCTCTGTTCTTGGTCTTGTATCTTTTGTAACATTTGTATCATTCATAGTAGTTATATCATTTTCAGTAGTTGAGTCATTTTCAATTACACTTGTACTACTATCATTATTTTCACTTACTGTGGCTATTTCTTCATTATTTACACTACCTGAAGATACATTTTCTGCTCCACAGCCACTTAGTATTGAGCAAAATACACATAACACAATTGCTACTAAATTTAAAATTTTTTTCTTACCATAATATTTTTATCTCCTTTTTAATGGTTTGTGTCAAGTTAAAGTGGGCAATTTTATTTTTTAATTTCTCCATTATAAATTCAGTTAAAATTTTATCCTCAAAGGATTTAGTCCGCAGCCCGAAAGGGCGCATTTATTCCATTGACTTTTTATCTAGAATTTTAAGACTATCTATAAATAAGTTCAGTAAAATTTCTTTCTCTAAATAAGCTCTGTATTGCCTTTCTAGCATTAGTCATGACACAACCTGTAAATGGTATACTTTATTTATCCTCTGAAATAACACCGTAACATACTTCATTTATTACATCGTATATTCTTTTACTTGCTTTTTCAGCTAATATCTTAGCTAAATTATTCGCACCTCTAATAGACCAACTCATTTTTCTTCCTTTCATTCTCTGAGCAAGTATATCACAAATATTATGTTCCATAGTGCCTAAATTCCTGTATTCAATTCCATCAGGTGCCTTCGGCATATTTATTTCTTCTCGCAAGTTATAAGGCTTCAATCCCATTTTATTATCAAAAAGATACTTGTATAACTTTTCAAGTTTCTTATATATATCCTCATCTTTAGTATATTTAACCATTAGCTTTGTAAGGTATTTAAAGCTTTCTCCTACTTTCCCTTTATTCAACATTCGTATTAATTTGTGTGCCTCCTTCTTGTCATGTATTGCCCTCAAAACTGCCTGATAGTTCTTTTATATTACTAGAAGTATTTCTATAAGATACATTAGTTACATTGTCCACTATCTTTTCTACTAAATTACTTGAAATATGACCTATTGTATCCATTTTTAGATATTCATCTAATAAAAACTTATAGGCCTTTTTCCATCTTCTGTTTTAAATTCATACATTCTTCTTTTAAATTCTATATTTCCCATAATAGTCTTTATACAAGTAGATCTTAAACCTTTATTTCTATAAATCTTACTATCTCTTTCATCCATCAACCTTCGGTCTAAGTGAGTTAGCACTTCTTTCATAAATTCGCATGCTTTATTACATACATATTTATATATTTTTTTCTCTAAGTTATTGAAAGTTATGTCATTATCTTTTAAACTTAAATTGTACATTAATATCATCCATTTCTATATAGTTTCGCTAACTTATATTATAATGGATATATTATGTACATGGGAGATGTTTTTTGCATCTCCCTTTATTTTTTATTATTAATTAATACTATCTTTGCCCACTAAAATTATACTCTAAGATTGTTTATTTTTAAATGCACAATATCATTATTTTAAATTTTCCTCCTAATTAATCTTAAACTTCTCCACTTCTTAATTTAACTCCTCTGCTATTTCATTTAGTTTTTCTGCCATTCTTGAAATTTCTTCAACCATTGCTGTCTATTACTCTACTGTTGGTAGTATTTTTATGAATTAAAATTAATTATTTGTTTTTTATAAGTAATTAATAAATAAACTGTAATACTATCGGTAACATTGAATAAAATTTGACTATATGGTATTATGATTTTAGTTTTTTTATTTAAAAATTAAAATCATATAATTTATATTAACATAAGTATAAGCTTATACTATTTATTAAAAATTATTAAAAAATATATAAATGTAATTTATACATTATGTTAATAAATTTACAATTAAATCAAGGAGGAAAGAAAATGCATGAAAAGAACCAGTTTAAGCCCTTTATAAGTGCAGACAAAGTTTTGCCAGAAATGACATTAACATCAGTTTCTATAGGTATTATATTAGCAATTGTATTTGGTGCTGCAAATGCTTATTTGGGCTTAAAAGTTGGAATGACTATATCAGCGTCAATTCCAGCAGCAGTTATGTCAATGGGAATTATAAGAGTTATTTTAAAAAGGGATTCTATACTTGAGAATAATTTAGTACAAACTATAGGATCAGCTGGTGAATCTATTGCAGCAGGTGCAATATTTACATTACCAGCTATATTTATTTGGATGGAAGAATGGGGACAACCAGCTCCATCATTAATTGAAATATCAATAATTTGTTTATGTGGAGGAATACTTGGTGTTCTATTTATGATTCCTCTTAGAAAAGCACTTATAGTTAAAGAACATGGAGTTCTTCCATATCCAGAAGGAACAGCATGTTCTGAAGTTCTTCTTGCAGGAGAAGAAGGTGGAAGCAAAGCTTCAGGAGTTTTTGCAGGCCTTGGAATAGCCGCAGCTTATAAATTTTTATCAGAAGGATTTAAAATATTTCCAAGTGAAGTTCATTATGAAATACAAAGTTATAAAGGCTCAGCAGCTGGTATTGACGTACTTCCAGCGTTGCTTGGAGTTGGATATATCTGTGGAATAAAAATTTCAAGTTATATGTTTGCAGGTGGAATACTTGGATGGTTTGCAATATTGCCTTTAATATCTCTATTTGCTGGAAATACAGTTATGTATCCTGGAACAGATCCAATAAGTAGTATGGGTTCATTTGCTTTATGGTCAAATTACTTAAAATATATTGGTGCAGGTGCAGTTGCAGCTGGAGGAATAATGAGTTTAATAAAATCCCTTCCATTAATTGTTTCAACATTTTCATCATCAATTAAGGATTTAAAAAGCAAAGATAAAGTGGTATCGCAAGAGAGAACAGACAAGGATTTACCAGTAAATGTAATAATAATTGGCATAGTAGCATTAATAGTTATTATATGGCTTATACCAACAATTCCTGTTTCATTAGGTGGAGCAATACTCATAACTATATTTGGTTTCTTCTTTGCTACAGTATCATCAAGAATAGTTGGTCTTGTAGGAAGTAGTAATAACCCAGTATCAGGTATGACAATAGCAACACTTCTTATTACAACAATGATATTAAAATTAACTGGTGTTACTGGAAGAGAAGGAATGCTATCTGCAATAGCAATAGGCTCAGTTATTTGTATAATTGCAGCAATTGCAGGTGATACTTCACAGGATTTAAAGACAGGATATATAGTAGGAGCAACTCCATATAAGCAACAAATTGGTGAAATTATCGGTGTTGTAGCTTCATCAATAACAATTGGAGGAGCATTATACTTATTAAATGCAGCATGGGGATTTGGATCAGATAAACTTGCAGCTCCACAAGCTACATTAATGAAAATGGTTGTTGAAGGAGTTATGAATGGAAATCTTCCATGGAATTTAGTATTCACTGGAGTAGCAATAGCAATTTTTATCGCAATACTTGGAATACCAGTTCTTCCATTTGCAATAGGACTTTATCTTCCAATTCATTTAAGTACAGGAATTATGGTTGGTGGACTTGTAAGAATGTATTTTGAAAAGAAGAAAAACATATCTGAAACTAAAAGAAAAGATGCAATTGACAGAGGAGTTTTATATACTTCAGGTTTAATTGCAGGTGAAGGTCTTATTGGAATTCTTCTTGCAGTGTTTGCAATACTAAAAGTTGGTAATAGATCACTTGCAGAAATAATTGATATGTCAGGAATAATAAATCTTGGGAGTATTGGTGCACTTATCTTTTTTGCTCTCCTTATAGTTAGTTTATTTAAATTTACTATTTGGAATAAAGGAGCTAGTAAATAAAAGAAAGGTTATTAACCAATGAAAAAGGCGAAAAATTATCTTGATTATATTCCAATAATAAATAAAGAACATAAGTGGAATATTGATGAAAATGGAATAGTAACAATTACAATAATCAATAAAGGATTTTTCAACAGGATAGCTCAAATATTTTTTAAAGCACCTAAAAAAAGTGAAATAAAACTAGATGAATATGGCAGTATGGTTTGGAAATGCATAGATGACAAAAAAAATATTGGTGAGATTGCAAATGAAGTGAGAAAGAATTTTGATGATAATGATAGTATATTTTATGAACGATTAATAAAATTTTTCTATATATTAAAGCAAAATAAATTTATAAAATATTAATTTAAAATACCTGTAATATTTAGATATAATCTATTATTACAGGTATTTTTATCTTTTAAAAATTTATTCAAGCTTTATTTAAAAACTACTCTACTGTAACTGACTTAGCCAAATTCTTAGGTTTGTCTACATCGCAGCCTCTCTTAATAGCCATATAATATCCAAGAAGCTGAAGTGGTATTACTTCTAAAACTGGTGCAAATAAATCATTTATTTTTGGCAAGTAAATTATAGAATCAACTTCACTTTCTACCTGCGAACTTCCTTCTATTGCAAGTGCTAAAACTTTGGCACCTCTTGTAGTAAGTTCTTTAACATTGCTTAACATTTTTTCAACTAGCTTTTGCTGAGTTATTCCTGCAACTACTATAGTTCCATCTTCAATAAGAGCTATAGGACCATGTTTCAATTCTCCACCTGCATAAGCTTCAGAATGAATATATGATACTTCTTTTACTTTTAATGCACCTTCCATAGCTACAGCATAGTCAAGTCCTCTTCCTATATAGAACATATCTCTGTTATTGTAGTTATCATCTGCAAATTTCTCAACAACAGATGTATCTTCAAGGATCTTTTTAGTCTTTTCTGGAAGTGTAAGCATTTCAGCTTTTAACTTTTCAATTTCAGAATTACTTAAAGTTCCTTTATTTTGTGCAAAGAACAATGCTATTGTATACATTACAATAAGTTGTGTTACATAGGCCTTAGTTGAAGCTACTGCAATTTCAGGTCCAGCCCAAGTGTAAAGAACATCATCTGCTTCTCTTGATATTGTACTTCCAACAACATTAGTTACTGCTATTGTTCTTGCGCCTTTTTTCTTTGCTTCTCTAAGTCCTGCAAGTGTATCTGCAGTTTCACCTGACTGACTTACTGCTATCATCAAAGTCTTATCATCTATCATTGGATCTCTATATCTAAATTCTGATGCTGTATCAACTTCTACAGGCATCCTAGCAAGTTTTTCTATTACATATTTACCTACAAGTCCTGCATGATATGCAGTTCCACAAGCTACAATATAAATTCTATTTATATCTTGTATCTGCTCTTTTGTGATATTTATATCATCAAGAGTAATAGGTTTACCTGGTACAATCCTTGAAGTCATTGTATCTTTTATTGCCTTTGGCTGCTCGTTTATTTCCTTTATCATAAAATGATCATAACCGCCTTTTTCAGCAGCATCTGCATTCCATGTTACATGAAATACATCTCTCTTTATCTCTTTCTTTTCACTATCTAGGATCTTTACTCCACTTCTATCTAAGACTACAAATTCATTATCATTTAAAAGATAAACATCTCTTGTATAATTAAGTATTGCAGGTATATCTGATGCTATAAAGTACTCCTTGTCCCCAAGCCCTACTACCAAAGGACTGTCTTTTCTTGCTGCAACAATTTTATTTGGCTCTCTTGAGGAAACTACTCCTATAGCATAACTTCCCTTCAGTTTTGATACTGCCTCCATAACAGCATTTGTCAAATCACCTTTATAAAAATAATCTATAAGATGTGGTACAACTTCAGTATCTGTATCAGAAAGAAATGTATATCCTTTGGATTTAAGCATTTCTCTTAATTCAACATAATTTTCTATTATCCCATTGTGAACTACGCTTATTGTTCCATCTTCATTTTTATGTGGATGAGCATTTATATCAGAAGGCTCACCATGAGTTGCCCATCTTGTGTGTCCAATACCTACAAAACCTTTAAGTGGTTCACTGTCTAATTTATTTTTTAAATTTAAAAGTCTTCCTTTACATTTAGTTACATTTATATGATCATTATCAATTATAGCAACACCTGCAGAATCATAACCTCTGTATTCAAGCTTACTTAATCCTTCCACTAATATTGGTGCTGCATCTCTGTTTCCAATAAATCCTACTATTCCGCACATATTAATCTTCCTCTCAAAATTTAATAATTTAGATTTATCCTGCTTATAAGACTATATTTAGTCTATATTTTATCTTGCAGTGCAAATTAGCATAAAATTTTACATGACAATAAGACTCTCCAACACACTAAATTTAAAAAAGTGTACGAGAAATAGACCTATTTAATACTCTTTTTTTAACAGGATATAATTTATATTTGATTACAGGGATATAGAAAATATCCCTAACTCAATGAATATTGAGGTTTTTACACCAGACTGATGTTGTTTCAGGAATCACTTCCTGCTTTTATCAGTCGTTAACGGTAGTGCGTATACCGTGGGGCACCCGCCGAAGATTCGATACTCCCCATCCTCGTCAACTTAAGCAAAATTACAAGTTATTTTTACTTAAGTCCTGGCGCTTTAATTTTATATATTATTATTTAGCTATCACCTGCTTTCCACATAAATAAGTTTGTTAAATATTCTTTCAATCCATTATATGATTTAAGACTATTTTTTGTCAACTATTACATCGTTAAAAAAATTATCTTACTTAATCTAAGACATAAACGATCCCACTAAATGTAAGTAAACAAGCGCTTTTACATCTTTAAACCTGAAATTATTAATTTTATATTAACAGCCTGTTTTATAACAATATATTGTATTATAAACATAAAATGTAAACCATCCGTCAGGTTTACATTTTACATTAATATACAAAATACATTTAACTTTATTTAAGCATTTGCCTTAGTTTCAATAAGACTTGCAAGATCATTTGCCATTTTATCTATTTCAGATTGTACTTTACCTTCAAGCATCACCCTGATAAGAGGCTCTGTTCCAGATGGTCTTATTAAAACTCTTCCACATCCATCAAGTTTTTCTTCCATCTTTTTAATTTCACTTACTATTTCTTCATCTTTTAAATATATATCCTTTTTATCATTTGCAACATTTGCATTTACAAGTACCTGTGGAAGTTCTTTTATAAATGATGCAAGCTTTGAAAGTGTTTTACCACTTTCCTTTACTATAGATGCTATTTTAAGACCTGTAACAAGTCCATCACCTGTTGTGTTGTGATTAAGCATAATTATATGCCCTGATTGTTCTCCACCTAAAACATAATTACTATTTTTCATCTCTTCAAGTACATATCTGTCTCCAACTTTTGTTTTTACAGTTTTTATTCCTTCTTTATTTAATGCTATATCAAGTCCAAGATTGCTCATAACAGTGACTACTACAGCATTATGGTTAAGCTGACCCTTTGACTTTAAGTATTTTCCTATTATTCCTATTATGAAATCGCCACTTACTAGGTTACCATTTTCATCTACAGCAAGACATCTGTCTGCATCTCCATCAAAGGCAAGTCCAAAATCACATCCCTTTTTAACAACATAATCCATAAGTTCTTCTGGATGAGTTGATCCACAATTTTTATTTATATTTATTCCATCAGGATCATTATTTATAACATAAACATCTGCTCCCAATTCTTTAAATGCCTTAACTGATGTTTTAGATGAGGCTCCATTTGCACAGTCAAGTGCAATCTTAAGTCCTTCTAAATTAGTATCTATAGTGGATTTAGCAAATTCTATATAATCAGTAATAGCTTTGTGAGATTTATTTGTCTTAACCCCTATATGCTCTCCTATGGGTAACTCTACTCCCTCAAAATCACTTTCAATAAGTCTTTGTATTTTATCCTCCAACTCATCTGAAAGTTTATATCCTTGTCCATTAAAAAATTTAATTCCATTATATTCTACAGGATTATGCGATGCTGATATTACAACTCCAGCATCCGCGCCATATTTTTTAGTTAAATAGGCTATTGCAGGTGTTGGAATAACATCCACACATATTGCTTTTGCACCGACTGAAAGTATTCCTGAAACCAGTGCTCCTTCAAGCATATCTCCAGATATTCTTGTATCCATTCCAACAAGTATCTTTGGACTTCTAGCTCCTTCTGTTAATACACAAGCTCCTGCTTTTCCAAGTTTATATGCTAACTCACAGGTTAACTCTTTATTTGCAATTCCTCTAACTCCGTCAGTTCCAAACATTCTATGCATAAAAATACCTCTCTTATCAATTGTTAATGTAAAATTAAAAACATTCATGTTATATTATATTATACTAAAAACATTTGTACAATCTTATTTAATCAAAGGGTCTATATTTAGATATTATTTTTTCAGCTACCTTAATGCCATCAACTGCAGAAGACATTATACCACCTGCAAAACCTGCACCTTCACCACAAGGATATAATCCTTCAAATGATATACTTTCCAAATTCTCATTTCTAGATATTCTAAGAGGTGCAGAAGTTCTAGTTTCTATTCCAGTTATTACTCCATCACCTTTAGAAAATCCTTTTATCTTTTTCTCGAAATTTATAAATCCCTCTTTTAAAGCTTCACTAACCTTATCTGGAAGACATTTTCTCAAATCTGCAAAATTATATCCTCTTTCATAACTTGGCTTAACATTTCCGAATTTACTTGACACTGTATCATTCAAAAAATCCCTTATAAGCTGTACTGGAGCTTTATAATCTCCTCCTCCAGCCTTATATGCAAGGGACTCATAGTATCTTTGAAACTCCATACCACTAAGAGGCATATCATTTTCAAAATCATCTTTTCCAACAGATACAACTATAGCTGAATTTGCATTTTTACCATCTCTTTTATAATTACTCATACCATTTGTAACAACTCTCCCATCTTCAGAAGAAGCCGCTACAACTTGACCTCCAGGACACATACAAAAGCTATATATTCCTCTACCATCTTTACTTCTTGATGTAAGCCTGTAATCAGAAGCTTTTAGTTTTGGATGCCCTGCGTATCTCCCGTACTGATTTACATCTATCATCTCTTGCAAGTGTTCTACTCTTACTCCAATTGCAAATGGCTTTTGTTCCATAAACACATTTTTCCTAAACAACATTTCATATGTATCACGCGAGCTATGACCTATTGCAAGTATTAAGTTACTACATTGTAATTTTTCTTGTCCTAATACAATTGCTTTAATCTTTTTATCTTCAGTCACAAAATCAGTAAGTTTAGTATTAAAGAGCACCGTTCCACCCATTTTTTCTATTTCTTTTCTTATATTTTTTACAACTGTCTTTAATATATCAGTTCCAATGTGAGGCTTACCACTGTATAGTATCTCCTTTGGTGCACCATACTTTACAAAAGTTTCAAGAATCATTCTACATCTTTTATCTTTAGTTCTTGTAGTAAGTTTGCCATCTGAAAATGTACCTGCTCCGCCTTCTCCAAATTGTACATTTGATTCTGTATTTAACTTTCCTGTACTCCAAAATTTTTCTATACTCTTTTCCCTATTTTCTACACTTTCTCCTCTTTCAACTATAATAGGTCTATATCCAAATTTAGCTAGCATAAGGCCTGAAAACATTCCTGCAGGTCCCATTCCAACAACAACAGGTCTATTTTCAAGTTTTTCTTCTCCAGGTTTAACACTATATACTTCATTTTTTTCTAAAATTACATCTTTATCATTAAGCTTTGATACAAGCTTTTCTTCTTCTGACAATGAAACTTCTACAGTATAATTGAACTTTATCTTGTTCTTTCTCCTTGCATCTATGGACTCCCTAAGTATATTAAATTCTTCTATATCACTTTGAGATATTCTTAACTTTTTAGCCGCCTTTTTCTTAAGGATTTTTATATCTTCATTTAAACTTATTGTTAAATTATTTATTCTAATTGACATTATTTATCCTCCGATTTTTTCTTAATAGTAACTTTCACATTTTGTGGATTTTTAGATACAATAGAAACCCCATCAGGAAGAGTAACATTTACATTAAAATCTTTCTCTCCCTCAGATACAGATGATAGATCAACATAACATTCTATATCATCTTCCTTTAAACTATCTATAATACTTGATTCACCAGAAACCACAATAGAAGCCGTATCCTCTTCTAATTGTGCTTCATAATCTTTACTTAAATTTTTCGTTTTTATTTTAAATTCTAGATTCTTTTTCGAAATTTTTTCATCGGAATCAGATTCTGTAAGATCTATTTTTAAGTTTACATATTTATTATTATCTACAAGATTTACTCCAATTGGAAGAGACAGCTTTGCACGGACATTTTCATCTCCTGAAACCTTACTTAAATCCACTGTTTCTGTATCTATACTATTTATGGAGGAAATAATTTCTTTATTTCCCGATATAGTAACTTTGTCAGGTAAACAACTTATAGATTCAACTTTAGTACCTTCTTTAACAGTTCCAGTTGTCTTAATACTTACAGGTACACTTTTAACTTTTCCAAGTTGTATATTTACCCATACATATTTTGGACTTATAGTTACATTTTTAATTACCTCTCCAGAAGAATCTTCTGCCTGAAGAGCTACATTAACACTACCACTTTTATTTATATTCTCTATATTATATCTTGCTGCAATTTTATTAACATTAGATATATATTTAGATGCACCTGACACTTCAGCCTGTTTCACGCTTATAGTAGAATTTACTGCATTAAGCCCTTCTTTAGTTTCACCTTCTAAAAATAATTCTATTGGCAAAGTCTTCTTTACAATTGAATCCAACTTTACACTCACCCATAAGTTCTCACTATTTACTATGCTTATATCTTTAGGTTGTTTCTTTATCTCTACAGGCACGTTGTTATCCCCTTTTTTTAATACATAGGAACCTATATCACATTCAAGGCTAAAATCTTCAGATTTTATAGAATATATTTCAGATACATTTCCTTTTATATCAAGTGTAACTTCTGAATCTTCTCCATCTATTTGCACTAAATTTGATTTGGCAAGCGCACTTTTGTTTACTATATTAACAGGCACAACAATCTTCCTCTCCTTTATAGGATTTTTCACATTGTATATGTAAAGCCATAATATAAAAGAAACAATAATACACAAAATTCTTATCAGGATTTGGTCTTTAGAAATTTTTGTTTCCATCTATTCACCTTCTCCCTAAAGTTTAGATTCTTTTGAAGTCTATTTTTCATTATACGAATCAGTAAATTATTAAGTCTATCTTTTGTATAATTTCTTGTGATTCTTCCGTGTACTGCAAGAGATATTATTCCTGTTTCTTCAGATACAATAATAACTAAAGCATCTGACTTTTCTGATATACCAATTGCTGCTCTATGCCTAGTACCTAAATTCTTATTCAAAGTATCATTATGTGTTAAAGGAAGAAAGCACCCTGCCGAAATTATTCTATCATTCCTTATTATCGAAGCACCATCGTGCAAAGGTGTATTTACTACAAATATATTTTCTAAAAGTGCAGAAGATACAATTGCATCTAGTCTAGTTCCCGTCTTTATTATATCCTCAAGCCCTGTTATTTGTTCTATTACAATCAAAGCACCAGTATGGCTCTTTGACAAATTCTCAACTGCATTTACGATCTCAGTTATTACCTTTTTCATTGTCTTTTCGTCATGGAGAATTCTTCTATCAGTAAATGCACTTCTTCCGAGATGTTCTAAAGCACTTCTTATTTCAGGTTGGAATATGATTATGATTGAAAGAACTCCAATAGTCAAAGTTTTTGTCAGTATCCAATTTAACATAGTTAAATTAAAAAAACTGCTTATTGGTATCAATAATATTAAAAGAATTATTCCTTTTAACAATTGTTCCGCTCTTGTTTCTTTCATAAGCATATATACTTTATATAAAATATATGATACAACAAGTATGTCCATTACAGATGAGAAATTCATATGTTTTACTGAATTTACTAGTAATTGAAGCAGTTCCAATCATCTCACCATCCTTAAAAATATCTATTTATAATTATACACTATTTAACATTATTTAGACATGAACATAATTTTAATTTTAAATACAAAAATAAACAGCACCAATAATAATCGATGCTGTTATTTTAAATAAATATAACCTGAACTAAAGTAAAATTTTCCCTGCAGCTATCATGTAAACAGCTATAATTGCAAGAATTAGTAAAACTGATACTATAATCTTCTCTACTTTTGTAAAAGCAATTTCATTTCCTTCTTTTCTAGCTTTATAAAAAACTAAAATTCCTCCTGAAAGCAATATAGTAAGAAGCAACATATAGTTTAAACCTGCTGCATCTATAAGCCAAATCGCATATATAACTGATAAACCTGATATAATCATATCCCTTATTCTTATATTGCTATCCTCTATATCATATGTTTCCTTAGTTATAGTTAATTTCAATCCATATAAAGCACTGAAAAAATATGGTACTAATACTACAGTACTTGAGATAGAATATAGTATTTGATATGAACTTTTAGAAAAGAAAGCCACTATTAAGAAGGCTTGAGTTACTAAATTTGTAACTAAAAGAGCATTTTTAGGTGCACCATTCTCATTTTCTTTTGTAAAGAATTTTGGAAATACCTTACCTTTTCCTGCTGCATAAGATAATTCTGCACATATCAAAGTCCATCCAAGAAATACACCTAATAACGATATTATTAAACCTAAATTTACTACTATAGCACCCCATTTACCAACCATAAATTCTAGGGCATATGCCATAGAAGGACTCTTTAAGCCAGCTAATTGAGCTTGACTCATTGTTCCAAGTGCTAATAATGATACTAAAATATAAATAACAAGCACTCCTAATAATCCTATTACAGTAGCTTTACTAACGTCTTTTCTTACTTTCGCTCGTTCTGAAAATACCACTGCACTTTCTATACCAATAAATGCCCATAAAGTTACAAGCATTGTGCTTTTTACCTGTTTTACCACACTTCCAAGGTTTGTATTCATATTACCCCAGAAATCCATAGTAAATATATCAACTTTAAACATAATTATTGATATGATTATAAATACAAATATAGGTATAAGTTTTCCAATAGTTGTTAAAACGTTTACCCATGCAGCTGTTTTTACACCTTTTAATATAAGTGCATTAACACTCCATATTAGTATACTTTCACCTATAATTGCAGGCAAATTGTTTCCAGTACCAAATATAGGGAAAAAATATCCTATTGTACAAAAAAGCATTACCAAATATGAAACGTCTCCTAACATTGAACTAACCCAATGTCCCCAAGCACAATTAAATCCTATATATTCTCCAAAACCTTCTTTAGCATAACTATATATACCACAATCTAGATCCGATTTCCGTTGGGACAAATTCTGAAATACAAAGCCAAGTGTTAACATTCCAATTCCAGTAATAACCCATGCTATGACAATAGCACCAGCACTTGCTCCTTTTGCCATATCTGCTGGAAAAGAAAAAGCTCCTCCACCAATTATAGAACCAATTACTAATGCTATTAATGGTATAAGTCCTAATTTACCTTTTTGTTGATTTTCCATATTAACGCTCCTTCTTATAAATATTAATAATTTTCTAACTTTTATGAATTCATTTCTTATGGATTCTGCTTTATTAAGAAAATTATCGCCAGATAAATTATATCTGGCAATAAAAAGATTGTAACCTAATATTATTTTATCTTATTTTCACTTTTATTCTATTAACAAAGAACTTATATACTGTAAATAGTGATACGTTATAGGATGTTATATTTAAAACTACATTGTTAAAGTTGTTCCAGTTAAGCCTGCTATGGCTTCTTTAGCTTTTCCAAGTGAAGTAATAACTGACTCTCTTCCTGGTTTTGATTCTACAAAAGTAAGAGCAGCTTTTACTTTTGGAAGCATTGAGCCTGGTGCAAAATGTCCTTCTTCAATGTACTGTTTAGCTTCATTTGCTGTCATTTTCAAAATATTTTTCTGATCTGGCTTGCCAAAATTAATTGATACTTGTTCTACTGCAGTTAAAATAACTAGTTTATCTGCATCTAGCAATTCTGCAATTTTTTCTGAAGCAAAATCTTTATCAATTACAGCAGAAACTCCTTCAAATTTTCGATTTCCTCTATCAACCACAGGAATACCGCCACCACCTACTGTAATAACAACATGTCCACTATCAACTAAAGTTTTAATTACAGGTTCCTCAACAACAGCTTTAGGTAATGGTGAAGGAACTACCCTTCTCCATCCTCTATTTGCATCTTCTTTCATAATATATCCTTTTTCATCCATAAGCTTTTTAGCTTGTTCTTCTGTAAAAAAGGATCCTACTGGTTTAGTTGGATTTTTAAAAGCTGGATCATTTTCATCTACTACCACTTGGGTAATTACTGTGGCAACTTCTTTATTTAAATTTCTTTCTTTAATTTCTTTCTTTATTGCCTGTTGAAGCTGATATCCTATATATCCTTGACTCATTGCTCCACATTCTGGGAAGGGCATTATTGGATTTTTCTCATTTAGTGTTGCTGCTGTTTCATATGTTGCAACCATCTGTCCAACCTGAGGACCATTTCCATGGGTTATTATAACTTCATGTCCATCTTCAATAAGATCAACTATTGGCTTTGATGTCTCCATACATGTTTTAAGTTGTGTTTCAGCTGATTTATCCTTTGGATTAGCTTGCAATGCATTTCCACCAAGTGCTACTACTATTTTTGCCATATTCCAATCTCCTTCCTAATTATTCTCCAAGTGTAGCAACCATAACAGCTTTTATGGTATGCATTCTGTTTTCTGCTTCATCAAATACTACTGAGTATTTACTTTCAAATACTTCATCTGTAACTTCCATAGAATCAATTCCAAATTTATCGTAAATTTCTTTTCCTATCTTTGTTTTAATGTCATGGAAAGATGGTAAACAATGTTCAAATATTACTTTCTCATTTCCTGTCTTCTTTATCATTTCCATATTTACTTGATATGGCTTTAAAAGTTTTATTCTTTCTGCCCATACTTCATCAGGTTCTCCCATAGACACCCATACATCTGTATATAAAACGTCTGCATTCTTTACTCCTTCATCAACGTCATCAGTTATTGTTATCTTTGCTCCAGTTTCCTTTGCTACCTCTTTGCACTTAGTTAACAATTCTTCTGCAGGGAATAATTCTTTTGGACTAACTATTCTAAAATCCATACCCATTTTTGATGCACCAATCATAAGTGCATTTGCTACGTTATTTCTTCCATCTCCAACATATACAAATACCATTTTGTTATATGGCTTATTCAAGTGTTCTTTTGCAGTAAGAAAATCTGCAAGTACCTGAGTAGGATGATCAGCATCAGTAAGTCCATTCCATACTGGCACTCCTGAATATTTAGCTAAATCTTCAACAGTTTTCTGAGAAAAACCTCTGTACTCGATTCCATCATACATTCTTCCAAGTACTCTTGCAGTATCTGCTATTGACTCTTTCTTTCCCATCTGACTTCCTGTAGGTCCTAAATATGTTACATTTGCTCCTTGGTCCATTGCTCCTACTTCAAACGCACATCTTGTCCTAGTAGAATCCTTTTCAAATAATAGAACTATATTCTTTCCTTTAAGTTTTTGTTGTTCTGTTCCAGAATACTTTGCCTTCTTAAGATCCGATGAAAGATCAAGCATAAAATTTATTTCCTTTGTTGTAAAATCCATTAATGTTAAAAAGCTTCTGTTTCTTAAATTGTACATTTTATTACCTCCTAGAATGATTATGATTTATTCTAGAATGTGAGTTTCAAAATAAATCACAATAATTCAAAAAAGCTCTTAAAATAAAATTTTAAGAGCTTTTTTCACTATTATATTAATTTTTATAAATCCTGGCACTTAAGTATAAGACCTTCAAAAAATTTATTTATAGAAACTTTTCCTCCTGTTTTTCTCTTATGATTTATAAAATCCATTTCAGCTTTTACATTAATAAAATCGAAAAGTACATTTGCGTAAATATGGAAAATATCATCACTATAATCCGCAATTCCCATACTAGCTATATTAGTAAGTCCAACTTTTATTGCTCTTCTTACTCTTTGTTTCACTACCTTAGAATTATCTCCTAAGTAACTATTTAAATCATCCAAATTACACTCTACAAAATTTTTATTATTTTCTATAAGATATAAACATATTTTAATTATATCATTTGTCCCTTTCTCTCCTAACATTCCAAGCATTCCTAAAATATGTTTTATCTTAATTAAATTTCTATTTTTATTTTCTTTATTCTTATCTGGAGTTTTAAACATTTGGTTTATTTTAGAAAGCATACTTACCATTTCTACCTTTTCTGCAACTTTTGAAACTACCTTTTTTACCTCAATTTTATTTATGGGCTTGTTTATAAAAAATTCTATTCCAGCTTCATAAGACTCTCCTCTTAATTCACTATCTAATACCTGAGATATCATAATAAAATAAATGTCTGATCTCAAAGTTTTAATTTTATTTACAAGAACGTTTCCATCCATTATAGGCATAAGGAAATCTACTTCCTCTACATATATCACCAGTTTCTCTATTGAATTTTGTTGAAAATCCAGGATTAAAAATATAATCTAAGTTTTTATCCTTTATTCCAGATCCATTGTCTGATACTATGAAAGTATATTCATTATACCTTTTACTGATAATAATTCTTATATATCCATTTTTCCCCTCTTCAATAGCTTCAATACCGTTGTAAATTAAGTTCCTTATAATGGATACTAGATAGTAATGTTTCTCTACGCTGAAATTATCATATATCTTGCAATCTAAGTATACATCTAGTCTATTTCTTCTTATATATTCCTTTACATCAGCTTCAATAATATTCATAATATCTTTAATATCCATCTTAATATTATCATGTCTTTTATCAAACATTTCTTCTAGCCCCTGTATAACGCTTATGTAATCTTTCTTTATTTCATGAACATTTCTTGCCACGTCCAAAGATGCATTTTCAAATTTAGTTGGATAGTTATTTTCCGATAAAGTTTTATAAAGAAAATAAGCCTTTTTCATTACATCTTCAATATCTCTTTTATTCTTTTTCATGAAATATACTTCACTTTTAATTTTTGAAGTAATAAGTACTAAGTTTCTATATCTTTCTTCATGTTCTTCTCTTATAAGTAAAAAACTGTAATACCTAAGCAATAATATTACACATACTGCAATAGTAGATCTTATAAAAGCTATAATTACTAAATCCTGAAATATACTATACTTATATCCCTGGAAGCTCATAAGTATACTCACTTCTAAAACATTAGCAATAAAGTCACTTAAAACAATTGAAACAAAAAAATTAGTTAAATTTGAATCTATCTTTTTCCAATATAAAAAATAATACAATAAACCATATGTAAAATAAAATAAGATATCAGTAAAAACAGGATTCACTACTTGATATATATTAGTATTACTAATATACATAACAAAACCTCTATAAAGCGGTCAAACTATTCCAATTATAAATGTTAAATATAGAGGATTGACCTCTCTATTAAAATAAAGAACAACAGGCAATACAATTACAGATAATGTTATTGTAAATCCAGATACAAACAAATTAAAATATACCTGTGAACTAAGAGCAATGCACATAGCAATTATAAAAATAGTTTTTATTTTTTTCATAACATCCCTCCTTTTGATATTTGCAATGTATAATTATATATTACAAATATTTCATATATTATAGTTATCTTTCCTTTTATTTTACATTGTTAATGTTTTCACGTCTATAGCAAATACTATTTTATAAAATTTTAATAAAATATATTAAAATTTGTATTTTTTTTTATAAAACGGACACAATATCATTAGCCTAAGTTTAACAAAAAACACGGGGAAACCAGAATAATTGGGGTGAATCGTATTTATAGTAGGTTATGCCTTTACCGAACCCGTCAGCTAACCCCGTAGGTAACAAGGAGAGGATATATTTGAAAAAAATTTTTTGTTTTGTAATTTTGTTGTTGCTTCTCTTTACTCCATTAGAAAAAATATATGCTAATTCTAAAGATGACAAAGACACAAATCTTTTTAATGGGAAAGAAGAAGTAGTTCAAGTATTCAACTATTCAAATCAAAAATTATATATAACACAAAAAGATGTGGATTTAATGGCAAAGGTAGTATATGCTGAAAGTAACTCAGAACCTTTTGAAGGTCAAGTCGCTGTAGCTTCTGTCATACTAAACAGACTTACATACCCAAAGTTTCCAAAGACCGTAGAAGGAGTTGTGAAACAGAAAGGTGCTTTTTCCTGTGTTAGAAATGGAAATATAAGTGTAGTTCCAAATGAAAGTAGCTACAAAGCAGTATCAAAGGCACTAGAGGGAATTGACCCTACTAATAAAGCTACATTTTTCTATAATCCTAAAATAGCCACATCATCCTGGATGAAAGACATTGGTAAAAAAAATGTTAAATCCATAGGACACCATGTGTTTTTCGTTGCGGATTAGTATAATCAATAAAAGTGCTCCCATAATGTACATATTGTGGAAGCACTTTTATATTCAAATTATTAATTTATATTATAACTTTTTAAATATTAATTATCTATTTTTTGAATCAAGATATGAAACAGCACTTAAAGCTGCCACTTGTCCTTGACCTGCTGATTTCATATATTGATACGGTTTCCCAGTACAATCTCCAGCTGCAAAACATCCTTTTATATTAGTTTTCATATTCAAGTCAACTTTTATATGTCCATTCTCAATTTCTAATCCAGGAACAAGCTGATTTGGTGCTACACTATCTTTTAAAACAAATATACCATCAGATTCAATTTCACCATCTTTAAATATCACCTTTTCAGCCTTTTCTTTTCCATCTATTTCAATAGCTCTTTTTCTTATTACTTCTATATTGTCATTCAAATTTAACTCCTCTTTATACATTGGTATATAGTAAACCTTACCTGCAAGTTCACTTACATAATTTGCATCAGCTTCTGCTTCCTTACTATACCCTATAATGCTAACTGTCTTTCCTTTGTAAAGTGGAGCATCACATGTGGCACAATAACCAACTCCTCTGCCTAGAAACTCCTCTTCACCTTTTAGTGGTTTGGTATATTCAATTCCAGTAGCAAGTATTATGGAATCGGCCTCATACATTTTACCATTTGAATCCAATGCAAAATAATCTCCCATAGAATATACTGTATTTATTCTTTCATAAGTTATTGATATATTCAAATAATCTATGTGTTCTTTAAATTTATTCTTAAATTCAAGTCCAGTCATATTATAAAATCCCAAATAATTATTGATTTTAGGAGCCTTTATTATTTTATTACTTAAATCTTCTATTCCAAATATAATTATATTCTTATTTCTTATCTTTGCATTAATTGCAGCAGACAAACCAGCAGGGCCGCTTCCAATTATAGCTATATCGTATCTAGGGCCATTCATATATATCACCTCATATAATATATAAAATTAGCCTTGAGCATAACTCTAAGACCTTCATTCTTCTAGCCCCATGAGGGCTATTTTTTTCTATCACTAAAATT
>NZ_JACGAG010000012.1 GCF_014050525.1 Clostridium sp. cel8
ATAAATTTTAGTGATAGAAAAAAATAGCCCTCATGGGGCTAGAAGAATGAAGGTCTTAGAGTTATGCTCAAGGCTATGATTGATGTATAATGAGGTGGAAAATATAATGAAATATAACTTACAAGCCATATTTAGTATAAGTTTATTTAGTAAAGAATTGAGTATAGGCAAATTTTCTATATCAGAAGAGAAATTAGAAGGCTTTTTTTATAGTATTATAAAAATAATTGTGATATTGATTTTGATGTATATCATAATAAAAGTTGGAGATATAATTATAAATAAATATATAAAAAGGCAAAGCAAATTTAAAATATCTCTAAATGAAAAAAAATCTAAGACCATTGGAGCTATATTGAAAAGTGCGCTAAAATATTCTGTATATTTTTTTGGAATATTTGCAATAATTTCAATAATATCTCCTACACTTACAATAAGCGGAATTACATTTGCAGGAATTGGAGGTGTTGCTTTAGGATTAGGAGCTCAAAATTTAATTAAAGATGTAATAAATGGTTTCTTTATATTATTTGAAGATCAATTTTCTGTAGGTGATTATGTTGATATTGAAGATAAAAGTGGTATTATTGAAAGTTTTGAACTTAGAGTTACTAAATTAAGAGATTTTAATGGTGATCTACATATAATTCCAAATGGACTTATTACTAAAGTTACAAATCATTCAAGGGGAAATATGAGAATAATAGTTGATATAGATATTTCTTACAATGAAGATGTAAATTTAATTATATCCAAGATATCAGAGCTATGTGAAAAATTTTCAAAAGAAAATAAGGCTGTTACAGAAGGACCTAGTGTTTATGGAGTAACTAATTTAAAAGATGGCGTTGCAACAATAAGAATCCTTGGGAAAACTAAACCTATGGAACAATTTGATTTGGAGATAAAGTTAAGGCAGGAAATTATTGAAATGCTCAAGAAAAATAATATAAAAGTACCATATAAAAAAATTGAAATTATAAAGGGGGACTAATAATTGAGAAAATCTTTTTATATTGGTGATATAGTTGAAATGAAGAAAGGACATCCTTGTGGAAGTAATAATTGGGAAGTAATAAGACTTGGGGCAGATATTAAAATAAGGTGTTTAGGTTGTGGAAGAATAGTTATGCTAACTAGAAGTAAATTTGAAAAGCGTGTAAAGAAAATTATAAAGCAAAATAAACCAGAAGAAAATGAAACAGAAAAAAGAATTGTTGATTAAAATCGAATTATATGATAAAATAAAAACTTGTAATCCCTGCTGTGAAATTATAAAAAATCACAGCCGTTAGTCCGAGGGGAGGAGGTGAAGATTTAATGAGAAAATATGAAACAATATTTATATTGAAGCCATCATTAGATGAGGAGAGCTTTAAGTCTAATGTTGAAAAGTTTAAAGATGTTATACAAAATGCCGGAGGAGTAATAGACAACGTTGATATTTGGGGTAAGAGAAAGCTTGCCTATGAAATAGATAAAGTTAACGAAGGATATTATACTTTGATAAATTTCAGTGCTGAACCTGAATTACCTAAAGAATTAGACAGAGTATTCAGAATTACAGATAGTGTTATAAGACATATAATTGTAAATGATGAAAAAAAATAGGTGGTGTTTTGGTTGAACAGAGTTGTTTTAATTGGAAGGTTAACTAAAGATCCTGAGTTGAAATTTACACCAGGAAATGGTACACCTGTTGCCACCTTTACATTAGCCGTTGATAGAAGATTTTCTAAATCGAAAGATGGACGAAAAGAAGCTGATTTTATACCTATTGTAATATGGGGTAAGCAGGCTGAATCTACAGTAAATTATATGAGCAAAGGTAAACTTGTAGGTATTGCTGGTAGAATTCAAACTGGTAGTTATGAAGCTAAAGACGGTACGAGAAGATATACTACTGAAGTTGTTGCAGATGAAATTCAATTTTTGGAGTGGGGAGATAGAGTTCAAGGTTCATCAAGTAATATGATGTCTTCTCAATCTAATAATTTTACAAATACTCAACAGATTAATAGAGATTTTAATGAGTCTGATTATGGAGATGATATAACTCCTGTAGATGATGGAGATATACCATTTTAATATGGTAAGGAGGGAAGTTTATGGCAAACGGTAAGGATAATGGAAGAAAAAATTCAGGAAGAATGAGAAGATCAAAGAGAAAAGTTTGTGCATTTTGTGCAGACAAATCTGAATCCATAGATTATAAAGATATAAATAAATTGAGAAAGTATGTTACTGAAAGAGGAAAAATTCTTCCAAGAAGAATTTCTGGTAACTGTGCTAAACATCAAAGAGAGCTTACTGAAGCTATAAAGAGAGCACGAAATATAGCTTTGTTACCATTTACAACAGAGTAATAAAGTTGATTTATTAGGTCATTAGTGTGTATACTAATGACCTTTATTTTTATAATAAAGTATAAATTGGGTATAATTAGTAATAGAAAGTTATATTTAATATTCTGGATTATATACAAATAAATGTATTTTTGTTGCATAAAGTTTGATAAATTATTAAAATAATAATAAAAGCTATAAGGGGATGATTGATGTGAAAAAGGAAGATTTTAATATAATGCAAAATGTAAAAATAATAGAAGAATTGAAAGCGGATCTTCTATGTACTATAGGAGATTTTTTTAAGCTACTTACAAAAGGAAGTAATGTAGCCCATGAAACTATATTAGAGTGTATTTCCGGGGCAATAATAATACTATATTTATTGGCAAATAGATTAGGATATTCACATACTGCAGTAGATGAAACAATGAAAAAGAAATTAAAGATTGGTATAATTGAAGAAGATGAAATTGAGAAAAGAGGAAAAGATCTTACTAAATTATATAATCATATTAAAGAAAGATAATGGAGGTAAAAATGCAAAATAGAAATTATAATGCCAAATCTATAGTAGAAGCAGGACTAACAATAGCTCTTATAGTAGCTATTATGTTGGTTTGCACATATATACCGATTTTTTTTATGTTAACAAATTTTATTCTTCCAATACCTATAGCAGTATTATATATTAGACAAAATTACAAAGTTGCTATAATTTCTGTACTTATAAGTATAGTTCTTATGACAATTTTCTATAATCCAGTAAGTGCTGTGACTTTAGGAATTCTTATTGGAGTAGTAGGGATTACTTTTGGATATTGTGTTAAAGATAAAAAGGATTTCTCAACTAGTATGTTATTATTAACAGTAGCAGTTTTTATATCTACCATTGCTTATTTTTCAATATACATAAATATTATGACCAATAATGGAATTTATGGATTTGTAAGTGATACTATAGTAAAGCCTTTAAAAGATTCAATGGCTATGAATAAAAGTTTATATGAAAAAATGGGAGTTGATAGTAGTCAATTAAATAGTATGGAAAGTACTATAGCTTTATTTACACCAGAATACATAATGAGACTTATACCAGGAATGTTATTTATAGGATCAATTTTTAGTGCTTATTTAACTTATTTGATAGGTAATAGTATACTTAAAAAGTTAAGATATGATATAGTACCTATAAGACCTTTTAAGAAAATATATATAGGCCCGAAAATTGGAGCAATAGTAGGAATTCTACTCGTTATAGGATTGATACTTAATAGAAAGAATATTGAATTAGCAAATTATTTTATAAATTCATCAGCTTTAATATTTCAATTTATATTTGTAATAGATGGATTGGCACTGGCATCATTTTACCTAAACCGTAAAACGCACATATCAAATAAAGTAATTACTATAATTTTAATATTTACTTTACTAATTAGATTCTATTTTATCTATATATTTTTAGGACTTGTAGATGCTATAGTTGATTTTAGAAAGTTAGATCCAACTAGAACATATAAAAAATAATGGCAGGAGGTTTGCTTTCATTATGGAAAGTGACGATAGTTATTTTATTAAAGATAATAAGATTTATATGATAATAATTGCCATGCTTATAATAGTTATATTATTATATGGGCATATATTTGTTGGACTTTTAGCTATAGCAATGTATTTACTTCTTGTAGTATATAATATAAAAAATACTAGGGAAAGAAAATATGAATGGAAAAAGTTTATTGAAAATTTTTCTTCAAAGTTAGATGTTGCAACTAGAAGTACACTTGTAAAATTACCATTTCCACTAGTTATAATAAAAAAGGATGGTAATGTGCTTTGGTATAATCAAAAGTTCTCAAATGCTATTGATGGAAAAGATGTACTAGGTACAAATATAAGTACTTTTATAAATAAATTTAATACTAGAAAACTTATAAATGAAGGTATATTTAAACGTATTAAATTAAATCACAGATATTATGATATATATAGTCATATAGTAAATACTTCAGAAAATGATAAGGATAAAATTATACTTTTGTATTTCTATGATATAACTGACTTAGTTGCAACTTTAGAATCTATAAATGAGAAAAAGTGTACTGTCATGTTAATTGAAATAGATAATTTTGATGATGTATTGAAGAGTGTTTCAGAAAGTGATAGACCATTTATAATAGCAGAAGTAGAGAAAGTTATAAATATGTATGCTCAGGAATTAAAAGCTATGGTTAGAAAATATGAACCAAATAAATATATACTTTCAGTGGAAAATAAGTATATAAATGAACAGATGAAGAAAAAGTTTGAGATACTTGACACTGTTAGAAATATAAAAGTAGGAAATAAATTGTCAATGACTCTTAGTATAGGAGTGGGACGAGGAGGAGATAATCCCTTTGAGAATGAAAAATATTCAGTTTCTGCAAAAGAACTTGCTTTAAGCAGAGGTGGGGATCAAGCTGTTGTAAAAAGTTCGGATAAACTCTTATTCTATGGTGGTACAACAAAAGAGGTAGAAAAGAGAACTAAAGTGAAAGCTAGGGTAATAGCACATGCTCTTGTTGATATAGTTAACGACAGCGATAAAGTCTTTATAATGGGACATAAAAAGCCAGATATAGATTGTCTTGGATCATCTATAGGTATTTGTAATATAGTAAGAAGCTTAAAAAAAGAATGTAATATAATATTAGATGACGTAAATTTAAGTATAAAGCCTATATTTAGTAAGATAAAAGATGATTCAGATTATAAAAATACATTTATTCACGAGAAGGATTGTATCGATAAGATAGATAAGAATAGTCTTTTAATAATTGTAGATGTACACAGCAAAAGTTATGTTCAAGACATGAAATTGGTTGAAAAGTTTGATAGAATAGTTATTATAGATCATCATAGGAGAGCACCTGATTTTATAGAAGAGAATCTTTTAAGTTATATTGAACCATACGCATCATCAACATCTGAAATGGTTACTGAGATGTTGCCATATATTATAGATAATCCAAAATTAAAAGTTATAGAAGCAGAAGCGCTTCTTGCAGGTATATGTGTTGATACAAAGAACTTTTATTTTAAAACTGGTGCAAGAACTTTTGAAGCTGCATCATTTTTAAGAAGATTGGGAGCAGATACTATTGATATAAAAAAATTTTTTTCCTATGATTTAAACACATATTTGGATAAATCAGAAATAATACGTTCAGCTAAAATTTATAATAATATTGCAATAGCCGTATGTCCTGATAAGATAAAGGATACTGTTCTAGCAGCACAAGTAGCAGATGAATTATTAAATTTTACATCTATTAAAGCATCATTTGTTCTTATTAAAATAAAAGATGAAATATTTATAAGTGGAAGGTCACTTGGAGATGTAAATGTCCAAATTATACTTGAATCACTAGGTGGAGGAGGACATATGACAATGGCAGGTACAAGGTTAATATCTTCTAGTATAGAAGATGTTTTACAAAAATTGAAAGTAGCTATTGATAAGTATATTGAGGAGGTACGAAAATAATGAAAGTTATATTGATTAAGAATGTAAAATCCTTAGGTAAGAAAGGTGAAGTAGTTAACGTTTCAGATGGTTATGCTAGAAATTTTTTATTGCCAAGAGGATATGCTAAAGAAGCGAATGATGTAAATATTCACATATTGAACAATAAAAAGGAAGCAGAGAGAAAGCAAAAACTAGAGGAAATAGAAGCTGCTCAAAAATTAGCAAATAGTTTAAAAGGAAAAGAGATAAGGCTACAAGTTAAGTGTGGGGAAAACGGAAAACTATTTGGAGCTATAACAGGAAAAGATATTGCAGATAAATTGAATAAGGAATTTAATATAAAAGTTGATAAGAAAAAAATAGTTATGGATAATATAAAGAGTATTGGGAAATATGATGTTGAAGTGAAGTTATATCCAGAAATATCTTCTAAGATAAAAGTAGTGATTGAGGAAAAATAAGGAGGAAAATTGGTGAAAGTAGAATCAATTGATGGATTAAATAAAGATATAGAAGAAGAAAGCGTGCCGCTTAAGAGTCAAGTTAATATGCTGTACGATATAATGAAGCAAGCAATTAATGAAAGATTAATAAGATCTAGAATTTCTGTGTATAAGCTTGAAAATTATATAAATAGCAGCAATATATATAAAAAATTATATGCAATAAATAAAATTGTAAGTAATGGGAATGGAATTAAAAAAGTACCTGATAGTTCTAATGTTAATGATGCTTTGGAAGATACTGATAAATGGCTTGCTGATATTTTGACAAGAACATATGTGAAAAAGAAAATTGAACAACAAGTAGAATCAAATCTTGCAGAGAGGCAAGATAAATATATGGATGAGGTTAGGCTTAGTATAATAAAAAAGCACAAAGGTGCCGAAAATGCTAAAACTTTAAAAAAGTATAATGAGTTGCAAATGTTGGATTCAAAGCGACTAAATAAGAACATACAGGAACTTTTAAGACCAGAGTCCTTTGATGAAATTGTAGGACAAAAAAGAGCTATTCAATCTATACTGTCAAAAATAGCTTCACCATATCCACAACATATAATTCTTTATGGACCACCAGGAGTAGGTAAGACTACAGCAGCTAGAATTGCACTTGAAGAAGCTAAAAAATTAAAATATACTCCTTTTGATAAAAATGCAAAATTCGTAGAAGTTGATGGTACTACACTTAGATGGGATCCTAGAGAGATTACAAATCCACTTTTAGGATCTGTACATGATCCAATATATCAGGGATCTAAAAAGGACTTAGCTGAAACTGGAATACCTGAGCCTAAATTAGGTCTTGTAACAGAGGCACATGGTGGAGTTTTGTTTATTGATGAAATAGGTGAATTAGATGAAATGCTCCAAAATAAACTTTTAAAAGTTTTGGAGGATAAAAGAGTTGAGTTTTCATCATCATATTATGACCCGGATGATGAAAATATACCTAAATATGTAAAATACCTTTTTGAAAAAGGAGCACCAGCTGATTTTATACTTATAGGTGCAACTACAAGAGAGCCTAGTGAAATAAATCCAGCACTTAGATCTAGGTGTACAGAAGTTTACTTTGAGCCGCTTAGTATTTCTGATATACAACTTATTGTAAAAAATGCTGCACAAAAACTAAAAATAGAGTTGGAAGATGGTGTTGCAGAACTTATAAGCAATTATACTATAGAAGGTAGAAAAGCTATCAATATATTATCTGATGTTTATGGATATGTTTTGTATAAAAGGAGTTTAAATAGTGATTCAGTAAATATTGATAATATAAAGATATCTTTAGAGGACTTAAATAAAGTTATATCAATAGGAAGACTTGTACCATTTGAAAATTTACATCCAGATAAAAAATATGAAGTTGGACATATTTATGGATTAGGTGTAAGTGGATATATTGGATCTACTATAGAAATAGAGGCAGTTGCCTTTCCTGCAAAAGAAAGGGGAAAGGGAAAAATAAGATTCAATGATACAGCTGGAAGTATGGCAAAGGATTCTGTATTTAATGCTGCTTCTGTAATAAGAAGAGTAACTGATAAAGATATAGGAGATTATGATATACATGTAAATGTAATAGGCGGTGGAAGGATAGATGGACCATCTGCTGGAGCTGCAATAACCATTTGTATTATAAGTTCAATTTTAAATAAGCCTTTAAGACAGGATATGGCTATAACTGGTGAAATATCTTTAAGAGGAAATATAAAACCTGTTGGAGGAATATTTGAAAAAGTCTATGGGGCAAGACGAAAGGGAATAAAACTCATAGCTTTGCCAAAGGAGAATTTGAAAGAAGTTCCTGTTGATATTGATGACATAGAGGTAAAACCTGTGGCTAATATTGATGAACTAATGGATATAGTTTTTAAATAGTCTTTGATTAATAAAACTTAGGAGAGATGGTTTTTATGGATGGACCTTTGAAGAGTATGCCTCACAATATAGAAGCAGAGCAAAGTGTAATTGGGTCTATGCTTATAGATAAGGCTTCTATAGCACAGGTTATGGAAACTTTGAAACCTGATGATTTTTATAAAGATGCTCACAAGACTATATTTGAATCAATATTAAATCTATATCAGAAGGATATAGCAGTAGATATAATAACCTTGGCCGAGGACTTAAAGTCTAAAAATAAACTGGAGTCTGCAGGCGGAATAACATATATAAGTGAACTTGGAGGATCCGTTATTTCTACTGCTAATCTACAGTCCTATATTAAAATTGTTAAGGATAAATCTACACTTAGAAAGCTCATAAGGTCATGTACTGTTGTAATAGAGGAAAGCTACAAAAATCAAGATGATGTAACTGGAGTTATTGATTTAGCGGAAAAATCTATATTTGATTTATCAAATGATAGAAATACTTCTGATTTTGAACCAATGAATGCTGTATTAGAAAGAGGATTTTTAGAAATAGAGAGATTGTTTAACAATAAAGGTCAGACTACAGGAATTTCATCTGGATTTAGAGAGTTAGATGCTAAAACTTCAGGATTTCAAAAGGGAGATATGATACTTGTGGCAGCAAGGCCATCTATGGGGAAAACTACTTTTGCCTTGAATATAGCAGAATATGCTGCATTAAGGGAAGGAAAAAAGGTAGCTATTTTTTCACTTGAAATGTCTAAAGAACAGTTAGCCTATAAGTTGCTTTGTTCTGAAGCTCATGTTGATATGTTAAATTTGAGAACAGGAAATTTAAGTGACAAAGATTGGGAAAACATTGCAAGAGCATCAGGGCCTCTTGCAGCAGCAAATATATTTATAGATGATACTGCAGCTATATCTGTTATGGAAATGAGATCGAAATGTAGAAGAATTAAGATAGAACACGGTATAGATTTAGTAATAATAGATTATCTTCAATTAATGAGAGGCGGAAGAGGATCAGAAAATAGACAGCAGGAGGTTTCCGAAATATCTAGGTCAATTAAAGCATTAGCTAAGGAAATTCAATGTCCAATTATCGCATTATCACAGTTATCACGTGCTCCAGAGGCAAGGACAGATCATAGACCTATGTTATCGGATCTTAGAGAGTCAGGATCTATAGAACAAGATGCTGATATTGTAATGTTTTTATATAGAGATGAATATTATGATAAGGAAACAGAAGATAAAAATGTAGCAGAATGTATTATTGCAAAGCAAAGGAATGGTCCTACTGGAACAGTAAAATTGGCTTGGCTTGGTCAATTTAGTAAATTTGGAAATTTAGATGTAGTACATCAAGAATATTAAAATTATAATAAAATACGATACTGTCTAAAACTTATGGCAGTACCGTATTTTAAAAAGATTATATTTTTAATCTATATTAATTCTAGTATTCTCTTTTGGTGTTTTTTGTAATTTTGGAAGACAAACTTTCAAAACTCCATCTCTGAAAGAAGCGGTTATATTATTTTTATCTACATTATCAATGTAAAAACTTCTCTTAAAATCTCCATAGCATATTTCACGTCTTATATAATTATCATTATTTTCTTCTTTTGAATCAGCTCTCTTAGCGGATATTGTTAAATAGTTATTGTCATATTCTGCAGTTATTGCATCTTTTTTTACGCCAGGGAGATCAGCTTCTACAAAATATGCATCATCGGTTTCTTTGAGATCAGCTCTAAATCCATTACCAAATCCATATGCATTAAATGGTGCAAAGAAATTATTGTTAAAAAACGAATCAACAAAGTTTTCAAAATCAGAACCTCTTCCTAATGAATTATTTCTTCTAAATGGAACCATATCAAACATATTTATCAACCTCCTGAATTTTTTATTATCTTTATTACACTATTATAATAGAATAAAAGTCAAAGAAAGTCAAAGTCAATAAATTGGAGATTTAATTAGAAATATGGTAATAGGAAAAGTAAATTATATATAATTTATTGTAAATAATTTATTTTAAAATATACATAAATATCTAGCCTGTTTTATATATTAAGAGTATTTTTACAAGATTTTTTTAGGCTGGATTTATAATTTATTTGATTAAAATGATTTTTTGTATTAAAATAAATATGTTGTTTTGCTCCTATAGCTCAGCTGGTAGAGCAATTGATTCGTAATCAAGAGGTCGCAGGTTCGACTCCTGTTAGGAGCACCATAGATTTGTCAAAATAGATTTATAAAATAAGAAGAGTTAAATCAAATATTTTGATTTAACTCTTCTTATATTATTTCATAAATTTTTATTTATTGTTCAAATTATATACATCTTTATGATTAACTACAATAGCTACATTTTTTAATGATGTTATTAAAGATTTATCAAAAGTACAATCATTTAATTCTATAGCATATAAATAATATATATTATCAAAATCATTAGCATTATTAACCGAACAATTATTTAATGTTAATCCAATTAAATTCGGAAAATACTTTAAATCAGATAAATTAGTAACTCCATTTAATGTTAATCCTGTAGCTTGTTTAGCCTCTCCAAGAGTTATATTAGTTTTACCTAAACTTTTTTCAGCTTCTTCTTTAAATTTTTCATCACTGAAAGGAACAATATCTGTATCTTTTAAACCATTTGGATTAGGAGCAATATTCTTATTTAATATTGCTTCTATTTTGTTAGGCATATTAGAAGATACAACTCCAGTTCCTCCAAATATTAATCCTCCTGAAAGAGTATTTTCTATAGGCTCTACTGTATATGGAAAATTTTCACCATCTGTTAATACTAACTTATAATTCATTTTAGCAGCTAATGCTGATCCAGTTAAAGAATCTGGAAATGTTTTATCATTTGCTACCGCTACACCTGTATAATTTTCAAGTTTACCTTCACCTTTTTCAAGTTCTGCTATATTATCATAATCATAGATACGGAAAATACCTCTATCTGAATTATATAAACTACCTTTTATTCCTAATACTTTATCACTTCCTATAATATTAATACTTTGTATATGCTGATCTCTAAAAATCAAATTTGAAACTTCTGAATTTAGAGTATCACCATCACTAAAAAGTATTGCGACGTGTCCTTGAGCTGCACTTACCGCTGTTGCCATAGCATATTGAAATTGCTTACCTGTTGTTATAACAACAGTTCCATCTGCACCTATTTTCTCATCTGTACTAGGATATTTAGCCCATAATACTTTTGCAATTTGAACCGCTGTATCATATCTATCTTTACCAGCTATTCTAGTAACATTGTAGCCTTGAGCTTTTAGACTATTTTCTATCGATTGAGATACGACTCCAGTTCCACCAAGGATAGTTATATTTTTAGGTTTCAACCTTTTAATTTCCGTACTAACTACAGTTGGTATTGAATTGTGTCTTGTAATTAAAATAGGAGCATCTTCAGAATATGCAAGAGGAGTACCTGCAAGTGCGTCTGCAAATTCAGTATTAGTTTCCGCTCCTGCTAAAAATACAGTATCAGCACTTTTCCAACCATATTGAGAAATTTGAACCGCTGTTTCATATCTATCTTTACCACCGAGCCTTGTTACTCTGCTGGTTTGTTGCTCTGTTGTAATTGACTCCGCTTTTACTATATTTGTTTTATTCTGTATATTTGTTGAACTAAAAATTGGCAAACATATAGCCACACTCATAACAATTCCTATTAATTTTTTACTTTTCATTTTATACCTCCAAATAGTAACCACTAGATGTTATTATTTTCTGTAATTCTATATTTTTATTATACTACCTAATATTGTCTATATCAAACTGAATTAGATAATTATAATATAAAATTAATTATAATTATATTTAATTTTAAAAGTATTACCTTTTATCTGTTTTGCTAGATGTTATAAAAAGGAAAGCAGTTATTGAAAAGTAAAAATATACCCTAATCCTTGCTATATTTTATGTATCAAGGAATTAAGGTATATTACTTATAGATAAAATATTTTAATTAATAAATATTTTATGGTAAAGAATGTTTCTTTAAAAATTGTTGGATTTCATCTACTTGTTCTAGATCTTTGTCACTAGCGTAAAATAATTTTTTAGCCATTATACTGTATATTGTTTCAACTTTAAATCCATGAATTATAGTAAATTTGCAGGGCCTATTATCTTCATATAATAATACATTAGGTTTTAAATCAGTAATTTTTTTCTTTCTTTCTATTCTGTATATATAGTTATTTCTTTTGATTAAATTATTGAATATATTTTGCCTACAATTAATAATTAAATAATCTACACTTTCCTTAATACCATAAATCACTAAAGCAGATCTATTACTAAGCCAAAAATCAGTTGGTCTTAAAATTTTATTGTCAACTATATAATTAAGCTCTTTTAGTATATCATTTTTATCCATTTTATATTTATCTCCTTTTAAAATTAAATATATATTTATTAAAATATTGAATAAATATGTAAACGTTTTAAAAATAGAATTCTAATGAATAATGGTATTATATAAATATTATAACAATATATTACTATTAGTCAATATAAATATCATCAATAGATATTCAAGTTATTGCATAGTAAAATTCATATTTAGGACATTATCATCTTTCAATCATAATAAGAAAAATAATACAAGCTGTTTTATTGACATACAAATATATTTAATATATAATGTAAGCAAAATTTGATTGACCTGTGAAGAGTTTAGTAATAATATATCAAATTTAAGAGAATCAGTGTTATGGTGTGAACTGATATTGTTGTGTTATGAATCCAGCTTGGAGGTAGCTGTTCAAATAACAGCTCGGAGTAACCGTTATATTTTAAGAGAGCCAAATATTTGGCTAATTAGGGTGGCAACGCGGAGCTTTTCGTCCCTTTAGGGATAGAAACTCCTTTTTTATTTATAAAATTAAGGAGGACTGTATAATATGTTAGATTTAAAAAAAATAAGAAATAATCCAGAAGAGGTTAAAAAACTTCTGTCAAATAGAGGAGAAGATTTTGATCTATCTTATATAGATAAAGTTGTTGAACTGGATGAAAAGAGAAGAAATATATTAATAGAAGTTGAGGAGTTAAAAAAGAATAGAAATGAAGCTTCATCTAAAATAGCCAAAATGAAAAAAAATGGAGAAAGTATAGACCATGTTTTATCTGATATGAAAAAACTATCTGATGAAATAAAAGAATATGATATAAAGCTTGGAAAAATTGATGAAGATATAAAGTATATAATGCTTAGAATACCTAATATTCCAAATCCTCAGGTTCCAGAAGGTAAATCCGATGCTGATAATGTAGAAATAAGACGATGGTCAGAGCCTACTAAATTTGATTTTGATCCAAAGCCTCATTGGGATATTGGAGTAAATTTAAATATATTGGATTTTGAAAGAGCAGGAAAAGTTACAGGTTCAAGATTTACTTTTTATAAAGGATTAGGAGCTAGATTGGAAAGAGCTCTTATAAGTTATTTTTTAGATGTTCATACTGAAGAGCATGGATATGAGGAAATATTGCCACCTTATATGGTAAATAGAACAAGTATGATAGGCACAGGTCAGCTTCCAAAATTTGAAGAAGATGCTTTTAAAGTTGCAAATAATGATTACTTTTTAATACCTACAGCTGAGGTACCAGTTACAAATTTGTATAGAAATGAAATCTTGAAAGGATCTGACTTACCTATAAAACATGTAGCTTATAGTGCATGCTTTAGATCTGAAGCTGGTTCTGCAGGAAGGGACACAAGAGGTCTTGTAAGACAGCATCAATTCAATAAAGTTGAGCTCGTAAAGTTTAGTAAACCTGAAGAATCTTATGAAGAACTAGAGAAACTTACAAGAGATGCAGAAGACGTTTTACAAAGATTGAAGATACCTTATAGAGTTGTTAGAATTTGTAAAGGGGACTTAGGGTTTACAGCTGCACTTAAATATGATATTGAAGTATGGATGCCAAGTTATAACAGGTATGTAGAGATATCAAGCTGTAGTAACTTTGAGGATTTCCAGGCAAGACGTGCTAATATAAAATATAAAGAGACTCCTAAAGATAAACCTAAGTATGTTCATACATTAAATGGTTCAGGAGTAGCTATAGGAAGAACAGTTGCGGCTATACTTGAGAATTATCAAAAAGAAGATGGTACTGTTGAAATTCCAGAAGTTCTTAGACCATATATGGGTGGAAAAGATGTAATTAAATAAAGATAATTATATAAGTTTATATGAGTAATTTTGCAATTTGTAATATATAAGTTATTACAAATTGCAAAATTAAAGTTAAATCAACCTTTCTAATAATGTCCACCTCATTTCTTTTCTATGAGATTTTATTATAATATAAATTTTATTTATTTGGGACATTTTCATCTTTCTTATACTAGGACATTATCATCTTTCAATCATAAATAACACAAATAAATTAAAATTTTTACTTGACAGTTTAAAAATTGTATATTATAATAATCTCTGTTGTGGTCGTTCTTATGAATTGACTCAAATATTAAATTAAAATATGCGGAAAGATGGTCGAGTTGGTTTAAGGCACCGGTCTTGAAAACCGGCGTACGGGTGACCGTACCAAGGGTTCGAATCCCTTTCTTTCCGCCATTATTTTTGTAAGACATGGAGAAATACTCAAGTGGCTGAAGAGGCGCCCCTGCTAAGGGCGTAGATCGGGTAACCGGTGCGAGGGTTCAAATCCCTCTTTCTCCGCCAGTCTAATATGATTATGTCGAATAATTGTATGTAGTAAAGTGCTATTTGAATTAGAAAATTCAAGTAGCACTTTTGTGTATTCAGCATTTTTGAATAAAAAATCCTTACATATTATGAGCTAAGTATCATATTAATTTTATATATCTAGTCTAAATCATTTTTTTGAAATTTTACCTTTTTTAATCTATAATTCAGCTACAATATTTCCAGTTTCCGTTAGATCATATCCGCCTATACCAATGAGTTCTGATTTAAAGCTATCAGAACGTAGTATCTTTATTATAGTCTTAAAAGGCAAATCATTTATATTTTCTGTTTTTATAACAAGTTCATATCTTTCTTTTTGAAGAGGTATGAAGTCTATATCTTTAACCTGAAGGCTTGCTTTTTCATTTCCTACTGCAATATCTGCTCCTCCTCTTGCTACAGTACTTGCTACAGCTAAATGGGAAAAACATTCTCTGTCATATCCTTTTATTGATTTACTATCTATGTTTAATAGTTTTAAATGTTCATCTAAAAGAATTCTTGTTCCGCATCCTTTTTCTCTGTTTATTATAGTTATATCAGGTCTTGATAAATCATCCCATCCATGAATTTTTTTTGGATTTTCCTTGGCTACATAAAATCCCTGCATTCTGCAGGCAAGATGAATAATTGTAGTGGGTATTCCAGGTAAGAGTCTTCTTACAAAAGGTATGTTATATTTTCCTGAATCACTATCCCACAAATGTGCTGTAGCTACTTGTATTTTACCTAGATAAAGTGATAGTAGACTATTATAGCTTCCCACATATGATCTAAATATCCTTATATTTGGAAGGTGGAATTCTATGTATCTTGAAAGTATATCAAGAAGTACATCCTGGCCGCAAATTACAAAACTATTATTTTTGTTGTTGTTTTGTTGTGAGAATATATCTATAATTGATTGATTGCTACTGTTTAACAGATTGACTTGATCTATATTAGTGTTTTTTGTTTTGTTTTTATAATTTTCTACATCTTTAAAATCTATACGAATTTTTTTACCCACTTTGAAACTGTTTAGTTCACCTCTTTTGATAAGTTCATAAACAGTATTTTTAGATATTTTAAGCATATCTGCGACTTCTTGGGGTGTCAAAACAGTGTTGTCCAACATAAAGTACCTCCTCCTTTGAAAGTTAAATAAACGTCTAGTAAAATTTCAAAAAATAATAGTTTGATATTTTAAAAGCTAATATTATATTAATCTGTTTTATTTATATTGATTTTAATACAAATATATTAAAATTACAACTTTATTTAATATTGGAAAAAATATTATAGATATAAAATAAATAAATTTTTAATTTTTGTAAAATAACAACACACAATAAATAACAACCAATATTCCTATAAAAATATAAAATTAACTTATAAGGTTTATAAGATTATAAAACTATATATTATGTAATTATTTTTTTGTGTATATAAAATTTACTAGTGAATAAAAGGTGATAAAACATTTCAAAACATTGTGATAATAATTATCAACATGTAATTATCAAAATAATAATTACATAGGTATATTTTAATTAAATTAATATTTTATATATGTAAAATATAATAAATTATCAAAAAATCTATTGCGCTTTAAAAATTATTATGATATATTTGATAATAAATTATTGAACATTATAGAGTTACAGACATAATTTCATTTTAAAAAATCTAATAGTAAGGGAGAATGAAAAATGAGACAAGTAGCTATTTATGGAAAAGGTGGAATTGGAAAATCTACAACAACACAAAATCTTACTGCAGGCTTAGGAGAAATGGGCAAGAAGATAATGGTAGTTGGTTGCGACCCTAAAGCAGATTCTACAAGGCTTCTTTTAGGGGGACTTGCTCAGAAGACAGTTTTAGATACTTTGAGGGAAGAAGGAGAAGATGTAGATCTGGATTCAATATTAAAGACAGGCTTTGAAGGAATAAAATGCGTTGAATCAGGTGGACCTGAACCAGGAGTTGGATGTGCAGGAAGAGGTATAATAACTTCAATTAACATGTTAGAGCAGCTTGGTGCATATACGGATGATCTCGATTATGTATTCTACGATGTACTTGGTGATGTTGTATGTGGTGGATTTGCAATGCCAATACGTGAAGGCAAGGCACAGGAGATATATATAGTAGCCAGCGGTGAAATGATGGCAATGTACGCAGCAAACAACATATCAAAAGGTATAAGTAAATTTGCCAATACTGGTGGAGTTAGACTTGGTGGAATTATATGTAATAGCAGAAAGGTACCAAATGAATACGAGCTTTTGGATTCTTTTGCTAAGAAACTTGGAAGTCAACTAATCTATTTTGTACCAAGAAGTCCTGAAGTTACAAAGGCAGAAATAAATAAACAGACTGTTATACAATATGATCCAAAGGCAAAACAAGCAGATGAATATAGACAGCTTGCAAAAGCAATAGATGGAAATGACATGTTTGTAATACCAAAGCCAATGGCTCAAGAAGAACTTGAGGCAATACTTATGGAACATGGCTTAATGGATTAGAACTGATATGAAAATTAAAAATAAAAAAGCATTTCAAAATTTGGGGAAATATAGAGAAAAAAATCTCCTGATTCTGCAAAATCAAGAGATATATTAAAAGATAATAATAAATTAATCTAATATCATATAGTTTAACACAAAGAAGGGGAGTGTTCAATAATGCTTATGGTTAAAGCTATCATAAGGCCAGAAAAAGTAACAACAGTACTTTCGGAATTATGTGATGCTGGTTTTCCAGCAGTTACTAAGTTTGATGTAGTGGGCAGAGGTAAACAAAGAGGAGTAAAAGTCGGAGAAATATTCTATGATGAAATTCCAAAACAGATGCTTCTTATAATAATAAAAGATGAAGATAAAGATGACATTGTAAAAATAATAACTAAGAATGCGAAAACAGGAAGTAAAGGGGCTTTTGGAGATGGAAAGATATTTATAGTCCCTGTGGAAGAAGCATATACAATAAGTTCTGGAACGAAGGAATTATAAGGAGGCACGTAATATGAAAGAAGTTATGGCTGTCATTAGAATGGACATGGTGGGTAAGACTAAAGAAGCCCTTGCAAAAGCAGGTTTCCCGTCTATTACGTGCAAAAAGGTTGTTGGGCGTGGAAAGAAAAAGGTTGGATTTTCTTTAATCAAAAATTATGTATCTGAAGAAAATATCTATGAACTTGAAAGTAAAAGTGATATAGAACAAATATCTGAAGCTCATAGATTGATTTCAAAGAGACTTATAATAATACTTGTTAAAGACGAAGATGCAGAGAAAGTTATAAATACAATAATAGAAGTAAATAAAACTGGAAATCCAGGAGATGGAAAAATATTTGTAACAAAAGTTACTGATGCTATAAGAATAAGGACGGAGAAAACTGGAGATGCCGCTATTTAAGTTTTATGAAAGGATGATTTTATGAAAAAGGAATTAAATCAAGTTATTGATGAAATTTTAGAACCATATCCAGCTAAAACCTATAAAAAAAGAAAAGAACATATAGTAGTAAAAACTAAGGAAGACCCAAATCCTGTAATTACAGCTAATGTAAGAACTATACCTGGTGTAATAACTGCAAGAGGATGTTGTTATGCAGGATGTAAAGGTGTTGTAATGGGACCTGTAAAAGATATGGTTCACATAACTCACGGTCCAGTAGGTTGTTCTTTCTATACATGGGGTGGAAGAAGAAATAAAGCAAAACCTGAAGACGGTGGACAAAATTTTATTGAATATGTGTTTGGAACGGATATGCAGGAGAAAAATATAGTTTTTGGTGGAGTTGAAAAGCTAAAGCAAGCTATAAAAGAAGCTATTGACATATTTCATCCAAAAGCAATAGGAATATATGCAACATGTCCTGTAGGACTTATCGGTGATGACATAAATGCAGTTGCAGCAGAAGCACAGAAAGAGTATGGAGTACCTGTACTTGCATTCAATTGTGAAGGATATAAAGGTGTTAGTCAATCTGCAGGACATCATATAGCAAATAATACACTTATGAGTCAAGTAATTGGAACAGGAAATAATAAACATAAGAAATATTCAGTAAACATGCTGGGAGAATACAATATTGGAGGAGACGCTTGGGAAATTGAAAGAATTCTCAATAAAATAGGATATAATGTTGTAGCTACACTTACTGGTGATGGAAGTTTTGAGCATATTCAAAATGCTGATTTAGCAGATGTGAATTTAGTACAGTGCCATAGATCCATAAACTATATTGCAGAGATGATGGAAACAAAGTACGGAACACCATGGATTAAATGTAATTTTATAGGAATAAAGGCAACAATCGATACTTTGAGAGATTTGGCCAAAGTATTTGATGATCCATATTTGTATAAGAGGACAGAAGAAGTTATTGAAGAGGAATTGAGTGCTATTGATACTGATATTGAATATTATAAAGAAAGACTGAGAGGAAAAACAGCTTGTTTGTATGTTGGAGGTTCTAGGGCACACACATATCAGGCACTTCTTAAAGATTTAGGAGTAGAAACAATTGTTGCAGGTTATGAATTTGCACATCGTGATGATTATGAAGGTAGGGAAGTAATTCCAACTATAAAGGTAGATGCAGACAGCAAAAATATACCTGAAATAACAGTTGAACCTGATAAGGAAAAATATCGTGTTATTGTTCCAAAGGAAAAAGCTGAAATTCTTAGAAAAGAAGGAGTTCCATTTGCATATTACGGTGGAATGGAAAAAGACATGAAAGATAATACAATGATAATAGATGATATGAATGGACATGAAATGGAAGAAATCATAAAAAAACTTCATCCAGATATGTTCTTAACAGGAATAAAGGAAAAGTATGTAATTGAAAAAATGGGGGTATTGTCCAGACAGCTCCATTCTTACGATTATACAGGACCATATGCAGGTTTTAAAGGTGCAGTTATATTTGCGAGAGAACTTGCAAGAGGGGTTTATAGTCCCGCATGGAAGTACCTGACTCCACCTTGGAAAAAAGATCCTTTGATAGATGGAAAGTTAATAGACGAAGTAGCAACTGCAGGGGGTGAAAAATAATGTTAGACGTAACGCCAAAAAAAATAGTAGAAAGAAAAGCTCTTAGAATAAATCCAGCTAAAACCTGTCAACCAGTAGGAGCAATGTATGCTGCTTTTGGAATTCACAATTGTCTTCCACATAGTCACGGTTCACAGGGTTGCTGTTCATATCATAGAACAGTACTTTCAAGGCACTTCAAGGAGCCTGCAATGGCATCATCAAGCTCATTTACAGAAGGTGCCAGTGTATTTGGTGGAGGTGGCAATCTAAAAACAGCTGTTAAGAATATATTTGCAATGTATAATCCTGATATAATAGCAATTCATACTACATGTCTTTCAGAAACAATAGGTGACGATATTTCTAGTTATATAAGAGACATGGAAATACCAGAGGGTAAACTTGTTATTCATACTAATACTCCAAGTTATGTAGGTTCACATGTTACTGGGTTTTCAAATATGGTAAGAGGTATGGTTGAATACTTATCAGTAAACAATGGGAAGAAAAATGGGAAAATTAATATACTTCCAGGATTTGTTGGACCTGCAGATATGAAGGAAATGAAGAGAATATTCAAGCTCATGGGAATACCATATATACTTTTCCCTGACACAAACGGAGTGTTCGATGCTCCAAACACAGGAGAGTACAAATTATTTCCAAAGGGTGGTACAAAAATTTCAGATATAATTGATGCAGGAAATTCAGATGTAACTATATCATTTGGAAGCTATGCATCAGATGATGCAGCAAAGAAGCTTGAAACTAAATGTAAGGTACCATTTGAAAGTCTTGAAACACCTATAGGAATTGATGCCATGGATGAATTATTAATGACACTTGTAAAACTTACAGGAAAAGAAGTTCCAGAAGAACTTGAAGAAGAAAGAGGACAGCTTCTTGACCTTATGCTTGATAGTGGACAATATTTCTCCGGTAAAAAGGTTGCAATAGTAGGAGATCCAGATGTTGTAATATCACTTACACAGTTTGTAATAACTCTTGGAATGATACCGAAGTATGTTATAACGGGTACTCCAGGTTCTATGTTCGAAAAGAAGATAAAAGCTATGATGGATAAGGCTGGAATAGATGGAATTGTAAAAGCAAATAGTGATTTCTTTGAAATGCATCAGCTTATAAAGAATGAGGGAGTAGATCTTTTAATATCCAATACTTATGGAAAGTTTATAGCAAGAGCGGAAAATATTCCATTTGTTAGATTTGGATTCCCTATAATGGATAGATATGGTCATCAATATACTCCAAATGTTGGTTACTCTGGAGCTATAAAATTGGTAGAATCCATGTGCAATGCAATGCTTGACAAAGTTGAAAGAGAATGTGCAGAAGAAGATTTTGAAGTTGTAAGATAATAATTAATTTCGTGAATTCAGGAGGTATAGTCCTGAATTCACTTTAAATAAAACCTTTGGGGGCGAATTTTATGGAAAATAGAAAAGAGGATCTATATGACTTTCAAATAAAAGGTAATAACTTAGAAGATAGAAGAAGAAGAGCAAGGGCTAGACTTTCTAGATTAAAAGAAGAAGAAAAAAAGTCTGAAATAATAGAGGATAGAAAAGATTTTGTCTGTTATAACTCTAAAGATAGCAAAATGAAATTAAAATGCGAGCAAGACAGTGTTTCAGGTGCAGTTAGTCAGAGAGCCTGTGTCTATTGTGGAGCCAGAGTAGTTTTGAATCCAATAACTGATGCTTTTCATCTAATTCACGGACCAATAGGATGTGCAGCATACACATGGGATTTAAGAGGAAGTTTATCAAGTGGTTCTGAATTATTTAGGAACAGTTTTTCTACAGATTTAAATGAAACAGATATTATATTTGGAGGAGAAAAGAAACTTATAAATGCTATAGATGAGATTGTAAAAAAGTTTAATACAAAGGTTATTTTCGTTTATGCTACATGTATAGTTGGTGTAATAGGAGATGATATAGATGCGGTATGCAATATGGCAGAAAAAAAATATTCCATAAGAGTTATTCCTGTAAAGTCCCCTGGTTTTTCAGGAAATAAGTCAACAGGCTATAGAGCTGCATGTGATGCCTTAATAAAACTTATAGGTGATAAAAAAGTACCTAAGAAGGCTCATGGCATAAATTATCTTGGAGATTTCAATCTGGCAGGAGAAGTATGGGTGGTACAAAATTACTTGAAGAGAATAGGTGTAGATATTGTGTCAAAACTTACTGGAGATGGAAAATACAATGAAATAATAAAAGCTCCAGAAGCAAGTTTGAATATAGTTCAGTGTGCAGGTTCAATGGGATATCTTGCAAAAAAAATGGAGGAAATGTACGGAATACCATTTATAAAAACAAGTTTTGTAGGACTTGAAGATACTGAAAATTCACTTATTCAGATTGCACATATTTTAGGTGACGAAGAAATGGTGAAAAAGGCAAAAGCTCTTATAAAAGAAGAAGAAGAAAAAATAAAACCTGAGCTTGAGTATTATAGAGGAAGGCTTAGAGGTAAAAAAGCGGCTATATATGTAGGTGGTGGATATAAGGCAATATCGCTAATAAAGCAGTTTAGAGATCTTGGAATAGAAACTGTAATGGTCGGTACCCAGACGGGGAAAGCTGAAGATTATGACATAATTGAGAAAATAACAAATCCTGGTACAGTAATTTTAGATGATGCCAATCCGTATGAACTTGAGAAATTCATGGTGGAAAAAGGTGCAGATATATTGGTTGGAGGGGTAAAAGAAAGACCACTTGCCTATAAATTGGGAGTTGCATTTTGTGATCATAACCACGAGAGAAAGCACATACTCGGTGGATTCCAAGGAGCCGTAAATTTTGCGAAGGAAATAGATCTTACAGTAAATAGCCCTGTATGGGATTATGTTTAAAATAAATTTGAGGAGATGATTTCAGATGAGTAAGAAGAAACTCGTGAATGTGGATGTAAATCCATGTAAAATGTGTATGCCAATGGGTGGAGTTATGGCATTTAAAGGTATAGAGAACAATATGGTAATTTTGCATGGATCTCAAGGCTGCAGTACTTATATAAGAAGACATATGTCTACTCATTACAATGAGCCAGTGGATATAGCATCATCTGCTCTAACTGAACAGGGTACTGTATATGGTGGAACAAAAAATTTAAAAAAAGGTCTAAATAATATGATAAAAATGTATGAACCTTCTACAATAGGAGTTCTTACTACATGTCTTGCAGAGACAATAGGAGAAGATACTAAAAGAATTGTTAGCGAATTCTTTGAAGAGGAAAAAGATAATGAGAAAATAAAAAATATAAAAATAATTACTGCTCCTACTCCTGGTTATGGAGCTACTCAAGCAGAGGGATATTATGTAGTTTTAAGAAATATAGTTGAACAAATTTGCGAAAAATCTGAAAAAACAGGAAAATTAAATATAATATGTGCAAATTTGAATCCAGGAGATGTTAGAAATGTAAAGAGGATGTTGGATGACTTTAAAATTGGATATACAATTTTGCCAGATGTATCTAATACTCTTGATTCTCCACACAATGAAAAGTACAGGAGAATTCCAAAAGGTGGTACAAAAATAGAGGATATAAAAACTATGCCAGGAGCTATAGCAACTATTGAAATGGGATGTACTATATCTGATGAAAATTCTCCTGGAACGTATTTAAGAGATAAATTTGGCGTTCCACTTTACAAGTGTCCAATACCTATAGGACTTAGGAATACTAATGAATTTTTAAAACTGATATCTAAATTAACAGGTTTTTCTATACCTGAAGAATATATAGTGCAAAGAGGAAGATATTTGGACGCTATGATAGACAACCATAAGTATACAGGGCAAGCTAGAATACTTTTATATGGTGAACCTGAAATGGTGTATGCAGTATCAAGACTTTGTGTTGAAAATGGGATACTTATAAAAATGGTTGGTATGGGGTCTAAAAATACAAAAGTTAAGGAAATGTTGAAACAGGAACTGAAATCACAGAAAGAGGATTCAATTATACTTGATGATACTGATTTTGGCACAATGGAGAATTATGTAAAAAGGCTTAATATAAACCTGTTTATAGGAAATTCTGATTCAAGAAGAATGGCAGAAAAACTTGGAATAAAAATAATAAGAATTGGTTTTCCTATTCATGATAGGGTTGGCGGACAGAGAATGGTGACTACAGGATATAATGGTTCTGCATTTTTAATAGATAGTGTTGCTAATGCGGTATTGGAACACACCCAAAACACTTATAGGAAAAAAGCTTATGATGATTTTTATGCACCTTTTCAAGAGATGAAAAATAGGGAGAAGGAAAAGAAGGTTACAGTATGTAACAATGATACTAAAAAAAGTGAAGACAAGACATATACCCATCCATGCTTTGGAGACAATGCTCATAAGTTTGCTAGAATGCACATACCAGTAGCACCAAAATGTAATATAAGTTGTAATTATTGCAACAGAAAATATGATTGTGCAAATGAGAGCAGACCAGGAGTTACCAGTGAAATTTTAAGTCCTGCTCAGGCACTTGAAAAGTTTAAGCTTGTAAAGAGCAAAATGAAGAATTTGACTGTTGTTGGAATAGCAGGACCTGGAGATGCTCTTGCCAATTTTGATAAGGTACGAGAATCATTTAAACTTATAAGAGCTGAATCACCGGATATTACATTCTGTTTATCAACGAATGGGCTTATGCTTCCGTTTTATGCAAATGAGCTTATAGAGCTTGGGGTATCTCATGTTACTGTTACTATAAATTCAGTTGACAAAAAAATAGGAGCAAAAATCTATAGGGAGGTAAATTACCTAGGACATAAGTATGAAGGTGAAGAAGGTGCACAGATACTTATGAATAATCAGCTGACTGGTATAAAGTATCTTTGTTCAAAAGGTGTAACATGCAAGGTAAATATAGTTATGCTAAAAGGTATAAATGACAAGCATATAAAAGATGTAGTGAAGAAAGTAAAGGAATGCGGAGTATACATGACAAACATAATGCAGATGATACCGGTTGAGGGAAGTAGGTTCGCGGATCTCCCACTTGTTTCAAATATTGAACTTAATGAGATGAGAAAAGATTGTGAGCTAGATATAAAGCAGATGTATCACTGCAGGCAGTGTAGGGCAGATGCAATAGGAACCCTTTCACAGGATTGTTCTATAGATTTCAGAGGATGTTCAACCTGCAGCAGTGGATGCACAAGTGGCAATAAGCAAAATAAGACTTTGGAGAAAATAGCATCAGATGTAGATGAAAGATATAAATTTGCAATATCTTCTAAAACAGGGATGAATATAGATCAACATTTTGGACATGCAACTGAATTTTATATATATTCATATGATGCTGGAACTATAAAATTTATTGAAAAGAGAAATGTAGAAAAATATTGTACAGGGATAGAAGATTGTGATAATCATGAAGATAAAATTTCAAAAATAATAAGGACTATAAAAGATTGTAATGCAGTTCTTACATTAAGAGCAGGATTTGAGCCAAAAGAAAAACTGGAATCCGCAGGGATAAAACTCATTGAGATGTACGATTCAATAAATAAAGGAATATTATGTGCAGTAAAAAAACTTTCACAAGACAACATACTGGAGGAAGGGATTAGTTCTAGATAGTCTATCCCTATCTTCTATCTCCAAAGAGGTGATATATATGTCCATTATGCTTAAAAATGAAGAAAAGATTATCATAGATAGAACTTTGGAACAAATTTTAAAAAGTAATAAAGAAATTAATCCAAAGATGTCTGAAAAATTTTTAATTCTATTGAAAAATATTGGAGTTGATTTCATAGAAATTGATAAAAGTGTTATTGATAGTATAAAAAAATTTCCTGAAGATTTGAAATACATATATATAGTCCGTAATACTTTAGATATAAAATCTATAAATAAATATTCTATGAAATTTGAATACATTGTTTTAAACTATGACAATACTGAAGACAAAGAACTTATTGATTCATTAAGAGATAAAAATATAATACTTGAAATTGATATAAGAATTTTAGATAAACTATTTATCGAGAAAAATTTAATAAAATTTCAAAAAATGAATATAAAAATTATAAGGATAAAAAATGTAGTTAAATATAATTTATGTGTGTGGAAGAGGCTGATATGTGATATAAAGAAAAAGTTTAATGTAAAGGTAGATTTTTATCCAAGTAATAAATTTTATATGGCAACTGCAGTGGGTATTGAAGCTTGTATAGATGGTGCTGATTCAATAACTGCTGTGTTTAATGGACAGAATTTTGGAAGAGCTTCTCTTGAAGAGGTACTTCTTGGTCTTCATGTTATGAAAAAGGCCACAGTATTTGGAAATTTTAAGCTTATAGGAGAAACTGCAAAAGTATATTCAAGTCTTGTAAATGATAAGATATATTCCATGAAAGCTGTAATAGGTGAAGATATATTTAAATATGAGTCTGGAATACATGTAGATGGAATAAATAAAAATCCGCATACTTATGAGCCATATAATCCTTATGATATTGGTAAAAAAAGAACTATGTATATAGGAAAACATTCGGGAAAGAAAGCTATTATGATTAGATTAAATCAGTTGAACATAGATTATTCAGATATTGATATCAATGAATTTTTGAAAAAAGTGACTGGATTAAGCATAAAACTTAAGAGGAATATTTATGATAATGAATTGGTTGAAATTTTCAATAAATTTAAAAATACTTGCTTGAAATGAGGTAATAAGGATGGATGTGAATATTGTTGATACTACTTTGAGAGATGGAGAGCAAAAAGCCTGTATAGCTTTTGGAATAGAAGAAAAGGTGAAAATTGCAAAAATTATAGATGATATGGGAATAAGTCAGATAGAAGCGGGGATTCCGGCTATGGGTGGAGATGAAAAAAAGGGGATTGAAAAGATTGTGGGTTTGGGACTTAAAAGTAAGATATCTGCATGGAACAGAATGAATATAAAAGATATAGATAATTCAATAGATTGTGGTGTAGATATAATTCATATATCCGTTCCATCATCTGATATACAGATAAAATATAAACTTAGAAGCAAGAGGGAATGGGTTGTAAATAACATGAAGAGATGTATTGAATATACAATGAATAAGGGATATGAGGTAACTATTGGTCTTGAAGATGCCAGTAGGGCTGATATAAATTTTCTGATTGAACTTTGTAGGGATGTATCTTCCATGGGAGTTAAGAGAGTAAGATATGCTGATACTGTTGGTATTCTCTACCCGAGAAGAATATTTTATAGTATAAAGAAAATAAAGCAGGAAGTACCAATTGAAGTGGAAATTCACGCACACAATGATTTTGGAATGGCTATTGCAAATTCTATGAGTTCTGTGGAGGCTGGAGCCAAGTTTGTAAATTGTACTATTAGTGGAATAGGGGAGAGAGCTGGAAATTGTGATTTTATAAAATTTCTATATTGTCTTAATAAAATTTATGGAAAAAAAATATTTTATGGAAATATTCAAGAACTTACTGACAAAGAGCAACTAATTCGAGAAATAATAAATTATTATGAGTAATAAAAGAGCCATTGACAAGAAAATATCAATGGTTTTTTTATTACCTATAATAGAGATAATACTTATAGTAAGCTTGAAAATTTTAACCAAAAATATGATATAATCAATTTTAGGTTATACATGATTGTTAGGAGGTTAAATATGGAAAAGAAACAGTACATCTGTCCAAAGTGTGGTAATAACGAATATGAATCAGACCAATTTCAAGCAACTGGAGGAAATTTTGCTAAAATATTTGATATACAAAATAAAAAATTTATTACTATTACCTGTAAAAGGTGTGGGTATACAGAGTTATACAGATCAGAATCTTCAAGTGGTTGGAATATATTGGATTTTCTTATAAATAACTAATTTATTAATGTAAATTGTTGATGTATGTATTATTATGATTAATAGTGATAATTTGTTACAAATAGTTAACTTACATGACATTAAGTAGTAACAAAAACCATATATAATTATAAGTGTCCTAAGGAAAGAACCTTAGCGAAATTGAAAATAATGAGTTTTATATAAACAAAATAAAAGTAATGGTAATTACCAAACTGGTGTCTTTGGTTGCAGGACACAATAAATTTAAATGCAACCACCATAACATATAATTTAGATTTATATGTGCTTTTAAAGTTATATAAAGTATATTATAAATAGTATAATAGTCTTTAAAATTATTTTATAAATATGATATTGTTTACAGTAAATAGCAGTATAATAATTCACACAGGAGTATAAGTAATAGACTAATAGTATTAGTACGAATTTTAATTCTAAATTATCAAAGAATATTCGTATTTTTTATTGACTGAAATCTGCACTTCTGATACCATAATGTAGGAGGGATACGTTTTGAAGAATAAGTATGATGTTATAATAATTGGTGCAGGTCCTGCGGGAATATTTACTGCTCTCGAAGTTACAAAACTCAATAAAGATTTGAGTATACTTATATTAGATAAGGGTAGAAGTATAGAAAATAGAAAATGCCCTGAAAGAATAACTGGAAAATGTGTAAAATGTAATCCATGTGCCATAACTTTTGGTTGGTCAGGAGCAGGGGCTTTTTCAGATGGAAAGCTTTCTTTGAGCCCAGAGGTTGGTGGAAGGATACTTGAGTATTTTTCAGAAGAAGAGTGTAAGAATTTAATAAAATATTGTGATGATATATATTTGAATTTTGGTGCAAATAAAACCGTATATGGATTGAATAACGAAAAAATAGATAAAATAAAATATGAATCAAGTAAACATAATATAAAACTTGTAGAATGCCCTGTTAGACATTTAGGAACAGAGCTTGCTTATGATGTTCTTAAAAGAATGTACCATTATTTGATTGATAATACTAATACAGAATTTAGCGAACTTACTGAGGCCGAAAAAGTATTAGTTAAAGATGGAAAAGTAATAGGAGTTAGAATAAATAAAAATGGAAAAATTAAAGAAATAAAAGGAAAGTATGTAGTTGTTGCTCCAGGAAGAGGAGGAGCAGAATGGTGGTCTAAAGAATCAAAAGATCTTGGCTTAAAGACTGTAAACAACGCTGTGGATATTGGAGTTAGAGTTGAAGTTCCTAATTCAATAATGGATCACTTAACTAAGGATTTGTATGAGGCTAAATTAGTATATTATTCAGATACCTTTGATAATAAAGTTAGAACTTTTTGCATGAATCCTGGTGGAGTAGTTTCAGAGGAACACTATGATGATGGAGCTATAGCTGTTGTAAATGGCCATAGTTATTCTGAAAAGGAATTAAGAACGGATAATACTAATTTTGCTATGCTTGTATCTACATCTTTTACAGAACCTTTTGATAGACCTATAGCTTATGGTAAGTATATTGCGGAGCTTGGAAATATGTTAACTGGTGGAGGTATAATGGTTCAGAGGTTAGGAGATCTTTTAAATGGAAGAAGAACTGATTATTCAAGGCTGAAAAAATCCACTACAATTCCTACATTAAAGTCTGCAGTTCCAGGAGATTTAAGTTTTGTATTGCCACAGCGACATCTTACATCTATAGTTGAGGCATTAAAGGCTTTTGATAAGATTGCACCAGGACTATATAGTAAGAATACACTTTTATATGGAGTAGAAGTAAAATTTTACTCAAGCAAATTCGAAACAAATAATAGATTTGAAACAAGTATAGAAAACCTCTATACCATAGGTGATGGAGCTGGCATCACAAGAGGACTTATGCAGGCGTCCACGACCGGTGTAGTTGTAGCAAGAGATATATCCAAAAAAGAGTAGTTTTATAGTACTGTTTTAATCATGATATATAAAAATGAGGAGGAAAAAATTTTATGTCATCGTTTATTGTTTTAGGAGCTCAATGGGGAGATGAAGGAAAGGGTAAGATGACAGATTATCTTGCCAAAGAAGCAGATGTTGTTGTTAGATTTCAAGGAGGAAATAACGCTGGTCATACAGTTGAGGTAGATGGTAAGCAGTATAAGCTACATCTTATACCTTCAGGAATACTATATAAAGACAAATTAAATGTGATAGGAAATGGTGTAGTTTTAGATCCTAAGGCTCTTTTTGAAGAAATAGAATATCTTAAAGAAAACGGAGTTGAAGTTACAAGTGACAATCTTATTATAAGTGATAGAGCACAACTAATTATGCCATATCACAAGGTTCTTGATAATGTTAAGGAAAAATCAAGAGGTAAAAAAGATATAGGAACAACTGGGAAAGGAATAGGGCCATGCTATACTGATAAGATGGAGAGAAGCGGAATTCGTGTTTGCGACTTATTGCATAAAGATATATTTGCTCAAAACTTAAAGAAAAATATGGAAATAAAAAATGCTATAATATCAAAGGTATATGGAGGAGAAGAACTTGACTTTAATTCTGTATATGAAGAATATATGATTTATTCAGATAAGATTAGACCATTTGTAAAAGATATATCAGTAGAAGTTAATAAGAATATAAAAGCTGGAAAAAAAGTATTGTTTGAAGGTGCACAAGGTACACTTTTAGATATAGACTATGGTACATATCCATATGTAACTTCTTCAAGTACAATTGCAGGTGGGGTTTGCATTGGTGCTGGAGTAGGACCTTCATTGATAGATAGTGCCGTTGGTATAGCTAAGGCATATACTACAAGAGTTGGAAAAGGACCTTTCCCAACAGAATTAAATGATGATACTGGAAATTGGATAAGAGAACAGGGACATGAATATGGAGTAACTACAGGAAGAGCAAGAAGATGTGGATGGCTTGATTTAGTTATACTTAAAACAAGTAGTAGATTATCTGGACTTACTAGTTTTGCTATTACAAAAATCGATACATTGGCAGGACTTGATAAGATAAAGGCATGTGTTGGATATAAATTTAATGGTGAAATTATTGATTATGTTCCTGCAAGTCTTGAAGATTTAGCAGAATGTGAACCTGTATACAAAGAATTTGATGGATGGGATGATAGCGTAAAGGATGCAAGAGATTATGACTCTCTTCCTGAGAACGCTAAGAAGTATATAAAGGCAATAGAAGATTTTACAGAAACTAAGGTATCTATAGTATCAGTAGGACCTGGGAGAGATCAAACTATAAGGGTTTCTGAAATATAGAATATAATTAATATAAAAAGGCTTTTGGTAGAAAGATAGTACCACAAGTCTTTTTTTATTTGTAGACATAGTAATTTGATGATAATATTATAGTATTACCATAATTAGGAGGGGATATTTTGGATAAGTTAACTACGGAGAAAGAATATGAAGTTAACTATTATGAAATAGATTTTAGAAAAAAATTACTTGTAACTAGTTTAATTAATTATTTTGAAGACACTGCAACAAAACAATCCCAAGATGTAGGGAATGGACTTAATTATATGGAAAAAAATAAAATAGCATGGGTTTTATACAAATGGGATATAAATATAGATAGATATCCTTCTTTTCGTGAAAACATAAGAGTTAGAACTAGTGCCTATTCCTTTAGGAAATTTTATGGATATAGGACCTTTGAAGTTGTTGATGCAGATGATAATATAATATGCAGGGCGAAATCTATATGGCTACTTATGGATACTGATAAGAGAAGAGTGAAAAAGATAAGTGATGATATGTATTCTATTTATAGATTAAATAAAGAAATTGATAATAAACCACTTGATATAGATAATGTGCATTTACCTGAAAAGTTTACTTATGAGAAGTATTTTAATGTAAGATATAGCGATATAGATACAAATATGCATGTAAATAATGTAAAGTACTTAGATTGGGCAATAGAAACTGTTCCACTTGAAATTGTGCTTAATTATTCAATAAAGAGTTTAAATGTTACTTACAAAAAGGAAACTACTTATGGAAAAAAAATAAAATCATCAACTGAAGTTGTAAAAAGAGGCAATAATTATATAGCACATCATTTAATATCAGATGATGATGGCAAAAAATTATGTATCATAAGAACTATTTGGCAAAAGTAAAAATGTTTTTAATTTGATTTAGCAGCACTTTTTCCAGCTATAAAACCGGAACTCCAACACCATTGAAGATTGAAACCACCACAATCTCCATCAACATCAACAACTTCACCTGCAAAATATAAATTAGGTATTATTTTTGACTCAAGGGTTAAAGGATTTATCTCTTGAGTATCTACTCCACCTGATGTTACTTGAGAATTTCTAAAAGAGTTAGTGTCATAAACAGTAAATGTCCAAGATTTCAAAATATCATATATGTTTTTCTTTTCATTCCAAGTAAGATCAGATGTAGGTTTATGTATACTGCTTAAATTAGCTTCTTTTAATATAATAGGGATTATTTTTTTGTTTATTATACCTATAAATGAGCTATAAGTGCTTCTATATCCTAATAGCCCAAAATGATTTTCAAGGAAGTCTATAAGTTGTTTTTTCGAAAAATTAGGGAACATATCTACTTTTAATTTTACATCACGATTATATAATAGATTTCTTGATGCAATGCCACTTACTTGAAGAATAGGTGGACCTGATATACCATAGTCTGTAAATAATATTTCACCATATTCTTTTCTCATTGATTTGCCATCTACTATTAATTCACATTCACCATTGAATTTTACACCTGATAATGCTTTTAAATGATTGTATTTTAGTTTTAACTGAACTAAAGATGGTACAGGAGTTATTATATTATGACCAAGTTTTTGTGCAATTAAGAATCCTGAGCCATCTGATCCGGTATTGGCTGCAGATTTACCACCTGTACATAATATTACTTTATTACATTTAAATGTCTGATTATTGCATATTATTTTAAAATTATTATTTTTTCTAATTATAGATTTTACTTTTGAATTTAAGTAAATGGGAATATTTCTTTCTTCTGCTGCTATTTTTAATATATCTACAACAGATGAGGCTTGAAAAGACATTGGATATGCTTTTCCATTTTCCTGTGTAGTCAGAGGCAGCCCTATTGATGCAAAAAAATCAAAGGTATTTTTATATGTGAAGTTGGAAAGTATATCTTTGAAAAAGTAACTATTGTTGCTATGATATCTGGATAAATTTTGATCTGTGTTCGTTATATTACATCTGCCATTTCCGGTAATTAGTATTTTTTTGCATATTCTATTTGAACCATCTATTAGAGCAACGTCTTTTCCTGAATCCTTTGCTGTAAGTGCAGCTATCATGCCTGAAGCACCAGCACCAATTATTATTATTTCATGAAACAAGTTGAACACTTCCTTAGTATGAGATAAAACTTAGTTTTTATTATATTGTAGGGGAATATGTTTTACAAGTAAAGTTTAGAATATAATTTACAAAATATAATAAATATATGTTATTATGTATATGTCGTTTATATAATTAAGGTATATTTATAGAGAAGGTGAAAATATGTTGAAAATATATGCTGTATCCGATTCTATAGGAGAAACAGCAGAACAGGTTGCAAGGGCAACGGCATATCAATTTTCTGAAACTGTTAAAATTCAAAAAGTACCCTATGTTAAAAGTTATGAAGATGTAAATGAATTTATAGATAAATTAGAAAGTAGGGAAAATATACTTGTAATATCTACTATAGTACTAGTTGATGTTAGAGAATTCCTTACAAGAAGATGTGGTGAGTGTGGTATACCTATAAATAATGTATTAGGGCCATGTATAAGCATGGCAGCAGATATACTAAACACTATACCTCAATATAGACCAGGTGCTGTTTGGATGATGGATAGCAAATATTATAAGAAGATAAAAGCTATGGAGTTTGCAGTTCAATATGATGATAGTAAAAATAATTCTGGTATAAAGTATGCAGATGTTATATTAATAGGACTTTCAAGAACATCAAAAACTCCAATTTGCATGTATCTTGCAAACAAGGGAATAAAGGCTTTAAATATTCCTCTTATGCCTGAGGTTCCAGTACCAAAGGAATTATTTGAGATAAGTAGAAGAAAAATAGTTGCACTTACTATAGATCCAATTCAACTTATAGAAATAAGAAAAAGAAGATTAGATAGCTATCGTACACATTTTTCGAATATAAAATATGCTGATGAAGAAAGAGTACTTCAAGAAATTGATTTTGCAGATAGACTTATAAAGAGATTAAATTGTAAAGTTATAGATGTAACTAAAAGGGCCATTGAAGATACAGCTCTTTTGATAATGGATTATATTGGTTACTAAGTCATTATATTTTAAAAAATTACAAATTATACAATTTAGTTATGGATATAAACAACGAAATTAATGAAAATATATTAAAAGTTAAGAGAAAATAAAAAAAAGTGTTGACACTTTGATAAATATTTTGTATTATAGTCTATGTCGGGTTTACGAAAAGAACCCAATAGTTAATATGAGAAGTAAATAAAAATTAAATTAAAAAAATGGCCCCTTGGTCAAGTGGTTAAGACACCACCCTTTCACGGTGGTAACAGCAGTTCAAGTCTGCTAGGGGTCACCAATTGTATGGGCGCATAGCTCAGCTGGGAGAGCATCTGCCTTACAAGCAGGGGGTCACAGGTTCGAGCCCTGTTGTGCCCACCATACAGTGGCTTAGTAGCTCAGCTGGTTAGAGTGCCGGCCTGTCACGCCGGAGGTCGTGGGTTCGATCCCCATCTAAGTCGCCATTTATATTATCTTTTGTAGATTTATATAAATAAAAATTAAATTAAAAAGTATGGCCCCTTGGTCAAGTGGTTAAGACACCACCCTTTCACGGTGGTAACAGCAGTTCAAGTCTGCTAGGGGTCACCAATTGTGTGGGCGCATAGCTCAGCTGGGAGAGCATCTGCCTTACAAGCAGGGGGTCACAGGTTCGAGCCCTGTTGTGCCCACCATACAATGGCTTAGTAGCTCAGCTGGTTAGAGTGCCGGCCTGTCACGCCGGAGGTCGTGGGTTCGATCCCCATCTAAGTCGCCATTTGCTGGCATAGCTCAGCTGGTAGAGCAACTGACTTGTAATCAGTAGGTCGTGGGTTCGATGCCTACTGCCAGCACCAAAACACCTTAACGGAATATAATCTGTTTAAGGTGTTTTTTTAGTGGAAATTTTAAATTATAAATGTGAGTTGATACCTAGAAAATTAATATTAAGAACAGAGTAAGAAATATGTTATAATTTCTTACTCTGTATATTTTGTTTTACTCGTATATCTTCTCCAAAAAATTTGAATAATGTAAAATTGCCTATTAATCTTGAAGAAATTCTTTCAGAGTATATTTTTAATAATTCTTCTAAATCGCAATTAGTGGATATTATTATTTTTTTATCTTTTAGAAGTCTTGTGTTTAATAAATTAAATAGTTCTGTTTTTGAAAAGTCAGTTATTTGTTCAGAACCAAGATCGTCTATTATAAGTAAATCACATTCAAAGATCAAATATTTAAGATTTTCATTATTTGTAAATCTTAAGCTCCTTAAATTTTGAATTAAGGTTTCCGCAGTTCTATATGTTACTAAATAACCTTTATCAAGCAACTCTTTTGCTATACAGTTTGACATAAAACTCTTTCCAGTTCCAGAACTTCCATAAAAAAGCAAGTTTTCATTTGATGTAGAAAAATCCTCAATAAATTTCCAACATTTAGTTGCAATATTTTCTATATTTTTTCTAGGACTTATATGTTCACCATCAGCTCTTCTTGGAGAGAATAGCTCGGGATTATAATTTTCAAAATTATTTTTTTTCAATATATTCATTAAATTAGAATTTTTATAATATAATTTTACTAATTTTTGCTTATAACAACTGCATTTTTTAGTACCTATGAATCCTGTATCTTTGCATTTAGGACATACATAATGAATTTCTAGATAGTCCATAGGATAATTATTTGCAACAAGCAGTTCAGATTTTTTTATTCTAAGGTCAGTTATTTTATCATGTATTTGTTTTATATATTTATCTTTATCCTTTGTATTTTTTAAAAGTTGAATAGACAACTTAATGGAAGACAGTCCAATTTCCCTTTCTATATCTAAAATTTCAGGTATTTTTTTTTCTATTTCTTTTTTTCTCATATTAAGTAATTCTTTTTCTTTATTTTGAATATCTTCATATATTTTCATAATGGCATTATGATAACCCTTAATCATTATTATCCCATCCTAATAGTTTCTTTTCCAAATCATTGAAATCATAATTTCTTTGTTTGAAGTTATTAAAAGTACTGGTCTTGGAATTTGATTTACTCTTAGCTTGAGGATTTATATATCTAATTTTCTTTTTGTCCTTATTTTCCACATCTTCAAGTGTTTTTATATTATCTTTATACCAGCTAGAGAGTATTCCATCGATATATTTAAAATCTGCCTTATTTATTCTTTGAAAACATATGTCACAAGCTTTGAAAATCAAATCTAGTGAAAATTTATAAGTATTGAGCCATTTAGTAAGAAGCTTTTCCTGTGGTTTCATAACTTCTCCATCTTTAATACCTAGGTATTTTAATATTTTTCGTATGTTGATCCACTTATCTTCATGTTTTTTGATAAAAGTCTGAGCATCATTTATATTTTTAATTTTAGCATCAAACCAGGATATGGCAATTTTTTCAATATATCTACTATCTGTTTTCCCTTTTAAAACACAATATTGAATTAATAGTAACACGATTTCTGGAGAAAAATTAAATTCCTTAAGCCAACTTATATACATAGTAATTTCCTTGGAAGAGAGAGTTCTACCTAATAATTTTTCTATGTCTTGAAGCATATCTTTTGTAGAACTTTTATTTAATTCTTCAACTATATCGATATTTTCAGGTTTTTTGTCCTTAAGTTCCGTTAGATCTAGAAATTCTATTTTATAATTTCCCATGTTATCTACTGGAATCATCTTTACTACATTTTCCTCATCCCAATAATTCCAAGCATTTATAACATCTGTTTCTAAAAGATGTAGTGTACTTGCTATAACTTCTGAGCTTACACCTAATTCTCCAGAATTGCAATATTTTAGCCCTAGAAGATATACCTTTACAAATTCTCCACGGGCTTTTGGCATAAATTTATCTATGAAAACATTATTAACAGGAGTATAATTTGAATCTTTGTTATTAAATACAAAAGTGCTCATATAACTAATACCTGCCTTTTATTAACTTTATTTAAAAGTACATCCTTAGTAATTAATTATATCAAACTATAAAAATTATAACAATTAAACTTTGTGGTACTTTATTTACATATTAAATTATTTGACAGTAAAATCCTTTTAATATATACTTTGATTATCAAATTATTTGATAATCAAAAATTATATTAAAGGAGACGATTAAATGGGATTACCTCCACTTATTATAGGAGATTTAAAGGCTGATGTTCCCATTATACAGGGGGGTATGGGGGTCGGAATTTCTGGATATAGACTTTGTCAAGCTGTAGCAAATGAGGGTGCAATAGGAGTAATATCTGGAGTGCAAATAGGATATAGAGAGCCTGATTTTGAAACAAATACAAAAGATGCGAATATTAGAGCTTTGAGAAAAGAAGTAAAAAAGGCCAGAGAATTGAGTCCAAAGGGAATAATTGGTGTTAATATAATGGTTGCTGTAAGTGACTATGATGAAATGGTAAAGACTTGCATTGAAGAGGGTGTTGACATTATAATATCAGGAGCAGGACTTCCACTTAAGTTGCCAAAGCTTGTGGAGGGAAGTAATATGAAAATAGCACCTATTGTATCTTCAGCAAAAGCTGCATCACTTATTATAAGAAGTTGGGTAAAAAAACATTCAAGGTTACCTGATTTGATTGTAGTAGAAGGACCAATGGCAGGAGGACATCTTGGATTTCATCCAGAACAATTAGAATCTGGTACAGAAAAACTTGAGGATATTGTACCAGAAGTTTTAAATGTAGTAAAAATATTTGAGGATAAATATAACAAAAACATACCAGTAGTAGCTGCAGGCGGAATTTATACGGGATCTGATATTGTAAAATTTTTAAAATTAGGTGCATCTGGTGTCCAAATGGGAACGCGTTTTGTAGCTACAGAGGAATGTGATGCAAGTATAGAATATAAAAATATGTATGTAAATTCAAAAGAGCAGGATATAAAATTTATTAAAAGTCCAGTAGGATTACCAGGAAGAGCAATAGAAAATGAATTTATAAAGAGAGCAAAAAAAGGGAGAATTGCTCCAACAAAATGTTATAATTGCCTAAAAAAATGCGATCCAAAAATTACACCATATTGTATATCTAGAGCTTTAATAAATGCAGTTAAAGGCAATGTAAATGAAGCTCTTATTTTTGTAGGTGCCAATGCATACAGAATAAATAAAATAGTAAAAGTAAAAGATCTAATCAAAGAATTGGTTTCTGAAGCAGATATGCTGTATGATGTATAATGTTTAATTATAATATACCTTGAAGTTTTTTAAATTGTGTACTTAGAAAGGTGATTTGGTGGATAAAGCTATAAATATTATAAATGAATTGTTAGTTGATATTTTTTATGACATATTACAGATAGAACAAAAGTCGCTTCAATATGCATCTTTTAAGGATTTATCAATTTCTGAGATACATACTATAGAAGCTATAGGAATGTATAAGCCTAGGAAAATGACTGAAATAGCATCTGAACTTGATATAACTTTGGGAACTCTAACTACAGCTATAAATCATTTAGTAAGTAAAGAATATGTAGTTAGAAATAGAAGCGAAGCAGACAGACGAATTGTGTATATAAGCCTTACTAAAAAAGGGAGGCTAGCTTATAGAATACACAGGAAATTTCATTCAGATATGGTTAAGCAATGTATAGAAGGATTAAGCGAGGAAGAAGAGTCTATTTTGACAACAGCTCTTGAAAAGTTAAATAAATTTTTTAAGGATAAATATAATGTTGGAGTTAAACCCAAATAAAAATATAATATATTGAATCTATATACTATATATAAAGAAGAAGGGGAAAAATGAATAAAGTAGAGATTATTGGTACAGGAAGCTATTTACCGAAAAATATTGTTACAAATGATGACTTAAGTAAAATAGTAGATACAAATGATAGTTGGATAAAGAGTAGAACTGGAATTGAACAGAGAAGAATTTCCCAAGGTGAGAATACATCTGATATGGCTACAAAAGCTGCAGTCAAGGCTATAAAAGATGCAAATATATCTGCAGATGAAATTGAGTTTATAATAGTAGCTACTGCTACACCAGATAATTTTTTGCCTTCTACAGCATGTATAGTTCAAAAGAATATAAATGCACTTAATGCTACTTGTTTTGATATATCAGCAGCTTGTTCTGGCTTTATATATGCTTTAGATATTGCAACTCAGTTTATAAAAGCAGGTAGAGCAAAAACAATTTTAATAATAGGTGCCGAAGTTCTTTCTAAAATACTTGACTGGAAGGATAGAAGTACTTGTATTTTGTTTGGAGATGGTGCAGCAGCTGCTGTATTAAAACAGGGAGAAAAAGATAGTATGCGTGCATTTTTTACAGGTTCAGATGGACGTCTTGGAGAATCTCTAATTTGTCAGGCAAAAGCTGTAGATAATCCATATATGAAAACTGAAGTAAAGAGGGCAAGATCAGTAGTTAAAATGGATGGAAAAGAAATATTTAGATTTGCAGTTAAGATTATGGATAAATGTATAAGGAAGCTTTTAGAGCAATCCAATAGTTCAATAGACGAGATAAAATGTATAATTCCACATCAAGCAAATCTTAGAATTATAGAAGCTGCATCTAAAAGATTGAATATACCTTTAGATAGATTTTATATTAACTTAGATAAGTATGGAAATACTTCAGCGGCAAGTGTTGGGATAGCACTTGATGAAGTGAGAAGAAAATATGATTTTAAATCTGGAGATAAAATCATATTGGTAGGTTTTGGAGGAGGACTTACATATGGAGGAGTTGTTTTTGAAATTTGATTTATAAGATAGAAATGGTGTTTGAAAAAATAAGAAATATAATTTCACAGCAACTTGATATAGACAAAGAAACAATAAAGATGAATACTTCATTTGAAGAAATTGGGGTTGACTCTTTAGAATTATTTCAAATAATAATTGATATAGAGGATGAATTTGGAGTTCAGATAGATGATGAGGAATTGGTAAAGACGGTAGGAGATGCTGTTAATTTTGTAGTTAAATATAACAAATAGAACAATGTATTGTTAGTATGGAGGTATGTATGAGTAATTTTGAATTGTGTGATATGCTAGGTATAAAATATCCTATTATACAAGGAGGAATGGCATGGATAGCAGATAGTTCACTTGCTTCTGCAGTATCAAATGCTGGAGGACTTGGAATAATAACTGGAAATGCACCTGTTGATTGGGTAAGAGATGAAATAAGAAAAGCTAAAAAGCTAACAGATAAGCCTTTTGGAGTTAATATAATGTTACTCTCAGATACTGCGGAAGATATAGCAAAAATGGCTTGCGAAGAGGGAGTAAAGGTAGTTACTACAGGAGCTGGAAATCCAGGTAAATACATAAGTATGTGGAAAGAGCATAATATCAAGGTAATACCTGTAGTTGCATCTGTTGCTTTAGCAAAGCGTATGGAGAGGTCAGGTGTAGATGCTGTTATTGCAGAAGGCTGTGAGTCCGGTGGTCATATAGGAGAGCTAACTACAATGGCTTTAGTTCCACAGGTTGTAGACGCTGTGAATATTCCAGTTATAGCAGCAGGTGGAATAGGAGATGGAAGAGGAGCAGCGGCGGCTTTTATGCTAGGAGCTTCAGGTGTTCAATTAGGTACTAGATTTTTGGTAGCTAAAGAATGTACGGTATCACAAAATTATAAAAATAGAGTTATAAAGGCAAAAGATATAGATACGCAAGTTACAGGTAGAGTTACTGGGCATCCTGTAAGAGTAATAAGAAACAAACTAACTAGAAAATTTCAACTTTTAGATAAAAATCATGCTCCTATAAGTGAGTATGAAAAATTAGGAAGAGGAGCACTTTCAAAAGCTGCAAAAGAAGGGGATATAGAAAATGGATCTGTTATGGCAGGACAGATTGCAGGACTTGTAAATAAAGAGCAAAGTGCAAAAGAGATAATAGAAGATATATTCTGTGGAGTTGAAGATAGCATAAAGAGATTAGAAAATATAGTTCAAAATTAAATTGGGAGGAAAACATGGGAAAAATAGCTTTTTTATTTTCAGGACAGGGTGCTCAATATGTAGGTATGGGAAAGGAACTTTATGATAATATAAAGTCCTCAAAGGAGATCTTTGAAACTGCAGATAGAGTACTTGGATTTTCCATAAGTAATATGTGTTTTTCAGGGCCTAAAGAGGATTTAGATGAAACTGAGAACACACAACCTGCAATTTTAACTATGAGCATTGCAGCACTTACTGCTTTAAATAGCTTTGGAGTAAAAGCTGATATTACAGCAGGATTAAGTCTTGGAGAGTATTCTGCTCTTGTTGCAAGTGGAGTCATTAAATTTGAAGATGCAGTTTCATTAGTTAAGAAAAGAGGAAGATATATGCAACAAGCTGTACCTTATGGAAAAGGAGCAATGTTTGCTGTTATGGGGTCTGACATTTCTACAGTGAATGCATTGTGCAAAGAATATTCTAGTAAAGGTGTAGTAGAGATAACTAACTTAAATTGTCCAGGACAGATAGTGATTTCCGGTGAAAAGGAAGTTGTAGAAGAAGTTGCAGAAAAGTTATTAAAAACTGGTGCAAGAAGAGTTGTTAGACTTTCTGTAAGTGGGCCTTTTCATACTTCTTTAATGAAACCGGCAGCGGAAAAACTTGAAAAGGAACTAGCGAGTATATCAATTTCAAATTTTAAAATACCACTTATTACAAATGTTACAGGAGAAATAGTGGAAAATGTTAACCTTGTTAAGCCATATTTAAAGAAACAAGTAATGAGTACAGTTTATTTTGAAAAGACAATACGAAATATGATTAATATTGGAGTGGATACTTTTATAGAAGTAGGTCCAGGAAAAGTTTTAAGCAGTTTTGTAAAGAAAGTGGATAGAAAATCTACTATTTTAAACGTCCAAGATATGGATTCTTTGAATCGCACTATAGAGAGATTAAATAAATAAGATTGGAGAATGTGAAATGGAAAGACTTATGGAAGGAAAAGTTGCTATAGTTACTGGAGCATCAAGGGGTATAGGCAGAGCTATTGCACTTAAGCTTGCTGAAGAAGGTGCTAATATAGTTATAAATTATAGAAATAATTCAGATTCTTTAAATGAAATTGTTAAAGAAATTGAAAAATTAGGTAGTAAAGCTATTTTGGTGCCTGGTGATGTTAGTATATTTAATGATGCTAAAAATATAATTGAAAAGGCAGTAGAAAAGTTCAATACAGTGGATATACTTGTAAATAATGCAGGTATAACAAAAGATGGATTGATACTTAGAATGAAAGAAGAAGATTTTGATAAAGTAATAGAAGTAAATTTAAAAGGAGCATTTAATTGTATAAGACATGTTGCTCCAATTATGCTGAAAAAGAGAAGTGGTAAAATAATAAATATATCTTCTGTAGTAGGAATAACTGGAAATGCAGGTCAGGCAAATTATTCAGCTGCAAAAGCTGGTATAATAGGATTAACAAAATCTACTGCTAGGGAATTTGCAGGAAGAGGTATAAATGTAAATGCAGTAGCACCTGGATTTATAAAAACAAGTATGACAGAGGTACTTCCTGATAAAGTTAAAGAGAGTATACTGTCTACTGTACCTTTAAAGAGAATTGGATTGCCAAGCGATGTGGCTGAAGCAGTGTCATTTTTGGCATCTAGTAAATCTGATTACATTACAGGTCAGGTTATAAATATAGATGGTGGAATGGTAATGTAATTATTTATAAATCTTATAAATGCAATGATAAATAATTACAAAAATGATCAAAGGTTGGTGAAATAGGTGAAAAATAGAGTAGTAGTTACAGGACTTGGAGCAGTTACACCAGTAGGAAATGATGTAGATACTTTTTGGAGTAATATAAAAAATGGAGTATGTGGAATAGATTTTATTAAAGGATTTGATACAGAAGGTTTTAAAGCAAAATTGGCTGCAGAGGTTAAAGACTTTGATCCTATATCAATTTTAGGTAGAAGAGAATCCAGAAGATTAGATAGATTTTCACAATTTGCTGTAGTTGCAGCAGATGAAGCAATTAAAGATTCTGGACTTGATTTAGACAGTGTTGATAAACATAGGATGGGAGTTGTTGTAGGTTCTGGTATTGGAGGAATAGGAACTATAGAGAAAGAACATGAAACTCTTATGAAAAAAGGACCGAATAGAATTCATCCACTTTTTATTCCAATGATAATAAGTAATATGGCAGCTGGAAACATTGCAATAAGATATGGTGCAAAAGGAGTATGTACTACAGTTGTTACAGCTTGTGCAACAAGTACAAATTGTATTGGAGAAGCTTATAGAATGATACAAAACGGAACTGCAGATGTAATAATTGCAGGGGGAACTGAAGCAAGTATAACTCCACTTTCTGTAGCAGGATTTACATCATTAACAGCACTTAGCAAAAGTGATGATCCAAAAAGGGCTTCTATTCCATTTGATAAAGAGAGAAATGGATTTGTTATGGGAGAAGGAGCTGGTATTGTTATATTGGAATCTTTGGAACATGCAAAGAAGAGAAATGCTAAAATATATTCGGAAATAGTTGGATATGGATCTACTTGTGATGCGTATCATATAACTTCTGTTGATCCTAAAGGAGAAGGAGCGGCCTATGCTATGGGTGAGGCAATAAAAGAAGCTAATATAGAAAAAGGCGATGTATCTTACATAAATGCACATGGAACAAGTACTGTATCAAATGATAAAGGTGAAACATTGGCAATAAAGAGATTATTTGGCGATATTGCAAAGAAAATACCTATAAGTTCAACTAAATCTATGACAGGTCATTTACTTGGAGCTGCAGGTGCAGTTGAGGCTATAGTATGTATAAAGTCAATGGAAGATAGCTTTATTCCACCTACTATAGGATATAGGGAAAAAGATGAAGAATGTGATCTTGATTATGTTCCTAATAAAGGTAGAAAAGTGGATGTTAAATATGCTATGTCAAATTCCTTTGGATTTGGAGGACATAATGCTGTAATTTTATTAAAAAGATGGGGTGAGCAATATGGATTTTAAGGCAATTGAAGAAATGATAAAAGTTATGGATAATTCAAGTCTTGGATATTTGGAAGTTGATTGGGATAAAATTTCTATAATAATGAAAAAGAAGGGTGAATCTGGAGTAATTAAAGCAAGCGATATAGCACATACTTTTCAAAATACTAGATCTATTGAACCTAAGTTAGAGGAAAATTTGCAGAAGAGTGAAGTTACTAGTGTAGAAAATCCTTCATATAAAAATGAAAGTGTAAAAGATGAAGGTGTAAAAAAAGAAGATACAAAAGATGAAAAAGAGATTGAAGATGATGAAAACATAAAAGAAATAGTATCACCTATTGTAGGGACATTTTATAGTAAGGCAGGTCCTGATAAAGCAGATTATGTAAGTGTTGGAGATAAAGTTAAAAAAGGTGATGTGCTATGTATAATAGAAGCAATGAAGATCATGAATGAAATATCAAGTGATGTTGATGGTGAAGTTGTAGAAATACTTGCAGAAAATGGACAGATGGTTGAATATGGACAGTGCTTGTTTAAAATAAAGGTTAATAAATAAATTAATACTTGGGAGGATATTATGGAAAAAAATGATTTCAATGTAAATTTAGGAATAAAGGAAATTAAAGAAATTATTCCACATAGATATCCATTTTTATTAATTGATAGAGTGGTTTATATGGAACCTGGAAAAAAAGTTATTGCTATAAAAAATGTGACAGCAAATGAACAGTTTTTTCAAGGACATTTTCCAGAAGAACCAGTTATGCCTGGAGTGCTTACTATAGAAGCACTTGCACAGGCAGGGGCAGTAGCTATACTTAGTAAAGATGAATTTAAAAATAAAATAGCATTTTTTGGTGGCATAAATAGAGCTAAATTTAGAAAAAAGATAGTACCTGGAGATACACTTACTTTGGTTGTTGAAATTGTAAAAATGAAAGGACCTGCAGGTATAGGTAAAGCAGTAGCTTATGTTAAAGAAGAAAAAGCTGCTGAAGCGGAATTGATGTTTATGATAGGAGATAAAAACTAAAGTATTAGGAGTTGAATTTAAAAAGTGTTTAGTAAGATATTGATTGCAAATAGGGGTGAAATAGCAGTAAGAGTAATAAGAGCTTGCAGAGAGATGGGAATTCAAACTGTAGCAGTGTATTCAGAAGCTGACAGAGAAGCTTTGCATGTGCAGATGGCAGATGAAGCTGTTTGTATAGGGCCAGCATCTCCTAAAGATAGTTATCTAAATGTTCAAAATATAATAAGTGCTACAGTTTTGTCAGGAGCACAGGCAATACATCCTGGTTTCGGATTTCTATCTGAAAACAGTAAATTTGCAAGAATATGTAGAGAATGTAATATTACATTTATAGGACCTAGTCCAGAATGTATTGATAGTATGGGTAACAAGTCAAATGCTAGAGAAATAATGGCAAAGTCTGGGGTACCTGTTGTACCAGGATCAAATGGAGCAATTTTAAATGAAGAGGATCTTTTAACTACTGCAAGAGATATTGGATATCCAGTTATGATAAAAGCCTCTGCTGGTGGTGGTGGTAGAGGTATAAGAGTTGTATATGAAGAAAGCGATATAATAAAGAACTATGAAAATGCTAAATCTGAGGCAAAAGCTTCCTTTGGGGATGACACTATATATCTAGAAAAGTTTATTGAAAGGCCAAAACATGTAGAGATTCAGATACTTGGAGATAACTTTGGAAACATAGTGTACTTGGGAGAAAGAGATTGTTCAATGCAAAGAAGAAATCAAAAGGTAATGGAAGAAGCTCCAAGTCCAATAATGACAGAAGAACTTAGAAAATCAATGGGAGAAGCTGCAGTTAGAGCAGCAAAGGCTGTAAATTATAATAATGCAGGTACTATAGAGTTCCTTTTAGATAAAAATAACAACTATTACTTCATGGAGATGAATACTAGAATTCAAGTAGAACATGCTATAACAGAAATGGTAACTGGAGTGGATTTAGTAAAGGAGCAAATTAAGATTGCAGCTGGGGAAAAATTAGATATTTCTCAAAGTGATGTATCACCTCATGGACATTCTATAGAATGCAGAATAAATGCAGAAAATCCAGAGAGAGGATTTATTCCTTGTCCAGGAAAAATTACAGATATATATATTCCAGGTGGATTTAATGTTAGAGTTGATAGTGCTGTTTATTCAGGATATACTATACCTCCATATTATGATTCAATGATAGCTAAGCTTATAGTGTATGGCAAGAATAGAGAAGAAGCAATTAAAACTATGAGAAGAGCTTTAGAAGAATTTATTATAGATGGAGTTAGCACAAATGTGGATTTCCAATATGATTTGCTTAATAGTGAAGAATTTATAAAAGGAACCTATGATACAAAGTATGTAGAAAAGTTTATAAAGAGTTTACCTTATAAAAATTAATATATTTGGAAAATATAGTATAATATTAAGTGCGAATTTATTGGAAAGGAGTGAGTAAGATTTGTTGAACAAGTTCTTTAAAAGGAGAAGGTACATTACTGTAAGTCAAGAATCTCTTAAAAATACTCAAGATGATATCAGACCATCTATACCAAATGGTATGTGGGTTAAATGTAATAAGTGTAAGAAGGTATTGTACAAAGAAGATTTAGATAGAAATAATAAAGTATGTCAGTATTGTGGTTATCATTTTAGAATGAGTGCAAGAGAAAGAATAGAACTTGTAATGGATAATGGTAGTTTTGAGGAATTTGATGCTGAAATGGAATCTAGCAATCCTATACAGTTTGAAGGATATGAAGATAAATTACAATCAATGATGAAAAAAACAGGGCTGAAAGAGGCAGTTGTAACTGGTAAAGGTAGTATTGGGAAAATGGAAGTAGTAGTTTGTGTTATGGATAGCAATTTTATGATGGGAAGTATGGGATCTGTAGTGGGTGAAAAAATAACGCGAGCAATAGAAAAAGCCATAGAATTAAAGCTTCCAATAATTATTTTTACAACATCTGGAGGAGCGAGAATGCAAGAAGGTATGTTTTCTCTTATGCAGATGGCAAAAATAAGTGCAGCACTTAATAGATTAAATAAGGAAAGATTACTCTATATTACAGTACTTACAGATCCAACAACAGGAGGGGTTACAGCAAGTTTTGCAATGCTTGGAGATATTATTTTAGCTGAACCAAATGCATTAGTTGGTTTTGCAGGTAAGAGAGTAATTGAACAAACTATAAAGCAAAAGTTACCTGAGGGATTTCAAAGTGCGGAATTCTTGTTAAGTCATGGATTCGTAGACAGTATAGTTTCAAGAGATAATTTAAAAAAGACATTAAAAGATATATTGATTATCCATGATAGAAATAGATAGTGATTTACTTTAAATGAAAGGAAGATTCTTATATGGAAAAAATAGAGAAAATCCACAATATGATAAGTGATAAATTAGATAAGAAAACCGCATGGCAAAGAGTGACTACAGCAAGAATGATTGAAAGACCTACATCCCTTGATTATATAGATAGAATATTTGATAAATTTATGGAAATGCATGGAGATAGGTGTTTTGGAGATGATCCATCTGTTGTAGGAGGAATAGCTATGCTAGATGGAGATCCTGTAACTGTTATTGGACAGCAAAAAGGTAAGAATACTTCTGAAAATATAAAGAGAAATTTTGGAATGCCTGAGCCGGAGGGATATAGAAAGAGTTTAAGGCTTATGAAACAAGCTGAAAAGTTCAACAGGCCAATTATATGTTTTGTAGATACTCCAGGTGCTTTTTGTGGAATGGAAGCAGAAGAAAGAGGACAGGGTGAAGCTATAGCCAGTAATTTGATAAATATGTTTGATTTTGAAGTCCCTATAATATCAATAGTAATAGGCGAAGGAGGAAGTGGAGGCGCACTTGCCTTTGCTGTGGCAAATTCAGTTTGGATGCTGGAAAATTCAGTGTATTCTATACTTTCTCCTGAAGGATTTGCAGGAATACTTTGGAGGGATGCTTCACTTGCTGAAAAAGCTGCTGAAGTTATGAAATGTACAGCTAAAGATTTAAAAGATTATGGAATAATTGATAAAGTGTTAAGGGAACCACAAGGTGGTGCTCATAAAGATGTAGATAAAATGGCTCAAATTATGAAAAAAGAACTTATAGATACTATAGGTATATTTAAAAAGTATTCAAAAGAAGAACTTTTAAATCAGAGATATGATAAATTTAGAAGGATGGGTAAATTTAAATAATGGCCTTAGATTAAATATCTATAGCCATTATTTAATTAGTTTTTTAATTAGCTGTATTAGTAGGTGGTACAAAAGTCCTAGATTGGAGCTCTGTATCTAACATATATAAAGCAGCAGGATTATCTCCAATTCTCTCTAACTTTTTAAGTAACTTTGAAAAAGTTTCTTCTTCTTCTACCTGTTCATCTATAAACCATTTGAGTAAGCTTACTGTTGCATGTTCTTTTTCCTCAGTTGCTATGTTCATTAAGTTGTATATTTTAGATGTTACAGTTTTTTCATGTGCTAGTGCCTGTTTAAATACATGTAAAATTGATTCATAATTATTAAAAGGTTCATCTATTCCACCTATAATTATTCTTGAACCAGTTTGATTTAAAAAGTTATAGAATTTAGTTATGTGGTAATTTTCCTCTTCGATTTGAACATTAAAGAAGTTTGAGAATCCATCTAAATCCAGCGAGTCGCAATATGCCTTCATGGCAAAATATAAGTTAGCAGAATACATTTCATAGTTTATCTGATCGTTTATAGCAGTTATAAGTCTTTCACTTAACATGAAATTCCTCCCTTTATTATCTCTTGTAGTTAATAGTAATTATTATTTAATACTATAATAACACACTTTATATAAATGTTAAATAAAAAGGAAATTTATTCATATTTAAAATGGAAGTTTTTCAAAATCTATCATTCCAAATCCTTGACACCATTTAGGAAGATTAAGTAATTTACAGGATATTTTTAGTAATGAGATTAAGTCATTAAAGTTTAAATCTGGATTACTTTCATATAGTAATGAGCATATACCGCTTATATAAGATGCTGCACAAGATGTGCCTGTATAAGTGGTATAAGGAGTTTTTAAACTTGTAGGGTATAGTTTTTTGCCATTTCTTTCAGATACATAATTTATATTTGAATTTGTAGATACTATATCTACACAGGCTGCTACTATATCAGGTTTTTGAGTCTTAAAAAAAGGACCTGATGATGAATATTCATATAATTTAATTTCATGTGAACTGGTGTCTATACCTCCAACCGTTATACAATTTTTTAGGGTGGAAATCCCTTGTATGCTGTATTTTTCATTTCCATTGTTTCCAGAGGGAACAACTACCGCTATGTTATTTTTGGCTGCAATGTTAAATAATTTTTGAAATAGAGATAAAATAAAGTTATCTCTTGAGTTTATTTCAAAAGGTAGACAAATTACTTTTAAGTTTATATCTTTTGATTCTTCTATAAGTATTTGTGTTCCTAAAAGTATATCTCCTATATATCCATATCCAAGTGAGTTGAATGCTTTTATAGAATAAATACTACAATCCGGGGCTATTCCACAATAGGATCTATTTGATGATTTCCCATTTGATGCTATTATTCCACTCATAAATGTTCCATGGCCATTATCATCATAGGGATATTTTAAGTTATTTACTAAGTCAATAAACTTTTTTATCCTGTTCTTTTCAGATAAAAAATCTGGATGAGGATATATTCCAGAATCTATAATTCCAACACATACATTCTTGCCTGTAAATTTGCATTTTATATGAGAATATATTTTATTTGCTGACAATACATTTTTACCACATAAATTGGCCTTTATATCCCAAGTTATATATTTTACTTCTGGAAATTCTATAAGCCTATTTAAAACATGTGTGCTTGTTATGGCATATATGCAATTTATATAGGAAATGCTGTTTAGTATTTTCCCACCATAACTTGCAATTTTCTTTTCTATATTTTGCATAAGTGAACTACACAGTATTATTACTCTATAATTTTTATAATATCCCTTATTTAAAGCTAATCTCAAGTTTGGTTCAAGCTTATTTTTTATAGAAAACATCATATTCTCCTAAAATTGATATTATTATACTAATACTATATATATACCTATTTAAGATAATGTGTGATGTTTATAAATGATATTTTACTTTTTATGATTTCCATTTTAATATTATTATTCCGGATATGAGCATAAGTATTCCAACTAACTGACGTAAATTAAAATGTATGTGTTTTGAGTCAAATAGTCCTAGATAGTCTATAATAACTGCTGTTATGAGTTGAGATACTAATATTAAAGTTATTGAATGGGTAGGACCTAGGAGCTTTATCCCATACATAACAGTAAATGTTATAATTACTCCAAGTACACCTCCTAAGAGATAGATTTTTTTACATAGTTTAATATTAGACATATTACCCTTGCCAAAACAAACATATAATATAAGAGTTATAATAAAAGCAGTTCCTTGAACTATTGTATTTGTTTCAAAAAGTCCTATTTTCTCTCCAAGTCTAGTATTAAATACACCTTGAATACTCATTGCCATTCCAGATATTATGGAAGATAAAACACCGAGCATGATATCACCACCTTTGTATGACGTATTTATAATTTTATTCATTAATATGAAACTAGTTTAACCTAAATAAGATGATATTATAAGTAAATAAAAAAACCATTGAAACTTGACGTTTCAATGGCTTTTTTTATAGTTAAATTCAACAATACTTTTTTTCACTTAAATAATGTTTATTTGTATAAATATTATTGTATGCTTTTTTAACTTCATTTGGATGATATCCAAGACTTAAACAAAGACTTAAGAAGTCTTCAAATAAAGTTATGTAATGATCCTTTGAAGAACATACTAAGAAATCATTTATATCAACGTATATATTTAAAAATTGAGAAGTTATATTACATTTACTTTTGGTAAGTTTTATATCACCTATGTCATTAAAGCTCTTTTCTAGTCCCAAAGATAATATAAAGTATAAAGAATTAGCGAGTTGTTCAAGTATTAGTTTATTGTTAGTAATTTTATTATTACTCCAAAATTTAAAGCATCTAGTTCTGTTAGCCAGTTCACCTATTTCAACTTGAAGTGCCAGTGTTTTCTCTGAAAGAAGGGAAGTCCCTTCAAGACCTTGCTCTTTTCTAATTAGTTCGTCTAAATTTTCTTGTAATTCAAATAAATTTATAAAATCCATATAGAGAGCCGCCTTTCCATAACTTATAATTAAATAATAGTATTGCGAAATGAATTGTTACAAATTGCCCACATATATATTTTAACGAAATTGAAAGAATAATTAAACAATGTGGAATCATTTACAGATAAATTTCTTATAAAAATTAAAAAAAAATTCATTTGTAAAGGATAATCAAAAAAATATACAAATATTATAGACAATATATATATGAATATATGGATTTATATTATTATTTTTTCGTCATGGCACTTCTTACTTTTACACTATTAATTTTACCAAGTTTTCCAGTCATAGCATTTATTTCATCTGAAGTCCCATCTACAATTATAGAAATAATAGAAATATTTTTTTCTCTATATGGGATACCCATTCTACCAACTATTATATGAGCAAATGAGTGGAGAATTTCGTTTACCATTTTTGAACTTTCTAAATTTTTTATTACTATTCCAATTACACCTATTCTAGTTTCCATAATTTATATTTCGTTGTATAATATAACCATAGGAGTCTATGTTATACATATTCCTTTCTAAGTATTTTTAAGACTTTTAAAATAATTACATAAAAGCTATCTACGTCACTTAAATAATTTTTCTTGAATTTATTTTTCCATTATATTTTTTATTATATCTAATATACTTTAATATGCAATAAAAATTTGGATATAATATAGTGTCAAAATACAAAATGATAATTATTTATATAAATTAAGGCGGTGGGAAAATGTGGAGCAAAAATATACGCCTTTTTCACGAAGGTAAAAATTATTATCTGTACAAATTTATGGGTTCACATTTTAGAGAAGAAAATAGAAAGAAGGGAGTTAGATTTACAGTATGGGCACCTAAAGCAAAGAGGATTAGAGTGATTGGAGATTTTAATAATTGGAAGTCACAACCTAAATATGAATTAAAGAAAACAGCCGAAGGTAGTATTTGGACTGGATTTATAGTGGGAATTAATACAGAGGTATTGTATAAATATGAAATTGTATGTAGTGATGGAAAGATAGTTTTAAAAAGTGATCCATATGCAAGATATTCAGAGAAAAGGCCAGGAAATGCTTCTGTTGTAATACATGATAAAATTTTTAAATGGCAGGATCGTAGATGGATGACTCGAAGAGAAAAAAGTAATGTATATTCTAGACCTATGAATATATATGAAGTTCATTTAGGATCATGGAAGAAAAAACCAAATGGCGACTTTATGAATTATAGGGAAATAGCTAAGTGTCTAGTAAAGTACATTAAGAAGATGAAGTATAACTATATAGAATTAATGCCTATAATGGAACATCCATTAGACCAGTCTTGGGGATATCAAGTTACAGGTTATTATTCTGTTACCAGCAGATATGGTAGTGTAGAGGATTTTAAGTATTTCATTGATCTCTTTCATAGAAATGATATTGGAGTGATACTAGATTGGGTACCAGGTCACTTCTGTAAGGATGAGCATGGATTATATAAATTTGATGGAACATGTTTATATGAATATGAAGATGAAAAACAAGCGGAAAATAAAGGTTGGGGAGCAGAAAATTTTGATTTAGGAAAAAGTGAGGTTAGAAGTTTTCTAATATCCAATGCTGTTTTTTGGTTTAAGGAATTTCATGTAGATGGACTTAGAGTGGATGCAGTGGCAAACACACTTTATCTTGATTATGATAGAGGTCCAGGTGAATGGACACCAAGTGAAAATGGAGATAATAAGAACACTAAAGCGGTAGAATTTTATAGGCAATTAAATAAGGTGATTTTTAATCTATTTAAAGGTGTAATAATGGCTGCAGAGGAGTCCACAGCATGGCCTCTTGTTTCAAGGCCTGTGTACTTGGGTGGATTAGGATTTAATTTTAAGTGGAATATGGGATGGATGAATGATGTATTAAAATTTATTTCATTACCTCCAGAAGGAAAAAAATATAATCATAATCTTATTACATTTTCTATGATGTACAATTACTCGGAAAATTTTATTCTCCCAATATCCCATGATGAAATTGTCCATGGAAAAAAATCACTAGTTGATAAAATGTGGGGAGATTATTGGAATAAGTTTGCTGGTTTAAGAGTATTTATTACATACATGTATACTCATCCAGGTAAAAAACTTATATTTATGGGAACGGAGTTTGGTCAATTTGCTGAATGGAATGATTCAAAAGGTTTAGAGTGGGATCTTATAGATAAATTTCCAATGCATAAGAATATATTTCATTTTTATAAGAGTATAAATGATTTTTATATTAAACATAGTGCATTATGGAAATTTGATTATGAACCTAGTGGATTTCAGTGGATAGATGTTAATAACTCAAATCAAAGCATAATAGTATTTATTAGAAATTCAAATAACAAACGGGATACTCTTATAGTACTTTGTAATTTCACACCAAAAGTTTATTATGACTATGATATTGGAGTACCTTACTTAGGTGAGTATGAAGAGGTCTTTAATACAGATAAAAAAGAATTTGGTGGTTCAGGAGAAGTTATGTCCGGCACATTATATTCAAAAGATAAGAGTTATCATAATCAAAAGTATTGTCTTACAATAAAGGTACCACCTATGGCAGCTATAATATTAAGATCTAAGAAAATATATGAGGAATAAATATTAGAATGGATAACTATATATTTAAATAAAATTAAGGGGGAAGTTTTATGAAGGTTATGTTTGTTGCATCTGAAGCAGAACCATTTGCAAAAACTGGAGGGTTAGCAGATGTTGTAGGTACTTTGCCTCGTTATCTTAAAAAAATTGGCATAGATGTAAGAATTGTAATACCAAAATATAAATCTATTAAATCCGATTTAGTGAATAAACTTAGTTTTATAAAGCATTTTAATGTACCTGTAGGTTGGAGAAATCAATACTGTGGCATATTTCAATGTGAATATGATGGAATAATTTATTATTTTATAGATAATGAATACTATTTTAAAAGAGATAAATTATATGGGTATTATGATGACGGTGAAAGGTTTGCTTTTTTCGATAGAGCCGTTTTGAATATGCTTTGGGAGATAAATTATAAACCAGATATAATACATTGCAATGACTGGCAAACAGGGATGATACCAACTTTATATAAAATTGAGTATAAGCAAGATAGTTTTTATCAGGGAATAAAATTTTTATTTAGCATTCATAATCTACTTTTTCAAGGAAATTTTGATAAATGTGTTTTAGGAGAACTTTTCAATTTAGATGAGTTCTTTTATGAAAATGGAAGTGTTGAATTAAATGGTGCTGTAAGTTATATGAAAAGCGGAATAAATTATAGTGATAAAATTTCAACAGTTAGCACATCTTATGCTAAAGAAATACAAACTCCAGAGTATGGAGAAAATCTAGATGGACTACTTAGAAGTAGAAAAGATGACCTATGGGGAATAACAAATGGAATAGACTACAATATTTATAATCCGAAGAAGGACAGAATAATATTTAAAAAGTATACTAAATATAATTTGTGGGATAAAAAGGTAAATAAGGTAAAGCTCCAAAAAGAACTAAATATAAATATAGATGAAGAAGTACCAATGATTGCTATAATATCAAGGTTTACACCTCAAAAGGGCATGGATATTATAGAAAATATTTGTGAAAGACTTATATCAAAAAATATTCAGCTTGTAGTACTTGGAACTGGATATAAAGAATATGAAGATTATTTTAGATATATTGCATCTAAATATCCAAAATCTGTATCTGCAAATATATACTTTGATGATATACTTGCACATAAAATCTATGCAGGTGCAGATATGTTTTTAATGCCATCTTTATTTGAACCTTGTGGACTTGGTCAACTTATAGCACTTAGATATGGAACTGTTCCAATAGTAAGGGAAACTGGAGGACTTAAAGATACAGTTAAGCCATATAATAAATACACAGGGGAAGGAAATGGATTTAGTTTTTCTCATTTTAATGGTGATGAATTTTTAAATATCATTTCTAATGCACTTGGTTATTTTAGGCAAAAAAATATTTGGAACAATATAGTTAGGCATGCAATGGAAAGCGATAATAGTTGGAATAATTCAGCTAATCTCTATAAAAAATTGTATGAAAGTCTATAACATGATACACTGGGAGGAATTTTATGCTAAATATAGATAAGGAAACTTTTAAAAAAGATTATATAAAAAAGTTTATGGAAATTCACGGTAAAGGTCTAGATGAAGGAACTGATTTTAATAAATATGAGGCCTTGGGAAGCTTAGTAAGAGATTATGTAACTAAGATGTGGATAGAAACAAATAAAAAATATAAGGAAGACAATAATAAGCAAGTTTATTATTTTTCTATGGAGTTTTTGCTTGGACGGCTTTTAGGAAGTAATTTGCTTAACTTAGGAATTAGAGATATGTGCAAAGAGGCGTTAAATGATCTTGATATAGATTTAGACAAATTGGAAAATCTAGAAGAGGATCTTGGACTCGGTAATGGGGGACTTGGAAGATTAGCTGCTTGTTTTCTGGATTCCATGGCATCTCTAAGTATACCAGGTCATGGCTGTGGAATAAGATATAGATATGGATTCTTTAATCAGAAAATAATCAATCATTCTCAAGTTGAAGTACCTGATGATTGGCTTAAGAATGGCAATATATGGGAAATAAAAAAAGCAGATAAAGCAAGGGTTGTAAAATTTGGAGGGGATGTGAATGTAGAGTATATAGATGGCAATTTAAAATTTCAACATGTAAACTATGAGCCAGTTCTTGCTATACCTTATGATGTACCTATAGTTGGTTATAAAAATGATGTAGTAAACACATTAAGGCTTTGGAGTGCAGAACCTCTGTCAAATGAATTTGATTTTTCATCTTTTAATCGTGGAGATTTTAGAAAGGCTATGGGATATAAGGATTCAGTAGAAACAATATCACAAATTCTCTATCCAGATGATAGTTTTTATGAAGGAAAGCTTTTACGATTAAAACAACAGTATTTCTTTGTATCTGCAGGACTTCAAAGTATTATACACCATTTTAAAAGTGCAGGCGGTGATATAAGAGAGATAGATGAAAAAATAGCAGTACACATAAATGATACTCATCCAGCACTTGCCATTCCTGAAATGATGAGAATACTTATAGATGAGGAAGGATTAGGTTGGGAAGATGCGTGGAGAATTACTCACAATACAATGTCTTATACAAATCATACTATAATGGCTGAGGCATTGGAAAAATGGCCTGTAGATATGTTTAAAAAGCTTTTACCTAGAATTTTTATGATAGTGGAGGAAATAGATAGACGATTTCGCTTAGAGCTCCAAAGTAAGGGATGTGAGTGGGATAGAATAAGTAGAATGTTAATAATAGAAGGTGGATATGTAAAAATGGCACACCTTGCTGTCATTGGAAGTCATAGTGTAAATGGAGTTGCAAAGCTTCATACTGAAATATTAAAAAAGCAGGAGATGTCAGATTTTTATTATATTTATCCAGATAAATTTAATAATAAGACAAATGGAATAACTCACAGAAGATGGCTTATAAATTCAAATCCTAAATTAACTGAGCTTCTTAAAAATACAATAGGGGATAGTTTTATAAAGCATCCAACAGATATGATAAATTTTGAAAAGTTTGCAGGAAATAAGAATATTCAGGAAGAACTTGCAAACATAAAGTTAAATAATAAAATTAAATTGGCTGAGTATATATATAAGACTCAAGGAATAAAGGTCGATGTTAATTCTATGTTTGATGTTCATATAAAAAGAATTCATGCATATAAAAGACAGATGTTGAATTGTCTTAGAATAATGGATCTATATAATTCACTTATAGAGAATCCTAATCTTGATATTGTGCCAAGAACGTTTATATTTGCAGGTAAATCTGCACCAGGATATTACCTTGCTAAAGATATAATAACTCTTATAAATGTAATAGCAGATAAAATAAATAATGATAAAAGGGTAAATGACAAAATTAAAGTAGTTTTTATGGAAAATTATAGAGTATCACTTGCTGAAATTATAATACCGGCTGCAGAATTAAGCGAACAGATATCAACAACTACAAAGGAAGCTTCAGGAACTAGTAATATGAAATTTATGATGAATGGAGCTGTTACTATAGCTACTTTAGATGGAGCTAATGTAGAGATAAGAGATGAGGTATCAGATGACAATATAGTTATATTTGGGTTAACGGCAGAAGAAGTGCTTAACTATTATAAAAATGGTGGATATAGTTCTAAGGAAATCATAGATAGTGATGAAAGAATAGGAAGACTTGTTAACTCACTTGTAGACGGAACTTACACAAGAGATACAAATAGATTTAAAAGTATATATGAGAATCTAGTAAACTACAACGATGAATTCTTTGTTCTAAAGGACTTTTATTCTTATATAAATGCTCAAAAGAAAATAGATAAATTATATAAGGACAAATTTAAGTGGCAAAAAATGTGCGCAATAAATATAGCTCACTCAGGTATATTCTCAAGTGATAGGACAATAAGAGAATATGCTGCTGGAATATGGGGATCTAGATGTCTTTATAAGAATTTGTAGTTAAATATTTGTATTTTAGTATTTTATGTATAGACAAAGGCTGAGATTTTAATAGGGGAGAGTTTAAAATGGATTTTTGGATAAAGCATGATTCTAGGGATATTAACTGCAGAAAACCATTTGGTGCGGTACCTAAAGGGCAAACAGTATATATTTCTATATTTATGGATCGATATCTTCCTGTATATTTGAATTTAATTTATTTTGATTACAATCACAATACTGTGAAAATGGAAGCAAAAAAAATAAGTAATGGTAAATATGAATATTTTTATTATATTAATATAGATAAAGATTATGAGGGACTTATCAACTATTATTTTAAAATAGCAGTTGATAAGCAAAATTATATTTATTATGGAAATAATTCTGATGGACTAGGGGGAGAGGGGCAAGTATATTATGATAAACCTAAAACATATCAGATAACTGTATATGAGCCATTTTCTGTACCAGAATGGTTTAAACAGGGGATTGTATATCAAATATATGTTGATAGATTTAAAAACGGTAATAAAAATGGGAGAATTGAAAATCCTAAGCCAAATAGTTTTATACATGAAAACTGGGAGGATGATCCTGAGTATATAAAAGATGAATATGGGAATATAGTAAAATGGGATTTCTTTGGAGGAAACTTAAAGGGAGTAATTGAAAAGCTAGATTATATAAAGAGTTTAGGTGTAAATACAATATACTTAAATCCAATATTTAAATCTGTAAGCAATCATAAATATGATACTGGGGATTATAAAGTTATAGATGAAATGTATGGTGATGAATTAACATTTAAAAAGCTATGTAAGATAGCGGAAAAAATGGATATAAAAATTATTTTAGATGGAGTTTTTAATCATACTGGAGATGATAGTAGGTATTTTAATAAATATGGAAATTATAATTCAATTGGGGCATATCAATCAAAAAAATCTCCATATTATAGCTGGTATAAATTTACTAAATATCCTGATGAATATGAGAGTTGGTGGGGAATTGGTAATATGCCAGATGTAAATGAAATGGATGATACCTATATTGATTTTATTATTTCAGGAAAGGATTCAGTGTTAGATAAATGGATGGAAGATGGAGCTTTGGGATGGAGACTTGATGTTGCTGATGAACTTCCAGATGAATTTATAGAGAAGATAAGAGATAAGATCAAAAGCATTTCTAAAGATTCTGTGCTTATAGGAGAAGTGTGGGAAGATGCATCAAATAAAGTCAGTTATTCTAAAAGAAGAAAGTATGTATTTGGACATGAACTTGATTCTGTAATTAACTATCCATTTAGAAATGTTTTAATAGGATTTTTAACTGGAACTATAGGATCTAGTATCTTTTGTAGGACAATAATGAGTTTATATGAAAACTATCCTAAAGAAATTTTTTATTCAAATCTAAATGTTGTAGGAACTCATGATACTGAAAGGATTCTAACAGTATTAAGTCAAAATGGAAAAGACGGAATAAAGCTTTTGAATATGGCAGTAGCTATACAGATGACTATGCCAGGAGTTCCAATGATATATTATGGAGATGAGGTAGGGATAACTGGAGGTAAAGATCCTAAAAATAGGAAGACATATCCATGGGGAAATGAAAATAAAGATATATTGAAATTTTATAAAGATATTACAGTGCTTAGAAATAAGTTCGATGCTTTGAAAAGAGGAAGTATAGAGTTCCATAATGTAGATGAGGATGTGTTATGTTACGATAGGACTTTTAATCAGGAAAAAATTATAGTTGTTGTAAATAGAAATGATACCAAATCATTTAACATAAAAATAGGGGAGTTGTATTTAAAAATACTTCCCGGTGAGGTAAAGATAGTGCAAAATTGATTATATAAATATAAAATGGGCTAAAATATCGTAGCAAATGCTTACTAAAATGGGGAGGATGAGTACATGAATAAAAAAGAAATAATATCAATGGTATTAGCTGGTGGACAAGGGTCTAGGCTAGGTGTATTAACTAAGAGGCTTGCAAAACCTGCAGTGCCTTTTGGGGGTAAATATAGAATAATAGATTTTACTCTAAGTAATTGCTCAAACTCGGGTATTGATACTGTAGGAGTACTGACACAATATAAACCACTTGAGCTGAATTCTCATATAGGTATAGGAAGTTCGTGGGATTTAGATAGAAGAGATGGCGGTGTATACATACTTTCGCCTTATCAGGAAGAAAATGGTGGGAATTGGTACAAAGGAACTGCTGATGCCATATATCAAAATATGTCTTTTATAGATAGTTACAACCCTGAATATGTACTTGTACTTTCCGGAGATCATATATATAAGATGAATTATTTGCGTATGCTTGATTTTCATAAAGAAAAAGGTGCAGATGCAACTATTGCTGTAATTGATGTTCCAATGAGTGAAGCTTCTAGATTTGGAATAATGAATACTAAAGAAGATATGAGAATATATGGATTTGAAGAAAAGCCACAGAATCCAACAAGCACTAATGCATCTATGGGTATTTATATTTTCAATTGGAAGATCTTAAAGAAATTTTTAATAGCCGATCAAAAGGATAATAATTCAAGCAACGACTTTGGAAAAAATATTATACCCAATATGCTTGATTCAGGGCTTAATCTGTATGCATATCCATTTAAGGGTTATTGGAAAGATGTTGGTACAGTAAAAAGCCTATGGGAGGCAAATATGGATCTTTTAAGAGATGATAATGAACTTGATTTAAGGGATCCAAAGTGGAGAATATATTCAGCAGATCATGTAGAACCTGCTCAGTATATTGGACCAAATGCAGAAATCAAAACATCTATTGCCGTTGATGGATGTGAAATTTATGGAAGAGTTTATAATTCAATAATATTTTCAGGAAGTATAATAGGGGAAAACTCTACGGTTATAAATTCAGTTGTAATGCCAAATACGAAGATAGAAAATAATGTATTGGTTAATAAGGCAATCATAGGAAGTAATGCAGTAATTAAATCAAATAGTTCAATAGGAAACGATAAGGAAATTACTGTAATAGGTTCAAATACGACTTTAGAATCAGGTTCTATACTATCAAGTTGTAATTAGGGTTTAAGAATAAAATTATTATGTGAATTTTTATCTTGGGAAGGGGAAAATACATGTACAAAAATTTCATGGGAGTTATAAATTTAGATGAAGATGAAAAAAATATAAGTCAGCTTACAATAAATAGACCATTAGCATCCATACCAATTGGAGGTCGTCATAGAATTATAGATTTTATATTGTCAAACATGGCTAATTCAGGAATAGATAACATAGGTATATTTACAAAAATGGAATCAAGATCTCTTATAGATCATATAAGTAATGGGAGGCCTTGGGATTTAAATAGAAAAATAGAGGGACTTAGAGTTTTTAATTTTACAGATAAGAGCCCTTCTATAAATGATATATGTAATTTCTCTAAAAATATGGCTTATTTTGAAAATAGCAAGGAAGAATATGTGATTATGGCTCCATCTTATATGATATGTAATATAGATTTGAAAGAAGCTATGAAATCACATATAAGATCTAAAAATGATGTTACAATAATATATAAACATGTTAATGATGCAGATAAAAATTTTATAAATTCTGAAATATTAAATGTAAATAGTAAAAATAAGGTAGTAAGTGTAGGGAAAAATATAGGAGTAAAAAAAGAAGCAAATATATGTATGGAAATGTATATGATGGATAAGAAATTGTTTATGGACATAGTTAACGAATGTGTGTCAATGGGGAATTATAAGAAGATTAAAGAATATATATATAACTCTTTGGATACTCTAAATGTAGGAATTTTTGAATTTAAAGGATATTTAAGCTGTATAAATTCTATTTCTACCTATTATAAGTCAAGTATGGATATTTTGAATCCTAAAATAATGAAAGAATTATTTACTATAAATAGACCAATATATACTAAAAGTAACGATGAAGTACCAGTAAAATATTCACAATCAAGTACTGTAAGTAATTCTATAATAGGAAATGGAAGCTTAATTTGTGGTAGTGTAAAAAATAGTATAATATCAAGACGAGTTACTATAGGTGAAAATTCTTCACTGGAAAATTGTATAGTACATCAGGATTGTATTATAGGTCCAGGAGTAAAACTTCATTATGCAATTGTGGACAAAAATTGTATTATAAAGGAATCTGAAGATCTTAAAGGTAGTAAAGATATACCAATAGTAATAGAGAATAATTATAGGACATATTGAAATAAAATAAAAAAGATTTTATCATAAAATGAAGGAGATATTAATTGTATCTCCTTTTAATTTACAAAAGTAAAAATAAAGGGGAAAGTTAAAAAATGAAAGTTAAAAAATATGTAGTGTCATTAGTGATTATTACAATAGGCATATTGTTCACAGTTATTTATTTTAAAAGTCCAATAAGGTCAAGTGATTATTATCCTTTGCTTTCAGGAACATTTATACAAATCGATATGGCACAAAATTGGAATAAAGATAAGTGGATTAGTGAGTTTACATATCTAAAAAGAAATAAAATGAATTATGTTGTTTTAACTGGAATTAGTTTAACAGATAAAAGTGGTACAAAAACTGTGTATAAAAGCAATATACCAGGAACTCAAAAAATTTATGGTGATAGAGATGAACTTGATTTATGTTTAAGTGCTGCTGAGAAGTTAGGTATAAAAGTATTTTTAGGTATGGATTTTAACGATGAGTGGTGGCAACAATCTCCAGATAATGAAAATTGGTTAAAGGATCAAATGAATAGAGCCAATTTAATATGTGATGAAATTTATGAAAAGTACCATTCAAAATACAAGAATGCTTTTTATGGTTGGTATTTTCCATATGAAGTGGACAATGCAAGATTTAATAATAAAGTTCAATTTGATAATCTTGCAAAAGGGATAAATTTGAATTTGGATTATTTGGAGTCTAAAAAAGAAAGATTGCCATTTTTAATGTCTCCTTTTATGAATTCCGAATTTGGCACTGCAAAAGAATATGCTCAAAACTGGAAGTATTTTTTTTCTAAGGTTAATTTTAAAGAAGGAGATATATTTTGTCCACAGGATTCAGTAGGGGCAGGAGGCCTTGATGTAAATGAGATAAATCCATGGCTTACGGCACTTAGAAAAGCTGTAAATACAAAAAAAGGACTAAAATTCTGGTCTAATATAGAAACATTTGACTATGTTAATAATTCTAGCATAACCTTAGATAAACTTGTAAAACGAATGGAAATTGAAAGTCCTTGTGTTGATAAGATGATAAGTTTTTCATATAGTCATTATTATAGTCCTAATAATATTAATTCTGGATTTAATGATGCCTATTATACATATGTAAATACAGGTAATTTGGAAAAGAAGCAGGTTGATTCACCTACAAACTTAAAAGTTCAAAAACTTGGAGAATATGAATTTAAGATATCATGGAATAAGCCAGATAACTATAGCAATATATGTGCCTATAGAGTATATAGAAATGGAGTGCTAATTTATAGTCCTACAATACAGAGAATATACGGAGGAAATAGTAAAGAGTTTTACTTTAGTGTAGTAGATAGACCAATGCCTAAGGAAAATACAAAGTCATATACTTATGAGGTTAAAGCTGTTGATTTTTCAGGTAACATGTCTGAATCATCTGAAAAGGTTACAGTAAATGTAAAGCCACTTAAAATACTGCCAAATGTTTTATCAAAGGGATGTAAATATAATTTAAGTCCAAATCCTGATTTGAATTATGGAGATAATGGTGTAAAATTAACAGATGGAAAGTATGCATCCACTAAAAAAATAGAAGACAGTCAGTTTGCAGCATGGTATGGGAATTCATTCAATTTAGAAGTAGATCTTAAAAGAGTTGAGGAAGTTAGTCAATTTATGATTGACTATTATAGAAATCCTAGAAGATGGGTATATTTACCTAAAGCAGCATCTGTTGCAGTGTCAGAGGATGGAGTTAATTTTAAAGCTGTTGGACTTATTATGGTACCATCTGTTCCATTTTCTGATAGAGGAAGCTCTAGATATCCACTCTATTTGACTTTAGATAAGGCTGTTAATGCTAGATATATTAAGTTAACTACTGTAGTAAGGCCTTCATGTTATACTTTTATAGATGAATTTCAAGTAAGAAATTAACATAATAATAGAATAATGAATATTGACATAAAATTATATAAATATTATAATCTTAAAGTATAGTCCGATGAATTACAGCTCTTTTGTCCCTTTATGGATGGAAGAGCTTTTTTGTGAAAAATATATATGGAGGTTATATTTATGGAAGTGGTATTGGTAAAGTCTATTTATAGAAATACTGAAAAATTTGCAGATAAAGATGTAAAGATTTCAGGGTGGATTAGAACTATAAGGAATTCGAAATCATTTGGATTTATAGAATTAAATGATGGTACATTTTTTAAGAATATTCAAGTAGTTTTTGATGATACTTTGACTAATTTTAAAGAAATATCGAAATTACCCATAAGTTCTTCTCTTTCAGTAGAAGGTAAAGTGGTGATTACTCCTAATGCGCGACAACCTTTTGAAATAAGGGCAAATAAAATAATTTTAGAAGGCAAATCTTCATCTGATTATCCACTTCAGAAAAAAAGACATACCTTTGAATATTTAAGAACTATCGCACATTTAAGACCTAGAAGTAATACGTTCTCAGCTGTATTTAGAGTACGTTCTATTGCAGCCTATGCAGTACATAAATTTTTTCAAGATAGAGGCTTTGTATATGCACAGACTCCTCTTATAACTGGAAGTGACTGTGAAGGTGCAGGAGAAATGTTTAAAGTTACAACTTTTGATTTAACAAATGTTCCAAAAAAGAAAGATGGTACAGTTGATTATTCAAAGGATTTCTTTGGAAAAGAAACAAATTTAACTGTTAGTGGTCAACTATCTGCAGAAACAATGGCATTAGCATTTAGAAATGTATATACTTTTGGACCAACATTTAGGGCAGAAGATTCAAATACTGCAAGACATGCTGCTGAATTTTGGATGATAGAGCCTGAAATGGCATTTGCCGATCTAAATGATTATATGGATACAGCAGAAGCACTTGTAAAGTACATAATACAATATGTAATGGAAAATGCGCCTGAAGAAATGAAGTTTTTTAATTCATTTATAGATAAAGGATTATTTGAAAGATTGGATAATGTTTTAAATTCAGACTTTGGAAGAATAACTTATACTGAAGCTATAGATATATTGAGAAAAAGTGGAGAAAATTTTCAGTATCCTGTAAAATGGGGAATTGATCTTCAGACAGAGCATGAAAGATTTTTAACTGAAAAGATTTATGGTAAGCCTATATTTGTAACAGATTATCCAAAGGATATAAAGGCCTTTTATATGAGAGTCAATGATGATGGTAAAACTGTTGCAGCTGCAGATTTACTTGTTCCTGGAGTTGGTGAGATTGTTGGAGGAAGTCAAAGAGAGGAAAGATATAATGTTCTTGAAAAGAGAATGAGTGAATTAGGGCTTAAAAAAGAGGATTATTGGTGGTACCTAGAGCTTAGAAAATATGGAGAAACAAAGCATTCAGGATTTGGACTAGGATTTGAGAGAATACTTATGTATATTACAGGTATGTCTAACATAAGAGATGTTATTCCATTTCCAAGGACCACTGGATCAGCTGAATTTTAATATGATATCTTGTTAATAAGTAAATGTCATTGTTAAAATTAGATTTTTAACAATGACATTTATTATATTTATGCTGTTTTTCCACAACATTTTTTATATTTTTTCCCACTTCCGCAAGGACAAGGATCATTTCTTCCTATTTTATTTTTATTTACTATAGTTTTAGATGATGCCCATTTTTTGTGAATTTCTTTTCTTTTTTGTTTTGAAAAAATTGAATCCCATTGAGGAAGCTTGTACAAGTAATCGGCTTTAGCATCTAACATGTTAAAATATAATTTTTCAAAATTTATTTTTACATTTATAGTAGAAGATTCTTCCAATTCTTCAAGACTAATTTTGCTTTCTAAGCTATCGTTTATTCCATCTAAAAATCCAATAAAGAATACTGTAGAAATGTTAAATTGCTTTGCTAAGTCTTTTATACTCCCATCAAGAGAAGTTATATTGTCAGCTAATATTGTTGTATATACTTGTTTTTCAATAGCACCATATTTTTTCCAAAATTCAGTTTCTCCTTTGGTTTTTACTAAATTTACAACTGTATTTGTCCAATCTTTATATAAACTCATATTTTGACCTGCTTTGTAAATTAAAAAGCAGTACCTCCCTTTCATCATTATTTAATATTTATAATATTAAATTTATCCAATTTGTCATAAAATCTATTAATTAGAATTGTTTAATATACTTGAATTATTATAATAAATATTAAAATGCTTTGCAATATTTAAGGCTTTAGTTTTAATACATAAAGTGCATTTTTTGAACAATAATCGCACTTTAAATTACTTTTTTCTTGAATAGAAGTATCTGCATATACTAAATTTGGATAAGTTTCATTTTCTATTAAAAAGTCATCAATTGCTATATTTATATGGTCACTACAACTATATTTAATTTGATTTAAGATTTTTAAGATTCTCCTTTCCAATAGGTTCTGTTAAGTCGAAATTATTTCCAAATAAATTAGTATCAACATTATTTACATATATTTTTACTTTGTCAACAGAAGATAATTGTGTTAGAGACAGAACAATACTTTTAATACAACTTTCTTCTTTCTCAGTAGTCATTTTTTTATTTGCATCGCTACTTAGATTTATATAAGCTATTTTATCTTTTATAGATACACTGAGAACTCTTGTTTTATTATCTAATATAGGATACAGTTCACTTTTTATAGAAGGTCCATGTATAAGTTCGTTCATTATAGCTTCAGCTAGAAGTTCATCTTTTTTTATATTTCTTTGTTCCATAGATACTTCTGATTTATCATTATTTTTGTTAGAAGGAAAATATATATTCAAGCTGATTATATTATTTTTTTCCTTCTGAAATATTATCTCTTTTTCTTTCTCACTGTTATCTATACTAGAAGTATCCTTTTTTTCACATGCACTTAATGATAAACTGCATAGTGTAATTACAGAACATAGTAAAATAGTAAAAGCTTTTTTCATGGCTTTCCCCTTTTTATTAAAATTTTGTGTAATTACTTGGCATATTTCTTTTTGCCATAAATACACTTAAATCTTTATTTAATTTTATTCCAGATTTATTTAATACATTTAGCACAGTTTTATAGGCTAACTCTGGATAATTATTGATTTTACTTAAATGTCCTAAAATTATTTTTTTAAATTTACCATTTGCTATATCAAGTATAGCTTTTCCACAATCTTCATTTGATAAATGACCTATTTTACTTAATATCCTTCTTTTCAATGTATATGGATAAGGGCCAAATTTCAACATTTCAACGTCATGATTACTTTCTAAAAGAATTACATTTGCATTATTTAAGTGTGATTTAATTTCATCTGATAAAAAACCTAAATCTGTTGCAACACAAACAGATTTATTTTTATTTCTTATATCATATCCTCTAGGATCTGCTGCATCATGAGATATTTTATAACTTGTTATATCGAAATCTTTGATCTGTACATAATTATTATAAATTATTTTTATATTGTGTTCTTTAATTTTACCTATAGATTTTGACATAGCTTTCCATGTAAGTTCATTTGCGTATATGGGTATATCATATCTTCTTGATAGTATACCAACACCTTTTATATGATCAGTATGTTCATGAGTAACTAGAATAGCATCTATATCTTGTGGTTTCTCACCGATATTTAATAATCCATTTTCTATTGTTTTACCGGCAAGACCTGCATCCACTAGTATTTTTGTGCTGTCTGATGCTATAAATGTACTGTTACCACTGCTTCCACTAAATAAGGGACAAAAAATCATAATAACTCTCCTCATGTTTTAAATAAGGGAACATGGTTATTCAGAAACTCTACAGATATTTGCTCCTAATGCTTTAAATTTATCTTCAATATTAGGATACCCTCTATCTATATGCTCTATACTAAGAACTTCTGTAGTTCCCTCTGCTATAAGACCAGCTATAACCATTGCAGCACCTGCTCTTAAATCAGTAGCTTTTACTTTGGCTCCAGTTAACTTTTCAACTCCATCTATTATAGCAGTTCTTCCTTCAACTTTTATATTTGCTCCCATTTTTTTCAATTCATCAACATGTTTAAACCTACTTTCCCATATGCTTTCATTTATTATACTTCTGCCTTTTGCAATACTTAAAAGACTACTCATAGGTTGTTGAACATCTGTTGGGAAACCAGGATATGGCTGGGTTTTTATATTGACTCCTTTTAGGCGTCCATTTGATTTTACAGTTATACAATCACCATCTTCTTCTATTTTAGCACCCATTTCAATTAATTTTGCAGATATAGATTCAAGGTGTTTTGGAATAACATTTTTAACGGTAACTTCTCCACCACAAGCAGCTGCTGCGATCATGTAAGTGCCTGCTTCTATCTGATCTGGTATTACACTGTATGAACATCCATTTAATTTGTCAACTCCAACTATTCGTATAACGTCTGTACCTGCACCTTTTATATTTGCACCCATAGTATTTAGAAAATTTGCTACATCTACAACATGTGGCTCTTTTGCTACATTTTCAAGAGTTGTTACACCTTTTGCAAGTGTTGCAGCTAACATAACGTTTATAGTAGCTCCAACACTTACTACATCGAAAAATATATTAGTTCCTACTAATTCTTCAGCTTCAACTATGACACAACCATGAACAATTTTTACTTTTGCTCCTAGAGCCTCAAATCCCTTTATATGTTGATCAATAGGTCTAACCCCTATAGAACAACCTCCAGGTAGTTCTACTTTTGCTTTTTTAAATCTACCAAGTAGTGCACCTATAAGATAGTAAGATGCTCTCATTTTTCTAACATCGTCTGTATTAGCATTAAGATTAGATATAGTGGTACTGTCGATCATTGCAGAGTTTTTATTAGTTTTAATTTTACAACCTAGACTTTTCAATATTCTTTCAATACAGTGAACATCTTCTATATTTGGTATATTATCTATTATACATTTATTATTACTTGCCATTATTGCAGCTGGTAATATTGCAACAGCAGCATTTTTTGCACCATTTATTTCTATAGAACCAAACAGAGATTTACCTCCGTTAATAAGCAATTTATCCATTTATGTACCATCCTTATCAATTTATATTTATATAAAGTTTAGAAGATATCAAATTAATTTACATTACATAAAATTTATTATATCATAAATTTATGTTCTTTTTGCACAAAAATTTATGAAAATATTTAGTAAAAGCCTTGATTTATTTAATCAAATTAGATTTAGATTGTATATACATATATTGTAAATTGGCAGTTTTAATAGGTATTAAATTATAAAAATTATATCTTATAAATGGATAAAATAACCAAGAGATTAATGCTTGCATAAACATTAAATTCTTTGAGTGAAAATTATATGATATAATTATATTATATATTAATTATAAATCTTTTTAGTAGTTGGAGGACTAAAAATGAGATATTACTTAGTGGCATTATTTGATAAAGAATCCTATTCTTATATGGAACGTATTCAGAGAAGTATGTGTAGAAAATATAGATTATATAAACATATGCCTGTATTACATATAACTATGGCAGTAATAGATGATCCGGATATAGAAAAATTGTCTAAAATAATCTCAAAGTTGTTAGATCCATATAAAAATTTTAAAGTAGAAATTAATGGAGCTATATGTTTTGATCCACCTTATAAATCTGTAAATCTTAAAATAGAAAAAAAGGGTTATATAATTAGACTTGCAAGACAAATAAATGATTTGTTGAAATCATATAAATTCAATGTAAAATATAATATAGATACTTGGGATTTACATGTAGCCCTTGCAAATACAAATTATGCAATAAGAGAATGGAGCAGCAGAGAATATATTGCAGCATGTCATGCAGCTAAAAAGGAAAATATACATAAAATGGTCACTGTAAATAGGTTAGCTCTTTGGAAGCCAATAAATAATAAAAGAGAAATGCTGGTGAAAAATTTTCAACTTAGGGAATATTAAAAACCTATGGAGAAATAAATTAATCTCCATAGGTTTTTAATATTTTAGATTTTTATATATCAAGTAAGTTCTTTTTATAGTCTGAATACAAAGCTCTAAGTTCAGCCATTTTTTTCTCTATAACTATTTGAAGATCTGATACCTTTTTGTAATCTTTCTCTTCAAC
>NZ_JACGAG010000013.1 GCF_014050525.1 Clostridium sp. cel8
AAATTTTTAACTTTTATTTTTCAATCTATAATATTTCCTTTTTCTTGTATTTAATTTTTTAATTATGCTCATATCTAATATAAAATGACAAATCAACATTACAGTTAATTTGTCATTTTAATTTTTAAAGCAAACTCTTTCATATATAATATTATATATGCTTTTCTACAACTTGCTTTACAGCATCTTTAGGTCTAAATCCTACAAATTTATCAACTACATTTCCATTTTTAAATACCATAACAGTAGGTATACTAGAAATTTTAAATTCAGAAGCTGTATTAGGATTTTCATCTACATTTAATTTGAAAAACTTAGCTTTGCCACCTAATTCTTCTGAAACTTCATCCATTATAGGCGAAAGCATTTTACATGGTCCGCACCATGATGCCCAAAAATCTACAACTACAGGTTCTCCTGATTCATTAACTGACTTTGAAAAATTTTCATCTTTTATTTCTTTTATCATTTCTTCTACCTCCTAATACCCCCATAGGGTATATATTTTAATTATATTTTATATCTTATTATTCACTTAGTCAATATTTTTAATCATATATTTAATTTTGAATCAAAGAATTTATTATTGAATTGTTGTAAATAGACGAAGAATTTTTATCTATAAGTTTCTGTGCATATACTTTAGCCTTTGATATATCTAGATTCTTATAAATAAGCGCAAGTCGGTAGAGCACTGTTTCCTCATAATCTCCATTTGGATAATTTTTATCATATTTATCATAATATTTTATAGCACCTTCAAAATTCCCACTCATATCCAAATCATATCCAAGCATATATATTATGTGAGGATATATATAAGATGATTGTCCATACTTAAGAGCTTTTTCAAGATAACTTTTTGCATTAGCATACTCTTTATTACTTAAGTAATTACATCCCTTTTCATAAAAATAATTTACCCCTTCAGATTTCATAAGATTTTTTGCCTCAGCTAAAAGTTCTTTATCATTTATAGTTAATTGATCTATATTGTTAATTTTTTCAAGTTCATTGTACAAATTATCATAGTCTTTATTAGCCATATAATTTTTAATTACATCATATGAAAATTTTGTGCTATTTACCTTATCTGTTTCTTTATTATCAACGTTTTTTATATCTGATGACTCTATCTTATCATTCCCTTTGTTTTTATCTAATTCAGTACTTGAATCAACCTTTTTCGCTTGTGGCGCAGCTTTATGTATATTCCTATTGAATATAAGTTCATAAGTTCCTACACATAAAATAATTACTAAAATAATTATTATAAACATTGGTATTGTCTTCTTTAAATTTTGATTTCTGTGTACTGGCCTTATATTTTTGAGAATTTTTTTTGTTTTTTTAGCTCGACTATTTTTTATATCAATTTTAAAAATTTTATCCAAAGCAACAATTGCTTTATCATACTCACCTTTTTTTATATAGCACTCCGCAAGGCAGTTGTTCACATTTATACTATTAAAATCACTTTTGCTACACTTTTCGAGTAATAGTACAGCCTCATTTATTTTAAGATTATTCATTAATGAAACTGCTTTTGTATAAAGCTTCATATTGTTTATATCTTTCCTAGAACTCTCAAGATATCTCTTTGATACTTCATTTTTATTTACTTTGAAGTTCATACTCCACAGTTTCTGTGCTGAAGTTATATTTCCCTTTAAATATTCAAGAAGTCCTTTAAGATTAATTGCAGCACTGTTTTTTATATTCATAGATATACTTTTTTCACAGAGTTCAATAGATTTATCTATATATCCATTATTGTATTTATTCAAAGCTTTAATATATACTTTTTGAGACTTATCCATACATATTCTCCCTTAGTAATTTAAAGACGTAAATAATCCTCTATATTTCAAATATTACCTTTCCATCAGAATTCTTTACCTTCATATCACTATTTAGAGTTGGATCAAAGGGGTCAATACTCCAATTTTCTATATGAGATTCATTATACACATCATCATCATATATATTGACTTTCAACTCTAGTTTACTTCCATTTTTACTAGCAGACATTATTTGCTTTTTATCACTTTGAGTATCTAAAACCAAATAAGTATCTCCTGTATTTACATTTAGCATATACAAGTTTCCACCTTTTGCAACTGTTCCTGTAGCATAGGAAATAACAACAAGTAAGTTCTCATTATCAGCCCATTCAATTGATTTAGGTGTCTTTTTTGCATTGTCTTTTATACTAAAGGAATATACGGAATCATTTCCTTTTACGATTATCTTTCCTTGTCCTTCTTCTAAAGCTTCGCTTCCCTTACCTTCTATACATGCACTATAGCTACCATCTTCCGAATCCTTCCATGGTGTATTAAATTCTACACTAGCATCATCTGCAAGCTTAGTTTTTGTAAATTGAATTTCACTTAGAGCTTTAGCTTTTTTATTCACATTATCATCTTTTTCTTTATCACTGTTATTACTAGCGCTTTCCGATCCTTCAACTGATTTTTGGAAACTGGTAACTTTATTACTTTCATTTGTTTGAGATGTACTACCGCTTTTTTTACCACATCCGCTAAGACTGAGTATTAACACAACCATTAATGAACACATAAATACATTCTTAATATTTTTAAAATTTTTCATAATATCCCTCCTATCAAGGCAATTATACTGTATTTATAGATTAACAGTAAATTAATTTTTTTTCAATGGAACAATATAAAAAATCCCCAAATAATGATTATTTGGGGATTTAAGTTAAGTTCATATTAGTTTTCCATTATGAGTTGTTTTGCCTTCAATATTGATGATGCACTCATTGAGAACTCATCAAGTCCATATTTTGTAAGTGTAGGAATTGCCCTTTCATCTCCAGCCATTTCACCGCACATACCACACCATTTTCCTGCTTTATGAGCAGACTCTATAGTCATTTGTATAAGCTTTAGAACTGCTGGGTGCATTGGATTATATAAATATGATACCTTTTCATTCATTCTATCTGCTGCCAAAGTATATTGAATCAAATCATTAGTTCCTATACTGAAGAAATCAACATGCTTTGCAAGTTCTTCAGAATTTACTGCAGCAGCTGGTATTTCAACCATTATTCCTATTTCTATATCATCGCTATATTTCTTTCCTTCTTTTTTCAGTTCTTCTTTGCATTCATTAATAACTTCTTTTGCTTGAACAATTTCCTCAAGTGAAGATATCATAGGGAACATTATTTTAAGGTTTCCATAAATTGATGCCCTAAGAAGTGCTCTTAACTGTACTTTAAATATATCATGTCTATCAAGGCATAATCTTATAGCTCTATATCCCAAAAAAGGATTCATCTCTTCAGGAAGTGGAAGGTATGAAAGCTTCTTATCTCCACCTATGTCTAGTGTCCTTATAACAACTGGTTTATCTCCCATTTTTTCAAGAACATATTTATAAGCTTCAAACTGTTCTTCTTCTGCTGGCATTTCATCTCTATCCATATATAAGAATTCAGTTCTGAAAAGTCCTATAGCATCTGCACCATTTTTTATAACCTGATCAACATCTTGTGGCTTACCTATATTTCCTGCAACTAAAATACGTTTACCATCTTTGGTCTTTGTTTCTACATTTATTAACTTTTTAAGTTCAGCCTTTTCCTTCTCATAAGCTTCTCTTTTTGCTTCATATTCCTTTATAGTTTTCTCATCAGGATTTATTATAGCAACACCTTCAATTCCATCTACAATTATAGTATCACCATTTTTTACTGATAAAGTTATATCTTTCATTCCGACAACTGCTGGTATCTCTAAAGTTCTTGACATAATAGCACTATGAGAAGTTCTTCCTCCTATATCAGTCAAAAATGCTATAACTTTATTCTTATCAAGTTGAGCTGTATCAGATGGTGTTAAATCATGAGCAACTATTACTGTGTTCTCTTCTAATTCAGACATTCCGGATATATTACCTGTAAGATTAGCAAGTATTCTCTTCCCTACGTCCTTTACATCTGCTCCTCTTTCTCTTAAATATTCATCTTCCATAGCTGCAAATGTTGCCATATACATTTCTACTACATCAGAAAGTGCCTTTTCTGCATTTACACTATCATTCTCAATCTTACCTTCTATTGAACCTGCAAATTCAGGATCATCTAAAAGCATAATGTGACTATCAAATACTGCAGCCTTATCAGCTCCTACTTCTTTTTCTGCTTTTGCTTTTATTTCTTCAAGTTGTTTTTTTGAAGCTTCTAGTGCAGTTTTGAATCTCGAAATTTCCTCTTTTACATCATCTACTTTTCTACTCTCTATCTTTATTTCTTTATCCTCTTTAAGAAAAACTTTACCTATAGAGTACCCTTTTGAAGCTGCAATACCTTTTTTCATTTATGTTCCTCCTTAATTATTTCACTATTAATTTTTATTTACTATCAAAATACCTATATTTTTATTATAGCAAATTTCATACCAATATATAATAGTTTTAATTTTTCCGCATATTATATGTATTATTCACTCCAAAACAACTCTTTTTCATAACAAATCAATAGTTATAAGGCCTTACTAATTCTAAAATATAACGTTACCAATTATAACCATGATAAAAAATATCAAGTATTTATATTAATATGGAATCATATATATATAAGGCATACTCTAAATGCTAGACTTACAAGTAACTTTAGTATTATAATATATCTGTTGATACTTTTTATCAAGTTTATTCTGTACATTGATATTTTTTATCAGAAAGGAGTATTATATGTACAAAAATGTAATAACTGTACCAATTCCAAATGGAATTCACACTAGAATTGCTGCTATAATTGTTCATAAGGCAGTACAAATTAAAAATAAACTTGGAATAAATCTATACATAAAAACACTTTCATCTAAGGCACCTCTAGCTATAAGTATGCTTGCTTTAGTATCTCTTAAAATAAAGCAAAATGAAACAATTGAAGTATGTTGCAATGAAGATACAGAAAATGGCAAAAAAGCTGTGCATGATATGTGCAATTTCATAATTAATGACTTAGCAGATAACAATCCTACTACATCAAAAATAGATGATATAATAGAACAGAACACTATAGCATATGAACAAATAGTAAAAAATATTCCAGTTGGAATTGTAGTAATAGATGAAAATGCTCGTATCACTACAATGAATGACTACGGTCTAAAAATAGTTAACAAAAGTATAAGTGAAGTTACTGGACGATTTGTAAAAAATGTAATTCCAACTTCAGATCTCCCTAATATATTAAAATCAAAAAAGAAAAAAGTTGGAGAAACCCAGTATATAAATGATAAGCTTGTAATTGCAAATAGATCTCCTATATTTTCAAATGGAATGGTTATAGGTGCTTTAGGTGTATTTCAAGATATATCAGAGCTCGTAGGTATAAAAGAATTAAATGAAAGATTTAAAAAAATACTAGAAGCTTCTCATGAATTAATATGCTTTGTAGATGATAGGAGAATTGTAAGTTATATAAATCCTGCTTATGAAAAACACTACAATGTAAAAAATTCAGATATAGTCGGAAAAGACTTAATAGATATCTCTCCAAATGATTTAATAATAAAGGTATACAATTCTAAAAAATCTATCAGTAATCAAGTTTATCACAAAGACAATAAAACAATAATATCTACAGTTACTCCAATATTTGCAGATAAAAAATTCAAAGGAGTAATGTCAATATCAAGGGCTGCGGATGAACTAAAAGATCTTATTCAAAAGTTAAAGAATTCAGAAGAAAAGCTAAATTACTACAAAGAAGAATTGAATAGGCATAACGGAATAAATGGATCATTTGATTCTATAATCGGCAATAGCGGCTCTTTAAAAGAATGCCTAATAGTAGCTGACAAAGCGTCAAAATCAACTTCTACTGTGCTTATTAGAGGAGAAAGTGGAACAGGTAAAGAACTTATAGCAAAAGCAATACATAACAATAGCAATAGGAAAAATGAACCTTTTATTAGAATAAATTGTGCTGCTATCCCAGAGAATTTATTTGAAAGTGAATTGTTTGGTTATGAAAAAGGTGCTTTTACTGGAGCTGTAAAAAGCAAGCCAGGTAAATTTGAATTAGCTGATGGAGGAACTATCTTTTTAGATGAAATAGGTGACATGCCTCTATCAATGCAAGTTAAAATATTAAGAGTGCTTCAAGAAAGAGAATTTGAAAGTGTAGGTGGACTTGTTACCCACAAAGTTGATGTAAGAATAATAGCTGCCACAAATAAAAATCTGGAAGAAATGTTAAAACAAAATAAATTCAGAGAAGATCTTTACTATAGGTTAAATGTTATAAGTATATTATTACCTCCTCTCAGAGATAGAAAAGAAGATATAAATCTTTTAGTTGAACACTTTATAAAAAAAATAAGTAAGAAACTTAATAAAAAGGTTTATAAAATAGATAAAAAGTCATTAAATTACCTTCGTGAATATCACTGGCCTGGAAATATAAGAGAATTAGAAAATATAATAGAAAGAGCAATAAACATGTGTGATGGTGATACAATACACTCAAATGATTTACCATTTTTTATAAAAGGAGAAAATCATGATACGGAAGAATTAATAAACTTAAAAGATGGAGAAATTGCAACTATGAAAGAATATGAAAGAGAAATTATAGAAAAAGCTGTAAAAAAATATGGAAGCTATAATAAAGCAGGTAAAGCACTAGGATTAACTCATCGAACTGTTTCACTAAAATGTAAAAAATACGGTATACATATAAATAAAACTCATTGATATTTAATTAAAATTTATTTAAACAAATCTTGAAAGGATTTTGAATTCCTAACAGGATCAAAGTCCTTTTCATTTTTAGCTATACTCTTTATTTCAGGAGCCATGTTAAGTGCAATTTTTAAATATTTTACTGTATTTTCCACATCCCCTCTTCTTCCATAAATACTTGCTTTACCATAATAACTCCATACATAATCCTCTATCTGTAAGTCCTTATCATACCATATAAGAGCTTTATCATATTGTCCATATAGTTCATACGCAAGAGCCTTATTAAACCTTGCATATCCATATTCTGGATTTAATTCAAGTGATTTATCTATATTATTCATTCCCTCTTCAAAATTATTACTATAACATAATGCTATTCCCTTTATGTTATATGCCTTATAAAAATCTTTATCCTGTTTTATAATACTGTCCGCTTCTTTTATAGATTCTGCATACTGCTTATTTCTAAACAAACTTTCAGCTTTTTTATATTGACTTTCTAATTTCTCTGCCTCTTTATCTTTAGTTTCCCCATCTTCACTTTTAGATTCTTTTATAATCTTTTGTCCTGTTGCAGTTTGAGATGTATTATTTGTACTTTTATCTTTCATACTATTATTATTTATAATATTTTTAGCAGCAATTACAATTACAATTACACTCAATGCACAAAATATTATTGCTTTTACTTTTAATGAAATTTTATTTGTTCCATGTCTTAGATTCATATGTATATATCTCCTACCAATTATATATTCTATCTATTTATATTGGTTATTTTATCAATTAAAATACTACTAAAATATTAAGATTTTAAACTATTTAGATAGTTTCTAGGTCCTAATTCATACAAATTGTTACCTTCACAATCAATTACTACAATTACAGGTAATCTATCTACTGTGAGTTTTCTAATAGCTTCTGAACCAAGATCTTCATAAGCTATTATTTCTGAACTCTTTATTGATTTTGCAATAAGAGCAGCCGCTCCCCCTATGGCTCCAAAATATACAGCCTTATTTTTCTTCATTGATTCTACAACTTCTTTAGATCTAAATCCTTTACCAATCATTCCTTTCAATCCTATATCAAGCAGTGTAGGGGTAAAACTATCCATTCTATAACTAGTTGTAGGCCCAGCAGATCCTATAGGTCTACCTGGCTTAGGAGGTGTAGGTCCTACATAATATATTATCTGATTTTCTATATCAAAAGGAAGTTTTTTTCCTTTATTTAATAATTCTATAAGTCTTTTATGTGCAGCATCTCTAGCAGTATATATTGTTCCAGAAATAAATACACTATCACCTACATGTAAATTTTTAACTTTTTCAGTTGTAAGAGGAGTTTCTATTATTTTATCCATATATTACACTGCAATATTCGCAGCTTTCATCCCTTTCTTTTTTTATTTTTATTAAAGCTCAATTTCCTTGTGTCTTGTAACATGACAATTTATATTTACAGCTACAGGTAATCCTGCTATATGAGTAGGATAAGTTTCTATATTTACAGCCAAGGCAGTAGTCTTCCCGCCCAATCCTTGAGGTCCTATCCCAAGAGAATTTATTTTTTCTAGAAGTTCTTCTTCCATATTTCTATAAAATTCATCTTCATTTCTTTTATTAAGAGGTCTTATAAGAGATTTCTTAGCAAGACTAGCTGCTTTGTCGAAATTGCCACCAATACCTACTCCAACTACAATTGGAGGGCATGGATTTGGTCCTGCTTCTTTTACTACTTTTATTACAAAATTCTTTACTCCATCTACGCCATCAGATGGTTTTAACATTTTTATCTGACTCATATTCTCAGAACCAATTCCTTTTGGAGCCACAACGATATTCAGTTTATCTCCTGGTACTATCTCATAATTTATAATAGCAGGAGTATTATCTCCAGTATTCTTTCTTCTAAGTGGATCGGAAACTACAGATTTTCTCAAATATCCATCTATATATCCTTGTCTTACTCCTTCATTTACTGCATCTTCTATACTTCCCCCAACAATATGTACTTCTTGTCCAATTTTTATAAATACACATGCCATACCTGTATCTTGACACATAGGAAAATTATTATTCTTAGCTATATCTATATTTTCTAAAATCCTATCTAGTACATTTTGTGCCGAAGGCCAATTTTCTTTTTCCCTTGCAAATTTTATTCTATCCACAACATCTTTTGAAAGATAGTAATTAGATTCAATGCACAATTTTTTAACGGCCTGAACTATCTCGTTAACATTTACTTCCCTCATAAATTAACACTCCTCCTTTATATCATAGTATTTCTTATTACTATTGTTTTTAAAAATATTATTTTTTGTACTTCAACTCAATTATCTTAGATTTTAGTGCCTTTACAGAACTATCGTCCAAATTATATACAAATTCTAATATGCGTTTATCTGAAGATACAACTTCCTTTACATCATCATATCTTCCAGGTGATACTATTATAACATCAGAATTATTCGTTATTTTTTTGAGCTCATTTTTGTTCTTAGTATTTGAATATTGAATATTTATACCACCTAATCCTGCCTTTTCTAGTGCACTTCTAGCTTTAAACATAAATTGATTTGAAATACATATAAATGCAAACCTAGTATTTTGAGGATATCTTGCAATTTTAACTATTGTTTCTAAATCCACATTTATAGCTAATCCTATTACTTCTTTACCAAATCCACTTGTAATGCTTATAACTTCATTTACATGATTGAAAGTTGCTATTATTACCTGACAATTCTCTATAATATCTTTAACTTTTTGACTTCCATCTTTCAAATCATTTATAGTAAGTGGTATTACATTCATATCTGTGCTTTCCATAAGTTGTTCACTAAACATCTTAGCTTGCTCAATATTACATTCAACGTATACAGCGTTAATTCTTTTCATCATATTAGTTTTTTCTTTTACTCTTCTAGTTACAATCTCCAAAAATTCATCAGACTTTATACCAGTTTCTACTGCTTCTTCGAAAGCAAGATCTATAAACTTTGTTATTTTCTCCTTTACATTTTGTATCTTCCATGAATTAGTATCTTCAGCAACAAATGTACCTCTTCCTTGGTAAGATCTCAATACACCTTCTTGTTCCAATTCATTATATGCCGAACTTATAGTATTTCTGCTTACTTTTAAACTTTCAGATAACTCTCTCTCAGTTGGCATTTTATTACCTACTTTTAAAGTATCTTCTTTTATTAGATACATTATTTGCTTTTTTAATTGTATATAAAGTGGAACACTACTTAGCTTATCTAATTTAATGTCTATTTTAACCACCTCAAAATTAATCAAATTAATCAAATTACTCATACTGCAAATTAATAGTATCACAATTAATTATATATATGCAACAAACCTACTTATTTAAATTCTCATAATATTCATTAATAGATTTAGATAGTGATACTGCTATCTTTTCTTGATAACTATCTGATATTAACTTTTGTTTTTCTTCATAATTTGATAAAAACCCACACTCAACTATTATTGATGGCATTGTATCATTTTCTCTAAGTATTTTATATAAATTCGAAGCAGCTTTCTCACGCCTATTATTATTTCTATCTAAATCTTGAATTAAATTATTTTGCACTATTCTTGCCAGTTTCTTACTTTCATCATTCTTTGAATACCAAACCTGTGCACCATAATATTTTGATTGTGGAAACATATTTAAATGTATGCTTACAAACATATCACAGTGAGTATCTTTCTTTAATTTAACTCTATTATTTAAATCTTCAATTTTTTTCTTTCTTATTTTTCCTTCTGATCCATATAACCCTTTGTCGGTATTTCTTGTCATAAATACTTTATATCCCTGTTTTTTTAATCTATCCCTTAATTTCATACTTATTTTTAAGTTTATATCTTTTTCTATAATACCATCTTTTGTTTCAGCACCACCATCCATTCCTCCATGTCCCGGATCTATAAGTATAGTAATTTCATCCTTAGAACTTTTATTAACAAAACTAGAATCTGCATATACTGTATATTGAAAAAGTTGAGTAAGTAAAATAGATACTATCACTGTACATATTAATTTCTTCATAATTTTATTCCCCATAATATATATCAATTCCTTTCATAAATTCTATTGCTTATTTTTATCATAAGTAAATAAAAATATACGAAAAAAATAGAAAGGCTTTATAAAAAACCTTTCTATTATACAATTCAATTTTAAGTATAAAATTATAATAATAATATGTGAATAAACTATCTCTTTGAAAATTGTGGAGCTCTTCTTGCTTTTTTAAGACCATATTTCTTTCTTTCTTTCATTCTTGGATCTCTTGTTAAGAATCCAGCCTTTTTTAACTCAGGTCTTAAATTTTGATCTGCTTTTAAAAGTGCTCTTGATATTCCGTGTCTTATAGCTCCAGCCTGACCAGTGAATCCTCCACCATAAACATTTACTAGTACATCAAACTTATCCTTTGTTGAAGTTAATTCCAAAGGCTGCCTTACTATAACCCTCAATGTTTCCAATCCAAAATAATCTTCGATATCTCTTTTATTTATTATTACTTTACCTTCTCCAGGTACAAGTCTAACTCTTGCTACTGATTTTTTTCTTCTTCCTGTTCCTAAATACTGAACTTTAGCCATTTTTATCCTCCTTTCAGCTTCCAACTAATATCTTAATTCTAATACTTCTGGTTTCTGAGCTTCATGTTTATGCTCTGAACCTTTATATACCTTTAATTTTTTGAACATTTTTCTTCCCAATACTCCCTTTGGAAGCATTCTTCTAACAGCTTCTTCAAATACAAACTCTGGCTTCTTCTGCAAAGCATCTCTATATGGAGTTTCTTTTAATCCACCTGCATAAAGTGAATGATGTCTTAAAAACTTCTGATCCAATTTTTTACCAGTTAAGACTACCTTTTCTGAATTTATTACAATAACATAATCTCCAGTATCTACATTTGGTGTAAATATAGGCTTATTTTTTCCTCTCAATATTGAAGCAACCTGACTTGCTACTCTTCCTAATGGCTTTCCAGCTGCATCAACAATATACCATTTTCTTTCAATATCCTGTGGTTTTGCAATGTACGATTTCATCCCGGTTTTCCTCCTTGAACTTTTTACTATACTCGCATTTATCTATATAAAGATCCGGGGCTAGTGGATCCTTTATGCCTAAATACAAACATTTATATTATAATACAATCATCCTGGTGTGTCAATATATTATAAATGCTCAAAACTAACACTCTACTACTAATAAAATACCTTTTCAAGACACAATCCCATAGGTGGTACTGGCTTACCTGCTTTAGACCTATCTTTTGATTCAAGTATGTTAGGTATATCTTCAGGTTTAAGCTTTCCAACACCAACTTCTAGAACAGTTCCCACCATTATCCTTACCATATTATATAAAAATCCATCGCCTACAACATCAAACTTAAATATCTTATCATTTTTATGTACTATAAAATTCTTTATAGTTCTAACTGAAGTTTTTACAGAACTCCCATTTGATTTAAAAGCAGAAAAATCATGTGTACCTAAAAAAAATTTACATGCCTTCTGCATATCTTCTAAATTCAATTTTCTATAAAAATAGTACATATAATTTCTACCAATAGCTGGTCTATTATCACCTGTTACAATAGTATAAGTGTACATTTTTCCCTTACTTGAATATCTTGCATGAAAACTCATATCAACTTCTTGGGATTTAAGCACTACTATATCTTCAGGAAGTATTCTATTTAAAGCCATTTTAAATTTATCAGGTGGTATTTTACTATCAGTCATAAAATTGCATACAAATCCTCTTGCATGAACACCTGCATCAGTTCTACTTGATCCTATAACTTCACAAAATTTTCCCGTTAAAGACTTTATAGCATTTTCAAGTTTTTCCTGTATAGTCATTGCATTTTTCTGTCTTTGCCAACCTGAATAATTAGTTCCATCATATTCAATAACTAGTTTTATATTTTTCATTAATTCCACCATATTCTACTAAATATTGATATAATAACTAAGCACATAGTAGCTAGAGATGCAGTAAAATCTTTGTTGGTAATCTTTAATTGTTTCATTCTTGTTCTTCCATCTCCGCCCCTATAACATCTTGCTTCCATAGCCATAGCTAATTCATCTGCACGTCTAAATGAACTTATAAAAAGTGGCACTAAAATTGGTATAATACTTTTTGCCCTATGTACTAAATTACCAGACTCGAAATCTGCTCCTCTAGCCATTTGAGCTTTCATTATCTTATCAGTTTCATCCATAAGTGTAGGTATAAATCTAAGAGCTATAGTCATCATCATAGCTAATTCATGAGCTGGTACTCCTATTTTTTTCATAGGATTTAATAATTTTTCAATTCCATCCGTAAGTTCAATAGGTGATGTGGTAAGTGTCAAAAGTGATGTACCTATTATTAGAAATACAAGTCTTAAAACCATAAATGCAGCTACAATTAATCCTTCTCTATATATAGAAATAAACTTCCATTTAAACAAAGGCGGATTTACTCCTGTAGTCATAAATATATTTAAAACTGCAGTTATAAGTGCCAAAATTAGAATTGGTTTTAGTCCTTTATAGATATAAGCAAATTTCACTTTTGATATTGCTATAGCTATAAATGTAAAAAGTACTATAAATATATATCCTCTAAAATTGTTTACTATAAATAAATCTATAATATAAACTATAGAGATTAATATTTTAACTCGCGGATCTAATTTATGGACAAAAGAATTTCCAGGTACATACTGTCCTATAGTAATATCTTTAATCATAACTAACTTTCCTATCCTTTATTTAATATTCTAAGTATTTCACTTTTTGCTTGTTCTACTGTAAATACATTAGTAGAAATATCAAATCCTTTATCTTTTAGCTTCCTAGCAAGGTATGTAACTTGAGGAACAGCTAATCCCACACTTTCCAACGTATCTACTTGAGAGAATACCTTTCTAGGTGGTCCATCCAATATGCATTTACCTTTATGCATAACAAGTATTCTATCTGCAAGTTTTGCAACATCTTCCATACTATGAGATACAAGAATTATAGTCATATTATATTCTTTATGTAAATCTTTTATTTTACCAAGTATTTCATCTCTTCCCTCAGGATCCAAACCTGCAGTAGGTTCATCTAATATTAATATCTTAGGTTCCATTGCAACTACGCCTGCTATAGCTACTCTTCTCTTTTGACCTCCACTTACTTCAAATGGAGATTTATCTTTATATTTATCATACTCTAAGCCAACCATATTCATAGCTCTTTTTACTCTTTTATTTATCTCATCATCACTTAGACCCAGATTTCTAGGTCCAAAAGAAATGTCCTTTTCAATTGTTTCCTCAAATAATTGATATTCTGGATACTGAAATACTAAACCTACCTTTTTTCTGATAAAATTAAGATTTGTATTTTTATCCGTTATATCAACTCCATCAATTAATATTTTACCAAAACTTGGCTTTAGAAGTCCATTTATATGTTGAATAAGTGTTGATTTTCCTGATCCAGTATGACCTATAAGTGCTATAAACTCTCCCTCTTCTATTTTAAGATTAACATCATCTATAGCTTTTTTTTCGAAAGGAGATCCTGGCATATATATATGGGTCAAATTTTTTATTTCAATCGACATAATTCCTTCACCATCTCATCTATAGTCAATATATTAGATTGTATATTAATTCCACTCTTCTTTAGTTCGTAAGCCAATTCAGTAATTTGAGGAACATCAAGTCCTAAATTTTTCATCTTCTGAACATGACTAAATATATCTCTAGGAGTTCCCTGCATGGAAACTTTTCCCTTATCTATAACAATTATTTTATCAGCTTGTGCTGCTTCATCCATATAGTGTGTAATTAAAATTACAGTTATCTTATACTTATGATTTATTTCTTTTATAGTATTCATTACTTCTTTTCTTCCAGATGGATCTAGCATTGCAGTTGATTCATCAAATATTATACACTCAGGCCTCATTGCAAGGACTCCTGCTATTGCTACTCTCTGTTTTTGACCACCTGAAAGTAAATGAGGTGCATGTTTTCTGTATTCATACATATTTACACTTTTCAAACAATCATTAACTCTGGCTCTTATATCTTTAGGATCAATGCCTAAATTTTCTGGGCCAAAAGCCACATCTTCTTCTACAATAGTTGCAACAATCTGATTATCTGGATTTTGAAAAACCATTCCGGCTCTATTTCTTATATTCCATGTATTTTTCTTATCTGAAGTATCTAAATCTCCTACATACATTTTCCCTTCAGTAGGAATTAACAATGCATTCATGTGTTTGGCCAATGTAGATTTTCCGGAACCATTTCTCCCTAAAATAGCTATAAAATCACCTTTATCAATTTTAAATGTAACATCATCTACAACTAATTTTGAATTTTTTTTATCACTATCATCATAACTAAAACTTAAATTTTTACAATCAATCATTTTTTCTTTCATATAAACACCTCACTCCCTTTACAAAGAAGCTGAATACTTTTAATAACTATACTATTATTAAATATACCACGTTTAAAATATAAATTAAAGAATATCACATATAAAAATTTATAAATATATTAAAATGGGGATTAAGCTAACTTAATCCCCTGAGCTTTTTATACCAATTCCAATATAACTAACTCAGCTCCGTCTCCTCTTCTTGGACCCATTTTATACATTCTTGTATATCCGCCATTTCTCTCATTATATTTAGGAGCTATATTATCAAATAATTTTTTTACAACATCTTCTTCAGTAACAAAGGAAAGTACCTGCCTTCTGGCATGGAGATCTCCTCTTTTAGCTAATGTAATCATCTTCTCTGCTAAATTTCTAGTTTCCTGAGCTCTAGTAGATGTAGTTTGAATTTTTTCATGTTTTAAGAAACTAGTAACAAGATTCCTAAGCATTGCTTTTCTTTGATCGGTTGGACGACCTAATTTACGATATGAAGCCATCTATATCCCTCCTTGTCTGTAAATAAATTATTATGAACTTCTATACTAAACATACTAATTTATTATTCTTCATTTTGCTTTAAGGATAATCCTAAAGCATCCAATTTTTGTTCAACTTCTTCCAAAGACTTTTTACCTAAGTTTCTAACTTTCATCATATCATCCATAGTTCTTTCAGTTAATTCCTGAACAGTATTTATACCAGCTCTCTTTAAGCAATTGTAACTCCTTACAGAAAGATCAAGTTCTTCAATAGTCATCTCTAGAACTTTTTCTTTTTTATCTTCCTCTTTTTCGACCATTATTTCTACATTATTTGCATGGTCTGTAAGAGTCATAAATAATTTAAAGTGCTCTATCAATATCTTAGCTGACAAACTTATAGCCTCATCCGGCATTATAGTTCCATTAGTCCATACTTCAAGAGACAACTTATCATAATCTGTAATTTGGCCAACTCTAGTGTTTTCAACATTAAAATTAACTCTTTTTACAGGAGTGTATATAGAATCTACTGGTATTGTACCTATAGGCATATCTTCAGTTTTATTTCTGGCTTGAGGTACATATCCTCTTCCAGCAGTAACCATAATCTCCATATATAATTTTGCATTATCGTCTAAAGTAGCTATGTGCAAATCAGGATTTACTATTTCAACTTCTCCATCAGTTTTTATATCCCCAGCTTTTACTTCTCCTGGTCCTTCAGCATCTATATATATAGTCTTAGGATCATCACCATCCATCTTCAATGCTAATGATTTTATGTTTAAAATTAATTCAGCAACATCTTCTTTTACTCCAGGAACTGTTGAAAACTCATGAAGTACTCCTTCAATTTTTACATGTTTAGCAGCTACTCCTGGAAGAGAAGAAAGAAGTATTCTCCTAAGTGCATTTCCAAGAGTAATACCATAGCCTCTTTCTAATGGTTCAACTACGAATTTTCCGTATTTACCATCTTCACTTAATTCTACACACTCTATTTTTGGCTTTTCTATTTCTAACATGAATATAACCCTCCTTCTATTTATATTATAATTTATTTTGAGGGCAACTGATTTCTATATTGACTACTTACTATATAACTCTACAATTAATGTTTCGTTAACTGGAATGTCTATATCTTCTCTTGAAGGTTCCCTAACAACTTTTCCTTCAAAATTTTCTACATTTCCCTCTAACCAAGCTGGTAAAGTCTTAGGATTTTCTGCAAAAGCCTTAAATTTTTCTGATGATCTACTTTTTTCACAAATAGATATAACATCATCAACTGATACTTCATAAGAAGGAATATCAACTTTTTTACCATTTACCAAAAAATGTCCATGAGTAACTAATTGTCTAGCTTCTGATCTTGATTGACCATAGCCTAACTTAAATACTACATTATCAAGTCTCATTTCAAGAAGTTTAAGTAGGTTTTCACCTGTTATACCTCTTTTTCTATCAGCTTTCTCATAATATTTTCTAAATTGACCCTCTAATACACCATATATTCTTTTAGCTTTCTGTTTTTCTCTCAATTGTAAGCCATAGTTTGATATCTTTTTTCTTCCCTGTCCATGCTGTCCTGGTGCATACGCTCTTCTTGAAACTGCACATTTATCTGTATAGCATCTATCTCCTTTAAGAAATAGCTTTAAACCTTCTCGTCTGCAAAGTCTGCACACTGATTGAGTATATCTTGCCATTAAAAATTACACCTCCTATTACTAAACTCTTCTTCTCTTTGGTGGTCTACAACCATTATGTGGTATTGGGGTTACATCTTTTATGAGAGTTACCTCCAAACCTGCAGCTTGAAGTGATCTTATAGCTGCTTCTCTTCCCGCACCTGGTCCTTTTACATATACTTCTATGCTCTTTAATCCATGCTCCATAGCAGCTTTAGCTGAAGCTTCAGCTGCCATTTGTGCAGCAAATGGAGTACTTTTTCTTGATCCTCTAAATCCTAAGCCACCTGCACTAGCCCAGGACAATGTATTTCCAACAGCGTCAGTTATAGTAACAATAGAATTGTTGAAAGTTGACTTAATATGTGCACAGCCATGTTCTACATTTTTTCTTTCTTTTTTTCTTCTTGACTTTTTAACCTTTGATCCTGCTGCCATCTATTTACCTCCTTATACTAACTTTTTCTTCTTAGCTCCTACCATTTTTTTAGGACCTTTTCTAGTTCTTGCATTTGTCTTTGTCTTTTGTCCTCTAACAGGAAGACCTCTTCTATGTCTTATTCCTCTATATGAACCTATTTCTATTAATCTCTTTATATTTAAAGCAGTTTCTCTTCTTAAGTCACCTTCAACTTTAAGATTTTTTATGCTATCTCTAAGAAGATTTACTTCTTCTTCTGTCAAGTCCTTTACTCGTGTATCTGGATTTACTCCAGTTTCTTTAAGAATTTTTCGAGAAGTAGACAAGCCTATTCCAAATATGTATGTTAGACCTATTTCTACTCTTTTTTCTTTTGGTAGATCGACACCTGATATTCTTGCCATTAATTACACCTCCTAGTTATCTGCTTGTTAAGGATATTTCAATTTATTTTATATAAAGCTTCAAGGTAAGCAAAATTTATAATTTTGCTGCAGCCGCACCTTAAAACATCATTAACTCAAACACTCTTTATTCACAATTTTTATTCAGCCTTGTTTCTGCTTGTGCTTAGGGTTTTCACAAATTACCATTACTTTCCCTTTTCTTTTTATTACTTTGCACTTTTCACAGATAGGCTTAACTGATGGTCTTACTTTCATAGCTAACCCTCCTTAATTACTTTGCTCTCCAGGTTATTCTCCCACGAGTCAAATCATATGGAGAAAGTTCAACTGTAACTTTATCGCCTGGTAGTATTCTTATAAAGTTCATTCTCAATTTACCTGATATATGTGCTAATATTTTATGTCCGCTTTCCAATTTTACTTCAAACATTGCATTAGGTAAAGCTTCCAAAACAGTACCTTGCATTTCTATAACATCATCTTTTGACATAAGGTAATCAAACCTCCTTATTCTTGTCGTAAGACTGCAAAAAACTCTTTATCATGGAATTAGTAACTTCTTGATGTGTGCTTAGCATTTTTTCTATATCTTTGAATTTACAATCCATAAAATCTAAGTGCTTAAATTTCTTTTTCTTTGGTCTTTCTATAGTCCTAAGCTCACCATCACTTATATATACATGATTTTCATCTGATATTCCTATTACTATAAAGAACTTTCCCTTATCTCTTCCAGCCTTAGATAAAACTACTCTTCCTATACAATCATCAATGGTCAAATAAATCACCTCTACTATTCAATTAAGGTTGTTATCTCTGGACCATTTTCTAATATAGCAATTGTATTCTCATAATGAGCTGACAAGCTTCTATCTACAGTGACAGCTGTCCAGTTATTCTGTTGGACTTCGATATTATATCTGCCGATATTAACCATAGGCTCAATAGCTAAACACATTCCCTTTAATAGTTTAGGTCCTCTTCCTGGTTTACCAAAGTTAGGCACTACAGGATCTTCATGCATAGAACGACCTATGCCATGACCTACATAATCTCTTACAACAGAATAATTGAAACTTTCTACATATGACTGAATAGCATGAGATATATCAGTAAGTCTATTTCCAATTACAGCATGTTCTACGCCCTTAAAAAAGCTTTCCCTAGTTACATTAATCAAATTATGTGCTTCATGAGAAACTTCTCCAACTTCAAAAGTTCTTGCTGCATCACCATTATACCCCTTAAATATAGCACCACAATCCACACTTACTATATCTCCTTCATGAAGTACTATGCTCTTTGATGGTATGCCATGAACTACTTCCGAGTTTACAGAAGTGCATATTGATGAAGGAAATCCATAATAACCTTTGAAAGAAGGTATTGCATCTTTTGATCTTATATATTCATCTGCAATTTTATCCAATTCATAAGTATTTATTCCAGGCTTTATTACCTGATGAATTTTCTCTAATGTTTCTGCAACTATTTTGCCTGCACTTCTCATAAATTCAATTTCTCTATCTGTCTTTATAATTATCATTCACATACTGCTCCTAAGGACTTCTTAACCCTTTCAAAGACTTCTCCTATTTCTCCAGTTCCATCAACTATTGAGAGTTTATTTTTATCTTTATAATATCCTATCAATGGTTGAGTTTGCTTTTCATATACATCCAATCTATCTTTAACGGTAGATTCAGTGTCATCTTTTCTTTGAACTACATCTCCACCACAAACATCACACTTACCATCTACTTTAGTAGGATTAAATTTAATATGGTAACTTGCACCACAAGATGTACATACTCTCCTACCAGTCATTCTATCAAGAATTAATTCTTTTGGAACATCTATAAGTAAAGCTATATCTATTCCCTTTATATCATCTAAGAAATCATCAAGCGCTTTTGCTTGATTTACTGTTCTTGGGAATCCATCTAAAAGAAATCCATTTTTACAATCTTCCATATTCAATCTATCTTTTACTATACTTATAGTAACATCATCTGGTACCAATTTCCCAGCATCTAAATAACTTTTAGCCTTTATTCCAAGTTGAGTTTTCTCAGAGATATTTTTTCTAAAAATATCTCCTGTGGATATATGCGGTATAGAATATTTATCACTTATAAGTTTAGCTTGAGTTCCTTTTCCTGCTCCCGGAGGACCTAATAAAACTATTTTCAATTGTATCATCTCCAAATTATCTTTACTTTAAAAATCCATGGTAATGGCGCATTAACAATTGAGATTCTATCTGTCTAATAGTTTCAATTGCAACATTGACTATTATAAGCAATCCAGTTCCACCAAAATATATTCCCTTAAAATTAGTATAGGTTTCGGCAATTATAGGTGCTATTGCTATTATCCCTGCAAAAGCTCCTCCTAAAATTGATACCTTTGTTAAAACTCTTTCTATATACAAAGCTGTTGGCTCACCTGGTCTTATGCCTGGAATAAATCCAGAAGATTTATTCATATTTTCTGCCATTTCATCAGGTTTTAAAGTTACTTCAGTATAGAACCATGTAAAAAAGATTGTTAGTACAAAATACATTAATGCATATTCCCAACTACTTTCCCTAAAAGGACTATATTTACTCATAGATACAAATTTATAAAATGCTGAATTAGGGAAAAACTGTCCTATAGTCGTTGGAAATTGCATAACAGATATAGCAAATATTATTCCAATGACTGCCGATCCATTTACATTAATAGGAATGTTAGTGGATTGGCCTTTATACATTCTTCCACCAGCAGTTTTACCAGCATACTGAATAGGAATCCTTCTTTCTGATAAAGTTGTAATTACAACTGCTACAAATAGTAGCACAACAACTACTACAAATCCTATTACTTCAATAAAATTAACTATCTGAGTTTGCTGTAACTTTAGAATTCCCATTATCGTAGATGGAAATCTCGAAATAATATTTATAAATATTATTAAAGAAACTCCATTACCAATACCATGTTCTGTAATTTTATCTCCAAGCCACATTAAAAAAGTTGAAGCAGTTGTAACAGTAAGTATTATCATAAATATACTCAATTTGCTAGATGAATCTGCAAGTGCACCTGCTCTAGCTATTATTGCATATATACTAAACCCCTGTATTACACCTAAAGGTACAGATGCATATCTTGTATACTCCTGTATTTTTTTTCTTCCTTCTTCCCCTTCTTTAGATAACTGCTCTAAACGTGGTATAGCTACTGTAAGCAATTGCATTATGATGGAAGAATTAATAAAGGGAATAACACCCATTGCAAATATACTAAATCTACTAAATGCACCACCAGATATTAAATCATAAAAACCAATCAATGATCCACCTGTGGTCAAATTAGCCAACTTTGCAGTATCAACTCCAGGAACAGGTATAAAATTACCCATTCTAAAAATTACTATCATAGCAAAAGTAAACAACAATCTTTTTTTTAAATCTGGAACTTTCCAGGCATTATGTAAGGTTGATAACACCTTATATCACCTCAACTTTTCCTCCAGCAGCTTCTATTTTTTCTGCCGCAGCTTTTGTAAACTTGGCTGCCTTTACTGTAAGTTTCTTATTTAATTCTCCATTTCCAAGTACTTTTAGCCCATCTTTTGATTTCTTTATTATTCCTTTTTCTAAAAGTAACTGTGGAGTAACCTCTGTTCCATCTTCAAATATATTTAATCTTTCCACATTAATATGTGAATATTCTTTGGCAAATATATTAGTAAATCCTCTTTTAGGAATTCTTCTAAATAAAGGCATTTGACCTCCTTCGAATCCTAATCTTACTCCACCTCCGGATCTTGCATTCTGTCCTTTTTCACCTTTACCAGCATTTCTACCTAATCCTGATCCTGTACCTCTACCAACTCTTTTACGGGATTTTTTTGATCCTAATGGGGCTTTCAAATCATGAAGTTTCATTTTTGCACCTCCTCCTATTACGCTTCTTCTACTTTTAAAAGATAACTAACTTTTTTTATCATACCTCTTATCTGAGGAGTATCTTCTTTCTCTACTACACTTCTTATCTTTTTTAGTCCAAGTGCTTGAACTGTAGCTATATGACTCTTTTTTCTTCCTATTAAACTTTTTTCCAAAGTTATTTTAAGTTTAGCCAAAGGTATTACCTCCTAACCTAAAATCTCTTCAACAGTTTTACCTCTAAGATTAGCAATTTGTTCTGCTGTTCTTAGTCTGGATAAACCGTTAATAGTAGCATTTACCATATTTATCGGATTGTTTGTTCCAAGTGATTTTGCTCTAACATCTTTCAAGCCAGCAAGTTCAAGTACTGCTCTAGCTGGACCACCTGCTATAACTCCTGTTCCTTCTGATGCAGTTTTTATAAGAACTCTTCCAGTTCCAAACTTTCCTATAATATCATGAGGTACTGTAGTACCTACAATTGCAACATCAATTAAATTTTTCTTTGCATCTTCTATTCCTTTTCTAATTGCTTCAGGTATTTCTATAGATTTACCGCTTCCAACACCAACGTGACCAGCTTCATCTCCAACCACAACTAGTGCACTAAATCTAAAATTTCTACCACCTTTAACAACCTTAGCAACTCTATTTATAAATACAACTTTTTCTTTAAGATTCAAAGTGCTAGGATCAATTCTCATTAATTTTCCTCCTTCTTTAGAATTTCAAACCAGCTTCTCTTGCACCTTCTGCTAGATTTTGTATTCTTCCATGATATATATATCCGCCTCTATCAAATACAACTTCATTTATTCCATTTTTAATAGCTTTATCTGCAATGTTTTTTCCAACAACCTTAGCTGCTTCTTTATTGCTTCCTACTCCTTGAAAGTCTTTATCTAAAGTAGAGGCTGAAACTAATGTTATTCCCTTTACATCATCTATTACTTGAGCATATATATTCTTTTCACTTCTATAAACTGCAAGTCTAGGTCTTTCAGAAGTCCCAAAAATTTTTTTACGAACTCTTAAATGACGTTTTGCTCTTAATTTCTTCTTGTCATCTTTTTTAATCATAGAAATTCACTCCTTTCTATTATTTCTTACCAGTTTTACCTTCTTTACGTCTTATATGTTCATTTTCATATTTAATTCCTTTTCCTTTGTATGGCTCAGGTTTCCTCCAGTTTCTTATGTCTGCTGCAACATATCCAACAAGTTCTTTATCCATTCCCTTTACTACAACCTGAGTACTACTTGGAGTTTCAAATGTTACTCCCTCTATAGGTTCTATTTCAACTGGATGTGAATATCCTATATGCATAACTAATTTCTTGCCTTTAAGTTGTGCTCTATATCCAACTCCAACAAGTTCTAGAGTTTTTGAATATCCTTCTGTTACTCCGATTACCATATTATTTATAAGTGCTCTAGTCAATCCATGTAAAGCTCTTACTTGTTTTTCATCACTACTTCTTTTAACTATTATTGAATTATCTTCAACTGTTATACTAATTTCTTTTCTCATAGCTTTAACTAGCTGACCTTTTGGTCCTTTTACAGTAACAACATTATCAGGTGTTACTGTAACTGTCACGCCAGCTGGAATAGCTATTGGAAGTCTTCCTATTCTTGACATTATTACACCTCCTGTGGTATTCGTAGGCCCTCTACCATATGTAACAAAGTACTTCTCCACCTACTCCTAATTTTCTTGCTTCTCTATCTGTAACAATTCCGTTTGAAGTCGATATTATAGCAATTCCTAAACCATTTAAAACTTTAGGAATTTCTTCTTTTCTACAATATACTCTTAAACCCGGTTTTGAAATTCTCTTAAGTCCAGTTATAACTCTCTTTTTATCTTCAGTATATTTCATAGAAAATCTTATCATATTAACAGAACCGTCTGTATATTCTTCTAAATCCTTAATGTATCCTTCTTGAAGCATTATATTCAATATTGCCTTCTTAATATTTGAAGAAGGTACCTCTACTATCTTATGTCTAACAATATTCGCATTTCTTATACGTGTAAGTAAATCTGCTATAGGATCAGTCATTACCATTTATTGTGTGCCTCCTTTCATTTACGACTATCTAATTACCAACTTGCTTTTCTGCATCCAGGTATCTCACCTTTATATGCAAGTTCTCTAAAACAAATACGACATATGCCATATTTCTTTAAAACAGAATGAGGTCTTCCACATATTCTGCATCTTGTATAAGCTCTAGTTGGATATTTAGGTTGTTTTTTATATTTTTCTATCAAAGCTTTACGTGCCATGCTTTTCCCTCCTTATCTTTGAGTAAATGGCATACCAAGAAATCTAAGTAATTCCCTTGCTTCTTCATCAGTATTAGCTGTTGTAACAAATATTATATCCATACCTCTTATTTTATCTATCTTATCATATTCTATTTCAGGGAATATAAGTTGTTCCTTAATTCCTAATGAATAATTTCCTCTTCCATCAAATGATTTATCAGAAACTCCTGAAAAATCTCTAACTCTTGGAAGTGCAACATTTATTAGTTTATCTGCAAATTCGTACATATACTGCTTTCTCAAAGTAACTTTACAACCTATCGGCATATTTTCTCTTATTTTAAAATTTGCAACTGATTTCTTTGCTCTAGTTAATACAGGTTTTTGTCCTGTAATTATAGTTAAGTCATTTACTGCTGATTCCAAAGCTTTTGGATTATCCTTAGCTTCGCCAACACCCATATTTATAACTATTTTCTCTAATCTAGGTGCCTGCATTACATTCTTGTATTTAAATTTTTCCATTAAAGCAGGAACTACTTCTTTAGTATATTTTTCTTGTAATCTTGAACTCATGTTTTGCCCTCCTTTCAAAGATTAAAATATTTCTCCGCACTTTTTACATACTCTTACTTTTGTTCCATCATCTAATATCTTATGACTTATTCTTGTGACGTTTTTGCATTTGTTACAATATAGCATTACTTTCGAACTATATATTGGAGCTTCTTTATGAATTATTCCACCTTCTACATTAGCTCTATTTGGCTTTTGGTGTTTTGTAACAACATTTACGTCTTTAACAATGATTTTACCAGACTTAGGGTTTACTGATAATACTTCTCCGATCTTCCCCTTATCTTTACCTGATATAACCATAACTGTATCTTTTTTTATTACATGTACTTTTGCCATTCTAGACACCTCCTTATCTTATAGAACTTCAGGTGCTAATGATAATATTTTTGTAAAATCTTTATCCCTTAGCTCTCTCGCAACTGGTCCGAAAATACGTGTTCCTCTTGGTTGTTTATCATCTTTTATTATTACTGCAGCATTTTCATCAAATTTTATGTATGAACCATCTGCTCTTCTTAAGCCCTTTACCGATCTTACGATAACGGCTTTTACTACTTCTCCTTTTTTAACAACACCGCCAGGTGTTGCACTTTTAACACTAGCAACTATTATATCACCGATGTTTCCCCACTTTCTTTTGGAACCACCTAGTACTCTTATACACATAATCTCTTTAGCCCCAGAATTATCTGCAACTTTCAACAATGACTGTTGTTGAATCATTGAAATACCCTCCTTTCAGCTCATATACTATTTAGCTTTTTCTACTACTTCAACAAGTCTCCATCTTTTATCTTTAGATAAAGGTCTAGTTTCCATTATCAATACCCTATCATTACATTTTGCTTCATTTTTTTCATCATGGACCTTAAATTTAGTAGTTTTATTTATTATTTTTCCGTATAATGGATGACGTACTTTAGTTGCCACTGCAACTACTACTGTTTTATCCATCTTGTCAGAAACAACTTTACCTATCTTTGTCTTTCTAGATTTTCTTTCCACAGGACAGCCTCCTTTCACTCTACTGTTCTAAAGTTCTTAGTTCATTCTCTCTAATGATAGTTTTTACTTGAGCTATGGATCTTTTTACCTCTTTTATCCTCATTGGGTTCTCTAATTGACCTATAGCCAATTGAAATCTTAAATTAAATAATTCGGACTTAAAATCAGCTAGCTTCGCCTGTAAGTCTTGAGGGCTATTATTTCTTAATTCCTGTAATTCTTTAGCCTTCATTGCTTTCACCACCAATTTTTTCAAAATCTTTTCTTGTTACAAATTTAGTTTTTATAGGTAACTTATAAGCAGCAAGTCTCATAGCTTCTCTTGCTATTTCTTCGCTAACACCTGATAACTCAAATAATACTCTATCAGGTTTTACTACTGCTACCCAATACTCTGGTGATCCTTTACCTGAACCCATACGAGTTTCTGCTGGTTTCTCAGTAATTGGTTTATCGGGGAAAATTTTTATCCAAAGTTTTCCTCCTCTTTTAATATATCTATTTATAGCTATTCTGGCAGCTTCTATTTGATTACTTGTGATCCAACCACATTCGGTTGCCTGTATAGCATAATCTCCATATGCTATAAAATTACCTCTAGTAGCTCTACCTCTCATTCTACCACGCTGTACCTTACGATGTTTAACTCTCTTAGGCATTAACATGTTGTATTCCTCCTTTCCTATACGTTAGCTTTTTCTTCACTTTCAACATTTTTCTTAGTTGGAAGTATTTCTCCTTTATAAACCCAAACTTTAACTCCAATCTTACCATAAGTTGTATCAGCTTCGGCAAATCCATAATCTATATCAGCTCTTAAAGTTTGAAGTGGAATTGTTCCTTCATGATAAGATTCGGCCCTTGCAATCTCTGCACCGCCAAGTCTTCCTGAACAAGTAGTTTTAACACCTTTAACTCCAGACTTCATAGCCCTTTGAATTGTTTGTTTCATAGCTCTTCTAAAAGAAATTCTCTTTTCAAGCTGAAATGCTATATTTTCTGCCATAAGTTGTGCATCACTTTCAGCAGATTTTACTTCTACTATATTTATCAATATAGTTTTTTCTTTAATTATCTTCTTAAGTTCGGATTTTAGTGCTTCTATTCCCTGACCGCCTTTTCCTATTATCATACCAGGCTTAGCAGTAAATATATTAAGCTTAACTCTCTTAGCTGCTCTCTCAATCTGAATTTTTGAAACTCCAGCAATTTTTGTTCTGGATTTCACAAATTTTCTTATTTCATTATCTTCAACTAAATTATCTGCAAAATCTTTCTTTCCTGCATACCACTTAGCATCCCATTCTTTAATAACTCCAACTCTAAGACCATGTGGATGTACTTTCTGTCCCATCTTTTTCCCTCCTTCTTTATTCTTCTCTTTCCTTAACTACTAGAGTTATATGACTGCTTCTCTTTTTTATACTAAACGCTCTCCCTTGAGCATGCGGTTGAAATCTCTTTAAAGTTGGACCTTGACATGCATATGCCTGCGATATATATAAATTATTTGAATCTAAGTCCAAATTATTTTCCGCATTAGCAACTGCTGATTTGAGTAATTTATTTACTACTACAGCTGCCTCCTTTGGAGTATATTTTAATATGGCAAAAGCTTCATTTACATTTTTTCCTCTTATTAAATCAAGAACAATCTGTACTTTAGTTGAAGACATTCTTACATATTTAGCTATTGCTTTAGCTTCCATGTCTTTACCTCCTCTCGTTATTACTTAACTGCTTTAACATTAGTTGTTTTTTCTGTTTTATTGATATGACCTCTATAAGTTCTAGTCAATGCAAATTCTCCCAACTTATGTCCTACCATATCTTCAGATATGTATACAGGTACATGTTTTCTTCCGTCATGTACTGCTATAGTATGACCTATCATCTGAGGGAATATAGTTGAACTTCTTGACCAAGTCTTTATAACTTTCTTTTCACCTTTTTTATTCATCTCATTTATTTTTTTTAAAAGTGCTTCTTGAACATAAGGTCCCTTTTTAACTGATCTACTCAATTTTTTGGCCTCCCTTCATACATTACATAATAGTTTAAGGAAGAGAATGTATATTCTCTTCAAACTATTTACTATTTCTTCTCTTAACTATAAACTTATTAGAATATTTTTTACTCTTTCTAGTTTTATATCCCAATGCTGGTTTACCCCATGGAGTAAGTGGTCCTGGATGACCTACTGGGGACTTACCTTCACCACCACCATGTGGATGATCATTAGGATTCATTACAGATCCTCTTACTGTTGGTCTGATTCCCATATGTCTTTTTCTTCCTGCTTTACCTAGCTTAACTATTTCATGAGTTAAATTAGATACCGTCCCAATAGTAGCCCTACACTCTAATCTAACATATCTCATTTCTCCACTTGGCAATCTAAGAGTAGCATATTTACCTTCTTTTGCCATTAGCTGTGCAGATGCTCCAGCTGACCTAACAAGTTGTGCACCCTTTCCTTTTTGAAGTTCTACGTTATGAATAATTGTACCTACTGGTATATTTAAAAGTGGAAGGCAATTTCCAACCTTTATATCTGAATTTGGTCCTGAAACTATAACATCCCCAACCTTTAATCCAACTGGAGCTATTATGTATCTTTTTTCTCCATCCACATAATTTACAAGAGCTATATATGCAGATCTATTAGGATCATATTCTATAGTAGCAACTTTTGCTGGTATATCATCTTTATCTCTTTTAAAATCAATTATTCTATATTTTCTCTTAGCTCCTCCACCTATGTGGCGAACTGTTATTCTTCCATTTGAATTCCTACCACCACTTTTTTTCAGATCCCTAAGAAGTGACTTTTCAGGTACATCTGTAGTCAACTCTTCAAATGTACTTACTGTCATATTCCTTCTTGATGGAGTAGTAGGCTTAAATCCTCTAACTGCCATTACAATATTACCTCCTTCTTTTCGCTTATCTGGCTATTTAAGCCAATACCTGCTTATTTTACTGCATTCCTTCGAAGAATTCTATTGTTTTACTATCTTCTGTAAGTTTAACAATAGCTTTCTTATAATCTGCTCTCTTTCCTAAGTAAACTCCTACTCTTTTAGGCTTTCCTATATAATTAGCTGTTTTTACATCTTCTACAGTTACATCAAATACATCTTCTATAGCTTTCTTTATCATTGTTTTTGTAGCACGCGTATCAACTATAAAGGTGTACTTTTTATCACTCATTGAAGCCATAGTCTTTTCAGTTATAACTGGTCTTCTTATGATATCATAATTTGTATATTTCATTATGCATACACCTCCTCAATCTTAGATACAGCGTCCTTAGTTATCATAAGCTTATCAAATTTTAGTAAATCATACACATTCAAATTATTAACTGGAATAACTTGAACTCCCTTTATATTTCTTGCTGATCTATATACATTTTGGTTTGATTCTGCCGTAACTATCAATGTTTTCTTTGCTTCAAAAGCATCCAATACTTTAACCATATCTTTTGTCTTTGGTGCATCAAAGTTTAAACTATCTAAAACTACAATTTCATCATCTTTAACTTTACTTGTAAGAACAGACAGCATTGCTGTTTTCCTAGTTGACTTAGGTACTGAAATTCTATAATCTCTAGGTTTTACTGCAAATACCATACCACCGTGAGTCCACTGTGGAGCTCTTATTGATCCCTGTCTTGCTCTACCAGTTCCTTTTTGTCTCCAAGGCTTAATTCCACCTCCAGAAACTTCTGATCTAGTTTTTGCTGACTGAGTTCCTTGTCTTTTGTTTGCAAGTAATGCTACAACTACTTCATGAACTGCATTCTCGTTAACTTCAACTCCAAATACTTTTTCAGATAAATCTAAATCTCCAACTTTTTTTCCTTCTTTATTAAATAATCCTACTGTAGGCATTCTGTATCCTCCTTTCTACTAAAAATTACGCTTTTATAGTATTTTTTATCATTATAAATCCTCTATTTGGTCCTGGAACTCCACCTTTTATCAAGATAAGATTCTTCTCAGGAATAACTTTTGCTATTTGTAAATTTAAAATTGTTACATTTTCATTTCCCATATGTCCAGGCATTTTCATATTTTTAAATGTTCTTGATGGATCAGATGCTGCACCCATTGAACCAACTGCTCTGTGAAATTTAGAACCATGAGACATAGGTCCTCTTTGAGCATTCCATCTTTTTATTGTGCCCTGAAATCCCTTTCCCTTTGAGATACCAGAAACATCAACTCTTTCTCCTGCTTCGAAAATATCTGCTTTTATTTCCTGTCCAACCTCATAAGCACTTATATCTTCAAGTTTAAATTCTTTTACAAATCTCTTTAATGATGCTCCAGCCTTTTTGAAATGTCCTTTAAGTGGCTTATTAACAAGCTTTTCTCTAATATCATCAAAGCCTACTTGTATAGCTTCATATCCATCTCTCTCCATAGTCTTTTTTTGCAAAACCACACAAGGTCCTGCTTCAACAACAGTAACAGGTACTACCTTTCTATTATCATCAAATATTTGAGTCATACCAAGTTTTCTACCTAATATTGCCTTTTTCATTCAATACACCTCCTCAACGTATTAGCGGATTACAATAATGCAATCATAACCGTTTGTAATAGTCTAATCTATTACAATAAAATTATAACTTTATTTCTATATCTACTCCTGCAGGCAAGTCAAGTCTCATAAGAGCATCAACTGTCTTTGGTGATGGACTTATAATGTCTATAAGTCTTTTATGAGTTCTTATTTCAAATTGCTCTCTTGAATCTTTATATTTATGTGGAGCTCTAAGTATTGTAACAACATCTTTTTCTGTTGGCAGTGGTACTGGACCTGCCACCTTAGCTCCAGTTGACTTAGCTGTTTTCACAATTCTTTCTGAAGACTGATCTAATATGTTATGATCAAAAGCCTTTAATCTTATTCTTATTCTTTGTTTTGCCATTTATATTCCCTCCTTTTCATGCACGCTACGCTTCTTTTACGTACAACAGCGGACACATTCTGTAAACTGTTCCTGGTGTTTCATTTAATTTTACGCAGAAAAGTACACTACAGAAGCACCGTCATCTGGTTCAACGACCTAGACTGTTCATTCAAGAATTACCCGGAAGCCCGGCAACCTCTTGCTTCATCACTGTTATAACAATACAACTTCTTAATTATACTATATATATTTTCATTTTACAAGTATAAAATATATGACAAATAAAATATTTTATAAAAAAAGGAAAGAGCGTCCTCTTTCCTTTTTTACTTGTATATAATTTATAAAGTCAAGTCCTATTCTTATATAATAATAAAGTAACAGGCTTATTAATGTACTAACATAAATTACTCAACAATTTTAGTAACAACACCTGAACCAACTGTTCTTCCGCCTTCTCTTATTGCAAATCTCAATCCTTCGTGCATTGCTACTGGTGTTATAAGCTCTACATTCATATCTATGTGATCTCCTGGCATTACCATTTCTGTTCCTTCTGGTAATGTTATTGATCCTGTTACGTCTGTTGTTCTAAAATAAAACTGTGGTCTATATCCATTAAAAAATGGTGTATGTCTTCCGCCTTCTTCTTTCTTCAATACATATACCTGGCCTACAAATTTCTTGTGTGGATGTACTGTACCTGGATGTGCTAAAACCTGACCTCTTTCTACTTCTTCTCTCTGTATTCCTCTTAACAATACTCCTATGTTATCTCCTGCCATTGCCTGGTCAAGAATCTTTCTAAACATTTCTACTCCTGTACATACTGTCTTCTTCTTATCTTCTTTAAGTCCTACTATCTCTAATTCGTCCCCTACTTTCAATACTCCTGTTTCTACTCTTCCTGTTGCAACTGTTCCTCTTCCTGTTATTGTGAATATATCCTCTATTGGCATCAAAAATGGCTTATCTGTTGGTCTTTCTGGTGTTGGTATATATTCATCTACTGCATTCATTAATTCATATATACATTTTGTTGCTTCTTTATCATCTGGGTTCTCTAATGCCTTTAATGCACTTCCTACTATTATTGGAACATCATCTCCTGGGAATCCATATTCATTTAATAATTCCCTTACTTCCATTTCTACTAATTCTATTAACTCTGGATCATCTACTTGATCTGATTTATTTAAAAATACTACTATATACTGAACTCCTACTCTGCTTGCTAGTAGTATATGTTCTCTTGTCTGTGGCATTGGACCATCTGCTGCACTTACTACTAGGATTGCTCCATCCATTTGTGCTGCCCCTGTTATCATATTCTTTACATAGTCTGCATGTCCTGGACAGTCTACATGTGCATAATGTCTTTTTTCTGTCTCATACTCTACATGTGCTGTATTTATTGTTATTCCTCTCTCTTTTTCTTCTGGTGCCTTATCTATTTCATCATACTTTGTTTCTGCTGCCTTTCCTTCTTTTGCTAATATTGTTGTTATTGCTGCTGTCAATGTTGTCTTCCCATGATCTACATGCCCTATTGTTCCTATGTTTACATGTGGCTTTGTTCTCTCAAATTTTTCTTTTGACATTTTATTTCTTCCTCCTTAAAATAAACTAATATGATTTAAACTAGCTATTTCTTTCTCCAGCGATTTTTTCTTGAATACTCTTAGGTACTTCTTCATAATGATCAAATGTCATAGTATAAACTCCTCTACCTTGTGTTCTTGATCTCAACACAGTAGCATAACCAAACATTTCGGAAAGTGGTACAAACGCTCTGATAATCTGAGCTCCTGACCTTTGATCCATTCCTTCAATTCTTCCTCTTCTTGAATTTATGTCTCCCATTACATCACCCATATATTCTTCTGGCACTGTAACTTCAACTTTCATAGTAGGTTCAAGTAAAACTGGATCTGCTTTTTGCATAGCATTCTTAAACGCCATAGATGCTGCAACTTTAAATGCCATCTCAGATGAATCTACATCATGATATGATCCATCATACAGTTTTACTTTAAAGTTTATAACAGGATATCCAGCTATTATACCGCTCTTTGCTGCTTCCTGTATTCCATTATCAATAGGTCCAATATATTCTTTTGGAATAGCTCCACCTACTATTGCATTTTCAAATTTATATCCATCTTCTGAAGGCGACATCTCTATCAAGCAATGACCATACTGTCCATGTCCACCAGACTGTCTTATAAATTTACCTTCTGCCTTAACAGCTTTCCTAATAGTTTCCTTATAAGCAACTTGAGGTTTACCTACATTACATTCCACCTTAAACTCCCTTTGAAGTCTGTCAACAATTATTTCAAGATGAAGTTCTCCCATACCAGATATAATTGTCTGTCCTGTTTCATGATTAGTATAAGTTTTAAATGTAGGATCCTCTTCTGCTAATTTAGCAAGTGCTATTCCCATTTTTTCCTGTCCGGCTTTGGTCTTAGGCTCAATTGCTACATCTATAACCGGTTCAGGGAATTCCATACTTTCTAATACTATAGGATTATTTTCATCACAAAGTGTATTACCTGTAGTAGTTTCTTTCAATCCAACTATAGCACCTAAATCTCCTGCATGAAGCTCATCAATTTCCTGTCTATGATTTGAATGCATTTTTACAAGTCTAGCAATTCTCTCTTTTTTTCCTTTAGTTGAATTGTATACATAACTACCACTCTTCATAACACCTGAATAAACTCTTGTAAATGCAAGTTTACCTATAAATGGATCAGTTGCTATTTTAAATGCTAATGCTGCTAGTGGTTCATTATCATCAGCTGGCCTCTCAGCTTCTTCTCCCGTTTCTGGGTTAGTACCTTTTATAGCTGGAATATCAAGAGGTGATGGCATAAATTGTACTATTGCATCTATCATTGGCTGTACACCTTTATTTTTATAAGATGACCCACATAAAACAGGTACTATTTTATTTGAAATAACACCTTTTCTAAGAGTTGATACTATTTCATCTTCGCTCAATTCTTCTCCATCAAGATATTTCATCATCAAATCTTCATCTAACTCAACTACGGCTTCAATTAAAGCAGTTCTATACTCTTCAGCTTTATCTTTTAAATCTTCAGGTATTTCTACTTCATCCATAACTGTTCCTAAATCATCTTCATATATAATAGCCTCATTTTTTATAAGGTCAACTACACCTTTAAATTCATTTTCAGAACCTATTGGTATTTGAATAGGAACAGCATTACAGTGAAGTCTATCTCTCAATGTGTTGATACACATATAAAAATCTGCTCCAATAGAATCCATTTTATTTACATAAACCATTCTTGGTACTCCATAATTATCTGCCTGCCTCCAAACAGTTTCTGTCTGAGGCTCAACCCCACTCTTAGCATCCAATACAGTAACAGCACCATCTAAAACTCTTAATGATCTTTCAACTTCAACAGTAAAATCCACATGCCCTGGTGTATCTATTATATTTATTGCATAACCTTTCCATTTACAAAATGTAGCAGCTGAAGTTATAGTTATTCCTCGTTCCTGCTCTTGGGCCATCCAGTCCATAGTAGCTTCACCATCGTGTACTTCTCCTATTTTATGAGTTTTACCTGTATAGAAAAGTATACGTTCTGTAGTGGTAGTCTTTCCAGCATCTATATGTGCCATTATTCCAATATTACGGAATTTTTCCAATGGATATTCTCTTGCCACTTCTTCTTCCTCCTCACAAATGTAATTTTTAATTTGACAAAACTGTTTTAGTAAAACCACCAAAACAGTTTTGAATATTAATATCTATAATGCGCAAAAGCCTTATTTGCTTCAGCCATTTTATGAGTTTCTTCCCTCTTTTTAACAGCTGCGCCTGTATTCTTAGCTGCATCCATTATTTCTGCAGCTAGTCTTTCTCTCATATATTTCTCATTTCTTTTTCTTGCTGCAACAAGTAGCCATCTAATACCTAATGTCTGTCTTCTTTCCGGTCTAACTTCTATTGGTACCTGATAAGTTGCTCCACCTATTCTTCTAGCTTTTACTTCTAGTAGAGGCATTATGTTATTCATAGCTTCTTCAAATACTTCCATAGGGTCTTTATCAACTTTTTCTTTAATTATTTGAAAAGCACCATAACATATTTTTTGAGCTACGCCTTTTTTACCATCTTTCATTACATTATTTATTAACTTAGTAACAACTTTACTATTATATACTGGATCCGGTAATACATCTCTTTTTGCTATATGCCCTTTTCTTGCCACTTTTCTTCCCTCCTTAACAATTTAAATTTAAGTTCATAGGTACTCGATTACCTAGTAAGTAATCGCAAAGCGCTTTGTACTCTTGTAAAACAATTTATAACAATTATTGTTAATCTATATAAATGCTGAATACATCGCACTAATTTACTTTAATTTTTCAAGACTATTTTTGTTTTGGTTTTTTTGCACCATATTTTGATCTTGCCTGCTGTCTATCAGCTACACCTGCAGAATCTAAAGCTCCTCTTACAATATGGTATCTTACACCTGGAAGATCTTTTACTCTTCCACCTCTTATTAGAACAACACTGTGTTCTTGAAGATTGTGACCTATACCTGGAATGTATGAAGTTACTTCATATCCATTTACCAATCTAACCCTAGCTATTTTTCTAAGTGCTGAGTTAGGTTTCTTAGGTGTAGTAGTCTTAACGACTGTACAAACTCCTCTTTTCTGAGGGCATTCCTTTAATGCTGGTGCTTGTGATTTTGCACTTGATGTCTTTCTCCCTTTTCTAACTAATTGACTTATTGTTGGCATACTTTACACCTCCTTTTAATTTAACTAATACATTTACTTGAATGTTAAAATAAGTAAATTTTGATTTATATTAAATATCTTGAAAACTAATTAAAAAACTACTTAAGCAATGCTGCAGTCGAAGAACCTACATTTATTCCACATAACTTACCTAACTCTTTCATAGTGTCTACATATACAACCTCTAAGGAATTATCTTCAATTAACTCTTCCAATGAACGTTTTAGGTCATCATCAGCATCTTTAGCTATATATACAGTTTTTGCCATATTATTTTTAATAGCTTTTTTTGTCTGTTTTAAACCTACAACTTTTTTTCCTTTAAGCCTGTAAATCATAAACCTATTTCCTCCCTTACAGTGTTATAGAGACAAAGGATAGACTTTGCCTCTTAAAAACACATAGCTGTATTTTATCATTTTAGTGTTGTTATGTCAATAAATTATATACTAAGCTTCTTTCTTATCTTCATCTTCTTCGCTGCTAGACTTTACTCCAGGGTCTACTTTTATAGATCTATATCTCATCATTCCAGTTCCTGCTGGAATAAGTTTACCTATGATGACATTTTCTTTTAGTCCAAGAAGTGGATCCACCTTACCTTTTATAGCTGCATCAGTAAGTACTCTAGTAGTTTCTTGGAATGAAGCAGCTGATAAAAATGAATCTGTAGCAAGTGCAGCTTTAGTTATACCAAGAAGTGCTACTCTTCCTTCAGCTGGCTTTCCACCATTTTTAGTAACTTTCTCATTTTCTTCTTGGAAATCAAATATATCAATCATTGTTCCAGGCAAAAGATCAGTATCTCCTGAATCTTCTATCTTTACTTTTCTAGTCATTTGTCTTATTACAACTTCAAGATGTTTATCATTTATATCAACTCCTTGAAGTCTATAAACCTTTTGTACTTCAGATAAAAGATAATTTTTTACTCCTTGCACACCCTTTATTCTAAGAATATCATGAGGATTAACAGATCCTTCAGTTATTTCATCCCCAGCACTTATATATTCTCCATCTGATACTTTAATTCTTGCTCCAAATGGAATATCATAACTTACTTCTTCTCCGTTATCTGAAACGACTGAAATTGTTCTCTTCTTTTTAGTCTTTTCCATCTTAACAACACCAGATACCTCACTGATTATTGCAAGACCTTTTGGCTTTCTAGCTTCAAATAATTCTTCTACTCTTGGAAGTCCCTGTGTTATATCAGATCCTGCAACTCCACCTGTATGGAATGTTCTCATTGTAAGCTGTGTACCAGGTTCTCCTATACTTTGAGCTGCTATTATTCCTACAGACTCACCTATCTCAATCTTCTTTGCAGTTGCCATATTCATTCCATAACATTTAGCACATACACCATGCCTAGACTTACATGTAAATACAGATCTTATCTTTACTTTTTTAATACCTAAATTTTCTATTTTATTTGCAATCTTGGCATCCATATAACTATCTCTTGCTACAATTAGCTCTCCAGTATTAGGATCTTTAATATCTTCAGCAGAATACCTTCCTGTCAGTCTTTCAGATAAACTTTCTATAACCTCATTTCCTTCTTTTATTTCAGAAACTTCGTATCCCTCATGAGTTCCACAATCTTCTTCTCTTACTATAACATCTTGACTTACATCTACTAATCTTCTTGTAAGATATCCTGAATCTGCAGTTTTAAGTGCTGTATCAGCATTACCCTTTCTAGCTCCATGAGTTGAGATAAAGTACTCAAGCACATCCAATCCTTCTCTAAATGATGATCTAATTGGAAGTTCTATTATTTTTCCTGAAGGATTTGCCATAAGTCCTCTCATACCAGCAAGTTGCTTAATCTGACTTTTAGAACCTCTAGCACCAGAATCTGCCATCATGAATATTGGATTGAAAGTATCCAGATTGTTCATAAGTTCATCAGCAACATCTTCTGTAGTTTTAGTCCATTTTTCTATAACCCTTTGATATCTTTCATCTTCAGATATAAATCCTCTTCTATACATCTTTTCTATCTTATCAACAGCTAAATCAGACTCACTAAGAAGCCTTTTCTTTGCCTCTGGAACTACCATATCTGAAGTAGAAACAGTTATACCGCTTATAGTAGAATAATGATACCCTCTTGCCTTTATTTTATCAAGCATTATTGAAGTTTTAGTAGCACCATGTTTCATATAACATCTATTTATTATTTTACCTAAATTCTTTTTAGCTACTAAAAAATCAATTTCCAATTTAAATTTATTTTCTGGCTTACTTCTATCTACAAATCCTAAATCTTGTGGTATTGATTCGTTAAATATAAGCTTTCCAGGAGTAGTTTCAATTATACCACTTATAGTCTTTCCATCTTCAACTTTAGTCATTTTGACTTTAATTTTTGCATGTATATTAATCTGCTTAAGTTGATAAGCCATTATTACTTCATCAGGAGATGAGAACATTCTTCCCTCGCCTTTTACTCCATCTTCTGTTATTGTTAAATAATAAGATCCAAGTACCATATCTTGCGTAGGTACAACTACAGGCTTACCGTCTGATGGCTTCAATATATTATGTGCAGCAAGCATTAGAAATCTAGCTTCAGATTGTGCTTCAACTGAAAGAGGTACATGTACAGCCATCTGATCACCATCAAAATCTGCATTATATGCGGTACATGCAAGTGGATGTAATTTTATAGCCTTTCCTTCCACAAGCACAGGTTGAAACGCTTGAATTCCTAATCTATGAAGAGTTGGAGCACGATTTAAAAGTACTGGATGATCTGATATTACTTCTTCTAATACATCCCATACTTGAGTTTGAACTCTCTCAACCATCCTTTTTGCACTTTTTATATTATGTGCCATCCCACTTTCAACTAACTTTTTCATGACAAATGGTTTAAATAGTTCCAATGCCATTTCTTTTGGAAGGCCACATTGATACATTTTGAGTTCAGGTCCTACAACTATAACCGAACGCCCTGAATAGTCAACACGTTTTCCAAGCAAGTTCTGCCTAAATCTTCCTTGTTTTCCTTTTAACATATCTGATAATGATTTTAACGGTCTATTTCCTGGTCCAGTTACTGGTCTTCCTCGCCTTCCATTATCTATAAGTGCATCTACTGCCTCTTGGAGCATTCTTTTTTCATTTCTAACTATTATATCTGGTGCTCCCAAATCAAGAAGCTTTTTTAATCTATTATTTCTATTTATAACTCTTCTATAAAGATCATTTAAATCTGATGTAGCAAATCTGCCACCATCCAATTGAACCATAGGTCTTAAATCAGGTGGAATAACAGGTATTACATCAAGTATCATCCAAGATGGATTATTACCAGATTTCCTAAAGGACTCTACAACTTCCAGTCTTCTTATTATTCTCACTTTTTTTTGACCCGTACTAACTTTAAGATCTCCCTTCAATTCAGCTGAAAGTTGATCCAAATCTATTTCCTCTAATAATTTCTTAATAGACTCAGCTCCCATTCCTGCTACAAAAGTTCCATCGCCAAATTTATCAAGAGCCTCTCTATATTCTTTTTCATTTAAAAGCTGTTTTTTTAACAAAGGAGTTTTTTTAGGATCTAGTACTACATAAGATGCAAAATACAGTACCTTTTCTAGAGCTCTTGGTGACATATCAAGTATAAGACCCATTCTAGATGGGATACCCTTAAAATACCATATATGTGATACAGGTGCTGCAAGTTCAATATGTCCCATTCTCTCACGTCTTACTTTCGCTTTAGTTACCTCTACACCACATCTATCGCATACTATTCCTTTATACCTTATTCTCTTATATTTACCACAGTGACATTCCCAGTCTTTTGTCGGTCCAAATATTCTCTCACAAAACAATCCATCTTTTTCAGGTTTTAATGTCCTATAATTTATAGTTTCAGGTTTTTTAACTTCACCTCTTGACCATTCTCTTATTTTTTCTGGAGAAGCTAGACCTATTTGCATTGCATCAAAATTATTTAATTCAAACAAGGGTACATCCTCCCTTCCTAATGTTCATCGTTAAAATCATCTATATCCAAATCACCTTGTAATTCATCTAGATTCAAATTATTATTTTCTTCATTCGATTTATTACCATCATCAATAACATAGTTTTCATCAGCATTAGAATTTGATATATATTTATCTTTATCTTTTCCATTTTGAGAATTTGAATCCTCAGTTCCTTCTATATTTACATCTAAATCTTCTACATCGTCATCAACAGATTCTTTTATTTTTATCTCTTCATTATTGTCATTTAATACTTTAACATCAAGACAAAGTGCTTGAAGTTCTTTTATAAGTACTTTAAATGATTCTGGAACACCTGGCTCAGGTATATTTTCACCTTTTACTATAGCTTCATAGGTTTTTACTCTTCCTACTACATCATCTGATTTAACTGTTAATATTTCTTGAAGAGTATGTGCTGCGCCATATGCTTCAAGTGCCCAAACTTCCATTTCTCCAAATCTTTGTCCTCCGAACTGAGCTTTACCTCCAAGTGGTTGCTGAGTTACAAGTGAATATGGCCCTGTAGATCTTGCATGAATCTTATCATCAACTAAATGAGCCAATTTCAAAATATACATATAACCTACTGTAACAGGTCTATCAAACGGTTCACCAGTTCTTCCATCATATAACACAGTTTTTCCATTAGTATTATATCCCGCTTTTTTTAGACATTCCAATATATCCTCTTCTCTAGCACCATCAAATACTTGAGTTGCTACATGCCATCCTAGTTTACTAGCAGCTAATCCAAGATGTACTTCAAGAACTTGACCTATGTTCATACGAGAAGGAACACCAAGAGGATTTAAACAAATCTGAAGTGGTCTACCATCTGGCAAAAAAGGCATATCTTCTTCCGGTAATACTCTAGAAATAACACCCTTATTTCCATGTCTACCAGACATTTTATCACCAACAGATATCTTCCTTTTCTGAGCTATATAGCATCTTACAAGTTTATTTACTCCAGGAGGAAGTTCATCTCCATTTTCTCTAGTAAATACTTTCACATCTACAATTATACCATACTCACCATGTGGCACTCTAAGTGAAGTATCTCTAACCTCTCTTGCTTTTTCTCCAAATATAGCTCTTAATAGTCTTTCTTCTGCTGTAAGTTCAGTTTCACCTTTTGGTGTAACTTTTCCAACTAATATATCGCCGGATCTTACTTCAGCTCCTATTCTTATTATTCCTCTTTCATCTATATCTTTTAAGGCATCTTCTCCAACATTAGGTATATCTCTAGTAATTTCTTCTGGCCCAAGTTTTGTATCTCTAGCTTCAGATTCATATTCCTCTATGTGAATGGATGTAAATACGTCATCTCTAACAAGTTCTTCTGATATAAGCATAGCATCTTCGTAGTTATATCCTTCCCATGTAGTGAATCCCATTCTTATGTTTTTCCCCAAAGCTATTTCTCCAAGATCAGTTGATGGACCATCTGCAATTACAGTTCCACGTTCAACCTTTTCTCCTTTTTCAACTATAGGTCTTTGATTTATACAAGTTCCTTGGTTAGATCTCTTAAATTTTATCAAATGATAAACATCTATACCGCCATCTGAATCTCTTTTCACTCTAATTTCATTGGCACTTACATATACTACAGTTCCTGCATTCCTTGCTTTAGGTAAAACACCAGAATCTACGGCAGCTTTATACTCAATACCGGTTCCTACAATAGGTGCTTCAGGTTTTAAAAGTGGTACCGCTTGCCTCTGCATATTGGATCCCATGAGTGCACGACTTGCATCATCATTTTCTAGAAAAGGTATCATAGCTGTAGCAACGGAAACCAATTGTCTAGGTGAAACATCTATAAAATCAACATCCTCAGATGGTACTACTATAACATCACCTTTATCCCTAACAGTGACTCTTTTATCAACAAAGCTTCCATCTTCATTTAAAGGCTCATTTGCTTGACCAATTAGATACTCATCTTCTTCATCTGCAGTCATATATACAATTTCATCAGTAACTCTACCAGTTGATTTATCAACTTTTCTATATGGTGCTTCAATAAAACCATATTCATTAACTTTTGCATAAGTTGCCAAAGAATTAATAAGTCCTATATTAGGTCCTTCTGGAGTTTCTATAGGACACATTCTTCCATAATGAGAGTTGTGAACATCTCTTACTTCAAATCCTGCTCTTTCTCTTGACAATCCACCAGGACCTAATGCAGATAATCTTCTCTTATGAGTAAGTTCTGAAAGAGGATTAGTTTGATCCATAAATTGAGATAACTGTGAACTTCCAAAGAACTCTTTTATTGCAGCAGCTACAGGTCTTATATTTATAAGTGCTTGAGGTGTTATTACCTCCTGATCTTGTATTGTCATTCTTTCCTTAACTACTCTTTCCATTCTAGAAAGACCTATTCTAAATTGATTCTGCAAAAGTTCTCCAACAGATCTAAGCCTTCTGTTACCAAGATGATCAATATCATCGGTATATCCTATATTATAAGCCAATCCTAATTCATAGCTAATGGTAGCATATATATCATCTTTCACTATATGCTTTGGAATTAATTCATGCATATGCTTTCTAATTTGATCTTTAATTGCTTCTTCATCACTATAGTTATTTAATATTTCTTTTAATACTGGATAATAAACACTTTCTTTTATATTTAAATCACTTATATCAAAGTCAATGAAATTATGTATGTTCACAAAATTATTTCCGATAACTCTTAAAATATTATCATCTATTTGAATATCTACGATATTTATACCAGATTGTTGTATTTCTACAGCTTTATCCCTATCAATTTGTTCTCCCTTTTGAACCAGTATTTCTCCAGTTTCTGGATTGACTATATCTTTAGCCGCTATTTGATTTGTAATTCTGAGATAAAGTGCTAATTTCTTATTAAATTTATATCTTCCAACCCTTGAAAGATCATATCTCTTTGCATCAAAAAACAAAGAGTCAATAAGTGACTTTGCACTATCTACTGTAGGTGGTTCACCTGGTCTCAATCTTTTATAAATTTCAAGCAATGCTTCTTCATGAGTTTTAGTATTATCTTTTTCAATTGTAGCTTTTAATCTTTCATCTTCGCCAAAAAACTCAGTAATTTCATTATCTGTGCCATATCCCATTGCTCTAGCTAAAATAGTTATAGGTAATTTTCTTGTCTTATCTATTCTAACGTATATTATATCATTTGAGTCAGTTTCGTACTCTAACCAGGCCCCCCTATTAGGAATAACAGTAGAGGAAAAAAGTTTTTTCCCGGTTTTGTCAAGTGACATATCATAATATACTCCTGGCGACCTTACAAGCTGACTTACTATAACTCTTTCTGCTCCATTAATTATAAAAGTTCCCTGCTCCGTCATAAGAGGGAAATCTCCCATAAAAACTTCTTGCTCTTTAACTTCTCCAGTTTCTTTATTCAGTAATCTAACCTTAACTTTTAACGGTGCAGCATAAGTAGCATCTCTTTCTTTACATTCTTCAACAGAATATTTGATATTATCCATATCTAGTTTATAACCTACAAACTCTAAGTTAAGATTTGCAGTATAATCTTGAATTGGATTTATATCATCAAATACCTCTTGTAAGCCTTCTTTCAAAAACCAATTATATGAATCTAACTGCACTTCTATTAAATTAGGCATATGCTCTACTTCTTTAAGCCTGGAAAAGCTCATTCTAGTTCTTTTACCAACCTGGACAGGATGTACCATTGACTTTCACCCCTCGCATAAACTAAAAATAGCCAAAAACATTTATATATATGTTCATGGATTTTAACATTACTATCAAATTAGTATAACCTATTTTTACATAAGATATTCAAATTACACTAATTTTCTATCATCATATTGATTCTTAACTAATCAATGCAATTTATTATGTTATCATAATATCAAAAATATGTCAATAATTATTTTCACTTTTTTATTGATAAATTTATAAAAGAGACACTTTTTAATAAAGTGTCTCTTTTATAAATTTCATATAACAAAATTACTTAATTCTACTGTAATTCTACTGTAGCACCAACTTCTTCAAACTTAGCCTTCATTGCTTCAGCATCTTCCTTACTTACGCCTTCTTTTAATGTCTTAGGAGCTCCATCAACTAATCCTTTAGCATCTTTTAATCCTAATCCTGTAACTTCTCTAACAACTTTTATAACTTTTATCTTTTGTGAACCTACTTCTTTTAATACTACATTAAACTCAGTTTTTTCTGCTGCTGCTCCACCATCTGCTGCTCCTCCTGCAACTGCTACTGGTGCTGCTGCACTTACTCCAAATTCTTCCTCACATGCTTTTACTAATTCATTTAATTCTAAAACACTCATATCTTTTATAGCTTGAATAATTTCTTCTTTATTCATTTAATATACACCTCCAAAATTTCTCTTGTTTATTACGCTTCTTTTGAAGCTGAATCTTTTTGTTTTGATATTGCATCCAATAAGTATACAAAATTTGATATTGGAGCCTTAAAGCTACCAAGCAATTTAGCAATAAGTACTTCCCTAGGTGGTATTTTAGCAAATTGTTTAATTTTAGCTTCATCATAGAATTCACCATCTATAATTCCACCTTTAAGTTCTAAAACTTTATGATCTTTAGCATACTCATTAATTACTCTTGCAGGAGCTGTTACATCTTCATATGAAAATGCTATTGATATAGGTCCATTAAGAATTTGTTCTGCATCATTATATCCTAATTCTCTTGCTGCAATTTTTGATAATGTATTTTTATAGACCTTATATTCTACATCAGCTTCTCTTAAATTCTTTCTAAGTTCTGTATCTTCTTCAACTGTCAATCCCTGATATTTAGAAAAGACTATAGCTTTTGATTTTTCCATCTTTTCTTTAATTTCTTTGACTTTATCTTCTTTCAATTTTCTATTTTTATTTGCCACTCTATATACACCTCCTCATAGCACACTAAAAACTTACAAAATTAAAGATCTCTCCATAGACAAAGAGAGACCAACCGACTTCTTATATTGGAATCCTAGGTAGGTTGGGACTATCCCTTTACGCTTTTGCACCTACTGTCTATGGAATATTTACTTATTTATAATTAATATACTAGAAACTTTCTGTAAGTATTAATCCAAAACTTTAGCTGGATTTATTTTTATTCCAGGTCCCATTGTACTTGATAATACTACAGATTTCAAATATTGTCCTTTAGATGCTGATGGTTTTGCCTTTATAATTGCATCTAGTAATGAATGAAAATTATCTAGCAAATTTTCTGATTCAAATGATTTCTTTCCTATTGGTACATGTATTATAGAAGTCTTATCTACTCTATATTCAACTTTTCCGGCTTTAATATCTTTTACAGCCTTTTCAACATCAAAAGTTACTGTACCAGATTTAGGATTTGGCATTAATCCTTTAGGTCCAAGAATTCTACCTAATCTACCAACAACACCCATCATGTCTGGAGTTGCAACAACTACATCGAAATCAAACCAATTTTCCTTTTGGATCTTTTCAACATATTCTTCTGCACCTGCAAAATCTGCACCTGCATTTTTTGCTTCATCAACTTTGGATCCTTTAGCAAACACGAGAACCTTAACTTTTTTACCTGTTCCATGAGGAAGTATTACAGCTCCTCTAACTTGCTGATCTGCATGTCTTGGATCTACGCCTAACTTTAATGCAACTTCAATAGTTTCATCAAACTTGGCTTTTGCTGTTTTTAAAACTAAATTCACAGCCTCTTCTGGTGAATATAACACATTTTTATCAATAAGCTTTACACTTTCTTCATAATTCTTTCCCATTTTAAATCCTCCTCTGTGGTAAGTAACGGCATAGCCTCCCACTAATTTAGCTGATACTATTCAACTGTTATTCCCATACTTCTTGCAGTTCCAGCTATCATCTTCATAGCTTTTTCAACTGATGAAGCATTTAAATCCTTCATCTTCATTTCTGCTATTTCTTTAATTTGTTCTTTTGTTACTTTAGCAACTTTTGTTCTATTTGATTCACTAGAACCACTTTCAATTCCTACTGCCTTTTTGAGCAACACTGCTGCTGGTGGTGTTTTTAGTATAAAACTAAATGACCTATCCTGATATACAGTAATTACTACAGGGATTATTAATCCTGCTTGTTTATTAGTCTTAGCATTAAATTCTTTACAGAATCCCATAATATTTACACCATGCTGTCCAAGTGCAGGTCCTACTGGTGGTGCTGGACTTGCTTTACCTGCAGGAAGTTGAAGTTTAATTATTCCTACTACTTTTTTAGCCATAATATTCACCTCCTATAATGCAACTTATAGACTTTCGTTTCAAACTATTGAATACTTCTAGTTTAACTTTTCTATTTGATTAAAATCAAGTTCAACAGGAGTTTCCCTGCCAAACATATTAACTAATGCTTTAACTATTCTCTTTTCAGTATTGATTTCTTGGACAACAGCTGAGAAATTCTCAAGAGGACCAGATTTAACCTTCACATTTTCTCCTACTGATATGTCTATATTTACAGGTTTTTCACTTATTCCCATAGCTTTTACTTCTTCATCTGTAAGTGGAACTGGTTTAGATCCAGGTCCAACAAAGCCTGTAACTCCTCTAGTGTTCCTAACTATATACCAAGAATCATCACTCATAACCATGTGTATTAAAACATATCCTGGGAAAATCTTCTTGAGGGTTATCTTTTTCTTTCCATCCTTAATTTCAACCTGTTCTTCCATAGGAACTTGAACGTCATCTATCCAATCATAGAGGTTTCTATTTTCTATGGTTTTCTCAAGGTTAGCCTTAACCTTATTTTCATAACCAGAATATGTATGAACTACATACCATCTAGCTTTATCTGCCATAATATGAGGGACGAAAGTATATCTCGACCCTTACCTCCTTTTTATTATTATTTCAATATGCTTTTAACTATGAAATTGAATCCAAAATCCAATATCCCAACAATAACAACATACACAGCGCAAAATGCAATAACTGATATAGATGATTTTTTCACATCTTCTTTTGATGCCCAAGTTATTCTTTTGAATTCTGCTACCAAGTCTTTAAAAAAATTGGAGCTTTCATTATTTACTACTGTTTTTCTATTGAATTTTCTATTATTGCTTGCAGCCATGATATTCACATCCTTGAAATATTCTTTATATTCTACTATTTTGTTTCCTTATGAATTGTATGTTTATGGCAAAATGGGCAATATTTTCTCATTTCCATTCTATCAGGATTGTTTTTCTTATTCTTCACTGTACTATAATTTCTCTGTTTACAATCTGTGCATGCTAATGTAACTTTTACTCTCACTGCCATCACACCTCCTGGTATTGTTAATGTATGTCAATTATTCCCATCTACATTAAATTTAGAGGATGAGATCTAACTATATAAAGCACCTTAACTTTAATATAATTTATATACGGTGATTGACAACACCGCAATAATATCTTTTTAATAAAATATTCGCAATTTTGTGCATTACTTATATACTTTATCACAGCTTAGTTTTTATGTCAATAAAAAATAATATATTAATTTTAAAAAGAACCAGGTCCAAGAAACCTGGTCCTTCTTTAATTACTCAACAATTTTAGTAACAACACCTGAACCAACTGTTCTTCCGCCTTCTCTTATTGCAAATCTCAATCCTTCGTGCATTGCTACTGGTGTTATAAGCTCTACATTCATATCTATGTGATCTCCTGGCATTACCATTTCTGTTCCTTCTGGTAATGTTATTGATCCTGTTACGTCTGTTGTTCTAAAATAAAACTGTGGTCTATATCCATTAAAAAATGGTGTATGTCTTCCGCCTTCTTCTTTCTTCAATACATATACCTGGCCTACAAATTTCTTGTGTGGATGTACTGTACCTGGATGTGCTAAAACCTGACCTCTTTCTACTTCTTCTCTCTGTATTCCTCTTAACAATACTCCTATGTTATCTCCTGCCATTGCCTGGTCAAGAATCTTTCTAAACATTTCTACTCCTGTACATACTGTCTTCTTCTTATCTTCTTTAAGTCCTACTATCTCTAATTCGTCCCCTACTTTCAATACTCCTGTTTCTACTCTTCCTGTTGCAACTGTTCCTCTTCCTGTTATTGTGAATATATCCTCTATTGGCATCAAAAATGGCTTATCTGTTGGTCTTTCTGGTGTTGGTATATATTCATCTACTGCATTCATTAATTCATATATACATTTTGTTGCTTCTTTATCATCTGGGTTCTCTAATGCCTTTAATGCACTTCCTACTATTATTGGAACATCATCTCCTGGGAATCCATATTCATTTAATAATTCCCTTACTTCCATTTCTACTAATTCTATTAACTCTGGATCATCTACTTGATCTGATTTATTTAAAAATACTACTATATACTGAACTCCTACTCTGCTTGCTAGTAGTATATGTTCTCTTGTCTGTGGCATTGGACCATCTGCTGCACTTACTACTAGGATTGCTCCATCCATTTGTGCTGCCCCTGTTATCATATTCTTTACATAGTCTGCATGTCCTGGACAGTCTACATGTGCATAATGTCTTTTTTCTGTCTCATACTCTACATGTGCTGTATTTATTGTTATTCCTCTCTCTTTTTCTTCTGGTGCCTTATCTATTTCATCATACTTTGTTTCTGCTGCCTTTCCTTCTTTTGCTAATATTGTTGTTATTGCTGCTGTCAATGTTGTCTTCCCATGATCTACATGCCCTATTGTTCCTATGTTTACATGTGGCTTTGTTCTCTCAAATTTTTCTTTTGACATTTTATTTTCTTCCTCCTTGTTTGTTCAAAGTTTTAATTAAGTAAACTCACCCTGGTGTATTATAACTTTAAATTACACAAATATTACCCTGGAGCCCATGACCAGGATTGAACTGGTGACCTCCACCTTACCAAGGTGACGCTCTGCCAACTGAGCTACATGGGCAATCATAAAATGGAGCGGGAGACGGGGATTGAACCCGCGACAACCAGCTTGGGAAGCTGGTGTTCTACCACTGAACTACTCCCGCTTATAAAACCATTACCTAGTATTTAAAACCTATATACCGATTATTAATTTTAATACATATACATTTTTTTGTCAATATAATTTTATTTTTCACTTAGACATTTTTCTAACTTTCTTTTAACCCTTTGCAGTGCATTATCTATAGACTTAGCATGCCTATCTAAATCACATGCAATTTCCTGATATGATTTTCCATCCAAATACGACATAAGTACTTCCATTTCCAAATTTGATAGTACTTCACCTATTTCACTTTGTATATGATTTACTTCCTCTCTATTTATTATAAGCTCTTCAGGATCTGCTACTTTTGTTTCTGACAAAACATCTAGTAGTGTTCTATCAGATTCTTCATCATATATTGGTTTGTTTAAAGAAATATATGTATTTAATGGAATATGCTTTTGCCTTGTAGCAGTTTTTATAGCAGTTATTATCTGCCTAGTTATACATAATTCAGCAAAAGCTTTAAAAGACGATAACTTCTCCGACTTAAAATCTCTTATCGCTTTATATAATCCAATCATTCCCTCTTGATATATATCTTCTTTATCTGCTCCAATCAAAAAATATGATTTTGATTTAGATTTTACAAAATTCTCATACTTATTGATTAGATATTCCTGTGCCCTTGTATCCCCTTTTTTCGCCTCAAAAACAACTTCTTCATCTGACTTTTCTTCAAAGGAGAAATTTTTTCCAATATAACCCCTACTATCCAAGTTATCCCCTCCAAAACAAATATAAACCATATACTGATTATACATTACAAATAAATTTGCAGTCAATAGATTTTAGCTTTTTTTCTAATTTTTTCAAGTTTGTCTAATATTTCCTTGTCTATTCTGTCTTCTAAAGGATGTTTTTTGTCTGAATAATTCACATGAATTTTATTACGAATTTTATGATTCATAGATTTAATTTCATTATAAAACTCCAAAGAAGACATTCTCACTGCACCTCTTTGAAAAACAAGTTGCTGTTCTAAATTATCTGAGGTTACTACAAATACTTCATTCCTACGTCCGATATTATTTACAGCTCTCTCTATATAGGCATCTGCTGTTTCACCTTCTTTAGTAAACACTACACTTAAATTACTAGTAATCTTCTCACATTTTTCTATACTTCCTTGTACAAATTGTGCATCAAAAATTACAAATACTTTATATCCATTAAAGGCAGCATAACTTGTCAAAATATCTATAAGTCCCTGTCTTGCGGATTCAAAACTATAATCTTTCATTTTAATTAGCTCGGGCCAACTATTTATTACATTATATCCATCAACAAAAACGTTTCTCAATTTTTATACCTTTTTATTTTCTGTCTTAAAATTTCATACATTATTATTCCCCCCGCTACTGAAGCATTTAATGAAGTAATATTTCCCCTCATAGGTATTTTTGTAAGTACATCACACTTTTCCTTGATCAATCTTGATATTCCTTTTCCTTCACTTCCTATTACAAGAGCTACACCTCCATTAAAGTTTATATCAAAACAATAATTTTTACCATCCATATCTGCACCATATATCCAAATTCCTAATTTTTTCAATTTATCAACAGTTGCATTCAAATTATTCACTTTACATATTCTAATATGCTCTACAGCTCCTGCAGAAGATTTATATACAGTTGGGGTAACTCCTACATTTCTTCTCTTAGGAATAACTATTCCATGAACTCCACATACTTCTGCAGTTCTAATTATAGATCCAAAATTATGAGGATCCTCTATTTGATCTAATATAACTATATATGGTTCTTCGCCTTTCTTTGAAGCATAATTCAATATATCTTCTAATTCATAGTATTTATAAGGACTAACCTTAGCAATAACTCCCTGATGCGCTCCTGTATAGGAAATTTGATTTAACTTTTTCTTATCAACTCTTTTTACTATAATATTTTTATTCTTTGCAAGTGCTAGTATCTTATTTATAGATCCTGTAATATTTCCATTTGAAACTAATATTTCTTCAACAGTTTTCCCTGATTTTAATGCTTCAATAACTGCATTTCTGCCCTCTACTATATTTTCTATGAAATCATTTTTTGAATCCACTTTATATTTAAATAATTGATCTTTCATGCTGCAAAGTCAACTCCTTATTTCAGGTCTTAATATATTTATGCATATCATATTTTAAAATTTATCATAATATTAAGCAAATATTTTAATCTCTCCAATTTGTGTGTCAAATACAAATATCCAATTAAAGTTTCCAATCCTGTAGCAAATCTATACTCCTGAACATCTGCATTTTTAGGAGTAGTCCCTGATTTTGCATTCCTGCCTCTTTTAAAAAAATATAATTCATCATCTGAGAGTTTACTACATACACCTTTTATGATTTCACTTTGAGAATGTGCCTTAACAAAATGTATAGCCTTAACATGAAGTTTATGCACATTCATATCCATGTTGTTATAAACTAAATAAGTTCTTATAAAGACTTCATATACCGCATCACCAACGAAAGCCAATACAAGAGGATTTAGATTCCTAACCTCATTTTCTGTAAACGTATGTTCAAATAAGTAATTTTGCATTTATAACCTCTTCCATCTCACTCCATCTGGAGTATCCTCAAGTACTATACCCTCAGATTTTAATTGATCCCTTATTTCATCTGCAAGTTTCCAATTCTTTTCTCGTCTTGCTTGTTGTCTTTTTTCTATTAATTCCTCTATATCTTTTTCAATTGAACCTTTTTTAGATTCTTGTAAAATTCCAAGTGGCTCGCCAAGTTCTCTTATTAAACTTAAACAAAATTTTATCAATTGTTTAGATGATTTATTATTTACATTTATATTAATATCTTTTATTAAATCGAATATGACAGATATAGCATCCGCAGTATTAAAATCATCATCCATTTTTTCTATATATTTGTCTTTATATGATAATAGCTTGGTTTTATATTTTCTTTCATTATCATTCATATTATCTATAGAACTTTCTTCTAAAAAAATCTCTAAATTAGTTATAGAATTATATAATCTATCTACTGAAGATTTTGTAGAGTCAAGTAATTCCAAACTAAAATTTATTTGAGTTCTATAATGTCCAGACAACATAAACATTCTTACTACATCAGGTTCATACTTTTCAAGTATTTCTCTTGCAGTAAAAAAATTATTAAGAGATTTTGACATTTTCTGATTGTTTACATTCACAAAAGCAGAATGCATCCAATAATTTGCAAAAGGCTTACCTGTCTTACTTTCACTTTGTGCAATTTCGTTTTCATGATGTGGAAATTCCAAATCAGAACCTCCTGCATGAATATCTATAGTATCACCGAAAATATTATATACCATACACGAGCATTCTATATGCCAACCTGGCCTTCCCATACCCCATGGACTTTTCCATCCAGGTTCCCCAATTTTTTGACTCTTCCATAAAGTGAAATCAATAGGATTTCTTTTCTTGTCATTTATATCTATTCTTGCCCCGGATTGAAGATCTTCTATATTCTGGCCCGACAGTTTTCCATATTCTTTAAATTTATTTGTATCAAAATAAACATCTCCATCAACTTCATAGGCATATCCTTTGTCTATCAAATCTTTAACAAATGATATTATCTGATTAATATAATTAGTTGCTCTTGGATTTTCAGTTGCTCTTTTTATATTCAACTTATCTGCATCCTTATAATACTCATTTATAAATCTATCACCAAGTTGCTGAACTGTAGTAGATTCCTCATTTGCCCTTTTAATCATTTTATCATCAATATCAGTAAAATTTTGCACAAACTTAACTTCATATCCTCTATATTCAAGATACCTTCTTACAGTATCAAATACAACAAAGGTTCTAGCATTACCTATATGAAAAAAATTATATACTGTAGGCCCGCACACATACATATTAACTTTACCTGGATGTATTGGTTTAAATTCCTCTTTTCTTTTAGTCATTGTATTATAAATTTTCATAAATTTTTGCACTCCTCATTTAATTTTATACCATAATTATATGAATCTTGCTTATTAAATCCATAATCATTATTTATTTTATCATATTATTATACACAAAATAAAATTTCTGATGCTTTTATTTGATGTATTTTTTACTTTAATTTAAGTTAATTCCCCTGTCCCATATTGCTTACACATATGAGGCAAGGGAATCAAAATTCAATCATTTTTTAAATCCTTAATTATCATTTCCGCCGTTTTTAAATCATCCTGAGTAGTTATCTTTATATTGTTATAACTTCCATCATAAAAATACACCTTATTACCATAATTTTCTACTACCATAGTATCATCTGTAACATCAATGCCATCTTCAAAAATTTTTTTGTGACATTTCCATATGAGATCAAAATTAAAACACTGCGGTGTTTGAACTAAAACAAGCCTGTTTCTATCTAAAGTATTTGTAGAAAACCCTTTTTCATCTTTAACTTTTATAGTATCTTTAACACTTATTCCACAAGCACATGCATTATACAACCTAGAAAACCTTATTCCATCATCTATTATTTTATCTGTAACAAAAGGTCTTGCCCCATCATGAATCAAAACTATATTGCAATTATATTTTTTTAAAGCAATTAGCCCTTTTAAAACGGAATCCTGGCGTTTGCATCCTCCTTCTACAATATCTAAAACTTTCGTAAAATTATATTTTTCAATTACATTCTTCCTACAATACTCAATTTCATTTTTTGAGCATACAACAATTATTCCATCGATTAAATCACTTTTAGAAAAGGTATTTATAGAATAATACAACATTGGCTTTCCATCTATATTTATGAATTGTTTATTTATATTAGCCTGCATCCTTCTCCCTTTTCCTGCAGCAACTATAATAGCATAATTACCTTTCATTTTAAAACTCCTCTTTCTGCTTTGCAAATATCATTCTTCCTGCTGCCGTTTGTAATACAGAAGTTACAACCACATTTTTTGTTTCTCCTATATATTTTCTTCCTCCTTCTATAACTATCATAGTTCCATCGTCAAGATACGCTATTCCCTGGCCAGATTCTTTACCATCTTTAATTATTTGTACTGTCATTTCTTCACCTGGAAGCACTACAGGTTTTACAGCATTTGCAAGTTCATTTATATTTAAAACTGGTACTCCCTGAAATTCTGCCACTTTGTTTAAATTATAATCATTAGTTATGACTTTTCCGTCCAATACTTGAGAAAGTTTTAAAAGTTTACTATCAACTTCTTTTATATCAGGAAAGTCCTTTTCATATATTTTAACATCTATACTTAATTCCTTTTGTATTTTATTAAGTATATCAAGACCTCTTCTTCCTCTAGTTCTCTTTAATCCATCTGACGAATCTGCTATATGTCTAAGTTCCGCCAATACAAAATTAGGAATTATAAGCGGTCCCTCTATAAAACCAGTTTGACATATATCAAATATTCTTCCATCAATTATTACAGATGTATCAAGTACTTTTGGGCATACACCACTAAATTCATTTTTAGGTTTCTTCTCTTTTACAGTCTGTGTTCTTTTAATAAAAATATTACTAAATAAATTTATCAGCTCATCCTTTTTCCTTATAGCTAAATTTGCACCAAGTGCAGCCATAAGAATAGCTATCAATACTGCAAGCATAGCTCCCACAATAGGTATTTTAGCTATCAAGTTTACAAATACTGATGATATTAGAAGTCCTAACAATGCACCTATTAACCCAATCAATATTTCTACCGCCGGAAGCTTTTGTAGACTTCTCTCAATATAATCCATAATTTTCATTATAAGAATATTAATCCACGGCGATATTAAAAATAATATAATTCCAAAAATTATACTTACTATAGTTGGAAATAAAATTTTTCCTATAAGTCCATTACTTAAGTAATCAGATTTAACAAAGTATTGACTATTAATTATCATTTTTCCCAAGAAATATCCAAGTATTAAGCCTATTATTGTAAAAAGTCCTCTCAATGTTTTTCTTAACAATAGACTCACCTCCTCATAAATTATTAGATAGTTCATTTCTGTCAATATCTAATATATATTAACAAAGCATTTTTTTCAATAAGACTTCACTTATTTAATAAATTATTTACTAAAATTTCGCATTTTAATCAAATTTACCTTTTTTGTTTAGCATAAAAGTTTAATGAATCCCCCTATTCAGAAAATAATTATTGTCTTATTATATATGTTAAACGAAGACATACTTTATTGACAAAATTATCTAGTAAAAATTATAATTATCATATGTTATCATAATTATAAATGAGGAGTTGAATTAGATGAAAGATATAATCTTCGACAATTTTCAAAATGTTGTTAATGAATCATTATTAAGACATAAAAGTATTTTAGATATATTAACTAAGCTTCAAGAATCAAACGGAAGAATAAACAGAGCAGTAGCAAAATCTGTTACAAACTGTGGCTGTATACAAATATCTGCAGATAAACAGCATATACCTTCTGAAAAAGATGATGATATAGATATAAATTCATTTGAAAAATGTTTAAAAACCCATGTAAATGGTGAACTATGCGATAATTGCAGGGAAATTATATCAAATGAAATAGGAAATAATTTATTTTATTTGACTTCCTTATGCAATACATTAAATTTAAATTTATATGATATATTATTAAAAGAATATGATAAAATGACCACACTAGGTAAATATACATTTAGGTGAAACAGCGCACAAAATAATGATTAACATTATTTTGTGCTAAAATTATCATCTACTAACATCTGTTCTCTTAATCTTCTAAGTCCATTCTTTATAGCCCTTGCTCTGGCTTCTCCAATACCCTCTACACTGTCAAGTTCTTCATAAGATGCTTCAATTACACCTTTTAATTCTTTAAAATTATTAACCAAATTCTCTATTACATTAGTTGGTATTCTAGGTATTTTATTTAGCATCCTATATCCTCTAGGAGAAATCAACGTGTCAATAAGTGGAACACCTGTATATCCTAACGCTTTTGCAATACAATCAAGATTTAACAACTCATCATAAGTCATTCCTTGTATTTGTTTGTAAATTTCATCATAACTAGTATCTTTTTGGCAATAATCTCTTATCATCCATATTCCATCTTGTTCAATATCTTTTATAAGTTCATTTAACTGCATTGATATAAGTCTGCCCTCATTACCAAGTTCACATATGTATATTTCAATTTCGGATACTATTCTCATTACCATTTCTGTTCTTTGAATAGCTGTCATGACATCAAAAAGTGTAACTAAATCTTGAAACTCCAGAGCATTTAAATTATTTACAATTCTCTCAAGAACAGAAACGTACTTTTCCAATGTCTGAAGCGCTTGATTTGCTCTTGCAAGAATAATACTACTATCTCTAAGTACATATTTCATGTAACCTTTATAAACAGTTATTATATTTCTTCTCTGAGAAATAGCAATTACTATAGCTCCCGTCTGTTTGGCTACTCTATCTGCAGTCCTATGCCTAGTCCCTGTTTCAAAAGTTGTTATTCCTGAATTTGGAATAAGCTGAGCATTTGCACATACTATTTTCTTTAAATCACTGCTTAAAACTATTGCACCATCCATTTTTGCAAGTTCATAAACATAGGACGGACTATAATCAGAATTTATAGTAAATCCTCCATCAACTACTTTTAATATCTGTTCACTATCTCCTAGTAATAAGAGACCCCCTGTTTTTGCCCTAAGTATATTCTCAAGTCCATCTCTAAGCTGAGTGCCAGGAGCCAATAATTTCAATACACTTTTCAATTCTTTATTCTTTTCTATTCTCAAAATTATCACCTTAAATCAAAAGACTTTATTTAATGCCTCTTTAAGGGAAGACACACCCTTAATATTTATTTCATTATCATTAATCTTTTCTTTGTTCTTTTCAGGAATCAATATATTATTAAACCCCATTTTCTTAGCTTCATTTACAATTCTATCACAAAATGACACAGGTCGTACCTCTCCAGTAAGACCAATTTCACCTACTACAAGTAAATTTTTTAATTTTACACTCATAGATTTAGCACTTGAAATAAGAGAAATTGCAAGACCTAGATCCCCAAAAGTTCCTTCAATTTCAAGTCCACCTACTACATTTACATAAACATCACAATTATAAAATGGTATTTTTAGCTTTTTTTCAAGTACAGCTAAGATCAAATTCAATCTTGAATTATCCACACCTACTGCAGTTCTTCTTGGCATTACAGCCTTTGTTTGAGTTACCAAAGCCTGTATTTCTACAAGTATAGGTCTAGTTCCCTCCACTATTCCAATAACTATTGATCCTTCTTGCTGTGAATTTGTTTCTTCTAGAAAAACTTGAGATGGATTTGGAACCTGACAAAGGCCACTCTCTTTCATCTCAAACACACCTATTTCACTTGTAGTTCCGAATCTATTTTTTACTGTTCTAAGTATTCTAAATTCTTCATTTCTTTCCCCTTCAAAGAAAAGAACAGTATCAACCATGTGTTCAAGAACTCTAGGACCAGCTAACTCCCCTTGTTTAGTAATATGAGCCACTATAAAAAATGATATTACATTTGTTTTTCCTATACGCATAATATCGTTAGAACTTTCTCTAACTTGAGATACGCTTCCAGGTGCAGACGCTACAGTATCTTTAAATAAAGTTTGTATAGAATCTATTATAACAAAAATAGGTTCAGTATTTTCTATATTTTTCTCTATTATATCTAAATTAGTTTCAGAAAGTACATAAATATTGTCTGAATTTACTCCTAATCTATCCCCCCTCATTTTTATCTGCTCTTCTGATTCCTCACCTGAAATATAAAGCACTTTTCCATATTTGTTGGCAATATTATTAGCTGTTTGAAGAAGCAACGTAGACTTACCTATTCCTGGTGATCCTGATATAAGTGTAAGTGATCCTCTTACAATTCCTCCTCCAAGTACTCTATTAAGTTCGTCTATTCCAGTATCAAATCTAGCATATTCACTAGACTTTATATTATTAATATTCTTCGGTTTACTACTAGTTATACTCTTGTGAAAACTAGAATAACCTTTTTTGCCGGAAGTTTTACTTTCCTCTACCATGGTATTCCATTCATTGCAATTTGGACATTTCCCTATCCATTTCAAAGACTCATATCCACAATTTTGACATACAAATACAGTTTTAATTTTTCCCACTACATTATCTCCTCCAGATAAAAACAATTATTATTAATAAGGTTAATATTTTTAGTTATTTAATTAGTAATTAAATAACTAAAAATTAAGAATACACCCCATACTTATAGTATGGGGTAGGATAAAAATTATTCTACTTTCACAAATTCTAATTCATCTTTATTTGAAATTGCTCTTACTTTATCTCCTCTTTTTACATTTCCTTTAAGCATTTCTTCTGAAAGTTTATCTTCAACAATCTTAGTAATTGCTCTTCTAAGTGGTCTTGCTCCATAATTTATATCAATGCCTTCCTTACTTAAAAGTTCTTGCACGTCTTCAGTAAATTCAACCTCAATATCTTGATCTTTCAATCTTGAAGAAACTTCTTTAAGCATAAGTTTTACTATTTTCTTCAAATCCTCTTTTTCAAGCTTTCTAAATACTATAATATCATCAATTCTATTTAAAAATTCAGGTTTAAATGAATCTTTTAATTCCTTCATTACATTATCTTTCATTCTTTCATAATCACTATTGCGTGTACTTTCTTCATTTCCTGAGGTAAATCCCATAAACTTTTGTCTTCTTATAGTAGATGCTCCAACATTTGATGTCATTATTATTATAGTATTTTTGAAATTAACAGTCTTACCTTTTCCATCTGTTAATCTACCATCTTCAAGTATTTGAAGCAATATATTAAATATCTCTGGATGAGCCTTTTCAATTTCATCAAACAAAACTACAGAATAAGGATTTCTTCTTACCTTTTCAGTAAGTTGACCACCTTCATCATAACCTACATATCCTGGAGGAGAACCTATAAGTCTAGATACAGTGTGTTTTTCCATGTATTCAGACATATCAATCCTTATCATATTACTTTCATCACCAAACATAGCTTCAGCTAAAGCCTTAGATAGTTCTGTCTTTCCTACACCAGTAGGTCCTAAAAATATAAACGAACCTATAGGTCTATTTGGATCTTTTAATCCAACTCTTGCTCTTCTTACAGCTCTAGCTATAGATTTAACTGCATCATCTTGACCTATGACTCTTTTATGAAGTATATCTTCAAGTTTAAGAAGCTTTTCAGATTCTTTTTCTGTCAATTTTTTAACTGGTATATTAGTCCATTGTGATACAACTGATGCAATATGTTCTTCAGTAACCTTTAATGAAGATACTTCCTTTTCAGTTTTCCAGTTATTTTTCATATCTTCAAGTTTATCTTTTAATTCTTTTTCCTTATCCCTTAGTTTAGCTGCTTTCTCAAAATTTTGAACTCTTATTGAATCCTCTTTCTCCTTTGTTATTTTCTCTAAATCACTCTCAATTTTCTTAACATCAGGTGGTGCAATCAAATTCTGTATTCTTATTTTAGCGCATGCCTCATCAATAAGATCAATAGCTTTATCTGGTAAATATCTATCTGTGATATACCTATCCGAGAATGCTACTGCTGCTTCTATTGATTCATCAGTTATCTTTACTCTATGATGCGCCTCATATTTATCTCTAAGACCTCTTAATATAAGAACAGCCTCTTCTTTCGTTGGCTCTCCTACCATTATAGGCTGAAATCTTCTTTCAAGAGCAGCATCTTTTTCAATATATTTTCTATATTCATCTATAGTAGTGGCACCGATACACTGTATTTCTCCTCTTGCCAAAGCTGGCTTTAATATATTTGAAGCATCAACTGCACCTTCAGCTGCACCAGCTCCAATAATTGTATGAATTTCATCTATAAATAATATTACATTTCCGGATTTTCTTATCTCAGCCATTACTTTCTTTAATCTTTCTTCGAATTCCCCTCTATACTTGGAACCTGCAATCATTAAAGAAAGATCTAAAGTAACAACTCTTTTACCTCTTAAAAGTTCAGGAATATTAGAAGAAACTATTTTCTGTGCTAAACCTTCTGCTATGGCTGTTTTACCTACACCAGGATCACCTATAAGACATGGATTATTTTTTGTTCTTCTACTCAATATTTCAAGTACTCTTTGAGTTTCTTTATCCCTTCCTATAACAGGATCTAGCTTTCCCTCCTTTGCCATTTCTGTTAGATCCCGTCCAAATTGATCTAATGTAGGAGTTGGTTCTCCTGATCCCTTTTTAGCACTATTCCTATTTAGGGATTGTTGTCCTGATAAAGAATTTATTAATTCTTTTTTCAACTTATTGAAATCTGCTCCAAGATTATTCAAAATCGTAAAAGCAACTCCTTCAGCTTCTCTTATAAGTGCTAACAATATATGTTCAGGACTTATATAATTATGACTCAAATTTCTTGCCTCATATAAACTTAATTCAAGAAGTCTTTTTGTTCTAGGAGTCAATGGTATTTCATTATTGTATAACTCTATTTCTCCCATTCCTTCATATTCTTCTATAAGTGACTTCACATTTTCAGCAGTAATATTCATATTATTCAATAGAGTTTTAGATATTCCTTCCTCTCTTAATATTCCAAGTAATATATGTTCAGTTCCAACATATCCATGTTTAAGTGATTGAGCTTCTTCTTGAGCATATACTATAACTTTTTGTGCTCTTTCTGTAAACCTTCCAAACATCATAATATATTCACCATCCTTTTATTAAGCTGTAACATTTTTCAACTTTTCTCTTACAATTTTTGCTCTTTTAAAATTTATTTCTCTATTTGTCAAAACAGTATTACTGTTCTGTTGTATATTTGCAGGTTGTATTTCAACTAAAAGACTATTCAATGTTGATTTACTTATATCTTTAATCATTCCCATTTCCACACCTAATCTTACATATGACAAAAAATTTAAGGCTTCATTTAGTCCTAATAATACAGCATACCTCAAAATTCCAAGACACCTATACATCTCATTTTCTAATTCATATCTTGAATTTTTTATAATATTTGCTCTACATGATTTTTCTTCATTTATCACTTGATTTACAAGTACTTTAAGATTAGTCATTATCTCTTCTTCACTACGTCCTAAGGTAACTTGATTCGAAATTTGATATATATTACCTAAAGCCCTAGATCCTTCACCATGCAAACCTCTTATTGTCATGCCTACCTGACTTAATGTATTTAAAAGACCATTTATTTGATTATTAAATGATATAGCTGGAAGATGCAACATAACAGATGCCCTAAGCCCTGTTCCTAAATTTGTTGGACAAGAAGTTAAATATCCAAATCTTTCATCAAAGGCATATTCAAGATCTTCCTCTAAAATATTGTCTATTTTATCACTTACATCATATACTTCTTCTAAATTTAATCCTGAAGTTATGCACTGTATTCTTATATGATCTTCTTCATTTATCATTATACTTATTGTTTCGTCTTTGTTTAATATAAATGCACTTTTATTACTACTATCTATTAGATTATTACTTATGAGATGTTTTTCTAAAAACATTTTTCTTTCATTTTCATTTTTATTCCAAAGATAATTTGTAGTAAACTGATTCTTTATATTATCATCTTTATAAAATGCATTTTCTACAAGTTCTATTACCTTTTTACTTTTTTCTTCATTTAACTTATGTGGGAAAGGAACCTTGGCTAAATTTCTTGCTAGTCTAACCCTACTACTTATAACCAAATCTTCATTTTTTCCATTAGATGATGTAAGCCAATTATCCATTTCTATTCCCCCTTACTATTCCTGTATTTGCTTTGAAGTTCTTTTATCTTATCTCTTATCTCAGCTGCTTTCTCATATTTCTCTAAAGCTATGCATTTTTGAAGATCCTGTTTTAATTTTATAAGGGTACGTCTATCTATAATTTTACTTCCAGATCTCTTTGGAATCTTTCCTGTGTGCTCTAGATTTACCTGAACTCTTTTAATTATTGGCTTTAATATATTTGCAAATTCTCTATAACATTCACTGCATCCTACAAATCCTGTTTTCTTAAATTCTCTGTAAGAAGTTCCACAATTTTTACATGTTATATCAAAATTTTCTCCTTTCTTATTAGAACTATTCATATAATCCATAATTCCACTTAATATATTCTGAAAACTAAAAGGAGAAACAAAATTTATTTCAGGTTCAAAATTTAATTCGCCATTTTCCAATGCACATTTTTCACACAAATTGATTTCTTGTTTAACACCATTTACTATCTTTGTTATATGAACAGTAGCATCATTTTTCTTACACATATCACATAGCATAGCTATCACCTCACAATATTTGTATGTGTTTCTAATTTTCATCAAATATTACCATCATGGCAGATTTAAGTACAGATGCTCTTAACTTATTTTTATTATCAGCAAACTCATTAAAAGTTCTATCATTAATAACTACTTTTAATATTCTAGCTTCTCTTTTTGTAATAATATCTGCTTCAAATAATCCATCTATAATATTAGTAGCAACATTATAAGTTATACTATCTCCTATTTTTTCAAATATAAGATCGAGTAAATTTCTATTACTACTACAAAGTACTCTCCTTATAATTATACAACCTCCACCACCTCTTTTGCTTTCTACATAATAACCTTTATCTACAGTAAATCTAGTGGTCAAAACATAATTTATTTGAGAAGGAGCACAACTAAAATGATTAGCTAATTCATTTCTTCTAATTTGTAGCTGAGATTCGCTACTGCTTTCCATCATTTGCTTTATAAATTCCTCTATTACATCAGATAATCTTGCCACCATATCACCTTCTTATTCACTTCTTAATTAATTGAATTTAAATCGCAATATTTCTTTGACTTTCTTTGACTTTAATTTAATAATATTATTATATATGTTTTTATTCAACCTCTATATTCAGTTAAATCTTAAATTTTATCAATAAAATGTGGTTATATCTCGTATTTACTCTTATTTTCTTATTGATACTTTATATATATTATAATGTATTCATATTAATAAATATTGTATAAATTTCATTATTTATTATTAAGTATTATTTAATATAATAATACTTAATAATATACATAATATGTAAAAATATTTAATATAATGATATTAACATATATAAAGCTAAAATACAAAAAAAAAGCAAATCTTTTGATTTGCTTTTATAATCATTGTAATTATATTTAATTCGAAATAAAAAATGGCTCCGTGGAGAGGGCTCGAACCTCCAACCCTTCGGTTAACAGCCGAATGCTCAACCATTGAGCTACCA
>NZ_JACGAG010000014.1 GCF_014050525.1 Clostridium sp. cel8
TTCGCTCGACTTGCATGTGTTAGGCACGCCGCCAGCGTTCGTCCTGAGCCAGGATCAAACTCTCAATTTAAAAGTTTCCTTTTTTTAAAAGTTTCCTTTGCTCATTTAAAATTAATACAAAGAATTGCTGGTTTATTTATATAAGCTTTCACTTATTTATGCTCTGTTTAATTTTCAAGGATCATTTTTTCTTGCCATCTCTTAAGACAGCTTTTATATTCTATCATCTTATTTTGCATTTGTCAACATTTTTTTATCTTTTTTTAAATGCTGATTTACATTGCTTTGTCGTCCTGCTTGGATTGTATTGCTCCCCTTCAAGACAACGAAATTCATTATATCACAGACTCACACATATCAAAATTTTAAATTTTATATTTGACAAATTTATATAAAAATATCTCTTATATACTATATAATACTTTATTATTTACATATTGATACACCAGGTAATGTTTATTTATAAAATACTTACATTTTAGAATTAATCTTATAAAATGTAATATGATCTCTCCATTTTCCATTAATAAATAAGTAACTTTTATTTAACCCCAATTTATTAAAACCACAGGATTCTAACACAGCTTGGGATCTAAAATTATCTACAAGAGTAGATGCTTCTAACCTATGTAAATTCATTTCTTCAAAAGCATAGTTTACAACAAGACCTAAAGCTTCTTTCATATATCCTTTACCTTGTTCATCTTCATCTATAGAATATCCAACAAATGCACTTTTAAAAATACCAGTTACTACATTAGACATTTGTATTTTACCAATTAATTTAGAATTTTTATATATTCCAAAATTTAAGCTCTTTCCATTTAAGAAATCTTTATAATCTTCAATTAAATTCTTTTTCTGTACATTAAATGTATAAAACTCTTCTTCACGCTTAGGTTCAAATTTACTAAGATATTCTCTATTTTTTATATAATATTTAAGTAAGTCATTAGTATCACTTGGTGTAAGCAACTTTATATTAATATTCTTTCCATTTATATGCAATCCTTTATTTATAGTTATATTTTTAAATTCATTAAAATCAATACCAAACAGTATTTCATTTTTATATTTTGATTTATTTTTTATACTATTTGATATGATACCTTCAAATTTAAATCCTGAATCGATAAAAGCATCCATATTTATATCATCATCTACTAATATATTAATTTTATTTAAGCTCATATTTTGAAATAAACTTTTAGTTAATACCTCAAGTGACTCTCTTAATAACTTATAACTTCTATCACCTGATTTATAAAATTTCATTCTAAGCATAGTATATTTATTTATTTTTGAAAAATCTAATGTAAAAACTCTACCTATAGTTATACCTAAATTATCTCTTATAATGTATTCACTTGAACTTCCTTTTACCAAATCAATCATAACAGCCTGTGTATTTTCCATCAATACTTACACCACCTATAAATATTTCTATGCATTTGAAAATATACTATAATATATAAACAAATATATTATAGCATAAAAGAAACAATAGGAATGATCAGCCATTATTAAAATAGATATTAGTTTTTCTTAATTATTCTAATACCATTTGTACTAGCAACTAATACTCTGCTAACCACACCTACAAATAATGAAGTATCAATAACCCCACTTATATCTTTTAAATTTTTCTCCAATTTTTTAATATCTGTAACATTTTCAAAAGTTACATCTATTAAGAAATTTCCATTATCACTTACTGTAAATCCATCTTTTATAGAACTTTTTCTAATTTTAGGTATTCCTCCTAATTTTTTAACTACTCTTTCAACATATTTTAGAGAATCTCTTAAAATTTCAAGTACCACAGGCTTTTTAAATGTTAATGAATCTGAAACTTTATCCTCATCTACAAGCAATATATACTGATCTGCTATATTTGCAATTAATTTCTCAGTTGTATGAATTCCACCACCACTTTTTAATGCATTGAGATTCAAATCAACCTCATCGCATCCATCGAATGCCACTGATATTCTGTCTACAGCACATGTATGAAGAACTTCTAGACCTTTTTCTATACATAACATTTTTGTCTGAATCGATGGTGTAACTATTTTAACATTAAGATTTTTATCTTCTATTATATAATCTATCATGTATGCAATAGTTCTTCCTCCGCCAAGTCCAATTACAGTATTATTTTTTATATATTTTAATGCCTCTTTTGCACAAGCCTTCTTTAAATTATTAGTATCCATTTTGTTATCCTCCTTAAATATTGACTACTTTATAAAAACTACATAAAAGGCCTGTCACATTAGCATAAAAAAATTTGCTAATGCAACAGCCCCAATACTAAATACAGCTATAATTTATTCAAATGGATATACGAATCCCCATTGATTTCTTATTTCACTTAATAGATGAGTTACGTCTATTGATAAATTAAGTTGTTCATCACCAGTTTTATTCATAATATACTCTTGCATATCCTGTACTTCATAATTAAGAGCCTTCTCTGTTTCTCCTAAATGAAGTTCTTCAGTTCTTCCATCTTCTGTATAAGTGATAGTAGCCTTATCTGCTCTTGGATAGTTATTAACTTCAATGTATCCTAATTCTCCAGCAACAACTCCACGTTTTGGTTGCTTTGCTCTCATAGTTAAAGCCATTACCGCCATTTGATCACAGTCATTTTTCATAATTATACCGGATTGTTCATCCACTCCAGTTTCGAAATATTTAGCAGTTGTAAGTATAACATTTGGCTTACTCTCCATAAAGTATCTTGCAAATGAGGTTGCATATACACCTATATCCAAAAGAGCTCCTCCTGCTAGCTCTTTGCTAAAGAAACGGTTTTTTACATCATATTTTTTACAACTTCCAAAATTAACTTGAACCATCTTTACGTTACCTATAGCTCCAGAATTAACTATTTCTCTTAATTTTTTATATAAAGGCATGTGGTACATTGTCATTCCTTCTTGAACAACTAAATTCTTTTCTTTTGCAATGCTAACTACTTCATCTAATTGTTTTGCATTTACTGTAATTGCCTTTTCACAAAGTACATGTTTCCCGTTTTTTACTGCCTTTAATAAATATTCATAATGTACATTATGAGGTGTTGAAATATATACTATATCTACATTAGGATCTTTGATCATAGCATCACAATCACTATAAACATTTTTAACATTAAATTCTTTAGCAAATTGTTGAGCTTTAGGCAAATTTATATTACCTGCAGCATAAATCTCACCATTTACCTCATTTAATGCAGTTGCCATTTCTCTTGCTATAGTACCAGTCCCTAAAATAGCCCAATTATATTTTTTCATATTAAATTCCTCTCCTTATAATTAAATAATATTTTTAGAATTTATCATCAGCTATAGATTGTTCATGTCTGCTAATATTTTCATATACATCTTTTTTCCCTACAGTTAGAAATAAATATAAAATCTCAATTACTACAGAAGCAGATACTCTAGAAAAGTAATATTCATCTAAAAACAATTTTTCTCTTGTGGCAGTTATAATATGATAGTTACTAGAAATTGCAAGAGGAGAATATTCATTATTAGTAATGGAGATAGTAGTTGCCCCCTTACTCTTTGCAACCTCAACTACATCTATTAACCTTTTTGATTCTCCTGAATTAGATATTGCAATTACAACATCTTTTTCTGTTAAGTTATATGTATATGCTATTTGAGTTTGCCAAATAGTATATGACACTGCTGGAATACCAATTTGATTAAACTTATATGCACCATCTAAAGCAACTGGAATTGTGTTACTAACTGCAGCAAATTGAACAGATTTAGCATTTCTAAGTAAATCTAATATCTCTTTAAATTCTTTTTCATCTATCATTTGCACAGTCTGTTTTATCTCTTCTATTTTATTAGCTAAAATATTTTGTAGAGATTGTCTAATATTAGATTCATCAATGTCATTAGATACAGGTACTGGATTTTCATTTGATTCTACCATTTCTTTTGCTAGACTTATCTTCAAATGATGAAATCCTTTCATATGACATTTCTTGCAAAATCTTGAAACTGTTGCTTCGCTGCTACCACTTTTAGAAGCTAATTCTGAAATTGTCATATCTATAACTTTTTCCTTGTTATTTATAATGTACTTTGCTATCTTTTTTTCTGCTTCAAAAAGACTATCATACACTGAAAGAATCATATCTAATACAGTTTTATTATTTTCCACATATTCTATCTCCTTTATCAAAAGAGTTTCTTGATAAAACATTTCTTAATTTCTATCTTTACTATATTATGATATATTAATTTTGTCAATATTTATTTCATGAAATTTATTTTCTTATACTTTTATATAAATTTCAACATAAAAAAGCATAAATTCGAATTGCTAAAATCTTTTTAAGGATTTTGCTTTTCTCCTTTATGCTTTCTATTATTTCATTTTTTACCCCAATTTATGAACAAACAACCCGCTTCTTAGTTTAGGTTCAAACCATGTGGATTTAGGTGGCATAACTTTTCCCTCATCTGCAATTTTCATAAGTTCTTCTAATGTAACTGGATACATTGAAAATGCCACTTTATATTCACCAGAGTCAACCTTTCTTTCAAGTTCTTTAAGTCCTCTTATTCCTCCTATAAAATCAATTCTACTATCTTGTCTTGGATCTTTTATACCCAAAACAGGTTCCAACAAATTATCTTGAAGAATTGATACATCTAAACTTGAAACTACATCTTTACTGTTATAACTATTTTCCTTTGCTTTAAGCACATACCACTTTCCATCTAAATACATGCCATATGTGTGTTCCTTGCAAGGTTTAAATTGTCCTTCTTCCTCATATAAAGAAACTTCAAATTTTTCTCTAATTTTATTAAAATAATCTTTTGTATCAAGTCCATTTAAATCCTTAACTACTCTATTATAATCTATAATGCGCAAATCAGAGTCTGGAAATACTACAGATAAGAAAAAGTTAAATTCTTCATTACCATTATAATTAACTTTTTCTTTCCTTCTTTTTAGTCCAACCTTTACTGCAGATGCTGCTCTATGATGTCCATCAGCTATATAAAGACTATCTATATTTTTAAATGCATTTTGTATATCCAAAATAACATCATCATCATCTATAACCCATACTTTATGGAAAACTCCATCGTCAGCTTTAAAATCATATACTGGATCTTTTTTTATCCAACTATCTATAATATTATTAATTTCTTTATTATTCCTATATGTCATAAAAATTGGTCCTGTATTAGCATTACAATAATCTACATGATTTATTCTATCAATTTCCTTATCTTGTCTTGTATTCTCGTGTTTCTTTATCTTATTATTCATGTATTCATCAATAGAAGTACATCCAACAATACCAGTTTGACTTTTGCCATTCATAGTCAATCTATATATATATAAACATGGCTTTTTATCTTCTATTAATACATTTTCCTCAATCATCTTATTAAGGTTTTCTCTTGCCTTTTCATATACTCTTTTATCATATATATCTATACTTTTATCCAAGTCAACTTCAGCCTTATCAACATGAAGAAATGAATATTTATTTCCCTTAACTTTTTCTCTTGCTTCAGAGCTGCTCATTACATCATATGGAAGAGCAGCAACTTTACTTGCTAAATCATTTCTTGGTCTTATAGCTTTAAATGGTTTTATAATAGCCATATTATCCTCCAATTATTTTCTATAAAATAACTTTATGCATTTATAATTTTTTTATTTTCATAATTAAAAAATTTTTCAACTATATTAACTATTTCTAATCCTATTCTCTGTTGTGCTTCCTTTGTAGATCCTCCTATGTGCGGTGTAACAGATACTCTATCGTGATTTAACAATTCCTGATTTGGTTTTGGTTCATCACAAAATACATCAATTCCTGCTCCTGCAACTTTTCCAGAGTTAAGTGCATCTAACAATGCTTTTTCATCTACAACTCCTCCTCTTGCACAATTTATTAAATACACCCCATCTTTCATTATCTCAAATTGTTCTTTTCCAATCAGTGGTTTAGTATTTTTAGCAAATGGAATATGGACAGATATATAATCAGCCTTTTTTAGCAAATCATTAAAGTTATAGAAAGTATAGTCATTATATCCTTTAGCCTTACCAAGCTTATCATAGTAAACTACTTTCATTCCCATAGCTTTTGCTCTTTTTGCTACTTCCTTAGCTATTCTTCCAAATCCTATAAGTCCAAGTGTCTTTCCATATAATTCAACACCCTTATATTTTTTCTTTTCCCATTTTCCTTGCCTCATTGTAATATTAGCGGTATTTATAAATCTTGAAATTGTAAGCATATGAGCCAAAGTCATTTCAGCAACAGATACAGTACTTGCATTAGGTGTGTTATTTACTTGTATACCATTTTCTCTAGCATATTCTACGTCTATATTATCAAGCCCTACTCCACCTCTTATTATCAATTTAAGTTTACCATTTTTTGCAATATCTATAAGTGGCTTTCTTATTTTAGTTGCAGACCTAACTACTATTACATCAAAATTCTTTATTTGCTCTTTCAATTCATCTTCTTCATAATGTTTATCCACAACTTCAAATCCATCTTCAACTAATTTATCTATAGCTATCCTTTCCATTCCATCACTTACTAATATTTTTATCAATTTTGAAACCTCCTAAATAAATAAATATTTATAAAATTCAGATTAAATAAATTTTATAATTGTAGTATATCGTTTATGTTGTTTAAAAGTTCTTTTATGTCATCCAATGTAAGATCAGCCATATGAGCTATTCTAAATGCTTTGCCTTTTAATTTTCCATATCCATTTGATATTTGGAATCCTCTCTCTCCAAGCTGTTTATTCAAATCATTAATATCAATTCCTCTTGTATTTTTTATATTAGTTACAGTATTTGATAAATATCTCTCATCAGAATAAAGTGCAAAATATTTTCTTGCCCAAGCTCTAACATATTCAGCCATTTCTAAATGTCTTTTATATCTATTTTCAAGTCCTTCAGAAAGAATTTTATCAAGCTGATAATCAAGAGCAAACATATGAGAAAGCGATGGTGTTGATGGATATTGATAATCTTTTTTATGAATATAATTATATAAAGATAGTAGATCTAAATAATATCCTCTAAACTTTACTTTCTTAGCTCTTTCAATTGCCTTCTTTGAAAAAGAACATATTGCCATTCCTGGTGGAAGCCCTATAGCTTTTTGTGTAGATGTAAGACAAATATCAACTCCAAGTTTGTCTACTTCTATCTTAGTACCTCCCATAGAACTAACTGTATCAAGGCACCATACAACTTCTGGATATTTTTTTAATACCTTTGATATTTCCTCAACTGGATTCATAACTCCTGTAGAAGTTTCATTGTGTGTTATACAAAGCACATCATATTTACCTGTAGCTAGAACCTTATCTATTCTATCAACATCAACAGCTTTTCCCCATTCTTCCTCAAACAAATCAGCAGGTACATTATTGCACTCTGCAATTTTATGCCATCTAGTTCCAAAAGCTCCTACCGAGAATACAGCTGCCCTTTTCACAGTACTACATCTTATAGCTGCTTCCATAAGACCTGTGCCTGAAGAAGTAGAAAGTAAAATTTCCTCCTTAGTATGAAACACTTTTCTTAGTTTATCACTAATATTTCTCTGAAGTTCAGAAGCTTCCTTACTTCTATGTCCTATCATAGGTGTAGCCATCTTTTGTAATACATCTTCTGATACTTCAACTGGTCCTGGTATAAATAACTTTTTATGCATTTTTTTACCTCCAAAATAATTTACTTTAACTATGCGAAGTTATATATTGATAAAGTCAAATTTACACAATAATCTGACTTTATAGTTTATACACTAAAATTAAAAGTATAAAAATAAAGTATAAAAATAAAAACAACGCAAATCAATCTATACAGGGACGATTGATTCGCGTTGCCACCCTAATTGATTGTAATTAAATCTAAATTACAACCCTCTCATATAAATAACGGACATACCGTATTACTCATCGTAATAATCCTCAAAGACGGATTCACTTAAAATAAAATTACCAGTTTGCACCAACCACCAGCTCTCTTAAATTCATTTTAAGTTACTATTCTTTTCATAGGATATATTAAATTTTTAAATCTCAAATTTATTAGTAAGATTGTATTTTATTATAGAATTTCAATTTTAATATGTCAATACTTTTTAAAATTTTTTTATATATTTTTTTGTTAACAAACATTTACCATAAGACTATTTTACTTCTATTTAACAATAGTATATGTGTAACTATTAATAATGTTCATAAAAATATAATTTTATTTATGTATATCAAGTGACTTCATAATATCCTTTTGTGTTTGTTCTACACTTTTATTCTTATATGTTATTGCATTTATAGGACAAATATGAATACATCTCATACATAAAATACATTTACTATGGAATATAGCATGTCCATTTTCAAAAGTTATATTATTTTGTGGACAGTTCATAAGACATAGACCACACTTATTACAATCTTTTGTAGAAGCTATATTCTTAGATATTTTAGGAATACTCTTTCTAAAAAAATTACATAAAATCTTGCTAAATTGAAGTCTTAGTTCATTATTTGATTCAATTATATATTTATTCTCTATAAAGTTTTTTACAATATATTGTATCTTTTTTTCAGCATTTGATAGTAAAATTTTAATACTATTCTTACTAGGTTTTTTACCTACTGAAAAATAATAATTATTGGGCATTTTTATACAAATTTGCTCAAGAACTTTATATCCTTTTTTTCTAAGACATTTTGACATAAACCGCGAACAGGCTGATGATTTTCCACCTTGTGTAGAGTATACTATAGCTTTAATATTTTTATCCTGAAATTTAAGTTTATTCAAAAAATCACACATAATCTTTGGTGGAAATTCTGCATGTACTGGTGAACCTACAACTATAAAATCACATTTTTTTGAAGCTTGATTTTTTACTTTTTCCTTATCCTCTATATTTATTAATTTTAAATCTATGTTATATGATTTAAACGCAACTTTAAATTTATCTGCAACCCATTTAGTATTTCCAGTACCACTAAAATAATACAAAACACCATTCATACTAACTCCCTCTAATAACTAATTTATTTTAAAATAAACTAGTTATTCATAGAATCTGTTTTCTCATATTTTTTTCTATACTTATCCATAATTTTGCTTAATATCTCACTTGCAGTAGGAGGAGTAAAAGTTATTGCATTTGCTCCAGATTTTATAGTTTCTCTTATGCTTTCATCTGTAAGCCCTCCTGTGGCCATTATAGGAAATGTAGGATATTCCTTCCTTATATTTCTAACTATCGTATCAGTTTTATCAGCACCTGACACATTTATTATTGTAGCACCAGCTTCTATTCTTTCTTTTATATTTTCATATTCTGATATTACAGTAACTATTATAGGTATATCAATAGTATCTCTTATCTCTTTTATAACATAATTAGGTGTATTACTATTTACAACAACACCCATAACTCCTTTAAACTCTGCATCAAGTGCTAAATTAATAACTCTTCTTTCAGATGTAACTCCTCCACCAACTCCACAGAAAACGGGAATATCTGCAGCTAACACAATTGCTTGAGTTATAAGTGGCTGAGGAGTAAATGGATAAACTGCAATAACTGCATCTGCATTTGTGTTTTTTATAATTGCTACATCAGTTGTAAAAACAAAAGATTTTAATCTTTTTCCAAATATTTTTATTCCACTTGCCTCTCTTATAACTTCTGGCAACTGAATAGTATGTCTTTTTAAAATTCCTCTTATTTCAGGCACATATTTAGCCACATTTTTCCTCCTTAATAAAAATTTTTAGTAATTATTTTTTTCATTTTTAAGTATACCCAAAACTTTATTTACCACTCTTTTACCTATAAAATCTTCACTCATTTGAGAAATTGCATCATCTAAATTAGCCCAATTAAGTCCTTCTACTTCAGGAGATTTTTTTATCTGACCTCCATTATACTTTGCCATAAATGTAAGCATTACTATATCTTTACCATCTACATAATCACTTCCAAGATACCTTAAATCTTTAATTTTTAGCCCAGCTTCCTCCATAACCTCTCTATGTACAGTTTCTTCAACAGTTTCTCCATTTGAAACATATCCTGAAAGCAATACCTTTGAATTTTCATATATGTAACTTTGCTTTAACAGTAATATTTTATCATCATTTATAACTGCAACTACAATGCATGGTTTTGGAGTATCAAAATACAACATATCATCAACAGGGCAATAAGGTACATCACCTTCATCCCAACTATACTTTTTATCTAACTTTCTTCCACATATAGGACAATAATTAAATTTCATAACTTTACCGCTGTATAAAAACAGCTTACACCCCCTAAAGAAACAGGACATTTATGGTTGAAGTGTTTCATTTCTATTAATATAATTAAAACATATAAATATATTATAGTACATAAATGAAAACATATACTTATATTATAATATACATATGTAATATTTTTCAAATATAAACTGTATTCAAATCTTTAAATTAATACTTTATTAAAACTTATCTATTCACTATAATTTAAAGTCTAACTTCTATCTCATCTTTTAAAGTTATAAAATCTTCTCCTAAATCACAATTATATGCCATTATATCAACACCACATTTATCAGCTAATCTAAGTACTTGTCCAAATTCCTTATCTGTTTTATCTTGCGGTGTGAAATAGCTTACATTTTTCATCTGAATTAAGAATAAAATTGCAGCTTCTCTTCCTGATTTTTTTACTTCTATAAGTTCAAGTACATGTTTCTTACCTCTTTCTGTTGGTGCATCTGGAAACTTTGTTATACCATTTTCTTCTAGCGTAACTCCTTTTACTTCAAGATAGCAAACCTTCTGTGCATCTTGTGAAAGCTTAAAGTCAAATCTACTATTTCCAAATGTCTTCTCTCTTTCAATATTATTATAATTCTCAAATCTAGGTATTTTATGATTCTTCAATGCTTCTTCAACTACTTTATTTGGCACTTGTGAATCTATATTTATAAGATTATTATTCTTATACACCGCTATCAGATCATATTTAGTTTTTCTGTTATTATTATTCTCACATCTAAGCACAACTTCAGCCCCAGGCAGCAAAATTTCCTTGCATCTTCCCGTATTTGGAACATGAACTACATTTACACTACCACCTATATTTACATATGCTATAAATCTGTTGGGCCTTTTTATAAACTCTCCTCTTACTGTTGGTTTATCAAAATTCAATCTATCACTCCTATTACGCTACCTTAAGCTGAAAAAGTTATTATAAAAATAGACATGCTTTATTTAAAACACATCCATAAAGGTATCATTAGAAAAATAATTTAAAAATAATTAAAAATATAACTCCAGGTATTCCAAAAAAACCTGCTATTAAAGCTGTAATTGCATTTATTCCTATATAAAGTCCAAAATATTTTCCTACAAAATTAACTAGTATCAGTAATAAAGCTCCTAAAACTCCATTTACAATAAGTTTAAAAAGTATCCTTATAGGCCATGAAAACACCTTTACAATTATATATAGGGCTAAAATTGAAATTAAAAAATATCCTATATATTCAAATTGAAACATTTAAACATCTCCTTGTATTAATATTATAAACAATCTTTTACTATTAAATTATATTCTATCAATAATAAAACATTAATACAAAATAGAAATGTTAATTTTCCTTTAAGATGATTTTTTAATAGGATAAAAGCCTTCAATTATATTTTCAGTGCTTGCTTTAATTCCATTTTTCTTTGCTTGACTTAATAAATACATATATTTTGCTTTTGCGGCCTTTTCCATATAAATTGCATAATCAACAAGATATGGATCTTTTACTGAATCAAAATAAGCATTACATTTATTTATTTCTTCTCTTGCTTTTTCTATATCATTTAAAAGCTTCATTTGACTTTTTGTATATTTTAATTTTTTACCAAATAGTAATTTAATTATATTTCTCTTATTCATAAAATACCTCCTAATTTACATTAATATATAAATAATTGACATAAATCAGGATTAATATACAAATTAGTCAATATTATAATGTCATTCTGATTTTTCTGTTATCCCATGATTATCATTTATAATTCGCTGTGCTATAGAAATTAACTTATCTTTTAGCAAAATTTTTTTCTTCCACCTGTCAGGAATTGTATTGTAACCATAATACACTCCAGCAATTCCACCAGTAATAGCGGCTATAGTATCAGCATCTCCTCCTAGATTAGCTGCTTCACATACAGCATCCTCAAATGAAGAAGTATTAATAAAACACCATAATGAACATATAAGCGTATCAAACACATATCCACTTGGCTTCAATTCATATTTTGATATCTGAAAAACCTTTTTATACTCTGGATATTTTTCGATATGTTCTATTATAGTAGATACTTTAGACTTTTCATTTAGATAGTTATAAACTAATAAATTATAAAACTGACATGCCTCCGTTGCTTTATGATCATAATGGGTAAGAACGCTTTGTAAAGCAGTAATTTTAAGTATTTTTTCAATATCATTATAATAAAGTGCTACTGGCAAACACCTCATAAGTGAACCATTTCCAGCAGTCATGCCGCCTGTTACTTTATGGGCATAGTAAGATGCTTTCATCCAATCATTACTTCTTTTATACTCACTAAGTACAATTCGAATAATGTTACCTATATCCCTTGGATTACTATTATACCATCTCATAAAGTGTTTTCCAATATATTCAATAGGATTGTCTGGGCTGTCCAAGATACCTTCTGCCACAGCAATAGTCATCATTGTATCATCTGTCACTTCACCAGGTACTAAGTTCCAATGACCTCCACCAATAATATTTTTTAGATATCCATATTTCTTTTCAATTTCATTCTTTGACATGAATTCCAACGTTCCACCTAAAGCATCACCGCAAGCAACACCAAAAATTCCTCCAAGTATGCGTTCATATCTATCCATAAAACACACTTCCCTTTATTCTACACCTAATGCCTTAAACACAGCATCTTCAGGACTTTGATAAAATGAAATCTGAAATTTTGCAAATAGTTCTGGTGGTACTGTCTGTATATCTACAGCTGATGCCATAGGTAACAAAATTTTCTTTGCTCCAGCATCAAAACATACTTGAAGTGTACTTGCCAATTCCTCAACTTTGGTTATAGTACCTCCAATACTCATGGAACCTAATATAACAATCTGACTTTGAACAGGTTTCTTTAATGCACCTGAGCACAAAGCAACAAATGCTGCCAGAGATAATTCAGAAGTTACCCCTATACCTTGTAAATCTTGAACATGCATTAGATAGTCAAAAGTTTGAACAGAAATAGTTCCACTTATATTCTTTTTATTTGCCTTAAAATAGTTAAAAGCTATATTAATACTCTCCTTCACTTTTCTATTAGATCCTAAACCTGTTCTTTCAAACTTCCCTGAACCTGGTACAACTTCCGTTTCTATTTTAAATGTACCAAGCATGCCATTTTCACCGTGTCCTACTACATAAACATGACCTGGTTTATTCATTCCTTCTGGTATTAATTTACCTCCGCCATGTTCTGGTACCGATACAAATTCTTCATTAAAAGTTTCTTTATCTATATATGAAAAATGTACATCATAGAATTCCATTCCACCAATTTTTTTCAATTGTTCCTTAACTCGTCTTCTTCCAACAAGAGCATATCTTAGGATTTCCTCAATATCTTCTTTTGTATACTCTCCATTAGGGTATATTAGTTTTACAAGCCCAGATACAGTTTTTCTTACTGCAATAACATCTCTTTGATTAAGGTTATTACCAAAATTATAATATTTATCAATAGCATCAGAAAAAGACCTTTTTCTCATCTCACGAAAGAATTCTGATAGGTAATCAGTAATAAATCCATATTCATTGGTAAAAAATTCAGGGCGATACTTTGGAATCTCCCATCCAGGAATGTAAAAATGAATACGATCAAAAAACGCACTATCATAAGCCATTACCTCAGGAAATGGCTCAAATAAGTGTGATGTTTTTAATAACACATCTACACTTTGATTAATATTGCCTACAAATACCATAGAAGCCGAAGCATTCTTTTCTTCTCTACCTCTAGCAAAGGAACCTGAAGCCATATAATCTTTCATAATTTGTATACCGTCTTTATCCTTAAATGTAATTCCTGCAACTTCATCAAAAGCCACAACATCCCAAAGTCCAACCAATCCAATCTTCCTTGTTGACATATTATAAAATAAATTTGCAACCGTTGTTTGACCACCAGATACTAAAATTGAATTAGGGGATATTTCTTTATAAATATGTGATTTGCCTGTACCTCTAGGTCCTAGTTCACATAAATTAAAATTATTTTCTACCAAAGGAATCATTCTTGCTAATAAATGCCACTTAACATTATATTTTAATTGTGTAGGCTCCATCCCAGTGGATCTTAATAATACATCTATCCATTCTTCTTTGGTAAAATATCTTCTCCCTTTAAATATCTCCTCAATATCTAAATTAGGCATTTGAATAGGTGTCAAATTCGAGATATTAAACGGGCTTACATCTCTTATCTCCTCGTCATAAAAATAACTCATTTTCAAAATACACCAAATACCACTTGAAAGAAGTTTTTCATATTCTTTTACATAATGAGATGATATCTCAACTCCCTTTAATCCTAAATTAGAAAATTGTGCTTCATAAATATCTTTCTTTTCATTAAGTTTTACAGTTATTTTATCTATTACAGTATACTGTCCAAGTTCCTTTATCTTGGATTTTACTTTTTCTGCTTCATCAGGTCTTACAAAATTATCAGCCAGAATTTTCTTAACTCTCTCCACACCATCGTTAATACCCTCTTCATCCTCAGTTGCACAATACATTCCTAATAAGTATTCCAATACATATATAGGTACATTAGCACCTTCTTTAATTTTTTTTGTTAAATCTTTTCTAACCACCCTACCTGCAAAGTAAGTGTTTAATTTACTATTCAGTTCATCCATACTTATCTCTCCCATGTTAATCTCTATTTTCCACAGAGATTATTAAAACCCAAAATCATTCATAATTGCTAAATCAATCATAAATGGTATTTTTTCATATATTTTTTCTACTGTTTCATCATCGTCTTCCATTATTAAATAATATTCCTTACTCTTATCATAAGACCGATCTTTTAAAGTAAATTTCTCTCTAAATGTACGTTCTTCTGGCTTTGATGATCTACTATCTGCAATAATAATGTTCTCGTTTGAAATTCTATTTCCACCTTCATCTACAAAGTACAATCTTAAAGTTAATGGCAATTTTTTATCCTCTACTTTATCCTTTTGGAAAAACTCCAAGAAGGTAATCCTATTAGTAATTTTTCGTGAAATATTTGTTAATTTGACTTCTACTTTAGATGGCTTATATTCATCTTTTCTAATATTTTTAAATTTAATAACAGGGATAACAATTTCTTGCAATGACACTCCCCCATGAACATACTTATCTCCTGCTCCTTGTATTTTAAATCTAGTAACTCCTTTTGGAATAACAGCATTTAGGTTACTATTTTTACCTAGTAAGTACTTCATTGGTAAAGAAAAAATACCCTGTTCATTTACTTTATTTTCAGTTAAAATAAATCTTCTTCCTTCATCTATTTTATCTACATCCATCCTTGAAACCTTATTAAATTCTTGTATATATGATCTACTATATATAAAGCCATGATCTGCAGTTATATATATATTAGTAGCACTTACATTATTTACTAGATTTTTAATAAGCATATTTAAATTTTCAAATGTTTTTTCTACCGCTTCAAAAATATCTCTTTCCGTTGAAGGCTTATCACCTATAGCATCTATCATATTATGATAAATATAAATTAACTTTTTCCCTTCAAAGATTTTTTTGTATTCAGGCCTTTTCATATCTCTTATATCATTATACTGAATGGCAACTGCATTATCAGAATACTTAGATAGTATTTTCTGCCTATTTTCTGTACCAGAAGAATTAATACCATTTACGAGAACTTCTGCATTATTAGTTATTTCAATATTCTCATGAGGCAGCAAAGAAGCCATTCCCAACTTTGTATAAGAAGGAATAACTCCTTGCATATACTTTAACTCCGCCTTTCCTCTTCTATCTCTATTAATAATATCCGTAAATTCTTTTGCTGCCTCATAGCGAAAAGCGTCTGAAATAATAATAAAAACCCTTTCTCCATTTTTTATATAAGGTGAAATATATTTTTTATAAAAATCTTGTTGTTTTACTAATCCATCAATCCTAATATCATCTATTAATTCCTCATTAATCCTACTAGACCACTTCATAGATAACTCTTCTAAATACCAATGATTATATGTATTCTCAATAATTTGAGCCAATTCAATAAATCTATCTTTATTTTCAATTTTATCAAATGATAAGTAAAACTTTCTATAAAACAAATCAAATAAATAATAAATCTTGGTATAATTGTCTACCACTTCATATGCCGTAGAACCTTTAATAGATTTTTGCAATTCATTTTCTAGCCTTAAAATTTCCATTGCAAAATATATAGTATTATATTCATGCTTTAACTTAGGAAACCAATGAGTAGTCCTTCTCTTATTGATAATTTTACGGTATCTTTCATATTCACCAATATTATCAATAAGATTTTGAACCAACCAATGAATAATCTCTTCATCAATTGCCTTAAATGTATTACATTGAATATAATCTTCTAAGTTCCATTTTGATATATAATTTTTTAGATTTAACTTCTGCTCTATTTTTTCCGCTATTTGGTCATATACTTTACAATCTGATGAATGATTCATAAAATGATTAACAAATACTATTACCTCTTCCTTTTTTGTAGATACAAACTTCTTCCATGTAGCAGGTATTTTTGCTTCTAAATTATAAGCAAAATCTGTTACTAAGAACATAATTATTAGCTGCTCCAGGCTCTTTTTTCCCATATGGTATCCATATTTTTTTTCTACCAAGTTCCAGAAGACATTAACATCAGCAAATTTTATAATATCTTGCATATATTTATTCTTTTCTTTTATTTCTTCCATTAATAGAGTTTTTACCACCATCTCAAAATCTGCTACTGGTAATTTACAAATAGATGATAACACTGATATATGAACATTTTCTTCTGTAAAAATATCTATATTATAAGAAGAAAACCTTTTATATCTCTCCTTATTTCCAAAAAACTTTATATATTTCTTAAATACTCCTCTTAAAGTTTCATCTTTTAATCCAAGATCTCTCATAATAACCGTTGCTTTATCTGGAGAAAATTTACTACTATATTTTTCTATATCTAAAAGCCAATTTTCTCGTGGATGTGGCTTTGGAAAAGGAGCATAAATTAAATAGTTAGATTCAGTATCCTGCTTTTCAAGAAGATATTTTATATAAAAACTGTTATTATTACTAAGTTTCAATATCTTGGCATTAGATAATTCAAGTTCATTAATATCATCAACAAATTCTCCATCCGCATCATACCAGAATATAATATTTCTTTTTCTTCCATCACTTGTTCCGTTGCTTAAATTTTTCTCCAGTATTTTTTTTATTTCATCTAAATTCATCTTTTCACCTACCTTTTATATATTTTTATATCTTTGCTAATAAGTTTGCTTTTAGTGGTTTTTTACCTTCTCCTTGCGGAATCTCAATATTTTGAAATTTATTATAATTTACCTTTACTCCATCATCTAAATCAATTTTTATCTTTTGATTTGCCACATGGGCAATTATTTGGTCATAGACAACACATTCTTGTATCTGCTTGATTAATCTCTCTTTTTTCTTTATTGTAGCAGACTTTTCCCTTGGAGATAAATCAGATTCTAAAAGAATATCACTTTGTCTTACCTCTGCTTCATACTTCTTCTGTAACTTATGTAAGTAGTCCATCCTTACTCTAGCCACTGTAGATGAATCATAACGGTGCATATAAATTATAGCTTTAAATCCATTTTGCTTACCACTATTAAATAGCCAGTAAATAGGCCTCTTCTTATAGGTTTTTACATGATCTTTATAAAAATCCTTTAGGAAATACCTTCTTATAGTCTGTCTTGATGTTTCCCTTGATTTTTTTCCTAAAGTTTCTGCAATATAATCAAGATTTTCTTCTAATGTTTCTTTTCCAAAAGTTACTTTGACAAATTCAACAAAACGATTCACAATATCATCTTCAAAGTAGTCGTCATCTGGTATTACAATGACATTATCTTTTGTTGGAATAAAAGTTTTATATCTATTAATATCAAATTCTCCACCAGCATAAATTAAACCTTCTTCATCTAGTGAATAGCGTCCAAACATGCATCCCACTGCATAAGAGATGAAAGACTTAATAACATCTTCCCTAGTTAATATATATTTATTGCCCTTTATATCATCATAAATTTCATCTTTACTCTCAAAAATCTTTGTTACAGTTATGTCTTTATCCTTTACTTCTGGAGTAATCTTATCCTGCAGTCCATAAATTTCTATAAAAATTCGGTTGAGTTCTTCTTCATTAGCTTTAAGTTGGTCAAATTGTTTATTTGCAAAATCTTTCCACTGCTTAAAAGCTGTCTTTATTTTATTGCTATCTTTTTTATGCAGTAGTAATGGGTGCTTTTTAAAATCCCATGAGATTTCGAAGGAATCCCAGTCATATTTAGAATACTCTATTAATTTTTCAGATAGTACACTTACTATTGATAGCATATCTATTTTTATTGGTAAGTTTCTAATATCTTTAACCTGAAAATTAAGTGTTATATTTAAACATTTTAATAAATATAATGCTATCTTTGAATTTAGAAAACCTAGTATATAATTATAATTTTCATCAGTATTTATAAATATTGATGAACCACCTTTATCAAAAGTACTATCTACTGGTAATAGTCTAAAACTTGGAAGTGATGATGAAATTAGTCCCCATGTAATTCCTTTTTTATACCAATATTCTTGAGGTATAATTTGTGAAGCATGTCCGGTTCTATATATTTCTCTTGATTCTGGACTCCAATCAACCACATTAATTAAATTGCCATACCATTTTCTAAACCCTCCACCTTTTGCATAAAAAATCCATTTATTATCTTTCCCAATTTTATTTTTATCAATTTCCCAAAAAAACCTAACATATTTATCATTATTTCCTGTAACATTTTGACTTGCAGATGTGGATAATTTATATAGTGAGTTGTTAGCTGAAAAAACATCTCTAATATTTTCGCTTACCCAATACGCAATAGGGCTTCCAGGTATTTTATAAAAGTTGTCACTACTGCAATTAAACCTAAAAGTTTTTTTATTATCAGCAATTGCTTCTAACATTTTTAGCTCTTTTTGGTGCGCATTTGGAAAATCCACAAGTCTAATATAGTCTGATTTATATTTATTTATTTTAATATTTCTTATTACAAATGAAGTTGACTGTACTACCTCTCCTCCAATTTCTTCAAATGTTCTAGTTCCCAAATGCAACATATTATAGAAAGTTCTATTAGATAGAATTTTTCTTCTCAGTTTTTCAAATGATGATAAAAACATCCATGCTTGCTGGTTTATCATAGTCATAAATCCATGAGATTTTACAAACCCTAATTCCATAAATACAGCAAATAAATCACTCTTACTATTAGGAAATCTATCGTCAACATATTTGGCAAGTTGAGAATTCATACCTTTTCTTCCCATATACGGCGGATTAGTACAAACCACATCATACTTTTCACTCATTATCCTTGCCTGCTTCACAAGTGATGGCAACTTTTCTAATATAATCTCTCTGTACTGATTTTCAAACAAATTTTTTACATTTTCATATTTAATATCTTCTATTCTTTTCTCAATAGCATCAAAATCTACTTTCTTCACATCCAGTATAGATCCGTATTCTTTTGCATCATTAAAGATTTCTATTAAATATTCAACATCTTTTCTCAGATTATTATTTTGTTCACTTATATATTTTGAATTAACAAAATAATCTACAGCCTCTTTTGGTATGCCGTTACTTTCCTGTATTGAACAGACATTTAACTCTACCTTTCTTCTGAATATCCTTCTATTCTTACTTCTTGCCTTCATCATTAAAGCAAAAGCTGCCAGTTGTCCTGCTCTGTCATCTATATCTAATCCGTATAAATTTTTCTCTAAAATTAATTTTGGTATATGTCTTTCAGAATAATTGGCTTTTAAATATATATCATAAAGTACATCGAAGGCATAAACTAAGATATGTCCACTACCACAGGCTGGATCTAGTACTTTAATGTCTTCTGGATTAAGGTTAGGATCTTTTAATTCATCCAATTTTTCCTGAACCTCTGGTTCCTGTTCTGCTTCCTCTAAATAATATTTCCATTCCGCCTTTAAATCTTCATCAGGATGAGATTCTAACCATAATCTGCCTAGTGAATTTTCCACCATATATTTTACAATCCACTTGGGAGTAAATAATTGTGTTGCTGCTGGAATATTTTCCTTAATTATCTTCTTATTTTTTTTTAACCCAGAAAATACTTCGTCTTTCTTTTCGGATATATAATATTGATAAAGCCATCCTATAATTTCTACCTGATCCTTATAATCCTCTTCATCAATGGATTCTACCAAATCCCTTATTACAGAACCTTCTCCTAATAAATTGTCTGGCAGTAAGAGTTCTGTATAATCTGCTATTTCTTCAAAAACCTGAGGCATAATTTTACCCAGTTCATTACACTGTTTTATTAAGAGGTATTTGTATAAGTCCTCAGTATCATTTTTATCTATAAGTTTGTAAATGAGTTCTCTATCTAAATCTAAGTCTATATTCAAGGCCTCTTTAATAATATCTGGCTCTGTTTTTCCGTCTTCTATAGAAGATAATACCCTAACTCCTGTAGGTAAATATTCATTAACTTCCATAAAACGTAATGCAATAAAGCGGTTAAACCATGTATAGGCTACTTCTTCTATTACCTGATCAAAACCATTTTGTTTAATATTTTCTACCAATTTATTTCTTTGCTTCTTTTCATATTTTTTATAGGTCTTACTATTTTCAAGGCCTTTAATTTTAAAACCACCTTCAAAGGTTTCAATATCTTTTATTTCATTTTTTGTAATGCCAAGTTCATATGCCTTTTGGATGATATCATCAATAAGTTTTTTTCTTGCTCTTACAGCAAAATTCTTTATGGCTGATTTGTTCACTACATTCCCTCCTGCTTCCTAAATTAATTTTAATTTTATATCTTCGTTTAACTGTTTCTTTAACACATTTCTAATTTCTTGTAATAATTCTTCTATATCTTCATCTGTTTCAATAACTTTTGCCCCATGAAGTATATTGGCTATACTTATGTTTTTCACTTTCTTAGCCTTATATGGATTTTTTTCATTATCATCATTTAATACATCAGGTGCAATATCTTGTGCTTTCTTATTTCTTCTTTCATTCTGTGTTTCTATCTCATCAAAGCAGCGAATCTTAATCCTATCAGACTCTTCTTTCATAGCAATAGCTTCATAGAAGTTATTTACACTATCCAAACGATTAAGCAAATTATCAAATCTAGCCTTAAACTTATTTCTTAATCCATCCTCAAACTCATAAAGTGCAAGTTCATTTAAAACTCTTTCCTTATCACTTTCAATAACACTTCTTACAGGCTTACACTCAATTTCTAATAGTTCACCAAATTTATTAATAAAAGACTCTATCAATCCTGGAAGCTTATGAATATCAGAATATGGACTATTAGATTTTACTATTTTCTCGATTTCTTCCACAATCTTAATTACATCGGCATCTACTACATAAGTCTTATTTTTTTTGTATATTTTTAGCATTTTAACAGCTTTATCAAACTGCTCTTTTTGATTTTTAAAAAACTTCTTTATATCATAAACATCTTCTTCATAATCCAACAAGTCATCCTTAATCTCATATACTTTTTCATAAAATTCCTTAGGATCCTCCATTTTTAATATAGATTCAAAGATTTCCTGACCTTTTTCTAATATATTTTCACCTGGATAATATTTATTGTTCTTATATTCCTCTAAAAGAAAATATATACCATAATCTTTTGTATCAGTGTTTCTCATCTTTAGTTCATGTTCGCATAATTTCTTAAATCTATCCATCAATCCATCTTCATCGTTGGGCATTGCAGTAAATCCAAATACTTCTTTTGCTAACTTTTTTACATTATTTATATATCTAGCATGTATTTTTTTTCTCTTTTTCACGACTATCCTATCTTGATAATCTCTTTTAGTAAGTTGATTAATTAAATTTTTATCTGATACATTTAAATATTCATTACCCAATTGTAATTTAATTTCTTGCATTTTAAATAATCGAAGTAAAATTCCAATTATGTCTAAATTTCTCCAACCATAAGGGTACTTTTCGTACAGATTAATTATTGATTTTACAGTCATTGGAATATTTCTTTCAGTATTTCTCTCAATAAACCCATTAATCTCATCCATAGCCAGTTTATTTGGAACATCTTTCGTAAAATCTATCTGATTATAATTTACAAGAATATCATTCAATTCCTTATTACTTTCTATAAATGTATTAATATATTTTAATTTACTATACATACCATCAATTAGAAACTTAAACCCTTCATTAATACGTTCTACTGAATTTTTAGATTTAATATCTAGTTTTTGTGCATTAGCAAACAAATCTGCATTCTTTAATGCTTCAATTAATAGGTTCTTTACTCTTTCCTTTCTTTCTGCTATTTCTCTAGATTTCCTAATTTTAATTTCTTCAATTTGGGAAGTTATAGTATATCCACTTTTTCGAAGCAAGTAGGTTTGAATTTTTAACACTTCTTCCATTTCTTCTAAAAAAGTAGTATCCATAGGCAGCTGTACAATCAAATTATTTTCTCTACTAGACATCATCTTTAATTCTTGATCAGATAATTCCTTTCCTATATCGTAGTAAGGAGTTATTATCTTTAAACCAATTTCATATTTTGGAGATGAAAGATATCTAGTATCTATAATTTTATTAAAATCAAAATGATATATAGAACTATATCTATATCTCTTCTCATTATAAATTCCTTCAAAAATTTCTTCTCCAACTTTTAATATAACTTCACCTATATCTATAGGAATGTTTTGAATTTCCTTGTTAACATCTTGTTCTTCATTAGTTAAAAAAATATATTCGTCACCATTCTTTTGAATAAGAGTTTCTTTTATCAGTCTCTTCAATGATTCTTCTATTCTTTTCTTACACTCAATTTTATCATCATCTATATGTTTAACCATTAAAGTAGCAAGATTTTCAATATTAGATGGCATTTCCTTAACATATTTAATTAAGAATAATACTTTTAATACCTCAACATCTTCTTTAGTCAATCGTTCATTATCCTCAGCTTTTATAATAACTGTACGAATATTGGAATCCAAGAAAGCCTCAACAGTTTCATAAAAAGCTGAAAAAGGTATTAATGTTCCTAATTTTTTATCTTTATACATAATAGCAGATTCTTGAAATGCACTTAATAAAGATCTTTCACCTTCTGATAAATGTTTACCACTAGCTCCATGAAGTCTAATACCTGTAAAAACATATTGTAATAAGTTAAATTGATATGGTATAAATGGATATACATCTATAAAATCTTCTTCTGATTTATAAGTTTTCATCTCCGGAGTATCAGCTGAAAAAGTAATGAGATTCTTTAAAATAGACTCTTTTTCTTGATATAATAACCTTAATGTTTCCTTTGTCACATTTTTTTTGCGAAGAATTCTTTTCTTAATAACTTCGTCAACATTTGCAGAGGATAAATTTAGCCTAGTATTAAATCTACCTTGAATTTTAGAAAAATCATTACCTTTTACTTTAGTAATTGAATCAATGTCTTGCTGAGAAGTAACAATTACCCATGCCCTTCCTCCACAATATGTACCTAAGTCTTCAACTACTGTTTGAAGGTTAAGCATAAGACCAACGTCATCACCTATATACTGCCCAATTTCATCTACAAGGAATATAACATGATGATTATTTCCCTTAGATTCAATATATTCTTTAACTAAATTTGCAAATTTTTCTATACTAAGAGAATAATTTTCCTCTGCTTTGTTATACCAGTTTCTTGCTCCTTCTTCTGTCATATTAGTCGTTTGTGCTAATGCTTTTACTATATTATCCTCTTCAAAATAGAAATCTTCTCTTGTATCCGTCCACTTCTTTCCAGATAATTGCTCAAACTTTGCCTGAAAATCTTGATACTTTCCGCTTGTTACCAATTGTCTTTCTAGTTCCGCAACCCAAGGTAAAGTAGCACAAAATCCTTGCATCTCATTAAATACCTTCATAAAAACTTTTACAATAGCATCTTTATTGGTTTTAGAATCAGAATCCGATTTAGAATCAATATTAAATAAGATTACATCTGCACTGATATCCCCCGCCATTTTCATATCCGCCAACACCATTGCATCTTCTATTTTATCATCAAAATAAGATATTGCCTTTTTGCCTTTTACTTCTTTATTATCTAGTAAATATGATAAAATTTTCAAAAAATGAGATTTACCACTTCCAAAAAAACCTGAAATCCATACACCAATTTTATCTGTATAATTATTGATACTCTTCTTATATGATTCAAAGAATTCACTAAAATGCCTGGATAATTCTCTGGTAACTACATATTCCTCTAATTCCTGATATACATTTTCATCTTTTTCTTGTCCAATTTTAATTACACCTTTAATATCTCTTTCTATATCCTTATAAAACATATCCTTAAGTTTCATAAATCTATCTCTCCCCCTTACCTCTCTACTAATTGAAAGGCCCTATAATAATTATCATCTTTTATTTCATTAAATAATTTTAATTCTATTCCATCATATACACCTGGAAAAAACATAATCAAAGGAACATCCTCTATTACTGAATGCAATGTATTTAGTATAGTATGAGATCTTATAATAGGCCATGCTTTTCCTATTCCTATTAAAAATACAATATCTTGTGTTTTTACTCTACTTTTAATGTATTTAACTACTAAATCATTATTGGATGTAAGACGTAGTGTTTTTTTAATAGCATTAAAAGTATATTCACTTCCTCTTTGTTTTTCCATATTAAAAGTCTTTTCCAAATAATTCTTTCTTTCTAGTATTTCTAGAATTATTTCATATAAATCAAATTCTATAACTTGCATATCTGAATCTCTATTATTTATCTTTTCTTTCAGATACTTTATGTGTTCCCTAACTATAAGTTCATCCTTTGGGTCATAATCGAAAATATAAAATCCTATTTCATTTCCAAGTCCCTTATTTTCCCTAAACCTTTTTTCTTGCAGCCTTGGCAGTATCTTATCTAACCTTTCATATATATTCATCTATATCTCCCCTAACATTACTTCTAAGTAAGACACATCTCCTATGCTTTGTAAATAATTTTTTACTTCTTCTTCTATAATTTGAGGTATAATTCCAACTTCTTTTTTTGCTTGTTTAATAAATCCTGCTTCAGATAGTATCCTTTTGTAAACTTGTTTTAACTTATAAAAAGTATAATCTTTCCAACTAGCTATTTGCTCACTTTGCTCTGCTTTTTTTCTAAAAAATACATTAAAGTCTTTATCTGTTATCTTAAAATCTTTTAGTAATATCTTTTCCCTATAAACTTCTTTCATAAACTCAAAAAATAATCTATCTGTTTTTAAGATACTGTATAAAGCTACCTGCTTGCTAGTCTGCAAACTTCCATGTACAATTTTATCTAATAAAAAATTATCTAACACTTCTATACGATTAATTATTGTTGAAGCAATTTCTTTTTTTCTGTTTTCTGAATTTAAAGCAAATATATTCTCCTCTATAGCTTTTGTTTTTATATCTTCCTTTGAAAATCCTTCTATTATCAAGGATGAAGCCTTTTTTAATTCCAGATATAAATAAGGTCTGGACTTTATTATTGAAGTATAGGATAACATATTTTCCCTCCGTTTTTCTTAAAATGGTCCACTTTATCAATATTATAACATTACAATATTTCTTTGTCATTCATTTCTATAATATTATTATTATCATTTCTATCCCAATGAGAATTTCTAATAAAAAAACACGGCTTAATAGAGATTTCCTATCCCTAATAAACCATGTTTTCTAACACTACTTTATTAAAATTCTAAAAAGAATTTGCAAAATGATATAAGTTTGTTTAAGTGATACAATTATTGTATAACCAAAACAAACTCCCATCAAAATTCAAATAAACTCCTTTCACAAATCCCCCTCAAACCCTTGAAAACACTGGCTTGTTATTCCCTTCCAATTTCCCATTTAATTCCTTTTTCCTTGTTCCTCACTTCCTAAAGTCCTTTCATTCCTCAATTTTTAGGGCAAAAAATGAAAATAAAGTGCTTTTAGAGAAAAGGGTTAAGGGGGAAGGATTAAGGGGGGATTTTGTCCATTTTTCATTCCATTTTCTTTTCCATTTAATCTTCTAATCCGTTGATATTACTGAGTTTAAGCCTTATTCCTTGTTCCTTATTTCTATCAATCTTCTAAACAAAAAACATGGCCTACTGGGCTTTTCTTCTCCCTAATAAACCATGTTTCCTAACACTACTTTATTTACTTCACTTCAGGCATTTGCAAAATGAAAGAAGTTTATTTGATGTAGACAATTATAAATGTGAATCTATATTTCTACTCTTCCTTCCAAAGCCTTTGAAAGAGTAACCTCATCTGAATACTCAAGATCTCCTCCAACTGGAACTCCGTGAGCAATCCTAGTAACTTTTACACCTAGTGGATTCAATATTTTAGATATATACATAGCTGTAGCTTCACCTTCTACGTTTGGGTTAGTTGCAACTATTACTTCTTTTACATCTTTATTTATTCTTCTTACAAGTTCTTTTAATTTTATATCTTCTGGCCCTCTTCCTGCCATAGGTGATATATTTCCATGTAGTACATGATACACTCCATTATATTCTTTAATTTTTTCTATAGATATTATATCTTTTGGCTGTTCTACTACACATATTGTTCCTTTATCTCTATTAGGATTAGAACATATATCACATGGGTCTGAATCTGTAAAATTTCCGCATACAGAACAATATTTTATAGTTCCTCTTGCCTTTATAAGTGCTTCTGCAAATTCTCTTACTTCATCTCCAGGTAAATTTAAAACATAAAGAGTAAGTCTTTGTGCCGTCTTGTAACCTATTCCTGGCAATTTAGCAAATTCTTCTATCAATTTTTCTATAGCTACAGGATAAAAATCCATTATTATCACCTACCTTATTTTAAAACCCCATCTTGTAAGATGGGGGAGTTTTAAAACATTCCTGGAATATTGAGTCCACCTGTTAATTTTTTCATCTCTGAGGCAGTTTGCTCATCTGCATTCTTAAGAGCTTGATTGCATGCACTTAAAACTAAATCTTCTAACATTTCTATATCCTCAGGATCAACTACTTCAGGTTTTATTTTTATACTTTTTATTTCCTTTTTACCATTTACCACTGCAGTTACAGCTCCTCCACCAGATGTAGCTGAAAACTCTTTACTTTCAAGTTTTTCCTGCATATCTTGCATCTGTTTCTGCATTTTTTGAGCTTGCTTCATTAAATTATTTATATTTCCTCCACCACCAAAGTTGGGGAATCCACCTCTTGCCATATAACTTCCTCCTTAAATCAACTAATATGACTTTAATTATATCATATTTTAATTTTATTTATAAATTTATCATTCATCAAGTATTTCCACAATATCTTCTCCAAAAGTATTCTTTAATATTTGCTCTTTAGATTCAATAATTTGATTATCTTCATCTTCAATAATATACTTAACCTTCACTTTTTCTTTCAATACATCTGAAAATACAGATTCTACTATTTTTTCATTTTGACTTTTTTCAAGTCTTTGCTTATGAAAACCATAGTCTTTTCCATACTTTATAGTTATAACACCATTATCACACTTATATACTTCCCCTGTAGTAAGAGCAGCAAAAATAACCATTTGATGTTTTGCCTTAAATGACTCTAGTATATCTTTCCATTTTTTCTTTACCATATCTAAAGTTATTTTTGAATTGATATTTTCTTCATTTTTTATATTTTCATCTTTTTGCTTTACATTTTTAGTTTCAACTTTTACTTTTCTATTATCTTCATTTCTACTTTCACTTTTCAATTCCTGTTTTACTACATCTTGTTTTTTAACTTTTTCTTCAGATTTCCTTATATATCCATGCTTTAATGCATTTTCAAGTGAATTTAATCTTGAGAGTATTACTTCTTTTGAAGTATCATATTCTATTTTACACATTTTTATAACAGAAAGTTCAAGATATATTCTACTTTGTTTAACCCACTTAGATTGTTCTTCTGCATCTTGAAGTATTCTTATATTTCTCATTATTTCTTCTATTCTTATTTTCTCGGATTGATCCTTAACTAATTTTATATTTTCTTCAGACATGTCAAGTACTTCTTCAGGATTTGCAGAAACCTTTGCCATTAATAAATTTCTAAAATGAGTTATCATATCTCTTATAAAATTATATATATCTTTTCCACTTAAAACTATATCGTCAATTATCTTCATTGAATCTTCTACATTTTTTTCTATTATACTGTCTGTAAGTTTAAAAAGATTATCGTTTGTAACTAAACCAAGCATGTCAACTACACTATTATATTCAACTTTACCATTTCCCATTGATATTGCTTGATCAAGTATACTAAGTCCATCTCTCATAGCTCCATCACACATTCTTGCTATTAAATTCAAACTTTTATCATCAGCAGATATATTCTGACTATCAACAATATATCTAAGCCTTTTAAATATATCTACACTTTTTATTCTTCTAAAATCAAATTTCTGACACCTTGAAAGTATAGTTACAGGAAGTTTTTGAGGATCCGTAGTTGCAAGAATGAATATTACATTTTTAGGTGGTTCTTCAAGTGTCTTTAAAAATGCATTCACTGCCTCTTGAGTAAGCATATGAACCTCATCCATTATATAAACCTTATACTTGCCATCTTGAGGAGGATATTTAACATTTTCTATTACATCCTTTATATCTTCAAGACGTCTTTTAGAGGCAGCATCCATTTCAATGACATCAATTGCAATTCCTTGATTTATCTTTTTACACATATCACACTCATTGCAAGGTTCTCCATGCTGTAAATTCTGGCAGTTTACCGCTTTTGCCAAAATTTTTGCAGTTGAAGTTTTACCTGTTCCTCTAGTTCCTGAAAACAGATAGGCATGTGCTATTCTATTATTTAAAACCTGATTTTTTAAAGTCACTGTTATATGTTCCTGACCAACAACATCTTCAAAAGTCTTAGGTCGCCATTCTCTATATAATGCCGTATAAGCCATATAATCACCTTCTTTTATTATTATAACCTATATAGGATTATAGCTGATAGCAGAAATTAAATTTTTTAATTATTTTTGAATAAAATAAAAAAGACACCCTTAGGCATCTCTATAATTAATATTAAATAATATTAAAGTCGTGCACCTTGCTTCGTCTAACAAATCATAAGCGTTACCTGTATAGTTAGCTCAAACTAGGTTTTTCCACGGCACACGAAAATTATCACTTACCGCTGCTTCCTTCCGGACCTGACGGGGTTCATGAGTTTCCATTGCGTGGGACCCAGTTCTCAACGCCACTTTTACAGGCCAGCCTTACAATTTGAAGCCTAAGCAAGGAATTCAATCCTGCTGTAGCGGATTGCAGGTACAGGGCACCGCTAACTCCCCATCTAGCACGACAAAGTTTAAATGGCGGAGAGAGGGGGATTCGAACCCCCGGTAGAGTTTCCCCTACACACGCTTTCCAGGCGTGCTCCTTCAACCACTCGGACATCTCTCCATAGGTTTACTCATGAATAGTATTTATATTTAATTTTACTTATATAATCACAGGAACAATCAATATTATACTATAAAATTCATAAAATTTCAACCTATTTTAACTATAAGTTTGTATCAACTTAAAGTGGGTAATTTTATTATTAATTACTATTATCTTTTTCAACTAAAATTATACTCTAAGACATATTGTCAACATAATCTTTGAAGATGTATACTTTCTGTAAAACATAAAATATTGTACTCAAGGAGGAAATAACTTTGAAAAGTTATAGTGAACTTGAAAAATTATTATTTTCAATAGATGGACGGGGATATTCTAGCTACAAAAACATTAAAGGAAAATATAACTTTAATAAATATATACTTTCAATTGATCACGTTCAATCTGATCCTTTTGCACCACCATCAAAAGCTAGAATTATTATATCTCGCAAGGAAAGTGGATTTCCAGAAAAATTATTAGACTCAAAGCATAAAATAATAGCTGCATCTGATTTTTTAACAAGAACCTTTTACAATAATATAAAAAGTCTTTATACTGGTACAAATGGCACTGGGAAAAGCGGTCTTCTAACTATAGATAGTTGTGGCCAAGAAATTCTTGAAAGAACTTCAATAATAATAGACGATAATAATATTGAAGCAAGATTTGAAATTGGCCTTCCTGCCTCTGGACGAAAAATTCTAGGTAAAGCTGCAAATAAAATATTTTCTAATGCAATTCCAAAAATTGTAGATAGATCATTAATCTACAAAAATATTGATCAGAGTCAGCTTGAAAATCAAATAAAATTGGTAATAGATCAAGAATATATAAGAAATGAATTAAATAAAAGAGGATTAGTTGCCTTTATTGCTAATGGTTCTATTCTACCAAGAGAAAATGGCATATCCCAAAATCCATTAAAAAATGGTCAAATTCCATTTAAAAGCCCTAGTAGTTTTGAAATAGAACTTACCCTTCCAAACCATGGAAGTATAAAGGGAATGGGAATACCAAATGGTATAACATTAATAGTTGGCGGAGGATATCATGGGAAATCAACATTATTAAAAGCTCTAGAATTAGGTATATACAATCACATAGCAGGTGATGGTAGAGAATTTGTAATCACTAGAGGTGATGCTGTGAAAATACGAGCAGAGGACGGGCGCCGGATAGAAAAGGTAGACATAAGTCCTTTTATAAAAAATCTTCCTAACAATAAGGATACTGTAAGGTTTTGCACAGAAAATGCAAGTGGAAGTACATCTCAAGCTGCAAATGTAATGGAAGCTATAGAATCAAACTCAAAATTACTATTAATAGATGAAGATACATCTGCAACAAATTTTATGATCCGTGATGAAAAGATGCAAAAACTAGTAAAAAGGGATAAAGAACCCATTACACCATTTATTGATAGAATTAAACAGCTTTATAAAGAATCCAAAGTTTCCACTATACTTGTAATGGGTGGATCTGGGGATTATTTTGATATAGCAGATCAAATTATTATGATGGATGAATATGTACCAAAAGATGTAACTAAACAAGCAAAGGAAATTGCAAATGAATCAGATAAAAGGCAACCACTTCCTGACACAAGCTTTAAACAGAATACAAAGAGAATTATACTTAAATCTAACATTACTAAAAAGGGTAGAATAAATAAAATTAAAGCCAAAGGAAAGTACAGTATATTGTGGGGTAAATCCTTATTAGATCTATCAAACCTTGAACAGATTGCAGATACAAGTCAAACAAATTGTATTGCTGTAATGCTTGATTTTCTTTGGAAAAATATAATAGATAATAAAAAGTCAGTTGTTGAATGTGTAGATGAGTTATTTAATCAAGTAGAAAAGTTTGGACTTGACTCTATATCAACTTACAACGGACATCCAGGAAATCTTGCTTTACCTAGAAAATATGAGCTGTGTGCCGCAATTAACCGCTATAGAGGACTTAAAGTAAAATAATTTATAGTATAAGCCCTTCTTAATTTTTATAAGAAGGGCTCAAATTTAATTAAATATTTCACTATACAATTTGTGTATATCATCTACAGTTAATGGTAATTTATTTAAAGATGTAGATCCATGAATCTTTGCATCGTCTATCATTGACTTAAGTGTATCTTCATCTAACTTATCTTTATCTATAGTTTCTTTTACTCCAATTTGCTTTAACAAGTCTTTTATAAGTTCTATAAGCCTATCTGCTGCTTCATTTTCCTTTATATTGAAGTTTGGCTCAATATACTTTACAATTCTATAGAATTCATCTTTTAACACTTCTCTATTATATTTTATCATTGGAACTTGCAATATTCCTACAGTTAATCCATGCGGAAGTCCAAGATGTCCTGACAATGGGCAACCCAATCCATGAGGAATAGTTGCTCCACAATGACTCATAGCAGAGCCAGCCATAAGAGATGCAAAGGCCATATTATCTCTAGATTCTTCAGTACTTTTTTTAACTGCACAAGGAAGATTGTCAAATACTAACTTAATAGCTTCCAACGCCCACACATCTGTAAGTGGATTATGAATAGTTGATGTATATGCTTCTAATGCGTGTCCTAATACATCCAGTCCAGTAAATGCAGTAATATGTGGAGGTAATTTCATTGTTAACATTGGATCTACAATTGCAACTTTAGGATAAATTTTAGGAGATGTTAATGAATCCTTAATCCTTGACTTTTCATCAGTTATAACTGAGTACATAGATACTTCTGAACCAGTTCCTGCTGTTGTTGGTATTGCAATTATAGGAATCGGATCATTTACTATTTCCTTTTTTTCTTCAAGCCTGCCATCTAAATAATCATATATGCTTCCACTATTAACAGACATTACAGAAATTCCTTTAGCAGTATCTATAGTGCTTCCTCCACCTATGGCAATTATAAGATCACACTTACCTGATCTGTTAAAAGCAGCACCTTGATCGATATTATGAACTTCTGGATTTGGGTTTACTTCATCAAACACTCTATAAGATACACCGCACTCATTTAACTGATTTACAAATGGTTTTAACATTCCTAAATTAATTAAATTTTTATCTATAACAATTAAAACATCTTTACAATTGTATTCATTAATATATTTACTTAAATTTTTAGAACTATTACGCCCAAAATCAATAATTGTATTTAAAAAAAATGTGAAATTATTCATAATTACCTCCATCTTTATTTATAAGATCTTCGTTTAACTCTTTAATAGAAGGATAAACAAAAGTTGCTTTAATATCTGATTTTGAATATTGCTCAGGACTTGTTTCTCCTGAGTAAACTAAAACAGATGCAATATCTGAATTCATTCCTGTTTTTATATCTGTATATAATCTATCACCAACAATTGCAACCTCAGATTTAGAAAAACCATATTTATCACATAAAACATCTATTATCTGTTTATTTGGTTTACCAACAACATATGGTCTTTTATTAGTTGAAGCATAAATAAAGTCAATCATAGCACCAGCATCAGGCATATATTTTGAATTCTCAATAGGACAATTATAATCTGGATGAGTTGCTATGTATTCAACTCCATCTCTTATAAAGTCACATGCAATCCACAATTTCTCATAAGTTAATGTAGTGTCAAATCCCAATACTACAAAATCAGGGTTACATTCTCTACCTTTTACTAATTTAAAACCTGCATTAGTAAATTCCTCTTCAAGAAGAGGTGTGCCAAGTAAGAACACTTTTGCTTCAGGTTTTTTATTTTTTAAGTAAATAGCTGTAGCCTCACCTGATGTCAATACTCTTTCTGGATCTATTTCAAGACCCATCTTTTTTAGTTTGCCTTGGTATGCATATTTATTCTTAGATGAATTATTAGTTAAGAATACAAATTCTTTATTTTGCTTTTCAAGTGTTTTTATAAAATCTAAAGCACCATCTATTAATTGATCTCCTAAATAAAAAGTTCCATCCATATCTAATACAAAACATTTTATATCTGTAATTTTCATCATTTTATATACCTCTTTTATAATATTTCTACTTATTATTCATTATCCATAGAGCTTTAATAGTGAAACTTCATCCTTTTTTATAATCATATTCCAATTTAAAGTTCCATTACAATATTGAAGTGCATATTCATTTCCATTAATCAAATCTTTTGCTGTTTTGTATTGTCTTTCTGATCTCAATTTAACAGAAATAGATTTTTTACCATTTATAAAAAAATCTTGATGTTTTTTAGAAACATAATTTGTTATAAACACAAAACCATTATCTTTATTTTCTAAGTAATGTCCATCAATTTCTTTATCTCTTACATTTGAATAATCTAGAACTAACTTAGGTACTATATTTTTTTCTATTAAAACTTGTTCTAACACATCCCATAGTAGGTATGATTTATTTTTTAAATATGCACAGTCACAATGGGTTCCAAAATATACTGCTAATCCTTTTCCATAATGATTCATTGTTACTGCCGGTTTATCGTCATTAAACATAGCTAAAGTTTCTACATTTTTAGAATTAACTTTAATTGTTTCCTTATGCCAATAACCAGAGTAATTCTTCCTATTGAAAGTAATATTAGGATTAGTATTTGCAGTAACTTCTTCTACTTTTATTCCAAAAACTTTTTGCAAATCAAAGCATGGAATTTCATGATTATACCAACCATATTTTCCAAGCATACCACATCTAGCTGTTCCTATTAAAGTACCACCTTTTTCAACGTATTTTTCTAATCCCATACTTAATTTTTTATCAATAACTGCCATAAATGGCATGTACACCACTTTATATTTATTTATATACCCATTATCTACTAATTCAGGTGTAATAAAGTCAACAGCATATCCCTTTTCCCAAAATACTTTATAAGCACCTCTCATTGCATCTAAAAGAAAATCATCTTGCTCTATTCCATTTAGAACTATAGCATTTTCTTTTGATATGAGTATTGCCACTTTAGAATCCGCATTGTGAGCATTAAAAATATCTTTACTATTATCGTTTAATATCTTGCCAATTTTTTTGGCTGCATCGTATCTTTCAGTTCTATTACCATCAAGATCAACTATGCCACCCCAATGAAGAGGTTGAAAGTCCCACTGTCGCCATCCTTGATATAATGTTAATTTTGAATCATGAGCTACAGCTTCAACTACATTTCTTATTAAATCATATCCCTTTACATTTCTATTTGGTCCTAAAACCCATCCATTTATTGGACCGCTCTCTGTTTCTAATAGCCAAAAATTTTTTCCAAGGCATTTTGAAGTACTTCTTGCCATATCTAAAAACATTGATGAATATTCAGGCTTTTTCTCTAATTTATCACCACTACCTGGATACAAATCATATCCTATATAATCTACTGCCTCTGCCATTTTAAATTGATCTAATGCAGTCAAAACGCCTAATGGATCTTGAGATTTCATAAAGAATATATTTGTTGAAGTAGGATGTTCCTTGTCCATTGTTTTAATTAAATCATTTTGCCACTTAATAAAATTAACATAATCTTCCATAGCAAAAAGTCTCCAATCAAGCCATCTAGTTACGCTAGACCAACTTGTAGGCTTTGTTTTTGGGGGTTCTATTTCTTCCCATGTTGTATGAACTGTATTTGTAGCTCCCCACAGATATGCATGGTTTAAATTATCTAATGTTTTATATTTGGATTTAAGCCACTTTTGAAATTTAGCTTGAGTGTATTTACAATAGCAATAAATATCTATATCCCCTTCTGATAAAGGCATAAATGGAAATGATATCTCATTGTGCAATTGGTAATATGCTAAAGCCGGATGATTCTTATAACGATTAACAAGTACTTTTATATATCTTTCTACTTCTTTTAAATATTCTTCATTATCGATACATGCCCATGTATAAGAAACATTATTTGGATATTGTTTTCCATGATTATTTACTATATTTACATCTTCATGTTCTTTATGAAGCCAATATGGAGGTGTTGCTGTACCTGTACCAAGCAAAATTCTAATTCCATTTTCCTGACACAAATCAAAAAATTCATCTAAAAATTCAAAATTAAATTTTCCTCTTTCAGGTTCTATTCTATCCCAGGAATTGAACAATTCTGCAGTTCTTATTAATTTAATCCCTGCCTCTTTCATATCTTTTAAATCCCTATGCCAATCACTTTTACTGTGCATTAGGGGATAATATCCTGCTGCATATATAAACTTTTCTTGTTTCATATCATTCTCCTTTTAAATTTTTATAATATCTATTCCAATCCATTTACAAGTTTCTATAATTTTACTTTCAATATCCTTGTATACAATAGCAAAATGATGTTCTATTCCATTAGTCATAATAGTATCTATTATCTTTTCAGAAGGCACATCAAATTTTATATCCGCTTGATTTGCTACTAAATCTCTATCTTCTTCTATCCCAGTTCCTTTTGCCATGAAAAGAGTATATCTATCTTTGTCTTCCTTTATTTTAATCATTATTAATTTACCTTGCTTAAGTTTAAATTCTGTTGCAAAACCAAGTCCATTTTTCATAGTAGGATGTTCAGTATATTTAGTAGTACATCCCTTTTTTGCAAGACACACAGGAGCAGGTCCACAATGCCATACTTTTACGACATCGTCCATATTAACATTTACAATATCTGCAAAGAAACATGGTTCATTGCTTATTAAATACTGAATATACATAGTTAGAAGACCTGTAATATCTCCTTCACAGGAAACCATTATACCTTCATTGTTTAACCTTGAAACAACTCCACAAACGCTACAGTTAAACAGCTGTTGAAATTCAGGCCAACATTTTATTGTAAAACAATCTATATTGTTTTTCTCTTTAAAGTTTTTAATAGCTAAATAAATTCTAGCTGATTTTTCAAGCATTTCATCTGTAGTTGTAAATACATCTACTTCTTTTTTCATAATATTAACTTCATTTTGTACAATCTCTGTATCTATATTCTTAGCATCATCTAATAAACTTGCTATAGAATAATATCTAATTTCCGGCCCTATTTCAAATCTAAACCTGAGTTCATCAACATTTGAAAGATAAAATCCTGGAACTCTTCCTCCTATTATGCAGAACTTAGATTGTTTTAATTTAGCTCTAACTTTTACAGCAGTAATAGTATCTTTTATCTTTTTCATAACCTTTTCTTCTTCTAGATTGCCAAATACATAGCTATACTTTTTATTTGCTTTGTGCAAGAAACTTCCAAACATATTTAATCCGCATAAAGAATTTAAAGCAAGGCCACGGAATCCTTCAATAAATGGCTCTCTAAATCCCCATATTAAAAGTGGAGTTTCAAAAAAATTTTCAATTATCTTTGCCATAGCACTACCATAGGTATAAGTACCACACTGAACTATAAGCAAATCTAAATTTTCCTCTTTCAATCTATCTAACGTGTTATTAATTTTTTCTTCGTCAATTAATATATCTTTTTCATATATAAGCTCATAATCAGGGCTCTTCAACTTCTCAATTGAACTCTTTAAATACTTATCTCCTATATCGTATCTAAAATTCGGAAAACCCAGTGAAATCAATCCAACTTTCATAATGTAACTCCCTTCATTAATTTACTTTGCACAAATTTATTTTATCCAATGCTTTTTTTATCATTTTCTTACTTGCTTCATTTGCACAAGCCATCATATATGAATTGTGGTCTTTCTCATAAGCATTTATAAATCCCTTCACAAACTCTCTATCTATTTCAGTGAAGAAATTTACCTTTCCTATTCCTAAAGTTATAGCTTTTTTTATATGATCATCTGGAATACCTGTGCCACCATGCAAAACTAATGGTATATTTACCTTTTTATAAATATTTTCTAAAAGTTGAAAATTTAACTTTGGTTCAAGTTTATACTCTCCATGGGCATTTCCAATAGATACAGCCAAGCAATCTACTCCTGTACTTTTCACATAATACTCTGCTTCATCTGGATTTGTCATTAAAGCTTCTATATCTTCAGTTGAAGCTTCTGCTCCTCCTACTCTACCTAGTTCTCCTTCTACAGTTACATTTTTTTCTCTAGCATATTCAACTACTTTTTTAGTATTTCTTATATTGACTTCAAAAGGTTTAGATGATCCATCATACATAACTGATGTAAAACCACAATCTATAGCTTCAAAACATTGCTGAACTGTTTCTGCATGATCTAGGTGCACTGAAGTTTCAATATCATATTTTTCTCCCAATATTTTTGCAATTTCTACAATTTCATAATAAGATATATTTTCCAACTTCAATTGAATTGGTGCTACTTGTAAAATTACTGGATAACCTACCATGCATGACGCTTCTAACACTGATTTAATTGTTTCTAGGTTGCTTACATTTATAGCTGCTACACCTTGCAGTTTATTCTGTGCATCCTTTATTAAATCTATCATTGGGACTAACTTCATTTTTTCACCTTCTTATTTAACAGTAAAACCTACTGCATCTGTTTGTTTTGCCCATAATTTTTTCATCTCATCATCTAACTTACAAAAGCTTAAGGCAATACCACCCATCTCCTGAGTTGTAATGAAATTTCCTATAGCAGGTTTATATGATTTTATTCCTCTATCTTCAAGAATGGATACTATTTCTTTATACATTATCAAAAGCTCCATATATGTTGTTTGACCACACCCATTAACTAATACTGCAACTTCATCTCCTGATTCATATGGTTTATCTTCAATTAATTTAGAACATAAAATCTTAGCTATATCTCTTGCATTTGACATCTTAATAGTATGAGCTGCAGCTTCTCCATGGACTCCCATTCCAATTTCTATCTCATCATCCTTTATTTCAAACATAGGCATACCACTTATAGGTGATGTACCTGGAACTGAGGCAACTGTTAAAGTTCTTGTATTATCTCTTACCTTCTCAGCCATTTTTACTACATCTTCTAATTTATGCCCTTCTTCTGCATAGGATCCAACTATCTTATATGCAAACAAAGTACCTGCTGTTCCACGTCTTTCTTCTATCTTTGATTTTGGAGCAGAAGCTATATCATCATATAACAATACACCTTTGCAATTAATATCATCATCTTCAGCCATATCAATTGCCATATTAGAATTTATAACATCACCTGCATGATTTGATATTAGAACGCACACTCCCGCACCTGTATCTGCTGCCTTTATAGCTTCATATGTAGCATCAGGACCTGGTGCTGCAAATATTCCACCATATGCATTAGCAGTAAGCATATTTTTTCCAACAAATCCTATACAAGCAGGTTCGTGTCCCGATCCATTACCAATAACAACTCCAACATTCCCTTTAGTAATATTTTTTCTCACTACTACATCTTGATTTGGAACCTTATCTAAAATATCTCCATAGGCCTTTATAAGTCCAGAAACTGTATCTTTTACTATATTATCTTCTTCATTAATAAATTTTTTAACTCTCATATATACCTCCTATATACATCTGAAATTTAATCTAAATTATCATTTACATAATCAGCTATTACTTTGATAAAGTAATAAAAAGAAGTGGCTCCAGCATCTTGATGTCCTATAGCTTTATCTTGCAAATACTTTGATCTTCCTTTATTAGCACGCAAAGGAATAGTAGATTTAACACCACATTCAGCAGCTTCTAATGCCTTTTTAACTCCTTCTTTTAAATCCATATTTTCTGAAATAACTTCTTCAAGTGCTTTAGCTGTAGGTGAAATTGCATCAATCATAGTCTTATCTCCTACTTTTGCTCCACCTAAAGCACAAATTTTAGTTTCAGCATTTTTTATACCTTCACTTAACTGTTCAATATCAAATTCCTCTTTATTTTTACAAGCCCTTCCTAATTCTAAGAAGATAGTACCAAATAGTGGTCCAATTGCTCCGCCTAATGTAGATATCAAAGTTCTTCCATACATTTTAAAGTAATCTGTGCAACTTCCATCTTCTAGCTCCTCTAATTTTAACTTAGCTGCTTTAGCACCTCTTGCCATAGTTGATCCGTGATCACCATCTCCTATTACTGTGTCATATTTATTTAATTCCTCTTGGTTATCAACATACATATTACAAACTTTTATTAATAATTCTTTAACCTGATTTGCTTTCATCTTATTTGTCCTCCTTAAATAATTTCTTTAAAAATTTTAAACTTTCAATTGCAACTGTATCTGCATCTTCTTCTATATTTCTCCATATAAAAACATCTTTTCCTTGAGAACATTCAGATGCAACAAAGCTTTCTAAAGTAATCCATCTATTATATTTAATTTCTCTCAATCCTTTTTTAACGCTGTTCCAATTTATACTACCTGTGCCAGGTATCCCTCTATCATTTTCAGAAACATGAACATGATAAATATCCTGCCCACCTTCTTTAATTGCTGAATAAATATTCTTTTCTTCAATATTTGAGTGAAATGTGTCAAAATGGAGTTTAACGTTTTTACTATCTATTTGTTTCAGATACTCTTTTCCTTGTTTTACTGTATTTAAAAAATATGATTCATATCTATTTAAAATCTCCATAGCCAGAACCACTCCATTTTTTTCTGCATACAAACCTATTTCACAAAGTGCTTCTAAGCTTCTTTTTATATCATCTTCTGCCTCACTTCTCATTTTGCACTGTCCCCAAGGTGAATATAATACTCCACCTAAACAGTCACTTTCCAATTCATTGCATATATTTATACAACTCTTTAAATGGTTTATTCCATTTTCTCTAATCGTTTTGTCTTTTGATGATATATCTCTACTTTCATTCATACCTGTTCCACATGTGCACTCTAATCTATAAGTTCTTAATAATTTTTTTGCTTTACTTGTATTAAAATCTAAAGGAGACATCAGTGGAAATTCAACTCCATCATATCCATAGTCATGAACCTTTGAAATATACTGCATTACATCTTCTGACCAATCTTTTGTAAATGTTGATAAGTGAATACCATATTTCATATACTAATTAACCTGCCTCTCTTCAATTTGTCTTATAAAATATGACAAACACCCTTGTGCTTGCCATATTTTAAATAGCTACTTTTAGTTAAACAATGAAGCTATTATAGCCCATAATGAAAAATCATTTCCTCCAAAAGCTTGATTAAATCCAGCAGCTGTATTTATTAGTGCAGGCATAGAGAACATTACTAAGAATACCATTACAACACCGCTTACCGCACTTGCAATAATAGCTGCTTTACGTCCACCATATGCATTTGCAAAAATTGTTCCTGGTGCAACATCGAAAAAACATGCAACTGTTAAAGGAATTATTGCATATGTCATCAAACCCGTATTTGCTAAGAATATAATAGTTATAATACTTGTAATCATACTAATTAAGAATCCTATTGTTAAGGCATTTTGTGCAAAAGGAAATATCATAGGTACATCTAATGCAGGTATTGAATTAGGTATTAATTTATCTGAAATACCCTTAAACGCTGGAATAATTTCACCTAACATCAAACGAACTCCTGTGAGAAGTACTATTAACCCACCACCAAAAGTTAGTGATGCGATAAGACTGAATGTAAATAGGTCATACTGCATACCACCAATTACAGCTATTGAATCAATTGATCCTCCAAACACTTCAACTCTGGCTGCTGGTCCTATTACAAATCCTACTATTATATATGTTAAGAATAAGAATAAAGATGTGGCAATTGTAGTTTCTCTTAAAAAGCTTAATTGTTTTGGTATTTTCATATCTTCAGTAGAGTTTTTTGAATCTCCTATTAATTTACCAATTCCAGCTCCTAAAAAACAGTATATAGATGTGCTATGCCCTATAGTAAAGTCATCACTTCCTGTTACTTTTTTTACTAGTGGTCTCATAAGTGCTGGCAGAACAATTATATATAATGAAAGGCATATAGTTCCAAATACAATAAGTTTAGTACCTGTAAGTCCACCTTGAGCTCCAACTGCAACAAATATAAAAGCCATCCAAAAGAAGATATGTCCTGTTAAAAATATGTTTTTTATAGGAGTAAATCTTGCAACAATTAAATTAATAATAAATGAAGAAATAAGTACTATCCCAACTTCTCCTCCAAATTGCCCTAGTGTGTTTACCCATGCAGAAGGATCAAATTTATTGACATCTGGAATTTTGTATAATGTTGAAAAAGCATTTGCCAATGGAGTGATTGAAGTACTAATTATTCCAACACCTTTGAAAACTATTATTACTCCAATTATAGTTTTTAGAGTACCTTTTAAAATATCATTTATACTTTTTTTCTGAATAATAAGTCCCACCATAGCAATTAATCCCAAAAATATTGGGGGCTGTTTAAAAAAATTACTTGCTAAATAATTAATAAATTCCATAATTTATTCCTCCATTTTATTTTTATAATTTTTTTATAGCTGGAACAGCTTTTTCTTCTATTTCAGATTTGTTCATAAAATTATTTATTATTATTATTGGAATCTTAACTTTATCCTTTAACTGATGATACAATTCATCAGATGTAAAAATAATATCCGCTGGAACTGATGCAGCTATGGCAATATCAGCATTTGAAACTTCTGCATCTATACCATTTTTTTTCAGAACATCCGCAATATTCATTTTTAAAATCAAACTTGTCCCAACTCCAAATCCACATACAGCTAACACTTTTACTTTTTTACTCATTTAAATTCATCCTTTCTTATTTTTAAATATTTATATAACTATTTTTAATCACTTATTAATTTCTTATAAATTTCACTAGGATCCTCAGTATTTAACAAGAACTTTACATTTTCATCCACAGAAAGAAACTTAGCTAAATCCTGAAGTGCTAATATATGCCTATTTCCATCGTGTGCAGCAAATACAAATACTATACGAACTGGATCATTTTCTTTACTGCCGAATTCTACTGGTTCTTTTAATGTAATCATACTAACACATGTCTTTTTAATAGATTCATCTGGTTTTGAATGCGCAAACGCAATACCAGGCATAACAACAATATATGGTCCTAAATCCTTTACAGCCTTAATCATATTGTCTATATAGCTACTTTCAATTAGGTCTTTTTCAACTAAAATATTTCCTGCTTCTGTTATAGCTTCTTTCCAATCTTTTGCATGTACCTGTGTTCTTATTGAACCTTCATCTATAATATCTTTTAACATATACGGTTTTCCTCCTATTATTTGTGCATTATATTTATAAATAAGCCTAAATTTATTAAACTGTTCTATTATTTGATTTACTGAATATATGTCCTTATTAGAAAAAAAGGGACTTACAATTATAACATCAATTTCCTTAATATTAAGCATCTCTGTTGAAATAACAAAATCTATTTTATCTTTATATCTTTCATAATCATATACAGAGCATGTACCTATTAATTTAAGATTAGGAAAATTCTGTTTTATCTTTTTAGTCAGAATATTTAAAAAAGATATTCCTTCTTGACAAACTACTAAAACATTAAAGTAATTTAACTTGTTAAAATTTTCTTCATAAAAAGATCTTATATGAATTGCAATATATCCTATTTCATCATCACTTACTTCATTGTGAAATTCACTAATCATTTTGGATACGCTTTCTTTTGTTATCTGAAAAATATATGGATAATTTTCCTTAATCTCATCCAAATATATATTACTCATTTGATTATTGTTTTTTATTCTTGGAATAGCACTCCTCATATGAAGTACCAAACTATTATACAATTGTTTATTAGATTTTATATCTATATTGATTTTTTCCTCAATATATGAAATCAACTTATCAGTAATTAAGATAACTTCTTCATCTGCAATATTAGAAACTGATAGTTTATTCAATTCATTTATAGTATTAAAAGATTTAGATTCAATTATATATTTTGCAAGCTCATTTATTTCGCCATTTGGTAACTTCGATCTTATATTACTTGGCATTTTATAAGTTAACTGAATGGCCATATCATATTCAGTTGTTCCAATAAGTGTATTTGAATATTCTTTTATAAAACACCCTTGCTTAAACCTCTTATACAATATTTGAATATACAAAATGAGATTAACAAAATTTATATCAGTAATATAATAATTATTGTACTCTTCTATTTGAATAAAACATTTTGATAAGTTTTTCATACTTTTTATACTGATAAAATTTTTAAGAATAGATAAACTATTATTAATTTCTAATTCATCATCTCCTTCTCTTATCATTTCAATCCAAGTTTGATAATCTATTATTTCTGTAGTAATTGTAAGGATTAATCTTCTTAAATCTTCTTCTTTTCCACCTATAGAAAATCCACCTTTACTACTTTTATGCAAAAGCAATTTATATTTCCTTAAATAGAAATCCACATCTTTTAAAATCTTCATAATTGTATTTTTACTAAAGAATAATCTTTTGCACAATATTTCAATTGATAATGGTTTTTCACTTGTAAATAACTCTAAAACTAAATACTTTATTTTTTCTGACTTTGACAATACCCTATTTTCTACAGGAATAAATTTCAATTTATCAAGTAATTTTCTTTTTTCAAAATTTGTTGATATAATTATTCCTTTTCTAGGAACTCTAACAAGTAATGATTCATTTTCATTAAGCCACTTTTCAACAATTTCAATATCATATCTAATAGTTCTTGTAGTAACACCATAGTTTAATGCTATATTTTTTATTGATATTGGCTCATTACTATCAATTAGCATTTTAATTATTTCTATTTGCCTTGAATTTAAACAAAATATCATTTAATCCTCCTATATAGGTTTTCATAAATTTTCATAAACCCACTGCTTTCGAAGATATATAAATTAATTTTCAATATAAAAGCTTTTTATTGTTCAATTAAATTTAATTGACTTTTGTTATTTATAATTTATCATTAATTTAAATATTATACCAGTGTAAAACATTTCACATTATAGTGAAAATGTTTTCTAACCCTCATTATTATCATTTAACTAAAAAATAAAAATACCATATAGAACACAATTAAAACATTAATATTCTATATGGTATTTTCTAATATTTTAAATTGTTCTGGCGGAGAGAGGGGGATTCGAACCCCCGGTACAGGATTAACTGTACAATTGATTTCGAGTCAATCACCTTAGACCTCTCGGACATCTCTCCAAAGTTCTCACTAGTTCATTATACAAAAGCACTATAAATAAATCAAATTAAATTATGAATTACACCTTCTTAATTTAAAAAACTCTTCTAATAATATACTACATTGTTTATTATAGGTCCACTCTACATTTATAAAGCTATTCATATTTTTATTTTGAACTAAATTTATAACAGATCCACATGCTCCACATGTAGGATTAAATGTTCCTATATAAATTTTATCTATCCTACTTTGAATTATGGCACCAGCACACATAGGACATGGTTCCAAAGTAACATACATACTGCATCCATTTAATCTCCAATTGTCCATTTTCTTAGAGGCGTCACTTATTGCAATCATCTCAGCATGATATGCTACATTTTTCATTTTCTCTTTTAAATTATGAGCTTTAGATATTATTTTATTATTTTTAACTATTACAGCACCTACTGGCACTTCTCCTATTTTTAAAGAATAATTAGCCTCTTTTATGGCCTCTTGCATAAAATCCATATTATCTCCATATATTACTATAATGTTAACTTTCTATTATTATATTGAAACTTACATAATTTTAATTTAAACTTAATTTATAAAATAAATTAATTAAAAAATCCTGTAAATTTGATTCACAGGATTATAATATAATAAAAGTTATTTATTAACTTTATAATAATGGTGCACTCGAGAGGAGTCGAACCTCCGGCACGTGGTTTAGGAAACCACTGCTCTATCCTACTGAGCTACGAGTGCATAAATTTTACTACTTTAATATTTTATTATATATTTCTACTAATGTCAATTTTTTTATAGATAATAACTTATAAACTTCATAAAATATATTAATACTATAAAATAATTATAAATACATAATTTTAAATAATTAAAATACTTATTTAAAATTATAAAAATAAATGAAGGAGGACTTTAATATATGTTAAATGAATTAAAAAGTTTATTTTTAGCCGGTGTTGGTTCAGCAGCATATACTTATGAAAAGGCAGCAAAATTAATTGAAGAAATGGTTGAAAAAGGTAAAATTACTGTTGATGAAGGAAAAGAACTTTCAGAATCACTGAAAAAGAATATAACTACAAAAAAAGATCAAATTAAACCATTAAACAAAGAAGAACTTTTTACTATATTAAATAACTTAAACTTTGCTTCAAAAGATGACATATCACAAATAAATGAGAGATTAACAAAAATAGAAGAAAAATTAAATAATAACTAAGATTTACAATCTTAGTATTTTATAATAATAAATGTATCAAGAATCATCTACACGATTTAAAGAAATTGTGAAGGTATTAAGTAAATATGGTTTTAAATTTATAAGAACTAGAGGTAAAAATTCACCTGAAAACCTGAGAATGGCTTTTGAAGAACTTGGACCTACATTCATTAAAATAGGTCAAATTTTAAGTTCAAGACCTGATATACTACCTTCACAATTTATTGATGAACTCTCAAAATTACAAGATGATGTGCCATCTGAAAAATTTGAAGATATAAATAAAGTTTTTTTCAGTGACTTTAATAAAAATATAGATGAATGTTTTTTATACTTTGAAAGGCAACCTTTTGCATCTGCATCTATAGCACAGGTCCACAATGCAATATTAAAGGATGGAAGAGAAGTAGTAGTAAAAATTCAAAGACCTAATATCAAAGAAAAAATGGAAACTGACATATCTATATTATATAAAATAATAAAAATAACTAAAAATAAATTTCAAGATTCAATAATAGATCCAGAAGAAGCTTTAGATGAATTAAAATTTTCAACAGATAAAGAATTTAATTTCAAATTGGAAGCTGAAAACATGATAAAATTTAAAAAACTAAACCAAAATGTTGCCTTTTGTCATGTTCCCTATGTGGTAGAAAATCTATCTAAAAATAAAGTCATAACTATGGAAAAAATAGATGGATTTAAAATAAATAATTTAAATATGTTAAAGAAAAATGGATATAATTTAAATGATGTTGGTAAAAAACTGGCTATGTCATTTTTCAAGCAAGTTTTTACAGATGGGTTCTTTCATGCAGATCCACATCCAGGAAATTTATTGATACAGGATAGTAAGATATGTTTTCTTGATTTTGGATTAATGGGTAGCGTATCCTATTCTCTAAAATTAGCTTTAAATAAAATGATAATATCTATAGTATATAAGGATTTAGATACGCTAGTGTCAATAATTATGTCTATAGGAATAAAAAAAGGACTTGTAGACAAAAATAAATTATATGATGATATAAGTATTCTTCTTGATAACTATTTATCTACTTCTCTTGAAAACATACAAATTTCTGCTTTAATTACAGATGTATTTAATTGTGCTAAAGATAATAATATTAGATTTCCAAAAGACATTATACTTTTAATAAAAAGTTTAATAATAGTAGAGGGACTTGTAAGTGAGATAGCTCCTGAAATTCAAATTTTAGATATAGCTGTGCCTTTTGTTAAAAATAGCAGCAAATCATATATTATAGATAATATAACCTTAGACGATATTCTAATGAATTCTTATGCTTTAACTAAAAATTCAGTAAAGCTTCCTACTAAAATAGTAGGACTAATTGATGGAATATTAAATGGAAGAGCTAAACTTAAAATAAAATTAGATAAAACAGATATTTATATAAAAAAGCTAAACCAAATGACAAATAGACTTTCACTATCATTTATATCATGTTCTATGCTAATTAGTTCATGCTTAATTTTAAATTCAAATACGCAACCTAAAATATATAATATGCCACTAATAGGACTAATAGGATTAACTCTTTCCCTAGTATTAATTTTTATAATATTAATTTCTATAATTAAATCTGATAAACTATGATATAAATGGTTCTAAATCAAAATCATTTATATCATGGTTTTACTTCATAATTCCGCTTAATACATAGTTTATAATATTATCAATCATATTTCCGTATTTTTTCTTGTCTTTATTTGCATGTTGCTTATCTTCATTTATAAGTTCATATACAGCTGCAGAACAAATCGTTCCAAACAATGTATATGCCATAGAATATGTATCACCATCTTTTATAGTTCCCTCATTTATGGCATCTTGTAAGTATTTTTCTATATATATAATATACTTATTTACAGCTTCCCTTAGTTCTAACTGTCTTCCTTCTTGACCCCAAAGTTGACTCATTATTACTTTAAAAAATTCTTTTCTTTCATATACTAATCCCAGTTGAATCTTACACAATACCTTTAATTTTGATAGAGAATTCTGCTCTTTATTAGCTACTTCCTCTATTTCTTTTTTTATAATATTCATTCCTTCTAATACTATATATTTAAATATTTTTTCCTTGCTTTTAAAATGGTAGTATAGAGTCCCTTTTGCAACACCAGCATCCGCTGCTATGGCATCCATAGTAGCTCCATTATAACCATTATTAGAAAAAATCTTTACGGCAGATTTAAAAATTATATCTTTAGTATTATTCATAAATACCACTCCAAGTTTCTATTTATATATAAATTGACTAGTCAGTATAATTATACATATATTATAGTAATATCTCAATAATATATTATATACTATCTAGAATTTTAATGAAAATAATTTATAGAATCCACTTTTATCATTTGTATTGACCGTATTTAACAGAAAATTTATAATAGAGAATATAACTTAAATTACATTAGAGGTAGTTATTATATGATCAAGTATTATAATAGAAAGCTAAAAAAATATGAAGTAGAAACTGTTGCAGGATATACTTATATTAAATGGACTTATTCTTCTCCTATAGGAATGAAATTATTAGAAATTATAATAAAAAAAAAGTTTTTTTCTAAATTATATGGATATTATTGCAACAGTATATTAAGCAAAAGAAAAATAAATTCTTTCATCAAAAATTTTAATATAGACATGACACAATCATCAAAAGATAAAAGTCAATTTAAAAATTTCAATGATTTTTTTACAAGGAAATTAAAACCAAACTCTAGGCCAATTGATAAAAATGAATACTCTTTAATATCTCCTGGTGATGGACGACTTCTCGCTTATTCTAATATAGATCTAAATAACCTAGTTCAAATAAAGGGAATTACATACAAATTATATGATTTAATTAAAGACACAAGAACATCTGAAAAATTTAATTCAGGAGATTTAATTATTCTAAGACTCGCTCCAATTGACTACCACCGCTTCCATTTTATTGATTACGGTAAATGTACAACTTCCAAAAGAATTAAAGGTGATTATTATTCAGTAAATCCTATGGCTTTAAAGAAAATAAGAAATCTATTTTGCAAAAATGAAAGACAATGGAGTATATTTCATTCTAAAAACTTTGGAGATATACTGTATGTAGAAGTAGGTGCTACATGTGTCGGCTCTATAGTCCAAACTTATAAACCAAATAAATATGTGTCTAAAGGAGATGAAAAAGGATACTTTAAATTTGGAGGATCCACTATAATCTTATTCTTTGAAAAAAACAAAATTGTCTTAGATCAGGATATAATAAAACAAACCAAACAGGGATTTGAAACTAAAGTATTAATGGGAGAAAAAATAGGTACTAAACTATAAATTTTCATTATAAAAAACATTTTATATAAGTTAGTTATATCCGTTAAGGGGGTATTTTATGTTTTTAAAAGAATGTTTTTACGCAATAATCAAAAATATAAATGAAGCATTAATAGGAGTTGATAAAAATGGCTCTCTAATAATTATAAATTCCAAAGCTGAAAACCTTTTATCTATAACAAAAGATAGTATAGGTACTTATGTAGAAAATGTAGTTCATGGAACAAAACTCATTAAAACCTTAAAAACAGGAAAGAGTGAATTAAACAAAAAATTTTCTATAAATAAAAGAGAACTTATAACAAGTAGAATACCAATTATAATAGATAATGAAGTAGTTGGAGCAATTGCAATTTTTGAAGATACTACAGACAATCAAAGAATGAAACAAGAATTAGTAAAAAATGAAATATATATAAATATATTAGATACTATAATGAATACTCTAAACGAGTGTGTAGTTCTAGTAGATAAAAATGGTATTATAACTATGATGAGTAAAGCTTATAAGGATTTTTTGGGATGTACTAATCCAGAAGGTAAACATGTTACTGATGTAATAGAAAATACCAGGTTACATGAAATTATAAAAAGTGGTAATATAGAAGTAGGTGACATTCAAGAAATAAAAGGAAACAAAATGATTTCCATGCGCGTTCCAATTAAAAAGGATAGTAAAGTTATTGGTGCAATTGGTAAAGTTATATTTAAAGATATAAGTGATTTTTATACCTTAAGCAAAAAAATAAACAACCTACAAAAAGAAATTGAGTTTTATAAAAATGAACTTGGAAAAGAAAGAAAAGCAAAATATTCTATTGAGAATATTATAGGAAATTCCTTCAAAATACAGAAAGTTAAATCTCTAGCACTAAAAGTTGCAAAGACAAATTCAAATGTACTCATAACAGGAGAAAGCGGAACAGGTAAGGAATTATTTGCTCATGGCATACACAATGCTAGTAAAAGATATTTAGGCCCATTTATAGAAATAAATTGTGCTTCTATTCCATCTGAACTATTTGAATCGGAATTATTTGGTTACGAAGAGGGAGCTTTCACTGGAGCTAAGAAAGGCGGTAAAGCAGGAAAATTTGAACTAGCAGATGGAGGGACTATTTTTTTAGATGAAATCGGTGATATGCCAATGTATATGCAAGTTAAACTTTTAAAAGTAATTCAAGAGAGAGAAATTGAAAGAGTAGGCGGAACTAATCTAAAAAAAATTAATGTTAGAATTATTGCAGCAACAAATAAGAATCTTGAAGAGAGAATTAAAATGGGTAAATTTAGAGAAGATTTATATTATAGACTCAACGTTGTAAAAATAGAACTACCTCCTTTAAGAGAAAGAAAATCTGATATTCCACTTCTTGCTACTAATTTAAAAAACAATATTGCAAATCGTTTAGGATTATATGTAGAAGGTATATCAAAAGAAGCTTTGGACTGTTTAGTAAAATATGATTGGCCAGGAAACGTGAGAGAACTTGAAAATGTTATTGAGAGAGCAATAAATCTACTTGATTCAGATTTAATTATAAAATTAGAGCATCTACCACAAAGATTAACAAATAATAAATTTAGAAATCAAATCAATATTAGAAATAAAAATAGTTGCTTAAAAGATATAATTGAAAATGTTGAAAAGCAAGTTATATCAGATTGTTTAAAAAAAAATAATTGGAATAAGAATAGAACAGCTAATATACTTGGAATAAGCAGAGCTAATTTATATAAGAAAATCAAGCTATACAATTTAAAATAGCCAAATCAATTGTTAAAATTAATTTCAATTCAAATACATTTTCATAATTTAGTGTAAAATAAATTTACATGTAAAATAAATAAACATTTACCTCATACAAGTAATTAACGTTATATAAGTAAATTTTTGTATAAAGTGTATATATTATATACACTTTATTTTTTCATATATTTAACAATAATTTCAAGAATCATTGATATTACATAATTTAAACAACTTATTAAAACTTTGGCATTATAATTGCTATTAAATACAGTGAAGCACAAAAACTTATTATTATAGGAGATGATATTATGAAATCAAAACTAATTTCTAAGGCTGAAGCAATTAGTTTAATAAAGGATGGAGATACTGTTGCAGTTAGTGGTTTTGTTGGATGTTCCCATCCTGAAGATCTTACAGCTGAAATAGAAAAATCATATTTAAAAAATCAAACTCCTAAAAATTTAACGCTAATACATTCTGCTGGTCAAGGTGATAGTGATAGTAAAGGTTTAAATCATTTTGGACATGAGGGATTAGTTAAAAAGGTAATAGGTGGTCACTGGGCATTAGCTCCTAAGCTACAAAAATTAGCTATGGAGAATAAAATACAAGCTTATAACTTACCACAGGGAGTAATATCTCAAATGTATAGAGAAGTTGCCGCAAAAAGACCTGGAGTTCTTACACATGTTGGGTTAAAAACCTTTATAGATCCTAGAATTGAAGGTGGTAAACTCAATGAAGTAACTAAAGAAGATATTGTAAAATTAGTTACAATAGATAACAAAGAATATTTATTTTATAAAAGCATTCCAATAGATGTTGCACTTTTAAGAGCAACTTATGCAGATGAATATGGAAATGCAACTATGGAAAAAGAGGCAGCAGTTCTTGATGTAACTGCTATGGCACAAGCTGCTAAAAATTCAGGTGGAATAGTAATTCTCCAAGTTGAGAATATTGTATCCAAAGATACTCTTGATCCTAAAAAAGTTAAAATTCCAGGAATATGCGTTGATGCTATAGTTATATCAGATCCAAAAAATCATATGCAGACATTTGCTGAACAATATAATCCATCTTATTCAGGTCAAGCTAAAGTATTATTAAAATCATCAAATTCTATAATGCCACTAAATGAGAGAAAAGTTATAGCCAGAAGAGCCTCAATGGAACTTGTTCCTAACGCCGTAATTAATCTTGGAATTGGAATGCCAGAAGGTGTTGGCTTAATAGCAAAAGAAGAAGGTATAGCAGATGAAATGACCTTAACTGTAGAATCTGGTGGAATTGGTGGGGTACCATCAAATGGATTAAGTTTTGGTGCTTCAACAAACCCTCAAAGTATACTAGATCAAGCAATTCAATTTGATTTTTATGATGGCGGTGGACTTGATGTAGCATTTTTGGGACTTGCTCAATGTGATAAGTTTGGAAATATAAATGTAAGTAAATTTGGAACTAAAATTGCAGGTTGTGGTGGTTTTATCGACATAAGCCAAAACTCTAAAAAAGTCATATACTGCGGAACATTTACAAGTGGAGGACTTAAAGTTTCCATAGATAACGGAAAGCTCAAAATACTACAAGAAGGTAAATTCAATAAATTTGTAGACTCCGTACAACAAATTACTTTTAGTGCAGAATATGCTAGGCATAAAAATCAAACTGTTATGTATATTACAGAAAGAGCAGTATTTACACTGGGAGATAATGGTATAATATTACAAGAAATTGCTCCAGGGATAGATCTTGAAAAAGATATATTAAATCACATGGACTTCAAACCAATAATATCTTCAAAACTGAAAACTATGGATTATAGAATATTTAATGATGGTTTAATGGGTATAAAAAATACAAAATTATCAATTGCTTAGATTGATGAGCAGTTATCATAAATTAATATATATTATTCAGATAAATTATATGATTACTTAAGTTAATACTAGAAAATTTAATATTAACTTAAGTAATACAAAAAAATATAAATATATGAAATGGGGATGATATTATGCTTAAATTAGGTGATACTGCTTCAACAACTAATAAGATAACATCAGATATGATTACAAAATTTTCTAACCTTAGTGGTGATGTTAATCCAATACATTTAGACGAAGAATACGCAAAAAAAACTATATTTAAGACCAGGATAACTCCTGGATTACTTGTAGCTAGTTTTATTTCAGCTGTAATTGCAAATAAACTTCCAGGAAGAGGATCTATTTATTTAAGCCAAGATTTAAAATTCAAAAGACCTGTATATATAAATGATACTATAACCACTCAAGTTACAATCACTGATATTTTGGATGAAAAAAATATTGTTATACTAAATACCAAATGTATAAACCAAAAAGGTACTGTAGTAATTGATGGAAGTGCATCTGTTAAAGTAAAACAAACTAGATAAAATTGTTATATAAATATATTTTTATATAAAACTCCGCATATTTTTCAAAAAATTCATAATTTTCATATTAAAATTTTATTTGTAACTTTAAAGATAACTACTAATCTGTAGATTAATTTCTACTTTGATGTAGTTATCTTTAATTTTTAAATAAAATAAAAAACACTGAAATTCAGTGTTTTAACTGTCTTTGGTGCGTCAGAGAGGAGTCGAACCCCCGGCACGCTGGTTCGTAGCCAACTGCTCTATCCAACTGAGCTACTGACGCTTAAACTAATTAACATTTTCGATTTTAATTATATATTATATATATAAAATAGTCAAATTATTTTAGGATTTTAATATCAATAAACACATTTTTCTACAGTTCTCGTTGCAACTATATCTACCTTTGTGTTAAGTATATTTTTACAAATAATATCTCCTGCAGTTATGGGAGCTCCTACATGTAATCTACTAAGCGCTTTAGAACATTCTATCCATAGTTTCTTTCTTATAGGCTTAGTACTTTTAACAGGAATAACATTCCGATTTGCTCCTTCTATTCTAACTATACTTGTAAATATTCCAAATTTATCATTATCTTTAACTTGATCTTTAAAATTAATTGTATCCATAAATATTCCTCCCAACTAAATTTCATCAAATTCTTTTATTCTACTTAATAATATTTTTGAACCACTAGAATCCTTAACAATGTCTGTTATATTCTTATTAGTTTCTCTTGCTAATATATCAGCTACTTTATAAAGACATCTAGATCCTCTACAACTTCCAAATGTAGCTCCAGTCCTTCTCTTTATACCCTCTATAGTACGCGCTCCTAATGGCCTTCTTATTGAATCTATAATTTCACCTTCAGTTACATTTTCGCAATAACATATTATTTTACCATACTTCTTGTTAAGTTTTATTATCTCTCTTCTCTTATCATTTGATATATCTCTAAATCTGTAGAACTCTCTTCTTTTATCTATAAAATCCTTTTTAGGAACACAATTTAAATTATTAACTATACTTTCACATACAATCTTAGCAATTGCAGGTGTCATTGTAATTTGTCCTCTATGATTTTCCAATACTCTTATATATCCTTTATCAATCAAGCTATCGTCTATAATAAGATCATCATCATAGTATTTAGACTTATAAAATATATTAACATTATTTTCATCTATTTTACCAATATATCCTTCTATTATCTTTAATCCACATTCATAATCTATATCCTCATCAGTGTTTATTTCCACCATAAGTCCATTATTTTGTGTTGGAATAATATATATTTTACTATAATCCTCCATTAATATAGAAGATATATTATTACTCTTATATAAGTTCTGAATGTTATCTATAAAGTAATAACTTATGTACTTTTTCTTTCTAACTCTTCTATCATTTTTATCTAAATTATAATATTTACCTTGTATAGTTGTTAACACCATACTACATGTAAACTTATTCTTATTTGTTACAACTTTAAACCCTTTAGACATTGACTCTATATTAAGCACTTCTTCACCCATTTTAAAATTGACACCATTGTCAAATGCAATTTCACCATATGATATTGCAAGATCATATGGTGATATAATTCCCATATTCTTAGAATATATGGCTTTATCAATCCTCATATTTAAATTTGGATCGATATTTAATACTTGATCTCTATTTAACATATGTATATTTTTAATTCCATTTCTCAGTGCCCTATTATAGATAGTTTTAATATCATCTTTCCGATTTTCATTATCCGAAGTTATAAAATACCCTTTTTCTTCAAAATTTATATTGAATTTAGGTGCAATTTCTCTTATAATACTATTTCCCATGGATTCTAGCCTAGATAATAATGTGTTTTCACATTCAGTTCCATCATAAACTACAGCAGCATTTATAAGAGCTACATCATCTGCTATATCATAATCCTTTTCAATTAATGCTATATTTAAACTATACTTTGAAAGTTCATAGGCAACTGAACATCCTATTATACCTCCACCTAAAATAAGTACATCATAATCCATAATATAAACTCCCTTTCAAAGAAAAAACTTAATTTTAAGCCAACAATTATATTATATTACCTTTTACCATCTAATCATATATAATATTTCTAATTTAAAAGACTGTCTACAAAAATTATATAGGCAGTCTTTTAAAAATTATTATTTATTTAATTCCTCTATTAACTTACCAAGCTGATCTATATAATCACCATATTTAGACCAATCTCCATTTTTTTGAGCTTCAATAGCATTATTATATAAATCCTGAGCCTTTTCTAATTGCTCAGATTTACTGCTTATATCTTCTGTAGTACTAGCACTATCAGACCCTGATACATTCTGTTGCTCTTTATTATAATTAAACATTTGAGATATTGCATCATCAATATTTTTAGCTATTAATATCTTATCTCCATAAGACATTATTACTCTTTTCATTTCAGGTATGCTATTCTTTCCACTAGCCCTTAAATAAACTGGCTCTACATAAACAAGAGAATTATTTATTGGAACTATTATAGTATCACCAAATTGTACATTTGAACCGTCCTTATTCCACAATGATAACTGCTGTGATATAGTAGGATCCTGATTTAGTTGTTGCTTAAACAAGTATGGACTATATACAGTTTTCTCCGGTGGAAATTTGTATAATACCATTTTACCGTAGTTATCTCCATCCATTCTAGCTCCAAATAGAGCCGCCATATTATCCTTATTCTTTATATTTAAGTATTGTATCAATATCATTTCTTCAGTTTTTTCACCAGGAAGTTTCATAACAACATAAGGTGAATTCATAGAATTCTTCTCACCATCAACTTGTTTCTGATTTTTAGCAACTTCCCATACATCTTCACCATTATAAAATACACTTGGATCAGTTACATGATATTTTCCAATAACATTACACTGTATTGTAAAAAGATCTTCTGGATATTTAAAGTGCTTTCTTAAATCAGGTGACATAGCACTTATATCTTTAAATAACCCGGGAAATATTTTTGAGTAACTTTTAACTATAGGATCATTTTTATCAACTATATAAAAATTAGTAGTTCCATTAAATGCATCTACAACAACCTTGAATGAATTTCTTATATAGTTTATTCCATTACTTTGAGGTTGCGAATATGGATATTTATTTGAAACAGTATACCCATCTAGCATCCAGTATAATTTCCCACCACTTATTACCATATAAGGATCAGAATCATACTCCAAAAAAGGTGCTATTTTTTCTACTCTATCTTTTATATTTCTATTTATTAATATTTTACTATCACTATTTATATCTCTTGAAAGAAGAAAATTAATATTTTTTTTGTATAATGAAAATAAAATTCTATTAATAAAGTTCATCTTTATTCCAAATTTACCATCATATTTATTAGTAGCATTACTACTACCTTTAGGATAATCAAACTCATTTATTTTAGTATTAACTACTGCATAATCATCAGTATTTTCTCCATAATATATTCTAGGATTATCAATTTTTATATCTGTAGAATTATTAGGAGGCATATCCTTTATAACAAAATTAGGCTGTCCAGATGAAGTTACAGAATTAACTTTATTCATCACCAATCCATATCCATGAGTGTAAATAAGATGTCTATTTTGCCATGTATCTGGATCTATAGAGCTACTATCTATTTCTCTGGCACCAATGAATACTTGAGTAAGTTTTCCATTTATATTATATCTATCTACATCAATATTATTAAAATTGTAGTAATATCTTATAATTTGAACTTGATTATAAAATTCAAGAGTTGGTTCATAAGAATTTACTCTTATATTATTTATAGTATCCATATTATCTTTTATATCATTTTGTGTAAGAGTATTTTTAACTTCAAAAGCTTTTGAATCTACATCATCAATATTAAATGCTTTTCTCGTATAATCAATACCATATTTTATATATGGACTCTCTAATGTCTTCTGATTTGACTTTACTACAAAATTTTGAACAACGGATGCAGACACATTTTCAATAACAACTAAACCTACAATTACTGATACAGATATTATAATAGGTTTAATTTTAAGCTTCATTACACTTATAAATATTACAATTGCAGATATTATTGAAAATAAACATATTATTTTATAAAATATAAGACTTACATGCATATCAGTATATCCTGCGCCAAATGCTACTCCCTTTTGGCTGTATACAAGATTTAATGCTTTTAAGAAATATCCTACTGAAACACATATCATTATAAGTGCAGCTAAAATAGCCAGTTGCTTTCCAGCAAATCTTGTAATTCCATTTTTTACATCGATTCCTCCAACTCCTCTTCTAAATCCTTTTCTAAATTCACCCCTTGAATTTCTTCCTAATGTCAAATTATCCTTCATAGTTAAAATCATATATACAACAAAAGTTACTACTGTTAATAACACAATTAAACTAACAAAAGCGTTGTATATAGACTCTATTAAAGGTAACTTAAATACATAGAAAGATACATCTAAATGAAAAATTGGATCTTTAGTATTAAAGGGAACTGAATTATTAAACTGTAAAATTCTATACCAATATGTTGATGAAAATCCATAAGAAATTAAAAGTGATATTATAATATCAAAAAATAAAATCAGTCTTCTCTCTATTATTTGGTTTCTCTGATTTACTTCAACAACTTTCTTATATTTAAGTATACTTAATCTAATACTTTTATAATAAAACCATATAAATATAAAACATATTACAAAAGTAGGTACCATAAGTTTCAACGTTGCTGTTATCTGTGTGAAATAAACAGACAAATATCCTATTTCCTTAAACCATTCTACATTTATTATAAAACTTACAATTTTATTTAAAAATAATAAAATTATTGCCAATATTACAACTATACTTGTTAAACTTATAACTCCCTTTTTTTTCATAATAATCACCTCTTTTAATACTAAAAATATTAAAAACTCATTAATCAGAAATTAAATACTTCTTTAATTTTAATTCCTTCTTTACGTTATTTATAATTGAAATATCATCTGCATAAATAGTATGAAGATGTATACCTCCTGTTAAAACCAAAAGTGGTTCAGATTTAGTAGACAGAACTTTATTAATAAAGCTTTTGACATCATATATAGATTTTATCATAAGCATTCCCTTGATTTCTCCGTATATAGGGTGTTCTATTATAACATCTTCAACTGTTGCTCCAAATTTAACTATAGTAATCAATTCATCTTCAATCTCACAAGATTTATGAGAAACTGCTATTACTTGTTTAATTTTATTATTTCCGGTTTTAGGAATCAAATAGCCTTCAGGTGTCGCTATTATAGATTTTCCTTTAGCTCTCAAAATAGCTATATCCTTAACTATAATCTGTCTTGTAACTCCCAATTTTTCAGCTAATATATGTCCTTTTTGAGGTTTATCACTAGACATTAAAATGTTTTCTATATTTTCTCTTCTTTTAACTGCATTCATATTTTCCTCCAAATTTAAAACATGACTCATTTATAATTATATCATAAAAAGTAAAGCATAATATACTAAAATTTACATTTAATTACCATAAAGTATAATTAAATATATTTCTAATTATTGTTGTCACAATATTTTAATATATTAAGTTCTTTATCATCTTTAATATTTTTATTATCATGATTTTCAACGAAGTAAATTATTTTCTCATTAAATCCAGATTTTCTTAAAATATCAGCTCCTAATTTAGAATGATAATAGTATATATTAATTTTAGATATTTTAAAACAATTATTGAATTTTTTCATCTTACCAAAAGTAAACTTATCTAGTAAAACCATAATAGATTTATCAATAATATTTAATCTTTTTAACGATTTACCTATATCATGAAAGAGTGCAGCTTTTATAAGTAATTTAGAATCCATATTTTTTCTATAGCAAATCTTTTCTACATCATATGCAACTCTTATAGAATGTTTTCTTTCAGATAAAGATAATTTATTAAATAGTTTCATTTCTGTTTCATTAAGATTATTTCTTAAGAACTCTAAATCATTATCATTTATTTTTGAACATAAATTCCAATAAAATTGTTTTATCCTATAAAAAAACATGCTACACCTCTTTTTCATTTTTATATCATTATAACGCAAAAAAGTGACTAACTAATAATTGTTAGTCACTCTAAATATGGTGGAGATAAAGAGATTCGAACTCTTGACCCCCTGCGTGCAAGGCAGGTGCTCTCCCAGCTGAGCTATACCCC
>NZ_JACGAG010000015.1 GCF_014050525.1 Clostridium sp. cel8
ACAGCATAGAAATAAAGCACCAGAAAACTGGTGCTAATGTTAAAAGTTTTTTGGGACATTTTCAAAAACGGTTGACACATATTATCAATTTTCCTCATAAATTTAAAATTTATGATTATATATATAAATAGTATATCTTCAATCCTTAATATCCAATTGACACTTCATATAAAAAATGCTACTATATAAATGAATTGATAATGGATTTCAATACAAATTGATAAAGAGGTGACTTATATGAGTATTTGCGATTTAAAACCTGGGCAAAGAGCTTTGATAAAAAATATAACTGGAGATGATAAGTTAGTTAAAAGACTTTTAGCATTAGGATGCATCGAGGGAACTGAAATAACTCTAAAAAATTTTGCTCCACTAGGTGATCCAGTAATTATAAACTTGAGAGGTTTCAATCTCGCCCTACGAAAAAATGATGCAAAGAAGATTTCAATTGAAGGATGAATTAAGGATTTCCCATTTTATTTTATAGATACTATATAATTTCTAATATATTTATAGCAACTAATTACTAAATTTTTGGAGGGAATACATGATTACAGCAGCTTTATTAGGAAATCCCAACGTGGGAAAAACCTCTTTATTCAACTATCTTACAGGTTCAAACCAATATGTTGGAAATTGGCCAGGAGTAACAGTTGAGAAAAAAGAAGGTTATTTTGAAGATATAAAAATAGTAGATCTACCCGGAATATATGCCATGGACACATATTCAAATGAAGAAAAAGTTTCTAAGGCATTTTTAAATAAAGACAATGTAGATGTAATAATAAATATTGTAGACGCATCTAATCTCAATAGAAACTTATATCTTACAACTCAACTTAAGCAATTTAAGAAACCAATTATATTGGTATTTAATATGATGGATATAGCAGAGGAAATTGGACTAAAAATAGATTTTAAAAAAATAGAATCTGAACTTGGAGTTATTGCAATTCCAATAATAGCTTCAAAAAATAAAGGTATAGATAACCTTAAAAACGTACTTATAAATAAAGATTTTAATAATATACCTCATGATAAAAATAATTTTGATTTTAAAACAGAAAAACAAGCCTATTCATTTATAAATGGTGTACTGAAAAGATGTACTACTGTAACAAAGGCTAAATCTGTATCATATACTGAAAAAATAGATAATATAGTACTAAATAAGTTTATAGCATATCCTATATTTTTATTCGCACTTTTTTTAATTTTTAAATTTACATTCAGCTGGGTTGGTCAGCCTATTGCCGACAAATTCAGCGACTATCTTTCAGGTAGTATAACATATTATTTAAGAGACCTACTTTCTGGAACAAGCCCTTGGTTTAGTTCACTTTTAATTGACGGAATACTTTCTGGAGTAGGATCTGTAGTTGTATTTTTTCCTGTAATATTTTGTCTGTTTTTAGGTATATCTCTCTTAGAAGACAGTGGATATATGGCAAGAGGAGCTCTTATAATGGATAAGCTTATGAGAAAAATAGGACTTTCAGGTAAGGCATTTATTCCACTTATAGTTGGGTTTGGATGTTCAGTACCTGGAATTATGTCATCTAGAACACTTGAAAGTGATAAAGATAGAAAACTAACAGCATTATTAATACCACTTATGTCTTGTAACGCAAGATTGCCTATATATGCCCTATTTGCATCAGCTTTCTTTGTAGGAAGTGAAACTGAAGTAGTATTTTCATTATATTTACTTGGTATAATTTTTGCATTTATAATAGGACTATTATTTAAAAATACAATATTCAAAAAAGATGAAGAACCTTTTATAATTGAACTTCCAAAATACAATATCCCTAATTTAAAAAATCTTATTATACATACTTGGGAAAAAGCAAAGGGATTTTTAAGAAAAGCAGGAACAATAATATTTTCAATGTCAGTTATAATATGGTTCTTGTCAAACTTTAGCTTAAAAGGAATGGTACCTATAGATCAAAGTATTTTGTACCATATAGGCAAATTTATAGCTCCTATATTTTCACCTATGGGATATGGAAGCTGGCAAAACACTGTGTCACTTATTTCAGGATTAATGGCAAAAGAAATTGTAATTGGTACTATGGGAATCATATATGGAAGCGATCTTACAAAAATACTTCCTCAACACTTTACTAATATTTCAGCCTATGCCTTTTTAGTATTCGTTCTATTATATACACCATGTATATCAGCAATATCTGCTATGAAAAAGGAATATGGAAGTAAAATGGCTGCTTTTTCCGTAACCTATCAATTTGCACTAGCTTGGGTTGCCTCATTTATCACATTTAAAATTGGTTCTATTATATTCTAATGGAGGTGTATAGATGATTATAGAAATGCTAATAACATTAGTTATTGTTGCATTTGCAGCATATATACTAGTTAGAAATATACAAAAAAAATCGAAAGGTAATTGTTGTTCTAATTGCAATTCATGTTCAAGTAACTGTATAAGTAAAAAACATATTAAAAATCAATGAAAAAAAGAACTTCTTCATTAAATTTTGTGAAGGAGTTCTTTTTTACTCTAAACCAATTAAATCAATTTTTATCCGATTTATCTATAAAATAATCCACAATATCTCCAATAGAAATCATTCCTTCTACAGTGTTATCATCATCTATTACAGGTATAGCTATTATATTATTTTTCCTTATTCTTTTTGCAACATCTATAACATCTTCATCTTCATGTGCAGTTATAACATCTTTTGTCATAACCCACTCTACAGGACATGTGTCATAGTGACCTTCTTCCATCAAAAATCTATATATATCAGCTTTTACTATCATTCCAACCAGTTTCCCTTTTATATCTATAACCGGAGCTCCATTTACTTTATGCTCACCCATTACATCTAATGCCTTGCTTAAAGTATCATCTGGCCTTAATTTTAATATCTTTGAGTGCATTATAGTAGTAATCATATTTCCAATCCTCCTTAAAATAATTATATAACAAATAGTAAAAAAAAGCTAAAAATCAATAACTCTTCCTTAAGATAAAATTTATTTCTTCCATATCTCTTCCGCCTTTTAAAATATAATCTATTACACGAGAAGCTGATTTTTTAGACATCTTATCTACACGACAATTTAAATTTATATTATTCTTTTTTATAAGACTTGTCAAAAACCTAAACTGTTTATCTGTAATTAAATCATCTCTTACAATTGAATCATTGTTTTCAATTTTATAGATAAACTCATGTATTTTAGGAAGATTCAATACATCCTCATAATTATGAAGCATTATAATTTTTTCTAGTTTTTCACTTTTTGTATTTAAAAATTCATTATATAAGTCTACACTCATTCCTCCATCTATTTGATCTTTTCTATTAATTCCTATATACTTTTCAACAGATTTTAAATTACACCTTTTCATACCAATTTGTTTATAATAAGGTCTTATATTTCTATATAAATCTATATGATGTTTAGGAGGATTAAAATTTATATTTGACCTTAACATTCTCTCACATATAAATGGTTCATCAAATGCAATTCCATTGTAAGAACACCAAATATCACAATCTAAAATATCATGTCCAAAACTATATAGCAATTCACTTTCATCTTCCAAAGACTCTGCAAAATACTGAGTTACTGAAAATTTATCATGATCCGAAAAATTTCCAGAAGATATAAGTATAACACTATCATTATTTTTATCAAAGCCTGTAGTTTCTATATCAAAATAAACTATATCTTTCATATTGTATTCATTAAATATATTTTTAGGAATTTTTAAAACTTCCTCATATTTCTTAATAAGCATTATTACCTCCAAATTAAATAGTAGGGAAGTTAAACATGCTTTAAATTGCAGTTATTTAACTTCCCTTTAATTTTACATTTCCTCAACTACATCTATTCCAAGTAAATATAATGCATTTTTTATTACCTGACAAGAAGCCTCTACAAGTTGCAGTCTAAATCTCTTTACATCTTTATCTTCAGTATTTAGTATACTACAAGAATTATAGAATTTATTAAACATTTTTGCAACTTCTATAACGTATCTAGTTAATACAAATGGTTCCAATCTATCTATTGCGTTTTCTATATGGGATCTGAATTCAGAAAGTATCTTTGCAAGTTGAAATTCTTCCATAGAACTTATTTTAACATTATTTACATCAGAATTAAACCCTCCAGCTTTTCTTAGTATACTTTTTCCCCTAGCATAACTATACTGTACATAAGGTCCAGTTTCGCCGTCGAAACTGAGCATTTCATCCCAGTCAAATACTATATCTCTCTCCCTATTGTTTTTCAAATAAGTAAATACTATAGCTCCTATGCCAACCTTCTTTGCCACTTCATCTTTATTTTTTAAATTAGGATTTTTACTTTGAATTATTTCAAGAGTCCTGTCTATTGATCTTTGCAATAAATCTTCAAGGAAAATTACATCTCCATGTCTTGTTGACAATTTCTTATTTGCAAATCTTACAAGTCCAAATCCTACATGAATGCAAGAATCAGCCCAATCTTTCCCCATAAGCTTTAATGTAGTAAATACTTGTTTAAAGTGTAATGATTGATCTAGTCCAACTACATATATACACTTATCAAAATCATATGTTTTTTTTCTATATATAGCAGCTGCAAGATCACGTGTTGCATATATAGTTGCTCCGTCTGATTTCTTTATTATACAAGGAGGTATATTGTATTTATCAAGCATTACTACCTTTGCCCCATTGCTATCTTCAAGCAATCCACAATTGTCAATTTCCTCTATTACATCATCCATTTTGTCACTATAAAAGCTTTCACCTGCATAGGAATCAAATTCAACACCAAGTGCTTTATAAACTTCACTAAATTTTTCTAAACTAAGATCCTTAAATTTTTTCCAAAGTTTAACTTCCTCTTCTTCTCCATCTTCTAGCTTCTTAAAATACATTCTTCCTTCATCTTCTAGTGATGGATCCTTAGAAGCTTCATCATGAAACTTTACATATATTCTTAAAAGTTCTTTTATAGGATCTTTTTTAAGTTCATCTTCATTACACCATCTCTTATATGCAGATATAAGCTTTCCAAATTGAGTACCCCAATCACCAAGATGATTTATTCTAGTGCAATTATAACCTTGAAAATCCATCATTTTATACAGTGAATTTCCTATAGCAGTACTAAACAAATGACCAACATGGAAAGGCTTTGCAATATTTGGAGATGAAAATTCTATTACTATGTTTTTTCCATTACCCTTTGAAGATTTTCCATATTCATCTCTTTTCTCTAGAATCTCACCTATAACATCTTTTGAAAACATTTCTTTATGTACAAAAAAGTTTAAATAAGGACCAAAATTTTCAACTTTGTAAAAGTATTTTGTATCAATCTTATCTTTGAGTTCACTTGCAATCATATTTGGGGCTTTTCTCAAAATTTTAGCCAATTGAAAACATGGAAATGCAAAATCTCCCATTTCAGGTTTTGGTGGTATTTCAATAATTCTCTCTATGGCATCAATTTCCATATCTACATTTTGTTTTATTTCATTTGCTATTATTTTTTTATAATCAATCATAATATTTAAAACTCCTCTCTATGTATTACACTATTTTTTATAACTACTTATAACATTATAATATAAAATATACACGCCTCATATGTAAAGAGACGTGTATTAAATCCGTGGTACCACTCTAATTGATAGAAAAATCTATCCACTTTAAACTTTAACGCAGTTAACGACTTATTTTTTACTTCTCAAAAAGCATTTTTCATAAGTTCCTCAAGGGCTCTTTTCTTTTTAGTGTAATTATAGGCTCCCACCAAAATCCTACTCTCTTAAAATTACATCTAAAAGTACTCTTCCCCGTCATAAGAATAATTTTTAATTTATTATATTACTATATCGTGTAACTTGTCAATGGAAACTACTGCTGCTTAAACTCAGACCATATTCTATCATATATTTTAGATGCACTACCAACATCTCTGAAACTTTCTGCTTTTTTAAGTTCTGAATCTGGTATATATACAGCTTTATTATTTAGATACTCCTCAGACATATACTTTTTTGCTTCTTTATTCGTATTTACATATTCAATTTTTTCAGTAGCTTCATTACTTATCTTACCATCTAACATGAAATTTATAAATTTCTCTGCATTTTCCTTGTGTGGAGCATTAACAGGTATTACAAAGTTATCTTCTTCTAAGTTCATTCCCTCTTCTGGGTATACTATCTTGAACTTTGGATTTGCACGAACTGCTGCTGATGCCTGAGATCCATACATATATCCAACACTTACATCTCCATCTATAAGGCTGTTGTGTGGAGTATCTGCATTTAAAACTTTAACATTTGGCTTTAATTTTTTTAATTCAGCACTTGCCTCTTCTAATTTTTTAGAATCTGTTTCATTCATAGAATATCCTAGTTTTTTAAGAGTCATCCCTATTACTATTCTAGGATCATCTACAAGTACAATTGAATCTTTAAGAGCTGGATTCCACAAATCACTGTAAGATTTTATAGGTATTTTAACTTTATCTGGATTATACACTATCATCTGAGTACCAAGGGTATATGGAATTGAATATTTATTGTCTTTATCATAGTACTGTCCTAAAAATTGAGGATCTACATTCTTATAGTTTGGTATATTATCTTTATCTATAGGTTGCAACAATATGTTCTTTTCCTTTAACATAACTTCAATAATATAGTCACTGCATATAACTACATCATAATCAGATCCCTTTACTGCTTGAAGTTTAGATAGCATCTCCTCATTAGTAGAAAAATTACTGTAGTTTACCTTTATTCCAGTTTTATCCTCAAATTCCTTTACTACAGAATCTGGAACATAATTAGCCCATGTAAATAAATTCAATACCTTTTCCTGTTTTTGTGAAGTCTTTTCAGATCCACATCCAGTAAATGACATTACTAAAAATGACATTACTGCACACATACTTAAAAATTTTAATAATCTTTTTTTCATAATATTTTCCCCCTAAAAATTATAATCTTTTTTGACTTACCAATTTAATACATTCACCAGTTATAAGAATAACAAAAGTAATTATAAGCATAACAGTGCACAAAGCATTTATTTCAGGCGACAGTCCAAACCTTAACATTGAAAACACTTTTATAGGAAGAGTAGTACTTTCAGGTCCTGATACAAAAAAGTTTATGATTACATCATCAAAAGACAATATAAATGCAATCATCGCACCTGTAAATACTGCTGGAACTATATTTGGAAGTATTATTGTAAAAAACACTTTAAGTCTAGTTGCACCAAGATCCATAGCTGCATCTTCTATATATGAATCAAATCCTGAAAATCTAGCTCTAACTACAATTAAAACAAAAGGAATACTAAAAGTTACATGAGATAGTATCAATGTTCCTATTCCAAAATTTATTTGAAACTGTGAAAAATAGCTAAGAAGGGCAATACCTAATATTATTTCAGGTATAACTATGGTTATATTTAAAAGTAATTCAATTATACTCTTTCCTTTAAATGAGTACTTGTACAATCCAACTGCACCTATAGTACCAATTACAGTAGATATAAAACTACTTACAATTGCTATTGTTAAACTATTTTTAAATGCAAAAATAACATCAGTATCATTAAATAACCTTTCATACCATTCAAATGTAACTCCTGTCCATAGTGAACCAGTTTTTGCTTGATTAAAAGAATAAATAACTATTACAAGTATAGGCAAATACAAAAATATAAAAATCATACTGATATATATGTATTGGCTCCATTTAGCAAATTTTCTATTCATTAAAATACCTCCATATCAGTATTTTTGCCCACTATCTTTATACTAACAGCAACTAAAATCAAAGTAGCCACTACCATAAATATAGATACAGCTGCACCAAATGGCCAGTCACGAGCTACTAAAAATTGATTTTTTATGAGATTTCCTATAAGCATTACTTTACTTCCTCCCATAAGATCTGAAATATAAAATAATCCAAGAGATGGTATAAACACAAGTATACAGCCAGCTATTACTCCAGGCATTGTAAGAGGTAAAATTACAGTTAAAAATGTTGCAAAGTTTCCTGCTCCTAAATCTTTAGCTGCATCAATATAGGATTTTTCCAATTTTTCAATAGAATTATAAATAGGAAGCACCATAAATGGAAATAGAGTATATGTCATTCCTAAAATAACGGCACCATAAGTATAGAGCATTTTCAAAGGTTCTTTTATTATATTTAATTTAAGAAGTATACTATTTATAAGTCCTCCTGTACTCATAAGATTCATCCACGCATAAGCTCTTATAAGAGAATTTGTCCAAAATGGAATAATAATAAGCATTATTACAAAGACTCTAAATTTACTTGATATTTTACTTATAAAATACGCAAAAGGATATCCAAAAACAAGTGAAACTATAGTTGTTATAAATGAAATTCCTATTGAATCTCCAAAAACCTTAAAGTATAATGGAGATGCAATTCTTTTATAGTTATCAAGAGAAAAAACAAAATCTATGCCTCCATTTACACCTCTTCTAAGAAAACTTACAAATATAACATAAAAAATTGGTACTGCTATAAAAAGTAACATCCATAAACTTACAGGACCTATAAAAATATATTTTTCTAAATCAAATTTTTTTAATTTTTTTTTCAACTAAACCACCTCTTTAGCTTCCTTTGAATCTTCACCTTCATCTTCATTTTGAATTATCACAGCATCTTGAAAATTCCAGTATAACCATAGATATTCTCCTACTTGTGGTAAATATGCTCCCTTAACATAATTATTTAGAATTACAAAACTTCCATTTTCCAATTTAAATGTAATTTTTCTGTTTGATCCAAGATACACACTACTAATTACTTTTCCTCTCAATGAGAACTTTTCCTTTGGATTTAAAGAAAATTTAATATTCTCTGGTCTTACCATTAAACATACTTTATCACCTTTTTTAAGTGAGTCACTATTTATTCCCATATATCCATTCTCATTTTTCAAGTATGCTATACCATTTGATACAGAATCTACAATACAGTCAAATATATTTGATTCTCCTATGAAATCTGCCACAAATTTTGTATGTGGTTTTTCATATATTTCCATAGGTGTGCCTATTTGTTCTATTACACCATCTTTCATAATAATTATACGATCTGACATATTAAGTGCTTCTTCTTGATCATGGGTTACATATATAAAAGTTATTCCTAAATTTCTCTGAAGATTTTTAAGTTCAACTTGCATTTGTTTTCTTAGTTTAAAATCCAATGCTCCAAGTGGCTCGTCTAAAAGTAGTACATCTGGATTATTTACAAGAGCTCTTGCAATTGCAACTCTTTGTCTTTGACCTCCACTTAAATTTTTAGGCATTCTTTTTTCATATCCCTTTAGCCTTACAATTTCAAGCATTTTATTTACTCTTTCTTTTATAGTTTTTTTATCTATTTTCTTTATTTTTAGTCCATATGCTATATTATCATAGACGTTCATATGAGGGAAAAGTGCATAATTTTGAAATACAGTATTTATACTCAATTCATAGGGTTCCTTATTATCTATACGACTTCCATTTAAAAATATATTTCCACTTGTTGGCCTTTCAAATCCTGCAATCATTCTAAGTGTAGTTGTCTTTCCACATCCGCTTGGTCCTAAAATAGTAAGAAACTCACCTCTTTTTATACTCATTGAAATATTTTTAAGTATATCTTGTCCATTAATTTTTTTGTTACTTTTACAAGTTCAAGAATATTATCCAGCGTAATCAACCCCCAAAATTATATAAATTATATGCACAAATCTCAGTTCAAAAAGCCTCTGCATCCTATGAGATACAGAAGCTAACTTATGCGATTTATCTTAAAAAGTCTAACTATAATTCAATTCATAGTAATTTACTCAACATTAAATTATAGTGTAATAATACCACATTATAGAAACATATGTCAAATAATTATTTTTATACGCAAATTTAGATAATAAAAAAATACATACTAAAAGCAATTGCTATACTACCTTTAATATGTATTCAACATAATTATTGTATTGTTTATTTAAAACTTAGTCCACTTTTTTGCACCACTTACCACAAAATTCAGCCTTTCTAGTACACATGACTTTACTTGAACCACAATTTGGACACTTATATTTATCTTGTTCATAACTTATCTCATATATATTTCCACAGTCAAAACACTTAAACTTGCAAAATGTTGCTCTATAATTTCCTCCGCTTATCCTTATAGAATTTCCCTTTGTTAGTGCTGTAGCCACTTTTTTTCTAGCACTATCTATAATATTTTGAAATGTTTGTCTGGAAACTTGCATTCTCTCAGCACATTCTTCTTGGTTTAAATCTTCAATATCTTTAAGTCTCATTGCTTCAAGTTCTTCTACTTTTAAAGTTATTTCTTTAATTTTACATTTTGGTTTTCCCCAAGGAATAAAGTAAGTATCCTTGGGAAAATATTCTACTCTCCTACACTTAGTTGGTCTTGGCATTTAAATTCCTCCTCTGTATACTTACACTAACATTACAACATTTACACTACTTTAAAGCTATATACAGAGATTATACACAAATATAGATTAGTAGTTAATTACCGCAATTCCCCTCATATTCGTGTTCACTGCAAACACTTCCTGTAGATTTTAATTCACCTTTTATATACTTTTTAACTATATCGTCACAATTTCCTTCAGCTCCAACAACTACTTCAATATTATTTTGGTTAAATAAATCTTGTGCTGTCTGTCCCATGCCACCTGCAATAATAGTATTTACATTTAAATCACCTAAAAATACTGGCAGAAAACCTGGTCTATGCCCTGGATTAGGCTTAAATTCTCCTTTAATAGATCCATCTTTACTAACTTCATATATTTTAAAACCTTCACAATGTCCAAAATGTCTACTTACATACTTTCCATCACTTGCTACTGCTATTTTCATTTAAAATTCCTCCTATAAATATTTATTGGCATTTGCCATCTTTATAATACTATTATTTTATATTATTGTCAAATGCCAATAACTAATTTTTATATTCTCTCTGCTATAAGTCCATAAAAATCTTTTGCAATATCTATAGTGGAAATATTGATAAATCCTAATTTATCTAAAATTTTTACTAATACTTCTTTATCTAATCTGTCTTCCATAGGAGGTCCCATTTTATAATTACCTTTTTTCCACTCAATAATGGCAATTCTACCTTTTGAGCAGATAATTTTTTTTACTTCACTTAAAAACTTTTCTTTATTTTTAGCTTCATGAAGTACATTACTTATAAATGCAAAAGTTACTGTTTCTTCTTGAAGCTTAAGATTATTCTCTTCAGTTAAGACAGTTTCTACATTTGATATATCTAATTTTTTCAATTTTATCTTGATTTCATTGATCATTTTATCTAAAATATCCAACGCATATATTTTTCCACTGCTTCCTACAATATTAGCTGCAGGTATAGTAAAGTACCCAATACCACAACCTATATCAGCTACTATATCACCATCATGTAGTCCAAATTTAGTAAGAGTGCTCTCAGGTGGAAGTATTTTTCTTCTTTCTTCACTATTAAGCCTATGCTTGTGTTTATAATTAAATTTATGAGGCACTTTTAACTCCTCCTTATGTATACATATTTTTTTATCACAATTTAATATAACATAAATTTAGTATAAATTCAAAATTTTCAATTATGTAAATCAATGTTATATAATTTTTTATATATAAAAAGCCTTAAGAGTTTTGCCTCTCAAGGCTGAAATTTTATATAGCACTTTCCTTAACAGTGTCTGAAGAAGATGCATTAGAATAGTATTTCATCTTTACATAGAATAATACAAAGAATGCTACTGAAACAACTACCCCTGTTACATTAGAAAAAGTTGGATTTAATCTAAAACCTTCTTGTGCTTGTAATATATAGCTTACACTAACTGCAGACATAAATATTGCAGGTAAAGTTGTAATCCAATGGTTTTTACTATTTTTATAAAGATATACAGAACATGCCCATAGTGTTACCATAGCAAAAGCCTGAGTTAAAAAGCTCATATACCTCCATAAAATAGGGAAATCTACAAATGTAAAGAATATTGCAATAACAAACATTGGTATAGCTAAAGTTAGTCTATTTTTAATTTTTCCTTGAGGATATTTAAACATTTCAGCAAGTAATATTCGTGCACTTCTAAAAGCTGTATCACCTGTTGTAATAGGGCAAACAACTATACCAATTATTGCAATTACACTTCCAATAGGTCCTAAAAGTGATTTAGTTATCTCAAATACAGCTCCTGCAGGACCAGCCTTTCCAAGAACAATTTGTCCTAAATTAGTAGTATTACCATAAAAAGCTAAACCAGCTGCTACCCAAACTAATGCTACAACTCCTTCTGAAATCATTGCTCCATAGAAAACAGTTCTTCCTTCTTTTTCATTTCTTAAACACCTTGCAACTAATGGAGATTGAGTTGCATGGAAACCAGATACTGCACCACATGCAATTGTAACAAACATCATTGGCCACATAGCTAATTTACTAGGATGGAGATTAATAAAATTCACTTCTGGAATATTGTATCCTTGAAATAACATTGCACCACCAACGCCTATTGCCATAAATAAAAGGCAAGCACCAAAAATAGGATATATTTTTCCTATAATTGCATTTATAGGAAGCATAGTTGCAAGAAAATAATAAAATATAATAGCAAATACCCAAAAATTCACTCCGAAATTTACAGGTATTAATTGTGACAATAGTTTTGCAGGTCCGACTATAAAGACAATTCCGACAATCATGGAGAAAAACACTGTAAGAACTCTCATAAATCTTTGTACAGACTTACCTAAGTATTCTCCGTGAATTTCAGATAAACCAGCTCCATTTTTTCTAACAGAAATCATTCCAGATATATAATCATGAACAGCTCCACCAAATACGCAGCCTATGATTACCCACAAAAATGCAACAGGTCCATACAATGCCCCTTGGATAGCACCAAATATTGGTCCAAGTCCTGCTATATTTAAAAATTGTATAAAATAAAGCTTCCAAGAAGGCATTTGAACATAATCTACTCCATCTTCTGAAGCGTATGCAGGTGTTATTCTACTGCCATCTGCCCCAAACTGCTTCTCAACATATTTTGAATAAAATAAGAAGCCGGATAAAAGTATTACTAGTCCCCCTAAAAAAGTATACATATTATAATTCCTCCCTATAAAAATATTTATATTTTATTTATATACAAATAATTTAAAACATTAAATCACTAAAGTAATATAATTATTTTAAACCACAATTTTAAAACATACATAATCTAAGTTTTTTTAGATAGAAAAAGACCATTTCTCGATATGGGGCGAGAAATGGTCGCGGTACCACCCAAATTTATAACTTAAAGTAATAACGGTTTTCACCGACATAAACTTACTACTATTTCAGTTTGCAACTCTAGGGTGATTTTTCAAAAACAATAACTTATGGGTTTTCAGCTTATCCCACTCTCTTTTAAGTATCTTGTCTTCTACTTTTCCCTATCCTAGTTTTTATATTATTTCTTTATTGGTTATTAACTATTATAGCAAGTATTATTATAATGTCAATAGTTAATTTATGATAGTTTGTGTCAAGTTAAAGTGGGCAATTTTATTTTTTAATTTCTCCATTATAAATTCAGTTAAAATTTTATCCTCAAAGGACTTAGTCCGCAGCCCGAAAGAGCGCATTTATTCTATTGACTTTTTATCTAGAATTTTAAGACTATCTATGAATAAGTTCAGTAAAATTTCTTTCTCTAAATAAGCTCTGTATTGCCTTTCTACCATTAGTTATGGCTCAGCCTGTAAATGATATACTTGATTTTTCAGCTAATATCTTAGCCAAATTATTGGCACCTTTAATAGACCAACTCATATTTCTTCTTTTTCTTCTATTTTAGAACTTAACTTTTGTACTAAATTACTTGAAATATGACCTATTGTATCCATTTTTAGATATTCATCTAATAAAAACTTATAGGCCTTTTTCCCAAACCTTCGGTCTAAGTGCGTTAGCACTTCTTTCATAAATTCACATGCTTTATTACATACATATTTATATATTTTTTTCTCTAAGTTATTGAAAGTTATGTCATTATCCTTTAAACTTAAATTGTACATTAATATCACCCATTTCTATATAGTTTCGCTAACTTATATTATAATGGATATATTATGTACATGGGAGATGTTTTTTGCATCTCCCTTTATTTTTTATTATTAATTACTACTATCTTTGCCCACTAAATTTATACTCTAAGTTTGTGATAAAATTTCAGCTCATTTCATTAATCCATGGAAATTTTACTATTCCTATTGTATTTACATACCCATAGTTCTTATAAAACTATATAATACACCACTTTTTAAAGGTGGAAAATATGCATTTACATACCACATAGTTCTTATAAAACCTTAATAAGACCTAAAGCGGTTATGTGCTTATTAGAATTTACATACCACATAGTTCTTATAAAACCTTCTAATTATCAATATCGTGTGTTGTATGTTGATTCATTTACATACCACATAGTTCTTATAAAACTTAAAAATGTAGTATATAAAGCACCTTTTAAGTTTAGATTTACATACCACATAGTTCTTATAAAACTAATACTCGCATAATTTGTTCCGTACGGTCTTTCCATGATTTACATACCACATAGTTCTTATAAAACTAAATAATATTGCACAACCCCATCTTTTAATACACAATTTACATACCACATAGTTCTTATAAAACCCATACGATCTGTTAACGGCTTATCTATAACACTTACATTTACATACCACATAGTTCTTATAAAACTTCTCATGTCACTTGCATAGCCTTGTACGGCACTCAAATTTACATACCACATAGTTCTTATAAAACATATTCAAAAAAACAAAAGAAATTCTATTGGTACAAATTTACATACCACATAGTTCTTATAAAACAAGCTATAACAAAAGCACTTGATACTGCAATAATCAAATTTACATACCACATAGTTCTTATAAAACGATGAAACATGGATGGATGCTAATGCAGCAATAAAGAAATTTACATACCACATAGTTCTTATAAAACTAGTGAAACACAGGCAGATCACGACGCTCTTGCAACTATTTACATACCACATAGTTCTTATAAAACTAATAATATAATGCAGATACCGAACGGATATATTGAATTTACATACCACATAGTTCTTATAAAACTTTAACTATAGTAGATAATATTATAAAATCATATAATAATTTACATACCACATAGTTCTTATAAAACTTGAATTATCATTACTTTGAAAATCTTCCACATTATTCATTTACATACCACATAGTTCTTATAAAACAAATAACTTTTGTATCAGTATAAAGAGAACTTAAAGGATTTACATACCACATAGTTCTTATAAAACTTCAATTTGATTAATAATAATTGCTTTATATTTTCTGTCATTTACATACCACATAGTTCTTATAAAACAGACAGTAGAGATGAAAACTATATTAAATCCACATCCATTTACATACCACATAGTTCTTATAAAACGCAATTAAATCATGACCATTAATTGCTAAATCCTTTAATTTACATACCACATAGTTCTTATAAAACAAGCATTGTTTATATGTATATTATAATATGCTTTGTTATTTACATACCACATAGTTCTTATAAAACCTATCTCTGACACAACCACCAACAACAAAAGCTTGAATTTACATACCACATAGTTCTTATAAAACCAATCTTCAACGCTTTCTGATTTTACTGTTACGTTTTTATTTACATACCACATAGTTCTTATAAAACATCAATTGTTATATTGTCACTTGGACCCGAAACAAAAATTTACATACCACATAGTTCTTATAAAACTTTAGTATTGTGTTAACTAAGTCTGCTATGTGTGGATTATTTACATACCACATAGTTCTTATAAAACCTTAAGAAGAAATATAAAGATGGTTTAAACGCTGAAACATTTACATACCACATAGTTCTTATAAAACGTATAACAGCAGGAGCTAATATAAATCAATCCAATACATTTACATACCACATAGTTCTTATAAAACGTTTAGCAAAAGCTATAGTTCATATATATATAATAGAAATTTACATACCACATAGTTCTTATAAAACCTTAATATAATCTTGATCTATAAGGCTAATTAAAAAAGATTTACATACCACATAGTTCTTATAAAACACTAAATTACAGAATAAATGGGAGGTGATAATATGCAATTTACATACCACATAGTTCTTATAAAACCTAGTCTTAATAAAAGAGTTATCAATAAAAGAAAAAGCATTTACATACCACATAGTTCTTATAAAACATAGAAATATAGCAATAAATGAAAGTACTACTATAAATTTACATACCACATAGTTCTTATAAAACCAGTACAGCAACACTTGCTCCTAACATACAAATAAGTTTATTTACATACCACATAGTTCTTATAAAACAATAACTTTATCCTCTATAAAGCCTTGAAGTTCTATATTTACATACCACATAGTTCTTATAAAACAGTAATCAATATTATTCATCTACATCACCTTGTTTATTATTTACATACCACATAGTTCTTATAAAACTTAATAAATTTTATCATAAAGAGTTTTTTTATATGATTTACATACCACATAGTTCTTATAAAACCTAATGCCATAAGACTTTAGTTCTGCAACTGATTTATTTACATACCACATAGTTCTTATAAAACAAAAATGCTTATGCTTCGAATCCTAGTTGGTATAAAGAATTTACATACCACATAGTTCTTATAAAACCCCATAATTCAAAAAATCATAAAGCCTTAATTTATCTAGTTTCTCAGGCCCCATAGAATTATTCAATTTAACATAATTGCATTGAGCCACCAGTAGTGCATGTTAATATTACAATAGAAATGCTTGTAAGCCTTTTATTTCAATACTTAATCCATATTTTATAAAAACAGAGGTTTACTGCAAAATTCTAAATAAACATTTCATCATAATTTTTCTCAATACCTATTATATCTTTCGTTATATTTTTAGGATTTTGAACCCTATAGATATAAACTGAATCCTCTGCCCTTATTGTGTTTCTATTTATTTCAGATAAACATTTATGAAGTTTAGCTTCTGTTATATTTCCTTCAAAAACAGAATTCTGTGTCCATGTCAAATATTTTTTTACAATTTTTCTCACTCTGTTTACCCTTTTTTCTCCTATATCATAGGTTAATATAACAAAAATAATCACCACCACGCTTTCAAAGGTTTATACAACTCATCATCAATAAAATACTTTATAAGTTTATAACATTCTAATTTTATAAAATTTCTATAAGATACCTTTCTTTTTAAACTTCTATGCTTTATGGTTGTAGAAAGTTTAATTTCATATTCCTTTATAAATTTCTTTCTTCCTTTTTCATTTAAAAAACATATACTTTCATGAGTATCAAAATCATCTAACTTTAACATTTTATTGTTAATAAGATAAAATATTAGTGGATCTACTATTAGAGGTTTAAATATCTCTGATATATCAAGACACAATGAAAATCGTTTTGTAGAAGGTTCATGTAAAAAACTTATTGTTGGATCTAATTGAGTTTTATATATTTCTCCCAAAACAGTTGTATACATCATGCTATTTCCAAAAGAAATCAATGCATTTAAAGGATCAGTAGGAGGCCTTTTTTCTCTCTTCTCAAAGGTAAAGCCGTTTTTCAAAATATAATTGTAAGCAGAATAATATGCATTTCTCATTCTACCCTCTGCTCCCATAAGCTCATCTATACTATTAGCTGTCAATATATTAATTCTCTCATTTTCAATTTTATCCATAATTTTTTCTGTTCTTGGCTTATACCTTCTTAAATTTCTTAATATGTGGTGAGCTGCACTATCAATAAAACATTTTGCTATATACAATCTCTTTTCTTTATTATTATAAAAGTCTGCCTGACGAGTGATCAAGTATCCAGATACATTCTTCTTTCTTGGATAGTAACTTCCTGAATAGAATCCATAATAATTATAAAAATTCACTATAACACCATATTTACTTATAAAATTAAAAAATTTAGTATTTAAACTTATCTCACCAAATAAATGCAATCTTTCTATAATTTCTATCGGTATATCCCTTGATAAATCATCTCCATCAGTAAAATGAATCGTATTTTCTCTTCTCTTTATTTGTCCATTTGTAAATATATAATAATCTTTACCCATATCTATTGAACCTCCTTTACATAACAAAATTGATAGTACGCACATTTTTTACAATAGGGATATTTAACAATTTTAGGAGGTTTGTCTTCATTTAAAATCTTATTTATATCTACTAAAGTTTTTTCTATCTCAATCTCTGCTTTTTCATCTAGCTGAACAATTTCATTTTTTCTCTCCTTTACATAATTCAAAACACCTTTTTTCTCAATACCAAGCTTTTTTAAATAGTACAAATAGTAAAGAAGCTGCATTTTATCAATATTTTTCATTTTACTTGTTATCTTTATTTCACGAATAAATTCCTTGTCCATTATGTCCAATCTAATTATATCATCAATTAAAACCTCTCTTGTTTTTAATCTTGAATATGAATTTTCATGTACAGTTTTTCCTTCCATAACTCTATTACTATTATTCTCCATTGTTATTCCTCTATTAAAAAGCCATAATTTTCTTTTACAAACAAAATAATAGTTAAATTTTATCCCCTGAACTTTAAACTCTTCTAAATTAAATTCCATTTTTATCACCCTATGTGGTTTATTATATCAGAATTAAATAAGATTCCACTCTTTTCATCATATTTACATTCAATAACAAAAATTCTATCACTAATACAGCTTTTAACGATTTTATTAGAACACTTATATACTGGAACATCCACAGTAAGTTTATTTATCTTTCTAAACAATTCAGTTTTATGTTTTCTTTCTTCTTTTAAATGAGCATTTTTACATTCCATAAATTCGTCTATCAAAGACATATTACTATCATAAACAGTTCTTGGTATAACTGTAATTGAATTTATCTCTCTTAATATTTTTTGTGATTCACTGCTTGTTAGTGCATATTCTTCATTGTCATCTAATATTTTTAAAGCATACTTAAACTCCTTATAAAATTCAGTATCCTTAAGTTTATCTTTTGTATACAACTTATCAACTAAATCAATTTTATCAGTTTCTCTTAAAATACAATTGTTATATTTTTTTAAATACTCTAATCCCATTTCAAATATTTCTTTATCATATATAGTTCCTATTCCGCTCACACCATTTGTATAAATATATACATTAGGTTCATCTAAATCAAACTCTCTTTTTCTATAACATCTTCCAAGTCTTTGAAATAAACTGTCCAAAGTAGATAGTTCAGTAAATAAATAATCAAAATCAACGTCAAGTGAAGCTTCAACTATCTGTGTTGTTATCCATAATCCGCTCGTTATATCTTTACTGTCAGCAAAATCCTTTATCTTTTTTTCAAGCTTAGCTCTATCTTTTTTTATAAATGCAGAATGTAATAAATTTAAATTATCTAAATTACAATTTTTCAAAAGTTCATATAATTCTAATGCTCTTTTTACTGTATTAACTATAACTAAAACCTTTTTGCTTTTAGCTCTTTTAACTATTTCTTCAATATCATCTTTAATTTCTTTATCTTTAAGTAAAATTTTATGTCTTTCTTTATCCATAACAAATTTAGGTATTTCACCATTATTTTTTACATTAAATTTGACTCCACGTTCTATTAAACAGTCAGTATATATTTTAGGAAGAGTAGCTGTCATTATTAAAAACTTTCCACCTATTTTATATATCATCTCAATACCCTTTATTATTGCTGCTGCTATCTTTGGTGTGTATGATTGTATTTCATCTATGACAACTTTAGAATATGCTAGTGTTGCATAAATTTTTTCATATCCTTTGTATTTGAATGGAAATTTAAATAATTGATCAACAGTAGTAAGACTTAATTTTTTTGAAAGTAATCTTGCGGATTCAACTAGATCTTCTGGATTTTCAAATCCGTTTTCTTCAAGATAGTCCAAACTTGTTGAGTGGAGCAGTCCAGCCGGTTTATATCCAATTTCATTATCATTTACAATTCTTGAAAATAAGGAATTAAGTGTAACCCTAAGTGGAAGTGTAAAAAATCCCTTATCATTATCAAGCCACATAAGAGCAGATTCCGTTTTACCCATACCAGTAGATGCTATTAAAATTAAATTATTTTCTCTATTTTCACTACAAAATGTTTGCACATTTCTTAATTTTCTAAAATTATTTATTACATATTTTCTTGCTGACTCTCCAACATTATTCTCCCGATCTAATTCTATTTCTCTATGAGCAGAGGCTGAATGGTCTATCCTATGTAACAATCCTTTTAACATAACATAGTCATAATACCCAGCTTCATTTTCTTTAATTCTATTTTGAAAATTCATAGAATTAAACACCTTATTTATTGGTTTATCTGGAATTTCAATTTTCATTTCTTCCCTTATTTCACCAATAATATTTTTCAAATCAAGTTCAGCTGCTTGTCTAATTTCATGCACATCAGGTTTTTTATCTCTCTCATGGTGATAAGCTATAGCTTGTATTAGTATCTTTTTCAAAGTTTTATTTTTCGAAAGTCCATATTTTTTATAAGGAATAAGCATTGGAGATAAATAATTATGTGGTATATCTGTACTATCATTTTCTGGAAGTTCTTTTTCTTTTAAAACTCTTCTTATTTTATTTTGAAACTGAGTGTAAGCTTTTCCAACATCATGGTAGAGGACAGCTATATTTAATAGCTGCCAAAAATCATTTTTATCAATAGTTACCTTTTGTTCTATAATCTCACCATATGTTTCTCTCAGTTCTTCATAATTTTTAACTAGTTCATCTGTATGCTGTTTTATACTTTCAACAGGATTAGATTTTGCATATAACATTTAACCACCTCCAAACTTACACTAATCACTAAAGAAAATTAACTCTTCAGGATTATTTTCTTCTACCCAAATCAATCCTTCTTCAATTTCCTGATCACTATTTGCATACAAAACATCTGTCTTATGCCAATTTCTAATATTATTTACTTTTTCATACCAGTTGTTTAGTCTATAATTTATTCCATGAAGTTCTTCACATATCTGCCCTTTAGGAATATATATAGGATTTTTTATAAGATATGAATTGTAATCATCATCATCTATGTCTACTTGCTTTGCCCATGTAAACTCGATATTATCTATTCTTGCTAAGTCCTCTCTTCTACCTAAACTAACTGCTTCATTTAAATTATAAAATCCATTATATATCTTTTTAAGTAACTCTTCTTCAGATGATATGTGAATAGTCAAATTTATGTTAAAAAGTTGATGAACATTCATTGGCATAGTTGTTATACCTTTATCTTTATAAAAATAGGTAGTTTGAAAATTATTAAACTTACTTTCATAATTTCCTTGAACTGAAACTCCCATAGGATAGTACTTATCAGCATTAATAACCTTATGCAATAGTCCCTTTATTGTAGAATAAGGAGGCAGTGGATAGGTTTCTGCTGCCTTAAATGAAAATGGTTTTTTATAACAGGCTGATTCTTGAAAAATATTAAGTTTAAGAACTCTTTTGCGATTCTCCACATTAATCACACCCCATAATATGCTTTTACACCATTTTGTAAGTTATCAAAGAACTTTTCTACAGAATAATTTCTGTTTTTAAATACCTCTTTTAATTCATCTTCATTATTAAATACACCGCTTACCATTCCAATAGAAGTTGATTTATCAATTGAAATATCAAATATTTTTGTTTCAAGTGTCTGTTTTAAAATATTAGAATCTATGCAAGGCTTATTATCTCTATAGCTAAGCTTTATTCTGCCCAAAAAGAATGGATTTGGAATATCATATATACCTCCAACTATAAAAAGTGGTGCAAGATTTTCCTGTCTTCCTCTTATATTTCTGTTTAATACTTTAAGTATGCTTAAAAGCTGATTTACTCTCTGTACCTTATATTTTTTATCCAAATTTATATTGCCATCATTGCCTACCTTGTCTAAATCTACTGTAATTGTGTATGTGTAAAAACTAAAATGTTGTTCTACATTTGCAAGGTTAGGATGTTCACCTATTCTATCTGCTAATCCTTTGTTATTTAAAAAATCCATATCACTTCTATATGGCTCTAGTGAAATAGCATGACTAAGTCTAGCAACTGCACTTCTTATATTTGAGCCACCTTTTTCATCATCATTTTTTTTAGCTGTTTTCATATATCCAAATAAATCCATTTCTTCAGAATCTTTTATTGTGCAGTCATCTCTAAATTGTACTGTTCCTTTACTTTTATCAACAACTTGTGTATTCCAATTGTAAAACATACTTCCAAGTCTTACAATATCATATCTTAAACATTGTCTTGATGCAAAAGTATATAAATTTCCATCTCCTCTTGTCAATTTTTTAAGTTCAGATATATTTGCAATTCCCTCTCCAAAATTCAAACTCTGTGCTTGAAAAACAACAGTTAAAGTTAATCCCTTATTCATTTTTATTTACCTCCTCTACTTTTTTAGACGTTTCTTTAGATATAAGTCCAGATACAAAAGTTTGTGCAACTGATTCAAATTCTGAATTTTCATCTGAAAAAATTTCAGAAAAAAGTGATGGAACTTCTTTTTGTACTGTCATATACGTTCTAAGTATAGCATCCATAAAATTGTTTTTATTGCCAGTTTTAACTGAGTTTAACATTTTATAAGCTATACCAGCTATCTTATTTTCTTCACCATGTTCAGTAAAATATTTATTTATATCTTGTCCACTTTTATATATAAAAAATAATTTTTTACTATTCATTTCACTTTCCCCTCCCTTATATTTATTTAAATAGTATCTAATTTTACAAGCTATATAACAATCTAAAGCACTATATCCATTTTTTATATTTTGTCTTAATCTTTTATCTATAACAAATTTAATATCTAAATTTTTTAAAATTAAATCTACTATTTCTGATTTAAATTTTTCATCTTTTATACTATTTAGTTCATCACATTTTTCTTTGAAAAACTTAGCTATAAATCTTGGAATGTTAAAATAATTTAATTTGCAGTTTTTCCCATTAACATCAAATTCAACAAAAAGTATATTTTGAAGCTCCCATTCACTTTCAACTCCAAGCTCTTGAACCATATCCAGTATGATCTCTTTATAAGGAGAATCTTTATCCTTTCTATTATAAAAATTTTGATTTTGCTTATATAATTTATTTACAGTTGTATCCACGTTAACAAATCCAAAATAGGTTTTATCCTTATAATCACCATCTATATAACTTTTAAACAAATCCGTAGCTCCTGCTGGTGTACAAAACAGTATTAACTTGCACATATTACATATAGGAAACTCCGTATTAAAATTCCAAAATAAATTATATGCATTGCCACTACTAATTCCTAGAGGGGAAAATACCTTCTCCTCAAAATCATAACCTAAAGATTTAAATTCACCACATAAAGAACAATTGTATAATTTAGGAGAATTAAATTCCTCTTTAATTGAATTTATATTCTTTGTTTTGTCTATCTTCTTTCGTATTCTTTTATAAATCTTTTCAATATTTTTTTCTTTAAAACTCTTATCTAAATTTAAGTATTCATCAATACATTTTTTTGCTTCATCTAAATTACCATTTTCACATAAATCTATAAGCTTTCCCATTTCATATATAGGAATCATATAATCTTTCTCTGCTATTTTTCTCTGATAACTTAATCTTTTAGATGCTAAATTTCTCTGCAAAAAACTTGCTTGTCCAAAATATTCATCATATAAAATACTTCTCACTTTATTCAATCTAAGTTTTTCTGAAACTTCTTCTTTTGATAAAATTTCCTTAAACTTTTCATATTGCTCATCTAAAATCTCAAGCTGTTTTTCACTTTTTACCTTTGAAATTTCATTTGATATAGCTTTTAGTTCTTTTCCATTCTTATCATTTTTAAATTTATTGGCTATATCTGTTACTGTCTTTTTTAAATACTTTATTCCATCTTTATAATCAGATTTTTTCTTTATATAGGCTTTTTGTTCCTGATATCTCTCCAATCTATCTTTAGGAACATCATATCTATTCATAAAATAGTTAAAATAATATTTACCAAATTCTTTTAAAATATTACTATCAAATTCTATATAATTTTCCTTTATAGTAACCTCTTTTAGTTTTTCTGCATATTCAAGTATTCGCATAAATCCAACAATGCCCATATTATAAAACCAATCATTTAGATATACCTTGACTTTCACTCTATACCACCTCTATCATTCCAAAGCCTTGATTTCTCCTAAAGCCCACTCCAAGCATATAAATATCTTTTAAATCCTTTACAGCACCACATAGTTTAAATATTCCAGAATAAGCTTCAACACAATATATACTCTTACCAGAAGTCATCTTAAAGTCTGCTATTTCCTCTTTAACTATTTTCTTTTTCATCAAAACAGGCATAAATTGTATATCTTCTTTCAAACCATATCCTCTATAATTTTCAAGAATTTTGTTTTGAATATAATTAAATTCTTTAGAGTATTCATCACTTTTAGGTGAAACTGCTTTTCCGTTTTTATCTTTAATGTAAATTGGGGATAATGTTTTAAAACATAATTCTCCTTTTGAAATGTTTTTTTCAGGTTGTATAGATACTCTGAGTTTATTAATTTTATACATTTTCTTATATTGAAATGTTTTTTTCTTTAGTATTCCATTATAAAGCTTTAACATAAATTCAGGATCAGGAGATGATATATTAATTTCCACTGAGTCATTAATTTTTATTTCATCTTTATTCATTTCATAATCCTTCAGATAAACAGAAAAAGTAAAGTTTTTTGATTTTTTGTTCTTCTTATCTCTAAAATAGTATAATTTATTTAGATAATCCTCATCCTCTGCCTTAAGAGATTCTTTTATCATACTCACAAACATCATATGATAACATAATGGTATTTTTTCTGTGCTAAAAACACATCTAAACCTCACATTTTCACCTTCTTTCTCCAAAATTGTTTTATAAGTTAATTATATCAAATATTTAGGAACTATTTGTGTTAAAATAAAAAAATATTAATAATACTTTTTTATTTTATCAATTTCTTCTTTCACTGCTATTTTAAGTTCCTCTGGAGCTAAAACTTTAACCTTACTTCCCATACTTAATACCCAGCTAACTATTTCTGTTTTGCCTGACATTGTTGCCTCAAATATTACAGATTCATCATCATTCCATGTAATTTTTTGATTTTCTGTCCATATTTTTTCACTTATTATATATGACATTGGCTTGTAAATGCACATTTTTACATTCAATTTACTATCCCTATAAATGCCAAAACTACCATTCATATATCTCTTTAATGAAAAATTTTTATCTATCTCAAATTTAGAATCTAACGTTTTGTATTTTTTAATTCTAGATATTTTAAAATCCCTTATTTCATTTCTTTTCTCACAAAAGGCTATTATATAAAGGGAATTTTTATAACTTATAATAGCATATGGATGTATTATTCTAATGCTTAATCCAGAACTTAGTGAAAAATATTCTATCTCCATTTTTCTCCTAGTTATTACTGCACAATTTATATCAAGTGTTTTCTTTTTATCTTCTTCATTAATATTTTCTCTAGCAGATTTTTGAAAATACTGAACATACTCTTTTTCATTAGATTTATTAGCAATATTTATTTTATCTTTTAAAACATTAAACTCCCTATAATATGGGAAATTCATACTTTTCAATTGAAAAGTGGCTAAATTAAGTACAGTTAAATCTACATCATTTATATTCAAATTTAATAAATGATCATATCCATCTATGCTATATCCTCCATCTATACCTGTTGTAGAAGTTATATTTATTCCAGCTAATTCTAAATCCCGCTTATATTTTCTTACCTGTCTTTCATCTACTTCCAATTCTTCTGCTATATCTTTACATTTCATTTTACCTATACTTTTTAAAAGTATTATCATATTCAATAAATTAGAAAATTTACTCATATTACTATCTCCTTTAAAATATAACTTAAATATAATTTGATAATAGACTAGTAAAATTATAACATATAAATTGTTATAGAAATTATATAAAAAAATACTGCCACATTAGCATCTTTTTTATGCTAGTGTGACAGCCTCATTTATAACCTAAAACTTATTAAAACCAGTTAAATCTACATCTTCAAGTTTTACAAGTTTAGTAGAATGTTTAATCTTATAAATTATAAGCAATCCTAAAAAAATAGGTAATCCTATGTATGAAGATATTACTCCACCCCAGTCTATATGACTTTCTTGAAAATATGTAATACCCTGTCCTAATACTACAACTGCACATAATGTAAATGCAATTATGGGACCTACTGGGAAAAATTTAGCTCTATATTTTAATTTGGATAAATCCTTTTTCTGTACAATACAAGCCCTTCTAAATCTATAATGACATGTAGCAATTCCAAGCCAGGCTATAAATCCCGAAAGTCCTGAAGCTGCAACCAACCATACATAAACTGAACTTTGAGCATAAAGGCCTGTTAAAAAGCACAATGAAGCTATTATAGTTGTAGCTATAACGGAATTTACAGGGACACCTCTTGAATTTACTTTTCCAAAAATCTTAGGTGCATCGCCATCTTTTGCCATTGAATACAACATTCTTGTAGATGCATACATTCCTGAATTTCCACAAGAAAGTACAGATGTTAATATAACAGCATTCATAAGAGATGCAGCTCCTGCTATTCCTGCTCTTTGGAATATCATAGTAAAAGGACTTATCTTAACTCCAGCCTTTGTATATGGAATTATTGCTCCAACTACTATAATTGTTCCAATGTAAAATATTATTATTCTCCAAAATATTGTATTTATTGCTTTAGGTATAGTTTTTTCGGGGTTTTCGCTTTCACCTGCAGCAATACCTACAAGTTCTGTCCCTTGAAATGAGAATCCTGCAATTAAAAATACTAAAAATATAGATTTAGCTCCTCCAACAAATGGTGCTTCTCCAACAGTAAAATTTTTAAATCCAATAGGACTCCCATTAAATATTCCAAATATGAGAGCTACTCCAATTATTAAAAATACTATAACTGTAAATACTTTAATTCCAGCAAACCAAAATTCAGATTCTCCATAAGCTCTTGCAGATAACAAGTTAAGTCCAACTATAAGTACTAGAAACGTTGCACTCCATATTACCGGTGGAACATTTGGAAACCAAAACCTCATTATAACTCCCCCAGCAACCATTTCAGCAGCAACTGTAATTGCCCAATTGTACCAATAATTCCAACCAAGTGCAAATCCCAAAGCTGGATCTACAAATTTTATAGCATATATACTAAAGGATCCTGAATCTGGCATATAAGTAGCCATTTCTCCTAAACTTGTCATTAGAAAATAAACCATTATTCCTATACAGGCATATGCTACTATTGCACCACCAGGTCCAGCTTGTTTTATAGTATCCCCTAGTGCTAAAAATATACCAGTACCTATTGCCCCACCAAGAGCAATCATGTTTAAATGCCTTGCCTTAAGACCTCTTTTTAATTGATTTGAATTTTCATCTTTAGCTTCTAAATTATTTTGCATTTTACTCCTCCTTAGTAAGTGTCTTTCTTATAAATGAAAACTAAGGTAAAATAAAACACCTTGAGAATCACTCAAGGCATTTTATTTTACGTATTTTATACGTTTAAAATTTATACCACTTTGAATGATAGCTCTCCACAAACATTATTGTGGCAGTTTTACATATATTTTAAGTAAAACCAACTTTTCAGCATCAAAGCCTTTGCTGAAAGTTTCGGCAAAGTTTCCTTTCAAATAGCTTCATCGTGCTTATCTCAACTATTTTACTGATAAACAATGCTCCTCTATCCTAATTATTCATTTAATAATACGTTATCATCTATATTATTAATCATATTATAAAATTAGTCAATACAATTTTTTATCATGTATTTTAATTTTTCTATAATTAAAAGGAATTATTTAAAATATGTCGAATATTATAGCATATAAACTATTATTAGGAGGTTTTTTATGGGATCTTTAAAAGGTACAAAAACTGCTGAAAACTTAATGAAAGCTTTTGCTGGTGAGTCACAAGCTAGAAATAGGTATACTTTTTATGCTTCTGTTGCAAAAAAAGAAGGTTACGTTCAAATTTCAAACATATTTATAGAAACTGCTAATAACGAAAAAGAACATGCAAAGAGATTTTTTAAATTTGTAAATGAAGATTTATGTGGAGAAGCTGTAGAAATAAATGCATCATATCCTGTTGCACTTGGAGATACTAAAACAAACTTAAAAGCTGCAGCTGCTGGTGAAAATGAAGAATGGTCCACTCTATATCCTGAATTCGCAAAAGTAGCTGATGAAGAAGGCTTTTCAGTTATTGCAACTGTTTTTAGAAAAATTGCAGAAGTTGAAAAACATCATGAAGAAAGATACAAAGCTTTACTTAAAAATGTTGAAGAAAATAAAGTATTTACTAAAGATAAAGTATATAAATGGAAATGCACTAACTGCGGATACATTTATGAAGGTACTTCAGCTCCTGAATCATGTCCTGCATGTGCACATCCTCAATCTTACTTTGAGCTACTTTCAGATAACTTTTAATAGTTCGGCTAAGAAAAATAGCAGATGGAACCACTTTCCACCTGCTATTTTTATATTAATTTTTCTGTTTAAAATCATCTGGCACATCAATTCCTGCCATTTTCATAAGATACAGTGCATTACGAGTTTCAGAAATTCCCCTTTTAAGTTTATAGTCGAAATATATTTTATTATTATTATAGTATTCTCTAAAGTGATAGTTTTTAATATTTCCTAAGCTCTCCTTTTCCATATCGCAGAGTTCCAAATCGTGAGTTGATACCATACCACATGTATTCAATTTTCTAAGCTCATTTATAAGTATTTTTGCTCCAATATGCCTATCTAAAGAATTGGTTCCCTTGAATATTTCATCTAACAAGAAGAATATATATTCTCCTCTCTTTGCACATTCTACAATAGACTTTATTCTTAAAATTTCTCCATAAAAAGAAGATATATTTTTATCTAAATTATCACTTATTCTCATACAAGTGTGTATATTCATAATTGAACAGGAGAACTGCTCGGCACATACAGCAGAACCTGAATATGCAAGTATTAGATTTACACCAGAAGTTCTTAAAAAAGTGCTCTTACCAGACATATTTGATCCTGTTATAAGTAGTACTCTTGAATTTTCTCCTATAGTTAAATCATTGCTTACAGCTTTTCCTCTAATAAGAGGATGAGCCATGGATTTTGCCTTTATAGTAAGAGGTTTTTCCAAAATTTCAGGAATACACCAATTAGGATGATCAAAATTTATAATGGAAAGACTACTTAAAGCTTCAATTTCTGCTATAGCCTCAATCCACTTAGACACATTGTTACCATTTTGAAGTTTCCACTTTTCAAGTGCAAACATACTTTGATAATCCCAAAGGAAAAGTATATTTAAAAGTAAATATGCCATATTCCTTCTTTCAGAAATATTGTTTACTATTTTAACTAAATCTTCCATAGGTTTAAACCTACCATGATTTAAATCAGACTCCATTTCATTTCTTCCAAATATACCTTGAATCTGTTTTATGAGTTTTGAAGAAAACCTTTCCTTGTATATCATATTTATTATATTTTCATATGAACTTAAATTTTCTTTAAGTTTAAACAGAGTATCTAAACTATTTGACCTATTCTTAAAATCAACAGATAAAATCAACATTGGAAAAAGCAGTGCTAAATATCCAATATAGTCAGGAAGCATATTAAAAATAAAACTCATAAATAGAAGAGATATAGTTATTACAGGAATAATTTTAAAAAGTACTATGATAAACTTATTTCTATAAATCTTATTTCCAGACTCGTTAAGTAAATGAACTAAATCTTTGATTTCATATTTGTTTTTATTATTTCCTGCAAAATAGGCTTCACATTGAAGTCTTTGTCTAAACTTTATCTTATGTGATAGCTCAGCTATTGCCTGTTGATTTAATAGTATACTCTCTCTTTTATGATATTTAGCTTTTAATATATCAGCTAATTTTTTCCTTCCAAGTTCTGTTTTACAAGTATTTATCCATTGAAATATAGATCCTTTTCCAAATACATCTAAATCAAAGCTGTAATCATGATCTTGATTTTCAAATTCACTTCCAGAATCTTTAAATTCTGTCCAATTTCCCTTTAATCTTTCATAGGAAGTGTTATTTATATCAGCAAGTTTCTTTGTAAAATCAAAATTATGCTTAAATTTTTCGTGCATTTTAACTGTATAAATAAATAAAACTAAAAATACAATAAATGAGCTTATACTTAAATATATATATCCATGATTGTACAACAATATAGTAGTAATAAGTCCCAATAGGAAAACAAGTAATCTTACTTTACTTATAAATTTAATTGCTCTATTTTCATTTTCAGCAAGCCAACTGTAGTGCCGACTTCTATTTATATAGATTTTTTCAATATTTTTCATATTTTATACCTATATCAACTTTCTATTGTCATTTTTTAATATTTTTGAAGGTTTTAATTCTTGAATATATTCGTTTATTTTAAAATCCATTTTCAATATATGATCACCTATCCAAGTATATATAAAATCAAGTAATGATAAAACTTCTTTTTCTGGATTATCTTCTATTTTCTCAATATCAAAATTCTCTATTTTTTCTATAAACTTATCATGAACTAGTTTTTGATTTTTATATCCAGGATATTCGTACAGTAACATTAATCTTTCCTCATCTTCAAAATGATAAACTGTATAATCTCTAAGTTCATCAATACCATCTAGAACTTTGTCAATATAAAATATACTATCAGGACCTTTTATGCTATCATATAACGATTGTCCTATTCTAAATAATTTCTTATGCTCATCATCAATCAACTTTATTCCACATTTGTATTCGTCTTTCCATTCAAACATTTTATATTTCTCCTTCTAATATTAAATTTAATTCTAATATACAATCAATTATAGCATATCTATAATTTAATGATTTATAAAGAATTAAAAAAAGAAGTAATAGAATACCTTTTTAATATTCTAAAACTCCCTTTAATTATTAACATATAATTACATAACGCTACTTGGCATTACAGCATCTAATACTCCTATTACAAGTGCTGCTAAAATAGCACCTATCATTGACACACTCATATTTGGAACTATGAATTGAGTTATATATATTATAATAGCTGCAATTAAAAATCCTTTTAATCCCTTTCCAAAAGGAGATGCATCAATTCCCATATACCTTTCAACTGCATAATCTATTGCACTTATTACTACTGCAGCTCCCAAATATGACCACAAGCCTACTATAGTAAAACCAGGTGTTAAAAAAGACGTTATGGCAAGTATAACCACTGTAATCATAAGTCTCATGATATATCCTCCTATAGAAGACTTTTCATTTTTACCACTTGTATTGTTCACAATAATCACTCCTTTACATATGATAATTTCAAGTACTATTTAAATTCTATAGCAAATAAATTTTTATTATATATAATATATTTACCCCATTTTTTAAAAATTATTTATAAAAATAGAAAAAGTTCCAGTAAACACTGAAACTTTTCCTATTGTATCTTTTAAAACTCATTAAATTTATCTTTAGGTACTCCACATATCGGACATTTTTCAGGAGCTTCTCCCTCTACAGTGAAGCCACACACTGAACATACATATATTTTGGTACCTTCTAGATCTTTTCCCTGTTTAGCTGAGTCCTGAGCCTTTTTAAATAATTTGGCATGCTCTTTCTCTGCACTAAGTGCAAATGAAAATGATCTTTTAGCATCTTCTTCCCCTTGTAACTTGGCAGTTTCAAGGTATACAGGATACATTTGATTTATCTCGTGCATTTCACCGTCAAATGCTCCTTGAAGATTGTTAACTACATTTGTCATTCCAAATACGCCACCTGCTGTAACTGAACTATCACCAGCTTGATCTTTAAGCACATTAAAATGGTTCTTAGCATGAACCCACTCTGCATAGGAAATAGCCTTAAATAGTCTTCCTATATTGTGGTACCCCTCTTTAGCCGCTTCTTCGCCCCAAATTAAATACCTCATATGAGCCATACTTTCTCCACCATAAGCTGAACGCAGAAAATCCGCAGTCATTGCATTTTTTACAGACACATTATCACCTCATTAAATAAATTTTATCCATATATTATATATTCCCTTAAATGAGTAATAATATTCTAATTTAAAACTTAAAATTTCCATTTTCAAATATAGGTATTTCTCTTCCCTCTTGTGTTATTCCCATTATATTTAAATCTTCAGTGCCTACCATAAAGTCAACATGTTCAAGGGACTGATTTACTCCAAGATCTGAAAGCTTTTCCTTAGACATATTTTCGCTTCCACGAAGGCATACAGGATATGCCTCACCTATAGCCAAATGACAAGATGCATTTTCATCAAACAATGTATTGTAAAATAGTACCTTAGAATTTGATATAGGTGAATCAAATGGAACAAGTGCAACTTCACCAAGATAATGAGATCCTTCATCAGTTTCAATAATATGTTTTAATGTTTCTAAACCACGCTTTGCAGTATAGTTTATTATTTTTCCATCTTTAAATTCCATTGAAAAATCCTCAATTAAATTTCCGTTGTAATTTAAAGGTTTTGAACTTACAACTTTTCCATTTACTCCTGTTTTTAAAGGAAGGGTAAATACCTCTTCTGTAGGTATATTTGCCATAAATTCAGTTCCCTTTTCACTAAATGATGAACCTCCAAGCCAGATATGCTCTTTTGGAAGTTCTATTTTAAGGTCTGTTCCAAGTGAATTTTTGTATTTTAGATACTTAAATTTATTTTTATTTAAAAAGTCCATTCTACTTTTCAATTTATCCTTATGTTCATCCCATGCTTTTACAGGATCCCACTCTCCTACTCTTGTTGCTTTAAATACTGCATCCCATAACTTTTCCACTGCTTCATTCTCATCAATACTAGAGAATACTTTTTTAGACCAAGCCTTAGTAGGCACAGATACAACACACCATACATTTTTATCAGCCATAGTTCTAGCTCTAAATTCAGAAAGAGCTTTATTTGCAGCCTTAGTAGCTCTCATTATTCTACTTTGATCCACATCTTTCATAAGTTCAGGATCTGTAGCATGTATTGTTAAAAACGCAGCATCTTGTCTTGCATATCCTGTATATAGTTCCTTTTTCCAATCTGGGAATTCATCAAATACACTTTCCTTTGCATATAGATATTTTATTTTTGAGAGTTTTTCATCGTTCCAATTTACAATTACATCCTTAGCTCCTTCCTTGTAAGCAATTTTTGAAACAAGTCTTGTAAAATAATCACACTCTATCGGGGAATTGATAACTAAAATTTGATCTTGTTGAATATTTATACCTATTTTTACAATTAACTTAGCATATTTTTCTAAAAATTCTTTATTCATTTTGCCACTTCCTTACAATTTGATTATATATTACAATACAATAATATCATATGTAGTTTATTATTAACATAATATATTATTGTTAAAATTTTATTGTATACATAAAATCAAAAATTACCTATTTTATATTATAATCATAAATTACTATAATTTTATATAAAATTAAAAATTTGCATGATTCACATATAATAGTATAATGATTACATTGAATACTTTAGTAGAAAGGTGATTATATTGTATAAAAGAGGAGATTTTCATTTACATTCAAATGCATCTGATGGTAGACTTCCGCCTAGAGAATTAGTTAATCTAGCAAAAACACAAGGCCTTGATATAATTTCTATAACAGATCACGACACTGTATCAGGACTTGAAGAAGCGATTTCTCAAAGCAGTACAATTGGAATTAAAGTAATTCCAGGAATAGAACTCTCAACTCTCTATAATGGAACTAGTGTTCATGTACTTGGCTACTTCAATAATATAGATGATATACATACAGAATTTAAAGCTTTTCTCAAAGATATGGGAAATTACAGAATAAAAAGAGCAAAAAAAATAATATATAATCTATATAAATTTTTTAATATAAAATTAAATTACGAAGATGTGTTAAAAAGTGCTCATGGAATAGTTGCAAGACCTCATATAGCAAAAGCAATAATAGATGCCGGGTACAACTACAGTTTTGATTACATATTTTCAAACTTCATAGGAGAAAACAGTCCTGCATATGTACCAAACAAAAAGTTGACTACAGAGGAAGGAATAAGTATTCTAAAATCAATGAAAGCTGTGACTGTTCTTGCACATCCTGTCCTAATAAAGAAATTAAATATTGAGGATGTAATTAAATTGCCCTTTGATGGTATAGAGGCAATTTATCCCGCTAATACTGATGAAGACACTTTTAAATTTATAGACTATGCAAATAAATATAATAAGATTATATCTGCAGGTTCAGATTTCCATGGCTTAGATGAGAAAGATTCAAAACATGGCCATTATCCAGGAGTAGTGTATCTTGAAGAGGACAGGATAGAACTGTTTTTAAACAAACTAAATTCCATGTCTAAATAAAAGACTATTAATAAAATCAGGTGTCCTAATTTAGAGCACCTGATTTTTTAAATCATATTATATTCTATTTAAAAATGCAGTATATCCTTTAACAGCCTCATATATATCTGCCTTTGATGCAATCTCCCAAGGTGCGTGCATATTTTGAAGAGCTATTCCACAGTCTATAACCTGCATATTGTACTCTGCAAGTATATATGCTATAGTTCCACCACCACCTTGGTCTACCTTACCAAGTTCTGAAGTCTGCCATGATACATTGTTGTCATCCATAACTTTTCTTATTTCTGCAATAAACTCTGGATTTGCATCGTTACATCCTGATTTTCCTCTTGCTCCAGTGTATTTGTTAAATACTATTCCTTTACCAAAATAAGCTGAGTTATTTTTCTCCATTGTAGAAGGATAGTTTGGATCAAAAGCGGCACTTACATCAGAGGATAACATCTTTGAATTTGTAAGAGCTCTTCTTAGTTTTAAATCACTGTAATCTCCCATAAGATCTATTATTTCTGCCACAGTATTTTCAAAAAATCTAGATTGCATTCCAGTGGCACCAACACTACCTATTTCTTCCTTATCAACTAATAGTGTAACACAAGTTTTATCTGGATTTTCTATTTTCATCATAGCATCAAAAGAAGTATAGGCACATATTTTATCATCATGACCATATGCCATTACCATACTCTTATCTATGCCATAGTCCCTTGCTTTTCCTGCAGGTACTACTTCAAGTTCTGCAGAAACAAAATCTTCTTCTTCTATGCCATATTTATTATTTAATATTTCAAGTATATTTTGTTTTACTCTATTTTTTACTTCCTTATCTTTAACTGGAATACTTCCAACTAGTATATTTAAATCTTCTCCTTCAATTACCTTTGAAGCTTTTTTAGTCATTTGTTCATTTGAAAGATGTACTAAAAGATCAGATACTCCAACTACAGGATCATTTTCATCTTCACCAATTACAATATTAACTTTTGTTCCATCTTTTTTTACAACTACTCCATGAATTGCAAGTGGTAAAGTTACCCATTGATATTTTTTTATTCCTCCATAATAGTGAGTATCGAGCATAGCAAGATCAGTATCTTCGTAAAGTGGATTTTGCTTTAAATCAAGTCTAGGAGAATCAATATGAGCTCCAAGTATTCTCATACCTTCTTGTATATCTTTAGTTCCAATTACAAAGAGAGCTACAGTCTTATCTTTGTTATTTGCATAGACTTTATCTCCTGGATTCAACTTTTTCTTATTCTTTATTATTTCATCAATATTCTTATATCCCTTTGTTTCTGCTATTCTTATAAACTCTCTAGTGCATTCCCTTTCTGTTTTACACTTTGACATGAAATTTTTATATTCATCGGATATTTTAAACAACTTATCAAAATCATCTTTTGAGTATTTATCCCATGCATAACTATATTTTTTCTGTAAATCCTTTGTCATAATCATCTCTCCTTTTTCATCTATATTATATCAAACACTTAAATTATTTTCCATAAACCCTTAATTATAGAATATACCTTACAATTTTATATCCACTTCTTCTTTCTAAATATCATTATAAGTATAAATGCGATTAATACCATTAACATAATTACATAGTGATATCCATTTTTTACATTTATAAATGGCGTACCATTTAACTGCATACTATACATACTTGTTATGAGATTTAAAGGCATAAATATACTAGTTACAACTGTGAATATCTTCATGAGTTCGTTTGTCTTATTAGCTGCTTCAGATTCAAAAGCCTCCCTAACCATAGCTAAATCTTGAACTAGACTCTCAACAGCACCTATAAGCTTCTCTATCTTTTTGTTAATTCCAATAAAATATTTTAAACTGTCTTTTTCTATTATAAAATTATCATTTAAATTAAGACTATCTCCTATATGCCTTAATGGATTTAAGTACTTTCTAATTTTATACACCTGTCTTCTCAATGTTATTAAATTATACAATTGTTCTTTCTCAGGAGATTTTAATATACTTATCTCTATTCTATCTACTTGTGTTTCTAGTTCTGATATAATATCATAATTTCTTATTATGATCCTATCTAATATGTAGTAAAGAAGTATATCTACTTGAGGTTTATCCTTTAATATAAAACAGTTTTTTGACTCCTTTATATCTGTAATCAATTCATTTAATATATTCATTGTATCTCTATAAACTGTTATTATATACTTTTTTGACAAAAACACATATAACTCTTTTGAAACAATTATATTATCAACATAACTCAATACATTAAAAATAGCAAATGTATACTCGTTAAAAAAACTTATCTTAGCAGATTTTGAAAATTCTTTGCAATCTTTCATGCTTTCACTATCTATAGTTATAAACTCATCTAATTTTTCAATTTCACTTGTATTTGCAAGTATCCAATAATAGTTACTCTTTAAATTTCCTTCCTTAACTACATTCATGAAATTATTCTCTATATCTATTATTTTCAAAAAAACACCACCATTATAGCTATATGAATCAAAATAAAAATAACTATAATTATTTTGCTCAAAAATTATAGTTATTAATCACTTATAGCTATATAATAGTAGATATTAATTTGAAAGTACTTTGTCCATAAATATATCATGCTCTTCCATAGGCACTTTATCTATAATCTGGAAGTCGTAACATATTCCAATTTTTTTACTATTAGATGAAAGCTTATTTAGAAATCTGTCATAATATCCTGCTCCATAACCTAATCTTCCTCCAGATTTATCAAAAGCTATTCCAGGTACATATGATATATCTATATCCTTTTCATCTACTTTATTTTTAATATTCACAGGTTCTAATATATTAAACTTTCCAGGTTTCAAATCACTAAACTTTTTTATTTCAACTGCAATCATCCCCTGATCTTTAGATATCACCTTAGGTACACAAACTCTTTTACCATCTTCAAGTGCAAAATTAATTATTTTATGAGTATAAATTTCACTTTTGTAACTTACAAATATAAATATACAATTTGAATTTATATAATCCTCACTATTTATAATCTTATCAAATACTATACTATCAAATTTTTTACGTTTAGACTCAGTTAAATTATTTCTAAGAGTTTCCATATATTTTCTAATACTATTTTTATCCTTCATGTTAATTTTCATTCCTCTTGTCTTCAACTTGTTTTATTCTACTACTTATTATATCTACTGGTGTTACTTTAGAAATCAAACTATATCTAAAATTTGCAGCTGCTGCTTCTATTATAACTGCTAAATTTCTACCTGGCCTTATTGGCAATGTGAGTTTTCTTATTTTAACATTTAGTATATCTGCATACTCCTTGTCTACTCCAAGTCTATCGTAATTTTGTTCCTCTTTCCACTGCTCTATGTATATAACTAGATTAATCACCTTACTTTTTAAAACAGAACTCAAACCATAAAGTGCAGGTATATCTATTATTCCCATTCCTCTAACTTCTATCATACCAGATGTTATAAAAGGAGACATTCCATGGAGCTCTCCATCTATTTCCTTTATATCAACAGCATCATCTGCCACTAATCTATGACCTCTTTTTATAAGCTCAAGTGCAGTTTCACTTTTTCCTATTCCACTTTCTCCAGTTATCAGTATTCCAACTCCATACACATCTACAAGTACTCCATGAAGTCTTGTTTCAGGTGCCAATTTATAGTCAAGATAGTTCATAAGTTTATTTATAAATCTTGTAGATAGCATATTAGTTCTAAGCACCCATCTTCCATTTTTAATTGCATTGTCTAAAAGTTCTTTATGTGGAACTAGACCCCTAGTTATTACAGTACATGGATTATCAAATTCAAAATACTTTTTCAGCCTCTTTTCTCTAAGATCAGGCTGCATTGCATCTAAAAAACTCCATTCTGCTTTTCCAACAACCTGTACCCTTTCATTTGCAAAATAATTATAAAATCCACTGAACTGTAATCCAGGTCTATTTATATCACTTACTTTTATTTCATTTATAGTTTTCCCTTCGTTTAGCACCTCTAAATTCAAGTCATTTATTATATCCTTAACTGTTACTCCCATATTATTCCTCCTAGTTTAATCTTTCATTACTGGGATTTACTTTTTTAATTGTATCTAATTGTGATTTCAAATTGGCTCTTATATTTTGTAAATACTTTTTTCTAAGTTCTCTTTGTTCCAATTTTTCTTCTTCTGTAAGTTTTTCACTTTTACTTTTGTGATATAAAAAATTTATTCTACTAACTAATTCATCTATATTCAAAATAATCCTCCTAACAATATACAATACTTATTTACATTTTATATATTATAACATAAAAATAAAAAAGTACACTATATACCTTTACATCATAAAATATTCTAAAAAGTTTTTGACAATATTTTAATATTACGCTTTTTTTGTATTACCTTATATACCAATATATAAAGACATTTTTTACTCTTTTCCACATTTTTTCCACAGAATAGTCCACACGTTATCTACAGACATATTGTTTGTTCTTGTAATAATATGTATATTATTGACTTATAAAAATTATGCTTAATTTTATAATATCTGTTAAAATATAAGTAACAAATAAATTTTAATTATGAGGTAATTATAATGAATAACAAATCAAAAAATTTAGAGGCGGAGATAATTTCATTAAAAGAAATGTTATATAATTTAATCAAAAAGAATAGTTTAACTGATAAAAAAGTAGTAAAATGCAGTATGAAATTAGATAAGTTAATCTTAGAATATCAGAAATTAAAACGTCACTAAATTCAAAATTATATCTTTATTAAGATAATCCTTTACATCTAATCAATACCATTTTCATATAATATATATTTTCATATATGTCTTCTTATTTATTTTATAAAAATATTTTAAAAATTAAATCTATTTATATCTTATATATCAAACAGTAGAAACTATTTGTAATTTATAAAAAGGGAGCAATCGCCCCCTAAAATTACAATAATTTCAAAAACTTATCTACAAACTCATCTGCCTTTTTAAATTTATCTTCACTAGGTACAAGTTTAAACCTAAAGCCATCTTCAACTGTTTTAAATTTCAATGATTTTAATCTTTCAGTCATCATCTTGACTGCTTCACCACTCCATCCATAGGAACCAAAAGCTCCTGCTGGTTTACCTCTATTTGGTATAGCACATATACTAGATAACATATCCCATGCAGGTTTTACTGCATCTTGATTTATTGTAGGAGAACCTACTAAAATTCCACTAGCAGAATTTACAAGACATACAACATCATGCATATCCATTGAAGTTATCTCATGACATTGTGCTGAAATTCCTGATGATTTTATCTTATCAGTTATATACTCTGCCATTTTCTTTGTATTTCCATAGGCAGATATATAAAATATTTGGACATTTTTATCATGTACTTCATCAGTTGCCCACTGTCTATATATATCGATAAATTTATCAATATACTTAGTGTGTATTGGTCCATGACTTGGAGCTACTATATCTAAATCAAGGCCTTCTATTTTATCAAGTGCCTTTAAAACAAACTTTTTAAATGGAGACATAATACAATCAAAATAGTATTTCATTTCTCCTTCATATTCAAGGGAGTTTCCTATGATATTGCCATCTTTTGGACAATAGTGACATCCAAGAAAATCACAAGTAAATAGTATCTTTTTATCTTCTACATAAGTAAACATAGTATCTGGCCAATGCACATTTGGTGTTACCATAAATTTAAGAGTAGTTTTACCAAGATTCAAAGTATCAGGAGCAACCATACTCTTAAAATCCTTATTTATTATATCTTTAAGATACATAAGTGCGGCTCTAGACGCAACAACTGTAGCATCAGGATATTTATCAATAAGCATAGATATAGATCCACTGTGATCAAGTTCTGTATGCTGAACAATTATATAATCAACTTTTCTATCTCCTATAATACCTGTTATGTTAGATAAATATTTATCATAAAATCCATTCACATTTTTAACAGTATCTATTACAGCTACCTTTTCATCCTTAATCAAATAAGCATTGTATGTGCTCCCATATTTAGTATCCATTATAATATCAAAGACCTTAAGACCAGGATCTTGAACGCCAACCCAATATATATTATCTTTTAATTCTAAACTATTCATTACATGAACCTCCCATATTATAATCATTGCTTCTATTTATAGTTTATCCTAATATCATATATGTTATTTAATATAATTTTAACACATGTAGTTTACATTTTAAATAGTTTCTGATTAATGTAAGCGTTATTATTAAATAATAATTACTATCTTAACAATTTTGATACCTTTCCGGAATAAAATATATATTCAAAATGAAGTGCTCTTGTCAACACTACATATAATATTTTCTGATCAAGCTTTGTATTCTTGTAATTTTCTTCATTGCAATTGTATACTACAGTACAATCAAATTCCAAACCTTTAGTCATATATGAAGGTATTATTATACAATCCAGCTTTAAATTTTTATCATTATCTTTTATAACAGTCCAGTTGTACTCACTATACTTTTTCAAATAACTTCTTATCTTTTTACATTGATCGTAATTTTTACCTATAACTGCTATACTTTTTTTATTTTGAGATCTAACATACTTTACAATTTCATCTAATTTTTCTCCAAATTCCCTATTTGTATTAAATTCAATTACTTCAGGTTCTTTTCCATGCCTTAAAATAGGAGTAGCAGGCTGTAAACCATTTTTTTGAAATTTTAGCACCCTATTTGCATAATTTATTATTTCAATAGTAGATCTATAACTTTTTGTTAATTCCACATATTTAAAATTATCTTGAAAAATATCTTCAATTAAACTTTCCCAACTATCTATACCTTTGTAATAATATATCCCCTGGGCTATATCACCTACTATTGTCATAGAATTATTGCTAACAAACTCCTTCATTACTGAATATTGAACCTTACTATAATCTTGAGCTTCATCTACAACTATATGCTTATACATAAACTTATCAGGTATACCTTCTATTTTTAACTTAAGATATACAAGGGAAGTTAAATCATCACTATCTAAAATTCCCTTTTTAATATTATTTTCAAATTCTTCTTTCATAAATTCCCATAAAGTTCTACTTACCCTATCACCTGTTATATTAAAAAATAATGCTTCGTTATTTAAAAATTCCCCATATTTAGCTTTTGAATCTACATTATTCCAATTGTCAAAATAACTTTCAAAACATTTTTTTGAATTTACAGTAAGCTGCTTTTTCTTTTTATCTCTTTCATTATATATTTGTGTAAGTTTTTCTCTTCTTTCTTGGCAGTCACCCATCTTTTTCTTAATTCTTGCAGCCTTATATCCATAGTAAAAGTCTACTTTATCCAATATTAATTTTATTTTATCATTGAGTTTTAATTTAAAATATCTCTTTATCTCATCTTTCCTCTTTTTAATTGGGAAATTAATCATATCATTTAAATAAAGTCTCTTTATCTCTTCTTTTTTAAACAATACATAATTGTCAACTTTTATGTCATCTATATCTGAATCCTTTTTCTCCATATATCTTACATACTCATCTAGAAAACATTTAAATTTTATACTTCCTCTAAGCTTACTACTTTCAACTATTAATTTTTCATATTTTGGATCTGTATTTTCAACTATGAGAGATAGTTTTTTATCTTTAGTAATGACTTTACATTTTATATTTAATATTTCTTTACAAATATCCTCAAATGTTTTTTGCTTTACATTATTTACTCCAAGATCAGGTAAAACTTCCGATATGTAATCCAAGAAAAGTTTATTTGGACCTATAACTAAAATATCATCAGCTGAAAGTTTATCCTTATATTTATAGAGAAGATAGGCAAGTCTATGAAGTGCTACAGTTGTCTTTCCAGATCCTGCAGAACCCTGTACTATTAATGCTGTATTTTTTTCTGCTCTTATTATATCATTTTGTTCTTTTTGTATAGTTGCAACTACATCTTTTAATTTATTACTTACACTCTCTTCAAGATTTATTCTAAGAAATTCATCTACTAATGTATTTCCCTCTTCATTTGAAGATCTTAACATAATATCATTTATTCCATCATCAAATGCATCTTCAAGTTTTTTAGATCTTATCAAAAATTTTCTTTTTAAATTTAATTTTCCACTTACAATTCCGGTTGGTGCTCTATAAAAAGCATCTCCAGAAGTGCCACTATAATACAAATCTGCTAGAGGTGTTCTCCAATCAATTACTTTTTCTTCTCCATCTTCTACATCGCCTAATCCAAATTTACCAATATAAAAAGTTTCTTCATCTCTTTTATATTCTCTAAAATCAATTCTAGCAAAATAAGGTTGATCCTTACTTTCCATATATTTTTCCAAACTTTGATGAGTTATATTATACAATTTTTTCTTTGTTTCAAGCTCTTCATTATATCTACCTTTAAATTGTTTTTTTAGACTATTTATATCTTTTTTAAGTCTATTATCTTCCTTCTTTATATTTTCAATTTCATTTTCTATCCATTTTTCAGTATCTTCAAGATGCTCTATTTCTTCTATCATATCTTCTTTTTTTATAGCCATAACTCTACACCCCCTATTTTCAAACTACATCTTAAAATAAATTAGCTTATAATTAAACACACCGTTAAATTACTATATTATTTATACAAGTGTAAATTTTATATTTAAGCTATTAAGATGTCAAGGCTTAAAATTTGATTACATAAATAAATAAATGTATAATTTAACTATAGAAATTTTTATGATATTTATCTAGGAGGTATGCCCCTTGGCAGTAAAAGAAGTATTAAAATATGGAAACAAAATTTTAAAAAGAGTGAGCAGAAGAGTTGAAAAAATAGATGATACTGTGATTAATATAGCAAAAGATCTTAAAGATACTTTAAATGAAGATGAAGGAGGAATAGGTCTTTCAGCTCCACAAATAGGAGTATTAAAGAGAATAATATTAATAGACTTTAAAACAGATGACTTTACTCCAATACTACTTTTAAATCCTAAAATAGTAAAAAAGATGGGACGAAGTGAAAGCACAGAAGGATGTCTTAGTTATCCCGGCTATGAGGGAATTGTAATAAGGCCTAAAAGAATTATAGTAACAGGCATAAATTTAGAGGGAAAGGAAGTAACATATAAAGCAGATGGACTTCTTTCAAATGCATTTTGCCATGAAATAGACCATTTAAACGGAATTCTATATATGGAAAAAGCTAAAAAGCTCTATAAATTAGACAAAAAATAGAGTTTCTATCTGAAAATAACTAGAGAAACTCTCAGCTTAAAAGTACAATATAAATTGCGAGAGTTTTCCTTAGTATTTTCCAATTTTAAATTAAATAATTGATATCATAGCAGTTTAACAACTGAACTAATTATTAATATCTTCCATATAAATTGTATCTTCCATTTCATCACCATAAAATACAATATACTCTTCCCTCTCACATATTGTATTTTCATCTTTAAATTTATTTATATCAATAAAAAATTTCTCAATATGATAATCTCCATAAATATTTATCTTTCCATTTTTAATCATATTTTTTATAATTCTCTCTTCATCTTTTATCTTTTCTGTATAGAGAAAATCAGGAACCCACCTTTTTTTATTGAATTTAAGATAATCATATTTTACTATATCCTTTAATTTAAAATTGTCTTGATTTAGGTATTCACTGTTAAATTCTAAAAACACCTTATAGTACTGCACAGCAGATATATTTTTATTTAAGTATCCCTTATTATAAAAGAAGTCACCTAATTCTTTGTAAAAATCAAAAGGAGTACTAAATTTATTTAGGAAATACTTTATTATATTTGTAAATTTTCCTGAATTGTAGTACTTGTCAACCATCTTATCCACTCTCTTTAATATTCTTAGCTTTTCATAACTTATAAAATTTGTTTTTAAAACCTCATAAGGAGGATATGGTTCATAGACTATTCCAAACTTTTCTGCATTGTCATGCATTGAAGATCCTTTTAAAACCTTTAAAAATCCCAGCTGTATTTTTTCTGGATGAATGGAGTATACATCGTTAAAGGAATTTTTAAATGATTCAAAATCCTCATATGGAAGGCCTGCTATAAGATCTAAGTGTTGATTTATATTATGAAATTTCTGTATTTTCAATACTTTATCCTTTATCTTTGAAAATTCAACATTCCTATTTATACTTTCGAGTACTTTAGTATTCGTAGTTTGAACACCTACTTCTAGTTGTATTCTCCCCTTAGGTGCTCTGTTTAGAACTTCTATCTCCTCATCAGTTAATATATCTGCAGATATTTCAAAATGAAATGTGGACTCAGTATCCATATTTATTATAAAATTCCATATTTCAATTGCAAATTTAGGATCACAGTTAAAAGTTCTATCTACAAATTTTATGAGCTTAAATCCTCTTTTTATAAAAAAATTCAATTCTCTTTTAGCTCTATCAATGTTTAAAAATCTAACTCCATGTGTAGTGGATGATAGGCAATAACTGCACTTAAATGGACAACCACGAGAAGTTTCATAATATATTATCTTATTATCTAAATTGTCATCTTCATCATAGGGGAATACAATTTCATTCATATCCATAGCTTCCCTTTTTCCAGTAAATACAATTTTATCATTTTCCCTAAAGTACAATCCCTTTATGTCCTTTAATCTTTTAAGGCTAGATTTACCTCTGTGGACTGCCTTTTCCTTTTCAATTGCAAAACTCACCAAATCATAATAAGTTTTCTCACCTTCCCCACATATTACACAATCGCCTACATTGGAGTTTAAAAATGTTTCACTGTCATAAGATACCTCTGGTCCACCATAGAATACCTTTATACTTGGATCTACAAGCTTTATAAGCCTTGCTAGAGATCTGCAAAAATCTATATTCCATATATAACATGAAAATCCAACTGCATCTGGCTTTTCTTTTATTATCTCTTCTAGCATTTTCTCTCTTCTATCATTTATTGAAAACTCTTTTATTATACATTTGTAATCAAGATCTTTTGTAAAAGCCCTCAAATATCTAACTGCCAAATTACTGTGAATAAACTTTGCATTTATAGCTGTCAATACTATTTTCATTTGTGAATAAATTCTCCTCTCACACTCTTATACTCTTTATAAAATATATTAACACAAATTAGATATATATAAAATTAACAGCCTAGTATATCAAAGTAAATTTAACACTCTAAATAGCACTGAATTACTCATCCCTACTTACTGAAACTTCTTTTAGAGCCTCATCTTCACACTTATTTTGGGCCTTTATATGATATACATCATTTGTAAAATTATATTCCTTCAATTCAAAATATTTTTCAATAAGTTTCAATGTAGTTTCTTTCGAACTATCTTCAATAAGATTAAAATTTCTTATCTTTATAGTCCTTAACTTTTTCCCTGGAACTAATATCTTTATATCTCCGTTAAATATCCTACCTACTTTTTTATCTATATCCCATATATAAAGCATTCCATCTCTATTTAAATATCTGTGTATATGCTCTATAATGGATTTTCTCTTGTTTTTTGACCATATGCTACCAAAAGAAAATAACAGTATACAAATGTCATAGCTTCCCTTTTGTATGTTTTTTTCACCATCTTGCCCTCTTATATATTCTAAATTTATACCATGATTAAATTCTTTGTATATGTTATATATTATTCCATTGTTCTCTAGTCCAATGTCAAGTAAATTACCTCTAAATATCTCATTTTCCATATTTATAAATATCTCTTTTTTAATCATAAAATTCCTCCTGTTACCTAAGCTATTTCCATAATAAGTAAATACACTATATAATTAAATTCTATAAAATAAAAAAAAATCCTTCAAATTAAGGAAGGATTTTAAGAGATTTTATTTTATCGTAATAATCAAGCATAAATCCAGATGTAGTCCTCTGTGCTTCTTTCAATATTGTAGAAGCTATATTCCAATACCTTTCATCTGTAGATTTAACATCCAAATTTTTTATATAAGTGCTATTTGCCATTATTGCATTGTTTTTTATATAATCATCTAAGCTTTCATATCTAACTACATTGTTATTTGCAACAAAAGAGTAGTCAGACATAAGCTTACTTATAATCCACAATTCAAATTTTCTATGACTCTTTAAAAGCCTGTTGTTAACATGCTGTGGAACTGTTACATCTTGAATAAGATGACAGGCTGCTCCAAAATAAAAAAGAGATTCATCCATTTTTCCTGCTTTGGCCATAGAAATCGACTTGTTATAATATTTTTTACATTCTGTAAGAGCATCTGAAAATCCATAAAGACCCTTTCCCCTACTTACATGATAAAAGTGATTAGAGCTTTTAAAATCCTGATCAGCCCAGCTAACCCCTGAATTTAATCTCAAAATATTTTCTCTAAAATACTCAGATTCTTCTTTATATCCATCATTTTTTAATATTTCAATTGACCTTATCATTATAAACTTGTGAACAGTACAATTTGTTTTCATTATTTTTTTCTTTAAAGGATTTACTGCAAAAAACAATTTCCTTACTGCTGTGCCATATGTCCTCTCGAATCTTCCCTTCATCTTAAGAATAATTCCCTCTTTCCATAATTAATTTTAATCTCTTTTAACTTTTAAAACTAGAATTATAGCAACTATAGCTGACAGAATGAGATACACATATACATTATTATATTGCTTAAGATCTTTAATGTTATTAAAATCTTTTTTATTTATACTATACATATATCCACTTTTACTATCAAGTATTAATAAACTTTTACCGTATATTTTCATGCTCTTTATTAGAGAATTTTCTCCAAATTTAATTTCACTTTTCTCAACTTTTGGGTATTTAAAATTATATATTAAATTATCTGTACTATTGTAAAAAAATATACAATTTTTTTCACCTATATTACCTAAACTATCTACAGCTATAGAACCTAAACTAGATACTTTGAGGCTCTGATAAATAGGTGATGGTGGATTCATATTTGGATGATTCTCAAGTAAAAATGAAAGCCCATTTTTTCCTTTAAATTTAGGTGAAGTAATTGGATCTCCTCCGCTGTAATCAGGCCATCCATACCATACTCCTTTTTCTATCTCATATATATAGTCATTGTCACCTGAAACTGGTCTTGCTCCTCTATTTTCCATACCACCTACAGAACAAAATAACTTATTTTCAAAATTAAAATCCATTCCAAGTACATTCCTTATTCCCCAGGCAAATGTAGAAGCTTTTTTTGTATTTATATTTATAAATATAATTGAAGCATTTCCAGGAAAATGTGAAGGTATAACCTGACCCTTTATACTTCTAGTTCCATAACTTTGAAAAGCTCCAGTAGTTCCATTTTCAAAATTTATTCCCTTTAGTGTTATGTCACTTGGAGTAATATCGTGAACATAGGTCTTAGAGTCATTCCACATATTGTCTTTCCCAACAACTCCAGAATTAGTGGCAGCTCCTATTGATACATATAAATAATTTCCATTTATCTTTACAATGCTCTTATTGTAATCTCCATAGTTTGGAATTCCAGAAAAGAATTCAGTATTTCTACTTTCAATTATATCATAACAATATATTTTATCTTTTGACGCATAATATAACTTTCCATCCTTATAATCTATACTGCTTATATCAAAATTTTCATTTTCAATTATATTATAACTTCTGCCAGTTTTATCTATAACTTGAATTTTAGACTTATATGCTATGTAATAATTACCTTTTTCATCTGATGTAAAGTCAACTGCTCCTTTTAAATCTTTGTACTTTATTTTAAATGAAAGGCTTCTATCCAATACTTTTGGATTCACCTTATAATGATACCTATAAAAATAGAACTTAATTATATATGCAGCTACAACTGCAATACATATTAAAAGTGCAATTTTAAAAATCTTTTTCATTTACATAATCTCCTAAACAATATCTCTCAAAACATATATATTTAAAAGATTTAATATATATGAATACTTTGCGTGAAACAAAATTATTATTTAAAATACTGTACTTTAAATTTTAGAATATATTTATTTGTCCAATCATAACTATTTAACAAGTGTATATAAACTTGCAACCTAAATTTAAAATTCAGGAGTTTTTTATGAAAAGAGATAGATTTTTAAAAAGTTCACTTATAATGATTTTTTCAAATTTAATTACCAGTATATTTGCCTTTGTATTTTCTATGATTTTATCAAAATATCTAGGTGCAGAAGGTATGGGGCTATATGATCTTATAATGCCAATATATGATCTTTTTATCTGTCTTATATGTGGTGGTATGGTAACTGCTATATCAAAAACAGCGGCAGTTTATTTTGAAAAAGACGATTTTTCAAATTTAGATGGATCTATTTCTGTATCTTTTTTATTTGACTCAGTATGGTCCCTTATAATAATTTGTTTTGTATTTGTAAATGCAAAATATATAGGAATGAATATAATAGATGATATAAGAGCAGTTCATTCAATACAAGTAATATGTCCTGCTATGTTTTTTATTTCCCTATCCTGTATATTAAAGGGATACTTTTATGGTACTTCTGATGTTAAAATTCCTGCACTTATAGACGTATTTGAAAAATTTTTGAGAATAGTAATAATTATAAGTATAATAACTGCTTTTTCACTTAAAAGTGTAAAAAATACAGTAACAGCTGCCTACTTAACACTTACATTTGGAGAGCTAACAAGCCTTGTACTTTTGTATATAGTGTATAGATTAAAAAGAAGACACTACACTATTTCAAAAGAATATACACCTGATAAATTTCAACTTATATTTGACATACTGATAGTTTCTTTTCCACTGTGCATAAACGGTTTTTTATCTACTGCACTTTCTGCATTTTCTGCACTTATTATACCAAGAAGACTAGTATCATCAGGTATAGATTACAATGTTGCCCTTGCAATGATAGGCAAATTTAAAGCAATGTCTATGAATATAGTGTTCTTTCCAACTACTATACTAAATTCAATATCAATAGTGTTAATTCCTGATTTGTCTGAAAAGTTAAGTGCAAAAGATTACTTTTCAATTGAAAATAGAATTTCCCAAGTTCTTAAAATATCTGCTATACTTGGAATAGTTACTATGATAATATGTTTTTGTTTTCCAGATTATCTTGGGCAATTATTCTATAAAAGAGATGATATAGGAAAGTACATAAAATTTATATCCCTATGTGCACCTATAAGTTTTATGTCCGTAGCTACATTTGGAATTTTAAATGGACTTGGAAAGCAAAATATAATTCTAAGGAATTCTATACTAGTATCAATAGAAGATCTGATTTTAATATACATATTAACAGGTATACATTCCTTAAACATATATGGCTGTGGTATAAGCCTTCTGATAACCTCTATAACTAGCTTAACTTTAAATATGTATGAAATAGTAAAAGATAACTTCTATAATCCGCTTTAGAAGTTATCTTTTACTATTTCACATTTATGTGAAAATTATTTTATTCTCATAAGTATAAGTTTAGGAATAAATCTCTTTACAGTTGAAGGCATATTGTCTAAATCTCTCTTTGTTACCCCACCTATAGATACCATCATAAATACATATACAAACATACCTACTAAAATAGAAATTATAGTTGCTATGGCATTGGAAATATATTCTATACTCATAAATCCTGTAAGCATATTCAATATATAATACACAAAAAATACAATAATGCCCATTACAATAGATGAAATTAATGGTCTTACTGCATGAGTAATCATATTTATATTTACCTTAAGAGATTCATTTATCTTTTTATGATTTAAAATTATAGGTATCAAATATCCTATAATAGTTCCAACTATAGCTCCAAGTATATTTATATGTGGCTTAGCAATTAAATAATAGTTTACAGCTATTTTAAAAGTTATACCTAGTATAGAATATACCGTTGCCACATATAGCTTTCCTATACCCTGAAGTATAGTTGTCTGTATCTGCATAACAGCCATAAACACAAGTACTATTGAACCAAATCTCATTATATAGGCCCCTCCTCTAAATTTAAGAAGAGAGAATATAGGTTGACTCAAAATTGCAAGCCCTACAGCACATGGAATGGCAACTAAAAAACACAATCTAAAAGAATAGTTTATACGATTTTTTACCTCTAATTTGTCATTTACTACAGAGGCAGCTGATATAGCTGGAAGTATTGCCATAGCAAGAGATGAAATTATTGCAATTGGCACATTTAAAAGCTGCTGGTACTTTACCAAAAAACCATAAAGCATAGTTGCCGTATCTTCTGTAAAGCCCCCAAATATAAGCCTTGATTTTGTATTCATAAGGTCAACTACATTTCCAGCATAAGTCATACCTACACAAAGTGTTATTGGAATACCATAATTTATTATTTTTCTTACTATTTGTCTTGTAGTTATTTTAATTACAGTATACTGTGAATTTTTCCACTTTAAAGACTTGCTATATTGACTATAACACATCATAAGAAAAGAAGCAGATATCAATGCACCAACTGAAGTACCTATAGTACTTCCTGCACACCCTACCTCTACTCCATATTTTATTAGAAAAGCAGCAAAAATAAGTGAAAATACAATATTTAATGCCTGCTCTATAACCTGCGACACTGCAGTAGGTGTCATATTTCCATTTCCTTGGAAATATCCTCTGTAAGCAGAAGATACTGAAGTAAAAAGTATAGCTGGTGCTAGGGAAATAAGAGAGAGATAGGCACTTTTATACTTAGTTAATTTTGCAAGAGGCATGGCAAAAACGACAAGGAAGATTGACATAACTATTCCAAGCATAATAAGCATAAATCTTGCTATTTTAAATCCTCTTATTGAATCCCTGTAATTTCCAATTGCATTTAACTCCGATATAAGCTTTGATATTGCAACTGGTATTCCTGAATTAGTTATAACAAAGACAAAAGCATATATCTGATAGGATGCTCCATATATACCATATCCAACATCTCCAATTATTCTAAGTAGAAATGGAATATACAAAAGTGACAAGACCTTAGTAGCCATACCTGCTGCAGATAATATTGCAAAGCCTTTAGTTGTTGACTGTTCTTTCATATTCAAAACTCCCCATCAAAAGGTTAAAATTTTTCAAATAAATCATTTTTTATTTTTTTGAATATAGGCGGAAGTGACGCTGTAATAGTTTTTCCATTAATATATGAAAAATCTTTCGTAGAATTTTTAAAATGCAATTTATATGCATACAGATATTGGTATACCAGTCCATATTTATTGTAAAAATGACTATTAACTTTTGAATCTCCGTATTTTGGATCTCCTATAATTGGATTACCCATATATGCAAGATGAGCTCTAAGCTGATGACTTCTTCCTGTAATCAAATTTATTTCAATAAGAGAATACAATCCACATGTTTTTAAATTTTTTATTTTCATAGATATTCTCTTTGTATCTTTCTTTGAAAACTCACATATACTTGATATGTTTTTTTCTTTATCTTTATGTATATATGCTGTATATTCCCCATCTTTTAAAGTTCCCTTTACAATTGCAATATAGTATTTATCTAAATCCCTATTCCTTATCATTTCATTTAATGTCTTAAGGGAATTATAATTTTTCCCATATACTACAATTCCAGATGTATTTCTGTCTAGTCTATTACATGGAGATGGAGAGAATGTAGGTGAATCTTCAGGCTTATATTCACCCTTATCATATAAGTATGATAATACATAATCAGTTAAAGTGTTTTCCTTGCCCTTATTATCAGAATGGACAAGTACACCTGGCCACTTCTCAACAAGTATCATATTTTTATCCTCATATATAATTTTTAACGATCCACTATCTATACTTATAAATTCACTTTTCTTATTATTGGAAAAAATATAATTTGCCTCTACAATATCCCCTTTTTCAAGAAAATATTTTTCCTTTTTCTTTTTGCCGTTTACCCTTATATCTCCTTTTCTCATAGCCTTGTATATAGCACTTAAAGGCACATCTTTTAACCATTTTCTTAAAAACTTATCAAGTCTTTGACCTTCTTCATTACTTCCTATTTCTATTTTCATCTTCTCACTCCTATACAAGAATATAAAATATGCATATAACTATAATCGACAAATAATTTTTGAAATATGTGGTTTAGACTATATTCTTGCCGGTTTTTTGTTCAACAATTAATTATATAATAACATTCCAATTCAAATCAACATATTTTTTAATTGATAAGATATAAAAGAATTGATAATACTATAATTTTCAGGTTAATATAGTTTTAAAAATCCCCGCATAAATGCGAGGATTTTTATATAAATATTAAGTTATTTCAAGAAATCATATACTGCTCTGCATTGAATTGCAATACCTATTGGTATACAATCTTCATCTACATCAAATAAACTTCCATGTGCAGGATTGACTATGCCCTTATCTTTATTACCACTTCCAAGATAGTAAAATGCCGATGGCCTTTCCATTGAAAAATATGCAAAGCTTTCAACACCCATACTTGGATTTTCAAGATTTATTATATTTTTATCACCTATAATATGAGATGCTGATGAAACTACATCTTTAATAACAGTGTCGTCATTGTAAAGGCAAGGATAGCTCTCTTCTATATCTATTTCGCAACTTCCTCTCATAGATTCTACTATTCCCTCTGTTACCTGACGAAGTCTCTTTTTTACATATTCCCTATGCTCTGTTTTCATTGTGCGTATTATTCCAGATATAGTTACTTCAGAAGGTATTACATTTTGAGCAGTTCCTCCATTTATTGAACCAACTGTAATCAAAGCTCCATCTGTTGGAGGTATTTCTCTACTTATTATCTCCTGCAGTCCTACAATAACATAACTTGCCATTACAATAGGATCTATTCCTGTATGTGGTCTTGCACCATGTGCACCAACGCCTCTTATTTTTATTGTAAAAGGATTTGAAGCTGCATTTACAACACCATACCTTACTCCTATTTTACCAACATCTATTCCCTCTTCTACATGTAATCCTATTACCCTATCTACATTTGGGTTCTCAAGTACTCCTTCTTTTATCATAACTTTTGCCCCACCTGAAGTTTCCTCTGCAGGTTCAAAGAAAAGTTTTACATTTCCATTTAATTTATCCTTCATACTATTTAATATTCTGGCTACACCAAGCAGTATAGTAGTATGTACATCATGTCCACAAGCATGCATCTTTCCCTTTACTTTAGATGAATACTCACATTTTTTCATATCTTGAATTGGCAGTGCATCCATATCAGCTCTAAGTCCTATAGTCTTGTTTCCATTTCCCTTTATAATAGCACATATTCCTGTATCTGCCACTTCTTCATATTGTATATTCTCTCTATCTAAAAATTCTTTTATTTTTCCTTGTGTTCTTTTAAGCTCATAGTCAAGTTCAGGATGCATATGAAGATCTCTTCTAATATCAATTAGTTCATCTTTCATATTTTGTGCAATTTTCAAAAAATCAAGTTCCATATTTATCCTCCAAAATTATATTTAGTAAAATTTTATTTCCACCCAATTTCTATTACATCTCCTTCTGAAAGCTTATCATAATAACCTGCATTTTTACCATTTAAGCTTAGATATAATTCTCCTTTTGGATTAGACAGATCAAATTCTACATGATTGAATATATCTACAAATATATATTTTTTCTTTCCATTTAGTACTATTGGTTTTCCATTTGCAATTACAGTTATCTCATTTTTATTATTCTCAAGTTTTTGAATTTTATCTTTATTTATATTTTCAATTGGTTTTACATTTACTTTTTCTCCATCTTTTTCATTTTTTTCATCTTTAATATCTATTTTCTTATCTTTACTATCTATGGAAATATCATTATATATTAAAGATATTCTATCTCCCTCTTTAATTTCATAGGTTTCTTCCAAAATTTTTCCATTTAAATAAAACTTAGCCTCATTTCCACAATGTGCAAAGTACTTCTTGTAATCTCCTATAGTTTTAGGAATTATTATTTTAATATTATCATTTTCCTTTATACAATAGTCAAGATCAACTCTGTTATCATCTTTATATGCTATAGGTTCTAAATTTTCCAATACACCATTTACAAAAAAGCTTACAGAATATGCCTTAGAAATATAGTCTATAACCTTTGGAGATGCATTTTTACCATCAACAGAATATTCAACTTCTATTTTATCTCCTTCTTTTATTTCTGCATCCATTCCCTTTTCAAATCCATTTATAGTTATTTTTGCGTTTTTCCCAAGTGTTCCAAAAGCTACTCTCTTTATTCCATTTAAAACAAACCTTATGTTTTTACCATTTTTCCCAATTAACAATTTTGGACTTATACCCGCTTGCATTAGTACATCCATAACAGTATGTTTATGAGAATTAAACATACTTATTACGCTTCCATTTAACATAACATCTATAAAATCATGTCCAAGCCTTCTTATGGATACAAGGGCAATTCCAAGCACAGTAACCCCTGTACTTTCAAGGGAATTGTCAGTACATACACATTCTTTTACAGATTCTCTTCCCTTTACAGCTATTCTCTGTGGCTGTATACCTAAATTTTCTGCTAAAAATTCATGAATTTTAGGAGTATGTGCTCCTCCTCCTACTAAAAATACAGCATTTGGAGACTTATCTCCATTTAAACTTATTATTTTAGATGATATTTCATCTGCTATTTTCTTTACTGTTGGAGTTATCAATTTAATAACTTCTTCGCTTGGCACTGTATTTTCTATTCCAAGAACATCAGTATAAACTATCTTTTCAGATACACTGCATTCTTTTTTTATTTTTTCAGCTGAATTAAAATCCACAAGATAATTTTGCGCTATAACCTCTGTAACTTCATCTCCTGCTTTTGGCACCATTCCATATGCAGTTATGGAATCATTACAACTTATAGCTATATCAGAAGTTCCCGCTCCTATATCAACAAGAGCTAAATTTAAAATTCTGAGGCTTTTAGGGACTGCAGCTTCCATAGCTGCTATAGGTTCAAGTGTAAGACTTATTACATTAAGTCCAACCTTTTTCATAACAGAATACAAGCTGTCCACAACAGATCTTGGGAGAAATGTAGCAATAACTTCTGCTGAAATTTCAGATCCTTTTTGTGACAAAAGATTGCCTATTAAGTAACCATTTAAATAGTAATTTTTAACACTATATCCTACACAGTATAATCTTCCCTTTGTATCTTTATTTATTTTACTTTCTGCAGAACTAACAGCCGTAAGTTCAAGACTTCTTATTGTGTCTTTATCTATCTCTTTATCATAGTCAATTTTCATACTCTCTTTTGATATTATAGTTCTTAAGAATCTTCCTGCAGCAGCTATAACTACATTTTCCAGCTTCATATTAAGATCTTTTTCTATTTTTTCTTTTATATTTAAAACAGTGTTTGCCACAAGACCAACATCATGAATTTGACCGTCTATCATAGCTCTTTGCTCATGTTCAAGACAATATTCTGATATTACATGGAATTTTTTATCTTTAACAATTCCTGCCGTACCTATTACAGTACGAGTACCTATATCTAGTGCAAATATTACATCCTGTGAATTAAGTTTAGCAGTGCTCATAATATTTACCTCTTTTTCCGTAATTTAAAAGTTATATTTGAAAATAGTATTCTATCTTACAAATATTATAATTAATTATAGTATATTTGTAAACTATGACCATACAAAGCAAATTACAAGTATATAGTAATTTATAATTTTTTAAATAAAAAATATGGATAGGTTTACAAGTAGATAAACCCATCCTTTTATTTAAGTACATTTATGTTAAAATGATTTTAAGATAATTCTAATCTATCTTCCTTCTCACTTATATAAGGAAGTGTTTTTAAAATTTCATATACTATCTTTTTATCTTGATCCTTTTCTTTCAATACTTGTTTTTTCTCTATCTTATTAAGACACATCATGTTACACCAAAAATCCACAAAATCCTGTTTAGTTATAAAATGTGTAGAATTATTAGTTTTTTCTTTGACTACAAATCCATTGTGAAAGTTTTCAATTACATTAATATTTTTCATTTTACCACTTGATACTATATTACACACATCATCCCAAATCTTCTTGAATTCAATCACGAAAATTCCTCCCTCATAAATATATTTATAGGCATATTTCAAAAGTATGTTATATTAATAACTAATTCATAGTATAACACATATTACAAATATATTAAATAATTATTTGAATTTTATCTAAAAGTATATCACATATACTATGTTTTGTTTTATTATATTAAGTTTACATTCTAATTTAATTTACATAATATTATTAATGTTTACTAAATATAATTAATATTTTATTTATATTTAATTTAATCTCAATAATGATATTGTTATCAAAGCTATAATTAATAATCTCTTTTATATGCTATGCTATAAATATTTAATTGTCAACCGTTTTTGAAAATGTCCCAAAAAACTTTTAACATTAGCACCAGTTTTCTGGTGCTTTATTTCTATGCTGT
>NZ_JACGAG010000016.1 GCF_014050525.1 Clostridium sp. cel8
ATTATAATATAAATTTTATTTATTTGGGACATTTTCATCTTTCTTATACTAGGACATTATCATCTTTCAATCATAAAATTTATGAGGAAAATTGATAATATGTTGACATAATGTCTTTAAATTGATATAATAAGCTGAACAAATTCAATATAAAATTAAACTTATTTAGAGAGATGGAGGGAACGGGCCCTTTGAAATCCGGCAACCAGTACAGTTATTGTACAATGGTGCTAATTCCTGCAGCGAAAGCTGAAAGATGAGATGATTTTATCAAATTATGTCTGAGGTTTTCCTCAGATTTTTATTTTTGGAAGTTTAATTAATGTTTAATAGGGAGGAAAATATATTTTGATAGATATTAATGGAGTAGGAAAAAGTTTTGGAGATAAATATGTGCTTAAAGATATAAATTTACATATAGATAAAGGAGAGATATTTGGTATAGTAGGTCATAGTGGAGCTGGCAAATCCACACTTTTAAGATGCTTAAATGGACTTGAAACTTATGATACTGGAAGTATAAAAGTAATGAATAAGGAAGTTAAAGATTTAAGTAACAGGGAAATTAGATCATTTAGAAAAAATTTAGGCATGATATTTCAAAATTTTAATTTACTTAATAGAAAAACTGTATATGATAATGTAGCTCTTCCTCTTGAAGTGTGGAAAGTAGATAAAAAAGAAATAAAAAAGAGAGTTAATGATTTGTTAAATATTGTTGGGCTACAAGATAAAGCAAATAGTATGCCAAGAAGACTAAGTGGTGGACAAAAACAGAGAGTTGCAATTGCAAGAGCGCTTGCAATGAATCCTAGTATACTACTTTGTGATGAAGCTACTTCTGCACTTGATCCAAAGACTACAATGTCTATACTTGAACTTTTAAAAAAGATAAATAAAGAATTTAACATAACTATAGTTATTGTCACTCATCAGATGGAAGTTATAAAGGAAATATGCAGTAAAGTTGCAATTATAGACGATGGAGAAATAAAGAAAACTGGAAATGTAGAAGATGTATTTTTAAGACCTGGAAAGAATTTGAAAAAATTGTTGGGATCAGATACCATGATTCCTGATAGTGGAGTGAATTTAAGAATATTTTTCCCAAAAGAAATAAGTCAGGGAAACTTAATAACATCTATGGCAATAGACTTAGGCATAAGATTTTCTATAGTATGGGGGAAACTTGAAAGGTTTAGAAATGATGTTCTTGGAAGTCTTGTTATAAATATAAATGAAGAGGATAAAGAAGTTATATGCAACTATCTTTCTTCAAGACACATAAATTGGGAGGTGGAATAAAATGACCTTTATTGAATTGTTTAATCAAATACTTCTACCAGCTATTGGTGAAACTATTTATATGGTATTTGTATCAACTTTTCTATCTGTAATTATAGGATTTATACCAGCTATTTTACTAATAGTAACAGACAAACATGGATTAAAACCAAATAGAGTTATATATAAAATATTTGACGTGATAGTGAATGTTTTAAGATCATTCCCTTTTATAATACTTATGATAGCAATTTTTCCACTTACAAGATTAATTGTTGGAAAAGCTATAGGTACTACAGCGGCAATTGTTCCAATTACAATAGCATCAGCTCCTTTTGCTGCAAGAGTAATTGAATCTTCTCTTAAAGAGGTAGATCCAGGTGTAATAGAAGCTGCAAAATCATTTGGTGCAAGTAACATCCAGATAATATTTAAAGTAATGATTAAAGAAGCACTTCCATCTATAGTACTTGGTATTACACTTACTACAATAAGTATAGTAGGATGTTCCGCAATAGCAGGTGCAATTGGAGCTGGAGGACTTGGACAAGTAGCTATAAATTATGGATACTATAGATTTGAAACAAAGATAATGGTATATACTGTAATAATACTTATAATATTTGTTCAACTTATTCAGACAATTGGAAACTTTTTATACAAAAAATTGAATAAATAAATTACTTGCCTTAGGATATTTAATTTTCCTAAGGTTATTTTTATTTTTAATAGTGTATTATTTGTGTTAAAATACATGTAAAATAATATTAAAAGAATTATTTATAATAGGAAAGAGGGGGATAAAAGTGAGTATAGCAGCGTTTTTTGATATAGATGGTACTCTATACAGAGAAGGACTTATGACTGAAGTCTTTAAAAAGTTAGTTAAGTATGAAATAATCACTCCAGACAGATGGTATAAAGAAGTTAAGCCAGAGTATGAAAAGTGGGATAAAAGGCAGGGAAACTATGATAACTATCTACTTAAAATGGCAGATATATATATAGAGGCAATAAAGGGACTTCATAGGTGTCAAATAGAATTTATAGCTAGAAAAGTTATATCTCAAAAGGGTGATAGAGTGTACACATACACTAGAGATAGAATTAAGTGGCATAGAAAAAATGGACATAGGATAATAACTGTTTCCGGAAGCCCTATAGAACTTGTTAGAGAAATGTCTAAGAAATATGGATTTGATGATTATATTGGAGCAAAATATATAATGGATGAAAACAACATATATACAGGTGAAGTAATACCAATGTGGGACAGCTTAAGCAAAAGAAAAGCAATACAGATGTTTGTTAAAAAATATGATATAGATTTGGAAAAGAGTTATAGCTATGGTGATACTGCAGGAGATTTTGAAATGTTAAAATTAGTTGGAAATCCAACTTGTGTAAATCCAACTAGAGAACTTGTAAAAGAAGCTGTGGAAAATGAAAAGTTGAAATATAAAATAAAAATAATAGTTGAAAGAAAAGATATGATATATAGTTTGGACCCAACATGTATAGAAATTGTTTAGAAAATTTAACTAGATTATGTTAACTATATATCTAAAATGTTATAATGTTAATGTATGCATTAAAAGATGTAGAAAAGAGTGATAAGGTGATAGATAGACGTAATGAAATATCTGTTAAAAGACCAAATTGCAATAATGAATTAAAGATGGATAAAGGTGTTTCCATATTAAAAAATGCACTATTTTTTGATTTAGAACACTATATATACAAAAAACCAATTTGTATAGGTGTTTTTGGATGTTGTTTTTATGATTGGAATGAGGAAATGTTGAAAGTTACTCAATACATGATAGAGGGAAAAAAAGATGCTAAAGATATAGTAAAAATGGCTCAAGATTACTTTCAAGATATGTATGATAGAGGGAAAAAATATATTGTAACATTTTCAGGTAACAATGATTTTACTGTAATAAATTATTTACTTAAAAAATACAATTTGAAATTTGACATAAGTCAACATTTTACTCATATTGATCTTCAAAAGCAATATGAAAAGGAAATACACAATTCTATAGGGCTTAAAGCTCTTGAAAAGGAATTTAAAATAGAAAGAAATAGTGATGTTATAAGTGGATCTAATTTGGCCAAGACATTTAGTAAAATAGTAAAGGATAGTAAGTATATAGATAGAATGCCTGAAGAAAAGAAAAAAAAGATACTTCTATATAATGAACAGGATGTTGTCAGTTTATTTTATATGTGTGCTATGTGGAAAAAAGTTTTTAAAAAATAGTTTCAAAAGAGGAGAGAGTATTATGATTTTTCATCCAATAAAGAGTACAAAAGTATATGAACAGGTTATAGATCAAATAAAGCAAATGGTCATTGATGGAAGCTTGAAAAAAGGTGATAAATTGCCCTCCGAAAGAGAATTAGTTGATAATTTAGAGGTGAGTAGAACTTCTGTAAGAGAAGCTATAAGATCACTTCAAATTATGGGACTTGTAGAGTGTAGGCAAGGGGAAGGAAACTTTATAAAACAAAATTTTGAAAATACTCTACTAGAGCCAATTTCTATAATGTTTATGTTGCAAGAAAGTAACCCAGAGGAAATATTGGAGGTAAGAAAAATAATAGAAATTGAAACTGTAGCACTTGCAGTTAGGAGAATAAATGAAGATGAGCTTGAAGATCTAAAAAGAATAGCTGACTTATTTAAAGTATGCAAAGATGAAAATAAAAATGTAAAATATGACAAGGAATTTCACTATAAAATAGCTAAAGCTGCAGATAATCTATTGATAATAAATATATTAAATGCAATGTCATCTCTTATGGATGCGTTTTTAAAAGATGCAAGGAAAAAGATACTTGTAGATGAGAATAACTTAATAGTTCTTGCAAATCAGCATGAACTCATATATAAAGCCATAAGAGATGGAGATGCAGAAAGAGCATCTCTTGAAATGAGAAAACATCTTGATTTTACAAATGAATACATAAAAAGAAATAGATGAGGATGTTAATTTTATAACATTTTTACAGAACATATATTCGTTTATACAAATAAATTTACGACGTGGATTTATTTGTATAAATCAGTCTTATTTAATAATTCATATCAATTGTAAATCTACAAATCTACTATCATAGGAATTCTCATATTAATTTCAAGTTGATTTATGGATATTTTCAAATAATAACAGTTTTAAATAATAATCTGCTAATGTAAATTTAAATTTTTTATGTTACTTTTGTAACTATACTGGCAATTTGAATTTATATGTGTTATATTATATTTAGAAACTGGTAATACCATAATACCAATATTGAATTTAAGGTATAAATCAATACATATTAGTTCCTTCAAAAAATGAAAAAATATAAAAGTTATTTAATTAACAATAATTATAATTAATTATATATAGATTAAAAAAAAACAAAAAAATAATTAGGAGATAAAATCTATATAAACCTTAATATAACAATAATTACATATTTATATTACAATATGAAAACATTGTTAACTTGATAACAATTGTAGAAATGCTAGTAAGATTATGATAAACTTAAATTAAAAAGTGGTATTACCATAATACCATAATATTATAATACTAGTTATTGGGAGGAATAATATGAATATGTATTTGCTTTTCCTTATAGCACTTATACCTATAGTTTGGCTTATGATTTCATTAAGTGCTTTAAAGATGCCAGGTCATAAAACTTGTCCATTTACATTGCTTATTACTATAATACTTGCAGTAATTGTGTGGAAAATGCCAATGTTTGATGCTATAACTGCCACTTTAGAAGGTACTGCTTTAGCTATATGGCCAATAATGATTGTAATAGTTGCTGCTGTATTTACTTATAATCTTTCTGTATACACAAAGAGCATGGATGTAATAAAGAAAATGATGACAAGCATTACTACTGATCAAAGAATATTAGTACTTATTTTAGCTTGGGCTTTTGGAGGATTTATGGAGGCTATAGCCGGTTTTGGAACTGCAGTTGCTATACCTGCCAGTATACTTGCAGGACTCGGATTTGATCCAATATTTGCAGCAATAATATGTTTGATTGCAAATACAACTCCTACGGCTTTTGGAGCAATAGGTATACCAGTAACTACTCTTGCAAAGGTTGCCAATATAGATGTTGGGCAATTGAGTTATGCAGTTGGTCTTCAACTTGCAGTTTTAATTATAATTGTGCCTATTGTACTTGTAATGCTTACTGGTAAAAGCGTAAAAGCAATAAAAGGATTTTGGGGAATAGCTCTTGCGTCAGGTATTTCTTTTGCAATTCCTGAAGTTTTAGCAGCAAAATATCTTGGAGCTGAACTTCCTGCAATACTTGGATCTGTAGTTTGTATGATAGTTACTGTAGCTGTGGCTAAGATATTTTATAAAGATACTGCTGCAAAAGATGCTGAACACATATCTTTTAAGAAAGGATTTTTAGCATGGCTTCCTTTTATACTGGTATTTGCATTTGTAATATTAAGTAGTGCACTTTTCCCACCAATAAATAAATTGTTATCTTCAGTAAAAACATCAGTACCTATTTATACTGGGCCAGGAGCCAAACCATATACATTTAATTGGGTATCTACTCCAGGTACATTAATTATAGTAGCTACATTTATTGGAGGACTTATTCAAGGTGCTAAGTTTGGTGAAATAGCAGGAGTTTTAGGTAATACATTTAAACAGATGTATAAGCCAGCAATTACTACAATTTCAATAGTTGCACTTGCAAAAGTAATGGGTTACAGTGGCATGATAAAATCTATTTCAGAAATACTCGTTATAATAACAGGAGGTTTTTATCCACTGATTGCTCCAATAATAGGTGCACTTGGAACATTTGTAACAGGTAGTGACACATCATCAAATGTATTATTTGGAGGACTTCAAGTTCAAGTAGCAAGGTCTTTGAATTTGAATGAATTTTGGCTTGCTGCAGCAAATACAGGTGGTGCCACAGCAGGAAAGATGATATCTCCACAAAGTATAGCAGTTGCAACAGCGGCTACAGGACTTGTTGGACAAGAAGGTAAAATACTTAGTGCCACATTGAAATTTTGTATAGTTTATGTAATCGTTTTGGGATCTATAGCTTACTTTGCAGGGCCAATATTTGGTTTCTAACTAAGCTTAAATAAAATATATATTAATAAAATAATTTTAAAGGGAGTGAATTTATTATGGCCAAAATGAAACTACCTTATGGTAGAAAAATGATTGATATTGAAATAGATGATAAAAATTTAGCCTGTGTACTTGAGTCTAAAGCAGGAAAATATAAAACTGAACTTTCTCAAGAGGAAATAGTTGAAAAAGCGTTGGACAATCCAATAGGATCTCCAAAACTAGAGGAACTTGTACAGGGAAAAAAGAATATGGTTATAATAAGTAGTGATCATACAAGGCCTGTACCAAGTAAGATAATAATGCCTATACTTTTAAGGAGAATAAGGAAAGTAAATCCACAAATTGATATAAAAATATTAATTGCAACAGGATTTCACAGAGCTTCAACTAGAGAGGAATTAATAGATAAATTTGGAGAAGAAATAGTTAAAAATGAAAATATAATCGTACATGATTCACGGGATGAGAAAAGTCTTGTAAAAATAGGAACACTTCCATCTGGTGGTGAACTTATAATTAATAAAGTTGCAGTAGAAACTGAACTTTTAATTGCAGAAGGATTTATAGAATCACACTTCTTTGCTGGATTTTCAGGAGGAAGAAAGAGTATACTTCCTGGTATAGCTTCTGCAAAAACAGTTATGGCAAACCACTGTTCAGAATTTATAGCAAGTCCATATTCTAGAACTGGAATATTAAAGGGAAATCCTATTCACAAAGATATGCTTTATGCAGCAGAAAAAGCAAATCTGGCATTTATAATAAATGTAGTTATAGATAGTGACAAGAAGATAATAAATGCTTTTGCAGGACATAGTAAGTTAGCGCATGAAGATGGATGTAAATTTGTAATGGATCTGTCTAAAGTTAATAAAGTAGATGCAGACATAGTAGTATCAACTAATGGAGGATATCCACTAGATCAAAATATATATCAATCAGTTAAAGGAATGACAGCTGCAGAGGCTACATGTAGAGACGGTGGAGTAATAATAATGGTGGCTGCATGCAATGATGGACATGGTGGAGAGGGATTTTATAATAATCTTGCAAATGTAAAGACTCCGAAGGAATATTTAGAAAACGTTTTGAAAGTTCCAAGAAATGAAACATCTCCTGATCAATGGGAGTCCCAGATACTTGCAAGGATATTAGATAAGCATACTGTAATTATGGTAACTGATATGTGTAGTCCAGAAATTATAAAGAATATTCACATGAAACATGCATACACATTTGATGAAGCACTTAATATGGCCTACGATATTGTAGGTAGAGATGCAAAGGTAGCAGTTATACCAGATGGGGTAGCTGTAATTGTAAATTAACTAAGATGAAATTTTAAAATTAAATAGATAAATATAAATTTTGGAGGTAGTTTAAATGGATATATTAGTATGTATAAAACAAGTTCCTGGAACATCAAAAGTTGAAGTTGATCCTGTAACAGGAGTATTAAAAAGAGATGGAATAGATTCAAAAATGAATCCATATGATTTATTTGCACTTGAAACAGCACTTAGACTTAAAGAAAAATATGGTGGAGTTATAAAAGTAATAAGTATGGGACCACCACAAGCTACTGAAGTTATAAAAGAAGCTTATATGATGGGGGCTGATGAAGGAACTCTTATATCAGATAGAAAGTTTGCAGGAGCAGATGTACTTGCAACTTCCTACACAATATCCCAGGGTATAAAAAAGATGGGACATGTAGATTTAATATTGTGTGGAAAGCAGACAACTGATGGTGATACAGCACAGGTAGGACCTGAAATAGCAGAATATCTTCAAGTTCCACATATTGCAAATGTAGTAAGCATAGAAGAAGTAAAAAGTGATTCAATGGTAGTAAAAATGGATATGCCAAATACTATAGAAGTTGCAGATATAAAATTTCCTTGTCTTTTGACAGTAGATAAGGACATATTCCAGCCAAGGCTTCCATCTTATAAAAAGAAGTTGGCTACAAAGGATAGAAAAGTTGGAATTTTAAGTCTTAAAGATTTTGATGATAAAGATGAAAATAAATATGGATTAAATGGTTCTCCAACTCAGGTTGAAAAGATATTTCCACCAGAAGTAAATACAGATAAGGAAATGTGGGAAGGTACAGGAGAAGAACTTTCAGAGAGGCTTACTGAAAAACTTAAGGAATTAAAGTTTATTTAGAAATTATTATAGATATAAATTTATTAGATAAAATAATTTATTTTTAAATATGTAGGAGGAATTAAAAATGGGTAGATTAGTAGTTCATAATGATAAAGTAAATCCTGAAGTTATAAAAGAATTGCTTGATATATGTCCTTTTGGAGCTATGGAGGAGAAAGATGGAAAAATTGAAATAAATGCGGCTTGTAAAATGTGCAAATTGTGTGTTAAAAAAGGCCCTAAGGGAGTAATGGAATTTGTAGAAGATGAAGTTAAAAAAATAGATAAAAGTCTTTGGAAAGGTGTTGCAGTATATGTAGACCATGTAGAGGGAAATATTCATCCAGTTACCTATGAGCTTATAGGTAAGGCAAGAGAACTTGCAGGAAAAATAAAACAACCAGTATATGCAGTATTTGTAGGATACAATATAAAAGAAAAATCTAAAGAGTTACTTCATTATGGAATAGATGAAGCTTTTGTATATGATTATGAAGAACTAAAGGATTTTAGAATTGAACCATATACAGCTGCTATAGAAGATTTTATAAATAAAGTTAAACCTGGAACATTTTTATTTGGAGCAACAACTATTGGAAGATCGCTTGCGCCTAGAGTTGCAGCTAGATTTAGAACTGGACTTACAGCTGACTGTACAATACTTGATATGAAAGAAAATACTGACCTTGTTCAAATAAGACCAGCATTTGGTGGTAATATAATGGCAAGAATATTGAATCCAAATCATAGACCACAACTTGCTACTGTAAGATATAAAGTTATGAATGCACCATCTAGAACAGATGAAACTTCAGGAAAGATAAATATAGTACAGATGGACAGAAATAAATTTAAGTCTGGTATAAATGTATTAAAGGTAACTAAAAAAGTAGTTGAAGAAGATATATCTGAAGCTGATATAATAGTTGCTGCAGGTAGAGGAGTTAAAAATGAAGCCGACATGGCTATGATACATGAACTTGCAGATTTACTTGGAGCTCAAGTAGCTACAACAAGACCACTTATTGAAGCAGGATGGGCGGATCCTAAAAAACAAATAGGACTAAGCGGAAGAACAGTTAAACCAAAGCTTATAATAACTTGTGGAATATCTGGTTCAGTTCAATTTGTAGCTGGTATGAATAATTCTGATACTATAATTGCAATAAATAAAGATCCAAAAGCATCTATATTTAATGTAGCTCACTATGGTATTGTAGGAGATATATATGAAATAATACCTAGAGTTATTGAAAATATAAAAAATGGTTCAGATGTTGAATGTAAAGTGATGTAGAGTTTCACAAGACAATTTAAAATTTGATTTTGGAGGGAGAAATATGGAATTAACATATACTACAAAATATAAAAAATTAGATGAAAATGATGTAAAGTTCTTAGTAGATTTACTTGGAGAAGATAGGGTATTTACTGGAGAAGATATAAATGATGATTACAGCCACGACGAATTAGGTGGAGTTAGCAAATATCCAGATGCTATGGTAGAAGTTTTAAGTGCTGAAGAAGTTTCAAAAATAATGGCATATGCATATAAAAACAACATTCCAGTAGTAGCAAGAGGTTCAGGAACAGGACTTGTTGGATCATCAGTTCCAATGGAAGGCGGAATAATGATAAATCTAAGTAAGATGAACAATATACTTGAATTAGATGAGGAAAATTTGACACTTACATTAGAACCTGGAGTTTTGCTTATGGATATAGGTAAATTTGTAGAAGAGCACGATTTATTTTATCCACCAGATCCAGGTGAGAAGTCTGCTACAATAGGAGGAAATGTAAGTACAAATGCAGGTGGAATGAGAGCTGTTAAATACGGAGTTACAAGGGACTATATAAGAGGACTTGAAGTAGTATTGCCAAATGGTAATATTATAAATGTAGGAGGAAAGGTAGTAAAAAATAGTTCAGGTTACAGTATAAAAGATTTAATATGCGGTTCTGAGGGAACCCTTGGAATAATAACAAAGATAATATTGAAACTTATTCCACTACCAAAGAAATCAATTAGTCTTCTTATACCATTTCCTAATTTGGATAAAGCTATAAGTACAGTACCTAAAATAATAAAATCAAAATCGATACCAACTGCAATAGAGTTTATGCAAAGAGAAGTTATACTTGCATCAGAAGAATTTTTAGGGAAGAAGTTCCCAGATAACTCTTCAGACGCATACCTTCTTCTTACATTTGATGGCAATAGCAAAGAACAGATAGAAGAAGATTATGAGAAAGTAGCTGATATATGTCTTAAAGAAGGAGCACTTGATGTGTATATTTCTGATACAGATGAGCGAAAAGAATCAGTTTGGTCTGCAAGGGGAGCTTTTCTTGAAGCTGTTAAGGCAAGTACTACAGAAATGGATGAGTGTGATGTTGTTGTACCAAGAAACAAGGTTGCAGAGTTTGTTAAATTTACTATTGAAGCTGAAAAGAAATTTAATATAAGAATAAGAAGCTTTGGACATGCAGGAGATGGAAATATCCATGTATATATTCTAAGGGATGATCTTTCAAAAGAAGATTGGGAGAAAAAATTAAATGATGTATTCAATGCATTGTATAAAAAATCTGAAGAACTAGATGGACTTGTTTCTGGTGAACATGGTATAGGTTATGCAAAGAAAAAATATATGTTCCATCAATATGGAGATGATTATATACAACTTATGAGAAATATAAAATTGGCTTTTGATCCTAAAAATATATTAAATCCTGGAAAGGTATGCGAATAATATAGTTGAATTAGCTTATATTTTTAATAAAAAATAAATATTTACCTCTAATTAATAATTAAATATTAAAAGAACTCATATAAAATTTTATATGGGTTCTTTTAATTTGTTTTTTGATGATTTGTATTAGAGTAATAATTATATCATATATGGTTAAACTATTCATGAATTATTAAGAAAATAAAATTATAATTTATATATTTTTGTAAGGAGGGCAGATTATATGGCTTCAAATAAAGATTTAAATTCAGAACAAAAAAAGTATCAAGAATTTGCAGATGCAAAGGTTCCAAAGAGAAAGGCTTTTAGAAATTGTGTAAGAGCATTTTTAGTAGGTGGTTCTATATGTGTATTTGATCAGGCACTTCAATTTATGTTTATAAAGTATTTCAATTTTACAGAGGAAACAGCAGGAAATCCAGCTTCGGCTATACTTATAATAATAGCTACAATTCTTACTGGACTTGGTGTATTTGATCATATTGCTCAATGGGCAGGTGCAGGTACTTCAGTTCCAATTACGGGCTTTGCTAATTCTATTGCCTCATCTGCTATAGAACATAGGACGGAGGGATATGTTCTTGGAGTTGGTGGAAATATGTTTAAGATTGCAGGTTCTGTTATAACATTTGGTGTGTTTTCTGCCTTTGTAGTAGGAATAATTACTATGATAATTAAATGGTTAGGAGGCATGATATAAAATGCTTGTTGGAAGACAATCTTTAATTTTTAAATCAAAGCCCGTTATAATATCACATGCAGCTGTAGGTGGGCCTTTTGAAGGAAAGGGAGCTATATCAGATGACTTTGACAAAATTTTTGAGGATATATGGCTTGGGCAGAATAGTTTTGAAAAGGCTGAAGAAAAGCTTTTAGAAGAGGCGAGTAATTTAGCTATAAACAAATCAAAATTGAACAAGGAAGATATAAACTTTTTTATAAGCGGTGACTTAATGAATCAGATAACAACTAGTTGCTTTGCTGCTAGAGCTCTTGCAATCCCATTTTTAGGTATATTTGGTGCTTGTTCAAGTTCCATGGAGGGGTTGACACTTGCATCTTTACTTATAGATAGTGGTTCAGCAAATTATGTTCTTACAGGAACAGCAAGTCATAATGCTGCAGCAGAAAAACAATTTAGATATCCAACAGAATATGGTAGCCAAAAACCACCTACTGCACAGTGGACTGTAACAGGTTCAGGTGCAGTAATACTTGGGAAGCATGGAGATGGTCCTAAGATAACTGCAGCAACTGTAGGAAAGGCAATTGATATGGGAATATCTGATCCATTTAATATGGGGGAAGCTATGGCAAAAGCAGCGGTAGATACAATTGAAACGCACTTTAAAGAGTTAAATAGAGATCCTTCATATTATGATATTGTTGCAACAGGTGACTTGGGAAAGATAGGTCATAAAATTTCAGAGGAACTTCTAAAAAAAGATGGCTTTGAGTTTAAACCAGGAGTTTTTAATGACTGTGGAATGATAATATATAATGATGATCAACCTGTGTTTTCAGGTGGAAGTGGTTGTGGATGTTCTGCAGTAGCTACCTATGGTCACTTTTTAAAGGAAATGGAGAAAAATAAAATAAATAAAATGCTTATAGTTGCAACGGGTGCATTAATGTCTCCAATGTCATATCAACAAAAGGAGAGTATACCTAGTATTGCCTGTGCTGTTTCAATAGAAAAATAAGATTACTTATATTTTAATATATTAATTGTAAAAGAAGGTGTATTTGTTTGGAAAAGTTTATTTGGGCCTTTTTAGTAGGAGGAGGAATATGCGTTCTAGGACAGATAATGATGGATATTTTCAAATTGACTCCAGCTCATACTATGACAACTTTTGTAGTTACAGGAGCTATACTTGGAGGGCTAGGCTTATATGAACCTCTTATAAAATTTGCTGGTGCTGGTGCATCAGTTCCAATAAGTAGTTTTGGAAATGCACTTGTAAAAGGTGCACTTATGGAAGCTGATAAATATGGAATAATAGGGGTGCTTACAGGAACTTTTGAAGTGACTAGTGCAGGTATATCAGCAGCTATAATTTTTGGATTTATAGCATCTCTTATATTTAAACCAAAGGGGTAGTAAATATAAGTTTTATTTACATTAAATAATAAAATATCCAAATTACTATTGACAAATTTAATAAATGGATTTAAAATTAAAAACAACAAGTTAAGGAAATCAAATTCTAAGAGCAGAAGTAGTAGGTATTGTAATCGGGTTAAAGAGAGTCTGGGGTGGTGGAATCCAGATACTTTGATTGATATTGAATGGATCTGTGAGAAGCAAGGTGAATTATAGTAGCTGTAGCCGGGATGTCTGCCGTTAAAAAAGACAGAGTATCGAGAATTTTCTCCGTACTTTTAAAGTGAATTTTATTATTTAGGTGGCTTAGAAAGTAGCGCATTTCTTCCTAAAAAGAAGAAATGCTTTTTTAATCTAAATATAAAATTAACATGGGTGGTACCGCGAAGTTATACATTTCGTCCCATTTAGGGATGAGGTGTTTTTTATTTTACATAAAAATATTAGGGAGGATAAAATATATGAATTTGGATGAAAATAAGTTTAGACAGCTTAAAGGCAAAAATGTAATTTTCCCAGTAACTTATGAAATAAATGGAGATGAAATTACACCTATAAATATATTTTATAATTTAGAATGTGAAAATAAAGTAATACTTGAAAGTGCTAAGTTTGAAATGGAAAAGGGAAGATATTCTTTTATAGCATCAAATCCATATATGAAAGTGAAGAGTTTTAAAAATCATATATATGTAGAAAGTAAAGATTCAAGTTATAGCAAAGAGGGAAAGATCATTGATTTTATAAAAGATTTTATGAATATAAATTATAGTAATGATATGTTGAAGATACCTTTTTCAGGAGGTGCTATTGGATATGCCGGGTATGATGTAATAAAACAATATGAAAGAATAAGTGATGAAAATACAGATGAGTTAAATATACCAGAAGCTTATTTTATGTTTTACAAAAGTTTTATATGTTATGACCATGTAAAGCAGAATATAATGCTAGTCTATAATGTGTTTCCAAATGAGAATATGGATTATGAAGGTGTTTTAAGTTATCTTAAAGATCTAGGAAAACAGATAGCTAATAAATCAAGTATTCACAATATTCCTAATTATTCTACAACAAAAGAGTTTTCTTCAAATTATAGTAAAGATGAATTTTGTAAAAATGTAGATAAGGTTAAAGAGTATATAAAAAAAGGCGATATATTTCAAACTGTTATATCACAGAGAATTAAATGCAAAACTGAGTTGAAAGCTTTTGATATATATAGAAAACTTAGATCTGAAAATCCATCTCCCTATCTTTTTTATATAGATTTTGAAAATTTCCAAGTTATAGGTTCATCTCCTGAAAGACTTGTAAGTGTACATGGAGATATTGTTAGTACAAATCCAATAGCAGGTACTAGAAGAAGGGGAAAAACTGAAGAAGAAGATAAAAAACTTGAAAAAGAGCTTTTAAGTGATGAAAAAGAAAGAGCGGAACATGTTATGCTTTTAGATCTTGGAAGAAATGACATTGGGAGAGTTAGCGAATTTGGAAGTGTTAAAGTTACAAAATTTATGGAAGTGCAAAAGTATTCTCATATTATGCATTTAGTATCTCAGGTGTCGGGAAAGTTGAAAAAAAATGTATCTAGCTTTGACGCATTTGTGTCATGTTTGCCTGCAGGTACAGTATCAGGGGCACCTAAAATAAGGGCAATGGAGATTATAGATGAAATTGAAAATCGAAAAAGGATTTTGTATGCAGGTGCAGTAGGGTATTTTTCATACAGCGGTGATATGGATACATGTATTGCAATAAGGACAATTGTTCTTAAAGATAGTTATGCTTATATGCAAGCAGGAGGAGGTATAGTATATGATTCTGTTCCAGAACTTGAGTATGAGGAATCTTTAAATAAGGCAAAAGTACTTATGGAGGTGATATAAGTTGATATTAATGATAGATAACTATGATTCATTTACCTATAACTTATACCAGTATATAGGAGAGATTTATAGAGATATAAAGGTAGTTAGAAATGACAGCATTACAATTGAGGACATAGGAAAAATTAAGAATCTCCAAGGAATAGTAATATCTCCAGGACCAGGAATACCTGAAAATTCTGGAATATGCATAAAAGGATTTTGTATGCAGGTGCAGTAGGGTATTTTTCATACAGCGGTGATATGGATACATGTATTGCAATAAGGACAATTGTTCTTAAAGATAGTTATGCTTATATGCAAGCAGGAGGAGGTATAGTATATGATTCTGTTCCAGAACTTGAGTATGAGGAATCTTTAAATAAGGCAAAAGTACTTATGGAGGTGATATAAGTTGATATTAATGATAGATAACTATGATTCATTTACCTATAACTTATACCAGTATATAGGAGAGATTTATAGAGATATAAAGGTAGTTAGAAATGACAGCATTACAATTGAGGACATAGGAAAAATTAAGAATCTCCAAGGAATAGTAATATCTCCAGGACCAGGAATACCTGAAAATTCTGGAATATGCATAGATGTTGTGAAAGAGTATGGAAAGCATATACCTATTTTAGGAATATGCCTTGGACATCAAGCTATAGCTAAAGCATTTGGCGGAAATGTTGTAAGGGCAAAAGAGATAAAACATGGTAAAACTTCTATGGTAAGTCATGTAGATGATAAACTATTCAAAAATATAAAGACACCAATTAGGGCTATGAGATATCATTCCCTTGTAGTGGAAGAAAATTCTGTTTTATCAGAATTTACTAAAATTGCTGAAAGTGATGATGGGGTTCTCATGGGTATTAATCATAAAAAGTACCCAATATATGGACTTCAATTTCATCCCGAATCAATATTAACTGAATGTGGACATGATATAATAAAAAATTTTTTACAGGAGGTATGTTATGTTAGTTAATGCTATAAAAAAAGTTGTATCTGGAGAGGATCTTTCTGAGTTAGAATCAGAAAGTGCAATGAACAGTATAATGTCTGGAAAGGAGAAAGAAGCAGTAGTTGCTGGATTTCTAATGGCCTTAAAGATGAAAGGAGAGTCTATTTCTGAAATAACAGGGTGTGCTAAAGCTATGAAAAAAATGGCAGTACCTGTGAAATTAAAGAGTAATTATGTTATTGATACATGTGGAACAGGTGGCGATGGAGGAAGAACATTTAATATTTCTACTGCAGCAGCTATTGTTGCAGCGTCAGGTGGAGTAAAGGTTGCAAAACATGGAAATAAAGCAGTATCTAGTAAAAGTGGAAGTGCAGATGTATTAAATGAACTTGGAATAAATATAGACCTTGATAAAGATAAAGTAGAAGATAGTATTGATACTTTAGGAATGGGATTTTTATTTGCACCTATTTATCATAAAGCTATGAAAAATGTGGCAGCTGTAAGAAGAGAACTTGGAGTTAGGACTATATTTAATATACTTGGACCACTTACAAATCCTGCAAATGTAAAAGGACAAGTTTTTGGAATATATAAAAAAGAATTAACGGAACCTATAGCAAATACACTTTTAAATTTAGGTTGTGAACATGCATTAGTTGTACATGGTGAGGATGGACTTGATGAAATTACTACAACAGGGACTACATACATTAGTGAATTAAAAAATGGAAAAGTAAAAAATTATTCTATAAGTCCTGAGGATTTTGGAATTAAGATTTCTTCTAGTGAAGATATTAAAGGCGGAACATCAGAGTATAATGCATCTATAATACTTGATATATTGAAGGGGGAAAAAGGAGCTAAAAGGGATATTGTAGTGTTAAATAGTGGAGCTTCACTATATGTTGGGAAAAAGGCAGATAGTATTAGTGAAGGTGTTTCTATTGCAGAGAAGCTAATTGATTCAGGTAAGGCTTATGATAAGCTATGTGAACTTTTAAATTATAGCAATAAGTTTTCAAACTAGCTTTTAGGAGGTATAGAAGTTGATATTAGATGAAATAGTTTCTTCAAAAAAGAATGCACTTGAGCTTAAAAAGCAAAAGTATACAATTGACAGCATTGTAAATGAATTGAGTAGAAAAAATACAGATGCTTATAAAAGAAATTTTAAAGAGGCACTTTTAAAGGAAGGATTATCGGTTATAGGGGAAATTAAAAAAGCATCACCATCTAAAGGAGTTATAGTTTCAAAGTTTGATCCAGCAATTATAGCTGAAATGTATGAAAAAATTGATGTAGATGCTATATCTGTACTTACAGAGCAGAACTATTTTAAGGGAAAAGATGAATATATAGGATTGGTTAAAAATATAGTTTCTAAACCTGTACTTAGAAAGGATTTTATAGTAGATGAGTATCAGATATATGAGTCTAAACTAATAGGAGCAGATGCAATACTCTTAATAGTAAGAATTTTAGGAAAAAACTTAAAAAAATTTTACAAACTTGCCTATAGTTTAGGAATGCAATGCATTGTTGAAGTACACAATAGTGAGGAATTAGATGAAGCTCTTAACGCAGGTGTTGAAATAATAGGAATAAACAATAGAAATTTAGAAAATTTTACTATAAATTTGGAAACTACGGCAAAGTTAATAAAGTATATACCTAGGGATACTGTAATTATATCTGAAAGCGGTATAAACAGTAAAAATGACTTTAAATATATAAGAGATCTTGATATAAACGCGGTGTTAATTGGAGAAGGTTTTATGAGAAAAGTAGATGACATTAATAATATGAAAAAATTTCTATATGATATAAAATATTGAAATTAGAGGTGAACCTACAGTGCTTAAAGTAAAAGTATGTGGTATTAGGCGACTTGAAGATGCTATGTGTGTAAATAAATATAAGCCTGATTATGTTGGGTTTATATTTTCAAAGAGCAAAAGACAAGTAACTTTAAAAGAAGCAAAAAGTTTATCAAATACAATAGATCCGAATATTAAAAAAGTTGGAGTATTTGTAGATGAAGATATTTCTTATGTTAAGTGTGTGGCAATGGAAGTTAAACTTGATGTAATTCAATTTCATGGTATGGAAAGCGATGAGTACATTAGTAACTTTAATGATTTTGTTGTTTGGAAAGCGTTAAAGATAAAAGGTAAAGTTCCTAATTTTGATTTTAGACATGCAGATGGAATACTTCTTGATAGTAAAAGAGGAGGAAGTGGAAAGAAATTTAATTGGAATCTTACTAAAAATTTTAAAACTAATAAGACTTTGATACTTGCAGGAGGACTTAATTTAGATAATGTTGAAGAAGCAGTATCTATAGTTAATCCTGATATAGTTGATGTATCAAGCGGTGTTGAAACATCTGGATTTAAGGATCCAGAGAAAATAAAAATGTTTATAGAGAAAGTGAGGAGTATAAATTGAAACAATTGGAAAATAAATTTGGTAGATTTGGTATATTTGGAGGGCAATATGTTCCAGAAACGGTTATGAATGCACTTATAGAGCTTGAGGAAAGTTACAATGAAGTAAAAGATGATTCTGAGTTTATGGAAAAATATAAGTACTATCTTAAGGAATATTCAGGAAGACCTACACCTCTTTATTATGCTGAAAATATGACAAAAGATTTAGGTGGAGCTAAAATATATCTAAAAAGAGAAGATTTAAATCATACTGGAGCACATAAGATAAACAATGTTTTAGGTCAAGTTCTTCTTGCAAAAAGAATGGGTAAGAAAAAAGTAATAGCTGAAACTGGTGCAGGACAACATGGAGTAGCGGTTGCAACTGGAGCTGCCATGTTTGGAATGAAATGTACTATATACATGGGCGAAGAGGATTGTAAAAGGCAAGCATTAAATGTGTTTAAAATGAAAATACTTGGAGCAGAAGTACATCCAGTTAAATCAGGTAGTAGGACATTAAAGGATGCTGTAAATGAAGCTTTGAGAAAATGGGTTGAAAATATTGAAGATACATTTTATGTAATGGGATCAGTTGTAGGACCACATCCTTATCCTACTATAGTGAGGGATTTTCAGAGAGTAATTGGCGATGAAACAAAGGAGCAGATAACTGAGAAAGAAGGCAGATTACCTGATTATGTAGTTGCATGTGTAGGTGGAGGAAGTAACTCAATGGGAATATTTTATCCGTTTATAAAAGATGAATCTGTGAAATTAATTGGTGTAGAAGCAGCTGGATGTGGTATAGATACAAAAGAAAATGCAGCTACTTTAACTAATGGTTCAATTGGAATAATTCATGGAATGATGACTTATTTACTTCAAGATGAAGATGGACAAATACTCCCTGCTTATTCTATATCTGCAGGACTTGATTATCCAGGAGTTGGTCCTGAGCACTCATATTTGAAAGAAACTGGACGTGCTAAATATGAATATGCTACTGATAAAGAAGCTTTTGATGCATTTATGTATTTAAGTAAAATAGAAGGCATAATTCCTGCTCTTGAAAGTTCTCATGCAGTTGCCTATGCAATGAAATTAGCACCTAAATTAAGTAAAGATAAGATAATAGTTATAAATATTTCAGGTAGAGGGGATAAAGATGTAGATACAATTGAAAAGGTTCATAAATTATACGAATAGGCAATATAATTTATGGGTAGTATTTATTGATTATATTTTTTATAAATAATAAATATTATGTAAATTAAAATAAAAAGTAAACTAAAAACAAATAAAAAGGAAGTGAATATTCAGTATAAACTGAAAATAAATTATGAATAGAATAGATATAAAATTCAATGAATTAAAAAAGAAAAACAAAAAAGCTTTAATACCATTTGTAACTGCTGGGGATCCCAATATAGCAACTACAGAGAAGATTGTTTTAAATATATGCAATAAAGGAGCAGATATAGTAGAGATAGGACTTCCTTATTCTGATCCACTTGCAGATGGACCTATTATACAAAATTCTTCACAAAATGCATTGAAAAATGGTGTGAAAACTAAGGATATAATGAATTGCGTTAAAAATATAAGAGAACATACTGATACACCTATAGTATATTTAGTATATTATAATTCTATATTTAGATATGGAGTTGATAAATTTATAAGCGATTCAGGAAAATGTGGAGTAGATGGGATTATAATACCTGATCTTCCAATAGAGGAGAGGGAATCTATAATAGATATAGCGAAGAAATATGAAGTTTATCTTATACCACTTGTTGCACCTACTTCAAAAGATCGTATAAAGCAAATTGTAAATTCTGGTGGAGGATTTGTGTACTGTGTTTCTAAAAATGGAGTTACTGGAATTACTGGAAATATAAATACCAATATGAAAGAATATATAGATATAGTAGCTACATATACAGACTTACCTAAGGCAATAGGTTTTGGAATAAAAGGGCCTAAAATGGTAGCTAAATTTAAAGAGTATTGTAATGGAATTATAGTAGGAAGTGCTTTAGTAGATATAATAGATAAATCCAGTAATGAGGAAACTGTTATAAAAAATGCAGGGAGTTTTGTAGAAGAGCTTAGAGAAGCTTTAGATAGTTAAATATAAATTTTGGCAGACTGATTTAATTGGTCTGCTATTATTTTATTATTTTGAAATATAGTTTAAATAATAAATATTATGTTAATTACAAATAAAGTAAACTAAAAATACAAAAAATAATATAAACTTAACATCCATATGTTATAATCTCATTATGGAGGTAATAATAAATGATTGCAAAATTAAAAGATCCAATATTAATCACAGGTGCCTCAAGTGGGATAGGGTATGAATTAGCAAATATTTTTGCAAAAAAAGGATTTTCTCTTATATTAGTTGCAAGAAATAAAAATAAATTGGAAACAGTCACTGAAAATTTAAAAAAACAGTACAATGTAAAAATTAAAATGATAATTCAAGATTTATCTTCAGAATATGCTTCAGAGAAAATATTCGACCAAATTAAGAAGGAAAATATAGAGGTAAACACTCTAATTAATAATGCAGGACTAGGGTATTGTGGTTTATTTCCCAATATGCCAAGTGAAAAAGTAAGTGAAATTATAAAAGTAAATATTCAATCTCTTACAAAATTAACTAGACTTTTTTCAGAAGATATGATAAGTAGGGGACATGGTAATATATTGAATATTGCATCTACAGGAGCATATCAACCTGGACCATATATTTCCGTATATTATGCTTCAAAAGCCTATGTACTATCTTTTTCATATGCACTTAGAAATGAATTAAAAGAATTTGGAATTAATGTATCTGTATTATGTCCAGGAGCTACTAAAACAGGATTTTCAAAAAATGCAGGTAAAGCAGATATAAAAAATTCAATGTCTGCTAGAAAAGTAGCTAAAATTGCGTATAATGGGATAAAAAAGAATAAGGGATTGATAATTCCTGGAGTGTTTAATAAAACCGCTATAGTATTTTCTAAAATAGCTCCGGCATGGATAAGTGGCAATATTGTTAGGAAAATACAGAAAAACGTTATTAGCAAATTTAATGTAATATAGATATTTGACTTGTAACTATATCTGTATAGTAATATAATAGTAATATAATGGTAATATATATTAGTATTAATTGGGGGATGGCAAAATGAGAGTTATAATAGATAGATTTGAAGGTCCATATGCAGTATGTGAAAAAGAAGATAAAACTATGATGGACATAAAGAGAATAAATATACCTATGAATGCGAAAGAGGGGTGTGTATTAAAAATAGAAGGTGATTCTATAACAATTGACGAAGAAGAAACTAAAAAAAGAGGAATACATTTAAAAAATATAACGAAAAATATGTGGCAGTAAAATGGATGAGAATTTAAAAAAGATATTGTTAAAAATGCAATCTGATGAAGTAAATGAACGACAAATATATCTAAATGTAGCTAAATTCACAAAGGATGCTAAAAATATAAATATACTTAATAAAATAGCAGAAGAAGAAAAAGCTCATTACAATGTACTTTTTAAATATACCAATACCCATATACCTATAGATAAAAAAAGAGTATGGTTTTATTCTATAATAGCAAGAATCTTCGGATTTACTTTTGCATTAAAAGAAATGGAAGAGAGAGAAAGTCATGCTGTTAAAGGATATAATTATTATAAAATTACAAATCACTTTCCTGAATTATCGGATATAGCAGAAGAAGAGGAGAAACATGAATCCTTATTACTTGATATTTTAGATGAGGAAAGATTAAAATATGTAAGTTCTATAGTCCTTGGATTAAATGATGCTCTTGTTGAAATAACTGGTAGCGTAGCAGGATTTACTCTGTCTATGGCAAATACTAAAATCATAGCTCTTGCAGGACTTATAACAGGAGTATCTGCTACACTTTCAATGGCAGCAAGTGAATACATAGCTGAAAAATCTGAAAATATTAGAAGCACTTTTAAATCCAGTATTTATACTGGATGTTCATATTTTATAACTGTTATACTTTTAATATTGCCATTTTTTTTAATGCCAAAGAATATGTATATCCAAGCACTTGTTATAAGTCTTATACTAGCAGTTATAATAATACTTATATTTAACTACTATATATCTGTAGCCAAAGGATTTAGCTTTAAAAAGAGATTTTTACAGATGACAGGAGTAAGTCTTGGAGTTGCTGGACTTTCATTTATTATAGGAATTTTAGTAAAAAATGTACTTAGAATAAATTTATAGGCAATAAAAAAAGATGTAGAAGTTCTAATTTAGTCTATATCTTTTTTTATTGCCTAATTCTAAATTAATGTATTGCTTTCTTTTTGAAACTTTTACCATAAACATCTACATTACTTATAGTGATAAGTGCCTGACTGTCAAATCCATTTACTATAGATTTAAGTTTAGCTATTTCAAGACGAGAAACTATTACAAATATTACATTTGTAGGCATATTAGAATAGGCACCTTTTCCTTCTAACAATGTAACTCCTCTTCCAAGTCTTGCTAAAAGTGCATCTGTTATTTCCTTGTGTTTATTTGTAATTATTACAACTGATTTTGATTCATCCAGACCTTCAACAGTTATGTCAATCAATTTAAATGCAATAAAATAAGTAACCATGGAATACATTGCTCTATCCCATCCGAATATAAGCCCTGCACTACTTAGTATAAATATATTAATTAACATAACCACTTCACCAACAGAAAATCCTGTTAGCTTATCTAAAATTATTGCTATTATTTCTGTTCCATCTGTAGAACCACCGCTTCTTATAACTAATCCAACTCCTATTCCAAGAAGTATTCCTCCAAATATTGAAGCAAGTAGAGTATCGTTTGTAAAAGCAGATACATTCCTAAAAGTAGATACCATAATAGAAAGTGAAATTACAGAAAATAATGTATGAAACGTAAATGTCTTACCGATTTGTTTATATCCAACTATTAAAAAAGGTATATTAAATAAAAAGATAAACAATCCGAGAGGGTAGAGCGTTATATAACTTACCATAATAGATATTCCAGTAATGCCTCCGTCTATTATGTTATTTGGAATTAGAAAAAGTTCGAGTCCAACAGCCGCCAAAGTTGTTCCTATAAACATGAATAAAAATTTTGTTAATATAAAGAAAATTTCTTTATATCTTTTTTGCACAACATCACATCCTTTCAGATATAGTAATAGTAAATTATTATATCTTAAAGGAGTGAGATATGTCAAATCTATTCAATGTAAAATATATGCGTTATAATTTATTATGCAGAGATATTATCTTTATTATTCCATTTCCCACACCTATCACCAAAGAAGCCTATAACTCTATTACTTCCAAGTATTTTTACAATTTCACATTTATTTGCACAGTCGCTGCAATGGAAACTCTTTGATGTAAATTTAATATTTGCAAGGTTAAATCCATTAAATTTAGTTTTAGATTTTGTTTTTTCAATATACTCTTTTGCAAGAATTGCAGCACCTACAGCACCCATAACTTTATAATTTTTAGGTACAATTATATTACATCCGAGAGCATTTTCAAAGGAAGATTTCATACCTATATTTGCAGCTACACCACCTTGAAAAAATATCTCCTTTTTTATTTCTTTACCTTTTGCTACATTGCTTAAATAATTTCTAACAAGTGCATCACATAAACCTTTTACTATATCATTATTATTATACCCAAGTTGCTGTTTGTGAATCATATCTGATTCAGCAAATACTGCGCATCTTCCAGATATTCTGACTGGAGAAGTGGATTTAAGTGCATATGATCCAAATTCTTCAATAGGTATATCAAGTCTTTCTGCTTGTCTGTCAAGAAATGATCCTGTTCCTGCAGCACACACTGTATTCATTGCAAAGTCTGAAACAATACCATTATTTAGAATAATTATTTTTGAGTCTTGACCTCCAATTTCAATTATAGTCCTTACATTATTATTTACATTAAGTGATGCTATTGCATGGGCAGTTATTTCATTTTTTATTATATCTGCACCTATTATAGAACCAGCTATTTTTCTACCACTACCAGTAGTTCCAACTCCACTTATTTTTATATCTCTATATTTATTGTAAAGAATTTTAAAACCTTCTTGAATTGCATTTATAGGTCTACCTTTAGTTCTTAAATATATTGATTCTATTACATTTATATTTTCATCTACAATTACTATATCCGTACTAACAGATCCTACATCTACACCTATATAATACATTTATTTTTTCTCCTTTCAAGTAAATCTAAAAAAGCTTCAATTCTCGTTATATAGCCTTCTTCTCCTGTAAGTTCATCTACAATCAAAGTTAAAATTGGGAAATCTTCCTCTTTTGATATAGTTGGTAGTATAGATTTTGATACAATCTCAGGCATACAGCCCATTGGGAATATTTGAATAGCACCATCAAATCCTTTTTTCTTGGCTAAAATAGCCTCACCTATACATTCTCTTGCATGACCTCCTATGTAAAAGGGCATATACTTTTTTGAATAACTTCTTATCATAGGTGAATTTAACTTTACAGTTGATAGAAGCATATTTTTTACCCACCAACTTGGAGTTAAATACCTTCCTATAGATACTCCATATTTTAATAATTTATCTTCTATGTAAAGGTTAGAAAATGGTTCAATTATAGTATATATTTCTCCAATTATAGCTACCTTTAGAGGATGTTTATTTTTATCTACAGCAACTTTTTTTATTTTATTTTTATAGTATTTTAGAATCCTAAGCATTTCATAAGGAGAAGAGGAGTTAATTAATTTTCTTTTGCAATCATCTAATATATTTTTTGATTCACCTACATTTAATTCGTATCCAGACAATGCTTTTGCCTTTTTTTCTATTAGATCTATTAAATTTATTATTTTAATACCACATGATAATACCTTTAGCTTTTCATAGTTAGATTTATTGCTTTCATTATTTATTTCAGAGAGTCTTCTTAAAAACTCTTTAATTCCTATATCCTTTGGAGAATCTATAACTATAAATTTTAAATTATATCCTAATTTTTTTAATACATTCATTTGAACTTCACAGTATTCACCAAATCTACATGGACCACAGCTACCTACTAAAATAATTGTATCTGCACCTTTTTTTATACTTTCTATGTATGAACCTATCATTATCTTAAATGGAAGACAAATTTCATTAGGCGAATAAAGACATCCATTTTGGAGAATATCTTTGTTTGTTTGTGGTGGAAGAACATAATCTATACCAAGTCCATCAAATACAGCTTTTGCTGCAAATACAGTATTCCCGAAATTTGGAAAAGTTATTTTCATTTATACACACCTTCTTTTTAACATATCTGAAAAAGCTTCTAACCTAGTGTTGAAACCAGCTTCTCCTGTTTGCTCATCTAATTTAAGCACTAATATAGGGAAATCAGGTAATCTATCTTTTATAAGTTCAATTACTACAGAGTCTATTCCACAATTAAATGAAGATAAATAAACTATTCCATCTACTTTTTTCTGCTCCGCCATATAAGTTGAAAAAGCATAGGAATTTTTAGCAAAACTCCAAAATGGTTTTTTAAATAACATTTTTACTTGATCATCTATAATACATCTATTTAAACATTCTTCTGTAAAAAGTCCAATTCCAAGTTTATTAAGTTTTTTTACTACATTCATATTTACAAAACTATCATGTATATTGTATGGATGACCCACTAATGCAACTTTTATTGGAAAAGTTGCATCTTTTATACCTGTTTTGAACTTTTTTTGCACATTTAAAGCTGATTTATAGGCCAAGTTTATTTTTATAAGATTTTTAGTAAATAGAAGACCTGCATGTGTACTCCAAGATCTTAAACTCTTTTTTGAAAAAGCATAGATTGGAGTAGATATAATATTAGGCATATTGGGTATATTGTTTTTTATCATTTCTGGTAGGCCACAAAATTTAGGACATATAAATTCATTTTTTTCAAGCTGCATTATTCTAGGAATCAGCATAATATCACAACTATCTTTTATATAAGCTACATGACCGTGAAATATTTTTATAGGAAGACATGCTTCATCTACGCAATATTTACTTCCTAAATTTAATATAGTTTCATTAGTAGAAGGGGACAGATTAATTTTTGCACCTAGTTTAGTGAAAAATGTATTTAAAAATGGATAATATTTATAATTTAGTAATCCGTTTGGTATGCCAACTATCATATAAAGATGCTGCTAATAATATTTAATCTAAATTAGCAGAATACCTCCTTTTAGTTATATTTCTATTAATTCATTAGTATATTCTACCTAAATATTTTAAAGATATACATAAATCAATAAAATAACATAAATAAATTATTTTGACAGTTAAATTATTTTAAAAAAATATTTTTAAAATTTGTTTATTAATATAATTCTACAAATTAATACTATTTATTTTTTATTCTTTAAATAATGTAATACATTATTATGCATTATATTACAATATATGCAAATTTATTAATTAGGATAAAAGGGTAGGGGATAATGTCAAAATAAGAAATGATAAAATTTTTATAATAAATTTTACTTATTGTGGAAAAATATTAATTTCATAAATATGAACTTTATTTCCACAATATGGTGATAACTTAATTTCAAGTAAAATGAATTTTTAATTTTATAAAAAACCATTTTTTACTATGTAATTGATAATAATATCAATTGATAGAAATATTAGGAATTAATATAGATTTTTTTGATTTTTTTATTGAAATAAGAAGGATTTTTTACCACTTTTATCGAATATATAACTTCGCTAAATACACATTTAGCGAAGTTATATAATAAAAAGAGAAGGTGAGTATATGAAATACAAATTACAGAATGTATATGATTCAAATCTTCCAAGATGTTTAAATGATTTTTTCAATTACCTTGGGACCATAAAGGGAAAATCTAAAAATACAATCAGTGGATACAAAATTGATTTAACTATGTTTTTTAAATTTTTAAAATTATATAGAGGAATGGTTTCTGAAGAATGTGATTTTAAAGATATTAATATATCAGATATAGATAATCAATTCTTAAAGAGTATAGGATTAAATGATCTCTTTGCATACATATCTTTTGTAGAAAATTACAGAGGAAATGGCAACTATGCAAAAGCTAGAAAAGTTGCTTCTTTGAAATCATTTTTTAAATATCTTCATGGTAAGGCTAAAATTATATCTGAAAATCCGGCACTTGAACTAGAATCTCCTAAAATAGATAAAAGAAATCCTGTATATTTAACTTTAGAAGAGTCTAAATCACTACTAAAAGTTATAGATGGAAGATTTAAAGAAAGAGATTATTGCATGATAACTCTATTTTTAAATTGCGGTATGAGGCTTTCGGAATTGTGTGGAATTAATATATCAAAGATAAAAAACGACACCTTAACTGTTATAGGTAAAGGAAATAAAGAAAGAACAATTTATTTAAATAATGCATGCTTAAAATCAATTGATAGATATTTGAAAGTTAGAAACTTAGAATATGATAAAATCAAAGATAAAGATGCTTTATTTATAAGTAAAAATTACACTAGAATAAATAAGAGATCAGTAGAACTAATATTAAAAAAATATTTGAAAAAAGCAGGTCTTGACGATAAAAAATATACTCCTCATAAATTAAGACACACTGCAGCTACTCTTATGTATAAATACGGAAATGTTGATATAAGAAGTCTTCAAAAAATATTAGGCCATGAAAATGTATCAACAACTCAAATATATACTCATGTAGATGATGAAAAACTTCGTGAAGCAGTTAATTTAAACCCTCTTAGTGATGAAGATGATTTTTAAAAATTTTATATCTTAGAAAAAAGAGCCTCTTTTAAATATTAAGGCTGGCTCTTTTCCTTTTTATTATTTTTTATTTTGATTAGTCCTGGATATTCTTCATGCATTAACTTTTTAAAATTTTCTTCATTTTGCAATACTTCTGTTAACCCATCTACATCATCTATATACTGAATTGAACCATTATCAAAAGCATCGTCACTACTTTCTTTATTACTATAATAATCTTTGCTTAATTGATATTGATTTTCAATTGAGTAATCTTCTATATACTCATTCTCGTTACCCTCTTCAACATTTGCATTCTCTTCATCTTCTATAATTTCATCTATTTTTATAGCTCTCATATCATAACCTTCCATTTCAATGCACTTACCACAATTATTACATTTTTTTGTTCTATCTAAATCACATATTTCGCATTCTCCGCAGTCATCACAAAGCTTTCCACTATCAAATATACAATATTTTCTATCCATAATTTCCTCCTGAAAGTACATAGTCTAATGACTAGTATAAAGCATAAAATAAATAAATGTCAACAATAGAACATAAGTTTGATTTACATTAATATATATGATATAATTTCAATTAATAAGATTCGAGGAGTGTTTTTATGTCAGAAAAAAAAGGAAATAGACGATTAGAAATATACAGCTTTATAAAGTCCTATATTCAAGACAAAGGATATCCACCTTCTGTTAGAGAAATATGCCTAGGTGTTGGTTTGAAATCAACCTCAACTGTTCACATGCATTTGGAAAATCTAGAAAAAGATGGACTTATAAAAAGAGACTCAACAAAACCAAGAACAATAGAAATTATGGAAAATTCAATAAGTAAAAAAGAAATGATAAATATACCTATCATAGGTACTATATCTGCTGGTACACCTATTCTAGCAGTTGAAAACATAGAGGATACGTTTACAATTCCAATAGATTATATAAAAAATAAAAAACAACTTTTTATGTTGAGAGTTCATGGAAATAGCATGATTGATGCAGGTATTTTAGATGGTGATTTTGCAATAATGGAAAAGACTAATTCCGCCGAAAATGGTGAAATAATAGCTGCTCTTATTGAAAATGAAGCTACACTAAAAAGATTCTTTAAGGAAAAAGACCATATAAGACTTCAACCTGAAAATAAAACAATGGAACCAATAATAGTATCAAATTGTACTATTATTGGAAAGTTAGCAGGAATATATAGAACCTATTGATATAAATTAAGTAAGAATTATTTCATTATATCTGATAGTGCTATAAGTATTCCTGTTTTAGCATGATCAAAAGTGAGTCCCCCTTGAAGATATGCTATATATGGCTCTCTTATAGGTGCGTCTGCTGATAGTTCTATAGATGATCCTTGAATAAATGCACCTGCTGCCATTATAACTTGATCATCATATCCAGGCATATCCCATGGTTCACATTGTGCAAAAGAATCTACTGGTGAACCTTTTTGAATACCCTTACAGAATTTTATTAGTTTATCTTTATCATTGAATTTTATTGCTTGTATTATGTCCCCTCTTTTATCTTTATAATTTGGAAGTACTGAAAATCCAGCAAGTTCCATTATTCTTGAGCAAAATATAGCACCTTTTAAAGCTTCAATTGCAACATGTGGTGCAAAAAATAACCCTTGATATAACTGTCGCATTATTCCAAATGTAGAACCACATTCCCCTCCTATTCCAGGAACAGTTAATCTATAAGCAGCCTGTGTAACGTACTTATCCTTGCCTACTATGTAACCACCAGTAGGTGCTATACCTCCACCTATATTTTTAATAAGAGATCCTGCAGCAAGATCGGCTCCTACGTCTGTTGGCTCTAGAGTATCTATGAATTCACCATAACAATTATCTACAAGACATATAACATTAGGATTTATATTTTTTACAAAATCAATCATTTCTTTTATATCAGATATTAAAAATGACTTTCTCCATCCGTATCCTGTTGATCTTTGTATATGTACTATTTTTATTGATTTATTCTTTTCTAAATGCTGCTTTATAGCTTCAAAATCTATGCTCCCATCTGATTTTAAATCTACTTGCTCATAATTTACTCCATATTCTTTAAGAGATCCTATTTTACAATCTTTATCTCCTATTCCTATTATTCCATGAAGTGTATCATATGGTTCTCCACATATAGAAAGAAGAGTATCATTAGGTCTTAAATTTCCAAACAAAGCACATCCAAGTGCATGGGTCCCATTTACAAAATGAGGTCTTACAATAGCACTTTCTGAATTGAATATGTCAGCATACACTTTATCTAGAGAATCTCTACCTATATCGCCATATCCATATCCTGATGAGTTTGTAAAGTGGGATTCGCTTATTCTCTCCTTTTGCATTGCGTTTAAAACTTTAATTTGATTGTATTCTCTTATATTGTCATAATACTCAAATTGATCTTTCACATCTTTAAGAGCTTTTTCGTAAAGTTCTATTATTTCATCTTTTATTTTATATTCACTTTTAAGTTTTTCTTTAGTTATATCTAGCAAAATAAATACCTCCCAATATGTAAATAATATTAATTATGTAATATCTGCACACAAAAAAAGAATAGGCAATAGCCTGTTCTTTTTATGATTCACTACTTTGAACATTATTGAACAGAATTGGCTTTAAAGGTGTTATAGTAGAAATTGCATGCTTATATATCATCATCTGTCTACCTTCTGATTCCAATATAACTGTAAAATTATCAAATCCTATTACATTTCCCTTAATTTGAAAACCATTAGTTAAGTGTATTGTTAAAAGAGATCTATTTTTTCTTGCTCCATTTAAAAATATGTCCTGTAGATTGTTTATTGGCTTATTCATAAATTTTTCACCCTCCGTAGCTTTTTATACAACTCATAACATTGATAATTATATTATACCAGTATTTAACTTTTAAACAAGTTCTTCATAGAATAAAATTTAGTAACTATATATTCAACTACATCATTATCATCTCTAAAATTATCTTTGTTTACCCAATTTACCCTAGAATCTTTTCTAAACCAAGTAAGTTGTCTTTTTGCATAGTTTCTACTGCCCTTTTTAATTAGTCTTACTGCTTCGTCAAAAGATATATTACCATCAAGATAGCTTAAAATTTCTTTGTACCCTATTCCCTTCATAGACTGCATTGATGCATCATATCCCATTGATTTAAGTTTTTTAACTTCATCTACAAGACCAGAAGATATCATCATGTCCACTCTTTTATTTATTCTATCATATAATTTTTTTCTATCCATTGTAAGTACAAAATAATATACATTATAAGGTATTTTATATATATCATTTTCTCTGTTGTACTCACTTATTGTTTTACCTGTAAGTTTATACACTTCAAGAGCTCTTATTACTCTCTTCAAATCATTTGGATAAAGTCTATTATATGACTCTATATCTATATCTTTTAATAAATTATGAACATATTCTTTCCCCTTTTTATCTGAAAGCTCTTTAAGATATTTTCTATAGTTTTTATCTGTAGCTGCTTCTGTAAAATTATAATTAAATATGAGAGAATTTATGTAAAGTCCAGTTCCACCTACTACAATAGGAAGTTTATTTTTAGAATATATATTGTCAATACAATCTTTTGCCATAAGTTTATATTTTGATACATTAAATACTTCCTTTGGCTCGATTATATCTATCATATAATGCTTAATTCCATTCATCTCTTCTTTAGTTATTTTAGCAGAACCTATATTCATATATTTATATATTTGCATAGAGTCAGCTGACACTATTTCCCCATTTAACTTTTTTGCAAGTTTTATAGATATATCGGTTTTCCCAACAGCTGTAGGACCTGCAAGTATAAAAAGGTCAGTCATTTTGAATTTATCCTCCATTTTTATTGTATTCTTTTGAATTTTTTTTCTAAGTCAGTAAGAGAAAATTTTATTATAGTAGGCCTTCCATGTGGACAATTGAAAGGATCCTCTATAAATCGTAATTTTTCAACAAGATCTTCCATTTCAATATGTGATAAACTATCATGAGCCTTTATGGCAGCTTTACAAGCTTTAGTTGCTATAAGATTATATTTTACTTCCCAGGTTTTACCGGATCCTAAATTCTTTAAATTATCAAGTATATCTATAAATAGATTTTTTATATTAGGTTTTCCAAGTATTATAGGTACTTCCCTTATAGATATAGTATTATCACCAAATAATTCTATATTAAATCCAGTTTTTTTGAATAAATCCTTATTTTCAATATAACAAGAATAATCACTATTTGAAAGTTCTATAATTATTGGTGAAATTAACATCTGAGATACTACAATTTCTTTTTGAATATCATTTTTATATTTTTCAAACAATATCTTCTCATGTGCTGCATGCTGATCTATAATATATAAGGTATTTAAGGCTTCTCCTATTATATATGTGTTGTTAAATTGGCCTATTATCCTAAGTTTTGGAAATTTAGGCTCTAAATCTTTAAATTTAGTTGATTCATTTGAATTCGTAGTTGAATATTTACTATAGGTATTAGATTCTTTTAAAGTATCTATTTCATAGTTTTTAGAAACAGGTTTTATATCAATTTGTGACTTTTGTGATTCTAGATCAATTGGAGATTCTAAATCAATTGGTATTTGTACATCTTGTTTATCTTCAAAATTTTTATTATTGATATCACTTGAATTTTTAAGACTTTCTATATTTTCATCTAACTCATGAGTATCTATTGTAAATGAATCCTTCAAAGTATTTCTTAGCGTTTTATGTACTGAATCAAATACAAATTTAAATATAAATCTAGGATCACTAAATTTTATTTCAGATTTTGATGGATGCACATTTACGTCTATAAATTCTGGAAATATATCTATAAATATTATGAAAAAAGGAAATTTATTTATAGTTAAAAAAGATTTAAAAGCTTTTTCTACAGCAGTAGTTATTGATTTATCTTTTATATATCGTTTATTTACAAATATGCTTTGATTATTTCTACTTCCTCTGCTAATTTCAGAATTTCCTATATATCCATATATAGAAACTATATCACTATGCTCTTCTATAGGTATTATATTTTCATATATAGTTTTACCATAAATACACCTTATTGTATCAATAAGTTTTCCGGTGCCAAAAGTAGTGGTTGACTTTTTACCATTGTTAAAAAATTTAAAAGAAATTGAAGGATTTGCTAGAGCTAATCTGGATATTATATCTGATATATATCCAGTTTCTCTGCTCTTTGATTTTAAAAATTTTTGTCTAGCAGGTACATTAAAAAATAAATCACGCACATCTACTATTGTACCTAAATTACATGCAACATCACAAACTTCTAGTATTTTTCCACCATTTACTGTTGCTTCTTTTCCATAATTGTTTTCTTCGATTCTACTTTTAAGTTTTAATTTTGAGATAGCTGCAATACTTGCAAGTGCTTCTCCTCTAAATCCCATAGTATTTATTTTAAATATATCATCTATATCTTTTATTTTACTTGTTGCATGGGGTAAAAATGCTTTTTTTATGTCATCAGGATGTATTCCATGTCCATCGTCTATAACACGGATAAGTTTTTGTCCACCTTCAAGTATTTCAATAGTTATATTTTTAGCCCCTGAATCAATACTATTTTCAATAAGTTCCTTTACTACTGAGGCAGGTCTTTCTATAACTTCTCCTGCTGCAATTTTATTTGTGGTTTTTGCATCAAGTAAGTTTATTCTTTTCATAATAAGTCAAACCCTTTATTTTAATATTGATTTTACCCTCTCTATTATATCATAAAGTTTATTAAAACCTTCCATAGGTGTCATATTTAATATATTTATATTAGATATTTCTTTTAGTATATTTTGCTTTTCTATATCAGTAATATCCATTTGAATAGCAGAATCATTTCTTTTTTTCTCATTAGTATTATTTACAGTATTTTTATTATTATCACTATTAAAAATAGTATTTACATCTATTCCAGTTTTTTTCATCTCAAGTTTTTTGAGAATTTCCTTTGCTCTATCTATTACACTATTTGGCAGTCCTGCAAGTTTTGCAACTTCTATTCCATAGGACTGATCTGCGCCTCCTGGTATTATCTTTCTTAAAAATACAACTTCACCATTTAGTTCATTTACAGATACAGAATAATTTTTAACTCCTGGAATAGTTCCTTCAAGTTTTGTAAGTTCATGATAATGGGTTGCAAATAGTGTTTTACATTTTATCTTTTTATTAGTGCATATATATTCTATAACAGCCCATGCTATACTTAGTCCATCATATGTACTTGTTCCTCGCCCTACCTCATCTAATAGGACAAGACTTTTATTTGTAGCATTTTTTAATATATTTGATACTTCCCACATTTCTACCATAAAAGTACTTTTACCAGATGCTAAATCATCTGATGCACCTATTCTTGTAAATATTTTATCACAAATTGAAATTGAAGCGGATTTAGCAGGTACAAAGCTTCCTATTTGAGCTAGTATAACAATCAATGCCGTTTGCCTCATATATGTGGATTTACCTGCCATGTTAGGTCCTGTTATAAGTAACATTTGATTTTCATCATTATCCAAATATGTATCATTAGATACAAAATCTCCACTTTCAAGCATTTTCTCAACTACAGGGTGTCTTCCTTCTACTATTGAGATTTTATCTCCAGAGTTTATCTTAGGTTTACAATAATTATTTTCAAGAGCCACTGTTGCAAGTGAACTCAAACAGTCTAATTCAGAAATTATTTTTGATGTATTTTGCATTCTATCTACTTGTTTTTCAATAGATTCTCTTACTTTTACAAATTCAATATATTCCAAATTTATAAGTTTATCTTCTGCTTTTAATATTTTGTCTTCCATTTCCTTAAGCTCTGGAGTTATATATCTTTCAGAATTTGCAAGTGTCTGCTTTCTTATGTATCTACCATCAGGTATAAGATTTAAGTTGCTTTTAGTTACTTCTATAAAATATCCGAAGACTTTATTATATCCTATTTTTAATGATCTTATTCCAGTTTCATTTCTCTCGCTTTGTTCTAAATTTGCTATCCATTTCTTACCGTTGGATTTAATATCCTTTAATTCATCTATTTCAGCACTATATCCTTTTTTTATTAAATTTCCCTCTTTTAAAGATATAGGAGGATCATCTGGTATGGCAGTATTTATAATATCGTATATATCTTTTAATTCATCTAAATTTTTATACATGTTAGAAAGCAAATTACTTTTAAATTTAGAAAGTATAGATTTTATATCTGGTATCTTTTCTATAGAATTTTTTAAGAAAATAAGTTCCTTGGCATTTACACTTTTAGATGATATCTTTCCAACAAGTCTTTCAATATCGTATATATTTTTAAGTGCATTTTTTAAGTCCTCATGATTAGATATATCGTTTATAAGTTCTTCTACTGCATCAAGTCTTTTATTTATTTCATTTTTGTTTATAAGCGGCCGTTCAATCCATCTCCTAAGTTGTCTTCCCCCCATAGCAGTATTTGTCTTGTCAATAACCCATAAAAGAGAAGCTTTTTTCCTCTTTTCTCTTAAATTTTCAGTAAGTTCAAGATTCTTTCTTGAATTTATATCTATTGAAAGATAATCTACTATGTTATAATAATTAAGTTTATTTATATGTGAAAGTGAGGTTTTTTGTGTATCAATTATATATTTCAAAAGTGAGCCACAGCACTTTATTAAAAATTCATTAAAGTTCTTACTATCAAAATTATTAAATTGATTGCTTAAAATTTCATTAAAGTTGTAATCTGTAAAGTAGCTATTATTTAGCTTTGTAAATGAACTTTTGAAAATTTCATCTATCTTATTATATATATTAGATGGAATATTTTCTTGAATTAATATTTCATTAGGATTGTACTTAGATATTTCATTTAGTATAGTTGATATTTCTAAAGAAGAATCTGTGCAATTGAATTCTCCAGTAGATACATCACAAAAGCTAATTGAAAACTTATTTTTCCTTTCATCTATGTAAAGACTTGCTATATAGTTATTTTTATTTTCTTCTAAAAATGAAGCATTTGTGTATGTACCTGGAGTAAGTATCTTTATAATTCCTCTTTTTACAATTCCCTTTGCGAGAGCTGGATCTTCAAGCTGCTCGCATATTGCAATTTTATGACCATTACTTATAAGTTTACTTATATATGTATCAGCTGAATGATATGGTATTCCACACATTGGGGCTCTTTCTTTAAGACCACAATCTCTTCCTGTAAGCGCTAATTCAAGTTCCTTTGAAGCAAGTTTTGCATCTTCAAAAAACATCTCATAAAAGTCACCTAACCTAAAAAATATTATACAATCTTTATATTTTTCTTTTATATCTAAATATTGTCTCATCATAGGAGTTAATGCCATAATAAATTATTGGCCGTGTTTTCTAATACCACAGCCAGTTTCCTCCTTTCTTTAATTTGTTTTAGTCCAGTTGCTTACCTAAAAGTGAAAATGAATTTGCAGATGTTATTTTTACATTTACAAGTTTACCTATACTGCTTTTTTTACCTGTAAAATTTACAAGTTTACCCGTTCTTGTTCTGCCCATAAGTTTAGTTGGATCATTTTTACTTGGACCTTCAACTAGTATTTCTTCTATTTTTCCTTCATATGTTTTGTTTATCTTTGCAGAAGATTCATTTATAACTTTTATAAGTCTGTTAAATCTATCATGCTTTACATCATCAGGAATTTGATCTTCCATTTCATATGCAGGAGTTCCCTTTCTCTTTGAAAATATAAATGTAAATGCAGAGTCATACTGAACTTGTTTTGCAAGATCAAGTGTTTCTAAAAAGTCTTCTTCTGTTTCACCTGGGAAGCCAACTATTATATCCGTAGTTATAGCAGCGTTTGGAACTGCCCCCCTAATTTTTTTTACTATTTCTACATACTTTTCTTTAGAATAATTTCTGTTCATTTTCTTTAAAATCCTTGTAGAACCTGATTGAACTGGAAGATGTATGTGCTCACATATTTTATCACATTCAGAAATAGCTTCTATTACATCATCTGTAAAATCTTTAGGATGAGGTGTCATGAACCTTATTCTCTCTAAACCTTCAATTTCATTTATTCTTCTAAGAAGCTGTGCAAAAGTAATTTTTGGTTCCAAATCCTTTCCATAGGAATTAACATTTTGTCCAAGTAAAGTTACTTCTTTATATCCTTTTGCTACTAAAGATTTAATTTCATTCTCTATGTTTTCAGGATCCCTACTTCTTTCACGACCTCTTACATAAGGAACTATACAGTATGTACAGAAGTTATTGCATCCATACATTATAGTTACAAATGCCTTTATAGAGCTTTTTCTATCAATAGGAAGTCCTTCTACAATTTCATCTTCCTTTTGCTGTATTTCAATAACAGATTTTCCTTCACGTAGTACTCTATTTAAATACTCTGGAAATTTATAAGAATTGTGAGTTCCAAATATTATGTCTACAAAAGGAAATCTCTTTATTATATCTTTTGCCATATTCTCTTCCTGCATCATGCAACCACATACAGCTATTATTAAATTTGGATTTTTATTTTTTAATTTTCTAAGCATTCCAAGATTACCAAATACTTTAAGCTCCGCATTTTCTCTTACGCAGCATGTATTGAATATTATTATATCGGCATCTTCTTTATTAGAAGTTTTATTGTATCCCATATTTTTAAGCATACCAGATAATTTTTCTGAATCCTCTTCATTCATCTGACAGCCCCATGTTTCAATTAAAAAATTTTTTTCATTTATATTCTTGTTTTGTTTATCATCATATATATGAACTTGCTGTTTATTCATTTTTGTATTCTCCAATCACATTATTTTTACCATACAATTATATCGTTAATGATCATATGTGTAAAGATATTATGATTTATTGGACTTTATTTACATAATTAGTTTCATCATTTAATATACTGTGCTTCATTCCATATATAAAATATAGAAGTAATCCTGCCCCTGTCCATACACAAAATCTTATCCATGTAACAGTTGGAAGACTTATCATTAAATATAAGCAAAATAATATAGTAATTATTGGAGTAAAGGGAACCCATGGACATTTAAATTTTCTTTCAACATTTGGCATAGTTTTTCTTAAAATTATAATACCCATAGATACAAATAAGAAAGCGGACAGTGTTCCAATACTACAAAGATCTATTATTACATTTAGTGGAAATAATCCACATATTATAGCGGTTATAACTCCAGTTACAATTGTACAAATTCCTGGAGTTCTGTGTTTTTTATTTATATTTGAAAATGACTCTGGAAGCAATCCATCTCTTGCCATAACCATGAATATTCTAATTTGTCCATATAATATTACAAGAAGAGTTGAGATCATTCCTATAACTGCACCTACTCCAACTAATGCAGACCCCCAATTAATTCCAACTGTTGCAAGTGCAGCTGGAAGAGCATTTTCTACATCTATATTTTTAAATGGAACCATTCCTGTAAGTACAGCGGCAACTGCTATATAAAGTACAATAGTAATTCCTAAACAAATAGCAAGTCCAATAGGAACATCTGTTTTAGGATTTTTACTCTCTTCTGCTGCTGTAGATACAGAATCAAAACCTATAAATGAAAAAAATATTATTGCAGCACCAGACATTATTCCTTTCATTCCAAATGGTGCAAATGGATGATAGTTTATAGGATTTATATGAGTTACTCCTATAAATATGAACACAAGTATTACAAATATTTTTATTCCAACTATTATGCTATTTACTCTATTACTTTGAGTTATTCCAATATATAATATATAGGTTATAATAGCTACAATTAAAACCGATGGAAGATCTATTATTCCGCCTTTAAGTGGAGTTGTTGTAATTGCCTTTGGAAGATTAATTCCTGAAGATTTTAAAATTCCAACAAAGGTGCTTGACCACCCAGATGCAACAGCTGCTCCTGACACAAGATATTCAAGCATTAGGTTCCAGCCTATAATCCAAGCTACTATTTCACCAAATGCAACATAGCAATAAGAATATGTACTTCCTGCAACAGGAAACATTGATGCAAGTTCAGAGTAAGTGAGCCCACAAAGAGCACTTGTAATTGCAGCTATAACAAAAGATATTATTACAGCAGGTCCTGCAATTTGGGCACCTTGTCCAGTTGATACAAATACACCTGTTCCAACTACGGATCCTATACCTAAAAGTGCTAAATCCATATAATTTAATTCTTTTTTAAGTCCACTTTTTTTTATTGAGTTTGAAAAATCATTTATACTCTTCTTTCTTAGTAAATTCACTTATAATTTCCTCCTTAGTAGTTTATAGTTTTACTTCTTTACAATAATAAAGTAATAATTGCAATAAAAATGCCTAGATAATTTAATCTAGACTTTAGTAATTATTATATATTAAAATTATAACACATAAAGTCAAATTAAAAAGAAATAATATGGTAATATATATATATAACACTTATAATTTTAAAAGAATACATAAATAAAAAAATCAAAAACATAGGAGAATAAAATTGAAACATAAAAATCAAAAGAAAAAATTTTCATTGAGAAACAGATTATTTATTATACTTATTATATTTACTATTGTGCTTATTGGATTTATAGGAAGATTAGTATATATCATGATAGTCCAGGGAGATTATCTAAGACTAAAGGCTGAAAAACAATGGACAAGCAAGACATTAATACAACCTACTAGAGGTGAAATACTTGATAGAAATTACAACAAACTTGTAACTAACGAAAATGATTTTAGAATTGATATTGACTTAAAGACTATGGAAAAATCATTAGAAACTAAAAAAATGAGTATGAGTGAACTTGAAAGTAAAATTTCCACTATACTTGGGATGAAAACTTCCGATATTGATACTATATTAAAATCAGATGGTAACTACAAAATTCTTAAAAGATGGATATCAAGTGATCAAAAGGATAAAATTGAAGCTCTTAATATAAATGGAATAATAATTTCACCTGATACAAAGAGGTATTATGTTAATGGAGATTTTCTATCTCAAGTACTTGGATATACAAATTCAGAAAATAAAGGTGTAAGTGGTGTAGAATTAAGCTATGATGACGTACTTTCAGGAACTCCAGGTTATAGTATATCTCAAGTTGACAGCAAAGGACTTGATCTTCCATACACTAGTGTTAAATATATAAAGCCAGTAGATGGTAAAGATGTAGTTTTAACTATAGACTCAAATTTACAGTTATTTGCTGAAAAAGAAGCAGCTAAAGCATTAAAAACAAATAATGCAAAATCCGTTACAATTACTATAATGAATCCTAAAACTGGTGAAATACTTGCTATGGTAAATAAATTTAAAACTGGATTTAAATCTTCAAATATATACAATGCAGCTATTCAAAGTACTTTCGAACCTGGGTCAATATTTAAAGCAATAACTTCTGAAATAGCTCTTGAAACAAAGACATCAGACGAAAATCAATATTTTTCTTGTAAACCAAGTATAAAAATTGATGGAACACAAATATGGAATTGGGATAAAGCCGACCATGGAATGATGAGTTTTGTAGATATACTTAAAGATTCTAATAATGTTGGATTCGCACAACTTGGTCTTAAAATTGGGAAAAAAAATATGTATCAATATATAAATAAATTCAAATTTGGACAAAAAACAGGTATTGACCTTCCAGGAGAAGCTTCTGGAATTATGAGAAATGAAAGTTATTTAAAAAATATAGATATTGCAAATATAGCTTTTGGTCAAGGTATTGGAGTTACTCAAGTTCAGTATATGGCAGCCTTTAATGCAATAGCAAATGGTGGAACATGGATAAAACCACATGTTATGAAACAAACTGGAACTATGAGCAAAAATAATGTATTTATAGAGGATAGTAAATTCAAAGATTTAGATTCTAAAAAAATAATGGATACACAAGTTACAGAAAAACTTAGAGGATATCTTGAAAAAGTTGTATCTGAGGGTGTAGGATCAAGTGCATATATAAAAGGCTATGATATCGCAGGGAAAACTGGAACTGCACAAAAGGCAGATCCAAATGGTAGTGGATATGTTCCTGGAAAGTATGTTTCATCTTTTGCTGGAATGATGCCTTACAAGGATCCTAAAATTACTCTTATTGTCACTATAGATGAACCGGATCCTTCAAATTACTATGCATCTCAAACTTCTGCTCCTATAGCGAAAGATCTATTTTATTATATATATAATTATACAGATTATATTAAAAACTAATATATTATTTTTATATTAAAGTATATAAAATTTTACATTTATTATTGTAGATTTTATATACTTTTATTTTTTTGTTTTTAATTTTTTAGTTAGTTTACTTTTTTGTTAATTTACATAATATTTATGATGTAAATTAAATGTCTATAGAAGAGCCACTATATACAGAAAAATTATATTATGTGGTTCTTTTATTATTTCCAACACTATGTAAGAATATTATTAGAATAAAAAATCTTTTTTCAGGGTAAACTCCCTATTAAAAGGAGGAGTTTACAATGTATGATATAAAATCTTTAAAAGAATCAGATAAAAAAAATACTATTTTAAAATCAAATTTAAGATCAAACTGCATTTGTGATAGATATTATTTTAGACAATTGCAAAAATGTAATAGCATATTTGAGTTAAAATCTATTCATATTCCTACAGAAAATATTATAAAATAAGAATTTTAAGGGTCGGGGGGCTTAATTTTATGAAATTATCTAATAGAATACTTAATATGGAATTTTCATCTATAAGGAGTCTTATTCCATATGCTGAAGAAGCAGAAAAAAGAGGTATAAATATATATCATTTAAATATCGGACAACCTGATATAAAAACACCTGATAATTTTTTTAATGCAATTTCAAATTTTAAAGAAGACGTGTTAAAATACACACAATCAGAAGGAATAACTGAGCTTCAGAAAAACTTTATAGATTACTATAGAGAAAATTTAGACACAGAATTTACAGATAAAGAACTTATAGTAACAAATGGAGGTAGTGAAGCTCTTTTAATGACATTTATGGCAATATTTGATCCAGGAGATGAAGTTATTTCTCCAGAACCTTTTTACACCAACTACAATAGTTTTGCTCAAATCTCATCTACTAAAATAGTTCCTTTTTTAACTAAGCCAGAAAACGGATTCCATATTTCCAGCAAATCTGACATAGTAGATAAGATAACCAAAAATACAAAAGCAATAATAATATCAAATCCAAGTAATCCTACAGGTGTGGTTTATTCAAAAGATGAACTCAGAATACTTGGGGATATAGTAAAAGAATATGATCTATATCTTATAGCAGATGAAGTGTATAGAGAATTCATATACGATGGACTTGAATTTACATCTGCACTATCTATGAAAGATATACAAGACAGAATAATAATTATAGATAGTATGTCTAAAAGATATAGTGCTTGTGGTGCAAGAATAGGAATTGTTGCATCTAAAAATAAAGAATTTATGTATAACATAATGAAATTATGTCAATCAAGGCTGTGTACACCTACAATAGAACAAATAGGTGCATCGGCTTTATGGAGCACTCCAAAAAGCTATTTTGAAAAAACTAGACGTGAGTATGAATCAAGAAGAAATTTAATAGTAAAAGAACTAAATAATATTCCTGGAGTTTCATGTAATAAACCAGAAGGTGCATTTTATATTATAGCCAAGCTTCCTGTAGATGATTCAGAAGATTTTGTAAAGTTTTTACTTAGAGATTTTAGCTATAATAAAAATACAGTTATGCTTGCACCTGCAACGGGATTCTATGCTACACCTGGACTTGGCAAAAATCAAGTGAGAATATCTTATTGTATAAATAAGGATTCCTTAAAAAAAGCTATGAATATATTAAAATTAGCACTTGAAAAATACAATAATTAAATAGAAGCATAAATAAAGAAGCATAATAAACCTTTTGTTTATTATGCTTCTAACTCCCAATTATATATTTCTTGATATATTTTAAATCCCATTGATTTATATAAGTTTATTGCAATATAATTTGAACTTTTCACCTTTATTCTTATATTATGAAATCCATTATGATAAGTGATTTTCAATAGATATTTTAGAAAATACTTACTGTATCCATGTCCTCTATATTTTTCTATTATTCCAAAATTTACTAGTATGGGAGTAATATTATTTTCTAAAATTATTTGTCCATAACCTATAAACTCATTACCCTTTTTTAAGAAAATAGCACCATTTTCTAAATAGTAACTTTGCATTTCATCATAATATATATCATCTACAGTAAGTGGAATTCTACTTTTTTCCTGGAAAATTCTATTTTGAATATTGCAGCGAAGTTCTTCATCTTTGCCACATATTAATACATGAAAACTAAGTCCATCTTTTAATTCAAAGTCTATACTTTCATCAATGTCTAATTTAAATATTAATGTACCCTCTTTTTTTACGAATCCAATTGAATTTAATATATCAAAATTATTATTTTTTTTTTGGCATAAGTACTTTATTTTAACATTCTTTTTTATGGATTCACTTAAATATTTATATGGTAAATATGTATTATCATATCCTCTAATAACATTAAGAGCATTTATTTTGTATACCTTTTTATTCAAGTTACTTACCCATATATATCCTATATAACTTGAATTGTATTTTATGAGTTTTACTTTTCTCCTCATTGAAATCTGCTTTGCAAAATTACATTTGAAATAATCTTTAAAGAAATTCTTATTTAGTGGATTAAAATGTTCTCTTTCATCATTTAATTTCTGAAATATTTCAATATCTTTTTTCATCAATGTTACACATTCATACATAGTATACTTCCCCATAAAGTTAATTTAAGTGTTTTTAACACCTACCTATATAAAATAAGTCCTGTATTACCGTGATATTTAAATCACGGAATTTTTACGGGACTTTTATAAATATACTAACTATATTAAATTTCGTCTACTTCTTTTATACTTAAAGCTATTTTTTCATCTTCCTTATTAACATCAAGTATTTTTGCTTTTATTTCATCACCTATATTTAGTACATCTTCTGGTTTATCTATTCTCTTATGACTTATTTGAGATATGTGAACTAAAGCATCAACTCCTGGCTCCAATTCAACAAAAGCTCCAAAACTTGCAAATCTTACAACTTTTCCTAAAACTACACTTCCTACTGGATATTTCACTTCTACATTTACCCATGGATTTTCTTGGAGTTTTTTAATTGAAAGTGATAATTTTTTCTTTTCTTTATCTACATCAAGTATATATACTTTTATCTTATCACCTATATTTAGTACATCACTTGGTTTTTCAACTCTTCCCCAGGAAAGTTCAGATACATGTAAAAGTCCGTCAACTCCTTGTACATCTACAAATGCACCAAAATCAGTTAATCTTTTAACTTCTCCTTCTACTACAGTATCTTTTTCAAGAGTATTCCAAGTTTCTTCCTCTTGTTTTTCTTTTTCCACTTTTAATATATTTCTTCTTGAAGCTACAACTCTTGTTCCCTTTTTATCTGATTTAAATTCTATTATATTTACATCGAATTCCTTTCCTTCATATATTGAAAGATCATCTACATGATAGAGTTCAACATGAGATGCAGGTATAAATACTCTAGCTCCTTTATAATTGGCAACAAGACCACCCTTAACTGCTTCTTTTACAGTCACTTTTAATATTTCATTATTTTCACTTGCACTTTCTAATTCTCTATATGCATTTTCTCTCTCAAGCTCTAATTTTGAAAGAACAACATACCCATCTTCATTTTGTCGTCTTACTACTTTTACTTCTATTTCATCTCCTGGATTTATTAACTCTTTTAAATTTGCATCTTCATCCTTTGTTATTTCTGATTTAGGAAGTATCCCATCTGATTTATATCCTATATTTAAAAATACCTCTTTCTCATTTACAGATATTACTTTGCCTGTAATCTTTTCACCTAGTATTATCTGTTTGTCATTTTCATCCATAAATGATAATTGCTCGTTTAATTCCAAATTTTTGTCATCACTCATTTTCAAAATTGCCTCCTTTATTATCCAATCTGGTGTTGAAGCTCCTGCTGTAACACCTATAGTTTTTATTTTATTAGAATGAATTATATTATCAGGTATTTCTCCTGAATTTTCAACATGAATTGTATTACTGCAATTGCTCTTACATATTTCATAGAGTTTTGTAGTATTTGAGCTATTTTTACCACCTAAAACAACCATCATATCAACTTTTTTTGATATAGAATATGCCGATTTTTGTCTTGATTCTGTAGCACTACATATTGTATTAAAAGCTATAAATTCCTTACATTGTTTTGCAACTATATTAAGTACTTTTTCAAAATTTGCTTGTTTTTCTGTAGTTTGAGATACTATACACAACTTATTAGGCAAGTTTCCCAATTCTGATCCATCTCTTGAAATAATTGCAGTACTTTCACACCATCCATTTATTCCTTTAACTTCTGGATGATTTTTATCTCCTATTATTAATATTTGATATCCCATCTTATTATATTCTTCAACCTTTTTTTGTATATTCAATACATATGGACAGGTTGCATTTACGACAACTAAATCTTTTTCTTTCAGAATATCAAATACATTTTTAGGTATACCATGTGAACGTATTATAATAACACTTCCACTACTTATATTGTTTATATTTTCTAATTCTATAGGATATATACCTTTGTGTTTTAAATAATTCACAACATCAGTATTATGAATCAATGGACCCAAAGTATATACTTCTCTATCTTTATATTTTTCTTTTGCATTTAAAGCTTCTTCTACAGCTCTTTTTACTCCAAAACAAAATCCAGCATTATCTGCTAAAATAATCTTCATATTATCCACCTTTAATTATAATGTAATTTTGTCATATATGCTTTTATATGGCTAGACATTATATCTACAACTTGATCTATTGAAAGATTTGAAGAATCTATCTCTATTGCATTTTTAGCTTTTTTTAGTGGTGATTCTTTTCTATTTGAATCAATATAATCTCTTTCTCGTATATCATTTAATATATCATCGTATTCTACAACTATACCTTTTTTAGTTAACTCGTCATATCTTCTTTTAGCTCTAGCCTCTGCACTTGCTGTCAAAAAAAATTTCAACGGTGCAGACTTTAATACAACAGTACCTATATCTCTTCCATCCATAACTACATTGTACTTATCTGACATATCTCTTTGCATTTGTACAAGTATATTTCTCACTTCTTTTATTGACGCATAATTTGATACATTATTTGTAACATATAATTCTCTTATTTCATCTTCAACATCTTCTCCATTTACTATAAGTCTATTGTTTTTGAAATGCATCTCCAATGATTTAGTTAAATTATATATTGCGCTTATATTGCTACAATCTATTTTAGCTCTTAAACACATAAGCGTAACAGCTCTATACATGGATCCCGTATTTATGTATATAAAATCAAATTTTCTAGCTATTATATTTGCTATAGTACTTTTTCCTGCAGCTGCTGGACCATCTATTGCTATAGATATACTCAAAATTTGTTTCTCTCCTCTCAAACTTGAGAAATAAAAAATATGATATTACATCTTATATATATTCTATAAAAAAAAATAAAATCCTCTATTTTATGACATTATTCATCTAATAAATCTTTTCTCAATTTTTTTGCATCATTTAGATATATAAATTTTTTCTTATCTTTTTCTACATTTACAAGAAGAAGTAATCTTATACAAAGTGGAAGAAATCCATTTAAGTCTTTATCAACTTCCATTTCATTAAAATGCATTATTGCTACATCAGATAAATTAAAATGCTCTCTTATAAATTTACCTGGATAAGCTTTTGTTATGTCATTTGTACATGATATTTCTATTGTGATTATGTCATTTAAGTCAATATCATTTGACTCTATAAGTTTTGAAAACAACTCAATAGATGCATTTTTTATTTCAGATTCATTATTCTCTTTTATAGTAGTAGCACCTCTTAATGCTATCATTTACTATCTACCCCACTTCCTGCACTAAACCCTGTAGACAGTGCAATTTGTATATTGAATCCTCCAGTATATCCATCAACATCAATAACTTCCCCAGCAAAATACAGGTTATCAATTAACTTTGACTTCATATTAGAAGGATTTATTTCTCTTGTAGTTACTCCACCAGATGTTACAATTGCTTCTTCTATAGGTCTAGATCCCTTTATATTAAGCTTAAATTGTTTTATATTTGAAACTAAGTTATACCTCTCTTTTTTTGTTATAGAGTTTACCTTCTTATCTGGATCTATTCCAGACATTTCAATAATAACTGGTATCATCTTTTTTGGAAGAAGTTTATCTAGTGAATTTTTAAAACTTTTATTTGAAAATTCCATAAAATCCTTTTGTATTCTTTTATCAAGTTGTTCAGTAGAAAGCGCCGGTTTTAAATCTATAATGGCACTAAGTTTATCTTTATGCAGATTTTCTCCTACAACTCTACTACCACTTAAAACTATAGGTCCTGATATACCATAGTGTGTGAAAATCATTTCTCCAAATTCATCATATAATATTTTACCATGAGAATTCTTTATATAAAGCTCTACATTTTTAAGTGACAGTCCTTGAAGTTTTTTTACTAAACTATCATAAATTTCTATAGGAACAAGTGAAGGAATTAATTTTTCTATACTATGTCCAAGTGATTTTGCCAAACGATATCCATCTCCAGTAGATCCTGTTTGAGGATATGACTTTCCACCTGTAGCAAGTATAAAATAATCTCCTTTAATAATAGTTCCATCTGAAAGTTTAACTGCATAAATTCTATTACCCTTATGTAAAAATTCTTTCACATTAGAATTCAATTTTATATCCACTTTATTTCTATGCAAACTCTTTTCCATAGCTTTTATTATGTCAGATGACTTATCTGAAACTGGAAAAACTCTATCTCCTCTTTCAACTTTTAACTTTACATCTAAATTGTTAAAAAAGTCAATAGTATCTTGATTTGTGAAAGTATACAATGAACTATACAAAAAATCAGCATTTCCTGGAATATAGTCAAAAAATTCACTTATATCTTTTGCATTTGTAACATTACATCTTCCTTTACCACTTATGTACATCTTTTTACCTAGCTTTTCATTCTTCTCTAAAAGAATTGTAGAATTATGTTTAGAAGCTGTTATAGCAGCCATCATTCCAGCAGGTCCGCCACCAATTACTATCACCTTTGCCATAAATTCATCCGTCCTATTAAAATAGTTTAACCTCTATAAAATATATTATCATTTATACTCTCTATTTTAAATAGATTTCAAATAAAATAGGAATTATAAATTACTTTTTTATTTTACTGACTCTTAAATGAATAAACTCCATATTCCTGCCATATATTTTCCAAATTACTAAATGTAGATGATATTTTTTCCTTTTCTCTAAGTCCTACAGAAACTATAAGTGCATTTATTACACTAAGTGGTGCTACAAGAGAATCTACAAAAGAAGCCATATTACTTTGTGCAATTAGTGTGTAATCAGCAGCTGATGCAAGTGGTGAAAGTAAGCTATCAGTTATTGCAACAACCTCAGCTCCTCTACTCTTTGCAAATGCCAAAGACTCTATAGTTCTTGATGCATATCTTGGAAAACCTATACCTATTACAAGATCATCTTCCTTTAAGTTTATCATCTGTTCAAATATGTCACTTATTCCATAGCCAACAACTTTTACATTGTCAAGTATTAAATTTAGGTAAAATCCTAAAAAATCTGCTATGGCAGTAGAACTTCTAAGTCCTATTATGTATATTTTTTTTGCTTTAAATATACTATTTATGACTTCATCAAAAGTCTTATGATTTATTTTTTCAAGAGTTGACCTTATATTTTCCATATCAGCTTTTAATACACCTTTTAATGGATTTTCCTGGCTTACTATATCATTTGAAAGTTCAATTCTCTGTACAGTTGTCAATTTATTTTTTATTAGTTCTTGAAGAGCTTTTTGCAATTTTGGATATCCTAAAAATCCAAGTTCATTAGCAAATCTTACTACTGTAGATTCACTAACACCTACACTTACTCCTAATTTGGCCGCTGTCATAAAAGCAGCTTTGTCATAATGTTTTAATATGTATTCAGCTATTAGCTTTTGCCCTTTGCTAAGTCTTGGAAATTTAACTTGGATAGTTCTCATTAAATCTTGTTTATTTATATCTTCCATAATTATTTCATTCCTCTCTTTTTTCCTTTAACTTATGCAACTTTTATTTCATTTTAACATCTATTGAATATATTATCAACTTATCTTTCATTTTGTTTACTTTTGTTTTTAATTTACATAATATTTAATATGTTAATATATCTTATAAAAAAAATAGAGAGGTTAATTTACCTCAACTATTTGTTAAAAATTTCATTGATTTCCTTACTAGTCAAATATCTCCACTCTCCAATTTTTAAATCATTCAATTTTATATTACCAATAGCAATTCTTTTAAGTGTTATGACGGGATGGCCTATTTTCTCGCACATCTTTCTTATCTGCCTATTTTTTCCTTCATGTATCTTAATTTTAACTTCAGATGTGTATTTATCATATCTTAATACCTTAATACTTGCTTTACTAGTTACATACCCTCCTATATCAATTCCATTTTCAAATCGCTCTATATCCTCATGGCTCAAATTTCCCTTTACCTTTGCAATATACACTTTATCCTTTTGAAATTTTGGATGCATTATATTATTACAGATAGCACCATCATTAGTTAATAACAGAAGTCCAGATGTATCCATATCCAATCTTCCAATTGGATAAATTCTTTCATTTACTTTTACAATATCAAGAACTGTTTTTCTGTTTCTTTCGTCATTTACTGTACATATATATCCTACTGGTTTATTGAGTGCTATATATACTTTATGAGATTCCATATGTATTACCTTTGAGTCAAGCTCAACTACATCTTTTTTCGTGTCTACCTTTGTACCAAGTTTATTTACAATAACTCCATTTACTTTAACTCTATTTTTAAGTATCATATCTTCACATTTTCTTCTTGATGCAACTCCACAATAAGCCATGTATTTCTGTAACCTATATATCATACTTTATCACCTGCAAAATTATCATAATTTAATTATAAAAAAGTTGATCAACATTCTTAAGAAAACGCCAACCAACTTATTATACTTTTTATACCTTCTATTCCACTTCTTGAATTCCTATCTGTCTTATATGTTTTGTGTGACTCCATTCTTTTTTGTTCTTGTCCAATATTCCTTGTATTGTAATTGGTATCCATGTCAAAGTGTATATTCCATACAAAAGATACCAAATAAATAACTTTATAGATTTTTTCTTATCAACAATTCCTATTGTTACTATAAATATAGCTAAATATACTGCATTTCCAAGTAACACTTGTGAAAATGTTGGAGATGCAAATATATATGACAGTATCACAACATTTAAAGAGTAAAGTCCAAATATATAAAACATCTTCTTAGATAATTTTTTCTCAAGAAGCATTATAAATGGAGTGAATAAAAATTGGAATATACTAAATAGCTTCCATAAAACTTGTGTAAATGTATTTTCATCAAAGAGATAATTTATTACAAATATATTAAAACCATGATTACTCTGAAGTAGTGTTAAAAGTGCCGCAACTCCCATAAAAAGCGTTATAAAAGGTTGTATTGTATAAAGAGCACAGTCAAGTGCAGTTAAGCTTCTATCCTTTACCGCTTTTTTAAACAATTTAAAAAAGAATCTAGAAGATACATCTGTAAATCCCTGCATCCACCTCTTTCTCTGGCTCCATGATTGTCTGAGTGTAAGTGGTTTTTCATCGTAAACAATAGCATTATGTGCCCATCCAACTTTATAACCATTTAACACTAATTTGCAAGTAAACTCCAAATCTTCAGTAAGGCATGTAACTCCCCATCCTAATTTCTTTAATATAGAAGTTTCCACACAAAATCCTGTTCCTCCTATTTGATTGGAAAGACCTAAATTTGCCCTTGCAAGTTGGAACAATCTATTTACTGTCCAAAATGATATTGAATAAGACTCTGTTATCCATGAATCATCTGGATTCTTACTATCTATGTAACCTTGAACTACTTTGTAACCCTGAACTAACTTATAATTCATCTCATTTAAAAAGTTTTTTGATACAAGATTATCTGCGTCAAAAATAGCTATTGCATCATAATATTTGTCCATCTTAAATATCTTGTTGAACATCCATTCAAGTGCATATCCCTTACCCCTTTTATCAGGAACATTTCTCTCACAAACATTTACGTTATATCTTCTTGCTATTTCAGCAGTTTTATCTGAACAATTATCTGCAATAACAAAAATATCATACATATCTTTAGGATATTCAATATCTTGTAGGCTCTCTATTATCTTTCCAATAACCACTTCCTCATTATGAGCTGCAACTAAAAGTGCAAATCTCTTCTGTGGAGCACAGTTCTTTGCACCATCGTCTTTCTTTTTATAAATTCCAAACAAAGAAAGCACCAAATAGTACACAGTAAACAATAACACGGTTATTTGAAAAACAAATGTAAAGTCGAAAACAAAATTTTTCATCATAAAAATCCTTCCTTTTATGTTTTTCCATCCAATTTTTAAACACATTTTTAATTCTTAAGTACAAATAAAATTAGATTTCTACAATATCTAAACAATTTTAAAGTTACATATTAAAATAACCTATATAATACTATCACACTTTTAAGTTTATTGCATATAAATTTAAACTCAATAATTATTAAATTTAACTATGACAATATTATATTTTACTACTTAACTTATTATATCACTCTATGTTAACTTTTTTTAACTTTAGATTAAGATATTTTTATTTTTTAACTTGTAATATATACTTATCTTACTATATAAAATTAATTTAACCATATATCAATTATAATATAAGTAATTACAAGTATTTTATATTTTATATATTATATATTTAAAAATACAAACTGTAACATATCTTTTGTGATATCATAGTATAGTGTTTTCTTACTATATTTAAAGGAGCTGAAATCTATAAAATGAAACAAAATTCACTTTCAAGAACAGAACTTTTAATTGGAAAAGAGTCAATTGAAAAATTAAGAAAAAGTACAGTAGTCATATTGGGATTAGGTGGTGTAGGAAGCTTTTCTCTTGAAGCCATAGCAAGATCTGGAGTTGGAAATATAATAATAGTTGACGATGACACTGTATGTTTAACAAACATAAACAGACAGATACACGCAAGCTTTAAAACTATAGGGAAAGCAAAAGTAGATGTCATGAAAGAGAGAGTTCTTAGCATAAATCCAAATTGCAATATAAAATCCTATCAAACTTTTATAACTAGTAAAAACATAGATGAAATAATACCTAAAAATGTAGACTTTGTAATTGACGCCATTGATACAGTATCCTCAAAAATATCTGTTGTAGTATGGTGCAAAAAAAATAATATAGATATAATAAGTTGCATGGGAACAGGTAATAAATTAGATCCAACTAAATTTAAAATAGCAGATATATATGATACTAAAATATGTCCATTAGCTAAGGTAATGCGACATGAGCTTAGAAAACTTAAAATAAAAGATTTAAAGGTGTTATATTCTGAAGAAATACCAATTAAACCAAAAGTAGATGAAGTTGTGACCTGCATTGATGGTTGTGTATGTGTTAGTGGATCTAAAAAATGCTCTAAAAAGCGCCAAATTCCAGCAAGCATATCTTTTGTTCCTCCTGTTGCAGGTATGATAATAGCCGGTGAAGTTATAAAATCTATAATAGGAATTAATGATAAGACCTTTTAATCCTTATCAAAAAAAATCAGTGAAACAAATACTCCACTTACTACAACACCAATTATAGTTTCTATTATTACCATTATACGAACAACTGTAGAATTTGGAAGTATGTCACCATAGCCTAGTGTTGTTATGGTGACTGCACTAAAATAAATAAAATTCCATATAGGATATGTAAAATTTCCATAGGATACTTCCTTTAACACAAATGGACTCTTATCTGGAAAACATATTGAATTCTTCATAAGCTGTTGAAAATAAAAATTTAATGGATATATACAACTTTTATCCCCAAAATATTCTTTTTTTATTATGTCATAGTTATCTACCCATATATAAATAGTATCTATCTTTCTAAATTCATTTAAATAAGTTTTGTCATATATTAAATACCTATCTTTACTTTTATCATTTAATAAATAAAAATTTACTTTAAGTTTATAACTGTTAAATCCACCATTTATTTTACTTTCACCCATATTCGTTACACTTATATGAGTAGCCTTTCTTTTAAGCATTAAAAAGTAATAATAATCTGCCCAATTTTCTCCAAGTGTCCTATCAAACACAAAACTGCAATTTTTATATATAGAATTGTTAAGCACATTAAGTTTAACTACAGGTCTTTTATATTCATCAGTTAGAATCAACTTTCTTATACTTGCATCAAGTTCACTGTTATAATTGTTTATTTTCATCTTCTTCTTAAATACATTTACCTTAGTATCCAAATTTATATCATTTTGAAATATAAAGAACTCTCCATTTGAATGATTTGCTATATTCCAATACATAACCCCAAATAATATTAATACAAATATATAAGTAAAGAAAATCCCATAAATAAAATACTTTTTTTTAGACCACCTCATATGTACCTCGTATTTATATATTTTTATTCCTATATAATGATTCTATGTAGTATATATATTCTAGTATTCTTAAATTTTAATTCTCATCTTATTAAATTTAAAAAGCAGGATAAAAATCCTGCCTTACTCTAAGCATAGTAGTCTCTAATATATTTTTCAAAACTCCAAAATCTCAAGAATTTTTTAGCACTTTCATATCCGGAATTAAAAAGCTTCATTTTCATATCATGAGATATAGTAAAATCAGTAGCTTTTACCCCAAGTGTTGGAATAAACACAGTTCTCACAGCATCCTTATCTTTCACATATATTTCTTCATTTTTATCTATCATAGTTCCAACTATGTCAAATAGATAAGACACGAAATCCATTTTGCTAGTAGCACTATAGCTTTTATTACTATCTACTAATTTAAATCCTATAGTAGGCCTTAAAGGTTTTTCTTTAGTATCAAAAATCCATATTGGAAAGTTACTCAATATACCTCCATCAACTATATAGCTACATCTATTTTGATGATAGAACTTAACTGGTTTAAAATAAAATGGAATGCTTATACTCATTTTTACAGCTTTAGATACTTGAAAATTCATTGGATTTAATCCATATTTTGATAAGTCATCTGGTAATATTATAATATTTTTTTCAGTTACATCAGAAGCCACTATTTTTAATTTTGACTTTCCATTTTCACTTATATCATAAAATGTGCTTTTACCTTTTTTTAGCATAAGCTCCTTTATAAAATGCTCTACTGCATTTGTAGAATACAGTCCCTTATCTTTTAATAAACTTATAAACTTTCTAAGTAAATTCATATTATATATCTTTCTCTTTTTAAAGAAATCCCGATAATCTATGTCCATCATTATAGATTTTAACTCATATCCGCTATATCCTGCAGATACTAGTGCAGCAATAATAGCTCCAGCAGATGTACCTGCAGCCCTATTTATTTCATATCCATGGTCTTCAAAACAACAAATTGCTCCAATTAGTCCAATTCCTTTAACTCCACCCCCATCAAATACAACGTCAATTTTCATATCATCACCTCAATACATAGATATGTAATTAAAAACATAATTCTACTTTTCCATAGAATATTTTTTATCAAAATTGAGAATAATAACTTTAAATAAGATTCCTAAAAGAGGTGTTATTTCATGAGAATTGAAATTTATTATAATGGAATAAAAAATGCAAATGATGCATTGGATCGATTTAAAAATGAAGGTTTCACAAACTCTGCAGTTGATTTAAATGACAATTACATAGATTTTGACAACTATGAGTACAGTTTTTCAAATGCTATATCAAGCAAAGGTGTATTTTCAGATAACGAACAAAAATCATTTCAAGCAAGTGATGGAATGGGCAATTTCAGTGATGTATTGACCTCTAGCTATAAAGTTGTAGTAAACACAGATCCACTGTATTCAGAGGATAAAATAAAAAATTTAAAAAAAATAATAGAGGAAACTGGAGGGAATTTAAAAACTACAATTTAATAAATATCCACCAGCTTAGCTGGTGGTTTTTCCTAAGCCCTATAAGGGCATATTACCAGCGTTATGCCTTAAGGC
>NZ_JACGAG010000017.1 GCF_014050525.1 Clostridium sp. cel8
TGTGAATTTAAAATTTCCTTAAGTGCTTTTTCAGTATGATTATCTTTTGATATTGTATAAATTAAATCTTTTAACATGGTAAACCTCCTAAATAAATAATAAAAGAGTAAGTACTCTTTTTACATATATTAAAAAATTACAGGTTTAATTATATTTTTGATTTTATAATTTATATTTCAATATGTCAATAGTAATAATTCAGAATAAATTTTGATAATATGATAAATTTATAGTATAAAATTTAAGTTTGTATAGTTTATATCTATGTTATATAATATAGGAATAAAGTGTAATATTTATATAAATTTATTAAATATATGTTTTTAACTTGTATAAGATAGACATAATATGAGGTGATAGAATGGATCTTAAAGCAAGGCCAATTGGTTTCTTTGATTCTGGAGTTGGAGGTATAAGTGTTCTAAAATATGCAGTAAAAATACTTCCAAATGAAAATTTTGTATACTTTGGTGATTCTTTTAGAGCACCTTATGGAATAAAGACATCAGATGAAATAAAAAAACTTACTTTTAATGCAGTAGATTTTTTATTGAGTCAAGATATTAAAGCACTTGTTGTTGCTTGTAATACAGCTACAAGCATAGCTATAGAAGATTTGAGGAAAAAGTATGAAGATCATATGCCTGTAATAGGAATAGAGCCAGCTTTAAAGCCTGCAGCTGAGTGTATGTCAAAGGGAAAAATTATAATAATGGCGACTCCTGTAACTTTATCAGAAGAGAAGTTTTATAATCTAGTAAAAAGATATAATATAAAATGCGATATAGAACCAATGCCTTGTCCTGGACTGGTAGAGCTTATAGAAAGTGGTCTTACTTATGGAAAAGAGGTAGAAACTTATTTAAAAGATAAGTTTTTGCCATTTATAGATGATGATATATCAGCAGTAGTTTTAGGTTGTACCCATTATCCATTTATAAAAAAAGCTCTTGATAAAGTGCTAAATGAAATGGGTAAGAATGTCAATATATTAGATGGAAGCTTAGGCACTGTAAATCAACTTAAGAGGCAATTAGAAAAATATGGAATTATAGCAGGCTGTAATAATAAGTCAGGAAATATAAAAATATTTAACTCTTTAAAAAATAAAGAAATAATAGATTTAAGTTATAGACTTTTAAATGAATGATTTTACATATGAATATTAAAATTTGAGTATTGAAAGGATGTATAAAACTGTGAAAAAAAACGTAAATAAGATGATATTAACTTATGGATTAAATGAAAATGAGAATAAAGCTATAGATAACATAAAATTGGGAAATACCAAGTTAGAACATAAAATAATTGAGAAATCTATGGTTGGTAATAAGCTAAAAGATATAGTAAATGGCAATATAAGCAGCAATAATTCAAAGAATTTACCAGATGAGAAGGTTGTTTTATTTAATGATGTAAGTGAAGATGAATTAAATAAACTTATATATAATATTAAAAAGTCATTTGATGTTAAACCTATTTTTGCAGTAATAACTAAAACTTCCTGTGAATGGACTTTTGACTATTTACTTGAAAATCTTATTGATGAAAGAGAATGGTTTAAAAAACAGCAACAAAATAAAAAATAGCATATTTACGAGAAGGATGATTATTATGAGTAGAGTAGGAGAAAAAATAAAAGCAGCAAGACAAACAAAGGGAATGAGTAAAAAACAGCTGGCAAAGAAGCTAGGAGTTTCTGAAAAGTTTATAAATGAAGTAGAAATTGGAAGAAGAATAGCAAATCAAAGTGTAATTGATAGGTTATCTAAAATATTAGGCCAAGAAATAAACGATGTCACTATGAACTTTGAAGAAGAAGTTTATAAAGAAGATAAAAGCAAATACTCAACTCCAGTTAAGGAGAAAAAGATAAATTCAGTTTGGAGTGATGCTTTTTCTGAAATATTAAAAGATGTGCCAATATATGATTATAGTTTAACAAAATCAATGGGATTTAGAAAATTACCTGTTATAAATAATAAGATAGATGGGTATTCAAAAGATAAAGTTGTATATATAAAGGTACAAGATGATGATATGCTTGGTTTTAGGATACAGGAAGGAGATCTTGTATTAGGTCACTTAACTCAAGAAGTTGAAAACAATTCTATATTTCTTTTAGAATATAAAGGTATTAGAGCTATTAGGCAAATAAAGAAATTAGATAATAATAAGGTATTACTTATAAGCAACAGAGGAACTTTAAGAACTGAAACTGTGGGAACCAAAGATTTTAAACCAATTTTAAAATTATATAAATTAGAGATAAATTTAAGCTAGTTTTGTAGGAACTTTTATTAATTCTTTACTTATTCTTTACTTAGTGATGACCTATAATGTAAACATATTTAAATAATATAAAAAGTATAATTAGGGAGTGATGGAATGAAGGGAACTGTTGTTGCTACATGGATGAAAACTTGCAGAAAACTGTATGGAGATGAAATTGTAGATAATGCTATGAGTTCAGTAGGATGGAATCCATCAAAAGTATTTTTCCCTGCTGAAGATGTAGATGATAAAACAGTAAATAATGTAATTAAAAATATATCTAGTACAACAAATGAAAAAGAAAATATAGTTTGGAAAAAAATAGGACTAGATAATATAAATGCATTTCATAGGGATTATCCTGCATTTTTTAGACATGAGAATTTGTATTCGTTTTTTAAATCCATGTTTGATGTTCATGTTGTTATGACTAAAAAACTTCCAGGAGCCAAGCCACCTCTTGTAAAGATATATCCTATATCAAGAAGAGAGGCAATATTTGAGTACAGATCTAAAAGAGGTATGTTTGATTACCTTATGGGAATGATAGAGGGAAGTGCTAAATTTTTTAATGAAGAATTAAAGGTAGAGCAAATTGAAAAAACAGATACTTCGGTAAAATTTAAATTTACTTTTGATAATGATATATATTATAAAAAGGTGTATAAATTTAATAAATTACTTTCATTTGGATTTATAAGAAATATAGGAGCAAAAATAGGTATATTTAATTTTATAATTTGTTTAATAGTTTCCCTTTTGTCATTTGGAATAGATAGTATTTTAAAGAGTTTTATAATTTCAGTAGCAGCATTTATAGCTTCATATGTTTCAGGATCCCTTTTAATGAGGCCTAAGTCAATTATAAAAGATAATATTTTAAAAATAAACGAAAGCAGCTATTTAGAGGATGGAAGCATTGAAACTAATGATTTCTTTGAGGATATATACAAGTTATTAGGTGAACATAAAAAGAATGTGAGAAAAGATTTTGTTGGATTTAAAGGTGTTACAGATGAAATGGGTACTTTTGTTAGACGTATTAATAAGATAGCTAACTCAATGAGCAATACGTCAAATGATATAGCTGGAGTAGTAGATGAAGTAGCAAATTGTGCTGTAAATCAGGCTGAAAATACAGGAAATGTAGCATCTGTGCTAAATGAAAATATAAATAATTTAAAGACAATTGTAGGTAATGAAAACAAAAATAAGACGGAACTTGAGCATTCAATAGAGAAAATAAATAATAGTTACAAAAATGTAAAAAGTACAAGCGATAATATACTTAATATACTTGAACAATTTCAAGAAGTTAAGGATAAAGGTATAGATCTTCAATCAAAAGCTCAAGACATTACAAATATAGTTTCTATGGTATCAGATATTTCGGAACAAACTAACTTACTTGCATTAAATGCATCTATAGAAGCAGCTAGAGCAGGAGAACATGGGAAAGGATTTGCAGTAGTAGCTGAAGAAGTAAGAAAACTTGCAGAGCAATCTCAAAGTTCGGTAGAGGAAATTAATTTTAATTTAGTTAATTTTGTAAAAGATATAAAAGCATTAGTGTATAAGATAGAAATGCAATTTGGCGTTCTTCAAGGAGAAACTAAAAATCTTGAAGGAGTTAGGAATATAAGTTATGAGGCAACAACTTCAATTGGAGAAGTAGCTTCGTCAATGATAGAAACAATTACAAAACTCAATGAGGAGGCAAGTTCAATTGAAGGAATTTATAAAAATGTAGAATCTTTGGCAGCTATTGCAGAAGAAAATTCAGCTTCTTCTGAGGAAGTAAGTGCAAATGTTTCTAATTATACTAATGAAATTCAAAAACTTGTAGATGGAATAGGACAATTTAAAGAGATAACTGAATCATTTAAAGCTGATTTGGAAAAGTATAAGATATAATAAAAAAGTAACGGCGTTGTGCCGTTATTTTTTATGCTTTTTAAAATTATACTCCATCTAAGTTGAAGTCAGGTATAAAGTCCTTAGAAGAAGTACCTGTGTCTTGTACAAATCCATTGGTTAATCCAATTGAAATGCAATAATTTATCATTGAATAGTAATGTTTAGGATTCAATTTTTTATTTATTTCAGGAAACTTATATGCTTTATAAGTTGGAGTGTATTGATTCATTAAACTTATATAAACTGAATGTGAAAAATTTTTATTTATGTAATCCATTATCTTTTTTGAGTCAAATAAAAGTCCAGGAAGCATTAAATGCCTTATTATTACGCCTTTCTTTATAATCCCATCTTTATCGAATTTAATTTTACCTACTTGTTTTACCATTTCATGTATATTTTTAGATGCAATGTTAAAATAATTTGGTGCACTTGAGTACTTTATAGCATATTTGTCATCAAAATATTTGAAATCTGGTAAGTACACATCTATGTATCCTCTAAGTGATTTTATTGATTCCAAATTTGCATAACTATTAGTATTAAATAATATAGGTAAATTTAATCCCTTTGATTTGGCAATAGATATTGCTTGCTTTATTTGAGGAATATAGTGAGTTGGACTCACTAAGTTTATATTGTGAGCTCCCCTTTTTTGTTGTTCGAGAAATATTTCACTTAGACGATTTATAGAAATTTCTTTACCAAAGTGTTCTGAACTTATAATGTGATTTTGACAAAAAACACATTTAAGATTACAATTTGAGAAAAATATTGTTCCGGAGCCTTTAGTACCAGATATACATGGTTCTTCCCATTTATGTAGAGAAACTTTTGCTATTTTTACGTTTTTCCCTGCCTTGCAAAATCCAAGATTACCTCTTAATCTGTCCACATAGCAGTTTCTTGAACAGAGATTGCATTTTTTCAATTCATCTAACATTTAAAAAAGCACCTCGATTAATTTTCAATAAATAATAATTATATACTGTATTATATAAATTATCAATCTAGATGTTTTAGATAAAACATAAGACAATTAATTATAAATATTAAGCTAATTGTACCAAAGGCAGGATATAAGTAGGATATTAGTTTTGTAAATCCTATTTGGGATATTGGTATTGTGAGTAAAATTACTAATATAACACATTTTTTATAAGAAATACCTAAAATATCTTCTAAGGTTTTACCTACACTATATATATCGGATACTTCAGTTGAAAACATTTCAAGCCACATTACAAATAGAAGTAGTGTCTGAACAAATTTACCAAATCTATTTGCTATGTATAAAAGAGGAACTTCATATTCAAATATATAAGGAACATTAAGCATCAATAGAAAATTTATTATAAGTGTCAACAATGTAAGACCTAAAGTTCCAATTACCACACCTTTTAATAGAGGCTTTTTTTCTTTTACATCTTTACATAGAGGGACGAGCACACCGCTGCAGCAAAGTATGTTAAATCCACTGTATAACAATGAGGATAGTGCCCAATTGCTTTTTAAAGGATGCACATTTTTTAGATCGTTTAAATTAATACTGCTATAAAAAATAATGTATAAGATAAATAATGTAATAATAATAGTTACAAGGCAGGGAACTATAAATGAATTTATTTTTATTAATCCGTTTGTATCTTTAAATAGTACAAATAAAGATATTAATATCATAGCAGATATTCCAAACCATTTAGATATATTGAAATATTGATGTATTAATGCACCACTTCCAGCTAATATTATAGATGAACTACCTATTAGAAAAAATGTGGTTAAAGAGTTTATTATAACGCCTAAAATTCCAGGACTTACAAGTGAGATTAAACTGTCATAGGATTTAAGATTATATTTTAAACTTATATTTATTATAAAAAATGATACTAATATATATACAATTAGGCATATGAATATTCCTAAAAAACTTTTGTATCCATATACAGTAAAAAAATGGCTTATTTCTTGACCAGAAGCTAAACCTGCACCAACTACTGTTCCTATAAATACTGCTGCTATCTGAAAGTATAATGATAATTTTTTATTCAAAGAACTTCCTCCCATAATTACTATTTAATGAAATTTACTCATTTATATAAATATATAAATTTAAATTGAAAAAATGTATTATAAATTAAATTTATATTTAAGGAAAAAATAATATTTAGAGTTACGAAAAAGAGGTGAAATTAAGTGAATAGGAGAAATAGAGTTGTTTTTATTGTTTCATTTTTAATATGTATTATTTTTTTTACATCATGTGCTAAAAGTATAAAAAAGGAATATAGCTTTGAAGATACATTTGATATGAAGTTAGCTTCGAATATAGTTGAAACTTACATGAAGTATTTAACGAAAGGTGAAACTGAAAGTATAAAAAAGTTATATTCAAAAGATCTTTTAAAATCTCCTGTGAATAATGAAAATAGTAAACTTAGAATTTGGGGATATAATGTAGAAGATAAAAGTAAGATTGGACAGTCAGCAATTTTTCTAATTGATGTTTCAAGGTCATATATTGATGAACCTTTTGCAAGTTTAGACAAATATTCTATAAAAGTAGTTAAAGAAAATAATGAGTATAAAATATCTAAGATAGATAATGCAGTTGAGCAGGAGGCGTTTGTATATAAAAATAAAATTAGAATGAAAAGTAAAGATTCAGCTAATACAAGTATGATTATTTCACTTAAGTCATTTCCTAATTATGTATTTGCGAAAAATGATGAGGCAAATTTAGATAAACTTCCTGTGCCTAAATATAATTTAGGAATAATGAATTTTTCCTATGATGGTAGTATGCTTGGAGTTACAACTTATGATAAAAATTCCTATATTGGAGTTATAAAGATAGATCAATCTATGTCAGTTCAAGGTAATATGCAAGATGGAGGACAAGGAGATAGCGGACAGGACAGTCAAGATAGTGAAGGTAATCAGGATGTTGTAGAAAAGCCAATTGGAAAGGAGATAGTTACACTTGATTTTTTAAAAGATTCTAAAGTAAATTTTATGGAGTTTTCAAAAGATGAGAAGTTTTTAGCTGTTCAGTATAATAATAAGGATATAGGTAATTGCATTAGAGTTTATATAATTGACGATGGAGATATGATAGATTATGAGTTTGAGGAAAAATTTCCAATGGATAAAGTAGATATAGATTTTTCTTCTTTTGATGATGATGTGCTTAACTTTGATGTTGTGGCAAAAAAGAATGATGACACTTCTGTATCTGATATTATAGGTAAATGGCAACTTGACTTAATTAAATTTAAAGCAGTTAGAATGTGATATAATATATATTTGAAATTCAAATTATATTATTTTATTGAAGGGATTGATATTATTGTTTTGGGGGGATAAAAGGTATTATACTTTAAATTATTATTTAAGACAAAAATTTGGTTCTAAAGTGTTTAAGATATGTTTAGATGGTGGATTTTCATGTCCTAATAGAGATGGTACTATAGGGACAGGAGGATGTATATTTTGTAGTGAAAAGGGTTCAGGAGATTTTGCAGGCAATAGAAATATGTCTATACATGATCAATTTCAAAATATAAAAAAGGCTATGAATAAGAAGTGGAAAAATGGTAAATATATTGCCTACTTTCAAGCATATACAAATACTTATGCACCTGTTTCAGTTCTTAGAAAAAAGTATGAAGAGGCAATACAAGAAGAAGGTGTGGTAGGTCTAGCTATAGCTACAAGGCCAGATTGTCTTGGAGAAGATGTAGTTAATTTAATATCTGAGTTTAATAAAAAGATATATACATGGGTGGAACTTGGACTTCAAACCTCAAATGACAGTACTGCACTTACAATAAATAGGGGATATAAGCTGAATGTATTTGAAGATGCAGTTAAGAAACTAAGAAAGAGAAATATTGATGTTGTAGTGCATATAATATTTGGATTACCTGGAGAAGATCAGAATGATATGCTTGATACTGTAAAATATGTTTCTAATATTGGGATTCAAGGAGTTAAATTTCATCTGTTGCATCTTATGAAAAATACAACGTTGGTTAAATTTTATGAAGATAAAAAATTGAAATTTATGACACAAGAAGAATATGTAAGTTTAATTTGCAAAGCACTTTCATATACAAATCCTAATATAGTTATACACAGGCTTACAGGTGATGCACCAAGAGAGTCTTTAATTGAACCAAAGTGGAGTTTAAAAAAATGGGAAATATTAAACGATATAGATAAGTGCCTTAGTGACAATAATATATATCAAGGTATTAACTATGGGGGATAAATATTAAATTGGATGGGGGAAAGAGTATGAAGATAGATGTAATTATATCGGCAGATGATATAAAATATGATAAGATTCATGATAATTCCGTAGTTGTAATAGATATGTTAAGAGCTACCTCTGTTATAATTACTGCAATTTATAATAAATGTAAAGGAGTAATACCTGTATTAACAGTGAAAGAAGCTTTTGAAATAGCTAAAGATAGAGAAAAATATATACTTGGTGGAGAAAGAAATGCTGTTATAATAGAGAATTTTGACTTTTCAAATTCCCCACTTGAGTATACTGAAAATGCAGTTAAAGATAAGACACTTGTTATGACAACTACAAATGGAACTAAAGCTATAAAAAACAGCAACGGTGCAAAAAATATAATAATAGCTGCTATGATAAACGCAAAGTATGCTGCAAAAAGATTAGTTGAATTAAACAATGATATTGTACTAGTTAATGCTGGTACAAAAGGTCAGTTTTCTATGGATGATTTTATCTGCAGTGGGTATATAATAGAAAATATATTAAAGGAAACAGATAATATAGAACTTACGGATATAGCAAAAACTGCTAAATATATATATGAGAAAAATACTGATATATTTAGTTTTATAAAATATGCTAGGCATTATGAAGTTATGAAAGGACTAAATCTTGAAGATGATATAAAATATTGTTGTCAGAAGGATATAATTAATATAGTACCTGAATACAAGGATAGTATAATAATGTAAGTTGTTAATATAAATTAAAGAACAGAATTATGATTAATTCTGATTCTTTAATTTATGTTTTAGTTTGTCATTTTCATATTTCAAAAGTATGATCTGTTTCCTTTGAGCTGCTATTTGATTTTTGAAACGATAGAAAGTTGCCAGTGATGAGGCTATGATTGCAAAAAATAAAAAGGCTATCATATAATATACTCCTAAAAAGGTTACTACTATAATAATATATTCACAAAATGGGATAATGTGAATAAAATATTTTACTTGAAATCAAATGTTATTTCAGAGAAGCTTTCAATTCCAGCATCAGAATATTTTAATATGTCTTCCCATTTATGTGGTGAATAAAGATCATTTACTGCAATTACTTTCATATTTGCGGATTTAGCAGCTTTTATGGCAGGAAGAGAATCTTCAAAAACTACGCAATTTTTACAGGGAACATTTAATTTATTTGAAGTTAATAGGAATATATCTGGGAAATCTTTTCCGCGATTAACCTGTTGGGTTGTAACTATAATATCAAAAAAACTGTATATTTCATTTGTTTTTAAAGCGGATATAGATGTTTCCATATAATTACTGGTAGCTAGACCTATTTTAATATTTCTTGATTTTAAAATCTGTAAAAATTCTTTTACATGGGGTCTTATCATTTTTTTAGTTGTATATCTTTTAAAAGCCATGTCATACCATTCTTTCTCTATAACATCAATGGAGTCTTTTATATTGAAAGTTTCTTTAAAGTATTGTGCAGTTTCTTTAAAACTCATGTGTTCTATGTCAGATTTTAAATTTAATGGAAGATCTATATTTCTTTTTTTCAAGTATTCTTCATCTATATCATCCCACATTCCCATTGAGTCAAGCAAAGTTCCATCCATGTCAAAAATAGCAGCATCTATATTTTTTAATATGTTTTTTATTAAATTCCTATTTTTACACATATAACAGTCATCTCCATTAAAGTTATAATTTTAAGCTGTTTTCAATAAATCTTCTTGCTTCACCAATAGTCAGAGGAAGATTATCGCAATCTATAAATCCATCCCTCTTTAAAATCTCCATGAGGTGGGCAATTCTCGGTAATCTTAAATTTACTTTTCTCAATAAATCTGGTTTTGAAAATACTTCACTTGGACTGCCGTTTAAGATTATTTCACCTTTATTTAATACATATACTTTATCAGCTAGTAGAGGAACTATATCTACGTCATGAGTGGAAAATATTATAGTTATCTCAAGTTTTTTATTTATATAATTTAGTAACTTTATAAGTTGAGAAACACCAATAGGATCAAGAGCCATAGTTGGTTCATCTAATACTAGTATTTTAGGTTTCATGGCCAGCACACTGGCAAGAGCAACTCTTTTCTTTTCACCTCCGCTTAAACTATGAGGTTTACGATTTTCATATCCTGATATTTTAGTTGAATCCAAGGCCCAATTTATACGTTCCTCTAGTGCTTTTCCCCTAAGTCCCATATTTAAAGGACCATAGGCTACTTCTTGATACACGTTTGAATTGAAAAGTTGATCATCGGAGTCTTGGAATACCATTCCCACTTCTTTTCTTATTTTAGAAAGATTTTTTTTAGATAGTTTAATTCCATTTATAAAAATACTACCTGAAGAAGGGGTAAGAAGTCCATTAAAAAGTTGAAAAAGAGTTGATTTTCCAGCACCGTTTTGCCCAAGTATTGCTATTCTTTCCTTCTGTTCTATTTTCATATTTATGTTTTTAAGAGCCTTAGTTCCGCTTATATAATTATAATTTACATGGGATAGGTTTATAGCTTCCATTTTTAATCACCTTTTCTAATTAAATTAAGATATCTAAAATCAATGTAAATATGATTGTGACTTCAACAAGCATTAGAATAATTAATTGTTTTTTAGGTATTGGATAGGTAAAAAAAGTTACCAGATTTATATCTTCATTGTAACATCTACTTAGCATGGATTTATATATTTTAGTGCTTTTATCTAAAGATTTTTCTAGTACATGGAGCGCAATTTTTCCGGAATCTTTTATCCTATTAATCCAAGGTAATGTACCTCCAAGTCTGCTAATCTGAGATTTCCTTATATTATGAGCAGTTTGTTCAATTATAAATAGGTATCGATACATCATACTTGCTATGTCAATAATTATAGATGGAACTTTAAGAATCCTTAAAGTTTCTAAAATTTCTATCATAGGGGTACTAAATGAAAGAACAGAAGCTAGACTTACAGCAGTTATAATTCTCAGAATAACTAGTACTCCGAAGTCAATGCCTTCTCTGTATATATTTAGATGTATGCTTCCAAGGTGTATTGAAGTCAATACATGACTTCCTTTTGTAAATATAATACTTAAAAATACAAGCCATGCCATTGTAAAAGGAATGAGTAGTCGCAAAAATAAATTTTTCCATGGAATTTGTAAGCTTTTAAAACACACTAAGGAGATTATGAAAAATGCAATTACAAAATACCAGTGTGAAAATATTGTAGCAGCTATTATAGTGCTTAAAAATAATATAGTTTTCAATCTGCCATCTGCACGATGAAGAGGAGTATTTAAATTATTGAAGTGATGAAAATTAGATAATTCCATAATCTACTCATCCTTTAAAGTTCTTTTTGAATTTGATTTGCTAAAAAGTTTTTCCCAATGATGTCCTACAATTAGACCTGAGCAGAAGCTAGTAACTGAAAAAGCTCCAATTTCTGCATCACCTGGAAGTTCGATGAATGGATGACTCTTTGTTTTTGATATATTTGTTGCCATTGTATTTACTTTATCATCTGTTCCGCTAGCTGCCATATTATGGTCATACATATATCTTGCAGAAATAAATATAAATATTAAAATAATAAACATTACAGTTAGTATTACTTTCGTAAATCCATCTAAGAATTTTGAAGTATAATTGTTATCTTTAGAAGTTGAATTCATTACTTATTTTCACTCCTTTTTTGGATAGTTGAAATAACATTTGGCATAAGATCTGGACGTCTATTTATCATAGTTTGTAATATTACGGCTGTAAATACTCCTTCAGCAATTGCAAGAGGTATCTGCGTTGGAGCGTATCCCATAAAAAATATTATCCATTCTTTAAAAAATGGAATATTACCGTGAAGATCAAGTGCAAGTTCAAAAGCAGAAGTTAGATATGTAAGTAAATCGCCGACTATTCCAGCAGCTCCTGCAGCAAGCCATATAGGAGATTTGAAGTATCTCAATAATTTCCAAATAAGATAACCAGAAATGCTACCAATTATACCCATAGAAAAATTATTTGCACCTATAGTAGTTATACCACCATGTCCTAAAAATATTGCCTGAAAAAATATAGATATTAAAGATATAATTGTAGATGCGAAGGGTCCAACTATTATTGCAGCAAGTGCAGTACCACATGGATGAGAACAAGATCCAGTTACAGGTACTGGAATGTGCATGCAGGATATAATGAATACAGCAACTCCTACCATTGCAAGAAAAGGTTTGTAGTATAAGTTTTCTTTTATTCTTTTTTTTATTTCTTTAATACCTGGAACTACAAATATTGTACTTATTACATACCATGTTCCCCATGATTGAGGTGACAATATGCCATCTTCTATATGCATAAAAAATTCCCCTTTAACCTTTAAAATTATTTATATTATTAAAAAATCCCTTTAGCATAGAGATGCTTAGGGATTAATTATTATAATCAAGATTACAATAATTTGCGAAATCCCACTCTATCGCTCGTAGAGTAAATGGATTAAATTATAGGCAGGTATTCTGACTCAAGTATCTACGTCTTTATGGCCTTCCCGATTTATCAGTGACACTTTAATAAAGACTCCACTATTACAGCGGCGGGACCGTGTAGGATTTTCACCTAACTTCCCTTTTAATCAGTTGCAAACTGAACCTATAATCTGTTATTAAATTTTTATATTTCTTCTCTTTAAGTTTTTCATAAATTATTCGTTGTGTCAAGCTTTAAATGAAAACAATTTAGAAATTTATATATTTATAAAATTATTCAAATAAAATGTTCATTGCCTTTAGAATCTCCAGATCCTTTAGTTGGTACTGTAGACATTAAAAATCCAACTAAAATTGAAATTACAGAAGGAGTTATTATATTTATATAAGCTATATATAAAGTTCTATACAAGATAATTGCCATAATCGCATTTATTAATATTGTTATAACAAATATATAAATTATAAACTTGGCAAAGGAACTAAACAATTTTTCATATATTTTATGTCTAGTTGGTCCGTTTAATATTTTCTTAAATATAAAATAAGATAGGAAAATTAATACAATATCAACTAAAGCAGATATTAAAAAATTTTTCAAGTTAAAAACACCTCCAAATGTAGTAATTAGTTATAGTATTTACTACATTGAAGGGTTTTACACATTTTATATAAAATTATTATTGAAGATACATGTCTCCAACTTTAAATACGTCACCGGCTCCTATAGTAATCAATATATCTCCAGATTTTAGCTTTCCCTTTAAATATGATACTATGGAGTTAAAATCATGAATATTTTTGCAAGGTACTCCTCTGTCTGCTATACTTTTTGCAAGCATAGTTGAACTTACTTCATGAGTATCCTTTTCTCTTGCTGCATAAATATCAGCTAATACAAGTTCATCAACTTTGTCAAATGATGCTTCAAATTCCTTATATAGACTCAATGTTCTTGAAAATGTGTGTGGTTGAAAAACACAGTACACTTTTTTGTGAGGATAATTTTGTACAGCATTTAAAGTTGCCTTTATTTCAGTTGGGTGATGAGCATAATCATCTATAACTGTTATACCATCTTTTTTACCTTTAATTTCAAATCGCCTATGAGCACCTTTGAAATTTTCAAGTCCTTCAGTTATTTTACCTTTAGGTATATCAATAATTAAAGATGATGCTATACTTGCTAGAGAATTCAATATATTATGTCTACCAGGAATGTTTAATTTTACAGATAATATTAATTCATCTGATTTATAAACATCAAAAGTTGCACATCCCTTTTCGTCATAACTTATATTTTTAGCTCTTAAAGTACCACTTTCAATTCCATAGGTAATTACGTTGCAACTTACACTTGAAATTATATCTTTCATTTTTTTATCATCACTACAGCATACAAGGTATCCATTATCTGGAATTAACTTTGCAAATTTTATGAATGCACTTTCTATATCATCAATGTCTTTGTAGTAATCTAAATGATCTTTATCTATATTTAGAATTACACCTATATAAGGAAAAAATTTTAAAAATGAACGCTTGTATTCACAGGCTTCTGTTATGAAATAATCACTATGCCCAACTCTTACGTTTCCATTTATTATGTCTAGCTCTCCACCAACTAATATAGTTGGATCTAAATTTGCACTTAAAGCGATAGTTGATAACATGGATGTTGTAGTAGTTTTCCCGTGCGTTCCTGAAATAGCTATATTATATTTATGACCTTTCATAATCTGCCCCAAAAACTCGGCTCTTATCATAATTGGAATATTTAATTCTTTTGCCATTAATAATTCAGGATTATCATCTGAAATAGCAGCAGTGTAAACAACTAGATCAATGTCAGAGTTTATATTTTCCTTGCTTTGTCCTATATATATTTCTACACCAAGAGAACTTAATTTATCTGTTAAGGGTGATGATTTCATATCAGAGCCCGATACCTTAAACCCCTTTTTTATTAGAATCTCTGCAAGGCCGCTCATGCTTATTCCGCCTATTCCTATAAAATGTACTTTTTTATGTTTATCTTTTATAAAATCAAATGACAATGGACTCACTCCTCATAAATTACATTTCTTAATAATTATATACAAAAATGAGATGAAAAAACATAATTAAGTAATTTATTATTAAAAATTTATATTAAATCAATAAAATATATTATTGCAGGATAGCTGAAATATTAAATAATTGTTGATTAACGCTCAATTTTAGAATACAATATGAATAATAGAATAAAATTTAAATAAATTATTCGCAAAACTCTAATAGATAGGTGATAAAATGCACAACAAGATAAGTAGAAATCATAGAATAGCCGCTATAACAAAAATTTTACTTGAAAATCCTAATAAAATAATTAGTTTAAATAATTTTACCGAATTATTTAACACTGCAAAGTCTACAATAAGTGAAGATATAGTTATGGTTAAGGATACACTAAGTAAGCTTAATATAGGTAAGGTAGAAACAGTATCTGGAGCAGCAGGTGGAGTAAAGTACATATGTGGGATATCACAAGAAAAAAGTTTGGAATTTGCCGAAAATTTATGTATTATTTTAAAAAATAAAGATAGAATAATACCAGGAAATTTTCTGTATATTACTGATATTATGTTTAATCCTAGAATAATATATACTGCTGCAATTATTCTAGCTTCAAAATTTATAGATAAAAATCCAGACTATGTAATTACAGTTGAAACAAAAGGAATTCCACTTGCTTATGAAGTAGCAAAAATGCTTGGAGTTCAGATGGTAGTTGCTAGACGTGAAACCAAATTTACTGAAGGTTCAACAATTACAATAAATTATGTTTCAGGATCTACAGGTAGAATTCAAAATATGTCATTGTCAAAGAAAGCCATGAAACCAGGAAGTAAATGTATATTTATAGATGATTTTATGAAGGCAGGAGGAACAGCTGTTGGGATAATTAATCTATTAAAGGAATTTGATAGTAAGCTTTTAGGAATTGGTGTTCTTATGGATAATATAGATATTTCTAAGAAACTAGTTCAAGATTATGTTTCAATAGTTGATTTCAAAGGTATTGATGAGAAAGGTGAGGCACAGCTTTTTCCGTCTAAGTTTATCTAAGTTAATTAATAAATAGAATTTAAAAAATTTTTCAGTTTTTTAAAAAATAAGAAGGAAAAATATAAATTTTAGAGAATAGTATATACATAAGCATCTTGGAGGTGGATTATATGCAAATTACAGACGTTAGGGTTAGAAAAATTACTACTGAGGGTAAAATGAAAGCTATTGTTTCTGTGACTTTTGATAACGAATTCGTTGTTCACGATATAAAAGTTATAGAAGGTCAAAATGGGCTTTTTATTGCAATGCCTAGTAGGAAAACTCCTGATGGAGAATTCAAGGATATTGCTCATCCAATTAACACTCAAACAAGAGAGAAAATTCAGAGTGCTATTCTTGAGGAATATGAAAAGGTAAAAAGTGAAGAAACTATTGCTAAGGATAATGCATAGGAATAAAAGGGAGTAGAAATACTCCTTTTTATTATGTATATAGTTGCAAATAGTGAATATATAAAATATAATAATATTGAATGCTTTATATAATATACGTTAATATATGTTATAGGATATAGTTAATGCTATAAAGAGGTGTTAAAATGTATAAATGTGCTATAATATTGGCAGCAGGTAAGGGAAAAAGGATGAAATCTTCTATACCAAAAGTGCTTCATAAAGTCTGTGGAAAAGAAATGGTAAATATTGTTATTGATGAACTTAAAAAAGCAGAAATAATTGATATAGATTTAGTTATAGGAACAGGACTGGAAAAGGTAAAAGAAGCAACTAAATCAAGAAATGTTAATTTCTCAATTCAAAAAGAGCAGTTAGGAACGGGACATGCAATTATATGTGCTAAGGATTTTCTTAAAAATAAAAAAGGCACTGTAGTTGTACTTACAGGTGATGCACCTTTGATAAAAGAAAGTAGTATTAAAAAACTTGTAGATTTTCATAATAAAGAAGGTTATAGTGCAGTTATATTAACCTCTTTAGTTGATGATCCTTATGGTTATGGTAGAATTATAAGAGAAAAAAATGGCGATGTTTCAAAGATAGTAGAACATAAAGATTGCTCTGAAGAAGAACTTAAAGTAAATGAGATAAATTCATCTATGTATTGTTTTGACATAGAAAGTTTAGTTGAAAGTTTAGATAAAATAACAAATGACAATGCTCAAGGTGAATATTATCTAACAGATGTAATAGAAGTACTTAAAAAATCAGGAAAAAAAGTAGGAGCACTTACCATTCCTTTTGAAGAAACTAGAGGCGTAAATTCACGACTTCAGCTTTCCCAAGTAGAAAAAATAATGAGAGATAGAATAAATAAAAAACATATGGAAAATGGAGTTACTTTAATTGATCCAGCTACTACATATATAGATTTTGATGTAGAAATTGGAAAAGATACTATAATATACCCTCAAAATGTTATTCAAGGTTGTACAAAAATAGCAAAGAATTGTATATTGTATCCAGGATCTAGAATAGAGAATAGCATAATAGATGAAAATGTAAAAGTTCAAAGCTCAGTTATATTGGAAAGTAAAATAGGGCAAAATACTACAGTTGGACCATTTGCATATATAAGACCTGAAAGTGTAATAGGTACTTCGGTGAGAATAGGCGACTTTGTTGAAATAAAAAAATCTTCAATTGGTGATGGAACGAAGGTATCTCATCTTACTTATATTGGAGATGCAGAAGTTGGTTCAGGATGTAATTTTGGATGTGGTACAGTTGTTGTTAATTATGATGGAAAAAAGAAATATAAGACCATAGTTGGAGATAATTCTTTTATAGGATGTAATACTAATCTAGTTTCTCCTGTTAAAGTCAATAATAATACATACATAGCTGCAGGTTCTACTATAACAGAGGAAGTTCCTGAAGGAGCACTTTCTATAGCAAGAGCTAGACAGGTAAACAAAAAAGATTGGGTGCACAAAAAAGGATTATACAAAAAGGATTGATTAAATAAAATTTAGGAGGATCAAAAAAGAAATGATAACCCATGGAAAAAGCATTAAAATCTTTACAGGAAATTCTCATCCTGATTTAGCAAAGGAAATAGCTGATATACTAAAAATAGATGTAGGAAATTCAAAGGTTTCAACTTTTAGTGATGGAGAGATATCAGTAGATATTAATGAAACAGTACGAGGAAGAGATGTATTTATAATTCAATCAACTAACAATCCTGTAAATGATAATTTAATGGAAATTTTGATTATGATAGATGCTTTTAAGAGAGCATCAGCAGGAAGAATTACAGCTGTAATGCCTTATTATGGTTATGCAAGACAGGATAGAAAAGCAAAGGCAAGGGATCCAATTACTGCAAAACTTGTTGCAGATCTATTAACTGCAGCTGGTGCAGATAGAGTTCTTACAATGGATTTACATGCATCTCAAATTCAGGGATATTTTAATATTCCGTTAGATAATTTATTAGGAGCACCAATACTTGCTAGATATTTTGTAGAAAAAGGTTTTGGAAATAGAGATGACGTGGTTGTAGTTTCTCCAGACCTTGGTAGTGTAACAAGAGCTAGAAAATTTGCAGATAAACTTAATACACAAATAGCTATTATAGATAAAAGAAGACCAAAGCCTAATGTTTCAGAAGTAATGAATATAATTGGAGATATAAAAGATAAAACAGTTATATTAGTAGATGATATGATAGATACAGCAGGAACTATAACAAATGGAGCAGATGCACTTATAGAAAGAGGAGCAAAGGAAGTATATGCTTGTTGTACTCATGCTGTACTTTCAGGTCCGGCTATTGAAAGAATAAAGAATAGTGCTATAAAAGAATTAGTTATGCTTAATACTATAAAATTGCCAGAAGAAAAAATGCTAGATAAATTTACTATATTATCTATAGCACCAGTATTTGCAGAAGCTATAAAGAGAATATATGGAGATATGTCAGTTAGTAAATTGTTCGAAGACTAATAAATTTAAAAGGAGGTAGCTACAAAATTTTAATTTTGTCAGCTGCCTCTTTTTAAATATTCAAGTTTTGTATTAGTGAGATAAGTTTCTTATTTGTAACTTATTTGTTACATTTTGAATATAAGCTATTATACTATATTAAGTATGTGATAAATTATTATTATGAGAATTATACATTATTTTTATTATATTGTTTATAATTTAATAAAAGGGCATTACATTTAGTAAAGGAGAGATATATATATATGGAGGGTTCAATAGGAAAGATATTAATTGTTGATGATGATGAAAATATATGTGAAGTAATAAAGATGTATGTGGAAAGTGCAGGATATGAAGTGGAAATAGCTAATGATGGTAAATCTGCTGAAGAAGTATTTCTTCAATATAAACCAGATTTAGTTCTTCTTGATATAATGCTTCCTAATATTGATGGGATAGATGTATTAAAATGGATTAGAAAGGATTATGAAACACCAGTAATTATGTTAACTGCAAAAGGTGAAACATTTGATAAAGTACTTGGTCTTGAACTAGGTGCAGATGATTATATAGTTAAGCCTTTTGAGGCAAAGGAAATGCTTGCTAGAATTAAGGCGGTTCTTAGGAGATATAGTGGTGATAATGATAGCAAAGAAGTTTTAAAGTTTGAAAATCTTACAATAGATATTAATTCTTATATAGTTTTATATAAAAATAAGGAAATAAAAATGCCTCCTAAAGAATTTGAACTCTTATATTATTTGGCAAGTAATAAAAATAGGGTATTTACAAGAGAACAACTTTTATGTGAAGTTTGGGGATATGATTATCCTGGAGATTCAAGAACAGTAGATGTACATGTCAAAAGATTGAGAGAAAAACTTCAAGGTGGATCAAATTGGCAAATACAAACTGTTTGGGGTGTTGGATATAAATTTGAGGTGAAATAGCGTGAAGAAAAGCTTGTTTTCAAAGTTTGTAATAGCGTTTACAGCTATAATTGTTGTGAGTTTTGTTATAACTTTTGCGTTTATATCATATTGGTTTGAAAATTATTATTTTAATCAGAGAAAGTCTGAGCTTATTCGAGAATCTAAATTTATAAAGGAAAGAACTATTGAATACTTAATGGGGGATATAACCTCTGAGGATATAAATAATACTATAACTTATATAGGAAATTATTTATCAGCAGATATATGGCTTGTAGATAACTATGGATATGTATATTCTGTATCTAAGAGCAATCATGAAGATTTAACTGATGCTTCAATACAAATAGTAACTAGTGACTTAGATGAGCTTAGAAATGGAAAGACTGTGGATAAAACAGGAACATATTTAGGTGTATTTAACTCACCGGTTCATACATTTGAAATTCCAATTTTTTTTAATGGAGTATTTAAAGGTGCAATAATGATGCATACATCTATAAGTGAGCTAAAAGCTGCACTTAAACGAGTGTATGAGATAATATGGATATCTGCAGTGTTTGCCATTATAGTTTCGTGTATTGTAATATATTATCTTTCACAAAAGATGATTATAAAACCTCTTGAAAAGATAAATTATGTAGCTGATAAAATATCAAAAGGTGAGGTTGAAAATAGAGTATACATAGACTCAAAAGATGAAATAGGAGTACTTGCAAAGTCTTTTAATAGTATGGCAGATTCACTTCAACAAGTTGAAAAGAATAGAAGGGAATTTATATCCAATGTATCTCACGAAATAAGATCTCCTATAACATCTATAAAGGGATTTATAGGAGGAATGTTAGATGGTGTAATTCCTCCTGAAAAACAAAATTATTATCTTTCGCTAACTTATTCTGAAATACAAAGGCTTACAAGGCTTGTAAATGATCTCTTAGATTTATCTGCCATAGAATCAGGACAACTCAAGCTTAGAATTGATGAAATAGATATAAATGAGATAGTGAGATTATGTGTAATAAAATTTGAGCAGAAGATAAATGATAAAAAACTAAAAGTAGATGTTCTTATGGAAGATGATAAATTATATGTAGCAGCAGATAAAGATAGAATAACTCAAGTTATAACAAATTTAATTGACAATGCAATAAAGTATGTGCCCATTGGAGGAAATGTGAAGGTTAAAACTAAAACAAAGGGTTCTAAAGCAATTATATCAGTGTTTAATGATGGAGTTGGAATAGGTGAAGAGGATTTAAAACATATATGGGATAGATTTTATAAAGTAGATAAGTCTAGAACTTCGAAGGTAAGCACAGGTCTTGGACTTCCAATAGTAAGAAGTATATTGACTCAGCTTGGAGAAGATATATGGGTAAAGAATATTGAAAGTGGAGGAGTAGAATTTGCATTTACACTTAAAAGAATTTAACAAATCATTAGAGTATTGTTCATACTTGCGTAAAAAGTTTTTATTATACTAATGCTAAATAGAGTAATTATGAGGTGTAATTTAATGAGTGATAGAAAAAATGATGGCGTAAAAGACGTAAAATGGCAAAGTGTAACTAATGATAAAGCCAAAATAAAGTTTATAAATAGTCGGAAAAAATCTAATATTAGGAAGATGCTAAGACTATGTTCTTTTATTTTAATAGCAATGGTTTCAGGAGGCATATCAGGAGCATATGTTGCAAGTAAAAGAGAACCTGATAAAGTCTATGCGCCAAGTGATCCTACATTAATGCAATCTAAAAAAAGTCAAGTTCAAGTTGGTTCAAATATACAAAATTCGTATGGAGATACTACTTATAATGAAGATACATCTGATGAGTCAAATTCAATAGTAAAAGTAGCTGAAACAGTAGGGTCTACAGTAGTTTCCATAGTTAATAATAGCCAAGGATATGTTGATGATTCTAATACAAATGTAGGATCAGGAATAATAATAGATTCAAAAGGATATATAGTAACAAATTATGATCTAATAAAAAATGCACCTAAGATTACAGTAAAGCTTTCAAGTGGAAAGATGTTAAACGCCTCAATACAGGGAATAGATAAAAAAACTAATTTAGCAGTAATAAAAGTAAATGCAAATAATCTTCCACAAGCTAAGTTGGGAGATTCCTCTAAGATAAAAATAGGTGATACTGCAATTGCAATAGGTAGTTCTATGGGAGAGAATCCTGAAGGCTCAGTAACAGCCGGAATAATAAGTGGTATTAATAGGAAAATAGAATATAGTGGTGTGGAATATAATAAAATTATACAGACTGATGCTGCAATAAATTCAGGTAATAATGGAGGACCACTTTGTAATAAAGATGGAGAAGTTATTGGTATAAATAGATTTCAGGCTAGTTCAGTTGATGGTACTAAAGGGTTAGGATTTGCTCTATCTATAAATGAAGTTAAAGAAATAATAGAACGACTTATTGAAAATGGAAAAGTTTCTACACCATATTTAGGGATATATGGAAATGCTGTAGTGCTAGATAATAATAAAGTTAAGGGAGTTTATATTGAGGGAGTAGAAAAAGGGAGTAGTGCTTTTGTAGCAGGAATAAAACCTACTGATGTTCTTCTGGCTATTGATGATCAAAAAGTATTTGAAATGGACGATGTTCAATATATTATAAATTCACATAAGGTTGGAGATAAGATTAAGTGTAAAATTTTGAGAAATGGTAATACTATAAATATAACTGTAGTTTTACAGAAGGAAATAGAAAATTAATCTTAACTTTAATTTTACTTTTATAAGAAAAGTTTAAAAACAATCTAATATACTAGCTGTATATATGTTATAATATTATTGTTATATTTTACAATAATTATTATTTAGGAATCAATTGAGTTTTAACTTAGCAACTTACTGTTAAGTTAAAACTTTTATGTGCCTGTATAAATGTGTAATTTTTTATCCATAGTTAATTTTATTTAGTATTTAGATTGGAGTAGTAAAATGTTTTTGATAGTTGGATTAGGTAATATTGGAATAAAATATAATAATACACGCCATAATGTAGGATTTGATGTTGTTGATCTTATAAGTAAAGATTATGATATAAATATAAATAAGCAAAAATTTAAAGGAACTTATGGAAGTGGAGTTATACAAAATGAAAAAGTTATATTGTTAAAGCCTAGTACTTATATGAACCTAAGTGGTGAAAGTGTAAGAGAAATAGTTGACTTTTATAAGATAAATAATGAAAATATAATAATTATTCAAGATGATATAAGCCTTCCAATAGGAAAGATTAGAATAAGATCTAAAGGCAGTGCTGGTGGTCACAATGGTATAAAAAATATAATAAATAATTTAAAAACAGATAAATTTACGAGAATAAAAATAGGTGTTGGACAGCCTGATGTAGATATTATATCTTACGTTCTTGGTAAATTTGATAAAGAAGAGAGAAGGCATATAGAAAAAGTTTTTAAAGTTGCAGAGGACGCTGTTTCTACTATTATAAATAAAGGAACATACGAGGCTATGAATAAATTTAATGGAATAAATATTTGAAAAGTACATTTTATTTACCGTAATCTCTTAATTTAAGAGGTTGACGGTTATTGTTTGTTGTTTAAATTGAGAAATTTTATAGGTGGTTGTTTAAAATGAGATTAAATGGACTTATGGAATCTATGAAAGATAGTGAAAAATTCCATGATATAATAAAGTTAATTGGAGATAAAAAGTTTCCAATAGGAGTAGTTGGGCTTTCTGAGTCAGGAAGGAGCTATTTTATCGATTCAGTATATGAGAAGATAAATAAGCCCTTCCTAATTCTTACTCATAGTGATGTGGAAGCAAGAAAGTTATATGAAGATTTATCTTTTTATGAAACTAATGTATTCTATTTACCTACTAAAGAAGTAGTGTTTTACAACGTAGATGCTATATCGGGTGATTTAAGATGGGAACGACTGAAAGTAATTAGACAGATGATGAAACGTAGTAGAAAGATTATAATTACCTGTGTTGAAGCACTGAGTTCTACATATATACCTATGGAGCTGTATAAAGAATATACATTTAAGTTGTCAGAAGGGAAGAGCATTAATCTAAAGGATTTCACTAAGAAATTGGTTCAATGTGGGTATGAAAGAATAGATACTGTAGACTCTAAAGGACAATTTTCTATAAGGGGAGGTATATTAGATATATATTCTCCTATATTATCTGAACCTTATAGAATAGAATTATTTGGAGATGAGATTGAATCAATAAGAAGTTTTAATGTTGAATCCCAAAGAAGTATTGATAGGGTAAAAAGTATAGAAATTTTTCCAGCAAAAGAAATTATATTGGATGATGATAAAATTCAAAGTGGATATGAAAGTATAAAAAATGATAAGGATTTGATTGTACAAAAACTGCGTAAGAATAAAAACTATGAAGCTGCAGATAGATTAGAAGAAGTAATAAACAGGAATATTGAATCCCTTAAAGAAAATGGTAGTTTTAGTACGATAGATAGTTTTATGCCCTATTTTTATGATAAACCATCTCTGTTTTTAGATTATACAAAAAATTATTTTATAATAATTGATGATGCTAAAAGGTGCAGTGGAAAGCTTGATAGTGTTTATTTTGAATTTGAAGAAAATTATAAAACATTTCTTCAAAGAGGAAATGTTTTGCCAAAACAGGTTAATCTTCTTGTAGAAAAGTCTAGGATTATTAATTTGTTAATGTCAAGACAACTTATTATAATGGATTCAATAAGCAAATCAGGAAGTTATATCAAACCTAAATCAAGCATTGAATTTTCTCAAAAAACATTAAATAATTATGATGGTCAGATAGATTTGTTAATTGATGAAATAAAAAAGAAAAAATCTGATGAATTTAAGATGTTAATTCTTTCAGGTACAAGACCTAGAGGTGAAAGATTAGTAGAAGCTCTTAGAGATAATGATATAGAGAGTAGTTATAAAGACAAAGTAGATGAAATAAAAAATGGTGAGGTAGTAATAACTTTTGGAGGATTAAAAAATAGTTTTGAATATCCTGAATTGAAATTATGTGTTATATCAGGTAAGAATATGTTTAAGACATCTAGAAAAAAAAGGTCAAAAAAAGGTGGAAAAAAAGGTACAAATAAAATAAAGAGTTTCACTGAATTAAAACCTGGGGATTATGTGGTTCATGTAAATCATGGTATAGGAGTATATAAGGGAATAAAGCAGCTAGAAGTTCAGGGACATAAAAAAGATTACCTTGAACTTATGTATTATGATAATGATAAATTATATGTACCTGTTGAACAATTGGATATGGTCCAAAAGTATATAGGAAGTGAAGGAAAGTTACCAAGAATAAATAAACTTGGAAGTTCTGAATGGTCTAAAGCTAAAAGAAGAGCAAAAAAATCTATAGAGGAAATAGCAGATGATCTTGTAAAGTTATATGCAGTGAGATCAACTGTTAAAGGCTATAAGTACTTGAAAGATACTGTATGGCAAAAACAGTTTGAGGATGAATTTCCTTATGATGAAACTCCAGATCAAATTAATGCAATACAAGATATAAAATCAGATATGGAATCAGATAAGGTTATGGATAGACTACTATGTGGTGATGTAGGATATGGTAAAACAGAAGTTGCAGTAAGAGCGGCATTTAAAGCTGTTATGGATGGTAAACAAGTTGCTTTTTTAGTACCTACTACAATACTTGCACAACAGCATTATAATAATTTTATTAAAAGATTTTCAGGTTTCCCTATAAAAATAGATATGATAAGCAGATTTAGAAGTTCTGCTGATCAGAAAAAAACTCTAAAAGCATTGAAAACTAATGATATTGATATACTTATAGGAACTCATAGGATACTTCAAAAAGATGTTAAGTTTAGGGATCTTGGACTTTTAATAATAGATGAGGAACAAAGATTTGGAGTTAGTCATAAAGAAAAGATAAAGAAATTAAAGAAAAATATCGATGTCCTTACATTGAGTGCAACACCTATACCTAGAACTCTTCATATGTCACTTGTGGGAGTTAGAGATATAAGTGTTATAGAAACTCCACCTGAGGAGAGAAGACCTATACAAACTTATGTAGTTGAATATAATGATCAGTTGATAAGAGATGCTATATTGAGAGAGATTAATAGAGAGGGACAAATATATTTTGTATATAACAGAGTAGAAAATATAAATAAAATGGCTGCCTACATATCAAAACTCATACCTGAAGCAAGGGTTGCAGTTGCCCATGGCCAGATGAAAGAAAGAGAACTTGAAAATATAATGGTTTCTTTTATGAATAATGAATATGATGTTTTAATATGTACTACTATTATAGAAACTGGTATGGATATACAAAATGTTAATACAATGATAATTTATGATGCAGATAAGATGGGATTATCACAACTATATCAATTGAGAGGGAGAGTAGGAAGAACAGATAAAATAGCATATTGTTATTTAACATATAGAAGAGATAAAGTACTTACAGAGGTAGCTGAAAAAAGGCTAAAAGCAATTAAAGATTTTACAGAATTAGGCTCTGGATTTAAAATAGCACTTAAGGATTTGGAGATAAGAGGTGCTGGAAATATGATGGGATCATCACAACATGGGCATATGGCGGCAATAGGATATGATTTATATTGTAAAATGCTTGAAGATACCATTAAATTGATAAAAGGAGAAGTTGAAGATGAATCTATAGAAACTACAGTAGAATTGAAAGTTGACGCGTATATACCAGATTCTTATATACAAAGTGAAGTACAGAAAATAGAAATATATAAGAAAATAGCAACTATTGACTCTTATGATGATATGATGGATATAAAAGAAGAGCTAGAAGATAGGTTCTCTAGTATACCAGATCCAGTTTATAATCTTATGAATATATCATATTTAAGAAGTGTTGGAAAAAGACTTTGGATAGAAGAAATAAAAGAAAAGGGAAATGAAGTTTTGTTCCTATTTAAAAGTAAAGAGAAAATAGATAAAGAAGTTTTAAAAGCTGTTTTAAGAAAATATTCGAAAAATATAGTGTTGAAAGTGGATGATAGACCTGGATTTGGATATAGTCTTAAAAATGTAAAGAAAGATAACCTCATATCAAATATAAAAGAACTTATGGAGTTTATGGTAAAAATTAAAGAAGGAAACTAATAATTTAATAATTTACAATAAATTACAAGTATATAAATAAAAATAGTTTTGTTATAAAATTATATTTATGATAAAATTATTTTATATTTTATAAAATAAGTATGGAAATCTGTGTCAATATCAATTTTAATAAAGCGAGTCAAAATAAAAGTTTATAAAAATTTTATTACATAAGAGAGTGGAGGAGTAGTAGTGAATACGAAGAAAATTTTATGTGCTTGTTTAGGTATTATAGCAGCACTTTCTATTTCTGGGTGTAGTATGATAGAAAAGACACCTGAGGCTATAAAAAATAGTGTTGTAGCTACAGTTAATGGAGAGAAGATAACAAGAGGTGAACTTGATAGTGATCCAAATACCCTTCAGTTAATTGAGCAGGTTAAACAGCAGTATGGGGACAATTATTCTGAAAATGATGAGGCAATGGAAGCTATAAAAATTCAAAAAGAAACTATATTAGATAATATGATAACAGAGAAATTATTAGCTCAAAAGGCTAAAGAATTGAATCTTCTTCCAAGTGAATCTAAAGTTAAAGCTGATGCTGAAACTCAAATAAATAACATGAAAAAACAATATTTTGATAATGATGAAACTAAATTTAAAGAAGCTCTTAAAAATCAAGGACTTACTGAGAATTCTTTGAAAAATATGTATATAGATCAAGTTAGAAATCAAGAAATACAAGAAAACATAACAAAAAGCCTTACTAAGAATTTGAAGATTACAGATAAGCAAGTTGAAGATTATTATAATAACAACAAGGATAGTTATAGAGAATATCCTACTAAAATGCATTTAGCTCATATACTTGTAAAGACAGAAGATGAAGCTAAAAAGGTAAAAGCAAGATTGGATAAAGGAGAAAGCTTTAGTGAGGTTGCAAAAGATGTTTCCCTAGATGATTCAAATAAAGATAATGGTGGAGATTTAGGAGAGATAAGTGCAGATGATACTAACTATGATGCACAATTCATGGCTGGAGCTACAGCTTTAAATGAAGGTGAGATTTCGGATCCAGTACAAAGTAGCTTTGGATGGCATATAATAAAGTGTATAAAGAAAACAATATATCCAGTTAAAGATTTTTCTGAAGTTAAAGATGAGATAAAAACTAAACTTGAGAATGAGCAAAAAACAAGTATAGTTCAGAAAAAAATTGCTGAGTGGAAAAAAGCTGCTGATATAGAAAAGAAAGAAAAAAATATAATATAAGAATATCATAAAAATAGCCTTAATTAGATAATTCTAATAAGGTTATTTTTTTGTATTACTAGTTTTAATAACAATTGTGCATAAAATTTCATATTTAGAAAAATAATAATAACACAATCTATATAATTAAGGAGGAATATGAAATGAAAGCAACTGGAATTGTTAGACGTATAGACGATTTAGGTAGAGTTGTTATACCAAAAGAGATAAGAAGAACTCTTAGGATAAGAGAAGGTGATCCACTTGAAATATTTACAGATAGAGAAGGAGGAGTTATTTTAAAAAAGTATTCACCTATTGATGAATTAAGTGAAATATCAAAAGGATATGCAGAATCTCTTGAGCAAACTATTGGAAATATTATTTTAATTTGTGATAATGATAGTATAGTATCCATAAGTGGCGCTCCTAAAAAGGAATACATGGATAAAAGAATAAGTGAAGAATTGGAGAGCCTAATTGAAAATAGAAAATTAGTTTCATTAAATGAAAATGAAGTAATTGATCTGTATGATGATGAGGAGGCTCAGGGAAAATATACAGCTCAGGTAGTATCTCCTATTATAGCAGGAGGAGATGCAATTGGGGCAGTTATAATAACATCAAAAGAAGATGTAGATTTTGGAGATGTTGAAGCTAAACTTGCTGAAACAGCAGCATCATTTTTAGGTAAACAAATGGAGGAATAATACAGTGGCAGTTTAAACTGCTGCTGTATTTTCTTTGAAAAATGAAATTATATATCTGTTAAATAATAATTACTAATAGTAAAAAATACCCACATTAAGTAATAATAATTGTAAACTCAAAATAATTATAAACATATATAGTATATTTTATAAGTTTGCAATCAAGGATATTCGGGGGTATTTTTATGATAAAACAATCACTTATGAAGGGCACTTTTATATTGGGAATGTCAGGTATGATATGTAAGTTCCTAGGGCTGTTTTTTAGATGGCCACTTCAAATGTTAATTGGAGATCAAGGAGTAGGATACTATCAAATGTCATTCCCATTATATATGTTTTTTATAGCTGCAGCTTCAGGAATACCTGTGGCAATTTCAAAGATGGTATCGGAAAGTTATGCAACAGAAAATTATGTAGTAGTAATCCAAATATTTAGGAAAGCAATGTTACTTATGTTTATATTAGGGACTGGATTTACTGCCCTTTTATTGATTTTTTCAAGGCCTATAATACATTTTTTAAGATGGGATAACAAGTCCTATTATTCACTTGTAGCAATTGCATTTGCTCCTATGTTTATATCCATAATGAGTGCTTTTAGAGGATTTTTTCAAGGATTGCAAAATATGAATTATACAGCAGTATCCCAAGTAATAGAACAGATAGGTAGAGTTGTAGTTGGAGTTGGACTTGCTTATCTATTTTTACCAAAGGGAATAGAATATTCAGCTGGTGGAGCAGCATTAGGTGCTGCAGCAGGAGGCTTATTTGGAGGGATATATTTAGTAAAGAAATACTTTTATGTGCGAAAGGAAATACATGTAGCCAATCCACCAGATAATCCTAAAATACTTGATAGACTTTTGTACATAGCAATTCCTGTATCTATAGGTGCAGCTGTAAACAGTATAATGAGTCTTATAGATTCAGCACTTGTTCCACAAAAACTTTTAGAAGCGGGTTTTACATATACACAGTCTACTATATTATATGGACAGCTTACTGGAAAAGCATTTATACTTATAAACGTTCCATTAACATTATCTGTAGCTCTCTGTTCTTCTATTGTACCTATAATTGCAGAATATCATATTCTTAATAAGAAATTTGAACTTGCATCTAAGATAGATATGGCATTTAAACTATCAACAGTAATAGCTATACCTTCTATGTTAGGATTGTATACTTTAGCACATCCGATTCTAGAACTGTTATTTCCTGGACAATCGCAGGGATTTACTATACTTCAGTATTCCGCTATATCAATACCATTTATAGTAATTGTCCAGACATCTACCGCTATATTACAAGGATCTGGATACTATATTGTACCAGTTTTAAATTTAGCAGCAGGATGTATTTTAAAAATAGTGTTTACAATGCTTTTGGTGCCAATTCCAGGTATAAATATATATGGTGCAATACTAGGAAGTACATTGGGATATGCTTTAGCAGCAATTTTAAATATCATGTTTTTGAAAAGAAAGCTAGATATAGGAATAAATTATTTTGAAATTATAGTAAAGCCTACATTTGCTTCTGTACTAATGATTATAGCAGTTGTAATTATCTACATGAATGTTTATAATTATACCATGAGTATTAGATTTGCCTGTTTCTTTGTAATATTAGTTGGAATGATTATTTATACTATTTTATTAATTGTTTTCAGAATATTTAAGTATAGCTATATTAAGAACAGGTTTTTTAAAAGATAAAAAAGGAGAAATTCTTATGATTAATATAGTGGGACTTGGACCTGGTTCCATAGATTCTATTACACTTGGAACTATAAATATTTTAAAGAATTCATCAAAAATTTACTTGAGAACAGAAAAACATCCTACAGTAGACTATTTAAGATCGCAGGGATTTAATTTTGAAACCTATGATGCTGTATATAATTTTGAATGTAAATTTGAAGATGTATATAAAAAAATAGCTGAAGACTTAATATTAAAAGAGAAGCAATATAAAAACATAGTGTATGCAGTGCCGGGACACCCATTAGTAGCTGAAAAGTCTGTTACAATGCTTATTGAGCTTTGTAAAATGAATTCTATAGATTATAATATAGTACCATCAGTGAGTTTTATAGATGCTATATTTGAAGCTCTTAAGCTTGATATGGTTAAAAACTTAAAAATAGTAGATGCTTTTGATATAACTTCTCAAGTTTTAGATAAAAGATGTGCTATAATAATAACCCAAGTATATGATAAACTAATAGCTTCAGAGGTTAAATTGGCACTTATGGAATATTATAAGCCTGATATAGATATATATTTTGTAAGAGCGGCAGGAATAAAAAAAATAGAGTCTGTAAGATGTATAAAATTGTATGAACTTGATAGGCAAAACGATATAGACTATCTAACGTCTATCTATATACCAGAGAATTCAGAATCCGGATATGATTTTGTAGATTTGTTGAATATAATGAGTACATTGAGAGGAGAAAATGGATGCCCTTGGGATAAAGAGCAAGATCATAAAAGTCTAAAGAAAAGCCTTATTGAAGAGAGTTATGAAGTAATCGAAGCTATAGAGGATAATGATGATGAAGAATTAGTTGAGGAATTAGGTGATTTACTTTTTCATATAGTATTTCATTCTCAAATAGGAAGAGAAGATGGATCCTTTAACATTAATGATGTAATAGATACAATTTGCAATAAGATGATAGAAAGACATCCTCATGTGTTTGGTAATAGCGATATAAGAACTTCAAAACAGGTAATTATGGAATGGGATAAGATTAAGAAACGTCAGCAAGGGCTAAAAAGTTATACAGATGAACTTAAACATGTTGCAAAAACATTACCTTCTTTAATGCGTTCAGAAAAAATTCAAAAAAAGGCGGCAAAAGTGGGTTTTGATTTTGAAAGAGTAGAAGATGCACTAGATAAAGTTATAGAAGAATATAGGGAGCTTAAAAGTGTATATAACAGTGATAAAAAGGCAAAAATATTAGAAGAAATAGGAGATTTAATATTTGCTGTAGTAAATGTTGCTAGATTCCTTGACATAGACCCTGAAATTGCATTAAATTATACTATAGAGAAGTTTATAAAACGATTTGCATATATAGAAAATAAAGCTAAGTCTGAGAATATAGATATGAATGATATGGAATTAGATGAAATGAATAAATTGTGGGAGGAATCTAAAAAATAGCAGATTTAGTTTTTACATGCAAAAAGGAAGAGTTTTTTGAACTGACAGAGAATATGCTAACTTGAGTATATTTATTATTAAGGAGGTAAAAGAAGTGAACAAATCAGAATTAATTGCAAGTATATCAGAAAAGTCAAAATTAACAAAGAAGGATGCAGAAGCAGCCTTAAAGGGCTTTATACAGAGTGTAGAAGAAACATTAGAACAGGGAGATAAGGTTCAATTAGTTGGTTTTGGTACATTTGAAACAAGAAAGAGAGCTGCAAGAATTGGAAGAAACCCAAGAACTAAAGAAGAAATAACTATACCAGAATCAACTGTACCAGTATTTAAAGCTGGTAAAGAATTTAAAGATAGAGTGAATAAATAAGATAAATTTTTCAAAGAACCTGGGTGTAAATCTAGGTTTTTTGTTTTACTAGGAGGATTTGTTTTATGAGATTGGATAAATATCTTAAAGTATCAAGAATAATAAAGAGAAGGACTGTAGCAAAAGAGGCTTGTGAAAACGGAAGAGTAAATATAAATGGAAAAGTTGCCAAACCAAGTAGTGAAATAAAAGAAGGAGATATTATAGAGATAAAATATGCAAACAGCATATTAAAAGCAAGGATATTAAATGTAAAACAGCATGCATTAAAACAAGATGCACAAAGTATGTATGAAATAATTTCTGATGTAAATAATAAGTAATAACCATACATTTCTCCACATATAATTATTACAGGTGGAGGGATGTTTTATGGAAAAGAAAGAGCATAATTTGAATGATAAAAAGAGTTCTTTAAGTCTTGAAAATAGAAAAAAGCTAAACATAACTGGAATTATAGAAGTTATAAGTTTTAATGAAGATGAGATAAAACTGAATACAACTTTGGGAACACTTGATATAAAAGGATCATCATTAAAAATGAATAAGCTTGACGTACAAAATGGGCAGGTAATTATTATAGGTAGTATAAATTCATGCGTGTATACCAATAGTCAATTAAAGAGAAAAAGACATAGGCTAATTTCAAAAATATTTAAATAGTAATTAAAAATTGAGGTAGGTATATATAAATGATTATGTCGATAAGTGTACAGCTCAGGCTTATAATATTTAGTTTGATTGCAGGAATTCTAACTGGAATACTATTTGATATATATAGAGTTATAAGGGGAGTAACAAATCTCAATAAGTTTGTTACTTTTATAGAAGATATATTGTTTTGGATTTTAGCAGGAATGATTGTGTTCATATTCTTGATTTATACCAATTATGCATATACAGATATGTATGTATACTTGTTGATACTATTTGGAATATATGTATATTTTAAATTGGTAAGTAATAAATTTTTGCATATAGAAAGAAATACATTTGAAGTGTCAGCAAGATTTATAAGGATAATAAAAAATATTGTTGAGTATCCTTTTCAGCTTATTATTTATTATTTTAAATCAAAAAATAATAAAAAATGCAAAAAATAACTTGAATAAAATTAAAAATCAAATTACAATATAATTATGTATTGTAAACAAATATTATTGTTGATGACACAAATTATAGATATGTTAAATATTATAATAGGAGAATTAATGATATGAAAGGGATAAAAATAAAGCCTAAAAATGTGATTGTATTATTATTAGTTTTATATGTAGGCTATATATTTGTAAGTCAACAAATAACTATGTGGAATATAAAGAAGGAAATAAATAATAAATATGTTGAAGAACAAAAAATAAAACAAAAGAATATAAAATTACAGGATGAAGTTAAAATGTCTACATCTGATATGTATATAGAGAAGTTAGCAAGGGAAAGACTAGGTTTTATTAAACAAGGCGAGACTCCTGTAATAAATATTAAGAATTAGCATTAAGTTTACAAATTTTTATTTTATATATTATTTTTTAAGGAGGAGTCTTTTTAATATGACCTTAAAGGCAGGAAGCATACTAGAAGGCACAGTAGTTAATATAACAAATTTTGGAGCTTTTGTTGAAGTGGATGGTAAAACTGGATTAGTGCATATATCAGAGATATCTGATACCTATGTAAAGAATATTAGAGATTATCTTAAAGAAAAAGATAAAGTTAAAGTTAAAATAATTTCTATTGATGACAATGGTAAAATTAGTTTGTCTATTAAACAAGCTAATGTAAATAAGAAAAGTGTAAAACCAATAGAAATAGATTGGCAAAAAGATAAAAATAATCAGCCACAAGGAAGCTTTGAAGACAGATTGTCTAAATTCTTGAAGGAAAGTGAAGAAAGATTTCAAGATATTAAAAAACATCAGGATTCAAAAGGTAGAGGATATAAGAAATCTTCAAATTATTGAGCTTATTAAGCTATAAATAAATATGATTGGATTACTAATTATTGATTTTAAGAGGCTAATATAGCCTCTCTATTATTTTTTTAATAAAAATATTTATAAAATGCTTGACATAATAAAATGTATGCTATATAATAATTTATGTTGCTGAGTTAAAGCAACGAAATGTGCTGGAGTGGCGGAACTGGCAGACGCACAGGACTTAAAATCCTGCGGGCTTTAAAACTCGTACCGGTTCGATTCCGGTCTTCAGCACCAAATGCCGCGGGGTGGAGCAGTTGGTAGCTCGTCGGGCTCATAACCCGAAGGTCGTAGGTTCGAATCCTACCTCCGCAACCATAAATTTTTGTGGCGGAATAGCTCAGGTGGCTAGAGCATTCGGTTCATACCCGAAGTGTCGTAGGTTCAAGTCCTATTTCCGCTACCATTTTATTTTGTAAAGTTTTTATTATATGATGTCGCGGGGTGGAGCAGCTGGTAGCTCGTCGGGCTCATAACCCGAAGGTCGTAGGTTCGAATCCTACCTCCGCAACCATAAATTATAAAAGAATAAATTGTACATCAAAATCTATAAGTCTTATAGATTTTTTTATTTTGCAGATTGTGCTATTATAAGGCACAATCTTTTTTAATTTATATAATAAAAATCTTATTAACAATTTTATTATAAAATAAGTCACATTGTGGATAAATATTATATATATGCGTTTATAAGTACCATATTAATTATAACTATATAATATACGACATATAAAAATATTAAAATTTATTTTTATAAACATAATTGTCTAAAATAAAAATTTAAAAAAAACTTAGAAATAAATGTCCGAAAAAAAATATATACAGCCATCACTATATGACATATATTTCCAGTTAATATTGCTATAATGGAAACAGTTATTTTATAAGGTGGGTGATATATATGCAATATGGTTTAGAAGTATTCCCCTATCAAAGGGCAGAACGATTAAGAGGTGAAAAAAAGAAAAACAAACTAGAAAAATTATCACAATTTTTAAGACTTATGCTTTATTTTGTAGCTTCATTTTTAGTAGGAAGAGTTATGATGATAAATTTAATGGCACCATTTGGAATAGCTTTTCTTACTGCAATTATAGTATCAGAAAACAGGAAGAACACTTTTCTATCAACAATAGGTACTGTACTAGGGTATATATCTATGTATGGGAATGCTAAATACATTCCAATGTATTGTGTATTAAGTGTATTACTTTTTACTATAAGTTATATAATTGACAACATGGAGAAAAATAAAAAGTTAATAATTTTGTTTGGAGTTATTTTCACTGAGATGTTATTTTATAAGTTTCTGATATCTAAGTTTTCATTTTCAGTAGCAGCTTTTAATTCATTTTTTCAGGTTTTATGTATTTTCCCATTATATTTTATTATTGACTATTCAATAATATGCTTTAGAGAATTAAAAACTCAACATTTGTATAGTAGTGAAGAGATAATAAGTATGGCAGTGACATTGTCATTTGTAATATCTGGTACATGGGGGATTATGATTCATGGTGTATCCTTTAGGAATATAATAGCTTTAACTTTTGTTCTAATACTTGGGTATGTAAAAGGGAGTGCCCAGGGAGCAGCATCTGGTGTGGCTATGGGCACTATATTAGGAATAACTTCAAGTAATATACTGATATATATTTCTGTGTATGGATTGTGTGGACTTGTATCCGGAATTTTTCGAGAAACAGGAAAGATAATGACTGTATCCTCATATATGGTTATATTTATGATATTAAAATTTTACTCAAATATAGGAGTACAATTTAGCCTTCCAGAAATGTTTATAAGCTCTGCCATATTTATTTTGATACCAAAGAAATTATATAATGAAATGGAAATGGAACTTGATTGGCAGAAAAAAAGGGAACACCAAAAAGAGAATTATGCAGAGAAGATCAAGTCTTTGTTAGTAGAAAAGCTTCAAAATTTTGGTGGAGTGCTTGATAATATGTCCACAATACTTAAAAAATTATCTGACAACGATAAACTTGAAATGAAAAATAAAAGTAGTGCACTAGTTGAAAGTTTGGCAGATAGGGTTTGTTCTGATTGTTCCATGAGGATGCTTTGTTGGAGGCGAGAAAGTTATAACACCTATAGTATGTTTTCAGAGATTATACAGAATTATCAGGAAAATAAAAAAATAATGCCTGCTGATTTAGAGAAAAAGTGTATAAAGAGAACTATGATTATGGATAATACACAAGAAATTGTAAATAATTATATTATAAATGAAATGTGGAGAAAGAGATTAAGTGAGTGTAGGGGACTTCTTGCAGGACAAATAGGAAATATGTCTAAATCAATATATGAAATAGTTAATGAGTTTAATTTGGACATAAAATTTAATTCAGATGTAGAGAATAAAATAAGAAGAATACTTACTAAAAATAAGATTCATTATAGAGATATATTTTGTTTTAATGATAAAAATGATCATTTAGTTGTAAAAATGTCAATGAAAGCATGCGGAGGGGAGCAGAAGTGTGTAAAAGATATACTACCACTTGTAAATAATGTAACTGGAAAACTAATGTCTGTAAATGAAGAAGGATGCAAAATAGATAAAAATACAAGAAACTGTAGCATAACTTTTGAGGAAACTCCTAAATATCATATAGCAACTTACGTTAACAGAGTGTGTAAAAATGGTGAAAAGTATAATGGAGATAGCTACAGTTATGGGAGCTTACCAGATGGAAGTTATATGACTATTATAAGTGATGGAATGGGTTTTGGACCTCAAGCTAGCAGGGAAAGCAGTGCTACTGTAGAGCTTATAGAGAAATTTGTAAAAGCTGGATTTAATAAGTTGACTGCTATAAGTACTGTTAATTCTATTATGAGTATTAAATTTACAGAAGATGAGAAGTTTTCTACATTGGATTTAAGTAGTATAGATTTATATAAAGGTGAAATAGATTTTATAAAGGTTGGAGCAGTAGCTAGTTTTATAAAGAGAGGAGATGATGTAGATGTTATAAAATCTAAGACACTTCCAATAGGAATATTGGATAAACCTGATTTTGAAATAACAAACAAACGAATTTTAAATGGAGATTTCATAATAATGCTTAGTGATGGAGTATTGGATTATAACTCTGATATAGCAGGAAGTTACGAATGGATGGTTAAATTTTTGAAGGAATTAAAATGCAACGATCCAAAAAAGATGAGTGATGCTATTATGAAAAAGGCAATGGAACTGTCAGAAAACAAAATAAAAGATGATATGACAGTAATAGTTGAAAAAGTATATAATTTATACTAATAACTTTACTCAAGCATGTTTTATTTAGACACAAATTTGATATAGTTATGCTATAATATAAATATTATTTCTAGATAAATTGTTTTTAGGAAGTGTTTAACTTGATAAAAACCGTACTTAATACTATAAATGAGAATAATATGTTTACAAGTGGAGATAAAGTAATAGTAGCTGTGTCAGGTGGACCAGATTCATTATGCCTTTTGCATATATTGTATAAACTTAAAGAAAGGTTAAATATTTCTTTATATGTAGCACATGTCAATCATTGTTTAAGGGGAAATGAATCTGATGAAGATGAAAAATTTGTAAAAGAATTTTGTAAGAAAATAAATGTAGAATTTAGAAGTATAAAAGTTGACATAAATAAAGTTGCATCAAAATATAATTTATCTTGTGAAACAGCTGGAAGAAAAATAAGGTATGAGTTTTTTGAAGAGTTAAAATCACAATTTGGAGCTCAAAAAATAGCTATAGCTCATAATGCAAATGATCAAGCAGAAACTGTTTTAATGAGGATTATGAGAGGAACTGGATTAGATGGATTAACTGGAATAAAGCCTGTAAGAGATGATATATTTGTAAGACCCCTTATAAATACTACAAGAAATGAAATAGAAAAATATTGTGAAGAAAATGGGTTGAAACCCAGAATTGATAAGACTAATTATGAAACTATATACTCAAGAAATAAAATACGTCTTGAACTTATACCGTATATGGAAAAGAATTTTAATAAAGATGTTATAAGAAGCTTAAATAGATTAGCACAAACAATAAGAGTAGACAATGATTATTTAAATAGAATTTGTAAAGAAAAGTTTAAAAAATATTGTGATATAACACCAGAAAAGGTTATAATATCTAAGGAGGCCTTTTTAGAAGATAAATCTATAATATCTAGAATACTAAGATTAGCTTTAGAAAAAATATTGGGGAATTTACATAACCTTGAGAAAATTCATATTATGGATATAATACAAATCCAGACTCATTCTACAGGAAAACAAATTATGTTGCCAAATCATGTAACAGTTTTTAATGATTATGGTAATATAGTTATAACAAGAAATAATAAGACAAATGTAGAGCATGTTAATAGTTATGTGCTACATGAAGGATATAATAATATTCCAGAATATCATTGCAAGGTTAAAATAAAATCCTATAATTGCAAACAATGTATTAAATCCAAGGATAAATTCACTCAATATTTTGATATGGATAAAATAAATGGCGATATAGTACTTAGAACTAGGTGTGAGGGAGATAGATTTGTACCACTTGGAATGAAGGGAAGTAAAAAGCTTAAGGATTTATTTATTGATTTAAAAATATCTAAGAATGAAAGAAACAATATTCCATTAATATGTTTCGGAAAGAATATAGCTTGGGTAGTGGGGTATAGAATAAGTGATATTTTTAAAGTTGATAAGAGTACTAAAAATATTTTAGCTATAAGTTTTGAAAGCGAGGAAATATAATATGCACAATATGAGCGATGACATCAAGGAAATACTTATTAGTGAAGATAAGATTAAAGATAAAATAGAAGAAATGGGAAAGAAAATAAGTATGGATTATGAAGGAAAAGATCTTATACTTATTGGCATACTTAAAGGATCTGTTCCGTTTATGGCAGATTTATTGAGAAAAATAACAATCCCATGTATTATGGATTTCATGGCAGTTTCAAGTTATGGAAATTCTAGTAAGAGTTCAGGAGTAGTAAGAATACTTAAAGATTTAGATTTCGAAATTGAAAATAAACACATATTATTAGTAGAAGATATAATAGATTCAGGAACTACGCTTTCCTATCTTGTTGATTACTTAAAAGGTAGAAAACCAAAAAGCATAGAAATAGCATGCTTATTAAATAAGAAAGAAGCTAGAAAGGTAAAAATTGATGCAAAGTATATAGGATTTGAAGTTCCAGACTATTTTCTTGTAGGTTTTGGCTTGGATTATGCAGAAAAATATAGGAATTTTCCCTATGTAGGAGTGTTAAAGGAGGAAATTTATAAATAATGTGAAAATTTATTGTAAAGGAAATTTGCGTATGATACAATTTTACAGTATAAAACTACAAAGAGAGGGGGGTCTTTAATGAAAAAATTTTCAAGTGCAACGGTCTGGACTATAATTCTCGTTTTTGCAATTCTAGCAGCATTAATGCTTGCAAGAACTGGTGAAAATTCAACTAATATTAGTTTTAATGAATTCCAAAAATATTGGATGAGTAGTAGTATAAAAAGCTTTCAACTTGGGGAAGACAAAATGACAGTTAGAGGAACTTTAAAAAATGGTACTCAATATGAAACTATAGTACCATCTGAAAGATTATTTCAATTTATAGCAAAATATCCTAAAGATGGTCAAGTGAAAGAAACATATTTGAAACCAGCAACAATTCCAATGTGGGTACAATATTTACCTATCATTTTAATGATATTAGTTTTAGTTGGCTTTTGGTTTATGTTTATGCAGCAGTCCCAAGGAGGCGGAGGAAATCGTGGTGTCATGAATTTTGGGAAAAGTCGTGCCAAAATGGCAACACCCGATAAGAAGAATGTTACATTTAAAGATGTGGCTGGAGCAGATGAAGAAAAAGAGGAACTTGCAGAAATTGTTGATTTTTTAAAGCAGCCTAAGAAATACATAGAAATGGGAGCAAGAATACCTAAAGGAGTTTTGCTTGTTGGACCTCCAGGTACAGGTAAGACATTGCTTGCGAAAGCTATATCTGGTGAAGCTGGAGTTCCATTTTTTAGTATATCAGGATCTGACTTTGTTGAGATGTTTGTTGGTGTAGGTGCATCAAGAGTGAGGGATTTATTTGATCAAGCAAAGAAAAACTCACCTTGTATAGTATTCATTGATGAAATAGATGCAGTAGGAAGGCAAAGAGGAGCTGGACTTGGTGGTGGACATGATGAAAGAGAACAAACATTAAATCAACTTTTGGTTGAAATGGATGGGTTTGGTCAAAATCAAGGGATAATCATGATAGCAGCTACTAATAGACCTGATATTTTAGATCCAGCACTATTAAGACCAGGAAGATTTGACAGACAGATACTTGTAGGTGCTCCTGATGTAAAAGGAAGAGAAGAAATACTTAAGGTTCATTCGAGAAATAAACATCTTTCAGATGAAGTTAAGTTAGATGTTTTAGCTAAAAGAACCCCTGGTTTTACAGGAGCTGATTTAGAGAATTTAATGAATGAAGCAGCATTACTTGCAGTTAGAAAGAAAAAAAATAATATTGGAATGGAAGAATTAGAAGAGGCAGTAACTAGAGTTATTGCAGGACCAGAAAAGAGAAGTAAAGTAATTGATGATGAAGATAAGAGGCTTACTGCATATCATGAAGCTGGGCATGCAGTAGTTATGCAATTGCTTCCTACAGCAGATCCTGTTCATGAAATAAGTATAATACCTAGAGGAATGGCAGGAGGATATACAATGCATCTTCCAGAAAAAGATACAGCTTATATGTCAAAGACAAAGTTGGAAGAAGAAATTATAGGACTTCTTGGTGGAAGAGTAGCTGAAAAACTTATAATTGGAGATATAAGTACTGGAGCTAAAAATGATATTGAGAGAGCAACTACTATAGCAAAGAAAATGGTAATGGATTATGGAATGAGTGATCTTGGACCTATAGCTTTTGGTTCTGGACATGATGAAGTATTTTTAGGAAGAGATTTAGGAAAAGGGAGAAACTTTAGTGAAGAAGTTGCTTTTGAAATAGATAAAGAGATAAGAAAGCTAATTGATGAAAGTTATAATAAAGCAGAGAAGCTTTTAACTGAAAATATTAATAAACTTCATGCCGTAGCAAAGAAACTTATAGAAGAGGAAAAAGTAGATGCAGATGAATTCCTAACAATATTTAACGAAGCCTAAAAAATCCACTTTATGGTTATACCATAGAGTGGATTTTAAATTGTTTTACTTGAAAAATAAAATAATTTCTAGTACCATAAACTTATGCTAAAAAATAAATAATTAATCTATGGTTTGAACTTTTTTAATAAATATAAATAATAACTTATTGAAGGAAGTGAATTTTAAGGTGGAATTTAACATAAAAGAAGGAATTCAAAATACTAAGGAAATAAAAGTTACAGAAAATGACACTGCTATAAAAATGGGTTCAGGTGATTTGGAAGTATATGCTACTCCATCTATGGTAGCTCTTATGGAAAATGCAGCTAAAAATTCTGTATCAAAAGTACTTCCAGAAGGATATACTACAGTTGGTATAGACATGAGTGTAAAACATATAAAATCTTCACCTGTTGGTGCTAGTATAAAGTGTACAGCAACTCTTATAAAAGTTGACAGAAAGAAATTGTTTTTTGATATTGAGGCAAGTGATGAAAAGGGAATCATAGGAAAAGCCACACATATAAGGTATATAGTAAATTCTAATGAATTTATGGAAAAAACAAGATGCAATTAAAAAATTTAATACACATATATGACACTATTTAATAGTAGTGGATTGTTTTAATTTATAATTTGAAGTTATGTTATGTAGCTCTTGACAAATGACATTTTATTGATACAATTAAGATATTAATTGACGGAACATTGTAAATTAGAGCAGCTTTAAGGCTGCTCTTTAATTATGTGACCTTGATGTAAAGTATTTTTTATAAGTTTCGCTAAAGGTGGTGTCGCTTTATGATTTTAGTTTTAGATGTTGGAAATACCAATATTGTAGTAGGTGTTTATGACAATGACGATTTAGTGTCGGTATGGAGATTGTCTACTGACTCTAAAAGAACAGCTGATGAATATGGTATTCAAGCTCTTCAGCTTTTTATTAAAAATAATTTAAATCCATCAGATATTAAAGGTGCCATAATTTCTTCAGTAGTTCCAAACATAATGTATTCTTTAGAACATATGATAATAAAGTATTTTAAAGTTGCTCCAATTGTGGTTGGACCTGGAGTTAAGACAGGAATAAATATAAAATATGACAATCCAAGAGAAGTTGGATCTGATAGAATAGTAAATGCAGTTGCAGCACATGAGATATACAAGAGAGCTTCAATTATAATAGATTTTGGTACGGCAACTACATTTTGTGCTCTTACTGCTAATGGAGATTATCTAGGTGGATCTATATGTCCTGGTGTTAAAATATCTTCAGATGCATTGTTTGAAAGGGCTGCAAAACTTCCAAGAGTTGAATTGGTGAAGCCAAAGAGTGTTATATGTAAAAATACTGTTTCAAGTATGCAGGCTGGAATAATATATGGATATGTAGGACAGGTTGAATATATTATAAATAAAATGAAAAAAGAGATGATAAGTATGGGTGAAAAGGAGCCTTTTGTTGTGGCAACTGGAGGTCTAGCAAAACTTATAAATGATGAATCCGGTTCTATAGATATGATAGATCCAATACTTACACTAACTGGGCTTAAAATAATATATTATAAAAATAAGGAGCATGTATTAAAATGCAAATAGGTAATCTCAAATTTGAGAATAATATATTTTTAGCTCCTATGGCAGGGGTAACTGATACTGCTTTTAGGGAATTATGTAGAGAACAGGGATGTGGACTAGCATATACTGAAATGATAAGTTCAAAGGCATTGTTTCATGGAAGTGATAAAACTATACGCATGTTTAATATATCAAAGATAGAGGCTCCTACTGCGGTACAAATATTTGGTAGTGATCCTTATATAATGGCTAAAACTTGTGATTATTTTAATTCTATAGATGAAATATGTTTAATAGATATAAATATGGGATGCCCTGCACCTAAGATAGTAAAAAACGGTGATGGATCTGCACTTATGAAAAATCCTAAGCTTGCAGAGAATATAGTGAGAGAGGTTAAAAAGTCATCCTTGAAGCCTGTTACAGTAAAGATGAGAATTGGATTTGATTCTGAAAATATAAATGTAATAGATTTCGCAAAGAGGATGGAACAAGCAGGAGCAGATGCAATAACAGTGCATGGTAGGACAAGCAAACAAATGTATACTGGAAAAGCAGATTGGAATATAATAAAAAAAGTCAAGGAGCAGATTAGAATTCCTGTTATAGGGAATGGAGATATAGATACAGCTGATGAAGCGCAGTATAGATTAAATACATCTAAATGTGATGGAATTATGATTGGAAGAGGTGCACTGGGAAATCCATGGATATTTAATCAAATATATCAGAAAATGAATGGACTGAATGTTGAATATCCAAGTGATGTAGAAAAAATAGATATGTGCATGGAACATTACAAAAGAGTTTGCCGCTATAAAGGTGAACTAAAAGCTGTTCTTGAAATGAGAAAACATTTAAGTTGGTATTTAAAAGGAATTAAGGGAAGTAAAGAAATAAAAAATAGAGTAAATTGTGAAAATGATATTGAGTCTGTATTTGAAATTTTAAATATATATAAGAATTCTTTATAGAATTTTATAGAATAATAAATTAAAGTTTGAATACATTTTTAAAATTTTTATTTAGATAGTTGACATTAAAATTATGCTGACTTATAATAACTTCAATAATTATTCGGATATGTTGGATATACATTGGAAACCACAAGGCTGTTAATTTTTAAAAATAGTTTTGCTAAAGGGGAGAATGTTAATGAGTAATACAAACAAGCATATAATGACATATGAGGGAGTAAAAAAAATGGAGGATGAGCTTGAGTATTTAAGAACAGTTAAGAGAAAAGAAATAAGTGAAAAAATAAGATTTGCACTTTCTTTTGGAGACTTAAGCGAAAATTCAGAATATGATGAAGCAAAAAATGAGCAGGCATTTGTTGAAGGTAGAATAGTGCAACTTGAAAATATGCTTAAAAATGTTACTATAGTAGATGAGAGTGAAATTCCATCGGATGTAGTAAGTGTTGGTTGTATTGTAAAAGTAAAAGATTGCGATCTAAATGAAGAAGTTGAGTATTCAATTGTAGGATCGGCAGAAGCAGATCCTGTTAATAATAAAATATCCAGTGAATCTCCGGTAGGAAAAAGCCTTTTAGGAAAAAAAGTTGGAGATACTGTTGAAGTACAAGTACCAGATGGTGTTAGTAAATATAATATAATTAGTATAAGAAAATAAATTGGAGGATAAAGTTTAATGGCAAATGATAAGGATAATTTTAATAAACTAGAGAAAAAATTTAATGCACTTATAAATGAGAGAGTAGATAAGTTTACTAAACTTAAAAGCGAAGGAAAAAATCCATTTGAAGTGTATAAGGTTAATAGGACTCATACATCAGATCAAATAAAAGCTAATTATGAAGAACTTGAAGGAGAAACAGTTACTGTTGCAGGAAGACTTATGTCAAAGCGTGTGCATGGAAAAGCTGGATTTTCGGATTTATATGATAGATATGGCAAAATTCAACTTTATATAAAAATAAACGATGTTGGAGAAGAAAAACTAAAACAATATAAAACTTTTGATATAGGAGATATTCTATCTATAACAGGAAGAGTATTTAAAACTAAAACTGGAGAAATAACAATTCATATTGAAGACTTTGAATTGGTTTGCAAATCATTAAGACCATTGCCTGAAAAATGGCATGGATTAAAAGATCCAGATTTGAAGTATAGACAAAGATATGTAGATTTAATAATAAATCAAGACGTAAGACAAACGTTTTTTAGAAGAACTGCAATAATTAAAGCTATGAGAGAGTTTTTAGACAATAAAGACTTTATTGAAGTAGAAACACCTATACTATCAACTATTGCAGGAGGAGCAGCAGCTAAACCATTTATAACTCATCACAATAGTCTAGATTTGGATATGTATTTAAGAATTGCAACCGAATTGTATTTAAAAAGATTAATTGTAGGTGGATTTGAGAAGGTATATGAAATAGGGAAAAATTTTAGAAATGAAGGAATGGATATAAGACATAACCCAGAGTTCACCTCTATAGAACTTTATGAAGCATTTGCTGACTATAATGATATGATGGAATTAACAGAAAATATGATAGCATATATATGCGAAAAAGTTCTTGGTACTACTACTGTAGTATATGAAGATACGGAGATAGATTTTAAACCTCCTTGGAATAGAATCACAATGGTTGATGCAGTGAAGAAATTTACTGGTATAGATTTTAATGAAGTAAAAGATGATGAAGAAGCACAAAATATAGCTAGGGAAAAGAATATTAAATTGAAAAAGGAGTTAAAAGATTGTACAAAGGGATATATTCTAGATATGATGTTTGAAGAGTTTTGCGAGGAAAAGTTCATACAGCCAACATTTGTAATAGATTATCCTGTGGAGGTATCTCCTCTTACTAAAAAGAAGAGAGGAAATGATGCATTCACTGAGAGATTTGAAGGATTTGTATATGGCAGAGAAATATGTAATGCTTATTCTGAATTAAACGACCCTATAGTACAAAAAGAAAGATTTCTTCAGCAGTTGAGAGAAAGAGAGTTAGGTGATGATGAAGCATATATGATGGATGAAGATTTTGTAAATGCTTTAGAAATTGGAATGCCACCAACTGGAGGACTAGGCATAGGAGTAGATAGACTTATAATGTTTTTAACTAATTCATCTTCAATAAGGGATGTTATATTATTTCCTACTATGAAACCACTTTAATATGTTAATATAAGCTTTTATAAACAAGTATTTTATAAAATTTAATATATGGTTATGATAAAGAATAGTAATAATTTTAAATCCTAAAGAGAGGCTACCTATGGTGGAAAGTAGCTGGATTGAATTATGAAAGGAACTTTTGAACCATAATATTTAGAGATGAGCATATGCTAAGAAGGGTGGAACCGCGGATAAAAATTCGTCCCTTTAAATATGCTCTTTTTTTATATTTTGCTTTTCTATTCAATAAAATATAAATTTATAATTTTTACTTTCTAGATTATAAAATATAAAACAAAGGAGATTGATTTGAAGTATGTATAGTATGGATAAGATTGTTGCGTTAGCTAAAAATAGGGGATTTGTATATCCAGGTTCAGAGATATATGGAGGACTTGCTAATTCTTGGGATTATGGTCCTATAGGAGTAGAACTCAAAAATAACATAAAAAAGGCATGGTGGCAAAAATTTGTACATGAGAGTAAATATAATGTAGGATTGGACTCTGCTATACTCATGAATAATGAAGTATGGGTAGCATCGGGACATGTTGGAAATTTTTCCGATCCTCTTATGGATTGTAAAGATTGTAAGTCTAGATTTAGAGCTGATAAATTAGTCGAACAGCACATGACAGCTCAAGGAGTTGAAAAGGCAAGTGCAGATGGTTGGAGTAATGAAAAATTACAGCAATATATTAAAGATAACAATATAGCTTGTCCTAACTGTGGTAAAACCAATTTTACTGATATAAGACAATTTAATCTTATGTTTAAGACTTATCAAGGAGTAACAGAAGATTCAAAATCAGAAATATATTTAAGACCAGAAACAGCGCAAGGAATATTTATAAATTTTAAGAACGTACAAAGGACGAGTAGGAAAAAGGTGCCTTTTGGAATTGCTCAAATAGGTAAATCATTTAGAAATGAAATTACTCCAGGTAACTTTATATTTAGAATTAGAGAATTTGAACAGATGGAACTAGAATTTTTCTGCAAACCAGGTACAGATTTAGAATGGCATAGTTATTGGAAAGATTATTGTTGGAACTTCTTGTTGAATTTGGGATTGAAGAAAGAACATATAAGATTTAGAGATCATGATAAAGAGGAACTATCTCATTATAGTAGTGCAACATCTGATATAGAATATCTTTTCCCATTTGGATGGGGTGAACTTTGGGGAATATCAGATAGAACAGATTATGACTTGAAAAAACATCAGGAACATTCAGGAAAAGATATGAGTTATTTAGATCCAACTACTCATGAGAAATATTTGCCTTATTGTATTGAACCATCTGTTGGAGTAGATAGGGCAGTATTAGCATTTTTATCAGATGCATATGAAGAGGAGAAACTTGAAAATGGAGATATAAGAATAGTTATGCATTTCCATCCAGCAATAGCTCCTTTTAAAGCTGCAGTACTTCCATTAACTAAGAAGTTAAAAGATAAATCATTGGAGATATATGATGCCTTAAGAGAAGAACTAAATGTAGATTATGATGAGGCAGGAAGTATTGGAAAGAGATATAGAAGAGAAGATGAAATAGGAACTCCTTATTGTATAACTGTAGATTTTGATACTATGGAAGATAATACTGTTACTATAAGAGATAGAGATACAATGGATCAATTTAGAATAAAGATAGAAGAAGTTAGTAATTTCTTAAAGGAAAAGATACGATTTTAGTTTTATAATTGAAAGACATAGGATATATTTTAAAATGACCTATGTCTTTTATATTACTTAATTTATAACAAAAATTTACCGGATGTTTAACATCCGGTAAATAGGGTTTAATCATGGGGATATGTTATATGTTTAATTAAAACTTGGGGAATTATATTAATGTTTCCTTACGGCACAATCATAGTATATCATATAGTAAGATTGATTTTCAATAGAAATATTTAAATTATTTAATTTTAATATTTCTTTATAATATCTGATTTTATATAAAAATAAGTTTAAATTATTACTAATATATATAAATACCTTCATTAATGTACTATAAGTGATATAATTAATTCGTGTAAATTTTATTAAGATAGTTTGTTTTGGAGGGCTTTTGATGAAAAATAAATTTATTGAATTCAAAAATTTTATAAAAGGAAAAGATGTTGCGGTTATAGGTATAGGAATTAGTAATAGGCCTTTGATAGATTTTTTATTGAAATTAGGTGCACAAGTGAGTGCTTTTGATAAAAAAAGTGAAGCTCAATTAGGGGATATTGCAAAGAAATTAAAAAATAAAGGAGTAAAGCTTATATCAGGTGAAGGGTATTTAGATAAATTAAATAACTTTCAGGTTATATTTAAAACTCCATCAATGCGAATAGATAGTCCGGCTCTTGTAAAGGCAAAGGAAAATGGTGCATATATAACTTCTGAGATTCAAGAATTCATTAAATATTGTCCAGCTAAGATATTTGGAGTAACAGGTAGTGATGGAAAGACAACAACTACTACGTTGATATATAATATGCTAAAGCAGCAAGGTTATAAAAGTTGGATAGGTGGTAATATAGGGATGCCACTGTTTAATAAAATAGAAGAGATAAAGAAAGATGATAAAGTAGTTTTAGAACTTTCAAGTTTTCAACTTATGGGTATGAAGTTTTCCCCTCAAGTTGCAGTAGTAACAAATATAAGCCCAAATCACCTTGATATACACAAGAATATGCAGGAATATGTGGATGCGAAAAAAAATATATTTAAGTATCAAGATAAGAGTGATCTGTTAGTCTTAAATAGAGATAATGAATATACTAATAACATGGTAAATGAAGCGTGTGGGCTAACAAGGCAATTTAGTGTAAAAGAAGAGTTAACGTCAGGTGGTTATCTTAAAGGTGATACGTTATTTATTGACAATAATCCAATATGTAAATTAAATGAAATTAAACTTATGGGTATTCATAATGTTGCTAACTTATTAACGGCTTTTTGTGCTGTAGAGGATGATGTAGACTTTGAAAATATGAGAAATGTAGCTACTACTTTTGAGGGAGTAGAGCATAGGTGTGAATTTATAAGGACTGTAAATGGAGTTAAATATTATAATGATTCTATAGCTTCAAGTCCAACAAGAACTTTGGCTGGACTTAATGCTTTTGAAAAACCAGTTATACTTATAGCAGGAGGATATGATAAGAAAATTCCTTTTGATGTTCTTGCTGAACAAGGATATTCCAAGATAAAAACACTTATTTTGTGTGGTAGTACAAAGAATAAGATAAAAGCGGCTTTTGAAAAAATAAAATCATCTAAAAATATAGAAATTCCTATAATCATGGTAGAATCCCTTGAAGAAGCTGTTTTAAAGGCTAAAGATATTGCAAGTGAAGGAGATATCGTTACATTATCTCCAGCTTGTGCTAGCTTTGATATGTTTGATAATTTTGAATCCAGAGGAAATAAGTTCAAAGAATTGGTAAATAATTTATAAATTATCTATATGATAATGATTAATTTTATCTCCTGTATTATTAAAAAGTAATATGGGGGATAATTATTAAAATTTTATATTATTTATAATATAAAAAGTATTGACAGCTTATAAAAAAGGAAGTATAATATAAAACTGTAATCACTAATTACTAATTGTGTCGAATGTAATTTAATTAATAATATAAATATAATATGGATCTTTAGCTCAGTTGGTTAGAGCAACCGGCTCATAACCGGTAGGTCTGGGGTTCGAGTCCCTGAAGGTCCACCATATGGGGGTATAGCTCAGCTGGGAGAGCACCTGCCTTGCACGCAGGGGGTCAAGAGTTCGAATCTCTTTATCTCCACCATAAAATAAAGAGGCTGTCACATTAGCATAAAAAAATTTGCTAACGCGACAGCGTTTTTTATGTATTTCATAGACTTTATATAATATTTAAAATTTAAATAACTTCAGTACTTAAAAATTGGTGCACTTTAATAAGGCTTTAATATTAAGGCTTTTTTAATTTATCAAGTTTTTAAAGCTTTAAAATTATGCATCTTTTTTTAATGAGAAAAGATGAGTTTCTGTTCTATTTGCTTGGATTTTATTATGTAGTTTATTTATATTATGTGCCATTGCTAGCAAAATACTTTCTGCCAAAACATTTTTTATGCCTTTACTTAAATATCTGCGAAATCCCATATCCTGCTTTATTTCTCCTAATGAGCCTTCGGCTTGAATACTTCAATTCATTCTTAGCTGGTAACCTTCCTCGGTTAGAATTCTTTCAAGATTTTTAACTCGTTTTTCTAATGGAGTTTTACAGTTGTGTCCTTTTATGCATTTGCTTTTGTGAATACAGTTACTACAATCTTCACAAGTATAAATCGTTTTTTTTTTACTTATATATCCTGTCTTACTTTTCCTTTGTATAATTTTTTTGACTTTAAGTTTCTTATTATTTTTACAAGTGTAATAATCACCAATTTCAGTATAGTTCATATTTTGTATTCTACCTATATCATTTTTATATTTTCTTGTTTTTGATATTTCATAATTTGATGGCTTAATATATGAAAGCTGTCCGTTTTCTCTAAGGTAGACATAATTTTCTTCGCTCTCATAACCTGCGTCAGCAACAATTTTAAAATACTTAAAATATAGAGAATTCTCCATGCTTTTTATAAATGGAATTAATGTTTGTGTATCCATAGGCTGCGCCCCAACTGTAACCCATACTATATATTCAGAATCTAATCCATGTTGAACGTTGTAAGCAGGTTTTAATTGACCATTTTTCATAGCATCCTCTTTCATTCTCATAAAAATTGCATCGTTGTCTGTCTTAGAGTAACTATTATGCTTACCGCAGGTATGGATTTTCTGTGTATATTCTTTTAACTTTTTATATGCTTTATCTTTATTTTATTTTGATATATAAGTTTTATTCCATACAGTTCCTCACATTCAGCAACTAAATTAGATAATTTAATAAGTAATCTTCCTAAATTTTTTGAAACTGCTCTTTTCCAAACAAAAGTATATTTATTAGCACTTGCCTCTATCTTGGTACCATCAATAAATATAGAATCTCCTGATACTTTTCCAATTTCATAAAGAAAGTTTGTCATTTCAGCCATAATCCTTTCTGAGCAAGGAGCAAAGTGAAGACTTCTAAACCTTGCAAACGTAGAATGATCTGGTACTGGTGAACCTTCTAATAGGTACATGAAATTTACATCTCTTTTGCATGAAGTTTCCATTTTCCTTGAAGAATAGTTATGATTCATCTAAGAATAAAGTACAATCTTCAACATTTGACGAGGCGTAGCCTGATTTTCCCTTAATCGAGAATAACTCGAATATAAATCTGTTAAATCCATCTCCTCTACAAATTGACTTAGCAAACGCACCGAATCATTATTTGGAACCATGTACTCAATATTTAATGGAAGTTTTAATTGATAATTCCTACGATTTGAAGTATAATTTTTATGAAAATTAATGTTTTTGTTCATACGTTAATTTTACTATAAATCTTTCACTCTTTCGAGTGGGAGATTTATTTTTATGCGAAAAACTGCCGCACTAATTTTTTAGTGCAACAGCCCCTTTATTTTGTAGAATTTTAAAATTCACGAATACATATATTTATCGAAGATAAAGTTTATTTTAATTTGAAACTAATTTAATGTTTCTCTTAATTTATTATTTGCTATATTACTGCCATTTTTTACATTATATAAAGAAAACTATTCCTGGCGTGTCAATATATGATATATGTAGAAATATTAATTTTTATGGAGAAAATAGAGGATAAATTGATATTTATATATAATTAACTATAGAAGGCTTTATAATTTGATGATAAAATAACACTTGTCGTCTTAAGGGCGTACATAATAGTTTATCTTGTAAGTCAATTTTGAATTTCGATAAATATTTTAATTTAGTATTGACATATTTGATAAAACATGATAAAATAAACGAGTTGTTAGTTGAGTTATGTGATCTTTGAAAATTAAACAGAGCATAAATAAGTGAAAACTTATATAAATAAACCAGCAATTCTTTGTATTAATTTTAAATGAGCAAAGGAAACTTTTAAATTTACAGAAGCGAGTAAGACAAGGAAAAGTTTGAGCGAGGAACAGAGTTTACTAAGGTAAATGAGTACTGAAGCGAATACTTTGACGCAGTATTACGAAGCTTATGGAAATTTCTAAGGGCATAAACAAACTTTTAAATTGAGAGTTTGATCCTGGCTCAGGACGAACGCTGGCGGCGTGCCTAACACATGCAAGTCGAGCGAA
>NZ_JACGAG010000018.1 GCF_014050525.1 Clostridium sp. cel8
AATACAAAGAATTGCTGGTTTATTTATATAAGCTTTCACTTATTTATGCTCTGTTTAATTTTCAAGGATCATTTTTTTATTTCTTGTTGTTTTTTTAAACAACTTTTATATAATATCATATTATATCGCACTTGTCAATATAATTTATTTCGTCACGTTTCATGCGACTTTTATATAATATCATCTCAATTAAAAAAAGTCAATACTTTTATTTAATATTTTTTATTTTATTTAATATTGAACTACCACACCCTCAATGAGATATGGCTTCTTTGTAAGAAGTTTGGCATTTAACTTTCGACTTGAATTAACAAGCAACCCTTATTCTTAACAAGCGAGAACACTTACCCTTATCCCTCATAGTTTCAACTAACTTGGGAATACATTTTTCTTCTTTTCTTAATATATTCAAACTACCATTTACATCGGAATTTACAAATCCATATAGCTTTATACTCTACAAGTTCTGCCAATCTTTGAATAGGAATTTGAACAAAACCTTTATTATAATTCATGTCTTTCTTAATTCCTTTAAGCTTACCTATAACTATTTTTCCAACCTTTTCTCACCTCCTTGCATAGTTATCTATGTAATCATTATAGCAAAACATTGAAATGGGTAGTGGGTTATGGAGTGAAGGTTATTATGTTGGAACTGCTGGTGCAGTAAGTTCTGAAATAATTCAAAAGTATATACAAACTCAAAAGTTTGCATAGTTAAAAGAGTAGGACATTTAATCCTACTCTTTTAAAGTCCTTACATCCACAGGCACAAGGCACCGTGGTTTTACGGACTAAATTATAAACTTTAGAACCAAACTCTCATATTAAAATTAAATATCTATATTATCTTTTTTAATTTCTTCACTACAATTTATTTTAGCTATTGCAACAACTTTTTGTTCTTCTTCAGTTCTCATAAGAGTAACTCCCATTGTATTTCTACTAGTAACCGAAATATCGGAAACATTAAGCCTTATAGCAACATTGCTGCTATTTATGAGCATTACCTCATCGCCATCTTTTACTACTCTTGCGCCAACAATAGGACCTGTTTTATCTGTTATTTTATAGGTAATAATACCTTTTCCACCTCTTCTATGAATTGTATATTCAGATATAGGTGTTCTCTTTCCAAATCCATTTTCAGTTATAACAAGAACATCAGAAGTTTTATCTAATATATCCATAGTAACTGCCATATCATCTTCTCTTAAAGTGATAGCTTTAACTCCAGTTGCAATTCTACCCATAGGCCTTACATCTTTCTCACTAAATCTTATTGCATACCCATTTTTAGTAACTATCATTACCTCACTATCACCAGTAGTCATTCTAACTGCAATAAGTTCATCACCATCTTTTAAATTTATTGCATTTAATCCATTTTTTCTTATAGATGAATACTTACTTATCTGAGTTTTTTTAATTAACCCATTTCTAGTACCCATAATAAAATAATTATTTTCATTAAATTCTCTAAATGTTATAACAGCTTGAATTTTTTCATCTCTATCTACAGGAATTAAATTAACTAGATTAGTTCCCTTAGCTGTTCTACCTGCCTCTGGAATTTCATATCCTTTTAATTTATATACTTTTCCCCTGTTTGTAAAGAATAGTATATAATTATGTGTAGATGTCATGAAAATATGTTCTACAAAATCATCTTCTTTTGTAGTCATAGCCTGTATTCCTCTTCCGCCTCTTTTTTGGGAAGAATATGTGTTTGCTGCAATTCTCTTTATATATCCTGAATGTGTAAGTGTTATTATAACATCTTGTTCTGGAATCAAGTCCTCAACATTTATATCATTGCTATTTAATTTTATTTCTGTCTTTCTTTCATCACCATATTTATCTTTTATCTGATTTAATTCATCTTTTATTATATTAAGTAATAGGTGTTCATCCGAAAGTATATCTTTAAGATGTCTTATTGTGTTCATAATTTCATTATATTCATTTTCTATCTTTTCTCTTTCAAGACCAGTCAGCCTCTGAAGCCTCATATCCAAAATAGCTTGTGATTGTTTTTCTGACAATTCAAACTGTGACATCAATCCATTTCTTGCCTGTTCAGTTGTTTTAGATGATCTAATAAGATTAATAACTTGATCTATATGGTCTAGTGCTATTATTAATCCCTCAAGTATATGAGCGCGTGCTAAAGCTTTATCTAAATCAAACTGTGTTCTTCTTCTTATTACCTGCTTTTGAAAATTAAGATAGTGAACTAGTATTTCTTTTAAATTTAATACATGAGGTACATTATCAACAAGTGCAAGCATTATAATTCCAAATGTATCTTGCATTTTAGTATGTTTATACAGTTGATTTAGAACAACATTAGAGTTTGCATCTCTCTTAAGCTCTATTACTATTCTCATGCCTTCTCTATCAGATTCATCTCTTATATCAGATATTCCTTCAATTTTCTTTTCTTTCACAAGATCTGCTATACTCTCTATAAGCTTTGCTTTATTTACTTGATAAGGAAGTTCCGTTACTATTATTCTCTCTCTTGAATTTTCTTTTTCAATCTCAGCTCTTGCCCTTATTATTACTTTTCCTCTTCCTGTATGATAAGCATCTCTTATTCCAGAAGTACCAAGTATTATTCCTGCTGTTGGAAAATCTGGACCCTTTATTGATTTCATAAGGTCATCTATACTGGCATCTTTATTATCTATTAGCATAATTACACCATCTATAACCTCATTGAGATTATGTGGTGGTATATTAGTTGCCATTCCTACTGCTATTCCTGCCGAACCATTTACAAGAAGATTTGGAAATCTTGAAGGTAATACAGAAGGTTCTTTTTCTTCTCCATCAAAGTTAGGTACAAAATCTACTGTATTTTTATTTATATCTCTAAGCATTTCAAGAGATATTTTACTCATCTTGGCTTCTGTATACCTCATAGCTGCTGCACTATCGCCATCTACAGAACCAAAATTTCCATGACCATCTACTAAAGTGTATCTAATTGAAAAATCTTGTGCCATTCTTACAAGTGCATCATATACTGCAGTATCACCATGAGGATGATATTTTCCTAAAACATCTCCAACAATTCTTGCACACTTTCTGTAACCTTTTTCTGGAGTTAAGCCAAGTTCATACATTGAATATAATATTCTTTTATGTACTGGTTTTAATCCGTCACGAACGTCAGGAAGAGCACGACCTACGATAACACTCATTGCATAATCTATATAACATTTTTTCATTTCACTGCTTATATCTACAGGTAAAATTTTTCCTTCATCAAACATGAATTACACCTCTTCTCTATATATCTAAGTTTACTACTTTCTTAGCATTCTCTATTATAAAATTTTTACGAGGCTCTACTTTATCTCCCATAAGTATTGTAAACATTTCATCAGCAACCATAGCATCTTCTATATCTACCCTAAGAAGAGTTCTAGTTTTAGGATTCATTGTTGTATCCCAAAGTTGGTTAGAATCCATTTCTCCAAGCCCTTTATATCTTTGTATATTTACACTATTATCCTTTCCGCCCATCTTATTTAAAATTACCTCAAGTTCCTTGTCAGAATAAGCGTACATTTCCTTTTTACCTTTACTTATTTTATAAAGAGGAGGTTGTGCTATATAAACATGACCATCTTCTATTAATTTTTTCATGTATCTATAGAAAAATGTTAATAGTAAAGTTCTTATATGTGCACCATCAACATCTGCATCTGTCATTATTATTATTTTATAATATCTTATTTTTGAAACATCAAAATCTTTGCCTATTCCACCACCAAATGCAGTTATCATAGCTCTAATTTCCTGATATCCAAGTATCTTATCAAGTCTTTGTTTCTCTACATTCATTATCTTACCACGAAGAGGAAGTATTGCTTGAAATTTTCTATCTCTTCCTTGTTTTGCAGACCCTCCTGCTGAATCGCCTTCAACAAGATATATTTCACATTCAGAAGGATGTTTAGATGAACAATCTGAAAGTTTCCCGGGTAATGAAGTATTTTCAAGAACAGATTTACGCCTTGTTATTTCTCTTGCCTTTCTTGCTGCTTCTCTAGCTCTTGATGCCATAAGAGATTTATTAAGGATTGTCTTTGCTATTTGTGGATTCTCTTCAAGATAATTACTAACGGCCTCTCCCATTATGCTATCTACTATTCCACGAACTTCACTATTTCCAAGTTTTGTTTTTGTCTGTCCTTCAAATTGAGGATTAGTGAGCTTTATTGATATTACGGCTGTTAAACCCTCTCTTACATCTTCTCCTGATAAGTTTTTATCATTTTCCTTTAAAATTCCAAAACGCCTTGCATAATCATTAAAAACTCTTGTAAGTGCAGATTTAAAACCAGCTAAATGTGTTCCACCTTCTACAGTGTCTATATTATTTGCAAAAGCAAATATATTTTCTGAATATCCATCATTGTACTGAATAGCAATTTCCAGCCAATAATCATTTCTTTTACCTTCAAGGTATATAGGCTCTTTTTGTATTGTCTGTTTATTTCTATTAAGGTATTTAACAAAAGATTTTATTCCACCTTCATAATGGAAAGTTTCACTTTTATCCGTTCTTTCATCTTTTAAATTTATCATTATTCCTTTATTTAAAAATGCTAATTCTCTAATTCTTTTTGCAAGGGTATCATAGTCATATTCAATTTCATCAAATATTTCAGGATCAGGTTTAAAATAAGTTTTAGTTCCATGCTCATCAGTATCACCTATAATATCAAGCCCTGTTATTGGTTTTCCTCTTTTAAATGATTGCTTCCATATATGTCCTTCTCTTTTAACTTCAACATCACAGGATTCAGATAATGCATTTACAACAGATGCACCAACTCCATGAAGACCGCCTGATACCTTGTATCCACCTCCTCCAAATTTTCCACCTGCATGAAGTATAGTCATTATAACTTCTACAGTTGGTTTTTTCATTTTTGGATGTATACCAACAGGCATACCTCTTCCATTATCAGATACTGTTATCGAATTATCTTTATGTATAATAATATTTATTTTACTACAATACCCTGCAAGAGCTTCATCTATACTATTGTCAACTATCTCATATACAAGATGATGAAGACCCCTTGAACTTGTACTCCCGATATACATTCCAGGTCTCTTTCTTACAGCCTCTAAACCTTCAAGCACTTGTATTTGATTTTCATCATAAGTTTGATTATTATCTTTTGTCATTTATATCCTCCTATCTTTTAAGATTCATAATACAGAGATTTTGATCTTTTTGTTAATGTTGACGAAGATATGGGAGATAAATAAATTTTACTTTTTTTATCTACTTCAGCAATTATAAATGATTTTGGTTTGTCTTTAGTAATTCTTTCAACAAAACCATCTTCTTCTGCCATTCTTAAAAACTGAATTGTATCAGAACTATACATTGAAGTTTCCACATCAAATATACCGATTATATCTTTTATAGGTACAACTATATTTTCACCCAAATGCAAAAACATAAAAAAATCTCCTTTCAAGCATTAAACTTTAATTATACTACCATTATTAACTTTAAATAATTGACTTTCCTTTTTTATATATTTTTTAATATCATTTATTCCTGTGCAAGTTATAAATGTTTGAATTTTATCTATAGAATTAAGTATATACTTCTGTCTATTTTTATCTAATTCAGACAAAACATCATCAAGAAGTAAAACAGGATATTCCCCTGTTATATCTTTTATTATCTCAAGTGAAGCAAATTTTATAGTTAAAATAGATGTTCTCTGTTGTCCTTGAGATCCGTAGTTTCTTACATCTATTCCATTTATACTTATACTAAAATCATCTCTATGAGGACCACATGAAGTAGTTCTTCTATCTAAATCATTTTGTCTATGGTCTTTTAAATTTTTTAATAAATCTTTATAAATATTATTTAAATCTTTTATAGAAGTAATATATTTCATTTCTATTTTTTCCATACCTGAAGTTATATCAGAGTGTATAATTTTACCTTTTTTATTAAGTTCATTTATATATTTATTTCTAAGATATATTATAACTTCTCCATATTTAGATAATTGTATATCATATACTGTAAGAATATCGTCATTTTTACTTGTCATTTTTTTCAACAAAGTATTTCTTTCATTCAGTACTTTATTATATTGCACCAAATTAAAATAATATTTTTTACTTATTTTGCAAAGTTCCATGTCTAAAAATTTTCTTCTAAAAGAAGGAGATTCTTTTACAATTTTTAAATCTTCAGGTGAAAACATAACTACATTAAAAATTCCCATTAAGTCAGATAATCTATTAATTTTTATAGAATTTATATTAACTCCTTTTTTACCCTCTTTAAAAATTTTTATTTCTATTGTTTTATTTAAACCATGCTTAACTATATATGACTTTATATATGATTCTTTTCCATTCCAATTTATGAGTTCTTTGTCTTTATTTGTTCTAAATGATTTTCCTATACCACAGTAATAGATACCTTCTAAGATATTTGTTTTGCCTTGAGCATTATCACCTATAAATATATTTAAATTCTTATTTAATTCAATGGACAATTCTTTATAATTCCTAAAGTTAATAAGTTTCAAAAATTTTATATACATAAAAAACACCTAATTTTAATTATATCACAATATAACTATTCCACAATTAACGATACACTATATTATAAAACTTTATAAGTTTGACCTTGAAATTCAACTATATCACCTTTATATAATTTTTTACTTCTTCTTGTTTCTACTTTATTATTTAACTTGACTTCTCCATTTTGTATATAAAATTTTGCTTCTGAACCAAGTGAAACTGCTCCACACCATTTTAAAAAGGAATCAAGTTTTATTATATCTGTGTTTATCTTAACTTCTTTCATTTCCTATTATCTCCAATATATTTATTTTTATTTTCTAATTATTTAAAAGTCTAACTGGAAGAACTAAATATGTGCAATTATCATTTTTTGTATTTTTTATAATACATGGACTTACATTGCTAGAAAATTGAAGTAGAACTTCTTCTTCTTCCATTATTTTCAAAACATCCATAAGATATTTTGAATTAAATGCAATTTGTAAAGGTTGACCTTGCAAAATTATATTTGTTTCTTCTTTAACCATTCCCAATTGAGAATTTGAGGTTATTATCATATTCTCTTTTTCTATATTTAATTTTACAAGATTAGTATTGCTATCTTTAGCCATAAGTGACGCTCTTTCTATGCATTCTAAAAGTTCCTCTCTTTTTGCTATTACTTTTGTATTAAATTCTTCAGGAATTATAGAGTTATATTTTATAAATTCTCCTTCTAAAAGTCTAGATATTATTTTAGTTTTGTCTAAATTAAAGAGTATATGATTAGGAGTAAATGTAATATTAACGTTATTTTCACCATCCTCTAATATTTTTGAAACCTCATTTAAAGTCTTTGCAGGAATAACAGCATTTATATCATTTGTATTTCTTAAATTTTCTGATCTTAAAGCTAATCTATAACCATCTAGCGCAACAAGATTTAATTTTTCATCTTTTATTTCAAATAAAATTCCCATTAGAATTGGTCTTGTTTCATCTTGAGCTGCTGCAAATATTGTTTCTTTTATCATATTTTTCAATATATTCTCTGGTATAGAAAACATCATATTTTCATTTATTTTAGGTAATTCTGGAAAATCATCTGCATTCATATTTACTATATTAAAGTTTGATTTTTCACATAATATTTTTGTTGATTCATTTTCAGTACTTTCTATAAGAACTTCACTATTTGGAAGTTTCCTTATTATCTCTCCAAAAAGTCTAGCATTTATTACTATTGAACCTTCTTCTAAAATATCTACGTTTAATCTTGTTTCTATACTTAAATCTATATCCGAACCTGTTAGTATAAGTTGATTATTATTTGTTTGAATTAGTACTCCATTTAATATAGGCATAGAAGATTTTCCTGTTATTGCTTTTTGTACAGTTGATATTGCATTTTGTAATTCTGTTTTTTGACATCTAAATTTCATAGTTATCCTCCTTTATTTTTTTGTAAAGAATAGATAATTAGATAATTATCTATAATAGTAATAGTAGTAGGGGTTGTGGATATGTTAGTAATTCTTATAAGTGTTGATATATAATAAAAAGATAACAAAAATAATTGTGGATAAATAATTTAAAAAAATTTACTTTATCCACATAATTAAAATAAAAATAAAAAATATTTAGTTATCAACACTTATATACAGATAAGTTATAAACAATTGTTAATAACTATTGTTGGGTTATTCTTTTAGTGAGCTCATTTATTGCATTTTGAAGACTTTCATCTACTTTTAAATTTGCAGATATTTTTTCATATGCGTGGATTACTGTAGTGTGATCTCTTCCTCCAAATTCTTCTCCTATTTTAGGAAGTGACATATCAGTTAATTTTCTACTTAAATACATTGCTATTTGTCTTGGAAAGGCAACATTTCTTGTACGTCTTGCTGATTTGAAATCCTCTATTTTTAAGTTGTAATAATTAGATACAACTTCCTGTATTAGTCTTATTGTAATTTGTTTAGATTGTTTGCTAGATATTATATCTTTCAATGCTTCCGTTGCTAGATCTACGGTTATTTCTTTATTTGTAAGAGATGAAAATGCTACTATGCGTATAAGTGCACCTTCTAGTTCTCTTATATTTGATTTTATTTTTGTAGCTATGTAAACCATGACGTCATTTGGAACATTGAGTTTTTCTACATCAGCTTTCTTTTTTAAAATAGCAATTCTTGTTTCAAAATCAGGAGGTTGAATATCTGCTATAAGTCCCCATTCAAATCTTGAAATTAATCTGTCTTCTAGTGTAGATATTTCTTTTGGAGGTCTATCGCTTGATAGAATAATTTGTTTGTTTGCTTCATATAATGAATTAAAGGTATGAAAAAATTCTTCTTGAGTTCTTTCCTTACCAGCTATAAATTGAATATCATCTATTAATAGTACGTCTATATTTCTGTATTTATTTCTAAATTCTACATTTTTATCATCTTTTATTGAATTTACAAGTTCATTTGTAAATTTTTCTGATGATACATAAACTACTTTTAAAGATTTATTATTTTTTAATATGTAATGACCTATAGCGTGCATTAGATGTGTTTTACCAAGACCTACTCCTCCATATATAAATAATGGATTGTATGCTTTTGCTGGGGATTCTGCTACTGCAAGTGAAGCGGCATGTGCGAATCTGTTACTGTTGCCAACTACGAATGAATCAAATGTATATTTTGGATTTAACATAGTATCTGATTTAGTATTTGATTTATTTTTATTTTTAATTTTATTTAATTCATCTGAGGTTATGGCCTCATCATCTTCAGATATTAAAAATTCTATATTATATTTTTTAGATGTAAGAATTTTTAAGGCTTTTGTTATTTGATCTTTATATTTGTTGTTTAGAACGCCTCGAGTTAGTTCGTTTGGAACACTTAGTTTTATAGTATTTTTTTCTATTGATATTGGAGTAATACTTTTAATCCATGTATTAAAACTTACTTCTGTAAGTCCGTTCTTTATGATATTTAAAGCTTTATCCCATAATTCTTGTAAGTAGGCATTCATTTTGTATCCTCCAGTCTTGAAAAATTAAAATAACAATATATAAACAAAAATATCAACAGTTTATTATAATTACTTTCCATGTGTATATAAAAATATTCATATGTTTATAATAATGTGTGTATTTTTGATATAGAAAAGTTATAAACAAGTATATTTTAATAAAGTTAACAATAATAACATATTAAATATGTTATTATATAAGGGTTTATTAAGTATATATGAAAAAATTAAACATGTTATCAACATATTTATCCACAGCTGTGGATAAATATGTTGATAAGTAAGTTATTCACAATCCTCTATTAATAATAACAAAATATACTTACCTATTCAAGAAGTTATCCACAAAAATATAGATATATATAATGTAAAAATCCACAAGGTATATTTTATGATTTAAAAATCATTTAGTAAATTATTCGAATTATGTTAACTTATATAAGTTAACAGGTAAAGTTTATTGTAAAATGAATTTATATTGACATTGTACAATTGTGAATATATAATTTAATAGTAAATCTTTAAAATTTTATAGTGTATATTTAATTTTATTATTTATGATTTATAATAGGTTAAAGATAATAAGTTAAAAATTGTTCAATAAATTTTTATAGATATAATTTATTTAGATCATAATAAAATATTATAAATGTAGAAGGGAGGGTAGAACTGCTATAAGATATTTTATATCTTGATTAAAGTAGCAGTTAGGATATTATGTGGATGACTTATCAGCCTAAAAAGAAGCAGAGAAAAAGAGAACATGGCTTTAGAAAAAGAATGAGAACTCTATCTGGAAGAAATGTTATTAAAAGAAGAAGACAAAAAGGTAGAAAGAGATTATCAGCATAAGGGCCGCTTTTGTGGCCTTTTTCTGCAATGCAGAAAAAGAGGAGTACAGTTATAATGATTTATAGATTAAAAAAAAATGCAGAATTTAGAGTTGTTTATAGAAAAGGTAAATCTTTTTCGAATAATTTATTAGTACTTTATATATATAAGAATAAAAAGGATTTTAATAGATTAGGTATAGTTGTAAGTAAAAAAGTTGGTAAAAGTGTTATACGAAATAGAATTAAACGATTAATTAAAGAGTCTTTTAGATTAAATTGTTGTGATTTAAAAACTGGATATGATTTAATTTTTATAGCTAGAAATGCTTCAAATGATAAAAAGTTTAAATATATAAATAATAGTGTTATAAATTTATTAAAAAAAGCGGGATTGTATAATAAATGAAGAAAGTTTTAATTTATTTAATAAAAATTTATAGAAAATATATATCACCTTTAAAAAGACCTTGTTGTAGATTTTATCCAACATGTTCTGAATATGCTTTAGAGGCTTTACAGAAATATGGAACTATAAAAGGCGGAATTATGTCAATAAAAAGAATAATGAGATGTAATCCATTTTGTAAAGGGGGATATGATCCAGTTAAATAATTAATTAGGAGGTTAGTATGAAATATCTAAACAATGCTTTCGTCCAATTCTTTGAGTATCTACATGACCTAGTTATTTCAGTAGTTCCAAATCAGAATTTATCTTATGGTATAGCTATAATACTGATGACTATAATAATTAGATTATTAATACTTCCATTGGGCGTGAAACAAATTAGATCTTCTTTAATAATGAACAAAATTCAACCTGAGATAAAAAAGCTTCAGGATAAATATAAAAAAGATCCTCAAAAAATGCAGAAGGAGATGATGAAGCTTTATAAGGAAAAAGGTGCAAGTCCTTTTAGTGGATGTTTGCCTCTTCTTATTCAGTGGCCAATACTTATAGCTTTATATTACGTTTTTAATCATCTTAATGGAATAAATGGGATTGGCTTTCTTTGGATAAAAGATTTAGGTAAACCAGATATAATACTTGCATTATTATCTGGAATTACAACATTTCTTGCAAGTTGGCTTATAATGCCTACTGATAATATTGAGCAGGCAAGTCAAACTAAGAAAATGAATATAGGAATGAGTGTATTTATGATCTTCATTAGTTGGAAGTTAAAAGCGGCATTAACTCTTTATTGGGTTGTTAGTAATTTGATTCAAGTTGGTCAGAATTTTGTTATAAAGAAAATAGAGGAGAAAAAGGGTTATTAGTGTAATCTAGGGGGTGACTACAGTATGAAGGTTTTGGAGATGGCGGGGAAAACGGTAGATGATGCTTTAAAAAATGCTTTAATGGAGTTAAAAGTTGATAGAGAAAATGTTGAAGTTGAGGTTCTTGATACTGGTAATAGAGGTTTTTTAAATATAATAGGTTGTAGGCCAGCTAGAATAAAAGTGAAATTAAAGAGAAATTACATACAAGAAGTGAGAAATTTTCTAAGAAGTGTCTTGAATTGTATGAATATGGAAGTCGAGATTAGAATAAAAGAAGAAAATAATATAGTAAAAATAGATTTGGCTGGATCGGATATGGGTATACTCATAGGGTATAGAGGCGAAACTTTAGATGCTCTTCAATATCTTATAAGTCTTATAGTAAATAAAGATCATGATATGGAGTATAAACGAGTAATATTGGATACTGAAAATTATAGGCTTAAGAGAGAGGAAACTTTAAAAAGACTTGCTAGACGAGTTGGAGATAAAGTAAAGAGAACTGGAAGAACTGTTAAGCTTGAACCTATGAATCCATATGAAAGAAGGATAATTCATTCTGCACTTCAAAATGATCATTATGTTAATACTTATAGTGAGGGTCAGGAGCCTTTTAGAAGAGTTGTAGTGAGTTTAAAGAAAGCCTAATTTTGGCTTTCTTTTTATTTAGAAGTAATATGAATTTTTGAGTGGAGTGATATTAATGAAAGAATTTGATACTATAGCAGCAATTGCTACACCACCTGGAGAAAGTGGTATATCTATTATAAGAGTTTCTGGAGAAAATTCACTTGAAATAGTAAACAGTATATTTAAAGGAAAAAATAATAGAAAATTAATTGATATAAAGACTTATTCTATGAGATATGGATTTATAATTGAAAAAAGTACGGGAGAATGTATAGATGAAGTGCTTGTAAGTTTTATGAAATCTCCAAAAAGTTATACAGGTGAAGATGTTGTTGAGATAAATTGTCATGGAGGAATTATAAGTACACATAAGGTTTTAGATGAAGTTATAAAATGTGGAGCTAGGCTTGCAGAACCTGGTGAATTTACAAAAAGGGCATTTCTAAATGGCAGAATTGACTTAAGTCAGGCAGAGGCAGTTATGGATATAATAACAGCTAAAACTGAAGTTTCAATGAAATCAGCGTTAAATCAATCATCTGGAAGCATTTCAAGAAAAATAAATCCTATTAGGGAAAAGTTACTTGAGTTAATTGCAAATATTGAAGCAACGGTTGATTATCCTGAAGAAGATCTAGAAGAAATGACATCTAATAAGGTGTCTTTTGAAGTTAAAAATATGTTAAAAGAAATAGATGAAATACTCAAAGGAGCAGATGAGGGAAAGATTATAAGAGATGGTTTAAGTATAGTTATAGTTGGGAAACCTAATGTAGGTAAGTCATCACTTTTAAATACTTTTATGGATGAAAATAGAGCAATAGTTACAGATATTCCTGGAACTACAAGAGATGTAATAGAGGAATATATAAATATAAACGGTATTCCTGTTAAAATGATTGATACAGCAGGTATTAGAGATACAGATGATTTAGTTGAAAAAATTGGAGTGGAAAAGTCAAAGGAAAAAATTCGTCAGTCTGATTTAATTATATTTATGTTGGATTCAAGTAGAAATTTAGATAGAGAAGATAAAGAGATTATGGACTATGTTAAAGTTAATGGGAAAAAATATATTATAATATTGAATAAAAGTGATTTAGATAATAAAATAGATTTGGATTGTATTAAAGATCTAGATTTACACAATGTTATAAAAACTTCATTAAAAAGTGGAGAAGGTGTTGATAAGTTAAAAGATCTTATAAAAAAGTTATTTTTTAATGGTGAAGTAAAATCGGATAATTTTTTTATTACTAATACAAGACATAAAGAAGCTTTAATTAAAGCTAAGAAAAGTTTTATTGAAGCACTTGATGTTTTAAAGAATACTCAAGCAATTGATCTTGCTTCAATTGATCTTAGAAATGCTTGGTCGAGTCTTGGAGAGATAACTGGAGATACTCTCGAAGATGATATAATTAATAAGATATTTTCAAAATTTTGTTTAGGAAAGTAGGTATAATTCATATGAAATACTTTTCAGAAAAGTATGATGTTATAGTAGTTGGTGCAGGTCATGCGGGATGTGAAGCAGCCCTTGCTTCTGCTAGAATGGGATGTAAAACTTTGATATGTACTATGAATTTAGATAGTATAGGATTTATGCCATGTAATCCTAATATAGGAGGGACTGCGAAGGGACATTTAGTTAGAGAAATAGATGCATTAGGCGGAGAAATGGGAATAAATATTGACAATACATTTATACAGTCTAGGATGTTAAATACTTCAAAAGGTCCTGCTGTACATTCATTAAGAGCTCAAGCTGATAAAAAACGCTATTCCGAAAGAATGAAGCTTGTACTTGAAAAGCAAGAAAATTTATATATAAGACAATTAGAGGTTTTAAAAATAATTACAGATGGTAATAAAAATGTGTGTGGTGTAATGACAAAAAATGGTGCAGTTTTTGAGTCGAAAACTGTTGTATTAGCTACAGGAACATACTTGAAAGGTAAAGTTATTATTGGAGATGTAAGTTATAGTTCTGGACCAAATGGTTTTATGCCTGCAAATGATCTTTCACAGAATTTAATTGATTTGGGAATAGAACTTAGAAGATTTAAGACAGGTACTCCTGCTAGAGTTAATAAAAGAAGTGTTGATTTTTCTAAGATGATTCGACAAGATGGAGATAAACAAATAGTCCCATTTTCATTTATGAATGAATCTCTAAAGAGAGAACAAATACCATGTTATTTGACTTATACTACAGATGATACCCTTAAGGTTATAAGAGAAAATATAGATAGATCTCCTCTTTTTAATGGTTTAATTAAATCCGTTGGTCCAAGGTATTGTCCTTCAATTGAAGATAAAGTAGTTAGATTTCCAGATAAGATAAGGCATCAGATATTTATAGAACCTGAAGGCGAAAATACAGAGGAGTTATATGTAGATGGAGCTTCAACATCAATGCCTGAAGATGTTCAAATTGAAATGTATAGAACAATAGAGGGTCTTGAGAATGTAGAATTTTTAAGGACTGGATATGCTATTGAATATGATTGTATAAATCCACTTCAATTAAAACTTTCATTGGAATTTAAAAATATTGGAGGACTATTTGGAGCGGGACAATTAAATGGAAGTTCAGGATACGAGGAAGCTGCAGCTCAAGGTATAATTGCAGGTATTAATGCAGCACTTAAAGTAAAGGGTAAGGAACCTTTTATTTTAAAGAGATCAGATGCATATATTGGAGTCTTAATAGATGATTTAGTTACAAAAGGAACAGAAGAACCTTATCGAATGATGACATCAAGAGCAGAATATAGGTTGATACTTAGACAGGACAATGCAGATTTGAGGCTTACAGAGCTTGGGCATAATATTGGACTTGTAAGTGAAGAAAGATATAAAAAATTTTTGAGTAGAAAAAAAGCTATAAATGAAGAATTAGATAGAATTAAGAATGTTAGGATAAATCCTAAAAAAGATGTAAATGAATTTTTAAATTCATTAGGATCATCAGAATTAAAAAAGACACAAAGCATATATGAACTTATAAAGAGGCCTGAACTTGATTATTTTAAGTTAGAAAAGTTAGACGTAAATAGGAAAAAGTTAAGTTGGAATGTCCAAGAGGAAGTAAATATTATTTCAAAATATGAGGGATATATTTCTAAACAGATGGAACAAATAGCACAATTTAAAAAATTTGAAAATAATGTTATACCTTCTGATATAAATTATAGCGAAGTAAAAGGTCTTAGAATTGAAGCTGCTGAAAAGTTAAATAAAATAAAGCCAACTAATATAGGGCAAGCTTCTAGAATTTCAGGTGTTTCTCCAGCTGATATATCTGTATTGATGATTTATATGGAGAAAAGTAAAAGAAAAAAACAAGCATTGGAGCAGGATTAATATGGATTATTTTAATATTATGGAAAAACATTGTTTAGATTTAGGACTTAATTTTGATTTAGAAAAATATAATAAGTTTAAGAAGTATATGGATTTGCTGCAAACTTGGAACAAAAAAATAAATCTTACTTCTATAAAAGAAAATGAACAAATAGTAAAAAAGCATTTTATAGATTCTATCAATGCTTTTCAATTCTTACCACTTAGAAATTCTTCAAGTATCATTGATATAGGTACTGGAGCCGGGTTTCCGGGTATTCCAATATCAATAATGAAACCAGATATAAAAATTGTCCTTTTAGATTCTCTATCTAAAAGAGTAAATTTTTTAAATGAAGTTATAGAAAGCATAGATTTAAAAAATACTTCTGCGATTCATAGTAGAGCAGAGGATGCTGCAAGGAGAAATGAATATAGAGAATGCTTTGACATATCAATTTCAAGAGCAGTAGGGAATTTAAGTGTATTAAGTGAATTATGCATTCCATTTGTTAAATTAAATGGATATTTTATAGCTATGAAGGGACCAGCAGTTAGTGATGAAATTGAAGAAAGCAAAAATGCTATTTCTATACTTGGTGGTAAGATTGAGGATATAATTAAGGTAAGAGATGATGAGCTAAATCATAATTTAGTTATAATAAAAAAAGTAAAAAATACACCATCTAAATATCCAAGAAGAGCAGGAATTGTTTCAAAAAAACCTTTGAAATAAAGAGCATAATTTGTCATACGAAAATTTGAAAAAATAGAAGGATTTTTATTAGTAATGAAGAAATGTTAACAATAGGAAGTATAAGAAGGATGGATAAATATGCAAAAAAATATTAACTATATATCGGTTGATTTAATTTTCCCTAATTTATATCAGCCGAGAAAATATTTTGATGAGGAAAGCTTGGATGAATTAGCTCAATCAATAAAAGCTTATGGTATAGTTCAGCCGCTTTCTGTTAGAAAATTGAGTGATGAAAAGTATGAATTAGTTGCTGGCGAAAGAAGGCTTAGAGCTGCTAAAAAAGCTGGAATTAAAGAAGTACCTGTAATAATAGTTGATATAAGTGATGAAGAATCAGCTGCTATAGCTTTACTTGAAAATCTTCAAAGGGAAAATTTAAATTTTTTGGAGGAAGCAGAGGCATATTATAATTTAATAAAAAACCATTCCTATACTCAAGAAAAATTAGCTCAGGTTATAGGAAAAAAACAATCTACTATTGCGAATAAAATTAGGCTACTTAAATTAGATGAAGAAATAAGATATATACTTCTTGAAAATAATTTAACTGAAAGACATGCTAGAGCTCTTTTAAAGCTTCCAACAGTCGAACTCCAGAAAAATGTACTTAAGGTTGTTTTAAAAAAATCTTTAAATGTAAAAGGGACTGAAGAGCTAATTGAAAAGGAGTTATCAAAATTAACAGATAATACTAAAAGAAAGAAGAAAAAGAAAAAGATAAAAGGAATATTTTCTCCTAGAGTATATGTTAATACTGTAAAACAAGTATTTGATAAATATGGATTGAAAGCTAAATATTCCTCTGAAGAATTAGAAGATAAAATACAAATAACAATAACTATACCAAAAAAATAGATGATATTTTGTAAATATTTTATAGCTTTATTTTAATTACTCATTTATAAAATGTTTCATGTGAAACATTTTATAAATGAGTAATTTTATATATAATTAAATTAAAAATTTAATATAAGTAGAAATAAAAACTCTTTAATTATGTATTATAAAAATATATAATTAAATTAAATAGCTTTAATAAAGGCGGTGAATTAAGTGAAGATTATTTCCATATTTAATCAAAAAGGTGGAGTTGGAAAAACTACTACTAGTATAAATATATCTACATATTTAGCTATTAAGGGATATAATGTTTTGAATATAGATATCGATCCTCAAGGGAACACCACAAGTGGATTTGGATTGGAGAAAAATAGCATTAATAAGTCTATTTACGATATATTGTGCTCAGATGCAGAAATAAATGAAGTTATGAAAAAGTGTGAGTTAGTTGATAATCTTTATGTAGTTCCTTCAACTATGGAGTTGGCTGGAGCTGAAGTAGAATTAATAGATATGGATAATAGAGAAAGTATATTAAAGAATAAGATTCAATCTATAGATGGTAAATTTGATTTTGTTTTTATAGATTGTCCACCATCTTTAGGCATATTGACTATTAATGCACTTACATCTTCTCATACAGTATTGATTCCAATACAGTGTGAATTTTATGCATTAGAAGGAGTTGGACAACTAGTTAATACATTTCAGCTTGTAAAAAAGTCACTCAATCCTAACTTACAGATAGAAGGTGTAATAATGAGTATGTATGATGGAAGAACTAAACTATCTAATGAAGTTTCATCAGAAGTAAGAAAATATTTTAAAGATAAAGTTTATAAAACTACTATACCTAGAAATATAAGACTAGCAGAAGCACCGAGTTTTGGACTTCCTATAGCACTCTATGATGATAAATGTAGAGGTGCTAAAGCTTATGAAAAGTTAGTTAATGAATTTTTAAAAAAACAAGAGAGGTGATTTAATTGAATAAAAAATCTGGATTAGGTAGAGGACTTCAGGCTTTAATACCTGATGAGAGATTAATTGAAGATGATATAGAAAATAGTGTACAAAAAATTAATATTAATGATATCATAGCAAATATAGATCAGCCTAGAAAAAATTTTGATGAAGCTAAAATTGATGAACTTTCTAAGTCTATAAGAGAACATGGCATAATACAACCTCTTATACTAAATAAAAAAGGAGATAAATATGTTATAGTTGCAGGTGAAAGAAGATGGAGAGCTGCCAAATTAATAGGAATGAGAGAAGTGCCTGGAATTGTTATGAATTTATCTGATAATGATATACTTGAAATTTCTCTTATAGAGAATATACAGCGACAGGACTTAAATCCAATAGAAGAAGCTAATGCGTATAAAAAACTAATTAAAGATTTTGGATTTAAACAAGAACAATTATCTGAGAAAATAGGAAAATCTAGAGCTGCAATAGCAAATTGTATGAGGTTGTTAAATTTAGATGACAGAGTTCAAGAATATATAATTAACGGATTGATAACAGAAGGTCATGGAAGGGCACTTCTAGCACTGGAAAATAAGGATTTACAATATAAGTTATCTCTTCGTATAATAAAAGAAGGTTTAACTGTTCGTCAAGTAGAAAATTATATAAAGAATATTAATAATAAGAAGAAAGATAGTACAAATGAAAGTAAAAAAGTTAATCCATATTATAAAGATATTGAGGATAAATTAGAAGGCTTGTTAGGTACTAAAGTTATGATAAATACTAAAAAAAATAAAGGTAAAATAGAAATAGAATATTATTCTGATGATGATTTGCAAAGAATTTTAGATATTTTAAATATATAAATATATTTTATAATAATTTTATGATAAAATGTTTCACATGAAACATTTTGACGGAGGGAGAAAAATTTATGCAGAATATCTTAAATCTTGTAGAAGAATTTCAATTATATATTGTAGGAGTTCTTCTAATACTAATTTTAATATTATTCATAATGAATATTATAGCATTTAAATCAATAAATAGAATTGAGAAAAGATATAGAAGACTTATGAGAGGAGTGGATAATAAAAACTTAGAGAGTCTTGTTATAGAATATCTTGATAGTATAGATAAAGCAAAAAAAGAAACTGACTTTATGAAAGAAAAATTTGAGGAATTGAATTTAAGACTTAAAAAATGTATACAGAAATTTTCAATTGTAAGATATAGAGCATTTGAGGATGTAGGAAGTGATTTAAGTTTTTCAATAGCACTTTTAGATGCAGATAATAGTGGAATTATTATTACTGGTATATATGGAAGAGATGAGAGTACAACATATGCTAAGCCAATAGATAAAGGAATGTCAAGATATGAGTTGTCACAAGAAGAAAATCAAGTTTTACAAGAATGTATTAATAAAAAAATATATTGATTTTATACATAAACTACCTTCTAAGAGGAAAACTATTCTTAGGAGGCTTTTATATATGGAGATTTATGTTTCAAGTAGTTTGTCTAAGTTAAGTAATGAATTAAAAAAAAGAGGATATAATATAATATCAGATAAAAATCGCGTATGCGATGCTATTATTTGTAATTTAAAAGATGGTGAACTAAATAATTTAAATATAATTAGTAATATAAAAATAGGAGAAACTATAATAATAGATTATGGCAGAAAAAAATAAATGATATAGAATACATACTTAATAATAGAATATACAATAATGTAATAAGGTAATCTAGGTACTTTATTACATTATATTTGACTTATTTTTTATAGATTTACTACTTAGTCTACCACCTATAGTTTTTAATATGCAGTGATATATTCCTCGAGATATTGTATCTGCAAGATTCATAACTGTAAATAATCTTGTATTTTGCAATACCATAAATTCCATTGCTCCTGATATATTTACAACTCCAGTTATACTTAAGTCCCCTACTGATGGAAGAGATTTATTTACTGCTGAACCTGGATGAAGTGGTTTTTTTTCTATTATTATATTTCCTATATGTTGTAAGCTTCCAAGACAAGCATCTATAGCTATTATGTAATTATTTTTGTATTTTGAGTTTATTTTGTTTAGTGTTTCTGAAAGATTTTTTGCATGAACAGGACATTTAAGATTTCCATATATATGAACATTATCTCTTACTAAAAATTTTAATTTATCACCTACTAGGGGACCTAGACTATCACCAGTGGATCTATCTGAACCTATACATAGTATAATTATTGTTTTCCCAGATTTTATAACTGGATATATTATATTACTCAATTTATCTCTTAAAATTACTGATGAGTTCATTAAATTGGAATCTATAATTATTTTCTTCATATAAATACCTCCTATGATATGAAGTATAACCATAGGAGGTATTTTTATACATTTAAAATCAATTTAACATGATATACCATTATAAAAACAGTATGTGGATTATAATATATTTAACTTACTTAAAATATTATAAAATACAACTAAAAATATGCAAAATATCATTCCTGTTAATCCATTTACTTTAAGTCCTATAAATAATGATGCTAAAACTGCAACAGGATGTATACCTAAAGATGATGATACTATTTTTGGCTCAATTATTTGTCTTATTATAGATACTAAAATGTATGATATTATAAGTCCAGTTGCTGTAATATAGTTCTTAAATATAAATATATATATTAGTGCAAGAGGAATGTATATTGTCCCTATACCTATAATTGGTAATATATCAGCTATTGCAGATATAATACTCAATAATAAAGTGTACTTTATTCTAAATATTAAAAACACTATAAATGTTTCAATGAATGTTATAAAGATTATTAATAGATATGATAGAAGATAATTTCCAAGCATTTTTTTTGTTTCATTGTAAATTGATAGTAGTTTGTTTGTTTTATTATTTGGAATTAGATTAATTATTTTGTTTTTAACTTTTATAAAATCTTTTGTAAAAAAATATGTAGAAATTAAAGTAAATAAAATTACCATTATTGCATATGGAATAATTGATGCCAAATTTATAATATATGATACTAATTTCCCGGATATAGATACAGCAATATTTGATATATTGTCAACAAAATTAGTTATATTTTTATTTAAAGTATTTATTATATATGGATCTAAATTGTTGTAATATTTTTGTAGATTGTAGAATGAGTTCATTATTTCATTAGAGTTATTTGATATATAATTTTGTGTATTTTTAATAAATTGAACAGTTTCTTGTGTCAAATTTATTATTACAATTACTAGTACAAATATTATTATGGTGAAGAATATTATAGTTGTAAGTAAAGAAGCTATAGAAACATTAATATTTAACTTTTTTGAAATATATATAGTTGGATTCTTTAGTATAAAGGCACAAATAAACGCTAGTACAAAAGGGAGTGTATATTCAAGTGTACCAAAGAATATAGTAAAAATTAAAGTATATATTATAAAAAATAACAATATTTTGTCTATTTTATCTATTAGTTTATTCATTTTATATATTTCTGCACCTCTTTTTTCTTAATTTATGATTTTATCCATATAAAATTGTAATAATTTTATAAAATTTATAAATGTATTTGAGTGTAATATTGTATTGTGATAAAGTATATAATACATATTATATTTTATCTATTATAAGAAACAAGTCTGTTATTTAAGTATGTAGGCTAATATACAATTTAAATTATAGATTTATTGAATTATAATATATTATAGACTAATATTTTAAATATGTATACAATATATGGAAAAAATATAGGAGGTTTAGATTTATACTGAAATAAATTATGGATAAATATTATATAATTACGTTTAAAAATACTAATGAAGCTATAGCTGCAGAACAATTTTTAGATAAAAAAAGAATTAATATAGATATTGTTCCAACTCCAGTTTTTATAACTCAAAGTTGTGGAATAAGTGTAAGAGTAGATGTTAAGAATTTTCAAAAAATAAAGGAGCTTGTAAATAATAAAGAATTTAAATTTAAAAATATATATGAAAGACAAAAACAGGGATACAGCTTGATTGATTAGATATGAGCATAATTAAAAAATTAAATACAAGAAAAAGAAAATATTATAGATTGAAAAATAAAAGTTAAAAATTTCTTATGAAAACGCACATTACAATTAATGGTAACATAAAAAT
>NZ_JACGAG010000019.1 GCF_014050525.1 Clostridium sp. cel8
TGTGAATTTAAAATTTCCTTAAGTGCTTTTTCAGTATGATTATCTTTTGATATTGTATAAATTAAATCTTTTAACATATGTTTTTACCCCCTTGTGAATATAATAAAAAATAATATTAACTGGCGATTTTTTATTAAAATGATAGCAAAATGATAATATTATTTTAATATTGTAATTTTATATATGTATGATTTTATAATTTATATTTCAATATGTCAATAGTAATAATAGATTTATTGATTAATTTTTTAATATTACATTTATATTTAAATAAAAATGTGTTGCTGGCATGTACAATATGCCAGCAACACTTTATAGTACATTATGAACGAAAGCTACAATTTTATCTATGGGAATATCTACTAATGATCCAAAATTATTATTGTTTTTAGAATTATGATAGTTAGGACAATTATTATAACAACCATCAGTTGGATCACTATCAGAAGAGCTATCGCAAGAATTTCCAAGAGAACAATCAGGTGCAGGACCTATTTTAGTTATTAATCTAAGAAAATATTTATTTGTATCCATTAGAACTCCTGAAAATCCAGATCCAGATTCTCCTCCACTTGCTGTAAATATAGTTATTGACTTTCCAATATAATTATTCAGATTGTCAAGAAAATTTATAGATCCTATGCTATAATTTTCATCTTCACAGTCATCTGAAGTTGAAGTAGTGCAATTTTCATCTTCTGGTTCACTAGGAGCTTCACATAAATTATTTTCATCTTCTGGAATTTTACAGTTATCCTCTATACATGGACTTTTATTCAGAGTATTTTTACTATTGTCTTTTTGATGATCTCTGTGATGTCTTCTATGATGTCTATTGTGATGAGTTCTTTTATGTCTGTTCAAAATAATATCACTCCTTTCATAAAATCTACTCTAAGATAAAAATTAAATCTATATTAAGCACCACCAATAAATGGAAAAATATGATGGTGCTTTGTAATCTTGAATTATATTATTATATTGAATTGTGAACAAAAGAAGCTATCCTTGATATAGGAATATCTACTACTGAACCTTGATTGTAGTGTTTATTTGGCATACCTCCATGACATGGATCATGCATAGCACCATTATCCTGAGAACAGGAATTATATATTGCACATGATGGTGCAGAACCAATTTTGACTAATAATCTTACATAATCACTATTAACAGACATTAAAACTCCTGAAAATCCACCTCCAGATTCTCCTCCACTTGTTGTAAATATGGTTACAGTTTGTCCTGTGAATTTTGCTAAATGATTTGCAAAGTTACATCCATTATTCAAATTGTTTCCCTCCTTTTAAACTTGTGTATTAGGATTTTAGTCCTAATTCATAATATGTTTATTATTCAATAGGTGACAACAATATTGAGTATATTTTAAATTTAAGTTATGAAATATGATATTACATAGTAAAAGTGGATTATAATATTTTTAAAATACTATAATCCACTTTAGAGTAAATAAATATTTAGTTTATAATTTTTACTGCATCTCCATTATTTAAAAATGTTTGACCTTGATCTATTATGTTATCTCCAACTTTGATCTTTGATGAGATCACCTCTGTTAATGTACCGTTTGAAATTCCAGTGTCTACAGATATTTTTTGCACTTTATTATTTTTTACTATATAAAGATAGGACACTCCATTTTCAATTCTTATAGCTTGATTTGGAACAGCAATTACATCTTTTTTGCTCTCATCTGGTAATGAAATTTTAGCAAACATTCCAGGCTTTAAATCGCCATTTGAATTATCGAGTTTTATCTTTACCGTGTATTGTTGAGTAGTGCTATCTACATCAGGGCTTATAACGCTAATTGTGCCTGTAAAGTTTTTATCTGATAGAGAAGGTACTACTACTTTTAATGATTGACCAACTTTAATTTTAGAAAGCATTGTATCAGGTACTGATATTTTGGCAATTATAGAATCAGATTTCACTATAGTAATACATGGTTGAGTAGAAGAAGACATTTCACCTACATCTATATTTACAGCAGAAACTGTTCCAGAAACAGGGGATTTTACTATATTGTCTTCTATTTGAACTTTAATTGATTCAAGTGCAGCTTGTGCCTGTTTTAACTGAGCTTCGGCAACTTCAATTGATTCTGGTCCAATTTTTTCTTTAATTAAGTTTAAATTTTGCTGTGCTGAAGACAAGGAAGATGATGCACTGTCCAACTTTGTCTTTGCAGAATCAAGTTCTTGCTTTGTTGCAGCACCAGCAGAATAAAGTTTTTGTATTCTATCATAGTTTGTCTTTGCATCATTATAGTTTATACTAGATGATTTCACTGACTGTTCAGCTTGTATGAGTTGTTGTTCTAGTCCTGAGCTCTTTGTTTTATCTAAGGTTGCATTTGCAGAATCTACATTTGCTTGTTGCTGTTTTAATTGGGCATTTAAACTACTTGAATCAAGTGTAAACAGTACATCTCCAGCATTTACCTTGCTTCCTACTTTTACATTTAAAGATGAAACTTTTCCCGGAACTTTTGGAGATACTGAAATTTCTTTATCACTAGTTAATTGTCCAGAATAATTTACAGTTGTAGATATTGATGCAAGAGAAGCTTTAACTACGCTTACATTTTTCACATCGCTTTGGGTTGTAACTTTTTTATTTTTAATAATATTATGTACTATTGACACTATTATTAAGAGAGCTAATATACATAATACTATTTTCCAGATGCTTTTTTTTGATTTCATTACACTACACCTCTTGGATTTCTGATTTCTTTTTTCTGTTTTTAAATATATGTTGTTTTAAATCGTCCATTAATGTATATACAACAGGAAGTATTATTGGAGTTAAAATTGTAGAGGCAATCATTCCGCCTATAACTACTACAGCCATACTTGATTTTAATTCACTTCCTTCACCTATGGATAGTGCAGCTGGAAGCATACCTACAATCATAGTGGCAGAAGTCATTATAATAGGTCTAAGTCTTGTTGTTCCCGATTCAATTAGAGCATCTTTTAGAGTATTTCCTCTCTTTATAAGGGTATTAGTATAGTCAATTAAGAGAGTACCATTTTTAGAAGCTAATCCATCCAGCATAATAAGCCCTATAAGTGACATCATATTTAAGGTTTTTCCAGTTGCAGCAAGTATTATAAGTGCACCTATTAGAGCACAAGGAAGTGATATCATTCTTATAAATGGTGTTAAAAAAGATTCATAGAGTACAGTAAGTATCATGTAAATCAATATTAAGGAAATAATCAGAGCTTCAATAAGTGATGTAAAACTGTCAGACATATCTTGCTGACCACCTCCAAATTTGATCTCATAACCAGAAGGAACTGAAAGAGACTTCAATTTTTTTGATAAATCTAAACTTACAGCACCTAAAGTTCTTCCTTGAATATTGGATGTTACTGTAGCTACATCTTGTCTATCTTGTCTTGATATAGATGAAGGACTGTCAGATCTTGTTACAGAGGCAATTTGACTTATTGGAATTTGCTCACCTAATTGATTTGATATTTTTATACTTCCAATATCTTCAGGAGTTTTTATATCTCCATTTTCAAATTTTACTGTTATATCATAATCATTTCCATTAGTTCTGTATACTCCAGCAGAAGATCCTTGTATAGCAGTTCTAAGTACTGTAGATATGTCAGATGTAGATATTTTATAATATGATGAAGCTAATTTGTCTACATTAACTCTGATTTCACTCTTATTTGACTTTGTAGAATTACTTACATCAGTAGTACCAGGAATAGATTTTACTATATTTTCAACTTTATCGGATATTTCTGAAATAGTTGTAGAATCATCACCTAATATTTCAACAGATATAGGATCACTGCTTCCTCCACCCATGCTTGATTCTGTAACTGAAAACTTTGTACCAGATAAGTTATTATTTCCCCAAGCTCGTACTTCTGTTGCTAATTCAGATTGAGATTTTTTCCTCTCTTTTTTAGGACTTAGATTAACAATTATACTAGCAGAATTTGAAGTAATTGAAGATACACCATTATTACTTGCTCCAATCATAGAATAGTAGCTATCAATTTCAGGAATTTTGCTTAGGTATTTTTCAACCTGTCTTACTTTTTCATCCATTTGTTTTAAAGTACTTCCTGAGTCAAATTTCATATTTATGTTGAAATAATTTTGATCTGTTACTGGCATAAGTTCTGTTCCTATTCCACCTATTGGTATCAATGCAATTGAAGCTATTAAAGCTGCTATTGTTATAGCTAATGTTTTCTTCCTATGATCTAAGCACCATATAAGAGCCTTTCTATAAACTACAGTAATTGAGTCTATAGATCTTGAAATTGAATCCAGCAGTTTGAATAATTTAGTTTTTTTAATTTTCTTTAAAGCTTTAGAAGGTTCTTTTTTATCTGACTTGTTATATAGTCTAGATGCAAGCATTGGAGTTATAGTAAAAGAAACAAACAGTGAAAACAATGATGCAACTGCTATTGTAAGTCCAAATTCTTTAAAGAATTTACCTGCCATTCCAGATATAAATGCAACTGGAACATATACTACTACGTCACATAGAGTTATTGCTATAGCAGCAAGTCCTATTTCATTACGACCATCTATGGCGGCATTTATAGGATCTTTTTTCATTGACAGATGCCGTTGTATATTTTCAAGTACAACTATGGAATCATCTACAAGTATTCCTATACACAAAGACAATCCCATTAAAGACATTATATTTAAAGTAAAGTTTAGTACATACATCATAAAAAATGTTGAAATAAGGGATGTAGGTATTGCTATTAGTACTATAAGTGAAGATTTCCAGCTTCTTAAAAATAATAGTAGTACAATAGCTGTTGTTATTATACCTTCTATTAGACTTCTCTTTATTTCATAAAGTGATGAATTTATAAATTTTGTAGTATCATAAGCAACTACAACGCTTATATCTTTGGGAAGAGATTTTTTAAGCTTGTCTAATTCGGATTTTATATTATCCACAGTTTCAACTACATTTGCGTCACTTTGTTTTTGGATACTTATACCTATTGTATTTTTACCATTTAGTCTAAGATACATATTTTCGTCTGGATATTCTAAATTTATTTCTGCAATATCTGATAGATGAACAGTGCCTCCATTTGTAGTTGGTATTGATAGATTTTTAACTTCATCTATATTTTGAAATTGACTCATGACTCTTACTGATTCGTTTAAATAATTTTGCTTTATTTCACCTGCAGGCAGGTTTATGTTATTTGCATTAAGGGTACTAATAAGTGTAGTTACACTTACATTATAATTTTCCAGTGCAAATTTATTTAATTTAATCATAAGTTGTTTCTTTTTAATTCCATCTAAAGTTACATTTCCAACTCCTTGAATTTTTTCTAGTTGTTCTATAAGTTTATTAGACTGATCATACAATTCATCGTAGGATGAATTTCCAGATACTGAGAGATATAGAACTGGCATTGCATTTGTATCTACTTTGAATAGAACTGGTTTATCAGCATTTTTAGGTAAAGTACCTTGTACATTGTCTATGGCTTTTTGTACGTCTAAAAATGCCGTATTCATATCAACATTCATTTTGAATACTATGACTGTTTGACCTATTCCTTCACTAGCTGTAGATTGAATTTTATCAATACCACTTATACCTGAAACCGCATCTTCTATTGGCTTTACAACGTCTGTTTTGATGTCATCAGCACTTGCACCAGAATAAGTTGTTGATATTGAGATTACTGGTACATCCATTGAAGGCAGTAGATCTGCTCCTAAGTGTCTATATCCGAATATACCAAGTCCAACTAAAAGTAATATAACCATAGTTATTGCGGCTGGTTTTCTTACGGATAGTTTAGTTAAGTTCATTTTTTCCCTCCTTGTATTATTAGTTAAATTCATTTGAAATCTAATTTTATATATTTAAATTTTTACTATTAGCTAGTGCTTTTATATAGATAAGTTAAATTATATATTTATGTGAATTAAATTTCAATAAATATATCTATTGCATAAAAACTTATATAATAGAAAACCAGAGTAAGTTATACAAATTTACTCTGGTTTTACTGTTTAAAACTTAATTTTAAAAGAAGATTCTCCTTTGGAAATATCTATTTCTCTGGAAGATATTTTTTCTACATGGGCAAATCTGTTAGATTCTTTTAAATTTTGGATGAAGTATTTTAAATTATTTTCCTCACCTTGAATTTCTATAGAAACAGATCCATCTAACATATTTTTTACCCATCCTGTTAGATTTAATTTAGAAGCGAGAGAATATGTAGTGTATCTAAAGCCAACACCTTGAACCATTCCATATACGTTTAGTGCATACCTTTTCATTATAACCTTCCTTTTTAAGTTTTTTTATAATATCAATTATATATTACTAAATTTTTTGCAGCTATTAAAGATTTTTTTGTAATATGTTAATATGTAATAGAGCTATATTAAATTAGATGGAGAGAATGAATATGGATATTTTAAAAAAAATAAAAGAGGCTGCAAGTTATATATGTGAGAATACTAAATATAAACCTGAAATTGGAATTATACTTGGATCTGGCCTTGGAGATATTGCAGAAGAAATAGAAGATAGGGAAGTATATGAGTATAAAGATATACCAAATTTTCCTGTATCTACAGTTAAAGGGCACAGAGGAAGACTTGTTATAGGAAAATTTCAGGGAAAAGTTGTTTTGGCAATGCAAGGAAGATTTCACTACTATGAAGGGTATAGCATGGATCAGGTTACATTTCCTGTAAGGGTTATGGCACTTCTTGGAATAAAAAATCTTATAGTTACAAATGCAGCAGGTGCAGTGAATTTAAATTACAAGCCTGGACAGCTTATGCTTATAAAAGATCACATAAATTTATCATTTAATAATCCACTTATAGGTAAGAATATGGATGAATTTGGAGAAAGATTTCCTGATATGTCAAATGCCTACGACAAAATATTTAGAAATGCTGTAAAGGAAATAGCTAAAAAATATGATATAGATATTCAAGAGGGAGTATATGTGTGCATGAGTGGACCAAGTTATGAAACTCCAGCAGAGATAAATATGATAAGGACAATTGGAGGAGATGCAGTAGGAATGTCTACTGTTCCTGAAGTAATAGTTGCAAATCACAGTAAAATTAAAGTTATAGGAATATCATGTATGACTAATATGGCAGCAGGAGTACTAGATAAACCACTTAATCATAAAGAAGTAATTGAGACATCTCGAATTGCAGGAGAAAATTTTAAAAAGCTTATTAGAGGTATAATTTCTGAACTTAAATTTGGCAATTAGTCTTATATGTAGATATATAAAAATAACAGTACGCAAATTTGTGCACTGTTATTTTTGTTGATCCTATTTTGCAATTAATATAGGAATGGATACGAAATGCTTTATTTTATCTGTTACTGTTCCAAAAATTAAATCTGAAATTCCATGATGACCATGTGTTCCAAGTATAAGTATATCAGGAGAATACATATTTAAAATATGAACTATTGACTTTGCAGCTTTACCGTAACCTATTTCACAGGTTACATTTTTAAAATTCATGGCTTTTAATTGCTTTGCATAGATGTTTAATTTCTTTAAATCAATTTTGCTTTCAACATCATTTATCTTAGTTCCATATATATTTGCACCTGCACTTTCAACTACATGAATTAAGATTAATTTTGTATGATATTTAGCTAAATTTACAGCATGCGATAATACTGCTTCATCATTTTTTGTAAAATCTAATGCAAGTGCTATAGAATTATAGGGATTAATACTATTTATTTTTGGAATGTGCATAGTTCCATGTATGTCAATAGTTTTTCTAGATTCATTATTTATAAATGGTTCTAAAAATATATATAGGAGAAGTATACCTAAAACTACACAAAGTAAAACTATAGATAAATAGGCAAGTTTTGATATTCCTGAAGAAGAAGCCCAACTTTTTAAGGTTTCAACAACTAAGGATATATTTAATACTACGATTATAAATGCCATTATCCATGCTGCTATTTTAGATTTTAGAGATATTACAAAGTCATTCATTAAAGATTTATTTCCAACAAAGTGTATAAGAGGAATAATTGCAAAAGAAAGTTGGAGGCTTAGTAAAACTTGGCTTAAAATTAAAAGACTTCCACTTGAGGATTCGCCAAAGTATATTATAGTGAATATAGAAGGTACAATTGCAATTATTCTTGTTATAAGTCTTCTTACCCAAGGTTGAACTCTCAAGTTTATAAAACCTTCCATTACTATTTGTCCTGCATAAGTTCCAGTAATAGTTGAAGATTGACCAGCGGCTATAAGTGCTACACCAAATAATATAGGAGCCAAGGTATTTCCAAGTAATGGTTCAAGAAGCTTGTGGGCTTTTAAAATATCATCTACACCAAAGTTGCCACTTCTGTGAAATACTGAGGCAGCTAGTATTAATATGCCTGCATTAACTAAAAATGCAAGACTTAATGCAAAAATTGAGTCTATATTATTAAATTCAATTGCTTGTTTAATACCTTTTTTAGTTTTTTCTATATCTCTTGTTTGAACTATTGATGAATGTAGATAGAGATTATGGGGCATTATTGTGGCACCTAGTATACCTATGCCAATATAAAGTGCTTCGCTATTTGGAATGTTTGGTATAAATCCAGACATAATTCCAACGTAATCAGGTTTTGATATAATTTCTACAAAGAAACTTATACCTATAATTGCGATTAAGCATAAAATAAAAGCTTCCATTTTTCTTATTCCTAGTTTGTCTAAAATGAGAAGGAGAAAGGTATCAAAACCTGTTATAATAACACCGTATATCATTGGAATTTTAAAAATCAAGTTTAATCCTATGGCACTTCCAAGCACTTCTGCAATATCAGTTGCAATAATTGCAATTTCACATAGTATCCATAGTAGATAGTTTATTTTTTTACCATAATGACGCTTACAAGCCTGCGCAAGGTCATAACCTGTGACAATTCCTAGTTTTGCAGATAATGTTTGAAAAAAAATTGCCATTATATTTGATATTAAAATTACCCATATAAGTGAATATCCAAATTTACTGCCACCTGCTATATCTGTTGCCCAATTTCCTGGATCCATGTATCCTACGCTTACCAGATATGCAGGGCCAACAAAAGCAAGTAGTTTTTTATAAAAATTATTTTCTTTTGGTATCTTTACTAAATTTTTGTTATCTTTCATATTAAGTCACCTTCTTTTTTAATAGTTATTAAATCATATTGAATATTATATAATAATATAATAATGTAGAAATATCAATAAATATTTTCAATAAATATTTTTAAATTTTAGTTTTTTTGATATAATATACTTTGTAAGTTAAAAATGTATTATATATATGTTATAGATGCTTTATTTAATTTAATTGCAAATAAAATAATTGAGAGGTGTTTTGTATTAATAATAAGAATATTAATGTAAATGAAAGAATTAAAGTAAAGGAAATTAGACTAGTGGGAAATGGATCTAGTCAAATTGTTAAGACCAAGGAGGCACTTAGCTTAGCTAGAGAAAAAGGGCTTGATTTAGTTATGGTATCTCCAGCAGCAAATCCCCCTGTATGTAAAATAATGGATTATAAGAAATTCCTCTATGATAAATCCAAAAAAGAAAAAGAAGCTAAGAAAAAGCAAAAAGTAGTTGAAGTAAAAGAAATAAGACTAAGTGTTACAATTGAAGAAAATGATATAATTGTAAAAGCAAATAATGCAAAGAAATTTATAGCAAAGGGAAATAAAGTAAAGGTGTCAATAAGGTTTAGAGGAAGACAGAATAATTATACCTCATTAGGTAGAAAGGTGTTTGATACGTTCTTAGAAAAAATGGGAGATATTGTATCAATTGAAAAGAAGCCTAAATTAGAGGGAAATAATATGATTATGGTATTGGCTCCAAAGAAAAGTTGAATATTTAATAAAAAGTAGATATAAATATATTATATATAGATATTAAAGAAGTCTTGTAAGTGGTATTAAAAATACTGATTACAAGGCTTTTATGATATATCATTTTAATTATAGATATAAATTATAGCATTCTCATTAGTTTAATATAAAATGCTTTTATGAATTTTTTTATATTTATATGTATAGAACTTTTTGAAAAATTTGATCCATTTTTAAGTTCAAGCATTCTCTTTCGAACTGCTTCAAATTCAAAAAATTCTGCAGCATAATCTTCAAATTTAGGACTTGAATAGTCTATAAGTCCAATAGATGCTACATGATTTATAGCTTGTGATATAGATCTTCTAATACGCTGTTCAGAGGCTTTTACTTCTTTTTGCAAAGTTTCATTAGTATAATTTGAATTTGTTTTACTTAATTTTTCTTTTGATATTGATATAAATATAGTTTTAAGCCTTGGAAAATTATTTTCTAATGACCCATTTTTTGAATTAAGATAAAGATATTTCATTATAGATATAATATCAGTGCTACCATTTTCACTTAATATTCCAAGTTCGCTTAAAATAAATTCACTACATGTTATTATATTTTTATTTGAATTTGTATAATTTTTTGTATGGTTAGTTGTATTTTTTAAAAAGTTCAACGTGTCTTGAATTTTATAAATTGATTTTTCAAGCCTTATGTTTTCAATTACATTTTTTATAACTCCAACTACTTCAAGGCTGTTTATTGGTTTTGTTATATAGTATTGTACTCCTAAAGAATATGCTCTCCCTATTGTATCTTTATCTTCTAATTGTGATATCATTATGAATTTCCCACTAAAGGAGTTTTTTAATTCCTCTATTACTTGTAGACCATCTTTAAATGGCATTAATAAATCGATTAAAACTATATCAACTTTTTTAATCTCAAGGATGCTTGGAGTTATAGAGGAGCCACTTTTACTTTCACCTACAACGGTTCCAAGATCATTATCTTCTATTATGTCACTTAGCATATATCGTATTGCATCATCATCATCTATAATAAAAAAGTTCATTTTATCATCCTTCCTTTATTAGTTTGTCAATCGAAAGTTTTATTGTAAATATAGTTTCTTTAGTATTTGAATTTACTGATATACTTCCATTTAAAGCATTTATAAGGTGGCTTACATATGCAAGTCCCATACCATTTGAGGCCTTTCCAGTTTTGTCATATTTGGTTGTATATCCTGGCTTGAATATTAGATGTTGTCTTTTTAGTGGTATGCCAGGACCATTATCATATACCTTAATTTCTAAAGTGATACTATCTATTTTATTGATTACAATTTTTATTTTCCCAGTTTCAGGTATGGCTTCTATAGAATTTGAAACTAGATTATTCAAAATTGATAGCATTGTATAAACGTGAAGTGGTGGAATAGTTATATCCACTTCATGTTCAAATTTTATATTTTTATTTGTGAAAGATGAATATTTTTTATTTGTTTCAATAACTATACTTACTATATCTAATGGATTCATGTAGTCTTTATGGTTTTTTGATGAAATTATTTTTGAAAGACCTGAATATATTCTCTGATTATCCTTTTTGATTTCGTGTATTTCTCCTGCTATTTCAAGTAAATTTTCCGAAAATATTTTTATATCATTGAAATTATGAGAAGGGTCTTTAGATTTCCTATATAAATTATAACATTTAGTAGTTATGTCTTCAGCATAGGTTAGAGATTTTTTTAATTGTACTGCTTCTTCATATAAATTTGAAATTAGAAGTAACATATATTTATTTTGTTCTGCTTGTTGTTTTGCTTTTTCTTTGATTTCATTTAGTTTTATTATATTGAAAAATCCAAGTACAAAAAAGCTTCTTATTATTGCGATTATCAATAATAAAAAAATAGTTAGTGGACTTATTATAGTATTTTTAAATATAATATGACGCAAAATTATTTCAAATATACTTGAGGTCATATCACTAATTACAGCAATAAAGCCAAGGCGCATAGGATAGTTATGGAGTCTGTTTACAGATACAATGTAAAATATAGAAGAAAATATAAAATAGTAAAAAAAAGCTGGGAAATTTACTAAAAACGCATTGTAGAAGCTGAAATTATTTTGAAAGATTATATCTAATATAATTCGAAAAAATACTACAGATACACCTACACAGCTTCCACATAGTATAAGTGGAATTTTTTTTATCCATAATAGTAAAAATAGAAATATTGTAGTACTGAAACTTATACGAAATGTATTTTGAAATGGATAGATCTTTAATTCACCAGTTAAAGGAATAGTTATTACCATTATTATAAGTATAAATATATCATCTTTAATTTCGGAATTATTAAATTTAAACTTACTTATTGAATTATCCAAATTATTAATCCTCCTCTCCCTCCAATTTGAGATGATTATACTAGTCATAATTATATCATGTCAAGGGACATAATTTTCAATTCTGTTTTCTAATTTGTCAGAAAACTATGTATTTATTATAAATTGATTTATAAAACATAATATATTCTATAAACTTAAAATTTAAAAACAATAATTATAATTTTGAGTAGTATTTTATAGTATTGTGTAATTTATATATTAATATTAAGTTGATAGATATTGTTATGAATAAACAGTCTATAAAACTTGTAATAAAAAATAAAAAAATTAGAATTTAAAATCTATTCTTTTGAGAATTTTTAAATGATTAATTAAATTATAATTCAATTAATTTATATTTTAGCAGAATAAGGGGGACAATTTATGAAAAAAATAAAAAAGAAGAAATTTGGACTTGCTTCACAAATTGTTATAGGATTAGTGCTTGGAATTATTGTAGGAGCAGTTTTTTATGGAAATCCTAATGTGGCTACATATTTACAACCTGTTGGAGATATATTTTTGCGACTTATAAAAATGATAGTTATACCTATAGTTTTTTCATGTCTGATAGTTGGGGTAGCTGGAGTAGGAGATATGAAACAACTTGGCAAATTAGGAGTAAAGACAATAATTTATTTTGAAATTATGAGTACAATTGCAATAGTGCTTGGACTTGTAATTGCAAATTTATTTCATCCAGGAATAGGTATAAACATGAGGCATCTTTCAAAGATGAATATAAGTAGTTATGTAGATACTGCAAAAAGTACAGCACATAGTGGATTTAAGGAAACTCTTGTAGGAATAGTTCCAGATAACTTATTTAGTTCACTTGCAGATGGTAATATACTTCCTATTATATTTTTTGCAGTTATGTTTGGTTTAGGTGTAGCAGCTATTGGTGAAAAGGGAAAACCAATACTTAAACTTGCTGAAGGAATATCTGAGGTTATGTTTTGGATAACAAATCAGATTATGAAAACTGCACCTATTGGAGTTTTTGCACTTATAGGCGTAACTGTGTCTAAGTTTGGCTTAAAATCACTTGTACCACTTGGTAAACTTATGTTGACTGTGTATGGAGCTATGGTATTTTTTATAGTTGTAGTTATGGGTATAGTTGCAAAGATAATTGGAAATAATATTTTCCATTTGCTAAAGATTTTAAAAGAAGAATTAATTCTAGCTTATACTACATCAAGTTCTGAAACTGTACTTCCAAGACTTATGGTTAAAATGGAGGAATATGGATGCCCGTCATCTATAGCTTCTTTTGTTATACCTACAGGATATTCATTTAATCTAGACGGTTCAACACTGTATGAGGCTATAGCCGCAGTATTTATTGCACAGATGTACGGAATACATCTATCTATATTTGCTCAAATAAATCTTGTTATAGTACTTATGATAACTTCAAAGGGTATAGCTGGAGTACCAGGAGTATCTTTTGTAGTTCTTCTTGCAACTCTTGGAAGTGTTGGAATTCCTATAGAAGGACTTGCATTTATTGCAGGTATAGATAGATTACTTGATATGGCAAGAACAGTAGTAAATGTAGTTGGTAATTCACTAGCTGTTATAGTTGTATCAAGATGGGAAGGGAAGTATAATGATGTAAAGGGTAAAAAGTATTTTGATTCCGTTATAGGATATAATTATAAAACTGCCGTTAATCAAGAATAATCTACAATTTTATGGTATAATTTTCTTGTGAATTTTATTTTATACTTTATTGCGAGATATTGATTGGAGGAGTTATATGAAAAAATACGTTGTTGGTGTAGATCTTGGAGGTACTAAAATTGCCGTGGCATCATCAGATCTAGATGGAAATGTAATATATGAGAATACAATTGCTACAAATGCAAGTGAAGGTGAAAGTGCTATATTAAATAGAATTATAACACTTATAGATGAAGTTATTAAAAAGTCAAAAATTAAGACTGAAGATATAGTGTGTATTGGAATTGGATCTCCTGGACCTTTAGATAGTGAAAAAGGAGTGATTATAACAACTCCTAATCTTCCATTTAAAAATTTTCAAATAGTTAATCCTATAAGAGAAAAATTTAATATACCTGTTGTCTTAGATAATGATGCAAATGTAGCGGCTCTTGGAGAGCATAGATTTGGTGCAGGACGTGGCACTAGTAATATGATTTTTATAACAGTTTCCACAGGAATAGGGGCAGGTGCTATATTAAATGGAAAGTTGTACAGAGGAAATACTGGAAATGCACTTGAAATAGGACATGTGACTTTAAAAGAAGATGGACCAAAATGTAATTGTGGAAATTATGGATGTGCAGAAGTAATGTGTTCAGGTACTGCAATAGCAAGACAGGGAAAAGAAGCTGTACATAAAAATATGGAAACATCACTTAAAAAGTATGAAAATATTACTGCAAAAGATGTTTTTAATGAAGCGGAATTAGGAGATAGTGTAGCTAGTAGTATAATAGACGAATCACTTAATTTTCTTGGTATATTTGTAGCAAATGTGCTAAATTGTTTTGATCCTGAAGTTGTAGTTATAGGAGGAGGAGTTTCAAAGGCTGGCAAAATTGTCTTTGATAAAATAAATGAAGTTGCCTCTAAAAGGAGCTTTAAGCACATATATGATAATGCAAAAATTCTTCCAGCAGAACTTGGAACTGATGCTGGAATTAAAGGTGCTTTGGCACTTGCAATAAGTAGCATAGTTGAATAGGTTAAAATAGACATGAGAACTTATATATCTCATGTCTATTTTGTTGTCCATTTAGAAAACCACCTGCTATGCAGGTGTGTTCAGAAGAGCTTAAGCGTTGAAAAAAAATACCTCACTTTG
>NZ_JACGAG010000002.1 GCF_014050525.1 Clostridium sp. cel8
GTTGAAGAGAAAGATTACAAAAAGGTATCAGATCTTCAAATAGTTATAGAGAAAAAAATGGCTGAACTTAGAGCTTTATATTCAGACTATAAAAAGAACTTACTTGATATATAAGGGTTTATGTAAAAAATGCAGATTATCAATAATCTGCATTTTCTATATAAATATTTAATTTTAATTCTAAAGACAAGTTTCCCCCATTAGATATTCATCTACATATTTTGCTGTAATTTTTCCATCTTGAATAGCTTTTACAACTAGTGATTGACCAGTTCTCATATCGCCAGCTGAAAATACCCCTTTAACATTTGTCATATGCTTATCGGAAGTCTTAACATTACCTCTTGGATCAAATTTCAACTGCAAATCATTCAAAATTCCTTTATGCTCAGGATGTAAAAATCCCATAGCTATAATTACCATATCTGCGTCTATATCGAACTCACTTCCACTGATTTCATCAAATGACATTCTGCCCTTTTCATTATACCATTTAACTTTAGTACAATGAAGTTTAGTTACATGACCATTTTTTCCATCAAAGTACTTTGTAGATACATTCCACATACGCTCACATCCCTCTTCATGAGAGGTAGTTGTCTTTAAAGTTCTTGGATATAATGGCCATGGCATAGTTTTATCTCTTGATACAGGAGGTTTTGGCATTATTTCAAGCTGGTATACTTTCTTTGCTCCCTGTCTTATTGCAGTACCTATACAGTCAGATCCAGTATCTCCACCACCAATTACAACTACTGATTTTCCCTTAGCCGTCATATCTGCAGTATTTTTCTTTTTAGCTGTTATTTTATTTTGTTCTCTCAAATAATCAACTGCGAAATAAATTCCTTTTAAATCCTTTCCTGGAACATCAAGACTTCTTGGAACAGTAGAACCTCCAGTAAGTACAACAGCATCAAACTCCTCTAAGATTTCACTTGTAGGTATATCAAATCCTACATTAACATTTGTCTTAAATGTTATACCTTCCTGTTTCATAATTTCAATTCTTCTTGTAACTACATGTTTTTCAAGCTTAAAGTCAGGTATTCCATATCTTAAAAGTCCACCAATTTCATCCTGTCTTTCAAATACAACTACTTCATGTCCAACAAAATTCAAACTAGCAGCCGTTGAAAGCCCAGCAGGACCAGATCCAATAACAGCCACCCTCTTTCCAGTTCTGTTTATAGGTATAACTGGCTTAACCCAACCTTCTTTAAATGCCTTTTCTATAATCATATATTCTATTTCTCTAATAGATACAGGATCATAATTTACTCCCAAAGTACAAGATGCTTCACAAAGAGCTGGACATATTCTTCCTGTAAATTCAGGGAAGTTATTAGTCATAGAAAGTCTTTCATAGGCTTTTTTCCAATCTCCATTATACGCAAAGTCATTCCAATCTGGAATTAAATTTCCAAGAGGACATCCCCAATTGCAAAATGGTGTACCACAGTTCATACATCTTGCTGACTGGTCTTCCATATCTTTTATAGGAAGTGGATCATGTACTTCTTTAAAATCATTAATCCTCTCTTTTACAGGTCTTGTACTAAAATTTTTACGGTCAAACTCTTTAAATCCAGCTAACTTTCCCATTATTTATATATCTCCTTTCCCTAAGATACTCTGACAGTCTGCTTGTTTTTTTCTAATATGAGCTTATATGCAGTAGGAATTACCCTCTTGAATTTACATTTAAATTTATCCCAATTATCTAAAATGCTCTTTGCCTTTAAGCTATTTGTATTAGAATAATGTTCTTTTACAAGATTAAGAACTAAATCCTCATCATCAGTATCTAGCTGATTTATCTCTACCATATCCATATTGCAATTTTTATCAAAAGAGTTATCCTCATCTAGTACATATGCTATTCCTCCGCTCATACCTGCAGCAAAATTTCTTCCAGTCTTTCCAATAACAACTATAACTCCACCTGTCATGTATTCACAACAGTGATCACCTACACCCTCTACTACAGCATAAGCTCCACTGTTTCTAACTCCAAATCTTTCACCGGCCATTCCATTTACAAACAACTTTCCACTAGTAGCTCCATATAATATAGTATTTCCTGCAATAAAACTGTTCTCAGCTTTGTATCCTGCATCTTCAGGAGTTTTTATTATAAGTTTTGCTCCAGATAGCCCTTTTCCAACATAGTCATTTGCATCTCCTATAAGTTTAAGTGTTAGTCCTTTCATTCCAAAAGTGCCAAAGCTCTGTCCAGCTGAACCTTTAAAATTAAATACTATAGTATCTTCTGGAAGTCCTTCCTTTCCAAAAGTTTTAGCTATTTTACCACTAAGCATAGCTCCAACACTTCTATTTACATTCTTTATTTCAAAATTTCCAACTACATTCTTTTTATGATCAAATGCAGGTGATGCAATTTGTATTAAAGTATGATCAAGTGCATTACCTATGCCATGATCTTGAGATATAGTACAATATGGTTTTATCTTCTCTGGCACATCTGGTCTGTACAATATATTTGAAAAATCAATGCCCTTTGCCTTAAAATTATCCATTTTTTTCTGATCATCGACTTTTATCTTGTCAACTCTTCCAATCATTTCATTCATAGTTCTAAATCCTAGCTTTGCCATATATTCTCTAACTTCTCTAGCTACAAAAGTTAAGAAATTTATTATATATTCAGGTTTACCTTTAAAATTCTTCCTAAGTTCTGAATCTTGAGTTGCAATGCCCATTGAACACATATTACAGTGACAATTTCTAAGAATAGTGCATCCTAATGTTACAAGCAATGTAGTTGCAAATCCAAATTCTTCAGCTCCAAGTAAAGCTGCAATAACTACATCTTTACCTGTCTTCATTTGTCCATCTGTTTGAAGTCTTACTCTACTTCTCAAATTATTTAAAAGAAGTACTTGATGTGTTTCGGATAATCCTATTTCCCAAGGAGTTCCTGCATATCTCATTGAGGAAAGAGGTGCTGCACCAGTTCCACCATCATGTCCGCTTATTAATATCAAATCTGCATGAGCTTTTGCAACTCCTGCTGCAATAATTCCAACTCCAACTTCTGACACTAGTTTTACACTAATCCTGCTATTTGGATTTACACTTTTAAGGTCATATATAAGTTGTGCCAAATCCTCTATTGAATATATATCATGATGAGGTGGTGGTGATATAAGAGCTATTCCAGGTGTTGAATGTCTAACTTCTGCAATATAATGATCTACCTTAGGTCCTGGCAGATGTCCTCCTTCTCCTGGCTTTGCACCTTGAGCTACTTTTATCTGAATTTCATCTGCATTTACAAGATAATTTGTAGTAACACCAAATCTTGCAGAAGCTACTTGTTTTATAGCTCCTCTCTTATTTTTCCCATCACTGCCTATTTTAAATCTTCTATAATCTTCTCCGCCTTCTCCTGAATTACTCTTAGCTCCAATTTTATTCATAGCAATTGCTATTGTTTCATGGGCCTCTTTGCTAAGTGCTCCAAGAGACATAGCTCCTGAACAAAATCTCTTTATTATTTCACTTTCAGGTTCTACTTCTTCAAGTGGTATCTCAGAGCCCTTATCAAATTTAAGATCAAAAAGACTTCTAAGAGTTGTAAGATGTCCGCTCTGGTCATTTATTAAATTTGCATATTCTTTATATATTTTATAATCATTATTTCTAGATGCAAGTTGAAGCTTGTAAATAGTTTCTGGATTAAAAAGGTGATATTCTCCTTCTTTTCTCCATGAATACAATCCTCCAACATCTAAAGCAATTGATGGATTTTTAAATCTATCAAATGCCCTCCTATGCCTTATAAGCACCTCTTTTGCAACAACGTCAATATCTATACCACCTATTGTAGTTGTAGTACCTTTAAAATATTTATCTACAAATTCTTGACTTAAACCCAAAGCTTCAAATATTTGTGCACCATGATAACTTTGTATTGTACAGATTCCCATTTTAGATAATATCTTTAAAAGTCCACTACATATAGATTTTCTATAATTTGAAATTGCCTTCTCCTTTGAAACCTTGTTTATTATATTGCTGTCAACTAAATTTTCAATTGATCTATAAGCTAAATATGGACAAACTGCACTTGCACCATAACCTATTAATAGTGCAAAATGAGTTGTTTCTCTAGCTTCACCAGTTTCCACTATAATGGATACTTTTGTTCTCGTCTTTTTCTTTATCAAATAATGATGAACAGCTGATACTGCAAGAAGACTTGGTATAGCAGCTTCATACTCATCTATTTTTTTATCACTTAATACTAATATATTATAGCCTTCATCAACTTTTTTAGAAGCTCTTTCACATATAAGTTTAAGTGCTTCTTTAAATCCAGATATACCCCTGTCATATTTAAATGTTATAGGTACAGTAGTTGTCTTAAAATCCACATCCCGCATTTTCTTTATTTTTGCCATTTCATCATCAGTTAAAATTGGATTACTAAGTTCTATAAAAGGACTATCAATAGATTCCTTATTGAGTATATTATTTTGAGGTCCTAAGTAATTCATAAGTGACATTACTACTCCCTCTCTAATAGGATCTATTGGTGGATTTGTAACTTGAGCAAATAGTTGTCTGAAATATGAAAATAAAATCTGTGGTCTTTCAGATAAAACAGCAAGAGGTGTATCATTTCCCATAGAACCTATAGGTTCTTTACCATTTTCAGCCATAAACTTAAGTATACGCCTCAAATCTTCTATTGTATATCCAAATGCCTTCTGATCTTCTTTTAATCTCTCTGGAATTATATTTGTATAAGCTGAAACATCTTCAAAGTCTTCAAGAGTTCTTCTACTCTCTTTTATGTACTCCTTATAAGGCTTATCTGTGCAAATATTCTTCTTAAGTTCCACATCATCTATAATTCTTCCTTCTTTTGTATCAACTAAAAACATCTTTCCAGGATTTAGACGACCTTTTTCAACTATTTCTTCAGGTCCAAATTCTAAAACTCCTAGTTCAGATGCCATAACAACCAGTCCATCTTTTGTTATTACATATTTAGCCGGTCTTAATCCATTTCTATCTAAAGTTGCACCTACTTGAACTCCATCTGTAAAAAATACAGCAGCAGGTCCATCCCAAGGTTCTATAAGTGATCCATGATATTCATAAAAAGCCCTTTTATATTCAGGCATATCAGTATTCTTTTCCCAAGCTTCAGGTATGAGCATCATCATTGAATGAGCAATACTTCTTCCATCTTCTACAAGGAGTTCAAACATATTGTCAAGAGATGCCGAATCACTTACATTAGGTGTCATAATAGGAAATAGCTTATTTATATCATCTTTAAAAGTGCTTGACTTTAAAATTCCTTCTCTTGCATTCATCCAATTTCTATTTCCTCTTATAGTATTTATCTCACCATTATGTGCCAAATACCTAAAAGGTTGTGCAAGATCCCATGTAGGAAATGTATTTGTACTAAACCTTTGATGAACAAGAGTTATAGCACTTTTAAAATTAACATCATTTAGATCAAGATAGTATCCTGCTATCTGATCTGCTAAAAGCAATCCTTTATATACTATAGTTTTACTTGAAAGAGAACATATATAAAAGTATTCAGAATTTCTCTTTACTAGTTTTTTTACTTCATTTTCTGCTCTTTTTCTTATTATATATAGCTTTCTTTCAAACTCAACTTGACTTTTTAGACAATTTTCTATAAATACCTGTCTTATTATAGGTTCTGTACCGCGTGCTGTTTCTCCTATACCTCTATTATCTGTAGGAACATCTCTCCAGCCAAGTATCTTTTGACCTTCTTCTTTTATTATTCTCTCTAAGATTCCTTCACATTGATATCTAATAGCAGGCTCTTTTGGCAAAAATACCATTCCTACTGCATATTCTCCTAATTTAGGTAATATTATTCCTTCATTATCACAACATATTCTAAAAAATTCATCCGGTATTTGAACAAGTATTCCGGCACCATCGCCAGTTTTAGGATCAGCACCAACAGCTCCTCTATGAGTTAAATTAACTAATACTCTAAGGCCTTTTTTAACTACATTATGAGATTTTTCTCCTTTAATATTGGCAACAAAACCAACTCCGCAATTATCTTTTTCAAAATTTGGATTATATAGTCCTTGCTTTGGTGGTAATCCCCCAATTGATTTCATGTAATTGCCCCCTTTAATTTTCAGTTTAGTTTAAATTATATATTTGTTTGTGAAATTTTTCAATATAAAAATTTCATTCTTTTATTTATTTTGCAAAAAATATATTACATTTAATATAAAATGGTATAAAATAATACTTTTTTATATTATATTGTGTAATTTTTCTAAAATTATGAATATGGCTTTATACAATCTTTATACAATGTTGAATTGAGTTCTACTTCCTTCTGTACTTGGAATTATTTCTAATTTAGCATCAATTCTATCTTTTAACTCTGGAACATGAGATATTATTCCAACAAGTCTTCCTTCACTTTGAAGTTCAATTAAACATTGAATTGCATTATCTAATGACTCTGAATCTAAAGTTCCGAATCCTTCATCTATAAACATTGTATCTAAATTTATACCACCTGAGTAGCATTGAACAATATCTGCAAGACCTAGTGAAAGTGAGAGTGCAGCCTTAAAACTTTCACCACCAGATAAAGTCTTTACATGACGATATTTCCCAGTGTAATTATCATATACTTGAAGATCAAGACCTGTTTGTGCTCTTCCTTTTCCAAGTTCAGTTATTCTACTTAATTCATATCTTCCTTCACTCATCTTTTGGAATCTAATATTAGCCGCTTCAATAATATCTTCAAAAAAAGATGCCAGTACATACGTTTCAAAATTTATTCTTTCATAATTTTTTCCTCTAGACACCACTGCTAGTTCTCCTACTACACTATACTTTTTTTCTTTTTCCTTTACATCATTTAAAAGACTAGTAAGTCTTCTAAATGCAGCTTCATTTATATTGATTCTAGTATCCAGTTCAGATTTTTCCTTATCCAACTTATTTTTATCTTCTTTCATTCTATTAATTTCTGATTTTAATTTACCTATATCAACTGGAGTTAAATCCTTAACTTCAAAACTAAGCTCTCTATATCTATCTTCCGTGGATTTAAGTTCTGTATAGTACCTATTTATATCTTTTTCAAGTTTAATTTCTTCTTTTTCTGAAATTTTACAGTTTCTGTAGTCTTCTATATTAATAAACCCAAAACTCAAAACACTTTCTTCAAATATTCTCTTTATCTTTTCTAAACGCAACTCCATATTCTTTATATCTTTTTCAATTGACTCTTTATTTGAACATATTCTTTCGTACATTGATCTTGAATTTATATAGTTATTCTGAGCTACTTTAATTGAATTCTCCATTTTATTACGAGTTAATTCCATTTCATCTATTTTACTTTGAAGATTCTCAATGGATCTAAACTCAGACGGAATTCCCTCTGTAATTCCATTTACTATACCTCTTATTCTTTCAACTTCTACAACTTGATTGGAATATTCTTCATTAATCTTTTCAAATGCAGCATTTTCCCTTTCATAAACTAAAGTCTTTTCTTTAAGTTTATTCTTCTTTTTTTCAATGCTCTCCTGTTTTGCTTTTATTTTTAAAATTTCACTTTTAACTTTTTCTATATCTAATTTTAAACTATCAATATTATTTTTTATAAACATTGTAAGCTCTAACTTCTCAAGTTTATCTATATTCTCACCTGTTAAATTTTCATAGTCTTTTTTAATTTTTGATATTATCTGTTTCCCAGTATTTCCCTTTACCTCTACACGTTGAAAGTTTTCTCTAGATTTTTCATAGTTATCTTCAATTTTCTTTACACGTTTTTTGTGATTTTCAATTTTATTCTTATCTGGATATACATCTTTCATTTCAGCAATATGAGGATGATGCACTGATCCACATACTGGACATGGCTTGCCCTCTATTAATGAAGCTGCTAAAAATGCTGCCTGACCTTCCATGGACATTTTCTCCATATGTTCAAGTTCTTCTTTTGCTTTTTCAAGTAATTCCCTGTCTTTATTCATTTTATTTCGCAGTTTTATATAATCTTTTCGTATATCTACAATTTTATTATTCTCTTCATTTAAATTAAGCAATACCTCATATACCCTATCCAATTTTTCACATTTAGATTGAAGATTCATCTCCTTATCTTTAAAATCATCAGAATTTTCAACACTGTTTTTCAATTTATCTATTTCTTCTTTTAATAATTTAATATAATTTTTTTTATTCTCCAAGTTATTTTTAAGCTTATTAAATTTATCTTCTGATAACTGTAGTTCTTTATTTTTCTTTTTCAACTTAATAGCATTATCTCTATAACTTTTAAGTTCTGCTATTTTTTCAACTATTTTATTTATATAATCTTTCTTAGACTCCTCACATTTTAAAGCCTCTTCAGCTTCTTTTAATTTGTTTTTTATATTTTTCATATCCAATATAGATTTGGCAAGTTGTTTCCTCTTAGTTTCTATATCTTCTTTTCTATCTATATAATCTTTTTCAAAAGACTCTACTTTCAATGCCTTTCTTCCTTTTAAAAGTCTATTTTCTTTTGAACTTATAACTTTTTCTTTATTCTTTAATGAATCTAACACAGCTTCCAATTTAATTTTTTCACTTATTTTTTTATTATTCTCTTCTGCTTCATATGTCTTTTTACTTAAATTCTCTATTTTTAAAGACACCTTAAGAATTTCATCTTTAATCTTTTTCATATTAACAGAATCTAATTTATTCTGCTCTTCTAAAAGCCTCAAAATCTTATCAAAATTTTTATCATCTTTTTCCATTTCTTCATATAATAAGCTGTCTTCACTACATTGTATCTTATTTATATTTTCCAGTTCTTTACTCTTAACAGTCTTTATATCATCTAAAATACTCTCTTTCATCTTATATAATTTATCCTGGAACTTACTATATATTTCAGTGTTAAATATCTTTCTCAATATTTTTTCTTTTTCCTTACTATCTGACACAAGAAGTTTTCTAAACTCACCTTGTGGAATCATCATTATCTGTTTAAACTGCTGATAGTTTATACCCATTATGTCATCTACTTTTTTATTTACAGCACTAACTCCACATACAATTTTATAATTTCCATTTTCATCAAATATTTTCATTTCTGCATCTGTCTTTTGTTCTGTAAAACCACTTCCCCTTGACTTGGGCTTCATCTGCTTTGGTATTCTCTTTATATAATACTTTCTACCTCTAAGTTCAAAGTAAATTTCTACTGAAGTCATAACATCATCTTTTGCAAATTGACTTCTCAGACTTTCTCCATCTCTTCCCTCACCGCTTGCTTCTCCATAAATTCCATAACTTATTGCATCAAAAATAGTAGTCTTTCCCGCTCCTGTAGGCCCTGTTATTAAAAATATATTTCTATCTTTAAGTTTAGTAAAATCTATTTCTTCTACATCCCCATAAGGTCCAAAAGCCGTCATTATAAGTCTAATTGGTTTCAAAAAGATCACCTTCCTCTCTTTTAAGACTTTTTATCACTTTTAGAACTGTATCTTCTTTTTCTTTAGTAAATTCATTATCTGTAACATATTTGTAAAACTCTTTAAACAGTTCCAGCATGTCTTTTTTTTCATAAGTTTCCCTTATATTATTATTGATACTACTGTTTTTACTTTTTGTAGTTTCTCTCGTAAGTTTTAATACATTTGGATAAACTGCTCTCAATTTGCTCATTGGATCAACAAGTTGTCCTTCATCTGTTAAATTCACACATATATAATCTTCAGTATTTGTATTACTATACACTTTTGGATTCAATATATCAACAAGTTTTCCATTTAAAACTCGCATATCTCTCTTTACTTTGAGGGATTTTATTTCAATCTGTACATTGCCATATTTATCTAAATTAACAATAGTTACAGACTTTTTTTGTCTAGCCTCTGAAAAAGAATATTTTAAAAGTGAACCAGAATACCTTATTCTATTACTTCCTATATTTTGAGGTGAATGTAGGTGACCTAATGCTGTATAATTAAAGGGTTTGAATATATTTGAGTCAACATATTCCACACCACCTATTGAAAGTGGCCTTTCAGAGTCAGATGACTCTCCTCCTATAACAAATCCATGAGCTATCAAAACATTTCTTGAATTCTTATCCATATTTTTTTCAATAGAATTTACTATTGAAAAAATAGCATCGTTATGAGTATGTATTGTTTCATCCCCCATTATTTGCCTAACTTCTGCAGGTTCTGAATATGGAACTGGATAAAAATTTACACTTCCATATTCATCATTTATTATAATAGGCTCAATTGGATTTTTGAGCTTACCGTATATATATAATCCATTATTTTTAAGTATTTCACTTGCAAATCCAACCCTATCGCCACTATCGTGATTTCCAGATATAGCTATAATTGGCGTATTTAATTGGATAAGTATTTTAGTAAATACATTATTTAATAATTCAACTGCTTCTACTGGTGGAACAGATCTATCGTAAAGATCTCCTGAAATTATTACTACATCAGGCTTTTCTATAGAAACAAGTTTAACAAATTCCTTTAAAATATACTCTTGATCCTCTGTCATATGCACCTGATTTACAATTTTACCTATATGCCAATCTGCTGTATGTATTATCTTCAATATAATTCCTCCCAAAATATAAATATAAAGTTAACTATTTCTAAAATACATTATAAATAATTAAAAATAAACATTTCCTAATTATAGATTATATAATATTATATCAAAAATAAGAGAATAAATAATATCTAAAGGTATACATAAAAATTTTAAATTAATATTATAATTGAAAATGAATATCTTTAACTGTATAATAATAGAAGTTTTTAATTTATAATAGGTAAAGTATTCCTATAAGATAGGAGGAAATATATAAATGAAGAAATATGTATATGTAGGAATCGGAGGATTTATTGGAGCTATATCTAGAGTTTTAATTGAAAATCTAAACCTAAATAATTATTATAATGGAATAATACCAATAAAAACATTTTTTGTAAATATAACAGGAAGTTTTTTGCTTGCAGCTATAAGTATTTATTTTGTTGAAAAAATGACACGACATTTGAATATACAGTTAATGCTATGCACAGGTTTTGCAGGAGCATATACTACATTTTCTACTATGTGTAAAGAGTTTTGGAATATTTTTAGCAATGGATATTATCATCAAGCTGTATTTTATATACTATTTTCAATAATTGCAGGATTTTCATCATCAGTTCTTGGAGTGTATTTTGGCAAATATATAATAAGAAAAACTTCATACAATAAAAATAAAACTGAAGATATTCACAAAGTTAAAGATAAATTAGAGTCAGAAAATATTGATAATAAATAAGTGAGGAGCTGATTACATGAATATTTTATTGATAGGTGTAGGTGGAATAACAGGAAGTTTAACAAGATATTCTTTAGGTCAGTATATACAAAAACATCTTGGAAGATACTTTCCAATAGGAACTTTAGTATTAAATATAACAGGTGCACTAATGCTTGGAATATTAAATGCTGTAAACTTAGATAAGCTCACATACTCTCTTTTATGCGATGGCTTTCTAGGAGCATATACTACATTTTCAACTTTCATGTTCGATGGTGTAAAACTATTTAATGGAAATAGAAAATTAAATGCCTACTTGTATATATCACTTACAATTGTATTTGGAATTTTAGGATATATTTTAGGATATACATTAACCCACCACTTTATATAAAATGGTGGGTATTTTTTACAATATCCTATCAATAATTCCTCCGCCAACCATAGTATTTCCATCATAAAATACTGCAGATTGTCCTTTAGTTATTGCTCTTTGTGGTTCTTTAAATTTTACTTTTACTTTTCCATCTTTATAAGGACTTACCAATGCCTCTTTAGGTTTTGCTGAATATCTTATTTTACACTGTACATCTATAGGTTTATCAAGGGTTTCAAAAGGCATAAAATTTATGTCATTTACTATAAATTCATCTTTAAATAAGTCCCTCTCATCACCAAGTACTACAGTATTATTTAAAGGATTTATATCTATTACATATTTAGGAGTCCCAAATGAGATTCCAAGGCCTTTTCTCTGGCCTATAGTATAATAAAATATTCCTTTATGCTTTCCAAGTACATTTCCATTTTTATCTACAAAATTTCCTTCACCTAACTTTCCATTCAATTTTCTATTTATGTAAGCTCCATGATTATTATCTGGTATAAAACAGATTTCTTCACTATCTCTCTTATTATGAACAGAAAGCCCTATCTTTTTTGCTATTTCCCTTATTTCAGTTTTTTTATATTCTCCACAAGGCATTAGAGTATGTGCAAGTTGATATTGGTTTAAACCGTATAATGCATAAGTTTGGTCTTTTCTATCATCTTGTGATTTTTTAAGAACATATCTATTATTTACTTTATCACAAATTGCATAGTGCCCTGTAGCTACATAATCTGCACCAAGTGCCATTGATTTTTTTAAAAGTTCATCAAATTTTATAAATTTATTACATGCAATACATGGATTTGGAGTTCTTCCCTTAGTGTATTCACTTATAAAATAATCTATAACATTCTTTTTGAATTCTTCTTTAAAATTCATAACATAATATGGTATATCTAATTTATCAGCTACCATTCTTGCATCATCTACTGCAGAAAGCGAGCAACACCCACTTTCCATACCCTCATAATATTCATCGTCTTGCCATATCTGCATAGTTACCCCTACTACATCATATCCCTGCTTCTTAAGAAGGTATGCAGCAACTGAACTATCTACACCACCACTCATACCTATTACTACTTTCTTTTTCATCTTATCACCTATTTTCAAGTTTATTAAAAATTTATCTAATTGTACTTCTCTTCCTTAAATTTGAAACAGACTCAGTTACTTTATCTATTACAAAATTTACATCCTCTTCAGTAGTTTCATATCCTATTGTAAGTCTAAGTGCACCCTTTGCCAAATCTATATCATCACCTATTGCCATTAATACATGTGATGGTTCAATTGCACCTGCTGAGCATGCACTTCCGCTTGATGCGCATATTCCAATGTTATCTAGAAGTATAAGAAGCAATTCACCATCTATTCCTCTAAATGAAATATTAATATTTCCTGGAAGTCTTCTATCTATTGGACCATTTAACTTACTCTTAGGAATCTTTAAAAGGCCTGAAATCAACTTATTTCTTAAATATATTAGCCTTTTATTTTCCTCTTCCATATTACTTAGGGCAATCTCAATTGCACATCCCATTCCAACTATACCAGGAACATTTTCAGTACCAGCCCTTTTGCCTCGTTCCTGTCCACCTCCATGTACTAAATTATCTATATTAGTACCCTTTCTTATGTAAAGTGCACCCATTCCCTTAGGTCCATAAAATTTATGAGATGACATTGAAAGCAAATCTATATTCATGGCATTTACATCAATTGGCACATGGGTAATTGCCTGAACTGCATCTGTATGAAACAGTATATTTTTTTCTTTTAAAATACTGCCTATTTTACCTATTTCTTGAATAGTACCTATTTCATTATTGGCAAACATTATTGAAACAAGTATAGTGTCATCTCTAATTTTACTTTTAAGTTCCTCTATATTCACAAATCCATCTTTATCTACTTTAAGATAAGTTATGTCAAATCCAAGTTTTTCAAGATACTTGCAAGTATTTAAAATAGCATGATGTTCAATACAAGTTGTAATTATATGTTTTCCCTTATGTACATTTGCACTAGCAACGCCTTTAAGTGCCCAATTATCTGATTCAGATCCACCATTTGTAAAAAATATTTCATCTTTTCTAGAATTTATTGCATTAGCTATTTTTTCTCTACTTTTACTTATAGCCGCTGAATTTCTCCTTGACATATTATAAACAGAGGATGGATTTGCAAAGTACTGGCTAAAATAAGGATTCATAGCTTTGACTACCTCTGGTTTTACAAATGTAGTAGCAGCATAATCCATATATACTTTTCTTTCCATACTTATCTCTCCCATTAAAGTGACTACTAAAAAATTCAGAGTAATTCACTATGATTTAATATCATTACAATTTATTTTATTTTTTTATCTAAGATTTGTCAACCTAATCATAAAATATATTACACTATTTAAAACAATAGATAATATAATATTAATATAACATTTTTTAGAGGTGTTTTAATGTACAATCTAAAACCAAAAGATTTTGATTTTAAATCCGTAAAAGGTTTTTCTAAAGAACAATTAAATGATCACTATAAGTTATATGAAGGGTATATAAAAAATCTAAATAAAATATGGAATACACCATATGTACCAAGTAAATTCACTGATACTAATTCAACTTATTCTGAAATGAGGAGTCTAAAACGTGGAGAAACATATTCACTAGATGGAGTAAAACTTCACGAACTTTATTTTGAAAACATGACAGGAGGAAATAATTCTCCTAATGGTCCTATTTTAGATGCTATAATAGATGAATTTTCTTCATATAATAATTTCATTTCTTATTTGACAAATATAGGATTGTCAATACGAGGTTGGGTAGTTGTGTCAATTGATTCCATTGATAACAAAATTCATATAATAGGTAGTGATTCACATGATAATGGAGCTGTGTGGATGTCATACCCACTTCTAGTTATGGATGTATATGAACATGCATATTTCATAGACTTTGGAACGGACAGAAAAAAGTATATTTCTACATTTGTTAAAAACATAAATTGGAATATTTTAAACATTAGATTTCAAGAATATATATCTTCTGCAAAGTTGATGAATATGAGAAGATATGGCTACTATCCATTTCAATTTTTTTAAAAATTCAATTTAAAATAAAAAGTTATAGGTGAAACTATCCACTTATAACTTCTTATTTTAATATATAATTATTTGAATTTAATTAAGAATCACTTTTATCTTAAACTCTCTGTAATATCTTCTTTTCTACAAAAGCATAATAATATATAAGCAAACATACAATATATGAATTTATAAGATTAAGGAAAAGACACTGAAAAATTCTTGGAATCCACAACAACATAAAGCCTTTATCCATAAGAGATGGTATGAATATAAGCAATATGCATGTATTCAATGTAGATACAAGTATTCCCGATATTCCAAGTGCAATTACAAATTTAAAATATCTAGAATTTATATATTCATAAGCTCTTCCTTTTTTTCTATTTATAACATCATTTACAACAAACAACAACATAGCTATTATAGATACAATTATGAGTCCAACTCCAAGATAGTCAGCTCTTTTTCCTGCCATTGAAAGTAATTTTCCAATTCCTATAGTTGGCATAAATTTAAGAGATATAAAATTTATAACACCAATTAAAAACATAACTACAAAGAATATACCATACCATTTTTTCACCTTATATACACTTATATTTTTCATAAGTCTAAATATTAATGCAGGTAAAGCTCCTGCAATTATATTAGTTAAAGTCAAAAGCGGTATATATCCACCCATTGGAGCCATTATATATCCAAGTATATCCACAAGTCCTCCTGCAATTCCACCATACAATGGACCAAATAAGAAACCAGGTAGCACATAAAATACTGCTGAAAAGCTTATTCTCATAGTAAGTACTCCACCTGCTGTTATATTTATTGCAAAATTTCTTATAACAAGTGCAATAGCTATAAAAAGCCCTGTAGTTACAATATACTTTGTATTCATTTTGTTTTTCATATTATTCCTCCATCTTTTAATATACAAATAATAAATATGAACAATAACAAAATAAATTACCGCATAACAAAAACCCCCTTTTCTCTTTAATGTAGTCACACTAAAGAGAACGGAGCTTTTAAACACAATATCCCTTTAATGTAACAGCGGAAGCAGTATTACATCGTAAGTTACAATAAAAATTGAACTTTTCGTTTAGAGACAACTTCCCATCCTCTAACACTTTACGCATAATACTTACTCTGCTACTTTATAACAAATTCAATGATATTAATAAGTATATTATAATAGTATATTATAGATAAAACAATAGTTTTTTAAATTAACCTTCAAGTTTACTTCCCCTATTTAACGCAGTTAGTCCTGTACGAATACTCTCTTTAATTCCATAAGGCTTCATAAGTTCTATAAAAGCTGATATTTTTTCTTCATTTCCCGTTATTTCAATTATCATACTATCTTCATTCATATCAACTACATTGGCTCTAAAAGTATTTGCAATTTCCATAATGAGAAGCTTATTATTTGAATCAGCTGATACTTTTACAAGAGATAATTCTCTGTATACAGAATTACTATAGTTTGTAAGATCTATTACTTTTATTACCTCAATTAATTTATTCAACTGTTTGTTTATTTGTTCAAACATATAGTCATCTCCAATGGCAACGATTGTCATTCTTGATATTTCCGGATCTTCAGTAATTCCTACAGTAAGACTGTGAATATTATATCCTCTTCTACTAAACAATCCTGCAACTTTACTTAAAACACCAGAATGATTTTCAACTAATATAGATAGTACATATTTTTTTATAACAATCCCTCCCTTATTAAAAAGTACTTTCCTTTGGATCCACAACACACTCTATTAAAAAAGCTTCATTTGAATTTAGTGCCTTAGAAAACGCACTATTGAACTCAATACCATTTGTAACCCTTTCCGCCTTTATACCATAGGCTTCTGATAGCTTAACAAAATCAGGATTAGATTTAAAGGTCACTCCAAATTCTGATGAGAATCTTTTATTTTCAAGCTCACGAACCATACCAAGTCCTGAGTTGTTAAATAAAACTATAATAATATTTATATTGTATTCTGATATAGTTCCAAGTTCAAAAAGACTCATTTGAAAGCCCCCATCTCCTACAAAAGCTACAACTTTTTTACTTGGGCTTCCTATTTTAGATCCTATTGCAGCTGAAAGTGAGTATCCCATAGTTCCAAGTCCACCAGAAGTCAAAAATTTTCTTTTTCCCATAATTTTATAATTACGAGCACACCATATTTGATTTTGTCCTACATCTACAGTAACAATACTATCATCATCTAGCTTGTCAGATATGAAATCGAGTACATTCTTTGGATTTATATTTTCTGTTTGCTTTTTAGTTATTTTATACTGTGAAATATAACCGTGTATAATTTCCAGCCAATTCTCTGTATTAATAGGAGGCAACATTTCTATTAATTTTGATATTATATTTTTCAAATCACCTACTACAGGAATATCCGTTGTTAAATTTTTACCTATTTCCGCTGGATCAATATCTATATGAATTACATCTGCCTTCTTTGCAAAGTTACTTAATCCACAAGTTGTTCTATCTGTAGCTCTAGCTCCCATGAGGATTAACACATCTGCATTTTCAACAGCTTTATTTGCATATTTAAATCCATGAGTACCTATCATTCCAACATAATATTTGCTATTTTCATCTATACTACCTTTTCCCATAAGTGTATTAACCACTGGTATTTTCGATATTTCAATGAATTTTCTAAATTCTTTAGTTGCATTTGCAAGTATAATACCTCCACCTGCACAAATAATAGGTCTTTTACTTTCTTTTAATCTATTTACTATTCTTTTTATTTGTCCAATATGTCCCTCTACAGTTGGTTTATACCCTCTTATATTTACACTTTCTGGATATTTAAAATCTATATCCTCCTCCATTATATCTACAGGTACATCTACGAGCACAGGTCCTTTTCTCCCAGTTTTCGCTATATAAAAAGCTTCCTTTAAAATTTTAGGTATTGATGCTGAATCTTTTACAAGAAAATTATACTTAGTAAATGATTCTGTTGCTCCTGTAGCATCGAGTTCCTGAAAAACATCTCTCCCAATTAGTTTAGTCTTAACTTGTCCTGTAATTATTACAAGTGGTATAGAATCCATATATGCAGCAGCAATAGCAGTCATCAAATTTGTAACACCAGGTCCTGAAGTTACAATACATACTCCAACTTTTCCGGTTGATCTAGCATATCCACTAGCACAATGTCCAGCAGATTGCTCTTGCCTTACAAGTATATGATTAATATCTGACTTTTTCAGTACTTCATATATAGGAACTACTGCAGCACCAGGATATCCAAATACCGTTGTCACATTTTCTTCTTTTAAACACTGGATAATTGCCTGAGCAGCTTTCATAGTTATCTCTCCTCATAACAGATATAATTTTTATAATTAAGAATTGCATAAAAATTTTAATTATAAAGAATTTTTAAACATTAAACTATATAAAATAAATACACTACACACTAAATATTGATAAATTTAAAGTAATTAAAAATTAGCACAAAAAAACAGCCTTACTCATGAGGCGAGAAAGTCTGTCCGCGGTACCACCCAAATTTATTACTTATTTTAATAACGCTTTACACGGCACAGCCTACTTTAGTAAATTTCAGCCTGCAACTTAAGGACGAGTTCAATACAAGACATCTATGGGATTTCACCAAACTCCCACTCTCTAAAAGATAATCACTGTATCTACTATTTCCCATCATAGTTTTTACTTTAATTATAGTTTTTATTTTTTAGATTGCATACATTGTAATATAAATTTAATTATATGTCAATAGATAATTATAAAAAGATTATTTATATATGATTGATAAACTAGAAATCCATTCTAACACCATAATTTCTCAACCATTCTTTTCTCATTTCATAATCTGGAAGTACAAGACCTACAAGCTTCCAAAATTCTTTTGAATGGTCTTTATGATACATATGACACATTTCATGAACTATTATATAATCAAGAGCATTGGATTTAGCCATAATACACCTCCAATTAAATAACAATTCATTTTTTGATGTGCAACTTCCCCATCTTTTCTTCTGCTCTTTAATTCTAATATTAGTAGGGTATATATCAAAAAATTTTTGATAATATTTAACCCTTAACTTTATTACTTCATTAGCCTTAGCCCTATACCACTTTTCCATAGCATTTCTAATATCTTCGGCATTTCTACTATTTGTTTTAACTAAAAACTTACCACGATACAATTTTACTTCTGTTTTTTTTAAATTTGAATCCGCTTCTATTTGTAAAGAGTAATTTCTCCCTAAGTACATAAATGATTCACCATTGACAAATTCTCTTTTAATATGTCTGTATTGCATATGTTTAAAAAAAGATATCTTTTTAACAATCCAACTTCCTTTACTTTCAACTTTTTTGAGTATTTCATCTTCTTTTGTACCAATTGGAGCAGTAACAGTAATAATATTAGGCGGCTTTATGGAAATTTCCATTGTCTTTCTATTTTTAAAAATCACATTAAATGCTATATTTGTTGTTCCATATGTTAACTCCAATTTCATTATCTAATTTCCTCTCTAGTAAAAATTATAAATAATTCTTAATTTGATTACATAATTACTGCAAAATGTATCTTTGCCAAACTTAGTAAACGTTGAGTCATCTTTTTTCTGCTTTTAAGTGGTATTTGTTTAAAATACTTCTTATTAAGCAGCATAAATATTGCTCTTTCTATATCTGATGTTTTAGTTTGATTATTAGTCCAATCTATTACATAATTATCTTCAACTACTTTGCTTACATCTACTGCTATATTTTTAGACAGCTCTATAATGTCATTACTTATATAGACTTCCCTTTCTTCTTTAATTCTATCATCTTGAACTTCTTCATCTTCTATATATTTTTTTACAACTTCAAAGAATGCATATTCTTTTTCATCTAATCCAAGACTCTCTGATTGGGACTTTGTTCCCTTTTCCACATCTTTTTTGATAAATTCTTCAAGTTTCTTTTTTCTTTTAATCCAATCATTTTCCGTTTCATCAAGTATCCTTTGAAGTTTTTCCAATAAACTTGTATAAAATACAGGGTTATCCTCCATTTTTATAGTAATGGCATGTTTTACAGCATGTTCCATAGCAGATGCCTGAGCTTCATCTGATTTTAGTGTATCTATCTTTGTCTTAAAGTCATCCTCAAATAATGTAATTGGCTCTATCCACTGAATAACTCCAAGAGATTTTAAGTGTTCCTCTATTATTTCTCTTACTTTCTCACCACAGTCACTTATATCAATTTCCTGTTCTGGACTATATTTTGCTTTAGCTCCTGCTCTAATATAACTAAGCCACTTTAAATCATTTAAAATATCTGTTCCTACATGGGAAGGCAGTAAGGCTTCAACAGCACTTGAAAATCTTTTGTATCCTATTTCAAATTCCGCTCTTTTATCTTGCATTTCTAATACTTTTATTAATTCATCAAGATTATTTTTATCTTTACCCTTAAATAAATTCATTACATCTTCTCTATAAGAAAGCATTTCTTTGTATAAGTCTTCCATTGATTGCATAGGTTGTCCCAAATCTTTTTTATCAAATATTGCCAAGGCCTCCTCCAAATAATCTGAAACTCCGTAATAATCTATAACATATCCACATTGTTTCACAATACTTGCCTTTTTAACCTTATCTATATCAACTTTACGGCTAATATCCATTGTACATGTTCTATTTACTCTTGCAATTGCTTGCAATAAATTATGTTCTTTTAATGGCCTATCAAGATACATAACCTGTTCTATTGGTGCATCAAAACCAGTTAAAAGCATGTCTTTTACTATAATGAAACAGAGTTTATCTTTTTCAATTGGCTGCTTAAATCTATTAATTATAGATTCTTGTTCTTGTTTAGAAGTGAAATGTTCTTTCAAATGAGTTGGATCATTTTCCTTGCCTGAAAATATAACCTTACATTCCAAATCCTCTCCTATAATATCTTTCATATTTTCTTTTAAGGCATTGTAATATTTAACACAAGCTTCTCTACTTATACAGACAACCTGAGCCTTAAATCCATTTGGCATTATATTATCTCTATAGTGCTTAAGTATATCTATGGCAATACTATTAATTCTACTATCCGCTTCAACTATTGCTTTCTTATTTGCATACTTTTGCTTTATTGCCTCTTTTTCCTCATCACTTTTATTTTCAAAAGTTTCATTAAATAAGTCATCTAAACTATCACCTTTTATGTGAAGTTCTGGCCTTCTTCCTTCGTATACAATTTTTACAGTAGCACCATCATCTACAGCTTGTTTAATACCATATTTATCAATGTATCCTCCAAAAGTTCTTGGTGTTGATCTGTCCTTTTTATCAATAGGAGTACCAGTAAATCCTATAAAAGTTGCATTAGGAAGAGCTGTCCTCATATTTGAAGCTGTATCTTTATACTGGCTTCTATGAGCTTCATCTGAAAGTACAATAACATTTGATTTAGTAGTTAAAACTTCATAAGGCTTAATAAACTTCTTTTTAACTTTTTTACCATTTTCAGTTATTTCTTTTTCTTCTGTTTCATTTTCAAACTTTTGAATAGTAGTCATTATAATTTTAGGTTGAGCCTTTCCTAAAAGTTCTTTCATCATTGATATTTTTGTAGCTCTCACTGGAGTAGTAATCTTTGATAAAGTTCTAACAAATGTATTATAAATCTGCTTATCTAAATCAATTCTATCTGTTACAACAACTATAGTAGCATCAGAAAGATCTTTAGTTCTTTTTATTTTTCTCGCAAGCATTACCATAGTAAGAGATTTTCCAGAACCCTGTGTATGCCAAACAACCCCACCTCTTGATAGTGAGTCTTTACCTTCTTTCAATCTCTTAATAGCTTTATTAACAGCTCTAAACTGTTGATATCTACATATTTTTTTAGTAGTTACACCACTATCTGTTTCAAATATTAAAAAATTCCTCATTATATCTAAAAGATTTTTCTTCTCTAACAATCCTTGAATAAATATATTTTGTCCAAAATCTTCTACGTCTTTAACCATATCTTTAGTAAATGGATATGGATCTTTCCACTCTAAATAGTGATTATACTTTGAGCTAATTGTACCTAAATAGGCATGATATTTATTTAAAATTCCTGTAAAAAAGTTAGTATAGAAAAGTCTTGGATTACCTTCTATAACATTGTTATCTCTTTCATTCATGTATCTTTTAAGCTGCTCAAAAGCTTCTTTTTTACCTATATTCTCATTTTTAGCTTTTTCTAAAAAAGGAGATTTACATTCAAGTACAACTACAGGAATTCCATTGACAAATAAAACTATGTCAGGATAAATAGATTTCCCACATTGAGTTTTTACTTGAAACTGCCTTGTAACTAAAAAATCATTGTTGTCTACATTGTCCCAATCAATGAAATGTACTGTTTGAGGCTTTTTTTGCCCATTTCCATAAATATCTTGATCTACAGTATAATTTAAATCTACAATAGCGTCATAGAGCTTTTCATTTATTTCTAAAAGACTTGTACCTAAATTTTCCGGCCTACTTAAAAACCTAATAGATTTATGAATATTTCCTTCATCCATCCAAGGATTTAATCTTTTTAATGCTCTTTTAAGTCTTTTAACCAATATAACCTCATTTAATGAATCACGTTCTCCATTTTCAGGTATTAACTCTTTACCGTGAACAAAATCATATTTTAAAACATCTTTTATGTATTCAATTGCTGGAATCTCTACTAAAGTTTCCTCATTTCCTAAATAAGACATAAATTTCTATCCCTCTTTTCAATTATACCTTCACTCTAATTTTCCCTGTCAAAAGTTTCTGCATAAGTCCCTTTTTAAGCTCTTTAAGTTTTTCTTTCTTAGATTCATATTGATCTATTTGTTCATCTACTGAAGACAGGATGGAGGCGATTTTTTGTTGCTCTTTTAGTGCTGGTAATGAAACTAAAATGTCCTTGGTGTCATTTGGACTAACTCTTTTCCTACTTCCTGTTGTACCTTTTTCTCTTAGCAACAATTGATTTTGAAAAACATCAGATAAAAAATACTGATAATAATAGCTAATATCTATAATATTTTTATATAATGGAACATAATTAATAAATTCGGTAGAACAAACTTGTATATTTTTCTTGCTATAAGTTACTTTCCACACTCTTTTTATTCTCGGATTAAGCTTAGAAACTAATATAGAATCTTTTTCAATTATAAATTTATTACTTCTTATTTCTTTACCATTTTGAATTATAGGTGTTCTTGCTTCATCATACGCTGGTATACTATAGTGTAAAAATTCCTTATCATATTTATATGGCTTAATGCTTTTACTGTTTATTGAAAATATTTTTCCTAGCTTCCTAACTTCCCACTCCACAGGTATCCTTCCTATTTCCGTATCCTTAAACCTACTATGTCCAATTCCCTTTGTAAGAAACCTCTGCATAAGCCCCTTTTTCAGTTCCTTTGTCTTTTCTATAAGACTGTCAGTGATTTCTATTTGTTCATCTACTGAGGATAGGATGGATGCAATTTTTTGTTGTTCTTTTAAGGGTGGTAAACAAATTTTTAATGGATTTATATGTTTGTTGTTTATTTGTGGTACTGCTGTTGTATCTGCAAATTTTTTTAACTCTATAAACTTTAGTTGATAAAATAAATATTCATTATTTAATCCATCTTTACATTTTAGCCCCATTATATTAGTATCAAAGTATCCAGCATTTTGAAGTATAGCAACCTTATTTGTAAATATAGATGCTCCTCTCTTAGGAAACACAATCATGCCCTTAGGCATTAAATTATACTTTTCTTCATCAAAGTAAGCCTTAGATTTATTTAAATATTTCTCAGTATAATTCATATCATCAACTTTGTAAAATGGGAAACTACCATAATCATGTAGATTAAATTTACTTGGAGAGTTTCCACTTCTTATCTCTACTTTTTCTCCTAACTTCTTTACTTTCCACTCCTCTGGTATCTCCCCAAGCTCCGTCATCTTATATCCCCTTTTACAGCTCTTATCTTTTAATTCTTCATTCTTCATTTTTAACTCTTCACTCTTATACTCTCTTTCCACTGCCATCACCACCTTAAATATTGTCAAATCCAAGTTCTTCAAGATATTCATTAAGTTTTTCTTCTGAATCAGCCATCTTTAGCTTTAGCTCTCTTATGTCTTCCAATACTAAGTCAATATCTACTTCTGGTTCTGGCTCAGTGGTATCTACATATCTACTTATATTAAGGTTATAATCATTTTCCTCTATAGTTTTTAAGTCAACTACACTTGCATATTTTTCTACATCTTTATATTCATCAAATGTTTTTACTATTTTTTCAATATCTTCATCTCTTAATTTATTCTTATTGCCATCTTTAACAAAATCATTGCTGCTATCTATAAATAATACCTTATTTTTTCTATCTTCATCTTTATTTTTATTTATTACAATTATAGCCGCTGGAATACTAGTACCGTAAAATATGTTCTGTGGAAGTCCTATTACTGCTTCTATTAAATCATCTTTTAAGAAACCTGTTCTTATTTTCTTCTCTGCTCCACCTCTAAACAAAACACCATGAGGAACTACAGAAGCCATTTTACCTTTAACATTTAAACTTGCCACCATATGGGATACAAATGCTAAATCTCCATATGATTTTGGTGGTAATCCATATGAAAATCTATTAAATTCATCAGCACTTGCTTCTTCATGTCCCCAATTTTTTAGTGAGAACGGTGGATTTGCAAGGACTTTATCATAGGTTTTAAGGACACCATTTTCTATATGTTTTGGCTCACGAATAGTATCACCTTTTCTTATATCTGCTCCTTTAGCACCATGCAGCAGCATATTCATCTTACAAATAGCCCAAGTTGAAAGGTTTATTTCTTGTCCATAGAGAGATATATTTTTATTGTTTCCACCATGTTCTTTTATGTATCTAATGCTCTGTATAAGCATACCACCAGAGCCACAGGTAGGATCATATATTCTATCACCTTCTTGTGGCTTTAATAAATTAACCATTACTTTAACTACTTCTGTTGGAGTATAAAATTCTCCACCTTTTTTGCCGCCTTCATCAGCAAATTGTTTAATTAAATACTCATAGGCATTTCCTAAAATATCTTCTGATTCTATATATTCATCAGCTAAATTCATACTATCAAATATCATTAATAATTGACTTAATTTTTTATCAGGAACTCTTTCTTTATCGTTGTAATTTACCGTAGTTAATACACCTATAAGCTCACTGTTTTTAGGTTCATCTTCAATAGCCTTAAATGCTTTATCAAGTTCTGGACCTATATTTAAATTTAAGTCTTTTAATTTATCCCATCTGGCCTGTTCTGGAATGTAAAAAGTTTCATAAATAGAAGGATCATTGAGAATCTCTTCAACTTCCTCTTCCACCATTCCCTGTTCTTCAAACTCTTTTTTCATAATATTTCTTTCAAAGCTGAATTGGTCATTCATTCGTTTTAAAAATAACATTCCAAATATATAATCCATGTACTGTGTTGCAGATAGTTCTCCTCTTAAAACATCAGCACACTCCCAAAGTTTTGATTCTAATTGCTGCAATGTAAGTTTTTCCATAATCTTCTCCTTATTATTCTGATAAAATAACTTTATATTCAACTAAAATACATATTTTTTTAAAACTTTTACCTATTTTATATTTTATTCTTACCTTTTATTAAAATCAATATAACAGTAATTTATAAAACAAATCACAATAAAAGAACTTACTAGGTATAGCTTTATAAAAATACTAAATCTAGTAGGATCTTTATATTAATTTCATTATAAAATCTACAATATTAGCCAATAAATGTAATTATATTTACATCTATTAATACAATCTTTACAATATTGTAACTTTATTGACTAAAAAAGCTGATAATATTTTTTTAATTGAGTGTATTAAATATTAATTACTATAAATAAAAAGGTATTGGTGAAAGGGGAAAATATGAAAAGAAAAAAGATTTTTATTGGTATAGCAGCATGTGTTGTAATTTTCATAATAGGTTTATATGCTTCACAACACTATGGGCTTAAAAACAAACTATTCTCAAGCTATGATATTGATATTACAAAAAACGAATCAATGGGTAATGATATAATGACTGTAAGTAAAAGTGACAATGTTTCAAAATGGGATGTAGATTATCAAGAGGCGATTGAAAATAAAATTGAAACTCTCTTGAATGAAAAGAATTACACTCTAGATGAACCCCTTTTAATTTACAATCCATTTGAAACTAATACTTCTTCTGTAAATGCTTATTTTAATACTGACACATCAGTAAAAATACAATATACTGTATCTGTAAATGATGACAGTATAAATGATTTTACAAGAACTCTCTACACAGGTAGTAAAAACGAAACTACTAAAACTCATGCTTATCAGATTATTGGACTAGTAGCAAATAAAGAAAATACTATTACATTAAAAGCACTAGATGAAAATAATAAAGTAGTAGGTAAAAAAACCTTTACAGTAAAAATGGGTAATTTGAATTCAGATGATGTACCAAAAATATCAATTGAAAAAGGCGAAAGTACAGCGGCCTTATCTAATGGATTATATACTATGTTATCTCATGATAGATTCTTAGATCCAACTATTTATATGATAGATAATGATGGAATCATAAGATCAGAAATTCCATTAAAAGATGACGCTGCATATAGAATAGTTTATTCAAATGATAATAATATGATATTTAGCTATTCAAAAAATAAACTTGCATCTGTAAACAGGCTTGGACAAATCGAAAAAATATATGATTTGGGAAAAGACTGGTCAATACATCATGACTATACTTACGATGAGGAAAATAACTGTTTAGATATTTTGGCCACTAAAAACAATACAGGAGTAATTGAAGATTGCATTATAAAATTGGATTTAACATCAGGAAAAGTAACACAGCTTATGGACTTTAAAGACTACATGAGCGACATAGAGAAAAAAGCCTCTACATTAGAACCGGATGAGAAAAAAAATGAAGAAGGTGTTGATTGGATTCACTTCAATACAATACAACTTATTGACAACAAAGATTTGATTTTAAGTTCTAGAGAACTTAGTACTATAATACGAGTAAATGACATTTATACTAATCCAACGTTAAAGTACTTCATTGCAGATGACAGTGTATGGGATGGGACAAAATACGATAAACTCAATTTAAAAAAAGTAGGAAACTTTGTATCTAATGCCGGTCAACACAGTGTAACTTATATTGAAGATCCATCTTTAGAAGAAGGACAATATTATCTAATTATGTTTAACAACAACTATAATGGAACCAAATCACGTCCTGATTTTGACTGGAGTGCATACCCTGGTACAGGTAGTATAGATAAAGGTGAAAAGTCTATGTTTTATAAATATCTTGTAGATGAAAAAGCTGGAACTTATACACTTGTACAATCTATAGATTTGCCATATTCTCCTATAGTAAGTAGTGTTCAGGAGTATAGTGGAAATTATGTTGTAAATTCAGGTTATCTCAACCATGTTTATGGTGAATATGACATTTCTGGAACCCCAATAGTTCAATTTAAATATTCAGCTAAAAATATGGGATATCGTGTGTATAAGTACTCTTATGAAAACTTTTGGTTTCAATAATGTAAAAGAGCTGCTTAAGTAAGCAGCTCTTTTACATCTTTATATATGAGCATATTTGAAATGCCACCATAATACCTTATTATACCATCTATAACTACTATAGGTGGATAAAAACCCCTATCAATAACCTCTTTAACTCTCATCTTTTCATTAGACTTAATTCTCTTATCATTAAGTTCTACAAAGTTCACTTCAACATTTTTAGATACGTCAGTAGTTTTTAAGAAGTTCTTAACACTTTTACATAGACCCTCTGCAGTATATTTAGGATTCTCTTTAGATCTACAATTTTTACAACCACTGCTTAACCTACATGAACTACATGATGAACCATTATGACCTGCACACCCTGATTCCAGCAACTCATTTTTGTAACCATATATATTAACCATTATTGTATCCATATAATTTTAATTCCCTTCATAAAATAGTGAAACTACTAATTATGATTATACCATATATACTTTCCTAAAAATTAAAATTATATTTGGCAATATATATTTATTTAAAAATAACAGTTACTTTAATATAGCTCCTGTATTTGCAGATGTAACAAGTTTTGCATATCTACTTAAATATCCTTTTTTTATTTTAGGTTCAGGTTTTACATATTTTTCTTTTCTCTTTGCAATTTCTTCATCAGATACTTTCAATTCAAGTTTTTTATTTCTTATATCTATAAATATAGTATCTCCTTCCTCAACAAGTCCTATTAAGCCACCTTCCATTGCTTCTGGAGATATATGACCTATAGATGCTCCCCTTGTTGCACCGGAAAATCTTCCATCTGTCAAAAGTGCTACATCTTTATCGAGTCCCATGCCGGCTATAGCAGAAGTTGGTGATAGCATTTCTCTCATTCCAGGCCCACCTTTAGGTCCTTCATATCTTATTACTATTACATCACCTTTTTTTATCTTGTTTCCAAATATAGCACTAACTGCCTCTTCTTCTGAATTAAACACTCTTGCAGGGCCTTCATGTACCATAACTTCCTCAGCTACTGCAGATTCCTTTACTACTGCTCCATCTGGTGCAAGATTTCCCCTAAGTATAGCTATTCCGCCTTTTTTACTATATGGATTTTCAACACTTCTTATAACATCGTAGTCCAAAACTTTATGCTCTTTTATAGTTTCTCCAACAGTTTTTCCAGTTACAGTCATACAATCTTCCTCAATTAATCCAAGCTTTGAAAGTTCATTCATTACAGCAGGTATTCCTCCTGCCATATGTAAATCTTCCATATGATGTTTTCCGCTTGGACTAAGTTTTGCTATACATGGAGTTTTTTGACTTATTTCATCAAATAAATTCAAATCTAGTTTTATACCAGCTTCATGTGCTATTGCTGGAAGATGAAGTACAGTATTTGTTGATCCTGCCAGTGCCATGTCTACAGTTATTGCATTTTTGAAAGACTCCAAAGTCAATATATCACTTGGTTTTCTATTTTTATTTACACAATCCATTACATACATTCCAGCATATTTTGCAAGCTGATTTCTCTCACCTGTTTGTGCTATTGCGGTACCATTTAAAGGCAGCCCCATGCCAAGTACCTCAGTAAGACAATTCATGCTATTTGCTGTAAAAAGTCCTGAACAAGATCCACATCCTGGACATGATTTTTTAGCTTCTTTCTCCAATTCTTCTTCGCTTACTTTTCCATCACTACAAGCTCCAACTTTCTCTATACATGTGCTAAAATCTAATACCTTGTCGTTAAGTTTTCCAGCTCTCATAGGACCACCGCTAACTACAACAGTAGGTATATCAAGTCTTGCAGCTGCCATAAGCATTCCAGGCACAATCTTATCACAATTTGGAATCATAACTAATCCATCAAATCCGTGTGCAATTGCCATAGTTTCAATAGAATCTGCTATAAGCTCCCTACTTGCCAGGGAATACTTCATTCCAACGTGCCCCATTGCAATTCCATCACAAACTGCAATTGCAGGAAATTCCATAGGCGTACCTCCAGCCATTGCTACTCCAAGTTTTGCAGCTTTGGCTATTTCATCTAAGTGCATATGACCTGCTACTACTTCATTTTGGGAATTTACTATACCTATAAGAGGTCTTTTAATTTCTTCGCTAGTATATCCCATACCATACATAAGAGCCCTTGCAGGAGCAGCCTTAACTCCTTTTTTTACTGAATCACTCTTCATTACAAAATACCTCCTTAAATGTACAAACTATTGACGTAAAATTTTATAAAATCTATATTAATTAAGCCCCTTTTTATTTATACTAAGCCCCTTTTTATTTACGAATTTATATTTAAATTTAAAATATCATCCTATACTTTCCGTTATAGACGCCCCTGGTGGAACTATTGGAAACACCTTTTCATCTATATTAATATTAAACTCTATTATAACTGGTTCATTTGCCTTTAATGCAAATTCTAAACTACTTTCAACTTCACTTGTCTTATTTATTCTTAACGATTTAATTCCATAAGCTTCGCCTAATTTTACAAAATCAACATCATGAGTAAGTTCCGTAAAACAATACCTTTTGTTATAGAACATCTCTTGCCATTGATGTACCATACCAAGACTTTCATTATTCAATACAAGTTGAACAATTGGCAATTTATATTTTGAAATAGTTGCAAGTTCTGTAGAATTCATCTTAAAGCTACCATCTCCGGCTACATTTATAACCTTTTTATCCGGATTGCCAAGACACGCACCAATTGCAGCTCCAAGGCCAAATCCCATTGTTCCAAGTCCCCCGGATGATATAAACGTTCTAGGTTTTAAAAATTTAAAATATTGCGCAGTCCAAATCTGATTTTGTCCTACTTCCGTGGTAATAATACAATCTCCTTTAGTCAACTTATAAAGTGTATTTATGATTTCTCTCGGATGAAGTTGAGTTTCATCATCTAAATGGAGTTTTGAATACTTTATTTCTTCATTTTCCTTTAATTTAACTATTTCATCCATCCAACTGCTGTGATACTGCCTATTAATCCTTTCATTTAACTCATGAAGCACATTTTTTATATCTCCCATTAATGGTAGAGTTATGTCAACATTTTTACCAAATTCCCTTTTATCTATGTCTATATGAATTATTTTTGCATTATTTGCAAAAGTACTTACTTTACTTATAACTCTATCACTAAATCTTGCACCTATTGCAATTAAAAGATCACATTTGCTCACTGCATAATTTGAACAATGACTTCCATGCATACCGACCATTCCAGTATAATTCTTTCTATTGCCAGGGAATGCCCCAGTTCCCATTAACGAACAAGTAATTGGAGTATCAAGCTTATCTACAAATTCCATGAGTTCTCTTTCTGCTCCAGATGAAATAACCCCACCACCTACATATAACATAGGTTTTTTGCTTTTATTTATAATTTCAACAGCCTTATCTAAATTATTCTTGTATTCATTTGAAAATAAATTATATCTAAATTCATTTTTCGTATAATTATTTTCTTCATCTTTACTTTTTAATGAATCATAATTAATTTCAGAAACCTGAACATTTTTAGGAACTTCTATAACTACAGGTCCTGGTCTTCCTGTAACAGCTATTTTAAAAGCTTCATCTATTATACTTTCAATATTTGAAACATCATCAATAGTAAATGTTTTCTTTGTTATTGATTTTGTTATACTCTTTATGTCCACTTCCTGAAAAGAATTTTTTCCAATTAAACTTACAGGCACCTGACCTGCAAATACTATAATTGGTACAGAGTCCATGTATGCAGTAGCAATACCCGTAACAGTATTTGTAGCACCAGGTCCTGAGGTTGAAATGACAACCCCAACCTTTCCTGTAGACCTAGCATAACCATCTGCAGCATGAGCTGCCCCTTGCTCATGCGCAGTAATTATATGTTTTAATTTATCTTGCATATCATATAATGCATCATATATAGGTAAAACTGCTCCACCTGGATATCCAAATATAGTATCAACTCCATGCTTTACTAATGATCGTAAAAGCACTTCAGCCCCCTTCATAGTATCACAGCCTCCTTTTTATAATAGATTTATTCATTTGAAGGATTTGGATCTATCCATGACATCATTGATCTAAGTTCTTTACCAACTTTTTCAATTTGAGAATTTTCTTCAATTCTTCTTCTTGCTGTGAATCCTGGTCTTCCAGTTTTATTTTCAAGCAACCATTCTTTTGCAAAAGTTCCATCTTGAATTTCTTTAAGAACCTTTTTCATTTCAGCCCTTGTGTTTTCATTTATTATTCTCTTGCCTATCTTATAATCTCCATATTCAGCAGTATCACTTATAGAATATCTCATCTTGGATAATCCGCCTTCATATATTAGGTCAACTATTAACTTCATTTCATGTAAACATTCAAAATATGCATTTTCAGGAGCATATCCTGCTTCAACTAATGTTTCAAAACCTGCTTTTATAAGTTCTGAAATTCCTCCACAAAGTACTACTTGTTCACCAAATAAATCAGTTTCAGTTTCAACTTTAAATGTTGTAGTCATAACTCCTGCTCTTGTTCCACCTATTCCTTTTCCATAAGCTAAGGCAATTTCTTTACCTTTTCCAGTGAAATCCTGATGTACTGCATAAAGACATGGAACTCCATTACCTAATGTATATTCTCTTCTAACTATATGTCCTGGTCCTTTAGGTGCAATCATAAGAACATCTATATTTTTAGGTGGTACTATCTGATTAAAATGGATATTGAATCCATGAGCAAAGAATAATGCATTTCCTTCATCTAAGTTATCCTTTATACTTTCTTCATAAACTTGTTTTTGCTTTTCATCTGGCAAAAGTACTGTTATAATATCTGCTTTTTTAACAGCTTCTGCTGTTTCATATACCTTAAATCCATAGCCTTCAGCTTTTTTCCATGACTTACTTCCTTTATATAAACCAATTATTACATCAAGTCCACTATCTTTTAAATTTAAAGCATGAGCATGTCCTTGACTACCAAATCCAAGTATAGCTATCTTTTTTCCTTTCAAAATATCCAAATTTGCATCTTCATCATAATAAACTTTTAATTTTTCCATAATATCTTCCTCCTATAATTTAAATTTATAATAATTTTTATATAACAATTAATATCTTTATATAGCAATTAAAACAATCTAAAAAACATAAACTTTATATTTAAAATATTGAATAAAATATTGTGATAATTCTTAATTTTACAAACATTTTTTATTCAAAACTTACCCAAATGTAATTTATTTTTTTATATAAATTTTCATGTAAATAGTAAATAACATAAAACTTTATATAAAAAAAGCAACCAACATTCTCTGCTTGGGGCGAGAAGTTTGGTCGCGCGGTACCACCCAAAATTTTTACTCAAAGTAATAACGGTTCTACCGATAAGGCCTACTCAAATTTCAACCCACGACTCCAAGGCTACCTTCAATAGTTAAATTTATGAGCTCCCACCAAATCTCACTCTCTAAAAAATTATAGCTATTTACTCTTCCTTTTCATTGTCTTTATACTCTACAATCATGCTAACAAAATAAATCCAAGCTGTAAAAATAAAAACTAATTTTACAACTGAATACTCAGGTAATAAAATATTCACTTTGAATATTTACCTAAAATACTAAATAATACAATTATTTAGCACGAACATTATTACTTTAAAATTTATTTCTTAACAATTTATCAAATCAATATTTAGTGTATGTGACGATAATAATACCTTATGGACAAAATGTCAATAGTTTTTTAAACTTTTATCAATTTTTTTGTCCATTATTTTTTACTACATTATTATGGATTTTTAAAATAGAATTAAATATATATGCATATATATGCATTATATTCATTGATAATAATCAATTATAATAATCCTAATAATTCTAAAATATAGACAATATTTTAGAATTATTTTAATTAATATATGAATATATTAAACATTTAATAAAAAATTACTATATTTAATGAAAAATACATATATAATTGACTAATATTAAAAATAAAATTAAAATCTCAATTATTGACATAAATATTTTTTTATAGTATAGTAATCAATAAAATAATCACAATTGCAAAATTTCATGTTCAAACAATATAAAAACAGTGACGGAGAAGAGTAAACAAAAATATGCTTTCAGAGAGTAGGAGTTTGGTGCGATCCTATAAGCTAAAGTTGTTGAAAATCACTCTAGAGTTGCTAACTGAAATGTAAAAAGTAGGTTATGCCGGCAATGCCGTTATATATACGAGTAATAATTTGGGTGGTACCGCGGTAGATTTCGCTCCATAAAGCGATTTCTACCTTTTTTTATTTTATACTCTAATTTCACTTTAAAATTTAAACAATTTATTCAATCAATATTTTAGTGCTTATTAATGTGTATTTTATTATATAATTATATATTATTTAAATATATTAAATTTTGAAAACTCAATATATTTGCTATTTTCTCTTCATTTAAAATTTTATAAACTGTATTTATTATTACTTTAAATTTATTTCATATTTAGTGTTTTATTATTTTATTTAGTTTTTATTTAATTTGCTAAGTGCATCAGCTAAAGCCGAATTTATAGGTTTTTCGTTTTCTTTTTTCATCTTTTTCATTATATTTGAGATTTCCTTTTTATTTGCTATATTGGCTTTGTTGTCAAACCGTTTATTGAATGATGCAAGCTTTTCTCTAAATCCACAATTACTACATATATATATTTGTCCACTACCATTTCCTCTAATTTCAAGCTTTTTGTGGCATTCTGGACACCTTATATTGGTAAATTTACTTACATTTTCTCTATAATTACAGTTTCTATCTTGACAAACATTTATAATACCATGTTTTCCTTTGACTTCAAGCATATATTTACCACATTTAGGACACTTTTTACCTGTTAAATTATCATACCTAAATTTATTTTTACTTGATTTAACGTCATTTAATAATTCCACTGCATACTTTCTCATGTCACTTGAAAACTTACTAGAATCCTTTTTACCTCTGCTAATTTCATCTAGCACATTTTCCCATTTAGCTGTGAGAAGTGGTGACCTTAGTCCTTCTGGGACTAAATTAACAAGCTGCTTTCCTTTTGATGTAGGAATTATTTCTCTACCTTTTTTCTCTATATAAAACATGTTATAAAGCTTATCTATTATATCCGCTCTAGTTGCAACTGTACCTATTCCGCCCGTTTTACCAAGTGTATTTGCGTATACTTTATCTATTTTTATATACTTTTGTGGGTTCTCCATAGCAGAAAGCAATGCTGCCTCATCAAATCTTGATGGTGCTTTTGTGTATAGTTTATCAAGTTTTGCAGATACTACATCAAATAAATCACCTTTTTTTATATTTAACAGACTGGTTTTTTCTACTTTATTTTTCTCATCATAGATTTCTTTCCAACCATAATTATTTACTACATTCTCTTTATAAATAAATGTTTCTCCTGAAATATCACCTTTCATTGTAATTTGGGTATAATCATAAGACGGAAGCATAACAGATATAAATCTCTTTACTACTAAATCATATATATTTCTTTCTTCAAATCCCAATTTAGAAATTTGAATGCTCTCTTCAGTTGGTATAATTGCATGATGATCCGTAACTTTACTGTTATCTACAAAATTTTTATTTGCCTTTATACCTTTTTTTAATACTTTACTTACAAATTTTTTATATTTGGGAATTGAAATAGCATTAAGCCTTTCCTCTAATGTTTCAACTACATCTTTTGAAATATATCTTGAATCTGTCCTAGGATATGTAAGTATCTTATAATTTTCATAAAGCCTCTGCATTATAGATAATGTTTGTTTAGCAGAATATCCAAATATTTTATTTGCATCTCTTTGAAGTTCTGTTAAATCATAAAGCTTATTTGGCATTTGTCTTTTCAAATTTGATTTTACATCTTCTACTTTAAATTTCTTTCCTTTTATTCTAGAGAGTATCTTCTCTGCTTTATCCTTATCAAACAAATTACTGTTTCCTTTTGAATCAATCCATTTAAGTTTAAAAGCAGCTGTTTGAGCCTCTATATTATAATAACTTTTAGGTTTGAAATTTTTTATTTCATTTTCCCTATTAACTATCATTGCAAGAGTAGGAGATTGTACTCTTCCTGCTGTAAGTTGTGCATTATATTTACATGTAAGTGCACGAGTTACATTTAATCCTATAATCCAGTCAGCTTCTGACCTACATTTTGCTGCTTTATACAAATTATCATACATAGATGCAGGTTTTAAATTCTTAAACCCATCAAGTATAGCTTTCTTAGTTTGTGAAGAAATCCACAATCTCTTCAGTGGTTTCTTTACATGAGCCTTTTCTATTATCCATCTTGCTACAAGTTCACCTTCTCTTCCTGCATCTGTAGCAATAATTATTTCAGATATATCCTTTCTATTCATCTGTGACTTTACTACATTGAACTGTTTACTTGTTTTCTTTATGACAACAGTTTTTAAGTGTTTAGGAAGCATAGGTAAATCTTCCATATTCCAAGTTTTATACTTTTTATCATAGCTTTCAGGATTGGCTAATGTAACTAAGTGACCTAAAGCCCATGTAACTACATATTTATTTCCTTCAAGATATCCAAAGCCTCCTCTGTTACATTTAAGCACTCTTGCTAAATCTTTTCCTACAGAAGGCTTTTCTGCTAAAACTAATATTTTACTCATACTAAATTCCTTTCATATATCATATATTATTGAATCAAACAAAATTAATTATATTAAAACCTGACTATTTTAATCAAGTAATTTTACATTCATTATACGGTTTATTATTTTTATTTACAACACTAGTATAATTTCCATAAATTATATAATATTATATAATATTGGCTTTAACTTGAGTTTCTATAAACTTTAATGTTATAATGAAAAGCAGAACTATTTCTACATATAGAACTTCATGAAAATTAAGTTCTATAATTGTATATAGGGAGGAAAATAAATGAGTAAAAAAGTGTTATCTGCATTTGTGATTTTAGCAATATGTGTTATGATTAATAACAGTGTATTTGCTTCATCTACTCAATTAAAACAAACACAAGATAACAAAGCAAAATTGCAAGCAAAAGTTAACCAACTAAATGCACAAATTGATTCAGTTATAAATAAAATTAACAATAACAAAGCAGCTATGAATAAGATAGCTAAAGAAATTGAAATTACAGAAGAAAAACTTAAGGATGCTGAAAATGCTTCAAAATCTCAAAATGAACTATATAAAAGTAGAATAAGAGCTATGTACATAAACGGAACAAATGGATACCTTCAAATATTACTTACATCAAATAGTCTAAGTGATTTTATATCAAGACTTGACACTATAACTAGAATAATTAAATTTGATACGGATGTATTAAATAAACTAAAAGAAAATGAACAAGCAATCTCTGAAAAAAAGCAATCTCTAATTGCAGAAAACAACAGACTTAAAAAAATAAAAGAAACAAATCAAAGTATTTTATCAAAATTAAATTCAGATATACAAGCACAAAAAATTCTTCTTGCAAACACATCACAAAAAGAGGAAGAATTGCTTGCTCAAGAGAACAGTAAGCAAGTGGCATTAAATAGTGCATCAAGTTCTAATTTCAGTGGAGTTACTTTATCTCGTGGATCTGGATTAAATTCAGTTTCAAAAGTAATTTCAGTAAATGCAACAGCTTATTCCATTAGTGGAATTACTGCAAATGGGATGAAGACTTCAAAAGGAATAATAGCAGTGGATCCAAGAGTTATACCCCTTGGCTCTAGAGTATATATTGAGGGCTATGGATATGCTATAGCCGCTGATACAGGAGGTGCTATTAAAGGAAATAGAGTTGATCTTTTCTTTCCATCTAATTCAGATGCACAAAATTGGGGAATGAAATCCGTAAATCTATATATACTTAAATAACAAAATAAAAATTTATATAATTAAAACCGATAGTCCTAAGATTATCGGTTTTATAATTATATATTATTAAATTACTAAGCACCACATCCAGAACAACCATTACATCCTGAAGATTGTGATATAAATGGTTTTAGTTCCATTTGATTATTTTGACTTTCCTTGCTAGATAGGATTGTAAAACCACCATATGTATTTACTATATCTCTATCTACTATAAAATTAATTTCTTTAACAGTATCTACAACGTCATATTCAGATTCCTTCCCTAAATATATATTAAATACTGGTCCACTACAGCTTGATCCTAAGTATTTTATTCTAAGATTATAACTTTCAACATTATTTGAATCTAAAAGGCTCTTAAGTTCATCATAAGCTCCATCACTGACTTTCATAAATTTCATAAAAACAACTCTCCTCTTTTCTGTATGACTTTATCTTCTTTCTATGATAATAAGTTCTGGTGGATTATTTATCTGATTTATAAAATGCATTTTTAAAACATTGAACTTTTTTTGATCTAATTTTTGAGTAAACTCCTCAATCTTTTCTTTTTCTTTTTTACCTTCAAAATGCCCATAGTATATAACTAAAATCACAACTCCATTTTTCTCAATTAAGTTTAGGGATTTTTTAAGTGCAGTCAAAGTAGTCTGCCACTTAGTTGTTATTGAATGATCTCCTTTAGGTAAATATCCTAAGTTAAACATAATAAGTTTCACATCTTCATCTATATATTTATCTATATTTTCATGTCCATCATTTATTAACACTACATTTTTTATGGCATTTGATTTTTCCAGAATTTCTTTTATATTTTCAATAGCAGATTTTTGAATATCAAAGGCATATACCTTACCACTGTCCCCTACAATATTAGATAAAAACATAGTATCATGTCCATTTCCCATTGTTGCATCTACTGCAATATCTCCCTGTTTAAGTTTCATCATACATATATTTTTAGCTATACCTACTGCATTTTTAAAACAATTTTCAGACATTTGTAATTTTCTCCCATTCACCATCTTCATCATAAAACTTTATCATATTTACTAGTATATTAAAAAATATATTCTTTATCAAATTTTTATTGAATCTTCATCTAAAAAAATCACCTATAATATGATTTTTCATACTTTTTGCCCTTAAAATTTTCCCAAAATCAGAGCTATATAACCCTACACTATAATCACACAGCCCAACTCTATTTTGAAAATAATTATAAGAAGTAGTTATAGATTGAACTGCTGACATCTTAACTATAGATATTGACTTATTGAATCCACCGTGTCCTATGTATACAAGACTATTATTCATTCCAAAGGCTGTATTTTTTATCTGCAAATATCCAAGAAGAGCTAAAATTAAAAGTAATGGCAAAGTTAGAACTGTATATTGTCTTTTTACAAAAAAACATATAAAAGCAACTATACCACAGAAAATAAATTTCTTATAAAAAAACCGTGCATGCCCCCTTTTTCCTATTTTATTTATTTTATCATTATATTCAAATTCACTTAATAATTTTTTTATAATCTTATTTTTAGATAGCTCATTACACATAGGATAAAGTATTGCCTTTTCTCCTTTTTCATCACCATATCCAATGCTTTCTATTTCTATAGTATAGAATCCAAAGATCTGCATAAAAATTGTCTGTCTTATATGTATCCCATTTATTTTTCTCCTATCAAAACTATAATTCTTCTTGTTTAAAATTCCATAACTTACACATATTTTTTTATTATCCGTCCACATCCTAAAATTATAATATTTTAAAAAGGTAATTATTACAGATATAATAATTCCTATAAATATAAGTAAAAGTATTAATAATACTATTACATAAATGGCCATTTTACGCACTTCATTTATATAAAGATATGTGTTTATGTTTATAATATCCTCTACATATTGTTGAAAGAATTGTTGAATTGCAAACAATATTCCTATACCCTGAAATATTGAATTTGAAATCATAGAATATAAAATCAACTGTTTATTACTTATTTTATAATACTTCTTATCCTGATCTTTCAATTCCTCTGATATATTTCCTTTAAGTATAATATTTTTAAGCTTGTCTGCCTTTTTTCTATCTAAAATAAACTTTAATTCACTTCCCTTGTGTTTGCTTTCACCAGTATCTATTTTTATAGTTGCAGCTTTAAAAATTCTCTCCAATAAATTTTGAGAAATGTCTATAGTGTATATTCTTGAAAAATTGATTTCAACTTTCTTTACACTGAAGATACCGCTTTCATGATATATAGAATTATCTTTTAAAATAAAGAAATCTTTTCTCCATTCTAAAAACTGAGTAAAAAAAATAAATAGAGAAATACCTGCGGTAATAATAATTAATTTTTTCATTCCAAGCATATTTACTGCCAATATTCCCAGTGCAATAAACATAGTTATAAATTGTTTTACAGTTTTTACAAAACCATAGATTAGCTTTAAATAGTGATTTCTTTCAACTTTACTCAACTCTATCACCTATTTCTATAACATTTTTCAAATTTTCAGTTAGCCTTTCAGCTTCCTTATATGTTATTAAAGGTATCTCTTCAGTAATTCCAGCAGTTATTATATTAACAGAGGCTATTCCATAAATTCTCTGTATAGGTCCTTGTTTTATCTCTAAATTTTGAATTCTTGAAATAGGTATTACAGTTTTCTTTTTTACTATAATTCCTCTTATAAGTTCTATTTTATCTTTAAATATTCCATACTTCCACTGCTTATATTCTATAAATGGGAATATATAGCTGTCCACTATACACATTGCAATAATAAGCCCCAATATTACATATGTAGAAATTTTAACAATCTTTATGTGCCCAAATTTTGGTATTATAAAAAAATGAGCTATAAGACTACATATAAATATAAAAATTATTGATCCTATAGTTCTTCCTATAATCCATGCTTTTATAGAATTTTTATCAATATTTTTATAATATGTTTTATCGTAATTACTCCTCATATTTCCTCCTTATGCATTAAAATTAAAATGTCAGGTGACAATATTAATACATCGCCTGACATTTTAGTTTATTTAATTTTAATTAGGATAAACAAGTCTATCCTCACTTATGTTATTTAAAACTTCATCTAGATATTTACGTCCCCAATAATTTGCCATAGGTAAATTCATATCAAGATAGTTTCCGCAATCCTTTGCTGCTGCACCTGGAATATCACCTTTAAAATCAGCAATAAAATTATACATCTCCTTAAGTAAATCTATAATATCTTTTGACTGATAATCTCCAGCTAAAATTAAATAAAAACCTGTTCTGCATCCCATTGGTCCAAAATAAACTATTTTTGATGCATAGTCCTTGTGATTTCTCAAAAAAGTTGCTCCAAGATGTTCAATTGTGTGGACTTCTGCAGTATTCATAACAGGTTCATCATTTGGACTTGTCATTCTTATATCAAAAGTAGTTAAAACTACATCTCCAAACTTATCTTTTCTAGAAACATAGACACCTGGTTTCAATTTAATATGATCAACTGTAAAGCTTGCGATTTTTTCCATACAAACTACCTCCTACTGAGTTATTACTGTATTACAGTTTAAAATTCACTTATAAATAATTCTACAACTTTTTATAATTTAAGTAAACTCACTTATAGTTTTATTGTTTCTAATTATGTATCCTTGATTGATGTTTTATTCTATGGCTAATTTTAAAAAAGCAAATCCTAATTTTAACCCGTAATAAATTATAACTGCACCGCAAATCACATTAATAGCTTTAATAGATTTATTATTAAAATTACTTTTAAAAATTGATATAATAGTTGTAATTCCAAAAAACCACAAAAATGAGGCACTACACACACCAACCATAAATAGATCTGCACTTGTTCCAGCTAATGACGCTCTAATTCCTCCTAAAAGCAATGAACCATCAATAATTGCCTGTGGATTTACCCATGTTACAGTAAAACTCTTAATAGCTGTTTTAATAAAACTTTTATCCGTTTCCAGAGTATTTGATATTTCCGTGCTACTTGTTATAAGCCTTATTCCCATATATATTACAGCAATACACCCTATGCATAAAATTAACATTCTAAAAATATTTGACTCTTTAATTATTGAACCAATTCCAAAAAAGCAGCATATTGCAAGGGAACAATCAAAAAATGTAGTTATTCCCGCTGTCTTATATGCCTCCCACCTTTTATTATTCAAAGACGAATTTATTACATACATGTTCTGCATTCCTATTGGTGCTACATAGGCAAATCCTAAAATAATTCCTTGTAAAAAATACGCTAACATAACTTCCTCCTATGAATATCTTTTATTAAATTATATTTAGAATATGCCTGTATATCCACAACCAAAATTTCAAAAATTATTCCAACCAAAAATTGAAGCCTTAAAATTTTACATTAAACTTCTAATTATTTCAGACAATTTTTTCAAAGACAATTTCATATCAGTTTCTGATGCATAGGAGTAGGATATTCTAATACATGAATTTTTGCTAAAATCATATATACTTCCTGGATTTATCAATATACCATTTTTATATGCTATATGAAACAACCTTTTCATAGATATATTGCCTTTTATTTTAAGCCACACATAAAATCCTCCACTTGGTCTGTTCCAAACAGCTATATCTGAAAAATACCTATCTAATGTATCAAGTACAATCTTTCTTCTCACTTTTAATTTATTTCTTAAAAGATCTACATACTTGCTATATAATCCACTGGACATCCATTCAGTTAGGATCAACTGAGAAATTGAACTTGCCCCATAATCTGTCTGCATTTTTATATCTCCCAGTCGTTCTATAACAGGCTCAGGCCCTATAATCCAGCCTATTCTAAACCCAGGTGCCAATGACTTTGATACAGTGCCTATATATAACACTGTTCCAGTTGTATCAATAGATTTCAATGGAGGTGGTGGAACCTTATCTATCCAAAGTTCCCTATATGCATCATCTTCTATAATTGGCAACCTATTCTCCATACATACAGAAAGAAGCTCTTTACGCCTGAACATAGGCATTACATTTCCAGTAGGATTATGATATGTAGGTATTGAATATAAAGCTTTAGTGTTGGAATTGATTGAATTCAAAAGTTCCTGTATTTTTATTCCATAATTATCCATTGAAACTCCTCTTAAATTTATTCCTAAAGATTGAAAAATATGTAATGATTTTAAATAAGATGGTTTTTCAGTAATTACAGATGATCCTCTTTGAAGTATTCCCATTGAAATTAATTGAATGGCTTGGATTGATCCAGAAACTATAAGTATTGAATTTGGAGAAACATTTATTCCAAGTTGTTTAACATATTTGCTTATTTCCTTTCTTAAATCAAAAGAGCCTTTAGGTTCCTCATAACCTAAAGAGTAGATCTTACTTGAAACTTTATTCATCACAGCTTTCATCATTTCATGTGGAAAAAGTTCTGGAGAAAGTTCTCCTGTTCCAAGGCGTACAATATCATCTCTAAATTCAAGTTTATTAATCATCTGCACTGTATGTAAATTAGGCTTATAAATTCCATATTTAATATAACTATCCCAATTAGGTCTAGCAATTGATGTAAGTAATGACCAAGTATTATTGACAACTATAGTACCTCTACTTCCTCTTCCATCTATAAGTCCTTCTGCTTTTAATTCTTCCAAAGCCTCTACAACAGTGCTTCTATTTACATTCATATCTTTTGCCATTTCTCTTTGTGACTTAAGCCTTGATCCTATTTCTAACTTTCCGGACAATATATTTTCTCTAATATGTAAGAATATCTGCTTATAGATTGGAACTTTAAAACTTTTATCTGGAACCCAGTTATCTACACTGTCCAATTGCATATCCTCCTAAAATTTTTATATATTTATATTTTAATCTTTTATATTAATAAAATCTATAGATTACTTATTGCCTTAAATATGAATATTTGTAAAGACTATTTAGTCAAACTCACTTTATAAATCATTATAAAAATTCTGAAAATTACTAAATCAATGGAAATATATTAGATAATATATTATTATTTAAATAAGTGCTTAAAAAATACTTAAATTAATAGTCAATTAATAAATTAAAGGAGCTTTAAAATGAATTCTTATTCAATTGTCGCAATTATCTTGTACTTAGTTATACTGCTTTTAATAGGATATCACTCTTATAAAAAAACCCATGACATTTCAGGATATATGCTAGGTAATAGAAGTCTTGGTCCTATTGTAACTGCCCTTTCTGCAGGAGCCAGTGATATGAGTGGTTGGATGCTTATGGGGCTCCCAGGAGCAGTATATGTTACAGGAATTTCAAGTATATGGCTTGGTGTAGGTTTAACAATAGGAGCATATTTTAACTATCGTCTACTTGCCCCAAGGTTTAGAATATATACAGAAATATCAAATAATTCTCTAACAGTTCCAGATTATCTTGAGAATAGATTTAAGGACAATCAGAATATGCTTAGACTTGTATCTGGAATAATAATACTTGTTTTTTTTACATTATATGTATCATCTGGTATTGTTGCAGGAGGAAAACTGTTTAAAAATTTATTTGGACTTACTTATACATCTGGTGTAATAGCTACAATTTCAATAGTTGTACTTTATACATATTTTGGCGGATTTCTCGCTGTAAGTCTTACAGATTTTTTTCAAGGGACACTTATGTTTATAGCATTAATTTTAGTACCTTTAGTTACATATATGAATATAGGAGTAGATCCAAGTACATTTGTGCACAAAGTAACAGCTATTAACCCTTCCCTTTTTGATATATTTAAAGGTGCAAGTCTTTCTACTATAATTGGTTTTTTAGCTTGGGGTTTAGGTTATTTCGGACAACCTCATATAGTAGTTCGTTTTATGGCAATTAAATCTGCAAAAGAACTAAAATCCGCAAGACGAATTGGCATAGGTTGGATGGCTATAGGTCTTCTTGGAGCGATATCAAGTGGAATTACAGGACTTGTATATTTTACAACACACAACCAAACTCTAAATGATCCTGAAATGGTATTTTTAAGTCTTGGATATATATTATTCCATCCATTTATTACTGGTGTAATACTTACTGCAGTGCTTGCCGCAATTATGAGTACTATTTCATCACAACTTTTAGTATGTTCTAGCTCAATAACAAAAGATTTCTATCTTACTTTTTTTAACAAAGAAGCATCAGAACGTACTCAAGTACTTGTAGGTAGGATATCTGTTCTAATAGTATCAGCTTTTGCAATTGTACTTGCCTATGTTCAAAATGAGACTATCTTAAATATTGTGGCTCATGCATGGGCTGGATTTGGTTCATCTTTTGGTCCTGTTTTGCTATTAAGCCTGTACTGGAAGCGGATGAATAAATGGGGTGCACTATCAGGAATGTTACTAGGTGGATTTACAGTTATATTGTGGATTTCATTTGGATTGTCATCATATCTATATGAAATGATTCCAGGATTTACATTATCTCTTATATCTATTGTAATTGTAAGTCTACTCACAAAACAACCAAATGAATCAGTAGATGAGGAATTTAATAATATGGAAGAAAAGATAAATATAATGTAAAGTACTTATATTTCAGCACAAAATTTATTCTCAATATTGTCTATATCATTATTATAAGGGCAATTAATAATAAATTTAGGGAATGTGAGTATACTTGTTTTTATACAAATCTACTTACATTCCCTACCCATATTTACTACTTAAAAATTTTATCACTCTATAACTTGGGCAATTATCCTAGCTACATACTTCATAGTAGCTTTTGATTCAGTTGTAGTATTTACATCTGATCCGACTTCCATAAGAAGCGCATTATTGCTTTTATCTTGGTTAAAATATCTTGTACCATAGTTATAATAGTATACCCCATTTGATAAGCCAGGATAAAGCTTTTTTGACAAAGCCAATATCTTATTTACTAAAATCATATTTTTATCAAAGTGAGGATTCTTTTTTGCCATAACAAACATATATTTAGCTACATTTTCCCCGTTTATATTAATAGTAGTAGCATTTTTATTTTCTGATGCATCTCTATGCATATCTATTACAAGCTTAAAGTCGCCATATTTTTTTAAGTACTTATCTAAAGTTACTGAAGATCTTGAATAACTTTGAGTATACGCTTCAGCATCATGTACTGTTTTATCATTTATTGCATATATTCCATATTTTTTCAGTTCTGCTACAAGTTGATCTCCTACAGCACATACATTTTTACTATCATCAAAACTATTCGGACCTCCAGGCTTATAACTTTCTGTAGTATGTGTGTGATATATCAAAACATCTGGTTTTTCTTTATTCATAGTTCTCTTTAAACTTGGATCAAAAACACTAGAACCTCTACTCAAATTTTCATTTCCATCTGCCTTAGCTATCTGGGTATCATCTAATTTAAATTTAGTCACACTATTTTTGAAATCATTAATTCCTAAAAAAGCTACTTCATTTTCCAATACAGAAAGAGGACTTTTTATATTAATATTAAATATACCAAGTGGCGTATTTTCTAAAGAAAAGCTATTTTCTGCCATATCATCTTCATTAAAACAAGTGGCCTTTACTGCAGGCATTGTATAATTTAACACTTGAACATAAAACATATTTCCTTTAGCTTTAACAGTGCTTGTATTACTTGCCTTAACTAAATATGGTAAAATTATTACAAATATAAGACTTATAATTAAAGTCAATATCTCTAATTTTGGATTATCTTGCCTACTAAATCTTTTATAATTCAATACATTTGCCGCTTATAATTTTTATTGCGGCTTCCCTCCCCTTCATTCGTTTTATATTTCAATTAATTAATATATATGATATAGGCTTAAATTAAATTACCTATAATGCAAAAATACTTTATTATGTTATAATCTTTATTGTAAATATTTTTGGTAAAGGAGAAATAACATGAGCAATGCAGATAAGCAATATTTAAATATTATAGAAAATATATTAAAAAATGGATATTACGATCAAAACAGAACAGGTATACCTACATTCAAACTTCCACACCAAATAATGCAATTTGATTTATCTAAAGAATTCCCTATATTAACCACTAAATTTGTGGCTTTTAAAACAGCTGTAAAAGAGCTTCTATGGATATATAAAGATCAATCAAATGATGTTAGAAAACTACAAGAGCAAAATGTGCATATATGGGATGAATGGATGATGGAAGATGGTACTATAGGTAAAGCCTATGGATATCAAATAGCTAAGTTCAAACAAGTTGATAAACTCATAGATACTATAAAAAACGACCCACAAAATAGAAGAATGATTATGTCAATGTGGAATATATCAGATCTTCCAGATATGGCACTACAGCCATGCTGCTATGAAACTCTTTGGGACGTTCAAGGAGATAAATTAAACTGCATGCTAGTTCAAAGAAGTGGTGATTTTCCTTTAGGTGTGCCATTTAACATGTGTCAATATGCAGTTTTAGTCCACCTTATAGCTAAGGTAACAGGATTAAAACCTGGTTTATTCACACACGTTATTAATAACGCACATATTTACGAAAATGAAGTTGAAGGAATGAAGCTCCAACTTACAAGAAAAGATAAGGCCTATGATGCCCCAAAATTATGGATAAATCCTGAAATAGATAATTTTTATGATTTTTCCATAGATGATATAAAACTTATTGACTACAAACATCATGGCAAAATAAAGATGGAGGTAGCTGTATAATGCTAAGTATAATTGCAGCTCTTAATCAAGACTTTATTATAGGAAGAGATAATAATTTAATATGGCATATATCTAGGGATTTAAAGAGATTTAAAAAAATAACTTCAGGAAAAACAATTGTAATGGGTAGAAAGACATTTGAATCTCTCCCTGGAGTACTTCCAAACAGGAAACATATAGTCATTACTAGAGATAAAAATTATACAGTTAAAGAAGATTCTGTATTGATTATCCATGATATAAATGACATCTTAAAGTATAAGGATTCTAAAGAAGAAGTATTTATAATAGGCGGAGGCGAAATTTACAGACAATTCATTCCATACTGCAAAAAACTATATTTAACAGAAATAATTTCTAATGAAACTGGTGATACCTACTTTCCAAAGTTTAATAGAGAGGATTATACTGTAATTGAAAAGGAAACTCACTTAGATGATAACATAAATTACAGTTTTACAACTCTTGAAAAGAAAAAATTATAATTTAAACTGCTGATATTCAACATTATCAGCAGTTTAAAATCTATTTAAGACAGTGCATATATTTCCTTGCTTCACTTCCCTTTACTAAAAATGGTTGACCTTTTGAACAAAACACTGAAGATGAAGTATATTCAGGATCTGAATCTTTATTATATGATATTTTTTTAATAACCTCATCTTGATTATGACACACATCATATCCATCAAATACCATACTAATTCTTCCTCTTCCTTTAGTAAATGACATAAATTCTACAGTGTAGTTCATAAATTCAGATACAGGCCCTCGAGCTGAAATAACTACATTATCATTTGTAATTTCAGGTGCCTTAAATGTGCCACTTAACTTTTTTATATCAGCCAATATTCTTCCCATATAGTTAACTTCTGCCTTTATATTTATATTGTAATATGGCTCTAGGAGTATATTTTCCGCATTTTCAAGTCCTTGTCTAAGTGCCCTAAATGTAGCTTCTCTAAAATCTCCTCCTGAAGTATGCTTTATATGTGATCTTCCATCTACGAGAGTTATAACAATATCAGTAAGAGGAGAACCTGTAAGTATTCCTCTATGCTCTCTTTCATAAATATGCTTTTTTATTAACTTTTGGTAATTTATATCAAGAGTATCTACATGACATATACTTTTAAACACAATTCCTGTATTTCTCTTTCCTGGATCTAGTTTTAAATGTACTTCAGCATAGTGTCTTAGTGGTTCAAAGTGTCCACATCCATAGGCTTCAGATAAAATTGTTTCCTTATATAAAATCTTACAAGGTCCAAATTCAACTTTTATTTTAAATCTCTTCTCAACAATTTCTTTTAGCACCTCAAGCTGAATAGTTCCCATAACAGAAATTTCTATTTCCTGTAATTTTTGATTCCATGAAACTCTTAATGAAGGATCCTCTTCTTCTAAAATCTTAAAACATTCAAGTACATCTTTAGGATTTAAATTTTTGTCAAATATAACTTTTGACTTTAAAGCAGGCACCATATTATAATTTGAATAATTATCTAATTTCCCAATTCCACACCCTGCATATGCACTTTTAAGTCCTTTAACTGCTACAAGTTGTCCAGGGTTTACGGTATCTATATTTTTAAACTTATCACCATTATATAGTCTTATTTCATTTACTTTCTCTACAACTTTTTTATCTTCATCTTTACAATTTATTTCTATTTCATCTTTTACTTTTAAACTACCACTTAAAATTTTCATATATACAAGCTTATTTCTCTGCTCATCATGTCTTACCTTGTATACAATCCCTTTTAAGTCATCTTTACTATCATATTTTGTAAAAGTTAGAAAATCAAGCTTTTCCAAAAATTCATCTATTCCTATATCAAAAAGTGCAGAACCATTCATGCATATAAATATCCTGTTTTCTTTTATCATCCTTTTTAAAGATTCTATCCAAAAAAGTTCATCATAATCTTCTTCTATGTATCTTTCTAAAAGAGCATCATCTCGATCTGCCATAAATTCCATAAGTTCCTTTGAAATAATTCTGGAGTTATCTTCATAAGATATGAGATATGCACTATCTGTTAAATTTACATTGATATCTTTCATTATGGATTTCATATTGTTTTCTTCCCTGTCAATCTTGTTTATAAAGAAAAATGTAGGTATATTGTACTTTCTTAAAAGATTCCATATAACTTCAGTCTGCGCCTGCAGACCATCTACTCCACTTATCACAAGAATTGCATAGTCCATTACAGCTATTGATCTTTCCATTTCAGGAGAAAAATCTGCATGTCCTGGAGTATCTATTAAATAGTAAGTTGATTGATTATATTTAAAAACAGCCTGATTTGAAAACACAGTAATTCCTCTCTGTTTTTCTATATCATCGCTATCTAAAAAAGAGTTTTTATGATCAACTCTTCCAAAATTCTTTATACACTTTGTGTGATATAATATCTGTTCAGCAAAAGTAGTTTTTCCTGCATCTACATGTGCTAAAAGTCCTATCACTTTATTCATGAAATAATCACCTGCCCTTTTCATACAATAATTATAACATTCTGAACAATAATTTAGCTACACTATTGCATATTGAGAATACAGCTCAAATTAAAATATTAACCTATAAAAACAATCTACCATTTTCAGGCAAATCATTTCTATAGGTTAAATTTGTTACTTATTGAAAGTTTGAGCTATCTATACTTGATTTTTCTTCCTTTTTCATTTAAATACTTAAATAGTTCATCTTTACTTCTATTTATTATAAGTTCCTCCGGCATATTAATACTCTTTAACATACTTATTGCAGCGTCAAAATTACCAATATTAAAACAACTATGAGCATCACTATTTAATACTATTTTAACACCATATTCCTTACACAAAGATGCTATATTTGTGCAAATTTTCTCGCTTCCAATTCTCGATCTAACAAAAGAGCTATTGTTTATTTCAATAAGTATGTTCTTTTCCTTTGCCTTTTTAACTACTTCTTCTGCATGTATTGGAAAACTTGGATTTCCGCAATGACCTATAATGTCCACATTTGGATTTTCCATAGCATTTAAAAAAGCCTTGGTGTTAAAATCAGGATCATTATTTGGTTTAATTATAGGATTGTGAATACTAGCTATCATAATATCTATCTCTTCTTGTATATTAACTGGCAAATCTATATTACCTTCAGAGTCAACAATATTTGCCTCAGAACCATATAACATAGTAACTCCATAAATTTCTCGTGGTACAGCTTTAAAATTTTCAAAATACCACCTATGTGGTGCACCAGGCATACTTGGAGCATGATCTGTAGTGCCTAAAACTTCAAGTCCTATTTCACTTGCATATTTTGCATTCTCCAAAAGTGTAGTATAAGCGTGCCCACTTGCTACAGTATGTGTGTGTAAATCAATAGGATATTTCATAAATTAATTCCTGCCTTTCCACTTATAAAAAATATATTTTTAAATTCTAATGACTATTACCACTTAATTATAACTTAAAAATATTTATTTGCATATAAAAGGCTAATTTATTAATATCCTATGTTTTCAAATCCTATATTTTTAAATCTATTCCACTTTTTTTATTTTTCATCATTAAATCTATAAAATGTACTATTTGAGCTCCTGCCTCAACAGGTGGAGTTCCATTTTTGTGTATATTTGATATAACTGTTCTTTGAGATTCCGCTTTACTTGTACTTGCTCTATAAGCCATATAGCTGCTCATACTCTCACCTGTTGCAAGTCCAGGTCTTTCACCTATAAGTATAATTGTAACTTTTGCATTTAGTGCCTCGCTTATTTTATCCATTGTAGCAACTCTTGCATATTTTACAAATATAGGTGTTCCAATCTTGTATCCATATGCCTCAATGCCATCTTTTATTATGCAATATACATCTTCTAAATTAGCTGTAATTGCTGGAGAACTAAGCCCATCTCCTGCTATTATCTGAACATCTGGATTTTGTATACATTTTTCTTTTATATAATTAATTGTATCATCAGAAAATTCCCTACCAAGATCAGGTCTTTGTATATATTCTTCTTTATCTCTCACCTTTGTTTTAACTTTTAAAAAATTAAGCTTATCTACAACAGTTTCATCTACTTCAGACCAAACTGCATCCATTGCAATAGCATGATCTGCCCTAAGTTTCAGAAGAGTTTCTGTTTTATACCTACTTCCTGACCTTCCAACACAAATCCTTGCATTTGTTGATTCTTTCATACGTCTATATAATTCATAATTGCCATCCATAAATTCTCACCCTATCAAATTATTGATTTTTGAAAAAACAGTGCAGGATCCCCAGCTATCTCTGTAAGCTTACCATTTTTAAGTATACCAAGTTCCTCCATCCTGTTTTCAAATTCCTTAATTGGAGTTTTTCCTGTAATTTCTCTAAGTGATGCAATATCATGATAACTTGTAGACTGATACATGAGCATTACATCATCAGCACATGGAACCCCCATAAAATAAGTACAGTCTGCATTAGTCAAAAGCATTGATAAGTTGTCAATATCATTCTGATCTGCCTTCATATGATTTGTGTAACATGCATCAACTCCCATTGGAAGTCCTGTAAGTTTTCCCATAAAGTGATCTTCAAGACCAGCTCTTATAACTTGTTTTCCATCATATAAATATTCAGGTCCTATAAATCCAACAACTGTATTTACCAAAAATGGTTTATATCTTTTTGCAAATCCATAGCATCTGGCTTCCATAGTAAGTTGATCTGCTCCATTGTTTCCATTTGATGAAAGTTCTGATCCTTGACCTGTTTCGAAATACATAAAATTGTTTCCCTTTGAATGTTTCTTTTCCTTCATAAGTTCATATGCCTCATCCATAAGCTCTATATTTATTCCAAAACTTTTATTTGATATTTCAGAACCTGCTATACTTTGGAACATCAAATCCATTGGTACTTGCCTCTTTAAAACTTCCATTTGGGTAGTTACATGTGCAAGAACACAATTTTGAGTTGGTATGTCCCACTTTTCAATAAATTTATTGAATTCACTTAATATTCTTGATACACTATCTATACTGTCATTTACTGGATTTAGCCCAATTACAGCATCACCTACTCCGTAGCTAATTCCTTCCATTACTGAAGCCATTATTCCTTCTATATCATCTGTAGGATGATTTGGCTGAATCCTTGAAGAAAGAGTTCCTCTTTCACCTATTCTTGTATTACAGTATGCTGTATTACAAATTTTATGAGCGGCATATACAAGATCCATATTACTCATAAGTTTTGTAACAGCTGATATCATTTCTGAAGTTAATCCATCTCTAATTTTCTTTATATCACTTTCTTTTGATTTCAATATAAATTCTCTAAGTTCTCCTACTGTCATATGTTTAATTTTATTATAAGCATTAATATCCAATTGATCTTGTATCAACCTAGTTACTTCATCTTCCTCATAGGGAATTACAGGATTGTTTCTCAAATCTTCAAGAGTTAATTCAGATAAAACAATCTTAGCTGCAATCCTTTCTTCAGCATTTTCAGCTGCAATTTTAGCTAACTTATCACCTGATTTTTCTTCATTTGCTTTTGCCAATACTTCTTTTATACTATCAAAAGAATATATCCTATCAAATAGAATAGTTTTCAAATTCATATTATCACCTGTCTTATATGTTATATTATATTAAATAGCTTTGTCCTTCTTTATATCATTATCTAAAGCTTCATCTGCCATAGAAATTTCCCCTCTAGTTGTAAATCTAGAATATATGAAGTAGTATGCAATTGCAATTATATAAGCTACCACTACAAAAGTTACTGTTGAAATATTTGCATAACCAACAGTTATAAACAAGACAATATCAAGCAAAATAGATATTATAGGAAGACTTATAGATACTTTATATGGTCTTTCCAAATTTGGCTCCTTTTTTCTTAGCATTAGAAGTGCAATCATGCTTATAGCATGAAGTATGATAGCTCCAAAGCTTGAAATCACTATAATTATTGCAGTACTGTTTAAAAGTACAAATAACATTCCTATAAGACTTGGAACTACTGTTGCCATTACAGGTGCTGCTTTTGAATTTATCTTTGATAAAAATTTAGGTAAATATCTTGATCTAGACATTGCAAATATCTGTCTTGAGTATCCTATTATTATTCCATGCAAACTTGCTACAAGTCCAAATAATCCTACAAAGCTCATGATTTTTGAAAATACATTTCTCTCACCATATATTGAATCAAGTGCATCAGGTATAGGAGAATCAGTAGATCCAAGTGTTTTAGCATCCATTACTCCTGCTGTACACACAAATGTTACAATGGCTAAAACAACTAATGTAAGTATTGCAAGTATAAATCCCTTTGGAATATCTCGCTTTGGATTCTTACACTCTTCTGCAGACATTGCTCCACCTTCTGCTGCCAAATAAAACCATATAGCAAAAGGTATAGCGTTAAATACTCCTGAAAATCCTCCTCTAAATGCACCATCTCCAACTATTTTTGTAGTATCAATATGTGTAAAACTTGCACCTGCAAATATTAAAAGGCCAGCAAGAGCAACTATAGTAACAATAGTTTCTATTATGGCTGCTGTTTTTACACCTCCACAATTTATAAGTACAAATATTCCATAAGATACAAGCGCAGCTCCAGTTATAGGTATTACAGGTATTATAAAATGTATATATGCTCCAATTGATATAGCTATGGCCGGAGTTGCAAACAAAAACTCTACTATAGATGAAAATCCAGCCAAAAATCCTCCAAATCTTCCCATTGCCCTACTTGCATATTCAGCTGATCCTCCAGCATCTGGTATTGCAGTAGCAAGTTCTGCATAACTAAACATGAAAGCTGTATAAAAAAGAGTTACAATTATTATTGCTATTATAAATGAAACTGGTCCTGCAAATGCTAGGGCATTATTCCACCCAAAATACATTCCCGATATAACCATACCAACTATAATAGCCCATAGTTGAAATGGAGTTAATGTTTTTTTCAATTCACTTTTCATTAAAATCTCCTCCTATAATTTTATATCAATTATTGAATATCAAAGTTTTTACAACAACTGGTACCACATCCAAAACTGGTTTTCCAATGTCAATATAATCGCCATTTTCAGTTGAAATTCCATCCAAACATATAACTTTTCTATTAAATTTAGTTTTTATTTTTATTGATTGTCCAAGTGCCTTTGCAAAATCATTTTCCGCAATAATTATAATTGGGGAATTTTTCAAAGATTGAGAACATTCCACTATTAGCTTGGCCATTTCATCTATATCACTATACTTTGGACTTTTAGGACCTTTAAAAGCCAGTGCAGCTATAGAGTTATCATAAACTTTAATTCTTTTAGATACATATTCATAAATATTTTTTACATTTTTAAACATACTATCTTTTATTTTTATAATAGGTATATTTTTTATTGGAAGTATATCCTTATCAAAATTCACTGTACTTCCACTTAACTTTATAGAATGATTCCCTGCTCCTATTACTGTAGCCCTTATCTTTTCTTTCGCTTTGACAAGTTTATAATTTCCTTTTTCAAAAATATTTTTTATACACTCACCTAAAATAGGTCCTATATCTTTGTATTTTAAAATATCTTCCATTGAATTAAATTTACTATTGCTATATACAAATTCTGCAACTCCTCCAGAAAAGGTAAATATTTTTGACCTCAACTGTTTATTTTTGTGTTGAATAAAAAGTTCCTCTTCAATTTTAGATAAATGTTCATTATTTGCAATTTTCAAAATAATTTGTGCAAATTCCTCCGAAAGCTTATATAAATCATCTATATAAGGTTTATATCCAACAGTTATGTTTAAATTAAGCTTTTGTATTATGTTTTTTATTTTCTCAGATATATAAGTTACATTTCCACTATTGTCAAACTGTATAAGCCTCCTCCTATATCAAAATTTATAACTTTTTCACAAGTGTTTTTAGATAGTTCCCTAGCTCCTGAACCAAAACCTGCAAGTATTGACTCCAAATCGGCACCGGCAGTTGCTACTACAAAATCTCCAGCAAAATCTGATAAAACATTCAAAACTCTTTTTGCATTTTCTTTCCTTGCGGTTTCTCCTGTTATTATTATTGCACCTGTTGATACCTGATCTTTTCCTATACCTGCTCTATTATATTCTTCAGATATGATTTGTTTTAATTTTTCTAAATTTATAACATTTCTAGATATAAGCGGTGTAAAATAAATTTTACTTCTATATACTATATTCTTATTTACTATCTCAACTTTTGGTACAAGAAAAGAACTTGCTGTATTTTTGAGTATTATCTTGCTAAATACAATTTGTGTAGTAGTTGTACCAATATCAATTCCTACACTCAATATCTCGTTCTTTACTATTTGGCATACCTCCTTTTAAAATTTTTGTTTAATATAAAAACAAAAAGAAGCCTAAAATATTTAATATAATATTTCAAGCTTCATTGCTTACATAATATAAAATTTTAAGTAAATTATAAAACTTCAACGAAATGCCCCATTGCATTTCATTTATAATTTATATATAGTTTATCATATTACAATACTCAAACCCAAACTTTCATTTTGAATTGAATTTACATCAAATCCATCCCCACTATCTATAACAGATATATTTGAATACATAATCCCTTTCTTTACGATTATATCTATAGTACCCTTGTCTTTATTTACAAATGCATGCTGCAATGAATTTTCAAGAAGTTCATTCAACACTATAGCTATAGACGTAGCTTTCTCAGAATCAATATAAAAGCTATCTCCAGTTAAATTTATATCTATATGACCTCTGCTACACTGTACAAAATTTCTAAATACATTATCCTTAATTTTACAAAGCATTGTTTTTATATCTACATTATCAATTCCATTTTTGGCCAATATTTCATGTGTTATTGCTATACTCAGTATCCTCCCTATACTATCATTGAAGGCTTTCTTAGCTTCGCAATCATTTATTCTTCTTGACTGCAATCTTAAATACTTGCTATGGTCTGAAGATTGTTTTTAACTCTATGATGTATTTCCCTTATAGCTACAGATTTTAAAATAAGCTGTTTTTCTTTTTCCTTTATATCTGTTATATCTTTAATAAGCATAACAACTCCATGTATACTGCTATCTTTTTTAAGAACCGCATATTTTATTTGCAGAGAAAATTTCCCTATGCAAACTTCATATGAAAGATAATTATTTTTCTCCATGATTTCATAAAAATTTATCTTGCTTAAAGCAAGGTTATTAAATTTCATTCCTATTATACTGTCCTTGTATCCTAATTTTGTATATATATTCTTAGCAATTCGATTTGCATATGTTGAAATTCCACATTTATCAAATATAATTATGCCATCATTTATCAAATTGAAATCAACTGAATTTGACAATTCTACATTTTTTAAATTCATAAGTGTTTCACTTAATTGTTCTGTTGTTTCAGATAGTATTTCCATATTTCTATTTTTGTTTATATCATCTGTTACATCTTTTTCCATTATAAGTACTCCTATTACTTTATCCGCATTATTTTTAATAGGTACTGTATTTTGCCTTACAACAACATTTTCCTGTGTAATTGCCTTTAAATCCGATGTTCCCATTCCTACTTTAAGAGTTCTAAGTGCCGCTGGTTCATTTTTCATTAGGGCAAATTTTCCTACAACAGAGTTCTTATATAGTGATATTGAGTTTAAAGGTTTTGCTTCTGAAACAACAATTGCAACATCCTGCTCTCTAGTTAAACAGTCAATAAAAATATCCGCCTTGACTAAATTAGATATAATTTGTAGATGCTTTTCTACTTCTTTCAATATTTTTATATCTGAGTAAGATAGATTTGTATAGGCCCTGCACAGTTTTTCAAGCATATTAATCTACTCTCCTATAACGATCTATTAAATTGCGTGAAGTCTGTAAAATAGTACATTGCCTATCCATACTAAGTTTTCTTATTTTTTTATAAGCTTCATCTTCTTTTATAGAATACTTATCCATAAGCATTTCTTTGGCTCTGTGTATTATCTTTATATTTTCTACTTCCTGCTTTGCAACAACTGCACTGTTTTTTATATTTTTTATTTCCCTACTCTTTGCAATAGCAATCTCAATTTGAGGAATCAGATTCCTTTCATCTATTGGTTTCACAATATATCCAATAGCGCCGAATTCCTTAACTTTATCCAAAAACTCCCTGCCGCTATAAGCTGTAAGCATAATCACCCCATCTGAAAGTTCTTCTTTTGTTATGATTTTGGCGGCCTGTATTCCATCTAATTTAGGCATTTTTATATCCATAATAACTAAATCGGGTTTATTTATCCAACATAACTCTACAGCTTCAAGTCCATTAGACGCCTTCCCAACCACATCATATCCAGAAGATATCAACATTTCAGAAATATCCATTCTAGTAATAGGTTCATCTTCAGCAAGAACTATTTTACCCTTCATATTAAAATTCTCCTTTCAATTTAATATAAATGCCAATAAATAAGAATATGATAAAATTATAAATATACTTATGAATTATTTATAATTTTATCATAAAACATCTGCTTATTACTATAATTTAATAATTTTTTATAAATTTTAATATGAAACATAAAATCAATACAAAATTTTTCTATTGATACTTATTAATATTTTCCATGCAAAATTCTATAAATGAATTCATGAACTCCTCTTCCCTTAAATATACAAAGTTAAACTCTCTTAATATATTTACACCCTTTATTTTTACTTCTCTTATAGTATTTTGTTCTAACTCCTTTTTAATTGTTTCCCTTGAAATAATTGAATAACCTAAATTTGATTCTATAAGCAGCTTAATTGCACTTATGCTTCCTATTTCCATATATCCATTTGAATTATTTAAATTATATCCAATTTTCATAAGTTTATCTTCAAGTATTTTTCTAGTACCTGACCCTTTCTCCCTCAAAATAAGATCTCCAGATAAAATCTCCTCTATATCAACTTGTTTTTTTCTTGCAAAATCACTTTCTGGCGAAACTGCTAGTACGAGTTCGTCATCTTTCAATTTTTTAAATTTAAATTTATTCTTATCAAACATTCCTTCTACTAGTGCAAAGTCAAGTTTTCCGCTTAACAATTTTTCTAAAATTTCTTCAGTATTATTTACCTGAAGTAAAATATGTATATTAGGATACATCCTTTTATACTTCGCAATCACTTGTGGCAGCACATATCCTCCAATAGTTTTGCTAGCACCTACATTATAGGTTCTAATAATTCCCGATTTATTCTTTAATCTCATTTTAACAGCACTATATAATGATTCTATCTCCTCTGCATATTTAAGCAAAATTAATCCCTCTTCAGTTAGTTCAAATTCTCTTCCATTTCTTTTAATAAGATGTACTCCATATTCATCTTCAAGATATTTAATATGTTGGGATACTGCTGGTTGTGTTATATTCAATATTTCTGCCGACTTTGTATAATTTTTAGTTTTTGCAACAGTTATAAATGTAAGTAATTTAATATCAAGCAAACATTAACACCTCAGACATAATAAAGATTTATATATTTATAAGACTATATAAGTTACACTTATACTAATATAAAAATATATAATTTGATTTTGAGTTTATCTATGGTTATCATTATATCATGAAATAATCAATAGGAAAGGAGCATTAATATGAATTGGCTTAAAATACACATAAGCGGACTTGCATTAACATTTTTTATAGCTTTAGTTTCAGTATTTCTCGGAAACTTATTTCCAATAATAGGAGGTGCTGTATTTGCTATTTTAATTGGGATTATAATTAACAATATATTTGGTAGACCATTATCTGCTGTACCTGGAATAAGATTTACATCAAAAAAAATTCTTCAATGGGCCATAGTTGCACTAGGATGCGGATTGAACTTAAGTGAAATATTTAAAACCGGAAGTGATTCATTGTACATATTGGTATTTACACTTTCTGCCGCGTTTTTAACAGCGCATATTTTTGGAAAATTACTGAAAATTGATTCTAATCTGAAATCATTAATTGGAGTTGGAACTGCAATTTGTGGAGGATCTGCAATAGCATCAATTTCTCCTATTATAGAAGCTTCTGATACAGAAGTTGCATATTCTATATCTACAATATTTCTATTTAACGTAATTGCAATTTTTATATTTCCAATTCTTGGACATCTTCTTAATTTTTCTGATAAGGCCTTCGGTCTTTTAGCAGGAACTGCTATAAATGATACTTCTTCAGTAGTAGCTGCAGGATATGCCTTTAGCAATGCTGCAGGTTCATATGCTACTATAGTAAAACTTACAAGAACAACTATGATAATACCTGTATCAATTGTATTTACAATTATAATGTCATTAAAAAAGAAACGTACTGCTATTAAAAATAATAATTCTGTAAATTATAATTTTAAAAGCATATTTCCATGGTTTATATTGTGGTTTATAGGTTTTTCAGTTCTAAACACCCTTGGAGTATTTAATAAAAGCATAATAAATTTTACGAATATTCTTGCAAAATTTCTAATTGTAATGGCACTTTCTGCAGTTGGCCTAAGTTCAAATTTTAAAGAAATGACCAAATCAGGAGTTAAACCAATATTTCTAGGTCTCATTGTATGGTTTACTGTAACTGTTGTTAGTATAGCTGTACAAATATTAAATGGACAAGTATAACTACAAATATCACAAAAGACACAGAAACTATTTTCTGTGTCTTTTTATTTTTAAGTTAATATTTTCACATTATCATTGACTTTTATATCTATATATCGTAATATATAGATATAACGATATATAAAATACACCTGAGAAAAAGGAGACTCACTATGGATGGTATAGATAAAAATTTTAAAAAATACAGCCAAAAAGCTGAAATTTTAAAAGCATTAGCACATCCAGTAAGGTTGTGCATTGTAAGAGGCCTTATTGAAAAGGGAAAGTGCAATGTAAATTATATGCAAAGTTGTCTTGATATTCCTCAATCTACATTATCACAGCATATTCAAAAATTAAGAACAGCTGGAATTATAGAAGGAAAACGAAATGGACTTGAAATTAATTATAGCGTATCAAATCAAATGGTAGTTAGATTGATTAAAGTTTTATTCGATTAAGTAACAAGGAAAATTTCTATTTTGTAATATACAAATTTAATTAAAATTAAGGAGGATTATAATGAATAAAAAAGTATTAATAATAGGTGGTGTAGCTGGAGGTGCTTCCGCTGCTGCAAGACTTAGACGATTAGATGAAAATGCAGAAATAATAATGTTTGAAAAAGGTAACTACATTTCTTTTGCAAATTGTGGATTGCCTTATTATATAGGCGAAACAATAAAAGAAAGAGAAAAACTTATAGTACAAACTCCTGAAAGCATGAATGAAAGATTTAATATAGATATAAGAATAAATAGTGAAGTTACAGGTATTGACGTTGACAAAAAAATAGTAACAGTAAATAGCAAAGACAGAGGAATATATGAAGAAAGCTATGATTATATAGTGCTATCTCCAGGTTCGAGGGCAATAAGACCGAATATTCCTGGTATAGACAGCAATAAAATTTTCACTTTGAGAAACATTCCAGATACCGATAGGATAAAATCTTTTGTAGATAAAAATAATATAAAAAATGCCCTTGTTATAGGTGGCGGTTATGTAGGAGTGGAAATGGTTGAAAACTTAAAAGAAAGAGGACTAAATGTCACATTAGTTGAAGCTGCTCCACACATTCTTGCTCCATTTGATTCTGATATAGTAGTCAATGCAGAAAAAGAGCTTGTAGACAACAATGTAAATCTTATACTTTCTGATGGAGTAAAATCTTTTGAAGACAAAGGAGAAAATATAGAAGTTACTTTAAACAGCGATAAAAAAATACTATCAGATATTGTAATATTGGCAATTGGAGTAACTCCAGATACAGATTTTATAAAAGATAGTAAAATAAATCTTGGAGCAAAAGGTCATATACTAGTTAATGAAAAAATGCAAACAAATATAGAAAATATATATGCTGTAGGAGATGCAGTTGAAATAGTTGACTTTGTAAATAAGAAAAATACTGCTATACCTCTTGCTGGTCCTGCAAATAAACAAGGAAGAATAGCTGCAGATAATATAGCAGGATTGAATTCAACCTATAAAGGTACACAAGGTAGTGCAATAATTAAAATCTTCGATCTAACTGCAGCAAGTACAGGAAATAATGAGAGAACCTTAGATAAATTGAATATACCTCATAAAGCTATATATGTTCATCCTGTTTCCCATGCATCTTACTATCCTGGAGCATTTCCTCTAACATTAAAATTAATATTTAATGACAAAGGGACAATTCTTGGTGCACAAGCTATTGGCTATGAAGGAGTAGATAAAAGAATTGATGTAATTGCTACCACAATGAGACTTGGTGGTACTGTATTCGATCTTACTGAGCTTGAACTTTGCTATGCTCCACCTTTTTCCTCTGCAAAAGATCCCGTAAATATGGCTGGATTTGTTGCTGAAAATGTTATATCTGGGAAAATGGATATTGTCACTCCTAAAGAGTTCTCAAACTATGATAAAAGCAATGTAACACTACTTGATGTGCGTACTGATATTGAATTTAATAACGGACACATTGATGGTGCATTAAATATTCCTGTAGATAATCTAAGAGAAAGACTTGGTGAACTCGACAAAAATAAAGAAATTATTGAATACTGCCAAGTTGGACAAAGAGGCTATATCGCAGCTAGAATACTCTCACAAAATGGATTCAAAGTAAAAAATATTACCGGAGGATACAAAAGTATGTCTATACTAAACTTTTCTCCAGATAAGCCTCAAAAAATGGATTCTAATCCTTCTAATGATGGTTCAGAAATGGATTCAAAATCAAATGGATCCAAAACTAATTCAGGCACACTGAAATATGATAAAACACTTGATGCATGTGGGCTTTGTTGTCCTGGACCACTTATGCAAGTAAAGTCTGCAGTAGATGACTTAAAAGATGGAGAAACTTTAAAAGTAACCGCATCAGATCCAGGATTCTATGAAGACATAAAATCTTGGTGTAAAAACACAAATAATGAACTTTTAAAATTAAACAAGGATAAAGGAAATATTACTGCTTTTATTAGAAAAAAAGTAGAGAATAATTCTATTTTACAAAGACACATACAAGATATTCCAAATGTAAAAGACAATAAAACTCTAATTGTATTTAGTGGAGATCTTGACAAAGCCATAGCTTCTTTCATCATAGCAAACGGAGCTGTTTCAATGGGTAAAAAAGTAACTATGTTCTTTACTTTCTGGGGACTTAATATTTTAAGAAAACCTGAAAAACAATCTATTAAAAAGAGTTTTATTGATTCAATGTTTGGATTTATGATGCCTCGTGGAACTAAAAAACTAAAATTATCTAAAATGAATATGATGGGAATAGGTCCTAAAATGATAAGAAAAGTTATGAAAAATAAAAATATAACTTCTCTTGAAGATTTAATTAAATCAGCTATTGACAGTGGTGTAGATATAGTTGCGTGTCAAATGTCTATGGATGTTATGGGAATAAAAAAAGAAGAACTTATAGATGGTGTAAGAGTAGGTGGAGTTGGTTATTATCTTGGAAAAGCTGAAGACTCAAATGTAAATCTATTTATATAACTAAAACTATTAAATCGGGAGGTAGACACATGGGACTTTTAGATTTATTCATTAAACAATCAAATAAACTATCATCAGAAGAATTAAAGAAAATGATGGAAGGTTCAACTTCTGTAAAATTAATTGATGTGAGAACAAAAGAAGAATATGCAGAAGGTCATATACCAAATAGCATAAATATACCTCTTCAGGATTTCAAGGATTCTATAAAAAAAATGAACTTGCCATTAGATACACATATTGTAGTGTACTGTGCAAGTGGCATAAGATCAAGGCAAGCTTATAATATACTAAATAAATTAGGATTTAAATCAATATGGAATTTTGGTGGGATTAATAATTGGAAATATAAACTTAAATACTAACTTTTATAACAATGTGGCTGACATACTAGTTTCTTAGTATGTCAGTTCTATTATTATCTTTATAAATATACTTCTCAATATTATACCAACTTTTTGACCCATCTTTGTGCAAAGTTACAATGAATTTTAAATTGATCAAGTACTTTCATTATATGATGATTCACAATATCATCAATTGTAGATGGATTATTATAAAACGCAGGCATAGGTGGAAGCATTTTAATTCCCATTTTTGAAAGTTTTAACATGTTTTCTAAATGTATAGAACTAAGTGGAGTTTCTCTAGGACATAAAATCAGTTTTCTTCCTTCTTTAATCATAACACTAGCTGCTCTAGAAATTAAATTGTCATCAAAGCCATTTGCAATTGAACTTAAAGTTTTCATACTACAAGGCAAAATAACCATACCATCAGTAAAAAATGATCCACTAGATATACTTGCACCTAAATCCTTATAATCATATACATACTCTGCTAAATTATATAGATACTCAATTGAATAATTTGTTTCTATCCTTATATTTTCTTTTCCCCATTCACTTATAACAAGATGGACATTTACATTCTCAATATCATTTAAAGCTTCCATAAGTTTTATTCCATATATAACTCCTGTAGCACCTGTAATCCCAACCACAATTTCCATATTATTTCCTCCAATATATATAAATTCATCATTTAACTCCTAATTTTACACATAATTCTCCTATCATTTTTAGTGATAAATCTTTTATCTGAATTATTTCCTGCTTTGTTATATTATCAAAGTGTATACCGCAGCATACTAAAAAATTACCACTATATGCTCTTTTCCTCCAGTTAAAATTATACACAAGTCTTTTCCCATTTGCACTGCTTTCATATTAAGTTCTATTCTGTTAATTTTTTCATTTATCTCTATCATTTAAAATTTAATCCTCATTATCAATGATATCTGGGATTGGAGGCATCACTTGAAGGGACTGTATTTTTTCTCTATTTATTTTAAATCTTTTATCGTACTTATTCGGATCTTTTATGTATTCATCTTCTGTAGATCTCCATGAAAAATAGCAATCCTCACATATATATACTTCCCATGCATTATCCTTAGGTGCCTTAGTCATTAATTTAACATTTTCAGAATCACATCTTGGACAAATCATCTATTTATTCCTCCTTGAGTTTTTAAGTATATTTTTCATATAACTTAACCAATAATCGGATTTCGAAGGCGTATCCAATGTGTTCACATCCATACTTTTATCTGGATATACTGGTGTAGTTGCGTCAATAATAAGCTTTGTATTCATTCCTGGTGGATCAGATGAAGGGTCAAGTGGAATTCCCGGTGAATTTGGAATAAGAACTACATCTTTATCAGGTCTAACTCTTGTAGTTAAAGCCCACATTACCTGTTCAAGATTAAAAGGATCTACAGTTTCATCAACTACAACAACTATCTTTGAATATGGCATGCCATGGGGAGTTGATATTAGTCTCATTGCCACAGACTTTCCATAACCACCAAATCTTGATTTAGTAGAAATAATAACTCCCATCCCATGAGTATACATAGCATTTACTGCTGAAACCTCTGGAAAATCTTTCTTTAACTGTCTATATAAAGGCAAACTCGTATTTAAACCTACCAAATAGTCAACCTCAGTCCAAGGTACCCCTATATATAAATTTTCAAAACAGATTATAAAACATATTGAAAATACTCATAAAATATTAGATTTTATAAATAATATTTCACGAAATACAAAACTATTAGGACTAAACGCTGCTATAGAAGCTGCACGAGCTGGTGAATATGGCACAAGTTTTTCAGTTGTCGCAAGCCAAATTCAGAAAATGTCACAAGAAAGTTCTGAAGCTGTAACAAGCATAAAAAATCTTTTAGTTAACATAAATAATCTTGTATCAAATTTAGAAAAACGTGTTAATGAAACTACAGATATATCTAATATTCAAGCTTCAGCTACACAGGAAATTGCTGCCTCTGCAGAAGAATTAAACGCCTGTACAGCTAACATATCTGAAATAGCAAAAATATTATAATCAGTTATAAAGGTCACCTTAACAGATGACCTTTATAACTTTAAATATTTATATTTATTTTTTTATAAGCTTATTTATAGGACTCATAGGTCCAATAATATTTTCTATTTTTTCATAGGGAATACTTATTTTGAAAATTCCATAATAATATGGTGTATATTCGTATATCTGGTAAAATAGTACAAGTGAATTATCAGTAAGATAATATTCTTGATTATCTACTACACCTTTATATTCATTAATAAGCTGAATATTATTTTCTTCAATGTACTCTTTTGCAAGATTATTTATAATCTCTACATAATTTATCTTTGGATTGAATAATTCATTAAATGTATATATGTGTCCTGTAGTTGTATTTACAGTTATAGCGGAATACTTTGTAAATCCATGAGCCGCTTTATACACATAAGTTGCCATATTAAAAAGTATACTAAGCACTTGATTTTTATTAACCATTGTTTCGTAGTTTCCAATTACATCTGTAAAATTTACAACTGCAGGTATAAGAACTTGATCTTTAAAAAGTTTACTTACACAAGTTGTGATACTATCATTTATCTTTTTTATAGACTCTTTATCTTTTACGTTTTTTATTACTGGATATGATATGCTAAATTTATCAGGTATTAACTTTTGCTCTTCTAAATATAAATTTTCACAATTACTTCTTGTAAAATTAAAATTGTGACTCACATGACTCCATGTACATGGATAATTAAAATAAATCAATTTTTACTCCCCATTATACTATTTTTTATATGATTATAATATTTTATATGCACTATATTTGTGCATTCTTTTAAATCTATTAATTTTAAAATCATATAAAAATAAATATAAAAAGTATTTTTTGTAAGACACATTCCTTTTATGTTTGCTTTTTTCCCTTTTATGTATAAATCATTTACATAAATATTTAATTATGATATATATAAAACATAGGTGATTCAAATGTTAAAAAGTTTTGCAGATAAGTTTACATTATATATAAAAGAAAACAGTTACATAACCAATCCAGAAGATATTGAAAAGATAAACTATTCATTGCAGATTATTTTAAATGAAACTTTTAAGATTGTAATATTATTAATACTATTTTCAATTATTGGAAAATTAAATTACTTTTTGTTTTCCTTAGCAATATTACTTTCAACAAGGACTTTTTCAGGAGGATATCATAGCAATTCAACATTGAGTTGTCTATTTTCTACAACTATTTTCTTCTTATGTACTTCAATACTTGCTCCTTTAGTTCCTAAGTTTAATATTGAGGTTTATTATATCCTTGCTGTAATTAGCATAACCACATTTTTACTTAAAAGTCCTTGCAAAAACAAGCTAAGACCTACAAAAAATAAAAAGAGAATTTTGCATTTTAAAATAATCTCAACTTGTCTTACATCTTTTTGGATGATTATTCTGTTATTCTTTATTCATAATAGTTCATATGTAAACTGTGGATTTTTAACAATTTTAATTCAATTGCCTCAACTAATATATTTAAAGAGAGAAGGTATCTAAAATGAAAAATAAGTTTAATAAGAAATTAATTTTAACACAATGTGGATTTTTTCTATCAGCTTTTGCTGTTCTTGTAAGTAATTCTTATTCACTTTTCCTATTTGGAGAACCTAAACCACCTAAAAGTCTTTTAAAGTAATATTCTAAAGCATATTACATTATCTTCTAAAGATAGCTGAATCCTTCCTTCATTGGACTCAACTATCTTTTTAGTATTATAAAGACCATATCCTCTATCTTTACCCTTCTTTGTGGAAAATCCTCTTTTAAACATATTTCTTAAGACACTATTATCTATTGAATCAATAGTATTTTTAACCTCAATAACATTTTTTTCTCCATCTTTGTATATATCTAATATAACAATCTTACGTTCTTTGTCCATTACAGCTTCAAATGCATTATTAAGCATATTTGTTATTACTTCAGATAACTCATAATCCTGGATTTTCCAATCTGATAGTTCATTTGACACATTGTACGAAAACTTAATCCTACGAGTCTTTGCTTCTCTTAATTTAATATATATAATAGATCTTAAAATAATATTATCTATATAAGCTACCTTTTCTATATCTTGAATAAAATTGTTCAATGATTTTATATATTTTAATAAATTATCCTTTAATTCGTTTCCATCTAATACCTGTACCATACCACTTATAGCATTTAAATGGTTTTTAAACTCATGCTGTCTTTGTCTTATCTCTTCAGTAACATCTTTAATTATAGGAATGTATTTATTATTTACTTCCATTGCTTTATTCTTCTCATTTATCTTTACAATATAGTGAGATAAAAATAAATTTAATATAAATATAGTTATTAATATACATGTAAATATAGTTATATTATTTAACAATAACTTTTTGTCATATTCCCAAAATACCTTATATATTATTATGTATAAAATTAAATTTATAACTATGTAATTTATAACTATATAATTTATTTTTCTTATAAATTTAAATATATTATTAGGCATAAAAAAATACACAATCATACACAAAATACATAGAATTATACCTTCAACTATGCCAAATGAACTTTTATTAAAATTAAATCCAAGAAACTTAATAGGATATATAATTATTAACTCAATAATTATTATAAATATTGTATTAATACATAATTGAACTAAAGTTTTAAGTAAACTTTTATGATACAAAAGAGAAATGATAAATACTATAAATAAATAATTGACTAGAATACTATAATAAGACCCTAATATTTCATTAGTAAAAAGCACTACAAATGACGTTAATACTACTATAATAAGATTTTTAACTACAATACTACGACTTATATTTCTCTCAAAATTGAATTTTGACCATAAAATCATAAAAGCAGTAGCTTCAAAAAAAGTGCTAATAAACTCTTGTAACATATTTATATGACCCACTCCTCTATCTTTATAAAAATGTCATTTAATTTTCCTACATGTATTCACCTATTTTTTTCATAATCTTAACCTTAAAATTATAGCTTAAGAATGCTCTATATTTACATGAATTAAAACTTATCTCCCAGGATTTATTAGAAACCTTTTGTATGCTACTTATAAAATTTATATTAACTGCATAGGCCCTATGAGTTTGAACTATATAATCAGAGTCTATAATATTCAATGCCTTTTTAAGTGACATATTCTTAAATTTATAAATTCTATCTTTAGTATATATTGTCATCACTCTTAAATTTACCATAATAAAAATAATATCTTTAACTTTTATTCTAACACTTATATCACTTGACATATTAAAACTAACATATTTATCCATTTTTAAAGACTTTTTTACTTCATAAGTGCCAGACACAAGTAACTTAGTCATTTTTATTATGTCTTCTTTATCATAAGGTTTTAATATATAATCATAACAGTGCGTTTTTTTAAATGCTTCCAATATATATTTTTCATTAGATGTTACAAAAATTATCCAACTTAGCTTGTACTGTTCATAACGTCTAAGTTCAAGTGCAAGATCAATTCCAGAAGAGTCATTAAGTGCAATATCTATATAAAAAAAATCTATTGCTATATCTTTTATAATCTTTAATGATTCATATTTACTAGAAGCTTCAAACACTCTTATATTTTTGTCACATTCAAATATTATTTTAGCTAAATTCTTCCTTTCTATTTCATCATCTTCCACAACTAATACATTTACCATGGCATCCCCCTATTGTTTAATAAAATTAATGTGTATTAATTCATAAAGTTTATAAATTATATTTTACCTAATCAGCAAAAAAATTTCAATTTCCATTATTATAATCTATTTTTCACATAAAAAAGGACTATCTTGTAAAAGATAATCCCAAATTATGCGTAACCTTAAGATCTAAATATAACTTATTCTTTTGAGAACATAAACTTTGCTAAAAATACTGATGCTGCTACATAAAAAATATGCCAAATTATCACAACTGAAATATGCAAAGGATTAAACACTCCTGCTATTGCTTCTTTCATAACTACAACAGCATTTACTACAGGAAATTTGATTGATGTTAAACTTGCTATTACATAATATCTTTTGAAATCTCTAAAAGTTTTAATGATAGTTCACTGAGCTTTTCACTACTTGCAGCAATTTGTTCTGATTGTGCTGCCTGAGCCTCAGTTGCAGATGAATAATCCCTTATGAAATTTATAATACTATTTATATTGTCTTTCTGGTTATTTAATGTATTGTTAATCTGATTTGCTGAATTTTTACTACTTAATGCAAGTTTTCTAATTTCATTTGATACAACTGAAAATCCTTTTCCATATTCACCAGCCCTTGCAGATTCTATAGCAGCATTAAGACCTAATAAATTAGTTGTATTTGAAATTGAATTTATGTACTTAATTATTTCATCCATATTTTCAATTCCATCTTTAGTTTCATTTATTAAATCAGTCATATTCTGTGCACTACTAGACAATTCTTCAGTATAACTTGCAAGTTCCTGTGATGATGCAGCTAGCTCCGAAGACATATCCTTTAATTCATCAGCCATTGTCATAACACGATTTTCTCTTTCAAGAGAAAGAACATATGATATTGTTCCCACAACATTCCCCGTATATTCATTAATTAAAGGTATGCTATATGCAATTACCGGAAATCCAAATACTTCTTTTGGATAACGTGCCATCTGTTTTTTCTTTGTTTTCATAGCTCTAATTGCAGCACTATTTTCTGCAAGCTTTACTCCTTCTGAAAGATTGAGCTTAAAAGTTTTTGGCTGTCTAGCAACTACATATTTCTCTTTATCAGTAATAGATATTCCCACATCAGATATAAATAGATCTGGCAATATATTAAATGCTACTTTAATTGCTGAAAAAAATTCTTCATCCGTTAATTTCATTATAAATTCACCCTCTATAATATATATTTAATGTGTTTTATATTTAGTCTATTTCTACAGTGCCATCCTGTTTTATAGAAATTTTCTGTCCGTCTTTCACATATTCTAAAAATTCATCTCCTAGCTGGTCTATAGTAATAATTCTAGTATCGTTCCACACATCTGAAAGTATTATACCTGCAGCAGCAAGAGAATCTATATGCTCAGAAAAAAGCATTGCACTAGGTGCTATTCCAGCTTTTGCTATACTTTGCAAAATCATTCCTCCTGTAGTTGAACCAATGGTTTTAGGAAGACATATTATTTTCCCTTTCAAATCCTTTTTATAGAGTTCAATATTGTTCTGGTCTGAACACTGCGAATTTCCATTGCTCAAAGCACCCATATATGATGCAAGTATATTAAATCCTTGATGCGTTACAATACTTTCTCCTACTAACTCTCCACCTAATACAACTCTTCCTCTAAAACTCTTAGTCAATTTTACCACCTCTCTTTACATTTCCACTTATGATACAGTCCAAAATATCTTCATCTAAGAAAAATCTAGCTGTAGAATAAGTCCTAAGTTTATTTGAATTTGTTATTACTGGTTGACTCGAACACATAGGATTACTCATATACATAAGTGGGCATATATATGTCAAATGGACTCCCATACTCACAAGTTTTTCATATTCAATTTTGTCTTCTTTAAACTTTAAAATTACATCTGGTGCAGCACTAAGTATAGTATTGATTTCAACTTTTTCCTTATTTGCAATTTTTAAACCATTTGATATCTTTCTACTCCAATCATATATCTGTTCTAAAGAAAGATGAGGACAACCAATGAAACAAATAGCTGGTTTTGCATTTAAATTTTCCCATAATATTGGGTATGAATTGATTACTCTATTTATTTCATCATCATCTATAACATATACATTATAGTTTTCGTTCAAAAGATCTCTACCTGATTCTTCTGCTTCAGGAGTTATATTCTCAACATGATATAGTCCAACAGCACCATTTGATGCACTCGCAGCTCCCATGTCTTTAAGATAATCTTTAGTATAATTATTCAATCCTTTTCCTAAAAATTTATCAAGTCCTACAATATATGGTACATCCTCAACTACTTTCATTCCTATTGCACTTCCAAGAACCTGTGCATTTGGAAGTTTTGAAGTCTTTAATTCAATCTTCCACTTAGCACGTCTTCCCTCATCTGTAACAAGCCCAAATTCAGGAACTTTTCCTACAATTCCACATAATAATTCTATAATTCCTGAATTCCTATTTGTTCTCGCTCCAAGAACAGAATTTGCAAATACCACAGCTGAGGATTCTGCCCAACACACAATTTCACCTTTATGTGGTATATTACCAACTTCAGGCATGTAACATGTGCAAGTAAATGCATTATCATTTTTAAGCCCTAGACTTTTAAGCTGCTGTTCATATTTTTCCTGATTTTTATATAGTTTTTTAAATACTTCTTTTTGAACTTCACTACATTCTACATTTTCATAATCAATAGGTCTAGGATCCACAGTAAATGGTTTCTTCGCTTTAACTCCAGATTCTATTATCTCATCCATCATATCAAATACTGTATCTAAACCAGTCATTCCAAATGATGTAACAATATGTATTGGTCCATCAATATTTAATAGACGTTTAGCTCCAAAAGTTCTTCCATAAAGCAAAATTGATTTTAGAGCTTTTCTCATAACATCCCCTTTCTTTCCCTCTAATATTTCTTTTTCTTCACATGTAAGTTCCATTCCATAATATTCCATATAGATCCTCCACTCAATATTATATAAAATTCCCTAAAATTGATATAGATTGTTATATTTTTAATTAATATAAATAAAAATAATTTGTACATAAATTGATAAATATCTACAATAATATAATTCGTATAATAAAATATAATCTTTATATAAAAATATAATTATATTAAGCATTAGTATATAACTTTTAAAGCGGTAATTAATATCCTTTTATACTAATAAAATCATGTTATAATAAATAAAATAATATATAAAAATATATAAAAATGAGCACTTAAAATAAAAATTTTAAATGCCCATTTTATATATTAAATTTCATAGTATAATATCAGGTTCAACATGTATAACTGCATATTCTATATTAAATTCATCATATAATTTCTTTTCTATTTCTTCAGTTATTTTATGACTCTCTACTACATTCAACCTTGAATCAACAACTATAACCATATCTAATAAAATATTATTTCCGTGTACTCTTGCCTTTATACTTTTTATAACATTTACTCCATTTACTTGTTTTATTTCAGAAACTATATCATCAAGCTTTTTGCTGTCAAATCCATCTGTTAAATTATGAGCAGCTTCTTTAAATATATCAATTCCTGTTTTTACTATTAGGATTCCAACTATAACTGCTGCCAAAGGATCTATCCATGGAAGATTAAATTGAGATGCTGTTATTCCAACTGCTGATCCAACACTTACCCATGCATCTGAAAGATTGTCTTTTGCCGCTGCCATTAGTGCCTGACTATTTATCTTTAAAGCTATCTTTTTATTATACCTATATACACAATATATTAGTATTGAACATATTCCTGCAACAATTGCTGAATTTATATCTGGAGCTTCCTCTGTAAAATTAAAAGTTGAATAAGCTGCATTATATATAACATCTAATCCAACAGCTATCATTATAAGAGAAGCAACAAGAGATGATACTGTCTGTGCTCTCAAATGCCCATAGGCATGATTTTCATCTATTGGTTTTCTAGATATTTTAAGTCCTATAATTATAGCAATTGATGCAATTATATCTGTAGAATTATTTACTCCATCTGCAATAAGTGCTTTTGAATTAAAAAGATACCCTACAGAAAGTTTAAATATTGACAGAATTATATAAGCTACAATGCTAACATGTGCGCCTTTTTCGGCAATTTTAAGTTTTCTATATTCTTCTTCCATAATTTTCCTCCATAAAAGCAGTTATATTTTCTTATTTTTACTGTTAAGCTTTTTGTTTTTTAGCATCTTTTGAAATTTTCAAAAGTTTTACAGCTAATTCGCTTAATTTTTCACTATCTGCAGCAATTTGTTCTGATTGTGCAGCTTGAGCCTCACTTGTAGATGAATATTCCTTTATGAAATTTATAATACTATTTATATTTTCTTTCTGCTTATTTAATGTTTCATTTATCTGATTTGCAGAATCTTTACTATTTAACGCAAGTTTTCTAATTTCCTTTGATACGACTGAAAATCCTCTCCCATATTCTCCAGCTCTTGCAGATTCTATTGCAGCATTAAGACCCAATAAATTAGTAGTATTGGAAATTGAATTTATATAATTTAGTATTTCATCCATACTCTCAATTCCACTTTTAGTTTCATTTATTAGATTTGTCATACTCTGTGCATTACTTGATAATTCCTCAGTGGAACCTGCAAGCTCCTGTGAAGAAGCAGCTAACTCCGAAGACATTGTCTTTAATTCATTTACCATATTTGTTATATTATTATCTTCTTCATTTGAAGTAACATATGATATAACTCCTAAAACATTACCTGTAGATTCGTTAATTAAAGGTACACTGTATGCAGTAACTGGAACTCCAAATACTTCTTTTAGATAACATACCATCTCTTTTTTCTTTGTTCTCATAGCTTTAATTGCAGAACTATCTTCTGACAATTTTGCTCCTTCTGAAAAATTAACTTTAAATGTCTTAGGCTCTCTACACATTATATATTTTTCTTTATCAGTAATTGCTATACCTACATCAGACATAAATAAATCCTGTAATATATTAAAAGAAACTTTAATAGCTGAGAAAAATTCTTCATCAGTCAATTCCATTATTAATCCACCTTCTATATTTATATAATTCATATTTAACTTATTTTTATAATTTTATCACATATTATTTAACTTTTCTGATCATTTATCATATATTTCATAAATTAGCCTAAATTAGTATACTTATTTTTTATAAACAGATTTAACTTTTGAATATTTAAGAACTTTATTGTATACATCCTGATGTATCATCCCAATTTCATCTAGATACTCAAGATATGACCTTAACATTCTCTCTATTACATTATATTTATATATATTAGTTATAGGTATATTAAAATCTTTTACAACTGAATCAAAAATATCTTCAACTTTCATAGTTCCAACAATATTATCAAATATTTTAAATGCTCTATTTTTATAAAATTCTATATTGTCATCTATAAGTTTTTCAATATCATCATATACACCTTTATGAGCAAGTAAATATTTACTACAATTCAAACTATGAAGTTTTATTTTGCTTTCAATATCCTGCTTCAACATGTAAGCATATGGCATTTTTGCCCCTTTCATAACATCATAACTTATTAAACAATCTCCTAAATATGCCACATTATCTGGAGTAATAATACATATATGTGCAGGACTATGCCCTGGTGTATGTATTATTTTAAATTCAATGCCACACATTGATACTGAATCTTGAGAATCATTAATCATAATATCTGTTTTACAAATCATATGTCCAAAGTGTCTTTCTACATCAGAGAGTGTTAAAGTTCCATAATAAACCTTCAATCCTATAGCAGAGCTACAAGTAAAAGCTTCATAAGATGGCATAGCAATGCTAGATTTATATTTTTCCTTTAAATATGCATTATTTCCTACATGATCTACATGTGCATGTGTACATATTATACCTGAAACTTTAAATCCAGTTTCAGAAAGAAACTTATTTATTATTTCTCTTCCACCTTCCGCAAGTCCTGAATCAAGTAATATAATTTCCTTTTCATTTACTTTATAAAATGGTACATCTGCTATTTTTGTATCAATATAAAATGTACGTCCTTTTATATTATTTATTAACATAATTATTTTTAGCCATGTGCCCTATATATAAATAAGCACAACTCACTAAATTCTCACATCCCATTTCATTATAAGTTTATATTATTTTTTCAAAAGCCATTCTTTCATCTCCATTTGGAAGATAAATTATGCCACAATACTGAAATTTGTTCTTTTTAAGTAACTTTTGCATAGATATATTATCTTTATGAGTATCTATTTTTATGCTGTGCACAAAATTGCGAACACAATATTTTTCCAAGTTTTTAATAAGTATAGATGCTAGTCCTTTTCCTTTTAAACTTGACTCCACAGCTACTCTATGAATAACAGCATATCTTGAATTACTAATCCACCTACCTTTATATATGTGTTCATAACTTTTTTCTCCATCAAAAGAAATTGCTGCAGTTGAAACAAGGATATTATCTTTAAAAAGTGCATAACTATTTTTACGTCTAATATCATTTGCTATAATGTCAACATTAGGATAGTTATTTTGCCATTGATTTATTCCATGTGTTTTAAAATATGCCTGAGCCTGTTTAATAATAGAAATTATAGCATCTATATCCTTTTCAGCTGCTCTTTTGAACTCCAAAATATTTTCCTCCTTGCTGTAAAATCATACAAAAATTATACCACATTTTAAACCTATAATGTAAATAAATCCAAGATATAATATAAAATTTTATAAAGAAGATAGAACTTTAGTTTTTTCAATTACTTTTATTATATTTAGAAGTGTATTATTTACAGGAGTTTCAACACCATACTTTTTCCCAAGCTTGCAAACTGTACCTGCAAATATATCAACTTCAGTTTCTCTTCCATATTTAATATCTTGATACATTGATGTTCCACTATCCTCTGGCATTGAATCGAGAACTTTATGCCATTTTTCAATATCACTTTTATCTAAATTTACAGAAGCTTTTTGAGAAAGTTTTATAACTTCTTCCATTGCAGAATCCATAAAATTTCTAGCATAAATGTTTTTTTGGAATAATCCATATGTTCCTCCAAGCACTGCTGATGTCTGATTTATTCCCACATTCACCATAAACTTATACCACATAGTTTTTATCATGTTCTCTGGTATTTCATACTCAATTCCAGCTCTATCAAAAAGATCTTTTACAGATTTTACTTTCTCAGAATAAGTCTTATTTATCTTTTCTCCAAAGGCTATATTACCATAACTTGAAAACCTAATTTCATTACCTCTACGAGTTCCATCAATAGCAATACACATGGAATATAAAATCTTATCCATACCATATTCTTTTCCTATAATCTCTTCACTTGTAATACCATTTAACAAAGATATAATAATTGTATCTTTTCCTACATGATTTTTTATATCTTTTACTGCTTGCTTCAGTTGATTTGCCTTTACAGATATAATAACAAGATCTGCTGGTTCACACTTTTCTTTAGGATCTATATATGTAAAATCATAATGCTTTCCATTAATTAAAAAACCATCTCTTTTATATCTCTCTAATCTTTCTCCTCCTGCTATAACTTTTAATCCATCAGGATTCATATCATAAATTTTACTATTATATGCACATCCTATTGCACCAAGTCCTATAGATGATATTCTTTTTATATGTTTCAAAACAGTTTCCTCCTAACATAATATTATAGATTCAATATTTTACATGAAGCTGCATTTTTCTTAATACAGTTATATTTTGAATTTCATAATCATACTATTCAATTTTTTAGAAACTTCAACCTGCTCTTGAGCAGTTTTTGCTACTTCTTCTATTGCCTTTGTTGTGTTATCGATATTTAACTTTATCATATCTACATGTTCTGAAGATTCTTTAGAAGTTTCTGATATATCTTTAACAGATTTCCTTATATGATCCATTACAGACTCCAATCCTTCTGACATAGTTGCAACCTTTTCAGACATCTTACTTAAAAACTCCGAATCTTTATGATATTCATTACTTACTTTTTCGAAACCAGTCATTTCATTATTAACATCTTCATTTACAAATTTAAGAATTTCACTAGCATCTTTAGATAGATTTGAAAAGGCATCTTGAACTTTAGCTATAGTATCCTGAATAGATACCACTGCTTTTGAAGATTCTTCTGCAAGTTTTCCAACTTCATCTGCAACTACTGCAAATCCTTTTCCATGCTCTCCAGCCCTTGCAGACTCAATAGCTGCATTTAATGATAAAAGATTTATCTGTTCAGATATTTTAGCTATAATATCTGCCATATCTCTTATATTATGAACTACTTTTCCCTCTTCAATTGATTTAAGCACTTTCTCTTGCTTTTCAACATATATATTTCTAATTGTCTGTACAGCTTTTTTAACATTTTCCTGTGCAGCACTTGACTTCTCCTTTGAATTATTTGCATTTTCGTTGCCATCTACCGCTTTATTTGAAAGTTCATTAATATTTGATTCAACTTCTTCAAAAGATGAACTTATTTCTTGTGCCACAGTATTTTTCTCTTGAATAGAAGACGATATATTTTTTATAGCATTATATATATCTTGAGATTTTCCAAGTAGTTCTTCAACAGTTGATAAAAGTTCCTTACTAGATATACTCATACTTTGGGAATTTTCCATAATTGATATAATTAATTTTTTATTATTTGATTTTACTTTTTTCAAAGTTTGAAATACATTATTAAACTCCTTATTTATATTATCTTCATATTCATGTGTTAAATCAAATTTAGCCAAATCTTTAGATATATTCAATATCTTAGAAATATCTATATTTATTTGTCTTAATATAGTTATAGTAAAAGCAAGTCCAACTATTATGCCAAATAATACAAGGGCAACTGTAACAATACTTTTATATTGAAATGATGTGTTAACAATAACACCAATACAAACAGTAGTAAAAGCCATAATTAGAAAACTTACAGTCAATTCTGCCTTTATACTTATATTTTTTAAAACTTTCATAAAAACTTCCCCCATCTTACTATTTTAAAATTCTATAATTTATCTAAATAATTTTTCTCATATAAGTTTATACACTGAATATATTCTGTTGTTTTCAAATATATTACCCTTTATTTATTTTTCAATATGACTATATATTAATTCATACTTCTTAATTTATCAACCTTTTTACACTAAAATACTAAACTCCAATATACAATATACTTCTATATTTTACTTTTCATTATTATATTATAGAATAGTTATATTAAATTTTTACATAATCTTTATTTGTTATTTTAAGAATAATAAACTCAATTTTCAGTTAAATAAATATATATTTATTATTAAATGTCTAAATATAATATATTTATATATACTATATTATTTAAATTATCATTATAATATAAGTAATAGAAATGATAAAAACATATTTTTAGAAAATTAAATAAATTATTATTTTTGTAATAATGAAAAATAAATCCTTTAATTTTCCTATAAATTTAATTGACATTTTAAATTTTTAACTGTATAATAATTACCAAAAGAGGGTGATTACTTGAAGAAGATTAAAGATAAAAAATCAACATTAATAACTCCAGATGTTATTAAGGAATGTCTTTCTGAATGTTTTGAATTTGAAGAAAACAATTCAAAGTCTTACAAAAAAAATAAAAGACATTTAAACTAACCTTTTATCGAACTATTCTATTTTAATAAAATAGAATAGATGTATAAAAGGTTTTTAATATTCACATCAATTTAATTATTTATTTCATTAAAACCTATCAATACTCTTTTAACTTTTTTATAAAATTTACAATTTCAATTATAAGTCACCCATCAATAAAATGGTGACTTATTTAATTTAGCAAGCTATTTAATAAAATTAAAGTTTAATTTTATATTGAACATGCGTACTTTTAAAAATAAAATTATTATTAAAAAAATTCTTCAAGCAAATAATACCTGAAGAATTTTTTACTGCCGAATGATATTAACCAATAATATTAATATTTTCTGCTTGAGGTCCCTTTTGTCCTTGAACTACATCATAAGAAACTTTTTGACCCTCTTCTAATGTCTTATATCCATCTACATTTATTTGAGAAAAGTGTGCGAAAACATCTTTTCCATCTTCTCCTGTGATAAATCCAAAACCTTTCTCTGCATTAAACCATTTTACTGTACCAGTCATTTAATTTATACCTCCGAAATCTTATTTCCCTTAAACTCTCTGTAATAACACACCAATAAAATTTCGAATTTAACATACTATATTATATAAAATAAGTACTAATTGAAATATATCTGTGTTTAAATTATTTACGGTTCATTTAAGTTACGGGGATATCATACCACTATCCAATAAATAAATCAAGTTGTTTTTCAATTTAATTTGCAATTAAAAATTTAAATATCAATATACCAATATTGTGCTATTATGATATACTTAGTTTTGGCAATATAAAAATGTACGGTACAGAAAGGATTTGACAGAATTTGAACAAGGAAAATTTTTTTACAAACAGATACATAACTATATTACTTGCATCATTTTGCTGTATACTATGGGGAAGTGCCTATCCAGGAATAAAAATTGGTTATTCTTTATTTAAAATAACTTCCAATAATGTATCTTCTGAAATATCTTTTGCTGGATATAGATTTATAATTGCAGGAATTATGGTTCTAGCTTGGGCTATGCTTTCTTCAAAAAGTCTATTTTCATTAAACTTAAAAAATATTTCAGAGCTTACAGCTTTAGGTCTTATCCAAACTACACTACAGTATATATTTTTTTACATAGGACTTTCAAATACAAGTGGTGTAAAAGGTTCAATAATAAATTCTACATCAACTTTTTTTAGTGTCCTACTTGCTCATTTTTTCTATACAAATGATAAAATAAATTTTAAAAAAGCATTTGGATGTATACTTGGATTTTTAGGAGTATTAATAGTAAATTTTGATCCTAGTTTATTTAATTTCACTTTCAAAATTAAAGGTGAAATGTTTATTATGATATCCGCTTTGGCATTTTCAATTTCTTCAATTTTTAGTAAAAAAATTTCAAAAGAAATAGATTCAGTCATAATATCCGGTTATCAATTAACAATAGGTGGAATTTTCCTACTTGTTATAGGTATTTCAAACAGAGGATATATAACACACTTTACAATAAATTCAACTATTATTTTATTATATCTATCTATGCTCTCAGCCCTTGCCTTTTCTATATGGACTACACTTTTGAAATACAACAAAGTAGGATCCATCGCTATTTTCAGTTTTTTAATACCTGTATCTGGTTCTATTTTATCATCAATATTTCTTAGGGAAAATATATTACACCTAAAAAATGCAATTGCACTTATACTTGTATGTTTTGGTATATACATAGTCAATGCTTCATTAAAGCTTACCACAGAATCCAAAACTTAAATATAAAAATTTTCTACAAATTCTCTTTCTCTATATCCTCTTTTATGTGCTCATTAAAAACTCCATCTTTAAGCATAGCTATTTCGTATTTATATGGAGCACATTTATCTCCATTTGATATTTTAAAATGTGGCGTTTCAAGTATTTTAGGAATATCACTTAATACATCATGATTAGCTATATAACATAGAGCATCAAATCCAATACTTCCAAAACCTATCATTTCATGTCTGTCTTTTCTCGATCCCATTGGATTTTTACTGTCATTTAAATGTACTACCTTCAATCTATCAAGTCCTATTATGTCATCAAATTCTTTAAGCACTCCATCAAAATCATCCACTATATTATAACCAGCATCATTAATATGGCAAGTATCAAGACAAACTCCTATCTTCTCATTTAATTCAACACCATCTATTATTTTTGCAATTTCATCAAATCTACTTCCACATTCAGATCCTTTTCCTGCCATAGTTTCAAGAGCAATGTTTACAGTCTGATCCTTTGTTAAAACCTCATTTAGTCCTTTTATTATCTGCTTTATACCTGCATCTACTCCTGCTCCAACATGAGCTCCTGGGTGAAGCACAATATTTTTTACATTGTGAATTGCACTTGCTCTATCTATTTCTTCTTTCAAAAAGTCAACTCCAAGTTGAAAAGTTTTTGGTTTTATACTATTTCCTATATTTATTATATAAGGTGCATGAACTACTATTTCTGAAATTCCACTTTCACTCATTTTACAAGTTGCTTCTTCTATTTTAAACTCATTTAAATCTTTTCTTAAAGTGCTTCTAGGAGCTCCCGTATATATCATAAAGGTATCTGCGCCATAAGATATAGCTTCTTTTACAGATCCTAAAAGCATCTCTTTACCACTCATTGAAACATGAGAACCTATTTTTTTAATCATTGATAATTTCCATAGCCTTTCTGGCCCAATTGGAATCTCTATATATTGCACGTCCTACACCAATTAAGTCCGCTTTTTTTTCAGAAAGAATACTCTCTGCTGAAGAAACTTTAGTAATTCCACCAGTTACGATTACAGGAATAGATATGGCTTCCTTAACTTCCTTTGAAAGATCTGCAAAATATCCCTCTTTATTTACCCCAGGTAAAGTATATCTACACAATCCTCCTGAAATATCAATTACATCTACTCCACATTTTTCAAATTCTACAGCTGCAATTTTACTATCCTCCACAGTTGTTCCACCTTCTAAGTAATCAGCTGCACCTAATCTCAAAAAAATAGGAAAATCTTCACCAACTAATCTTCTAACTTCTCTTATAATTTCAAGATGAATTCTAATTCTTCCTTTTAAATCTCCACCATATTCATCAGATCTCTTGTTTGTAATTGGGGACATGAATTGATTTAAAAGATATCCATGGGCAGAATGAATTTCCACTCCGTCAAATCCAGCCTTTTTTACCCTAAGTGCAGCTTTTCCAAATTGCTCTATTATATCATTGATTTCAGCTTTAGTAAGCTCTCTTGGCATTTCTGCAGTATCTTTAGATGGATTTTTCACACTTGATGGCCCAACTACATCCATTCCAGTAACAGATTGCATAGCTGTGCTTCCGGCATGATTAATTTGCATTATAGTTTTAGAACCATTTTTATGAATAATACCAGACAATTTTTTAAGATCATCTACAAAATCATCATTTGCAATAGACAATTGATTATTGTTTGCCTTTCCCTGCTGTGACACAAAGCTATGCTCAATTATTACAAGTCCAATAAATCCTCCTTTTGATTTTTCATCATAATAATTTAAAATATCTTTACTTATCCTTCCGTCATCTTCTGACTTTGAAGTTGCCATAGGTGGCATTACCAATCTATTTTTGAGTTCTATCTTTTTAGTCTTTAATGGTTTATTTAAATAACTCATTAAAATTCTCCTCCCATCTTATAAAATTAAAGCTTCAAGTGAATATACTATTTAAAACAAAGCCATAGGAGTAAAACTATATATAGTTTCCTATAGCTTTGAATTTTAACTTTATATTCAAGATATTCAAGTTTTCTATTTAATCAAAGAACAAACATCATTTGCAAATTGGACTGGATCTTCTACTGGAAGTCCTTCAATCAATAGTGCCTGATTGTAAAGTACGTTTGAATACATCTTAAGTTTATCTTTGTCTTCTTCAAACGCCTTTTTCATAGCTTGAAACATCTCATGATTTGTGTTTATTTCAAGTATCTTTTCAGCCTTAATATCCTGATTATTGTTAGGCATTGTCTTTAATATCTTTTCCATTTCAATTGACAATTCGCCTTCATTTGAAAGACATACAGGATGTGTTTTTAGTCTATTTGAAGCTCTAACTTCTTTTACTTTTCCATTTAATGCTTCTTTCATAAATTCAAATAGATCTTTATTTTCTTCAGTTTCCTTCTTGCTTTCCTTATCATCTGAATCAAATCCTAAATCCTTACTTGAAACAGATTTGAACTCTTTTTCTTTGTATTTCATAAGCATTTTAATTGCAAACTCATCAATCTCATCAGTAAAATACAATATTTCATAATCCTTATCTTTTACAAGCTCTGTCTGAGGCAATTTATCAATTTTATCTATAGTTTCTCCAGCTGCATAGTATATATATTTCTGGTCATCTTTCATGCGTGAAACATATTCATCAAGACTTACAAGTTTTTTCTCTTTAGAAGAATAGAACATCAATAAATCTTGAAGCACTTCCTTATTTACTCCAAAGTCAGAATAAACGCCATATTTAAGCTGTCTTCCAAAGTTCTTGTAAAACTCAATATATTTATCACGATCATTTTTCATCATAAGTAATAGTTCACTTTTTATTTTCTCTTTTATTTTCTTCGAAATAAATTTAAGCTGTCTATCATGCTGCAAAAGTTCTCTTGATATGTTTAAAGAAAGGTCTGCAGAATCAACTAATCCTTGAACAAAACTAAAATAATCTGGAAGCAAATCTGCACACTTTTCCATTATCAATACTCCATTTGAATATAGCTCAAGTCCTTTTTCAAATTCCTTTGTATAAAAATCATATGGTGCCCTTGCTGGAATATACATAAGAGTTTTGTAACTTACTACTCCTTCTACACTTGAATGTATTACTCTTAAAGGTTTTTCATATCCAAAGTGTTTATCCATGTAAAATCGATCATATTCCTCAGGTTTTATTTCATTTTTATTTTTTCTCCAAATAGGCACCATACTATTTAAAATTTCATCTTCAAAATAATCTTCATATTCCTTTTCGTTATCTTTTTTTGGTCTACTCTTTTTAACCATCATCTTTATTGGGTATTTTATAAAATCAGAATACTTTTTTACAAGTGCCTTAATTTTATATTCTTCTAAAAATTCATCATATTTTTCATCTTCTGTATTCTCTTTGATTTTTAATATAACCTCAGTACCAACAGATTCCTTATCACAAGGTTCTATATCATAACCATCTATTCCAGATGCTTCCCACTTATATGCAGTATCTGAATTAATAGCACGACTTTTTACAGTTACAACATCAGATACCATAAATGCAGAATAAAAACCTACTCCAAATTGCCCTATAATATCCACACCATCTTTTAACTCATTCTCATTTTTAAATGTAAATGAGCCACTTTTTGCAATAGTTCCAAGATTATTTTCAAGCTCATCCTTTGTCATGCCTATACCAGTATCTAAAACTGTAAGTGTTCTATTTTTCTTATCCACAGAAATTCTTATATAAAAGTCTTCCTTGTTAAAATTGATATTTTCATCAACTAATGACTTGTAATAACTCTTATCAATGGCATCACTTGCATTTGATATTAATTCTCTTAAAAATATTTCCTTATTTGTGTAAATTGAATTGATCATTAAATCAAGTAATCTTTTTGACTCTGCCTTAAATTGTTTTTTAGCCATTTTATCATTTCCTTTCATCAATAATTAAAGTAATAAAAATAACTTTTATAATAAATTTCCAATATATTATTGTATATAACGAATAATCTTAATAAAACCACGCTTATTTTAACAATTAGCATGGTTATTAGTCAATTACTTTTTGTTAGCACTTACAATAACTGAGTGCTAATTTTATTTTAGCAATTATTTTATCTTTGTCAAGTAAGTACTTTAATTATACAAATTAATTAAAGTACTTTTAATATTTATTATAAATTAATTTCCCAAGGATTTGTTTTTCCTTCCATAAAATAAATACAACTTAAAATAGAATTTTCAACCATATCAGATACTGCCTGATCTGTATAGAAAGCTGTATGCGGTGTAACAATTACATTAGGATATGATTTTAAAATAGCCATTTCTCTATTTTTAAGTACCTCACATTTCTTGTCATTATAGTACAATCCGCTTTCCCCTTCAATGACATCGAGAGCAGCTCCACCAATCTTTCCCTGTTCAATTCCATCAATTAAATCGGATGTATTTATAATGGATCCCCTTGCTGTATTTACAATAATTACTCCTTTTTTCATCATTTTTATACTATCTTTATTAATCATGTGATAGTTATCTTTTGTTCCAGGAACATGAATAGTTATAACATCACTATTTTTGAAAATATCATCTAATTTTACATAACGCAAGTACTTTTTTGCTTCTTCATTTTCATAAAGATCATAACCTAGTATATTACATCCAAAACTGCTCAAATGCTTTGCAACTGTTCTTCCAATTTTCCCAGTTCCAATAATTCCAATAGTTAAATTGTGTATTTCTTTTCCCTGCACACCTTTTAACGAATAATCCTGTACACTACTGCGTTGCATTATAGCTTTAAGTTTTCTTGTAGCCATAAGGATTAACATTACAGCATAGTCTGCTACACTATCTGTAGAATAAGTTACATTTCCAACACTAATTCCTAGTTCTTTAGCTCTTTTAACATCTATATGATCATACCCAATTGTTCTAGTAGATATATATTTTACTCCAACTTCATGAAACTTTTCTATAAGCTCACTGTTCATTGGAGTTGTAATTACACTAATACATTCAAAACCTCTTGCAAGCTCAGCTGTTTCTAAAGTTGGTTGGCTTTTACACAATTTTATATTAATATTATATTTTTTACTAAATTTTTTAAAATATTCAGTTTCATCTGATCTATAATTATACACTAACATTTTCATTAATCTATTACTTCCTTTCATACTTATCATATTTTTACTTACTAAATATAACTTCTATTTTATTTTTCTTATCTATATTCTATCATAATTTATGCCAATGTCTAATTTTATGAATGTAATTATTTAACATCTAATATATCTTTTCTATAAATCTACTATATTTGATATAATAGTATATGTTTATATGAAGGGAGGAAATTTTATGTCTTTATTAAGCTTTAAAAATGTATCATATAAAAACAATGAAAGAAGCATATTAAAGAACATATCTTTAGAAGTTAATTCTGGTGACTTTATTTCCGTAATAGGACCTTCAGGTAGTGGTAAAAGCACATTTTTCAAATTATGTTGTCAACTTATAAGTCCAACAAGTGGTGACATAACTTACAAGAATAAGTCATATACTGCCTATGATCCTATAAAATGGAGAAAACAAATAGCTTATTGCTTTCAAACTCCTTGCCTCTTTGGGAAAACTGTAATGGACAATCTAGAATTTCCTTTTTCTATAAGAAATAAGGCTTTAGATTTAGAAATAATAAACAAGCTTCTAAAACTTTTTATGATGGACAGTAAATATCTATCAAGAAATATAGCTAACCTTTCAGGTGGAGAGAAACAGAGAATTTCTCTAATTAGAACGTTAATTTTCAATCCAGAAATTCTTCTTTTAGACGAAGTTACATCTGCACTTGATGAAAAAAACACATCTATAGTTGAAAAAGTAATTAAATCTTTAAATGATAATGGAACAACAATTTTGTGGATAACTCACAATTCTAAACAAAGCAGAAAATATGCAAATAAAATCATGACAATTGAAAATGGTAGATTAAAATCCTTGGAGGTATTAAAATGAACGGTGCTGCAGATATAAGTATATATTCCCTTTTTTTCTCAACACTTCTTGTGTTGATTTCTCTTATATTCTCTTATTCTCAAAAGCTAGAACTTGAAAAAGACATAATAGTAAGTATATTAAGAGCTGTAATACAGCTGTTTATTATGGGTTACTTATTGAATTATATATTTGGATTAAAAAATGTATTTTTCACTACATTTTTATTAATATTCATGATAATAAATGCTGCATATAATGCGTCAAAACGTGGTGATAAAATAAAAAATGTATTTATTATATCCCTCATGTCCATATCTGTTGGAACAATTATAACTTTATCTATTCTTTTGTCTTTAGGAATCATAAAATATGAGCCTTACCAAGTAATACCTATAGGAGGAATGATTATAAGTAATTCTATGGTAAGCCTTGGACTAAGCTTTAAACAAATTAAATACAATTTTAAAAATAAAAAAGATGAAGTTGAAACCAAACTCTGTCTTGGATCAAATATTTATCAAGCATCTTCAAATATAATAAAAGATTCTATTAAAGTTGGAATGATTCCCACTATAGACTCAGCTAAAACCCTTGGAATAGTATCTCTTCCAGGTATGATGACAGGGCTTATTTTAGCTGGTACATCACCTATAAGTGCTGTTAAATATCAAATAATAGTTACATTTATGATGCTATCTGCAACATCTATAACCTCATTTACTGCATGCTATTTAAGCTACAAAAAATTTTTTAACGACAAAAAACAATTAATTCAATAATCTATAAACTTTTTAAATTTACAATACATTATCATTTATAAAAAATACATCTTCCATAGGCAGCAATACTGCTCCCAATATTGCTGCATTTTCTCCCAATCTAGAAAATGTAATATTACATTCATCTTTATCATAAAAGCTATTATTTTGAAATACAGTTTCTATTAGCTTTTTTTCTATGAACTTTTTGTATGAGAATATTTCTCCTCCTATAACTATATTTCTAGGATCAATAGTTAAAATTATATTTTTAATACCTTCAGCCAGAAAGTCAATATATGTATCTAATATTAATTGTGCTTTTTTATTGTACAAAGTCATTTCCATAAAATCATCTAAACTTTTATTATAATCATCAAATGCATTTCTGTATTCGTCAATCAATGATTTTCTTGAAGCATATAACTCCCAACAGCCTCTTCTCCCACAATTGCACTTCTTCCCATTTTTTACAATAGTCATATGTCCAAACTCTCCAGCACGTTTATTAAATCCCTTATAAAGATTATTTCCTATAACTATTCCAGTACCAATTCCCTCTGTAATTGATATGAATATTAGACTATCTTTTACATGACTAAAATTGATAAATGACTCTGCATAAGCCGAGGCATTTGCCTCATTTTCTATGTAAATTGGGAACTGAAAATAATCTTTAAATGTACTAAAATTTATATTTCTAAATCCTAAGTTTGGCACGTTTCTTAAAAGCATCTTTTTTTCATCAACTGTACCAGGTAGTGAAAAGCCTATTCCCAGTACTTTTTCACATGGTATATTAAAATTATCTACTATACTTTTTATTGAATTTGATACTTTCAAAATTATGTCCTTAAAATCATGTAATTTATCTGGCATATTAAAATTTACTTCATGAATTATATCAAGTTTTAAATTTGTCATTATAATTCTAACTTTGTCTTTAGTTATCCATACCCCAAATGAATATCTAGAATCTGGAAGAAATTTTATAATAGTTGGCTTTCTTCCACCTGTAGATTCTGCCACACCAGCTTCTTGTAAAAGTCCTTGCTGTATCAGTTGATTGGTATTACTTATAACTGTTGGAATACTTATATTAAGTCTTGAAGATATATCCTGCTTTGTAAGTTGCCCATTTCTATATAATAAATTCAATATCTTTTTTTGATTCAATATTCGTATTGTTTCTTGATCTACTGACTTTAATTTACTCATATAATTAGTACCACCATTCAAATTTAAAATTAACATTATAATAATTTAGTATATCATTAATTTGTCCAATGTTTAATAAATTTTCATAAATAATATTAGAGTAGATAAGTGTGTAACCTATCTACTCTAATATTAACAAAATATTGCTATATAAAGTACAACTTTTAACTATTTAAATGGATTTTCTGTTTCATAGAGCATCCCCTTAGGTTGATTGAAGTTCACTTTTTTCACACCTAGATATCTAAATAAATTATAGATTGCTTTTCCATAATGTCCAAATGCAACTGCTCCATGATGTGGAAATCTATTTTCTATCAATACATAACGATAAAATCTTTCCATCTCAGGAATTGCAAAAACACCTATAGAACCAAAAGAACGAGTTTTAACTGGTAATACTTCACCTTCTGCTACATATGCCGTCAATTCCGCATCTGCATTACTCTGCAAACGGAAGAAAGTAATATTTCCAGGCACTATATCGCCTTCAAGTGTTCCTCTTGTTATATTTGGCTCTCTATTTGGTTCCAATGCTCTAGCCATGATCCTTTGATTTTTCATTTCAGGATTTATTAATTTACAAGATGCAGTATTTCCACAGTGAAATCCCATAAATGTATCCTTTAATGTATAATTAAATTTACCTTTTATATCCGATTTATACATATCTATAGGAACTGTATTATTTATATCAAGTAAAGTTACAACATCTTTGCTTATACAAGTGCCTATATATTCACTAAGTGCACCGTAAATATCAACTTCACATGATACTGGTATTCCCATTGCAGTTAATCTGCTATTTACATAACAAGGCACAAATCCAAATTGAGTCTGAAAAGATGGCCAACATTTATTTGCAAAAACAACATATTCTCTTGAACCTTTATGAGCCTCCATCCAATCTAGCAATGTAATTTCATACTGAGCAAGTTTAGTTAAAATGCCAGGCATCTTATTTCCAGCACCAAGTTCCTTTTCCATGCTAGCTATTACATCTGGAATTCTTGGATCATCTTTATGTTCATTAAAAGCTGCATACAAATCTAGCTCAGAATTTTCCTCAATTTCAACTCCAAGATTATACAATTGTTTAATTGGTGCATTACATGCTAAAAAGTCTTGTGGACGAGGTCCAAATGAAATAATTTTTAAATTTCTAAGCCCTAAAATTGCAGTTGCAACTGGCACAAATTCTGAAATCATATCTGCTACTTTTTCTGATGTTCCAACAGGATACTCCGGAATATATGCTTTTATATTACGAAGTCCTAGATTATAACTTGCATTTAACATTCCACAGAATGCATCGCCTCTGCCATCTATTAAATTTTCTCCAGTTTCCTCAGCAGCAGCTGCAAACATAACCGGTCCATTAAATTCTTTTGCAAGTAGAGTTTCAGAAGTTTCAGGTCCAAAATTTCCAAGATATACTACAAGTGCATTTACTCCATTTTTTTTAACTTCTTCCAAAGCCTTTCTCATATCATTTTCATTTTCTACAATAGTTTTGCATTCGTAAATATCTCCAGCAGATTTTCTATAAGCCTCAACTACAGCTTTTCTTCTATTAGCTGACAATTCCTTTGGGAAACAATCCCTACTTACAGCAACTATTCCCAATTTGACATCTGGTATATTTTTCATATAAAATCCCTCCAATTTATTATTTATATATTTCTATTTTATTGATATATTTTTTCCAACTAATCCTACAAATGCTCCTTGATCTCCTAAATCCGTATCTCTATGGGCAATAAGCCACTTGTTTTTAGCAAATAAAAGTGCATCTTCTCCTATTTTTTCAATTTTATCTTCTAAAGGTAAATTAGTACCCTTTGGTAGAACAACAACACATCTAAATCCATTTTCATCTGCATTACAAGGAGCATAGTGAAGTGTAGTTGCATATACTTCTATAATTGTACCTGCAGGTACTAAAAAAGCCTCAATTTTTGAAGTATCATATGAGTAGTCATCTTCAATATCTTCCCGATGACCTAAAAGAAGTATAAAGTCATTTACTGCAACATTTATTTCAGATGAACGATGATATTCAACTGCATTTAATAAATAATTATTTCCATTACAATATCCAATCTGAATAGGTAATCCTCCAAACTCCCTTTTTCTTAGCTCCTCAGCAATATCTAGATTTTCTAGTTTATCAATAGATGGTTCATAAATTACATCTTTAGGTAAAGGTGTACTCTCCATTTCTTTAATTAGCTCTTTGCAATCATAATTTTTTAAAACTTGTCCATACTTTTTAAACTCCACATCTGTTACTTTTCTAATAATCATATTTACCCACCTCTCATTTAAAAATGTTATTTTTAATTCTGCATAATCATAATATTATTAATATACTTAATAAACCTAATTTAAAAAGTTAATATTTAGAATTAAATTGCTGCTTTATTAGCACGTTTACGCAAGTTACTTTCAATCTCTTCAAGTGAACGATTACGAGTTTCAAATACTTTTGACTTAACAAACCAAATTGCCACAAAACAAATAATTCCATATCCTATAAATAAACTACCTGTACCAAAGAAATTTAATAATGGAGGAAATGTCAACGATACAATCATATTTGCTCCCCAATTAACAACACTACTAAATGAATTTCCTAGTCCTCTAATGTTCAATGGAAAAATTTCTCCTATCATTACCCACATTACAGGTCCCCATGTAGCTGAGAAAAATGCTATATAAATAGTTAAAGCAATAACACAGATGACTGCAGCAGTAAATGATCCATGAGAGGATTTCATTGAAAAACTCATTACAAGTAGTGAAATACCCATTCCAGTGCCACCATAAGTTAACATTTTCCTACGATCAACTTTATCCATTATAACAACAGCAACAGCAGTAACTATGACATTAAAAATTCCAATTCCAATATGGGCAAGCAGAGCTGCTTGAACTCCAAATCCAACATCTGTAAAAATTGTTGGAGCATAATAAAGTACTGTATTACATCCCATAACTTGTTGGAATATAGCCAAACCAACTCCAATTACTAATGCTGGACGAGCAAATCCACCAAATAACTCTTTAAGTCCTCCGTTTTCTACTTCAGCTTGATGTTTTATTTCAACAAGTTCAGTATCAACAAGCTCTTTATTGTAATTATTCATTTGTTCTAGAATATCTCGAGCTTCCGTTGATTTACCTTCTTTTACTAAAAATCTAGGACTTTCAGGTAATAAAATTGCTCCAAAGAAAAGAATTGCAGCTGGAATTGCAGCAAAACCAAGCATCCAACGCCATCCAGTATAAAAACCAGAAAAACTGTAATTAGTTATATAAGCTAATAGAATTCCACTCATTACCATTAGCTGAAATAAACTCGACATTGAACCACGTTTTTCGGCTGGTGACAATTCAGCTAAATATGTTGGAATTAGTGCAGAAGAGGCACCGACTGCCATACCAAGGACAATACGAGATAAAATCAATGTCCAAAACTCTGGAGAAAATGCCGAACCAAGTGCACCTACAAAAAAGATAACAGAAGATACCAGAACAAGCTTTCTACGTCCATATTTATCAGACATTGGGCCTATAATTGCCGCTCCAAGAACAGCTCCTAACAGTACTGCACTAACAACCCATCCTTGCTGCCATGAATCAAGATGCATCTGTTTTTCAATAAAAAGTATAGCTCCTGAAATAACACCTGTATCATATCCAAATAGAAGTCCACCTAATGCTCCAAAAGTATATATAGCAGAATTACTAATCTTTGCTTTCATTAAAATCATCTCCTAATTTTTAATTCATATAAATTTCAATTTAAACATGCAGAAAACATTTTCATTTTATTTAATTGTAAACCTATATATTGTTGTATGTTTGTACTTCTCACCTTTTCTCAATATAGTTGACGGAAAACCATTATGATTTAGAGCATCTGGGAAATACTGTGTTTCAAAACATAATCCACTATTTTTATTATAGACTGCGTTATCCTTACAATTTTTAGATTCATTTATATAGTTTCCAGTATAAAATTGTATTCCTGGACTAGTAGTATATACTTCCATACATCTTCTACTACAAGGTTCAAAAGCTTCAGCTGCCTTACACAAATTCTTACCATTTTTATTTATTATCCAATTACTATCATATCCATTTGCAAGAACCAATTGATCATATTTTTTATATATATTCTTTTCTATTTTAGTCATGTTTCTTAAGTCCATAGGTGTATTCTCTACATCTCTTATTTCACCTGTTGGAATACTATCTTTATCATTTACAGTAAATTTATCTGCGTTAATCATGACTTCATGATTTAATATATTCCCAGATGCATGGCCTCGTAAATTGAAATAAGAATGATTAGTTAAGTTAACTACTGTATCTTTATCACAAACTGCAAAATAATCTATTTTAAGTTCATTATTTCTTTGAATGCTATATATAACTTTGACTTTAAGATTTCCAGGATATCCTTCTTCACCATCTTTACTTAAATATGACAGCTCAATACATTGATTTCCATCACTATCTAAGTATGGCCTTGGTGTCCATAGTGCTTTATTAAATCCTTTGATTCCACCATGAAGTTGATTTTCTCCTTCATTTTTTGTGAGATTATATTTTTTACCGTTTATTTCAATTTCAGCATTTTTAATTCTATTTGCATTACGTCCTATAGTTCCTCCAAAGAAAAACTTTCCTCTAATATATCCTTCCAAATTCTTGTATCCAAGTACAATATCATCAAGTTTATTATTTTTATCAGGTACTGTAAGAGATATTAAAGTGGCACCAAAGTTTGATATCTTTGCAGTAATTCCATCACTACTTAATGTAAAAATATAAACCTTATTACCATCAGGAAGTTTGCCAAAAATATCCTGTTTAATATTCACAATATATACACCTCCTATACATCCAAATCATTTATATCTTTAAATCTATCTTTTAGGGAATAATACAATGATGAATATATTCTATAGATACTATTGTACTTTTCGACATTTTCCTCTATAGGATCCGATTTTTCAGTTGTTTTTATAAGTTTACCACAAGCTTCATTTACGGATTTAAATGCTTTACATCCAACAGATGCAAGTATTGCAGCACCATAAGCAGGTCCTTCTTTGGAATTGACAACATATACATTTAAATTAAACACATCTGCAACTATTTGTCTCCAAAGTTTACTCTTTGAACCTCCTCCGCTAATTCTTATTTCCTTTATATCTACATTTAACTTTTTTAATATCTCTAAAGAGTCCCTAAGTGCAAAACAAACTCCCTCTAAAATTGATCGTGTCATATCTCCTCTTTTATGAAGTAAATTTAATCCAATAAAAGTACCTTTTGCACAAGGATCATTATAAGGTGTTCTCTCTCCTATTAAGTAAGGCAAAAATAATAGCTTATTGCTTCCTACAGGTGACTTTTCTGCTTCTGAAAGCAACTTTTCAAATCCATCTTTAGTATCTACATTCACATTTTCAACCCACCATTTAAGACTTGATGCTGCAGAAAGTATTACACCCATTTGATGCCATTTTCCATTTGCATGGCAAAATGAATGAAGTCTATTCTTATTATCTACATAGAAACTCTCACTTGATGCAAATACCACTCCAGATGTTCCAAGTGCAACAGATAATGCACCAGGATTGACTGTACCAGTTCCTACAGCTCCTGCAGCCTGATCACCAGCTCCAGCTATTACTTTTGTTTTAGTTAAAAGTCCTGTATCTTTTGAAGCCTGTTTCGAAACGTTTCCTATAACTTCAAAGGATTCATATACCTTAGGCAAAACATCTTGATTTATTCCCAATAAATCAAGCATTTCCTTTGCCCATATTCTGTTCTTTACGTCAAACATTATAGTGCCTGAAGCATCTGATACATCTGTTGCAAAAACTCCTGTTAATTTAAAGCTTATATAATCCTTTGGAAGCATTATATGTGCGATTTTTGAATATACATCAGGTTTATTTTCCTTTACCCATAAAAGTTTAGGAAGTGTAAAACCAGTTAATGCCATGTTTCCTGTATAATTTGATAACCTATCTTGTCCAAATGTTTTATTTAGATAGTCACATTGGTTTTCTGTTCTTTGATCACACCATAATATAGCAGGCATCAATACTTTATTATTTTTATCCAATATTACAAGCCCATGCATTTGTCCACTAAAACTTATTCCATTAATATTTTCTGGATTTATATTATAATTACTTATTAAATCTATAATTCCATCTTTTGTAGCATTCCACCAATCTTCTGGATTTTGCTCTGCCCATCCATCTTTTGGATAATTTATAGGATACTTTTTTGATGTTTCTGCTATAATATTACCCATCTCATCCATTACGATGAGTTTCACAGAAGATGTTCCAAGATCTATTCCTAGAAAATTCATATCTATACCTCCCCACAAAATTTATATCTAGCTCTATCGTTTTCATTATTTTAACTAGAACTTCTTTGACAATCTCAGTATATCACGTTTTTTTTACTTTTTCAAGTCATTTTATAAAGTCATTTTAATATGTTGTGAAACCCTATTCTCATAGTAATGAAAACATTTATATAATTATATAATATAATAGGCACAGATTTATTTTCACACAAATCTATGCCTATCTATTTTAAATTAATATTTAAAAATATTATTTAACTATATTTTTTACATTTGCATTCTTTATATTTAGATTTTTCATCTTTAAGTTCTCAATTTTAGGATTATGAGATTTTATTTTTATTATATCCAAAAGCTCTGAGTTATGAAATATCTTCTTAAATACAAAATATCCTAAAATCATAACTGCCAATTCACCTACAAACTGAGTAAAAAATGTATAAAAAAATGGCAATTTATAAAGTATATGCAATTCCTCTGCTATTGCGGCAACTCCAATTACTGGCCATATTATTGAAATAGCCATATTCCTAGTTTTCCACATTAGATAAGTTGAAATAAGAGTTTGTAAACTTCCTACAAAAACATCTACTATACTAAAACTATAAAAGTTAGCTACAGCACAACCTAATGTTAATGAAATTATATAATATGGATCTATAAACGCCAATAAGTTAAGCATTTCGCTGAATCGCAACTCAATAGGACCCATATATGACATTTGTCCAAATGCAATTGTTGAAACTATATATATTGCTGCTACTAATGTTATCTTTACTAATTTATTAGTCTTAGTCATATATCTTACCTCCAACTCCATCTAAATCTGCTCCACATCTTGTATCTATATCGTCAAGTATTTCAACCCTATAATAATAAGTTGTCTGAAGTTTTTTAAAAAGCTCACTGTTATAGAACTGTTCTACAAGCTCATTATCTCTCTTTACTTTAGTAGTATTTTCACAAAATATATTTATTGTTACCCTTTCAAAATATTTTAATGCTAAAGTAACATCTTTTTCCAATCTATCCATGCTTTGACCTTTCATACCAAATAGCAAATTAACCCAATCAAATTTTTGAAAATCACAGGCTCTTCTATTTCCCATGCCTTTATTTAATACATTTTCTCTATAATTAATATCAAAACTCTCAGCTCCTACTATAAATTTTAATTCTATTGGTTTGAATTGTTCTTTAAAAAGGTCTATATCATCTTCATATCTTACATGGCTTTCCATAATCACTTGCTCTATGTTTTTATCTCTACATAATTTTAAAAGCTCAATCATTGTAATTGCATCTATTTCACTTGTACTTCCTGAATTAATAACTTGTAATACTTTATATTTTCCAGTAACTTTTTGAAGCACCTCATGATTTAGTTTTCGATTTCTAAATGCATTTGAATCACAATCTAGATGATAGTCACAGAATACGCATTTTTTCCAGGTACATCCACTTCCCCTTAAAAGTACCACCTCTCTTGGTAATCTTTTAGTAACTTGTCCATATCTTTTTAACTTCATTTCTTCCTCCTAAATAATTTACTTTTTAATTTGAAAATTTAAAATATTTTCATAAGAAGTATGGACCATCCTCATATATATAATTCAATTACAAACTTAAAAAAGGTAGAGATAATCTCCACCTTTAATTACAAAACAAGCTATATAAATATAGCTAAATCCTTAGTTTTGTTTATAGACAGGATGGTTACGAACTGTCTTATTCAATTTTACTTTTATTATTATATGCTATATACTATTTAAAATCAAGTATTTTAACTAATCTAAAAAATAAGTGTTTTAATATTGATATTTAACAATATTACAATAGTTAATCTTTTAAATTTCTATTCTTACAGGTAGTTTCTTTCTATTTTTATATCTATAAATATATTCAAATCCAATTTTTTTGAGCATTTTAACTACTGTAAGGAAATTATTCCCTATATTATCTAAATCGTGAGAATCTGATCCTATTGTTATTATTTTTCCTCCAATATTTTTATATAACTTAAGTACATCAATTGATGGATACAATTTTCCAACTTTATTTCTAAGTCCTGACGTATTAACCTCAATTCCAATATCTTTTTGTATAATTTTTTTAAGTATTTCTTCAATTATTTCTCTATAATCATCAAACTTATAGTCTCCATAAATATCATAAGCATATCTTTTCATTAAATCTAAATGACCTACGATATCAATATCTGAATTTTCAACCATTCTAAGTACTTCATCGAAATAATCTTTATATATACTTTTCTTATTCTTATTTTGCATATACAATCTTAATTTTAAACCATTTATATTATGAACAGATCCGATAATAAAATCCAAATCCATCATACTTAATTCATCTGATAGTTTTTTTCTTAAAATATGTGGTTCACCAATTTCTAACCCTTTTTTCACATCTAATTTACCAGAAAAAATCTCTCTTGCTTCTAATATTTCTTCACTATATTTATTATAATTTAAAAAGTTATAACTAACATCTCTAGAATCTACATTAAAATGTTCTGTAAAACATATTTCAGAAATTCCTTTTAATTCTGCTGATTTACACATCTGTATAATGCCAAATTTAGCATCAAATGAATTATTAGAATGGACATGGTAATCAATACGTTTCAAATTTATCAACTCACAATCTACTTTAAGATTTATTCACTACTCAGTTTATACTCAACACTTACCATTCATTTTTTTATATGCTTTCAAACTCTTCTGCAATATTTTATTAAAAAATTATCATGTTTATAATAGCATATTCATTTGAATTTTTCTACTTTAGTATCCTAGCAATATTTTCAGATACCTTAACAATTGAATTATATCCATCTTTAAGGGCTCTATCTAATGTTTTAACAGAATCCATTATACAAAACAAAGATGTTACACCTATATCATATAATTCACTAGCATCATCTGTTACTCTTCCTCCTAAAGCAATAAGCGGTATATTGTATTTTTTAGATATTTTAGCTACTCCAGATATAGTCTTTCCAAATTTAGTTTGAGCATCTATAGACCCTTCTCCTGTAAATATATAATCTGCATCTTTAGCTCTTTCTTCAAAATGAGTGTATTCAAGAACTATATCTATTCCCCTTAGAAGTTTTGCATTTAAAATCATAAATGCTGCTCCAAGACCACCTGCTGCTCCAGCTTTCTTTGTATTGTTTACATCTAATCCTGTAGCTTTTTTTACTAAATTACCATAATGTATTAAAGCTTTTTCTAAATTCTCTAACTGATCTGAGTTTCCACCCTTTTGAGCTCCAAATATTTTTGTTGCACCAAACTCACCAACAAGTGGATTTTCTACATCACAAGCAACTTTAATATTGCACTCTTTAATTCTTTCATCTAAATTTTCAAAGTTGATATATTTGAGATTTCTAAGTTCTATTCCACCAAATTTTATTTCATTATTATTAATATCCCTGCCACAAGCTCCTAAAGCTTGAAGCATTCCAAATCCCCCATCATTTGTAGCACTTCCACCAAGTCCTATTAGAAAATTCCTTGCACCTTTGTCTAATGCAGCTTTTATTAATTCTCCGACTCCATATGTAGTTGTAATTTCTGGATTTCTCTCATGTTTGGGTACAAGATCAATTCCACAAGCCTGGGAAACTTCTATTACAGCAAGATTATCTTTTTCTATATAACCATATTTGCCCTTAACTTTATAACCAAGAGGTCCTGTTATTTCCACTTCATTTATTTTGCCATTATTTGCTTGAGCTATAACTTCACTTGTTCCCTCTCCACCATCAGCCATGGGAATGAGTTCAAAATGGCAATTATTAATTATTTTAGACAATCCTTCTCTTATGGCTTCTGCCGCTTCTTTAGCAGTCAAACTCTCCTTAAAAGAATCTGGTGCAATTACAATTTTATTTATACTCATCTACATCCACTCCCAGTATGTAATATAAAATAATAATAGAAGACCATCTCAATTATAAGTTTTAATTATATTTTGAGCTGGCCTCCTTTTTTTAATTTTAATCTTTTATATATAGCCTAATCTTTAAACTTCTACATATAAATTTTTTACTACATTTTTATTTATATCTATTTTTATTTTATCGTTATTATACAAAATATCTTCAATTTTATTTTCATTTAAATTAGCCATATAAGCTTCTTTTATATTTTTATTTATACTAAACTCTGCTTTTTGACTTTCTTCAGTTCCATTAAAAAATCTTATTAATAATCCATTTTTTTCTTCACTCTTCTTTAAAGTACTTAATGTAACCCTCTTACTTTCTTCTTTTAAAAGGCTGTAACTATATGGAGTAGTAAAGTCCACCTCATTAAGTTTCATAGCATTATAAGGCATTTTATTATAGCTTACTATTGGAGTTAAGTATTCTTTTGCTACTCTAGTTAAATTATTCATTGAATCATCATTTTTGAAACTTACTTAAAAAGTCTTCTCTATTATTATTTATGTAATCAACTATTTGATCATCCATATCATTTAATTTATCTTCCTATATTAACTATATATTTTAGAGTATAATTGATATTAAAATAAATAACAAATAAAGCTAGTTTACTTGAAAAATACAGAAAATATATTAAAAAGAAATATTCCAATAAACCCTCCAATTACCTCACATAATTATTTTAAAAATACACAAACTTTAGTTGTAAGAAGTAAGTAATACTATAAAAAGGAGTGTTTACTATGTCATATAATAAACCAGTAGTTCCTGAAGCTAAAGAAAAATTAAATCAGTTCAAAATGGAATCAGCAAATGAAGTAGGTGTAAAGCTTAAAAATGGCTATAATGGAGATTTAACTGCAAGAGAAGCAGGATCTGTAGGTGGCCAGATGGTTAAAAAAATGATTCAAGCTTATGAACAGAACTTAAAGTAGAACATTAAAACTCCAGCTTAAAATTAGCTGGAGTTTTTGCAAACAAAATAACCTTAATCATTTATTTTCTATTTCTTCATTTTTTATAAATTCATATATAATTTCAGCTGCATCTTCAATTATATGTGCACATGGACGAGTCTTGTAATACTCTTTAGTTCTTTTATTTGGTACATAACTTTCTTTTTTATCACCTAATCCTAAAAGTTCTCTACATATTATAGTATCATTTTTTTCTTTAAATTTAGAAGCTAGCTCTTGAATAAGCCTATAATGTTCAGCCTTCTTTACATCATCTTTTGGATCTGTATACCCATACTTCAATCCAGCTACCATAAACATTCCAGTTACTGCTCCACAGACTTCGCGTAATCTTCCCATGCCTGCTCCAAAAGAAGATGATATCTTTAACCCTGTTTCAAAATCTATTCCAAGTTCTGTGCAGTAAGCTCCAAACACTGACTGAGAACAGTTATATCCTTGTTCAAACAGTGCTACAGCACGATTCTTAAATTCATCTTTTCCATTCATATCTGTATCCCTTCCAAGATTTATATTATGCAACTTTATCTCTTCTAATATTCTTAAAAAAATCTTTCGTTTCAGCAGCTATAACTCCACTTAATCCTATTAATGCAATAAGGTTTGGAATTGCCATACAAGCATTTACTATATCAGCAAGTGTCCATACCATATCAAGTTTTAAGTAAGCTCCTATAGCTACAAGCATTATAAATATAACCCTATACACCTTTATGGATTTTACACCAAATAGGTATTCACTGCATCTTTCACCATAGTAATTCCATCCAAGTATAGTTGTAAAAGCAAAAAATATAAGTCCTATTGTAACTATAAAGTTTCCAATCCAAGGCATAGGAATTCCTGTTGAAAAAGCATAATTTGTCATAGCTGCACCTTTATAACCCATTTTCCATGCACCTGTAGATACAAGTACAAGTCCTGTCATAGTACATACTATAATAGTATCAAAAAAAGTTCCTGTCATTGAAATAAGCCCCTGACGAACACAGGATTTAGTTTTAGCCGCTGCTGCTGCTATAGGGGCACTTCCAAGACCTGATTCATTTGAAAAAACTCCCCTTGCTATACCATTTTGAATAGCTTGTTTTACAGTAGATCCTAAAAATCCTCCTGCTGCCGCTACTGGCGTAAAAGCACTTTTTATTACTAGTGATATTGCTTGAGGAACTACAGATGCATTAGAAGCCAGTATGACTATACAACCTAATACATAAAATACAGCCATAAAAGGAACTACAAGTTCAGCAACTTTTGATATACTCTTTATTCCTCCTATAGTTACAAGTGCAACTAAAATTGTTATTATTGAAGATGTTACAACTATAGGCATATTATAGGCAACATGTGCAGCCTGAGTTATGGAATTTATCTGAGCAAAAGTTCCTATTCCAAAAAATGCAACTCCTATTCCAAAAAATGCAAATAGTTTAGCAAGCCACTTTATTCCAAGACCTTTTTCAATATAATACATTGGTCCACCGGACATTTGTCCATTTTTATCAGTAACTCTGTATTTAACAGCAAGAAGTCCTTCTGAATATTTAGTAGCCATTCCAAAGAAAGCTGCCATCCACATCCAGAAAAGTGCACCAGGTCCTCCTGCTTCAATTGCAGTTGCAACTCCTACAATGTTTCCTGTACCAATTGTAGCCGCAAGTGCTGTACATAATGCAGCAAAACTTGTAACATCTCCTTTGCCTGCACTATCATTTTTATCTTTTGAAAAAAGATATTTGAGTGCCAAAGGCAACTTAAATAATTGAATTAATCCAAGGCGTATAGTTAGATATATTCCGGTACCTACGAGCAGTACCAAAAGAGGTGGACCCCACATAAAAGCATCCACTTGACTTAATAGATTTGTAAATTGTTCCATTTTATCCCTCCATATAATAGTTTTTATTGGGACTAAATGGGATGAGATTAGCACAAAATCATGCTAATTGCGTAATTTTGTAATAAATATTGCTCATTCCCTGTCCTTTTACCTGAGAGTTTCACCTTACGGCTTTCTCCTTCGGTGCTCTTAAGAGTCTCTCCAGAGCTTCATCCAATAACGGTCTATTTACCTGAAAGCTTAACTTCTTCGGTGGATTTAAAAATCACTCTCCCGCTATCTTCATATGAACTTAAATTTCCATGATGTATATTCTAATATAAACTCGTAAATATTGCAATAGTCTAAAATCATCAAAAATAATATTTGCATATTTATCCGCTAATTTGCAAATTTTTAATATTTTTTTACTTTTCATCTCTAAAATTTACTGTTTTGTTTAATAAATTTCACTGATATGATATAATTCTATTTGTTATTTAAATTTTTATAGACAGAAACTCGTATATACTCGGTAATATGGTCCGAAAGTTTCTACCTGTCAACCTAAAATTGACAGACTACGAGGTAATATTTGAATTTTATGCTTTTAAATATACCTCACTTTTCTGTGGTATATTTTTTTATATATTTTTTGATAAATCTATAGGAAATTTTAAGTTATAACATAAATAGAATTTGAAAATAAAAAAGAAAATCAAGGAGTGTTAATTTATGGAACAGTTAAAGAAAAGAATTTTGGAAGAAGGAGAGGCTCTTAATGAATCCATATTAAAAGTAGATTCATTTTTAAATCATAAAGTAGATCCAAAATTAATGTTAGCTATAGGAGATAATTTTAAAAAATATTTCTCTGGAATAGGTGTTACAAAAATATTCACCATTGAAAGTTCAGGAATAGCTCCAGCAGTTATGACAGCATTAAAAATGGACTTGCCTATGGTAATATTAAAAAAGAAAAAATCAAAAATCTTAAAAGATGATGTATATCAAACTACAGTACATTCTTTCACAAAAGATTCAGATTATGAACTCACTTTGTCCCAAAAGTACATATGTCCTGAAGATAAAATCCTTATAATTGATGATTTTTTGGCTAATGGCGAAGCTGCACAAGGTGCTGCACGCTTAATTGAAAAAGCTGGAGCAAAAGTAGCTGGAATAGGTATTGTAATTGAAAAATCATTTCAACCCGGGAGAAATATATTAGAAAAAAAAGGTTATACAATTCGTTCCCTTGCAAGAATAAAGAAACTTACAAAAGGCAAAATTGAATTTTTAGATTAATTATTATTTTAAATTTAATATTTATTTAGGGGCTGATACATTAGAATATTTTTTATACTAACTACACAGTCCCATTTTATTATGAATTAATATACTGAAATTTCCTCAATATTAATTATTTCTGCATCAGTATTACAATCTATAAAATTTATTATATTTTCTTTAGTGGAATCCTTTTGCTTTGAGGTTCCCAATATGCCTGCAATTCCTATAACTATTATCTTATGAACATCTTGTTTATCTATCTCAGATACAGATATATTAAACTTGTTCCTAAGCCTTTTAACTACGCTTTTTACTATCATTCTCTTTTCCTTTAGAGAATGTACCCATGATGCTCTAAGTGTGATTCTCATAACTAATATTTTCATATGTTAACCTCATTTTTTTATTTTTCTAAATCTATAATACTCCTAAATAGACCTTTATTTTCTTGAATTTTCATCTCTGACCCTTCTACAAAATATACATTCTGTTTTAAAATTTCATCCATCATATTACCGTAATTTCTTATATCTTTAGCTGTAGTTGAAAGTGCCTCCTTTTCATGTTTAATAAGATCATCTACAGATGTATTAGTAAGATATAATAAGTCACAAATTGAACTTTTGGCAAGTTCTCCTGCCGTATTAAGATTTACAAAATTTTTTATAGCTCCTATAATATAATTATTCATTTCAGCATCAGTGGCCTTAAAATTTTTAAGATAATCTGCAGTACCTTGAAAAGTCTGTAAAGTTTCCTTTATATTTGGATCTCTCATTGATTTCATAACCACTAATCCATCTGGCAAAAAAGAACACGCTGCCCCATAGGCACCACCATTTGTTCTTATTGTATTCCACAAATATCCCATATTCAATACATTTTCAAGTACTAACATCTTTCCACTATAATTATATCCTAGCTTTTTAAAATTTCCTGCCTGCATTACTGTTTGAACTTTTGCAGTAGATGAGTAAGCTACATTCTTACTTGGCACATTAAATTTATATTTTTGTTTTATAAATGCATCAGAATTTAACTTACTCGATATACGTTTTAGCTCACTTTTAAAGGATAACTGAGAATTTACACTTCCACTACAACTTACTATAAGATCATTTTTGTTAAATACAAGTTTTGAAACATCTTTTAAATTTTTAGATATTTCTTCCCACTTTGAATCAAAACTATTATCTAATTCTTTCAAAAATTTATAATATGAAATTCCAGAAATTTTTTCTATATATCTTCCACTTTCACTCATGTAAGAGCTCAATCCCATAAGAGCCCCAGATCCAGATCCTAATGAAAACATACTCTCAAGCGCAGATTTATTTTGCTTTATAATCTGTCTTATCTTTCTTTTTTCATTAAATAGACTGTTATTTATAATTTCTTCGGTAAGATTCAATCCTTTCTCAACCTTATCTTCAAGTACAAGAAGAGATACTATTAATTTAGGTGAATATACATCTGAGTTTTTACTGTCTACTACAGAAGATGCATTAATTGAAAGATTTCCACCTATACCTTGTATCTCATTGGATAATTCCTTTGTGCTATACTTGTCAGTGTCTACATTTCCAAGTATAGATGATAGCAATGCAATATACTGTATCTTATCTTGTGGTACTTTTGATGTGTCAAAATACAAATTTATATTTGAAAATCCATTTAAATTTGCATTATGCCTAAGAAATTTTATTCCATTAACATTGTCAATTTTATAATTTATATCTGGTATTTCTGGATGAACATCTTCAAGTGAAAGTCTTGGCAGAGTATCTAGAGCTTCTTTTGAATCTTCTCTCTTTTGCCATGCATTAAAATTTGCTGTATCTTTTATAATTGCATTTATTCCTTCTTTTCCTATTTTATTTTTATATTCCTCTTGCATATTATTAATCTTTTCATTACTTCTCATTTCAATTTCTCTATCAGGTTTCATAATTACAATGGAATGATATTTATTGTTTACAAGACACTTGCCAACAATGTCTTTGAAATATTCACTTTTATCTAATTTACTTATCTTTTTTATTATATCCTGTGTATCAAAATACATTGTGGGATCCTTATCATATATCCATGTTAAAAGTGCCCTTTGAGATAACTCAATACCATTTCCTCCAATCATAGGTGACATGAGTTCTCTCAAGCGAATATTTGTTTCATATGACTTTAATGCAGAACTTATAAAATTTTTATCAAATCCATTATCATATATATTTTTTAAACAGTCAAAAACAGTCTTTTTAAAAATCTCTTTTGATGATTCATTGCAATTTATAGCATTAATTGAAAATACGGGTTGCATCCCATCCAACATAAATGTACAATTTACATCTTCTGCAATATCTGCATCTTTAATAGCCTTTTTAAGTGGAGCATCATCTGCACCCATTAAAAGATAGCTTAAAAATCCAAATGCAGTATTTATCTCTTTATCCCATACAGTTCCTGTTACAAAATTCAACGAAAAACAGGTTTTATTTTTACTATCTCTGTTTTCAGATACTGGATATGAAACAACCTTTTCAGGTACATTACTCAAAGGCTTTTGCAATTTTATAGATGTATCAACAGTAGTTTTAGTAAACTTTCCCAAATAATTTTCATCTATAAATTTAAGATATTTTCCTATGTCCAATTTTCCATATAGATATATATAGCTATTTGATGGTGTATAATTTTTTTTATATGTTTCAATGAACTTTTCTCTTGTAAGCTTTGGTATATCATCAGGATTTCCTCCACAATCCCAATTATGAGAAGTATCTGGAAAAAGTGATTGATTTATTGCATTGTACATTATCCAACTAGGATTTGAATAATCTCCCTTCATCTCATTGTACACAACTCCATTTATAGACAGTTTGGAATTTTTCGATGGCATATCATATCTCCAACCCTCTTGCTTAAATATATTAGGATCAGTTGTAAGTTTTGGGTAAAATACTGCATCTAAATACACGCTCATAAGATTTTTAAGATCCTGTTCATTTGTACTTGCTACTGGAAAAGTAGTATAATCACTACTTGTCATAGCATTTATAAATGTTCCAAGTGATCCTTTAACCATTTCTTTAAATGGCGATTTAAGAGGATACTTTCTAGATCCATCAAGAACTGAATGTTCAATAATGTGATTTACTCCTGTGTTGTCACGAGTTGGTGTACGAAAACTTATATCAAATACCCTTTGCGTATCATTGTTTTTAATATACATAAGTCTAGCACCAGTTTTTACATGAGTAAATTGCATTACATTTGAATTAAGTTGTTTAATATTTTTAGAAGACACAAGCTTAAATCCGTAATAAATTTTACCAACATTATTGTAACTCTTAATATCAATATTTGAAGCATAAACGGCATTATAATTTATCCAATCACTAGCTGGAGAAAGTATAATAAAAATTGCTAGTATAATTTCAGTTATTCTTTTTAAAAATGCTTTCATTGTAATATCCCCTATAGTTTATTTTTATATCTAATCAATATTTTTTCTAACTTAACTACTTTTTATACTCTTATATTTTTTATAATTTATTAATTACTAACATCTTTGCTAACTAAAATTATACTCTAAATTATATAAAATTAAGGTAGTTGATTTTTATACTGTGAATTGCTTATTTTTTCTATTGGTTCCACATATTCTTCACCTTCATCTACATATTCTTCAACTATATTTTTCCTTCTATTAAATTTTCCAACTGACTGGTAGCCATCTTCTATATCAAACTCTACTTGATTTTTATATACTCCATATCCTTTATTAAAAGTATCTCCAATTACATCTTCTTCAGGAGGTCTATTTTTTCTTTCCTCAGGTTTGAAATCGTCAATATGTTTTTGACATTCTACACAATACTCTGCATAGGGCATACACTTTAATCTTTCCACATCTATTTTTCTTCCACACATTTTACATATTCCATAGGTACCCTCATCTATACTTTTTAATGCTCTATCTACTTTTTCCAAAAGAATTATTTCATTTTTTTCAAAAGCCAGTCCCCTTTCTTTATCATATACACTGCTGGCATTGTCCGCAGGATGATTGTCGTAAGAAGACAGCTCTCCAAACATTTCTGAATTTGATTTTATAGTTTCATTCTTCTCCATTTGATTCAACAGATTATAAGCTTTATCTCTTTCTAACTCCAATTTATTTTTAAATTTTCTTAATAAATTATTATCCATTAATTACACCTCTCATTCATATTTGAATCTAAATATATTTTAACTAAAATCAATTAAATATATCCTTATTTTAATTTATAAATAATGGTTTCTTCAGCAATTATTGATATATTTTTATTCATATTTATATAAATATGAAATTATAATGTATATTTTCTATAATTTTCTGAATATTATATATTATATTTCCATTGCGTTCATAAAATAGATACAATCTATTCATATCTATAACCTATAATCTAAAATGAACTTTGAAAATACACAAATAATCATGTGAGAATTTACCTTTCTCAAAGAATAAAAATTTTAGGAGGATTTCCTTATGAACAAAAAAGTTAGATCAATAATTGCAGCATTAGTACTTTCAGGATCAATTTCAACTGTTGGGACTACTATTGCAGAGGCAGCTACAACCAACTGCCAAGCTTCAATCAATGAAAAAACTTCTTATAATTATATTTTAAGCAAATATTCTGAATTAGAAAATTTAATAACTAATATATTAAATAAAGTATCACCTAGTGATACTAATGCTAAAACATTAACAAATACTAGTACAACTTCTAATAACACAACTTCAACTACTACAACTAAAGCAGATGACCAAGCTAAACAAACTACAGAAACTACAACTCAGCCAGCTGCTTCAAATGAAAATTCATCTAAAAATGATGGACAATCTTCTTCAACTATAAGTGCAGAGGCAGCTGAAGTAGTTAGATTAGTTAATATTGAGAGAAGTAAAAATGGACTAGCTCCTTTAAAAGCTAATAGTGAACTTTCAAAAGTTGCAACCATAAAAGCACAAGATATGATTGATAAAAACTATTTTAGTCATACTTCACCTACTTACGGTTCTCCTTTTGACATGATGACAAAATTCGGCATAAGTTATACAACAGCAGGCGAAAATATTGCCTATGGTCAAAAAACACCTGCAGAGGTAATGGACGCTTGGATGAACTCGCAAGGACACAGAGCAAATATATTGAATTCTAATTTTACAGAAATTGGAGTTGGACTTGCTAAAGACAAAAATGGAACTCCATATTGGGTTCAAATGTTTATAAATCCTAGTAAATAATAAATTAAATATTTTACTATCCAGGAAATAAATTTATTTCCTGGATAGTTCTATTAAACTTTATTTTTTACTATTTTTATTTATTACTATTCCTCTATTTATTATTGAATTACCGTATTTTAAGCGTATTTTATCTATGGCATCCTCTATCCTCTTATATTTATAGAAACTATTTTCTTTATTTTCTACATTAATAATATCAAAAATAGATATCTGCTTAATCCTATCATTTTCAAAGCCAGTCAAACTTATTCCAAGCAATCTCACTGGCATATTTACATTCCAGACTTTTTTTAAAAGTTTCAGTCCTGCAGAATAAATATCTTTTACAAGACAAGTTGCCTTAATTGTTGTTTGTCTTGTTATACTATGAAAATTATAATATTTAATAGTTATTTGAACTTTACAGCCTCTCTTATTATGTTTTCTCGCACACATTCCAATTTCCTCTGAAAGTTGCATAAGTATAGGTTTTGCCATTTCAATATCAGAAATATCCTCTGGAAGAGTCATTGATTTCCCAATTGATTTTACATCGTCTTTAATGTGTAAAACTACTTGTGAATTATCAATTCCATTTGCAAGATTAAATATCTCTCCTCCAAACTTTCCAAATTTCTTCAAAAGAATAGTTTTATTAAAATTGGCAAGTTCTCCTATAGTTTTAATTTTCATTTTATTTAATTTAACAGCAGTCTTCTTTCCTATTCCATACATATATTCAACTGGAAGAGGCCATAACTTATTTGGAACATCTTTCTTAAATAATCTAGTTATTCCCGAAGGTTTTTTCATATCAGATGCCATTTTAGCAAGAAATTTATTTTCTGATATACCAATTGAACAGCTAAGTCCTAATTCATTTTTAATATCATACATTAAATGTCTTGCTGCTTGCATTGGATTTCCTATTAATCTTTCACAACCCGTCATGTCAAGCCATGCCTCATCAATGCTATTTTTCTCAATAACAGGGGTATAGCATGACATAATATCAAAAACCTGCTGTGATTTTTTTATGTAGAAATTATGATCTGGAGGTATAATTATTAAATCTGGGCAAAGTTTCAATGCCTTATTTATTGTCATAGTTGTTTTTATTCCAAAATTTCGTGCTTTATAATTTGCAGTTAGAATAATTCCACTGCGTTTTTGGGGATCACCTGCAACTGCAGCAGGTCTATTTATAATTTCAGGATGTCTTGTTTCCTCACAACTTATAAAAAATGCATCCATATCTACAAGGAAAATTGTTCTATCCATAAATTTCACACCTTTTTTAGTACTCACATTTCCATCCTATACTTGCATTTATATAAAATATTTTAACATACATCCAATTAATATTACTTACCATTCTATAAATTTTAAATACATACTAAAAATATTATTGGTTAAAATATACTATAACAATTTATTTCAGTATTATACTTTTAATTTTCCTAATAAAAGGAGGTTTTAATAATACATTTAACTAATCACCAGTTATTTAGCCTAATATTTGTATTTGAAATTGGAAGTACTACATTATTTGCACTTGGAATAGATGCAGATCAAGCTGCTTGGATTGTAATTTTAATAGCTCTATTCATTAGTCTGATGTTTATATGGATTTATACTGAACTTCAAAGTGCATTTCCAAATAAAAATTATATTGAAATCATTATTACAGTACTTGGAAAATGGCTTGGACTTCCTCTGTGTTTTTTATATATATTTGATCTTATTTGGCAAGTCGGACGTAATCTTAGAGAATTTGGGGAACTTATAATAATTACTTCGCTGCCTGAAAATCCTCTGTGGTTGATAATTTCTATATTTATGTTAGTTAGCTTATATGGATTAATGAAAGGATTTAATATAATGGCTCGTGCATCTGAAATTGTAATGCCAATTATAGTATCTTTTTCAATTCTAATATGGATACTTATTTATGCCTCAGGCTATATGGACTTTAAAAATCTTCTTCCAGTTTTAGGCGGAGGAATAAAATCAATATTGACTTCTTTACCTAGTATTTTGTATTTTCCTTTTGGAGAAGTATATATCTTTTTAATGTATTGGAAATATTCCAATGAAAAAAATCTTATAAGGAAAACTACCATAAAATCAGTTTTTTACTCTGGAATTTTAATTTGTATTTCATCAATGATAATTATATCTGTACTTGGAGTCAAATATACATCCATATCATCTATTCCATTAATGGAAGTAATAAGGCTGATTAATATAAATAATATACTTTCAAATATAGATTCTATTGGGATGATACTTATATTTTTAGGAGGATTCTTTAAAATGTCTATTTTTTTGAATGCTCTAGTTTTAGTGTTAGCAACTTTATTAAAAATTAAAAATTATAAGCCATTGCTTATTTTAGTGTGTATATTCATGGTGTATTTTTCTATTGTATTTGAACCAAACTTTATTTATCACCAATCAATATTTCCTTTTGATACAAAGTACTTTGGAATACTTTATTCAAATTTTTACCCAATAATTATATTTATTATTTATAAAATAAAGAAACACAGAATGGCTTTCTAAACTATAATATTTAATTTGAAAGGATATTATAATTATGCTTATAGATATATTAAAAAGAACACTACATGAAAAAGGTCTATATCCATTTTTAATGATTCTATTTTCTTGGACATATGCTTTTATATTATTACTTAGTCTATTGTGTGAGCTTATTTTATATACAACTAAAGTAAAATATTACAATCCAGATTTTCAGAAAAAAGAAGATAGTAAAAAGCAGAAACACAATTAAAAGGAGCATTAAAAATGTTGAATTATCTTTATAAAAAGTTAAAATTCATAGATCTAAAAAAACAAGCAGACTATAATAAAACTGAAAATAAAAAAATACCATCTCCAAAGCTTTCTTCTGATCTTGAAGAAAATATGGCACATTTTAGAAGAATTCTAGGAGATAGTCCTGATATTATATATCGTGAATTGCGTATTGGATCAAAAATGCAGATAAAAGCAGCTCTTATTTTTTTAGATGGTATAGCCAAAAAAGATGTTATAGATAAACATGTGTTGAAACCTCTGCTTAATGATACAAGATTGCACAGAATGGAAAATGAATTTGAATTTGAAACATTGGACATTATAAAAGAAGGAATACTCTCTGCAGAAAGTATAAGGCAAACAGTATTTATAAACAAGTCAATAGATGAATGTCTTTCTGGAAATACAATATTCCTTATGGATGGATGCAATAAAGCTCTGATAATTCATTCTACTGACTGGAAATCGCGTAATATAGAAGAACCTAAAACTGAAGTTACTGTTCGTGGACCTAGAGAGGGTTTTTCCGAATCTATCCTTATTAATATCTCTTTGCTCCGTCATAAGATAAAGAATCCGAACTTGACCTTTGAAACAATGCAAATTGGAACTCAAACAAGAACATCCATATGTATATCATATATAAAAGGAATTGCAAACAAGAAATTAGTAAAAGAGGTAAAGCAAAGATTGAGCAAAATACATACAGATGCCATCCTTGAGTCAGGATATATTGAACAGTTTATAGAAGATGAGCCTTACTCCATATTTCCAACTGTAGGCAATTGTGAAAAGCCGGATACGGCAGCTGCGAAAATATTAGAAGGAAGAGTTGCAATTTTAGTCGATGGAACTCCTTTTGTACTGACAGTTCCAATGCTTTTTATAGAGGGTTTTCAAAGTGGTGAAGATTATTATTCAAGACCTTTTCTCTCAAGCCTAATAAGAATTTTGAGAATTTTATCTTTTTTAATTACTATATTAACTCCTGCTGCATATGTAATGTTGTCCACTTTTCATCAGGAATTAATCCCTACTAAATTATTATTTACAATGGCTGCTGACCATGAAGGTGTACCTTTCCCAGCTGTTATGGAAGCCTTTTTAATGTTAATAACTTTTGAAATTTTAAGAGAAGCAGGCGTACGTCTACCACGTCCGGTAGGTCAGGCTGTAAGTATAATTGGAGCTTTGGTATTAGGAGAAGCTGCTGTATCTGCAGGATTAGTTGGAGGTCTTATGATTATAGTTGTATCTATCACAGCTATTTCAAGTTTTGTCATTCCAACTTTTACAGACGTTACTTCAATACTTAGAATAGTATTTCTAATTCTTGCCGGAAGTCTAGGCATATTTGGCATTGGAATGGGTTCTTTGGTAGTACTTATTCATGTAGTATCATTAAATTCCTTTGGAACTCCTTATTTTTATCCTTTTGCACCTTTTGATAAAACAGATTTAAAAGATACATTTATAAGAACATTCTTGTGGAAGATGATTACAAGACCTAAATTGATAAAACCTGAAAATACAAAAAGAGAAGCTTCAGATTTAAAACCTACACCTCCAAGACAAGATAAAAGTAGCAATTAAACTATATATGAAATACTATGAGGTAATTGATATGAAGAGAAAATTAAGTATATTAATAAAGATAATAGTGTGTATTTTTATATCCTTAAACATGACTTCATGTTGGAGTTCAAAAGAATTAAATAAATTGGCTATTGTACGAAGCGTTGGAATAGATAAAGCAATTTATCCAAACCCAATTAAGTTAACTGTCCAAATAGCAAAAGTACTTGATTTGAAATCTTCCGCAAAAAGTACTAATCAGCAAAATACAACAACGGCAGGTTACTTCAACCTAGAGGAAGATGGCACAACTATATCTGGTATATTACAAAAATTCAGTCGTAAATTAAATAGAGAATTATTCTTTTCACACAACCAATTAATTATATTTGGAAAAGATGTTGCTGAATCTGGAATACAAAAACATATAGACTTTTTTATGCGTAATAGGGAATCCCGTCTTTTGGTATGGATTTTAATATCCAAACAACCTGCAAGTGAAATACTAAGTATTCAACCAGAGTTAGGCCTGATTCCAGGAGATAATATTTCAGAATTAGTAACAAATCAGAAAAAAGCATCGCAAATAGCAGCTATAAATTTGAAAGAATTTTCATCAAGATTAATGAGTGAAACAACATCTGCAATTGCACCTATAATTGAAGAAAAAATAGACAACAATAAGAAAGTATCTTACCTTTCTGAAACTGCTGTATTTAAAAAAGATAAAATGATTGGTACTCTAGATAAAAATGAAACCACTGGTCTTTTGTGGGCAATAGATAAAATGCATTCTGGAATAATTAGTATAAATCTGAAAGGCTGTGATGACACTGCTGATATAAAAGTTTTAAGATGCAAAAGCAAAATAATTCCATATATAAGAGATAATCAACCTGCTATTAAAATAAACATCAATCAGGAGGGAGATCTGCAAGAACAAACTTGTTACAAAGATTTAGCAAACCCTAATTCATTCTCTATGCTACAAGAAGAAGAATCTAAAATAATAAAAGATCAGATACTATCTGCATTAAATAAGGCAAAAGACTTAGATGCTGACGTATTTGGATTTGGTGATGCTATACACAAACATTATCCCAATAGATGGAAATCCATTAAAAAAAATTGGGATGAAGTCTTTAAACATATTCATGTAGAAATAAATGTAGATTCAAAATTAAGAAGAAGTGGCAAAATTACCAAACCTATAGCATCTGAATAATTATTATATAGGAGAATATAAAATGATATTTTTACTAATAATTACTTTTATAATAATAATATTTATTGAAGTTCCAAATATGATAGAAAATAAATACTGGCGTGAATTAACAACATTCTTTGCATTTTTACTTATAGCATTTGTATTTAGTTTATTCTTTATTTTAAAAATTCCACTTCCAAATGCACTTCACTTTGTGGAATATGTAATAAAGGATTTGCTACACCTAAATTATGGGTAAATTTAATTTTTATGTATAGAGGTATTAATATTATGAAAATAGAAAAAAGCAACATATCTCCTTCACAATTGACTTTTTTAATTATAAGTTTAATTCAAGCAACTACATTTACAGATATTTTTATAATAGAAATTACAAAACAGAATGCCTGGATAGTTACAATTGTAGGATTTATTATAACATTATTTCTTCTTTCTATTTATACATCATTAAGTAATAAATTTCCTGGAAAAGATTTAATAGAAATACACGATATTGTTTATGGTAAATATTTAGGAAAAGCACTATCACTATTATACATCTTTTTTTTCTGGTTTCCCATTCTAGCAGACTTGAGATTTATAGCAGACTTCTTTGCTACATATCTATTTCCAAAAATAGATATAATTATATTTATCTCAATCATTGTTATTGTTACAATGTATGCTGTAAAAAAAGGTCTGCAAACAATAGCAAGACTGAGTACAATCATAGCCTTAATAACTTTAATCTCTTTTGTATTTTTTTCAATATTTACTATAAAAGATTTATATATATCAAATTTACTTCCTATATTTGAATTAAATTTAAGAGACTTCATCCAAGGCTTAAATATTGTAGTTACCATTCCCTTTGGTGAGATAATATTATTTATAATGCTTTTCCCATATACAAATCCTAAAAGTTCTATAAAAAAATATTCATTTTTAGGACTGAGTATAGGTGCTCTATACTGTTTAATTGTAATTATTAGAAATGTACTTGTACTTGGAAATATAACACCAATTCACGTTTTTCAAATATATCAAGTTGCAAAATTGATAAATGTTGGGGATATTATTGTAAGAACAGAAGTTTTAATAGCTTTAATAATTCTATTCGATATATTTGTAAAAATATGTATTTATTATTTAACAGCCTTACTTGCAATTACTCAGTTCTTAAAATTAAATTCCTATAAGCCATTAATTATTCCATTTGGAATAATTACTATTGTTCTTTCCATAACCTTATTTGATTCAGAAGTATATGAGTACTACATAGCTAGTAATATATATCCTATATTTGGTATTCCATTTATAATTATATTTCCAATTATATCATTTATAATCGCTTGCATAAAAAAATAGCATATATTATATGGCTTTAAGTTTTAATATTTATGATCGATAATAAAAATGTATCCATTATAAGCAAAATAATACATATTACATTAAATCTAAACTTTAAAAGCCAATTAATTTAATACGCTAAAGGAGTGTATACAATGATTAATAATATAAATGATAACGAAACAATACAATCATTTTATAATATGATACCATATTTTAAATATTATTTTGGTGAAGAACTAATTTTCACCATTTCAAATACTGAAAAATTTTTATTAGTAAAAGATACTGAAAATTTAAAGATGTCTGCTAAAACTGGCGATAAAATTCCAAATGGCTGTGCAGCAGATGTATGTCTAAGAAAAAAGGAACCAATTTCTATAGAAGTACCTAAAGAAGTTTTCGGAGTACCATTAAAAACAATTGGAATTCCTATATTTGAAAACAATGAAATAGCAGGAACAATTGTAATTGGAATGAGTATAAAAAAGAAGAAACAAATATCTAAAATATCAGTAACTCTATCAAATTCAATTGAACAAATAAGTAAAAGCTTAACAAGCATATCTTCAAATTTTCAAGAACTATATAAAACAAATTCTGATATACAGCAATTCGTTGAAAAAACTAATGAAAATTCTAAGAAGACCGATGAAGTATTAAAATTTATTGAGAATGTAGCTAGTCAAACAAATTTACTTGGACTTAATGCTGCTATAGAATCAGCTAGGGCTGGTGAACAAGGAAGAGGATTTGGAGTTGTTGCAAATGAAATAAGAAAGTTATCTCAATCTAGTAGTGATTCTGTAAAAGAAATAAACAAAATGTTAAGCAATATACAAAATTCAGTTGAAGAAATAAGTAATAGATTCAGTGCTTCAAATAAAATATTTGACACTCAAACTGCTGAAGTTGAGGAAATTACTGCAACTATTCAAGAACTTAACTCAACAGCCTCAATGTTAAATGAGTACGTTTCAAAAATGTAATTAAAATTAATTTTGTGCCCTGAGCACATAGAAAGGAATGATAGTTATATGAAAATAACTACTTTAATTGAAAATATGCAGGATACTCAAAAACATTTAAAATTTGAACACGGCTTATCTATGTTTCTTGAAACTAAAGATTGCAACATTTTATTTGACACAGGTAAATCAGGCGATTTTATTAACAATGCAAAAAAATTGAATATCGATTTGAAAAGCATTGATATTTTAGTTTTAAGCCATGCACATTATGACCACTGTGGAGGTGTAAAGAGATTACTTGAGAATTATAATATAAAACCTAAGTTTATTGTAAGTGAACACTTCTTTGAAAATAGCAACAAATATCATTATTCAAATGGAACACTAAAATCTGATTTCTCAGATGGCTGTGGTTACAAGTACATAGGTATTGATTTTGATGAAGATTATATAAAAAGCAAGGGAATTGATATCCATTATGTTAAAACTAATATGTTTAAAATAAGTGATGAAGTTTTTGTATTTTCAAACTTTAATAAGACCTATGATTTTGAAAAAGTTAACAAGAACATGAAAATTAAAATAGGCAATGAATATATAGTAGATGAATTTAAAGATGAAATAGCTCTTGGAGTTAAAACTTCTAAAGGACTAGTTGTACTTCTGGGATGTAGCCATCCAGGATTTTTGAACATAATTAGTACTATTAGAAAACTGACAGGGGAAAAAATTTATGCTGTAATAGGAGGAACGCATCTTATTGAAGCAGATGAATCAAGAATAGAAAAATCTATTAAATGCTTAAACAAACTTAATATAGACATGCTAGGACTATCACATTGCACTGGAGAAAATGCCATTAATGCAATTAGTAACAATTGTAATGGATTTTTCTATAATAGAACTGGAACAAAAAAAGAAATACTATAACAAAATTATAATAATTTGGAGAGATTTATTTTTCACATAAATCTCTCCAAATTCCAAATATGATTCTATTCACATCTAAGTGAATCAACTGGATCAAGTTTCGCCGCTTTTCTAGCTGGTATTAAAGCTGCTATCATTGATACAAGAATAGTAAACAACATTGTAAGCAGTATGACTGAAACTTTAAAATCCACTATTTTCATTCCACTTTCTATTCCACCTATATTATACATTACAACTACATTATTTATAACAACTCCAAGTATTAGTGCAATTACAGCTCCAAATATTCCACCTATAAGTCCAATACTTCCAGATTGTACTGTAAACATCCTTCTTATATCTTTTCTAGATGCTCCTTGTGCCTTCATTATTCCTATAGATTTCTTCTTTTCATACACTGCCATTGTCATTGTATTTATAACACCTATAGATGCAACTAAAAGAACTATTACTCCTGATGCTATGAGTAATGCTTGAAGTATAGAAAGAAGATCATCTATTTTCTCTGCATATTCTATGGAAGAAACATCAGAATATCCCATCTTCTTAATTGCATCATCAACTTTTTTAACGTCAGAAATTGAATTAGCCTCCACTTGAACCATGTCATATCCCTTATTATTTAGATAGTTATTTTCATTCATATAGTATTTTTGTATATCTGCAGCAATTTTATCTGATGTAACAATTGTATTTCTTCCATTTTCATATACCTTATTGACTACTCCAACTATCTTTACATTTCTTACAAAAGACTGCTTTTGCTCAATTCCATATACGTTTGGAAGTGAAACCTTTATCTCCATATTTTTTCCAACAACACTCTTATAGTCTTTTATTCCCATTTTATCCAACATCATCTGCCCTACAAGTACTGAAGAATTTTCATCTTTATTCAAAGTACGTCCCTGTATAATTGTGTTATACCCATACTTTTCAACTTTTTCTTTATCTGATTTTACATCATTTTGCTCTGCACTTGTAAATATAGGATAGTTTAAGTTATTTCCTCGTACACTTACTTTCTGTGCAGTTTTATCACCTATTTTAACTTGAGATATAATAGTGTTCACAGATGCAGTAACTGTAGAAACACCTTTAATTTTACTCAGCTTAGCCAATACATTCTCATCTATTTTTTTAAACTCTGGTTTTTTAGTATTTGTCTGTGGATTTACTGTAATTACTTTCATAGTATCAATTTCTTTTAGTTTATCAGAACTTATCTGTTGAATTCCCTGCCCAAGACCTGCCATAATTATTATAAGCATTGCTCCTACTGATATACCAAGTGCAGTAAGTGCAGTACGGAGTTTCCTCTTTTTAAGATCTGAAAAAGACATTTTCACACAATCTGAAATCTTCATTTAAATCATCCTTTCCTATGAATTTAGAGCCTTTATTGGATCCATTTTAGAAGCTCGTCTAGAAGGGTATATTCCTGCAATTATTGATATTCCAATTGAAAAAGCCAATGTAGCAAAAGCAAGTGATATTGGCATGTCAAAGCTCATAGTTTCATTTATCTTTTTACTTTCAAGATACATTTTAAGACCAAATTGTACTATCTTTAAATTTAATGCGCTAAATGCAATTCCCATTATTCCACCAATAAGACCTATTAAAGCCGATTGGATAATAAATATGCTGTGTATATCAGACCTGTTTGCTCCTACAGCTTTCATTATTCCTATAGATTTTGTCCTCTCGTATATTATCATAACCATTGTATTTACAATTCCTACACTTGCAACTAAAAGAACTATAATTCCGAGAACTGAAAGTATAACCTCCAATATTTTAAATGAACTCTTTATTTTAGCAACCATATCTTGATAGCTCATATAGCTATATCCCATTTTCTTTATTTTATCAGTTATACTTTTTACATCATCTATATCTTTTGCATATATAGTTACAGAATCATATCCATGATTATTTATATAATCGTTTTGAAGATAATAATAACTTTTCACTTTAGATACAACATCAATAGATGCATATATACTATTATCATTTTCAAATTTTCTATTAAGCACTCCAACTACTTTTGCATCTATTTTAATAGGCTCCAATTTTATATTTTCATTTTCAGTCTTATTTTCAGTTATTATAATATTTTTTCCAATTACACTTTTGTAATCTTTTATCCCCATAGAATCAAGATACTTCTCTCCCAAAACTACTGAGCTTTCATCGGATTTTTTTAAATCTCTACCAAAAGCTATAGGGTTTCCTTCCTCTCTACTATAAATATTTCTATTATCATTTGAAGCATTTATAACAGTTCTATTGTTATTTTTCTTCCCATTTATTTCAATACTATTAACACTTTGACTAGAAATTGCTGTCAAAGTATCCACACCCTTTATACTGTTTAGCTCTTTTACTGTACTATCATCAATTTTTTTAAACATATCATTTACATCTATATCTATTGAATCTTCACTATATATATCAAAATACTTGTAGTTGTATACATTCACTGTACTTAACTTGGCATTGTCAATTTCCTTTAATACAAGATTTTCGCCTGATGTTCCAATACTTACCATTGTCACTACAAGCATTGTACCTACTGCAACTGCAAGAGATGTAAGTAAGGTTCTCCCTTTTCTCCTCTTTAGGCCTTGTGAAGCTAATCTAAATCCATCTTTAAACTTCATATTTATACCTCCATTACTCTACCATCTTTTATTTTTATCATTCTTTTAGCTTTCTTGGCTTCTTCCATATTATGTGTAACCATAATTATAGTATATCCTTTCTTGTTAAGGTCAATAAGAAGCTTCATTATCATATCTCCATTTTTTGAATCTAGATTTCCAGTTGGTTCATCTGCAAAAATTATCTTAGGATTATTTACAAGTGCTCTTGCAACACTAACTCTCTGTCTCTGCCCACCAGACATTTCATTTGGTTTATGTTGTATCTTGTCACCAAGTCCAACCATTTCAAGTGCTTTAATTGCTTTCATCTTCCTTTCTTTTCTAGAAACCTCTCCAAATATCAACGGCATCATAACATTCTCTAGTGCAGTCTGTGTATTTTCAAGATTAAAAGATTGAAACACAAATCCTATAGTTTCATTTCTATATTTGGACATTTCTTTATCTTTAAACTTGCTTATATCCTTTTTATCTATATAAATACTTCCGGATGTAGGTGTATCAAGTCCTCCTACGAGATGCATAAGAGTTGATTTACCAGATCCTGAAGGCCCAACTATAGCTAAAAATTCGCCATCATCTATATTTAAACTTACATTATCAAGTGCAACAACTTTTTCTTTTCCCATTGTATAGATCTTAGAAACATTTTTTACTTTTATCATATCATTACATCCATATAATTCTAGTGTACTATATATATAGTACACTAGAGTTATATTATTGTCAACTTGAATTATATAGTTAAATTTCCTATAAATATAATTTTAAAACTAAATAAATGGATAAAAGCTGTATATTTTAAAAATACTTAACTTTTACCCATTTAAATTGAAATATTTTATCTTTGATTTAGTTATTCACTACAAGATGCCAATCATTTTGATTGTTATTATCCCAATTTGACCCATTAGTAAATACAAAGTCAAACTGTGAAGCATTAGAAGGAAGCATTATGGAAGCCTCCCAAAAACCATCTGAACGTTTTTCCATGTTTACATCGTTTATATTTGTCCATCCGTTAAAACCATAATGTACTTTTAATTGTGAACTATTAGGAGCTAAATATCCTTTATAATATAATGTTATAGCATGGCCTTTTTTAAGTTTACTTTTATCATAATCTACTTCCTTACTACTGTCAGGCTTATAAGCATTTTTCACATAACGATTATAAACAATTGAAGGCATATCAGCTATTGAACCTTTGTTAGAAGAAGCAATCAAGGTCATATAGTCTCCCATTGCCCAATTAAGTGGACTCATTGATCCAGTGGCAGTTCCTGGAGTACAACCACTAGGTGCACTGTTATCCCAAACTTGTTCAGGTATCATGTATGATGAAGATGAAACACTTCTAAGAGTATTTAAATAAGAAGCAGCACTTTCACCTTTTTCTACTGCATATTCTCCTCTTTCAGCTGTAAATATAGGCCACAATCTTCCTTTACCTGTTCCATCATAGTTACTTCCATCCTCATGTTCTCCATAACCATCATGATTATATCTATACCATAAATCACCTTTTCCTTTTATGTTCTCTTTAATAGTAGAATCAATTTCTGGAAGTGAATCTTCTATATAAGGATCATCTGCTGATTTAACTCCAAGACGTACTAACTCAAGAAAACTTGGATCAACAATTGACCTTTCATCATAGGTTCCACCACCATTTCCAATTGTAATATTATGACCATCATTAGGATTTTCATCATCATCAATTCTCTCATAGTAATGACCATTTCCAAGTGAGCCAGTTGACGTAAAAGTCCACTCTTCTACCATCTGTTGCCAGTCATCCGCTGTAGCAAAATATCTTTGTGCATTTAAGTTATCATTATTTTTATTTGCAATAGTTCCTGCAGCAACTAATCCTGCAATTTCACTTGCAATTGTTGCTGGAGAATATCCTCCATTTTCTTCCCATCTCTCCTGACCTGTTTTAGGTCCATTAGATACTATATAATCAGCTGCTGGTTTTATATGATTTTCATATGTGTTAATATCAGTTCTCCCAAGTTTCCATGCAAGTAAAATAGGATCTGCAGTTTCATCCATCTGAATTCCTGGCCAATAAGGTTTCCCATTTGTCCAACAATTTTGTGGAAAATGTCCATCTGGTTGTTGAGCTTTATTAAGTAGAAAATCTAATGCTTTATTGGCAGAATCAGTATCTCCAGCTGTAATCATGGCACTAGTAAATTTATAGAGATCACGAGGCCATGTAACATGATACCCATTAGGATTACTATCTCCATTTGAATTACCCCAAGGTGTCCCAAGTCCTGCTACAATAGCTCCACTTGTTTTATCTTGTGAAGTTTTAAGAGTCATAGCTGAAACATAATACTGTTCATCAGCTTTACCATCTTGGTTGTCTAGTGAATTGCAATAATTATTCCATTCACTTATATAACTATTTTGCATATTATCTATATTATCTGTAAGTGTTGCATTTGTAGTTGACTCTGCTTCATTTGCATTTTTACCAAATCCCAATACTTCATGAAAACTTATACTATTTGACTTTGCCGCACTACTCAAATCAATCATACCCATTTGTGCAATATTGCCATTTGAAGCCGAATCATAAGTCCAGTTCATTATGTGATCAGGATTTGATTCTCCCAAAAGATCTGTCCATCCATCTGTTTTGCCAACATATCCAGTAGATACCATTCCGGAAACATATGGTATAGAACATGAAACAGCACTTGCACATCCATTACCTGTTGATACAAGCATACTCCTACCATTATATGTTGAAGTATATCCACTATTATTATCGCCTGCATTTCCTACAGCAGGATTATATAAAACGTACAAATTGTAATCATCAATATTTCCATCTAATACAGTAAAAGTTACACGTTGAACAAGTGAATTCCTATTAGGATCTGTAAAAATAATTTTTGTAAGTTTCCATTTGCCATTATCTCCTGTTGTTACAACTTTCCAAGCAAGTGAATGTTTATCAACTAAAGTTATAGTTTTATTTTTTTGCTTTTTCTCTTCAGCTACCCAAGTATGATTCTTGTCACCTACTAAAAATTGCATATCTGTAACATTATTTTTATCTGTACTTGGATAAAATACATCAGTTATAATTCCATCTGCTCCTGTAAACCATACATCTGATTTATCACTGTTAGCAGTACCCAGAAAATCCTTTGATCCTTTTGCCCAAGTTGATGAAATTCCAGGTGATCCATAAGCCTCTCCACTTGTAATAGCTCCAGCATAAACAGTAGCACTGCCTACAATAAGTGATACAGACACTATAGTAGACATTATAAGCATTGCTATAAACGATTTTTTCCTCCTTAACATATAGAAAATTCCCCCTATATTTTTATTTATAAACTTATGGATTATATCCAAAAATTTATATGCCACTGTTATAAATCGATTTCAATCAACATAGAATCACTATTTTTTCTTAATGCAATTACTTTTTACTTACATAAACACACTATAAAAATTACAACTGTGTTACCTAAATTATATAACGGAATTAACTTACAATTCAACAAAAACATGCTAAAATAGTGTCATAATAAATATGACACAAATTAAACAATTATAAATAGATAAGAAAATTATGTTTTACATGATCAATTATAAAACTTAGCAACTTCTTGAATAGTTTTTTTCCTTATACATGGAAGTTCATAACTAGGATCTCCCTTACCAACCACTAAAATCATTACTGGAGATTCACCTTCTGGTCTATTAAATATTTTTTTTAGAAACATCATTGGTGCTGGTGTATATGTTAAACTCTCATATCCTGAATTTCGAATAGCATTAATTAGAAGACCAATGGCAATGCCAACACTTTCATTAACATAATAATTCTTTTCTTTTTTTCCTTCACTATTTACTTTATAATTTTCTTTAAATATTACAATCAAGCAAGATGCCTCTGTTAAAAAAGGCTTACTCCAATTAGTCTTTAAAGGCTTTAAATCCTCTCGCCACTCATCACTAATTTTTTCTTTATAAAAAGACTCCTCAATTTTCTCAGCTTGTTCACGAATAATTCTCTTTATCTTATCATCAGTTACGACACAAAAATACCATGGTTGCTTATTTGCTCCACTTGGTGCAGTAGAAGCTGTCATTATCCAATCTTCAATAGTTGATTTATCAATGCTACATTTTAAAAATTTACGATAGCTTCTCCTTGCTTCACTTTCTTTTCTCAATTTTATTGATTCTTCTGACATGTTTTTCCTCCATACTAGTTTACTTTTTATTATGTAATTAACACTTATTTTTTTAAACTCAATAATATTATGATAGGTTAAAATGTAATTAAACTCAATATAAAAAAATAAAGTATCCAATACAGTCTAAATACTGATAACCTATTTTTATTGATTTTTTAGATTAAATATATTATTATGGACATATTGAAATATTATAAACCAATGATGGAGTGATTATTTTGTACTATATATCAATGTTACTTACCATTATCGCTAATATTTTTTATCATGTTTTTCAAAAAAGTATACCTGAAAATGCAAATCCAATTTCCTCCTTAATTCTAACATATAGTGCAGCATTAATAGGCTCAATAGTAATTTTTATTTTTTACAATAAAAATACCACTATTATTGATGCTTTCAAAGGTTTAAACTGGACAAGTTGTGCTTTAGGATTATCTCTGATTTTGTTAGAATTAGGTTTTTTACTTGTATACAGATCAGGATGGGATATAAGTTTTGGTGCTATAGTTTCAAATGTTTCAGTCACATTATTATTAGTGCCTATTGGATTATTATTTTTTAAAGAAACTATATCAATGAAAAATTTAATAGGAATTCCTGTTTGTATTATAGGATTGATATTAATTAATTGTAAATAATTCATATTGAAGCACCCAATACTGGGTGCTTCAATTTATGGCATTTTATCAAGTTTTAATTTTTCTATAGACATTTTTATGTCTTCTATATTTTTCTCCAAACTACTTTCAACTGCTGCAGTTATAGCTCCTTCTACAAATGCACAGTCAACTATTTGAACCTTATCGCCTCCACTTTCCATAAGCTCCACAGCCATTTCTGCATTCATATAGGCACTTCCAAGATCAAATAATACTATAACCCCATCTTCAGAATAAACATCCTTTATTGCAGCTGAAATTTTGTTTACATCACTACCAAGTCTACCATCTTCCGTTCCACCTGCTGCAGCTATTTTTGCATCTCCTGCCATTTGAAGTGAAAGTTCTTTTACTCCTTCTGCTACTTTTTCACTATGTGATACTAGAACTATTCCTACCATAAAAATATATACCTCCTATTACTTCCCTACTTTATGGAATCATAAACTGCTTTTAGTATAATTGAAGTTGAAGCAGCTCCTGGATCTCTGTGTCCTATGCTCCTTTCTCCAAGATAACTTGCTCTACCTTTTGTTGCAATAATTTCTTCAGTTTTCTTTGCACCTTCTTCGGCAGCTTCTGCAGCATTTTTCAATACTTCTTTATATTCTTCTCCATTTCCCAAAGATTTTTTTGAAGCTTCATAAGCTGGTATAAGTGCATCTAACATTGTCTTCTCACCTTGTTTAGCCTTACCTCTCATTACTACACCATCTATAGATGCTTTTAAAATATTTACAAAATCATTAGCATCTATACTTTCTTTTCCATTTACAGTCATTGCAGATTTCATAAATGCAGTACCATAGAGAGGTCCAGATGCGCCTCCAACATGAGATACAAGTGCCATACCTGTTTTTTTGAAAATTTCTCCTATATTCTTGCTTTCTCCCTTTTGAAGTGCTTCTTTAACATATGTAAATCCTTTACTCATGTTAATTCCATGATCTCCGTCTCCTATACTTGCATCCAGTTCTGTTAAGTATTCTTTATTTTTTTCAATTGCATCTGCAATATTATATATTATTTCAGTAACCTTTTCAGTAGATATCATAATAACCTCTCCTTAAAATTCTTTAAATGTCTTATTTTATAACTTTTAATGCAGGAGTATCTGCTTTATCATCTAACAGCCCTTTCATCTCTTCATCTAATTTTAAAATACTTATTGAAAATCCTGCCATTTCAAGTGATGTCATGTACTCTCCTACAAATGTCCTGTATATTTTAATTCCTGCGTCTTTCAATATTTCATTTACTCTCTTATTTGCAATATACAATTCCATAAGTGGAGTAGCGCCAAGTCCATTTACCATAACTGCAACTTCATCTCCAGATTTAATTTCTATGTCGTTAAGTATTTTATCTAAAAGATCATTTACTATTTCATCTGCAGTTTTTATTTTTTCCCTATGTGTTCCAGGTTCACCGTGTATTCCAATTCCAATTTCAATTTCATCTTCGGCAAGTGTAAAATTTGGTTTTCCTGCTGCTGGTACAATACAAGGACTAAGAGCCATTCCCATACTTCTAACGTTTTCAACTACCTTCTCTGCTACTCTTTTTACCTCATCTAATTCAAATCCTCTCTCTGCTGCAGCTCCGGCAATTTTATGAACAAAAACAGTACCTGCAATACCTCTTCTTCCTGTAGTAAAAGTACTATCTTCAACTGCCACATCATCATTTACTATTACAGACTCAACTTTTATGCCTTCCATTTCAGCCATATCTTTAGCCATATCAAAATTCATAACGTCGCCGCTATAATTTTTTACTACAAGCAGAACTCCTTTACCTCTGTCAACAGCTTTTATAGCTTCATATACCTGGTCAGGTGTAGGAGATGTAAAAACCTCACCTGCGACTGCTGCATCTAACATTCCACAACCTACATATCCTCCATGAGCAGGTTCATGCCCACTTCCTCCACCACTTACAAGTGCAACTTTTTCCTTACTCAAATCTTTTCTTGCAAGTACATTTACTCCATCAAGTTTTTTCAAATATTCAGGATAGGCATCTACAATTCCTATAAGCATTTCTTCCAATACATCATCAGAATTATTAATTATCTTTTTCATTTTTATTCCTCCCTAAATTAAAATATAAATCATCTTGTCATTATTACATTACAATTTATTTATGTAAAGGTTTAGATATCTTGTATTAAAAATGAGCTATTCTAAAAATATATTTTCCTATTTATATTTTCAAAGTAAATCATTACAATCTTATTTAAACAAACTTGTTTAAATTCTTCCTGTTCCCATAAAGCTTTATTTAATATAATTATATCCTATTTATTTTTGTTAATCCAGAATATTTTCAACAAATTCTATCTTATTCAATTTCTATCTTATTCAATTTATATAATAAGTCCAATATTTTTTAACAGAAAAATCCAAAATGTTAATGTAAATGCTGATAGCACTGTAGTTGCTACAACTATACTTGAACTTAAAACACCATCATTATTCATACTTTTTGCCATTATATATGAGCTTACAGTGGTAGGTGAGCCAAGCATAATAATTAATGCAACTAATTTTTGATCTTTAAATCCAAAATATACTGCCAAAGGCAAAAATATAGCAGCTTGTAAAATTAATTTAATGAAAGACGCAACTAAAGTTGGTTTTATTTTTGCAAGAGCCTTTCTTCCCTCAAAACCGGCTCCAATAGTTACAAGTGCTAAAGGAGATGCAATAACTGCAAAATTTTTAAGTGTCTTATCTATCATTTTTGGAAAATGAATATTTAATAGAGATACTATCATTCCAAGTATTATACCAATTATAATGGGATTTTTTATAATATTTACGCAAGCATGTTTTATACTACTTTTTCCTCCTATACCGTTTTTTCCTTCAAATGTAAGCACAATAACAGAATATATATTATAAAAAGGAACAGCACCTATAATCATCATAGGCGCCATACCTGTACTACCATATATATTTTGAATAAATGCAATTCCAAGTATAGCTGCACTTCCTCTAAAAGATGCTTGTACAAAAGCTCCTCTCATAAATGGATCTTTCATAAATTTTCTAGTAAAAAACCAAATTGACCAGAAGCAAATTGATGTAACTACTGCACAAAATAATATGTACTTTCCATCAAAATTCTTAACTATATTAGTTGAACCTATATCAACGCATAACAATATTGGTAAAGTGACTTTAAAGTTAAATTTATTGGATACTTCTATAAAGTTATTATTTAACATTCCTATATGTTTTAACACATATCCTACTACCATAACAAAAAATACTGGCATTGTGGCATTTAAACTGTATATTAAATTTTCCATTTTGTAATTCTCACCCTTCTAAATAATCAACATTACATGTAATTAAAAATAGCAGTATATTTAAACATTACTATACTGCTATTTCATATAATAAATTTATGCTTTTATAGGTTCATCATATTCTTTTCCAAAAGTTTCCACAGTGACAGTTTCCATTTTCTGATCTTCATAAGGCTTATCATTATAATCTGTTTTTTGTGATACTATTTCATCTACTACTTCAATTCCCTCTATAACTTTTCCAAAAGCTGCATATTGTCCATCAAGATGAGGAGCTGCATCAGTCATTATAAAAAATTGAGATCCTGCTGAGTTTGGATCCATAGTTCTTGCCATAGAAATTACTCCTCTTTCATGTTTTAGATCGTTTTTAAAATTATTAGATGAAAATTCACCTTTAATTGAATAACCTGGTCCTCCAACTCCTGTACCTTGTGGATCTCCACCTTGAATCATAAATCCAGGTATAACTCTGTGAAAAATTGTACCATTATAAAATCCACTTTTTACTAATGATATAAAATTATTAACTGTATTAGGTGCGATTTCAGGATACAATTCTATTTTTATTACCTCTTTATTTTCCATTTCAATTGTAACTATTGGATTTTTCATCTATATTCCTTCTTTCTTTCTACAAAATATCATTGACTATAATATGTGAAACATCATATTTTATTATTTTAAATCATATCCTCTTCAACTTCAACTGATTCTTCTTTTAAAATAATATTTAAAATAAGTGCTACAATAGTTCCTGTAGAAATTCCTGATGAAAAAATCATTTTTAGACTTTGTGGAAGATTCGACAATATTTCAGGTCTAAATGTAACTCCAAGTCCTAATCCTATAGAAGTTGCTATTATTAAAATATTTCTATTAGTTAATTTAACTTTACTCAAAGTTTGAATTCCAGCTGCAGCAACTGTACCAAACATTACAATCCCAACACCTCCAAGTACAACTTGTGGCATAGCATTTATAATTGCAGCAAATTTAGGGAAAAATCCTAATATAATAAGCATTATACCAGCCATCATTGTAACAAATCTACTTGCAACTTTAGTAAGAGGAATAAGTCCTACATTTTGTCCAAAAGATGTATTTGGCATAGCTCCAAACACACCGGCAATAAAGCTTCCAACTCCGTCAGAAAGTACTCCATGTGAAATTCTAACATCATCATTTTCAATACCTGATATTTCATTTATCGCTTTTAAATTTCCCACTGTACCTATTACAGAAACAAGATATGCAGGAATAAATGGCAATAAAACATTTAAATTAAATGTAACTCCCCTATTTAAAACTTTTGGGAATGTAATAACATCTGCACTTGAAATTATAGAAAAATCAACCATGCCAAATGAAATGCATATTATATAACCTACAGCCATTCCTATTAAAATTGATGCACTACTAAGTATCCCCTTTCCATAGTGATTTAAAAGCAATGTAACTAAAGTTACAGTAAGAGCAATTCCAAGGTTTCTCAAACTTCCATAATCTTGAGCTCCTGAACCTCCTGCCGCCCAGTCTATAGATACAGGCAATAATGTAAGTCCTATTAAGCATACTACTATTCCTGTAACAATTTCAGGGAATAATTTCATTATGTATTTTATAAAAAAGCTTAGTATAATTACAAGAATTGCTCCTAACATAGTTGCTCCAAATATACCAGGAAGCCCAAATTCTTTTCCAACTACTATAGCAGGAGCAACAAATGTTATATCTGTTCCCATGATGCAGGCTACTCTTGCTCCAATTGATCCTATTCCTCGTGATTGTATAAATGTAGCTATTCCAGCAACTAAAATAGCTGCACTTATTAGTGCGGTAGTTGTGGAAGAATCAAAATTTAAAGCTGATGCTATAATTATAGGTACTACTATAATTCCACCAAATGCAGCAAAAATGTGTTGAAACCCTAGCAAAATTCTAAGTGCTAAATTGGGCTTATCATTGACTCCATAATTCAATCCTATCTGAGATACTTTTTCCTCTGTGTTATTTTCCATAATATACTCCTTTTAAAATTATATAATAATTATTTCATAAAAAAATATACCTCATAAAAATGAGGTATATGTTGAAAACATGTACAAATTCAAACATTACCTCGTAGTCTGCATATTTAAGGTTAGCAGGTAGAAACTTTCGGACCATATTACCGAATATATACGAGTTTTATAAACTTAAATTTATCAATAAGATTATAACACATTTCCTTTATATTTTTTCAATATTTTTTTATTAAATATAATTTTTTATTTCATAAATTCATTTATATAATTTATTACTTTCAATATTTAGAAAATACTTAAAAGATTGTGTAAATTAATATTGCCAATAATTGAAAATTAAATTACATATTAAGTATCCATATTGCATAGTTTAATATTCCTGCAAACACCACCCAAGCAATATATGGTATCATCAAATAACCTGCAATCTGATCTACTTTTTTAAACTCAAAAGTTGTCATAACAATAAACACGAGTAAAATTAACAATTCAAAAAAAGCTAATCCATACAATTTAAGCCTAAAAAATATAATTGGCCAAATAAAATTTAATGCTAATTGAATTGCATATAAAACAAGTGATTTTTTTACATCTTCTCCTTGACTTCCTTTAACCCAGACTCTATATGCAGCTATACCCATAAGCAAAAACAATATAGTCCACACTATTGGAAATATCCATCCTGGCGGAGAAAAAAATGGCCTGTTTATTTTAATATACATACTTTCATTAGACATTCCAAAAAAACTACTTATAACTCCAACTAACTCTGCTAGTACAATACTTAATATTAATTTGCCAACATATTTCTCTCCATTTACCTTTAATATATTACATAACACACAAATCACCCCTCTAATTATTATATTTAGAGAGGTGATTTTTATTCTTTAACCAAAATATAAAAAATTATCTATATTTATTTTTTCTTTTTTTCTTCTGCCTCTGAATCCGCTTTAGTCACATGTACTGTTCCTCTTGGATGTTCAGGTGGTGCATATATACTATATAATTTAAGTGGTTTATTACCTGTATTTATAATATTATGCCATGTACCAGCTGGTATCATTATTGCTGAATCCTCATATATTTTCTTTTCAAAATCAAAGTTACATTTGCTCTTTCCCATTCTAGTAATTCCCTGTCCTTCTTCTATACGTATAAACTGATCTACATGTGGATGGATTTCTAGGCCTATATCACCGCCTACATCAATGCTCATAAGCGTAACTTGCAAGTGTTTTCCAGTCCATATAGTTGTACGGTAATTCTTATTTTCCTTAGTGGCTTTGTCAATATTAATTACAAAAGGTTCTGGCCCATAATCTTTAAGTGGCATTGGCTTATTGCTATTTTCTGATCTAGTTAAGTCAAATCTAGTATCGCACTCAGTCCCATCATTGAAAAAAGGATTATACATACTATTAAGTTGCCTCAAAAATTCTCCATAATACATTGGCATATTAATAAAGCAAGGATATGGATAGACATTATACACGTTAGTTGGATCATACATCTGATAACCACCTTCATAAGGATTTTGGCCTTTCCTGTAAATATTATACATATATTTTCTCCCTCATAGTATTATCAAATTATAATATGCTCTAAATTACTAAAACGTGATTTCTGTTATTTATCTATACAATTTGTAAGATGCTTAAAAATATGCTATTCTTGATTTACATTATAAAAGTGTAGATAATAAATTAAGAATAAAAATTTATAAGAAAAGAGTATGTCAAAAAGTATGTCTATGAAAAATAACTTAAAAATCAACAACTATTTAGAAAAAGCAGAAATAGCTTTTGAAGAAAACAAATTATTAAAAGCTTTGGACTTATACAATAAAGTTTATGAACTTTCAAATGGGAAAGATATAGATGCAATAATTAATTTGGCCTTAATATACGACTCTCTCGGAAAATCAGAAAAAGCTATTAACTTTTACAAAGAAGCTTTAAAAATAGATGAATACGAGGAAAGAGCCTACTACGGACTAGCTACAATATATAACAATAAAGGAAACTATGAAAAAGCTATAAAGCTATATAAAAAAGCAATTTATATAAATCCAAACTATTACAAAGCTTACTTTTTCCTTGCAAATGTCTATGACACATGTAATAAAAAGAAACTTGCAATAAAGACATATGAGCACCTATTAAATTTAAATCCTATGAATTTTTTGGCTGCTTTAAATTTGGGATGTATCTATGAGGAAGAGAATGAAAATTATTGTGCATACAAAATGTTTTCGAAAGCCTTAAAAATGGATCCAAATGACTATTTAGCACTTTTTAACATGGGAGTAATTTGTTATAAACTTAATATGACAAAAAAAGCAATTCATTTCTACAAAAGATCAATTAAAAAAAATAATAGCTATGAATATAGCTATTTGAATTTAGCTATAATTTATAAATACAATCATACAAAAAAAGGTATAGAAATACTATCAGATGGAATTGAAAATTGCAGTAAAGTAGACTTCCTATATTATAATAGAGGCTGTTTTTATGCTATTATAGATGAAAATGATAAAGCATGTGAGGATATAATTACAGCTTTAAAATTATATCCTCAGTTCTTAAAATACGTTTTAAATGACAATGAATTGAAAAAAGTATTAAAGCTACCTCACTTTAAAGAATTTATAAAGAATTTATAGAATCTAAAATAAATAAATTAGCTTATTGTTCTCTAGAGTCCATTTCAAGAAACTTTAAAAGAACTTCTGTACGCTCTTTTTGCTTTTTATTTAAAAGTTCAGGTGTCCAGTTATAAAATCCTCTACCACTTTTACTTCCAAGCTGACCTGATTCAACTTTTTCATGGATGATTTTTGGAGTTTCTTTATAATCACAAAGATCTTTAAAAAGATATGATGCTACATTATCAAATATATCAAGTCCTCCAAGGTCAGCACTACAAAGAGGTCCTGTAACTGGAAGTCTTCTTCCATGTCCATATTCAATTGCCTTGTCAACTTCCTCAGGCTTTGCCCATCCCTTCTCAACTATATACATAGCTTCTCTAAGGAGTGCAAGCTGAAGGCGGTTTCCTATAAATCCAGGGCACTCCTTTTCCATACGCACTCCTTTTTTTCCTATTGATTCAACCCACTTCATAGCTATATCCATAGTATCTTTAGAAGTTTTTTTACCTGGAACTACTTCTACAAGTGGAATTAACTGAGGTGGATTCCAAAAATGCGTAACAACTACCCTATCCGGATGTTTTGTATATTTTGATATATCCGTTGGACTAAGTCCTGATGTATTTGATGCAAGAATTACCTGTTTTTCACATATACTATCAAGTTGTTTAAATATTTTTTGTTTAAGATTCAAATCTTCTGCAAGGCTTTCTATTACAATATCAACATTTTCAGCTGCATCTTCAATAGTTTTTACACCTTTTATTCTGCTTAATATATCTTCACATTTTTCCTCTGTAAGCTTTCCATTTTCCTTCAATAAATTTAAACTTGACTTTATTCTATTAAATCCTCTCTTAAGACTTTCATCAGATCTTCCATACATATTTACATTAAATCCTGCGTTTGACGAAAGAAGTGCTATACCATGTCCCATAGTTCCAGTGCCTAATACTGCAATATTTTTAATACTCAATTTTCCCCAACTCCTTTACTTATAAAAATATCTAAATATATTATAATCATATAAGATTATCTACTTTTAAAATACTAAAATAAATATAGCTACCTAATAATTATATATTAATTCTTATTATAATGTAATAGCCATTATTTTAAACTGTTTTTAAAATCAAACTATTAGTTCTTTTAACTAAATACCTTCCTATAATAAAGGTTATAAGTTCTGCAAATGGAACTGTTAGCCATACTCCGTTCATTCCAATAATCATAGGGAGTACATTTATACCTAAAAATATAAACACTATTCCTCTACTTGCTGATATTATAACAGATGCCTTAGCATTTCCCATTGCTGTAAAGTAACCAGAATTAATTATATTGAATCCACAAATTAAAAATCCAAATGCATATAGCTTTGATCCCTTTACTGCTAAATTTAACACATTTTCATTTCCATTTGCAAATAATGATACTAATTGTTTTCCAAATAAAAATAAGGTTAAAAATAGTATTATTCCAATAATCAAATTTATTTTTGATGCCAATTTTAATGTATCATTTACCCTATCATACTTTTTATACCCATAATTATAACTAAGTATAGGCCCTATTCCATCTGATATTCCAAACATTATAATCGTTCCAAATTCGGATATGTAATTTATAGTTGTAAATGCTGCAACTCCAATTTCTCCAGCTATATTCATAAATGTCATATTAAATAAATATGCAGTTGTGCCTATTGCAATTGCAATAATTGCTTCAGATGACCCATTATATATAATCGGAGCTATTACTGACTTATCAAATTTACCATTAAATATATTTACTACATTCATTTTATTTAACATGGGACACATTACTACTAAAAAAGACGCTATATATGCAATTCCAGTAGCATATGCAGCTCCTCTTATTCCAAGCCCCAATTCTTTTATAAATACAAAATTTAAAGTTATATTTACAATAACGCTTAAAATCATACCTCTTAAATATAATTCTGGATTTCCCAATACCCTATCTATAAATCCAAATAAAAACATTAAAGACATTAATGGAGCAAATACAGCTATAGTTTTCACATATATTGATACACTCTCTAATAGCACTTCATTTGAACCTAACAAAACTGCAATTTCTCTATTAAATAATCTTCCAGCTAATAGTATGCATGTGGTTACTATTACAGTACAGATAACTGCTGTTCTAAATATATTTTGTGCTTCTTCTTTTTTATCTTGTCCCAAACTTCTTCCTATAAAGCTTAAAGAACCTACACTTATTATCATACTAGACCCTATTATAACTTGCATAAATGGCTGCACCATATTTACACTAGCTAGTGCATTTTCTCCTACAAAATTTCCTAAAAATATTCCATCTATTATAGTTTGTGTACCTGATATTACCATGGAAATTATTGAAGGAATTAAAAATTTAACTAATAATCTTGATATTTTTTCTGTTGCCAATATATTGTCTATCAATTCTCGTACCTCCAAATGCATAATCAAGCATATACTTACTTTTTTACGCTCCAATAGAGTATATCATAAGTTTTATAATTAGTGTTTTAATTTTTGTACAAAACTATTATAAGTCTTTATATTTATAAAATATATCTTTAGGAATAAGCATTTCAACAGAAATATAAATTTGTCAATATAAAATAATGACAATACTAATTTTGTTTTAGTTGAGAAACTACTAGAAAACATTTTATAATTAAAATAAAGGTAGGTGATATTATGAATTTCTCAGCAAGATCAATCCAAACTTTATTCCTCTTGCTTAGGTCTGCAAAACCTATCCCAGCCGGAATTCTTGCTGAAAATTTGCAAATAAGTAAAAGAACCATGTTTAGAGAATTGAGTAGTCTAAGTAAGCGTTTAACTGACTATGATCTTAAATTGGATACAAAGTCTAAAAAAGGTGTTAGCATTACAGGTAGTGAGTTTAATAAATATAAATTACTAGACCAATTAAAAGACTTAGAATATGTTGATCCACAAAATATAGAAGAAAGACGAGACAGACTTATTCTAGAACTACTAAAACAAGAAGAACCTCAAAAGATATATTATTATTCAAGTATTTTAAAGGTTAGTAATGGTACAATTAGTAATGATTTGGACAATATAGAGAAATGGTTTTCAAAAAACAATATAGCTCTTATTCGAAAATCTGGATTTGGAATTTATTTAGATTACAGAGAAGAAGACTATAGAAAAGCTTGTATGAATTATGTATATAAAAATTCAGAAGATCCACTTAAAAAGCTTTCCAATTTAATACAACCTGATATTATAAATAAAGTAATTACTTCAATAAAGCAACTAAAAAATGATAGGTTAGATGAACTAGCTGAAAGTTCTTACTTAGAAATTATAATATATTTATCTATAATGATAAATCGAACATTGGTTGGCAAAAAAAATAGAGAAATTAAGTACTTAAAATTAGAAGAAAAAAATATTAAAGATTATGAGCTTGCACTAGAATTAATTTCTCTACTTAGTAGACAATTTTCAATAAAGTGTAATACTACAGATATAATATATCTCTATATGTATATAAAATCTGCTAAATTGCAGCATATAAATGAAAGTGAGGACATTTTAGATACAGAATCTAATATTAGATCTATGATATATGAAATGATTCAAAACTATGATAGTGTTATAGCCTATCAACTTAAACAGGATACAGATCTTATACGCGGTTTAATAGCACATATAAGACCTACAATTTTTAGGTTAAAGCATGGAATTGAAATTCAAAATCCATTTCAAGATGAAATAAAAACCTTATATCCTAAAGTATATGAGAAAATTCAAAGGGTTGCAAAGATAATTGAGAAGAAATTTAACCTTAAAATTCCAGAACAAGAATTAGGCCTACTTGCAATACATTTTGGAGGAGCTGAAGTAAGGTTAAAAAATAATTATAAGTTTAAAAGGAAAGTAAATATAGGCGTTATATGTTCTAGTGGAATAGGAATTTCTACCTTGTTGTCTTCAAGAATATCTAATATTTTTAATGATAAAGTAAAAGTAAGAACTCTTTCATTTAGTGATTTATCATCTGATAAAATACAAGATATTGAAATACTAATATCTACATTTGATTTAAATACTGATAAATATAATTATATTAAAGTAAATCCAATGCTTACTGAAAAAGATGTTTTATTAATTTCAAAAGAAATTGAAAAAATATTAAAATGTGCTAAGCCAAATAAAAATGCCAAAAAGATTGATACACTAACTCAGATAGAGAGAATAAATTTAATAAGCAAAGAAATAAGTTCAATTATCAAAAATTTTGAATTATATACTATAAATTCACATATTAAATTAGATGAAATCATGCATCTTGTAAGTGAATTAATTGGAGAAAATGAAAATAGCAAAAATCATATATACAAAGATTTAAAAAATAGAGAAAAATTATCTAATCAAGTTATACCAGAATTTGGATTTACACTATTACACGCAAAGACCAAAGGAGTAAATGAATCTAAATTGTTATTGATACGACCTAAGTCTAAATATTTCAAAGATACATATTTTTCAAAATCAACTGCTGTTGTAGCTATGCTTATACCGGATAATGATCCTCGGGATACTCTTGCAATTTCAAGTATAAGTAACTCTTTATTTGAAGATGAAGTATTTTTACACAATATAAAAAATGGAAGCAAAGAAGAAATAAAACATGATATAGAAGAAGTATTAAAACAATATCTAGCAGAACAAGTAAAAAACTTATAAATAAGGAGAGATGAATATAAATGTTAAAAGAACTGTTAAAAAATAATATAACTATATTAAATGAAGTATCAGATTGGAAAGAAGCAATTAAAACCGCTGCTATTCCATTAAAGGAAGGTGGATTTATAAATGAAAATTACATTAACGCAATGTTAGAAAACGTATTAAAAAATGGTCCCTATATAGTCATTATGCCTGGCATTGCTATACCACACTCAAGGCCAGAAGATGGAGTATTAAAAACAGGAATGTCCCTTTTAAAGTTATCAAAAAGTGTAAAATTTCCAGAAAATAAAGATGTAAAATTATTAATTGTTTTAGCTGCAAATGACTCAGACAAACATTTAAAATTGATATCTGAATTAACTGAGTTACTTATGGAAGATAAATCTGTAGAAAAATTATTTTCAGCAAAATCTAAGGAAGAGGTATTTGAGTGCTTATGTTAGACAAAATTGTATCATACAAATTTTTAGTTAATTCCTTTGAAGTAAATGCAAACTATTATGAAAAAGATGTACAAGAGATATTTATAAAATTATTAAAACAATTTACCAATATGAAAAAAAATACAGATGAAAGGCTTTTAATATATTTATCAGCGCCACCAGGATGCGGCAAAAGTACTTTAGCTTCATTTTTAGAGTTTCTATCTATAAAAAGTAAAGGTATTTTTGATATACAATCAATTGGAATTGATGGCTTTCATTACCCACAAAGTTATATTAAAAGCAACAGCATAGTAATTGATGGAAAGGAGGTGAATATGTCAGAAGTCAAAGGATGCCCAGAAACCTTCGATTTAAAAAAGTTAAAATCAAAAATAAAATCTTTAAAAAATTCCAATGTTAAGTGGCCAATTTACGACAGAACCTTACACGATGTAGTAGAGGACCAGATACTTGTTAATAAAGACATTGTATTAATTGAGGGCAATTGGCTTTTATTAAATGAAAATGGCTGGATAGAATTAAAAAAATATTGTGACTATAGCATATTTATAAAAGCCGATAAAAATATGCTAAAACAAAGATTAATACAGAGAAAAATAAAAGGAGGTTTATCAGAAAAAGATGCTATAAAATTTTACGAAAGAAGTGATAGTAAAAATGTAGACAGAGTATTAAATCATAGTCTAAATGCTGATTTGCAGTTAGAACTTTTAAATAATGGAAAGTACACTATAAAAACTCATTAGGAGGTATTATAAATGGAATTTAATAAACAATTAGGAACAAATGATAAAAATTTAAATCCAGCTCAAAAAAAGAGTATGAGATCAAAAGTACAAGCTTTTGGAGGATTCTTAACCGCGATGGTTATTCCAAACATGGGTGCATTTATCGCTTGGGGATTTATAACAGCATTATTCATATCAACAGGATGGATACCTAATGCATACTTTGAAAAACTAGTATCACCTATGATAACTTATTTACTTCCATTATTACTTGCATATACAGGTGGTACGCTTGTATCAGGAGTAAGAGGTGGAGTAGCCGGTGCTGTTGGTACATTTGGATTAATAGTAGGTGCGGATATTCCTATGTTTTTAGGAGCAATGATTATGGGACCTCTTAGCGCATATATAATAAAGAAATTTGATAAATTTGTTGAGAATAAAATACCTACTGGATTTGAAATGGTTGTAAACAATTTTTCATTAGGTATAATCGGATTATTTCTTTGCCTTCTTTCTTATTCCCTAATAGGTCCAATAATACTTCAAGCAAATACAGCAATAACAATAGCTATAGAAGGTTTAATAAAAACAGGATTCCTACCAATTTTATCAATTATTAACGAACCTGCAAAAGTATTATTTTTAAATAATGTAATTGACCAAGGAATTTACTATCCACTAGGAATGCAAGCATCACTTGAAGCTGGTAAATCTATTTACTTTATGGTAGCTTCAAATCCAGGAGCAGGTTTAGGATTATTAATTGCATATTCTTTATTTGGTAAAGGTACATCTAAAGAAACAGCTCCAGGCGCAATAATAATACATTTCTTAGGTGGTATTCATGAAATATATTTTCCTTATGTATTAATGAAGCCAATATTAATTGTAAGTATGATACTTGGTAGTGCCTCTGGTATCGCAACATTTAGATTCTTCGATGCTGGTTTAGTTGCAGGGCCAAGCCCAGGATCAATATTTGCCTACTTAGCATTAACACCAAAAGGAAATTTTCTTGGAGTAATTTCTGGAGTATTTGTAGCTACATTAGTAAGTTTTCTAGTGTCATCTTTAATATTAAAATCCTCTAAAGAAACAGATGAAGGATTTGAGGAATCAGTTGAAAAATCAAAACAAATGAAAAATGAAGGAAAAGAAGTATTAAATACTGCCATATCAGAAAATGAAACAGCTAATAATGAACCTATAAAAAACAATAAACCTATAAAATTTGTTGCATTTGCTTGTGATGCCGGTCTTGGTAGCAGTGCTATGGGAGCTAGTGCATTTAGAAAAAAAGTAGAAAAAGAAAATATTCCTGTAACAGTTAAAAACTATGCTATTGAAAAAGTTCCACAAGATGCTGATGTAATTGTAACTCACAATAGTTTGTTAGAAAGAACTAAATCTGTATGGCCAGATAAACGAATAATTACTATTGAAAACTTTATGCGTGATAGTAATATAGATGAACTATTATCAGAATTACGCGAACAAAACAAAAATTTAGAAAAATAAGGAGATTATGAAAATGAAAACTAGAGCAGCAGTTTTATCAGGAAAAAATAAAATATCTATAAGAGAATTCGAATTACCAGAAATAACAGATGATGAACTGTTAGTAAAAGTAATTTCAGATAGTGCTTGTTTATCTACTTACAAAGCTTCAGTTAGAGGTGAAGATCATAAAAGAGTTCCTAACAATATATCCGAACATCCAGTAATTATTGGTCATGAATTTGCTGGAATTATAAAACAAGTTGGAAATAACTTGAAAAATAGATTTAAAGAAGGAGATCGATTCGTATTGCAACCTGCCATGGGTCTTGAATCCGGATATTCAGCAGGATACAGTTATGAATACTTCGGTGGTGATGCAACTTATTGTATAATCCCAAAGATTGCAATTGACTTAGGCTGTGTACTTCCATATAAGGGAACATACTTTGCAAATGCATCTTTATCAGAGCCTATGTCATGTATAATAGGAGCATTTCACGCCAACTATCATACAAAGCAATATATCTACAAGCATGATATGGGAATAAAAAAAGGTGGAAAAGTTGCACTTCTTGGCTGTGCTGGTCCTATGGGAATAGGTGCTATAGAATATGCCATTAATGGTTCAGTAAAGCCAAGCTTGGTTGTAGTTTTAGACATAGACGAAGAAAGATTAAATAGAGTATCTGATTTAATAAAAGTTGAAGATGTTGAAAAAAAAGGTATTAAACTAGTATATCTAAACGCTAAAAATAAAGATGCAGTCCATGAACTTATGGACTTATCAGATGGTACAGGCTATGATGATGTATTTGTATTTGCAGCTGTTGAACAACTAATAGAAACTGCTGATGACGTACTAGCTAATGATGGCTGTCTAAACTTCTTTTCTGGTCCAACTGATAATAAATTCAAAGCTAAATTTAATTTTTACAATGTTCACTATGAAGGAACTCATATAGTTGGAACATCCGGTGGTTCAACTGAGGATATGTTAGAAGCAATAGATTTATCTCAAAAGGGATTAATTAATCCATCATTTATGATAACTCATGTTGGAGGATTAAATGCAGTTCCGGAAACTATAAAGAATCTACCTAATATTCCAGGAGGTAAAAAGTTAATCTATCCTCATATTGAAATGGAATTAACAGCAATTGAAGATTTCGAAAAATTAGGTAAGAATAATGAATTTTATAGAAAACTAGCTGAAATATGTAAGAAAAATAACAATATTTGGTGTGAAGAAGCAGAAAAGTTTCTATTAAGCTCACTAGAAAATAAATAGTATTTAAAATACCCTAGATTCAGAATGGACCTAGGGTATTTTAAATTTAATCTATTCTTTGTTATCTTTCAAATTAAAATAAGTTAAAACCCAAAAAATAATTGCTCCCAAAATAGTTAATGTTATTGTAATAATTTTTCCATTACTACTCACCATCCAATTTCTAGTTAAGGGAACATTCTGACATATCCCTATAGCTCCTAAAATCCATATAAAAGGTAAAAAAGGTGACCACATATTTCCATTCCTCTTATTATGAATGAATATAAATGTAGTAGATACAATAAGCAAAATAGCTATTATAAAAATTTTCATTGTATCTTGTAACTGGATTACTAATATAGGTGGAGTAAATAGCTCAATAAATACATATAATCCAATGGCAATAGTAATAGGAAGCCACAAAAACAAAACAAAAGAAAGCTTTTTGTTAGTTACTTTTGTATAAATACTTTTGTGAACTATAATAAATACAATTTTCACAAATAGAAAACTCAATAAAGCGTTTAAAATTAGTACAATAACATTTATTCCCTTACCTTGACTACTTAATGCACTCATTAGTGTAAAAAGTGAACTAATTCCAAAAACAAGGCCTACTAGTTTTAAAGTTTCCTTCTTGCTAGATTTTCCAAGATTATGGATCAGTTCATTTGCTGCTATTTTAGGGCTTTTCCCAAAAAAATCTTCTGCAGACTCTCCATTATCTTGAGCACACATTATATCCTGTAAAATTTGCATTAATAAATTTTCTATTTCATAATCATCATAAAATAAACCTGCAGTACGAATATATACCAGTAAGTCTTCATAGTATTTCTTATTTTCACTTGTTAATTTTTCACGTAATTCATTATTTGTATTAACAAGTTCTTTAGCTAATTTATTATGTTTATTCATAAAACTCTCCCCCTTGTAGAGATATTAAATTATTAACATTAGATACTAATTCTTTCCACTGTTCAATAAAATCTTTGCAACGAGTTATTCCTTTTTGAGTTGTATAATAATACTTTCTATCTGGTCCCTCTTTTGATGATTTCATTTCACTTAAAAGGTATCCCTGCTTTTCTAATTTTTGAAGTAATGGATACACAGTACCTGCAACTATTTCTTTAAATCCATATTCTTTTAGTAATTGAACTAATTCATATCCATACACTTCATTTTTAGAAATAATTAAAAGTACACAACCTTCAAGTACACCTTTCAGAAGCTGAGTTTGTTTCAAATTATCTCTCCTCCTTTCATCTATATTGTATTACATAATAGTATAAAATTATTATATAACAATGGAGCTATTATGTAAAGCATAATAGCTCCATTGTTATTTTAATAATCCATTTCTTAAAATTTTACCTTTTCACGCAAAAACTTTGCTACTCCATCCTCTTCGTTTGATCCAATAACTTTTGTAGCTATGTTTTTCAACTCCATATATGCATTGTCAACTGCATACTTTTCATCTGCAACTTTAAAAAGTGGCAAATCATTTAAATTATCTCCAAAACAAATGAGCCTGTCCGCATTAATATACTTTTTTAGGTACAATGCTGCACTTGACTTATTTGCATTTACATTTGTAATTTCAAGCCAGAAAAAACCTTTCGAATAAATCTCCTCGGTGTAGTGACAAGAAACCTTTAAAGTGTCTCTGAAAGTTTTATATTCAAAATCAAGTATTCCTTCCCTCTCTATTGCAAATATATTTATTATATTGTAATCTTTTACCATAGAGAAATCTTTAACTTTTGTAAGCCTCTTATCCCCACTTTTTTCCCTTGAATCAAGATATATTTCCTGTCCCCTATTAAATGCACCTTTGAAAAATATTTTCTTGTTTCCGTATTTATCGACTGCAGATATAAAAGGATTTATGCCTTTCAAGTTATATGTATCAAGTATAAACTTCACAGTACTTTCATCTAAGTAGTTCTGAACAATACTTTCGCCTGAAGATATATAAGATACAAATGCTCCATTATTCAATATAACCGGAATTTTAAGTTTAAGTGGTCTTAATATATCTTTTGATGCTTCATATGATCTTGCTGTAGCTATAGTAAAATTTACTCCTGAATCAATTAAGTTGTTTATAATTTTTATTGAATTACTGCTTACAACTCGCTTTGAATTTAAAAGTGTTCCGTCTAAATCCGAAATATATAAGTCCAAATATAAGTACCTCTCTTTTCATTTATTATTTTAACACTTTAACATTAATCAACTTGAAACCATTCGCTAATTAATTCGCTTTTCTTAAACCCTCTTTTCTTGTACATGTCGTAAGCTATAGTATTTTTTGTAATAACAATCAAGCTTATTTCCTTTACTTTTTTTGACTTTAAAAAGCTAATGGCAGTTTCTAAAATCAACTTGCCATAACCTTTACCTCTAGCACTTTTAATTAATCCTAAATCAAATTCCCCAACTCCATCTTTAATATAAAACTGTAAAAAACCTATCATTTCATTATTTAATACAGTTATATAACAATTATTTTCATTATGATTTTTTATATATTCATCAATATCACTATCTATTAAAGTTGTTCCATTTGGAACTTCTTTAAACGCATCATTATAGATATTTAAGTATTCTTTCTTATTTTTCTCTGATAGCTTAACCAACTTTAATGGTGAATGTTTAACCATTACATTACCTAATGTCATTCTTATTGCTGAATATTTTTTCTCTATATTTAACATATTTAAATATCTAATTATTGTATCATCCTTTGTCCCTAAAAATATTTCCTTCCCGCCGTATTTTTTTGATATATTCCTAGACTCTTCTATTATCTCACTCAGAGTTTCCTTCTTATTATCTATACCTTCACTTATATCTATGTTAATTATATATGATACTCCCCTATTACTAGATTCTTTTAATACTATTGATGCCATTCCAGCAATAGTTTGTCCATCAACCTTTAAAATGACTCCTTTTCCAAAGTCAAACTCTAAAGATTTCATTTTCTTATCAATATCTCTAAAAGATAGTTTATTTATTTTATTTCTATTTACAAATTCAATACACTTATTTAATTCAAGTTTATTTAATTCTAAATAATTTTTAATCATAATCTTGGCTCCTCTTAATGTTTATCAGCTACTCCTTTACCCAATAACTATTGCAATCATTTGTTCTTTCAATAAATCCATACTCTATTAAAGCCCTTCTTATTGTTGCATAATCTTCATATATTCTTTTCAAAACTCTATTTATCTCTTTTTCTGAATAAATCTTTCCTATTGAAAAATTCTTAGCTATCTGTTCTAATACAATAATTTTGTTTTTTTCTTTAGAAGGATAACTCTTTAATGATCCTTTATCATCCATATAAATTTTTATTATATTTTCTTTTTCATTATCAGTTATGTTATATCTATCATCTAAAGTTGTCGCTGTTTTATGAGAATCACATATAACATCTTTTTCTAACTTACTAATTTTTTCATCAGTATTTTTTGAAAGCAAATCCATCAAAGCTAAAAATATTTTTGCCTGCTTTTCTTTTTGTCTTAACTTATAACGATGATTCCTAATTGTTGATTGAGCAACTCCAAGCTTTGCAGCAACTTCTTTGTCAGATAATCCTTGAGACATAAGAGTTAATACTTCCCTTTGTATATCTGTCAATCCTGTAAAAACAGAATTCATTCCCAATAAATATCTAATCATTGAACCATGCTTTATTTCTATATGAAACTTAGCTGTACTCTTTGCATCATAAAGTTTTGAATTCACTCCATATATACGTCCTTTTTCAAATGACTTCCCACAAATTATGCATTTGTATTCCTTGCTATTTTCTACAAAGCCATTTGTTAACTCCTCTATTGCAGCTCCCCAAAACAATTTATTTGATTGTATATCCATAAAATCCAACTCCTTTCAATATAGTTTCTATTTCCCATTTAAAAAAACTCTATCACATATCTAAAAAAATGTAGTTGTATGAGGATAATTTTGAATTACAATCTGCACTGCCGCCATTGCCATAGAAAAAAAGCTCATGATTATTACAAGAAATATTCCCCATGCATCATATCTTATCTTTTCCTGTTTATTAACTACATATGACGCAATGACTTCAATCCCAAGTAGAATAAAAACTACAGGCCACAGGGATATTATAATGTCATAATTTATATTTTTAAATACAATTCTCATTAAAAACATAATTCCAAAGACAACAAGTATAATACCTGTAGTAAGGGTACCAACTCTTCTGCCGCTATTCATTTTCATCCATCTCCTTTTTCTTTCCCATAATAAGCTTTATTCCTATTACAATTATAGCTATTCCCACAGTTAACTGCGGCGCAGTTGATATAATATTATTTAAAAAATTATATGCAATTCTACCTATATATGGTTGTATTGTATACCTTATATTTTCCCATATGCAATATACACCAAATATTACAAGTAATATTCCCAAAAATAAGTTTCTTTTTTTTATTAGTTTCAAATCCAATTTTAACAATTTATCAAGTGAAAACATATATTCATCTTCAATAAGCTCAAATTCTTCCTGTGCCATGGATTGTTTATTTATACAGTCAAAGAAGGAATAAAACCAAATCAATGGCAGTAAAAATAACAGTGGTCCTATGTGAAGCCATGAAGAAAGAAATACTATAAAGAAAAACATAGACATAAATGACAATCCCATCTTCATAAATCCCATATACATATGTCCTGCTCCAGGTAAAATTGAGAAAAATGTAGTGAGTACTTTATTTATCAAGTACAACCTTTTCCGGTGAATCAGATTTATCCCGAATATACTTGTAGTCTTCACAAGTTAAAATTTCCATATTTCTGGAAGGTTTTTTTATATAGTCCCTACACTTATTAACTGCTATTTTAGTAATCCATGCCTTAAAATTTTTTCCATCAAACTTTGATAAATTTCTATAGGCACTTAAAAAAGTCTGCTGAGCAATATCTTCCGCATCAAAATAGTTTTTTGTAAAAGATAAACAGATAGTAATGATTAAACGTTCATACTTTTTTATGCAGTTTTCAAATTGCTTGTCCTGAATAATCATCACCACCTTTTTTACACTCTCATTAATAATAACGATTCATAATTCAAAAACACTTCAAAATTGTAAAATATATTTTTCTAATTTCTCCATTATGAGAGTTTTAATAAAAATAGCCCTTAGATAATACATGTATATATTATCTAAGGGCCTGTTACACTAGATATCTAATAATCACATTAACTCCTGCTGCAGTTAAATCCTCAAACATAGCAAATACTGATAAAAGAGTAGCCCTATCAACAGTTGTTATGCTCTTATTTTCAATATCCAAAACTATAGGTGAAATTATAGCTGCACTGCAACATATAAAAATCATTGAAACTATAGTTAATATAGCATTAGATGTAAATACAAGTGTGCTGCAGCATATAGCAATAACAATATATAGAATTTCAATAACTCTATTTTTACCTATCTTAATGCTTAATTTATAAGCTTTAATTGAGCTCAAGCTAACTATTTGCATAATTACTGCCAGTATCCCAAAATATTTAATATTTATTCCACTTCTTAGGTATTACCATTGATTTAAAAATACAATAATGTACATCAAATAAACATTGACCTTTTTACGCAATTTTAACACACTCCTAAAATTACATAACAAAAAAACCTTATTCTAAAGGTTAATTTTAAAATATATTGTAATTTTACCGTGCGTTAAATAGGTCTGTACATTTACTTATCTCCTTTATGATTAAATTCTTTTCAATAATTTTATCATAATTGATTAATTTACGCCAGCTGAACTTGTACTATTGTTGAGAATATCCTACTTACTTCAGGAAAATTTTATACAGTTACTTTCTGCATTAGCTACTATCATCTTTTCTGTAATCAAACACCAAATTGTATCCATACATTTGATGAATTTCCTAGATAATGTAATACTGTTTTACAAAAATATACTTTAGCTAACTATTGTATATAATACTAAGGGGGAAAGTATAATGGATACTAGATATACTTTAAACAAAAATCTTGCTCAAATGCTAAAGGGTGGAGTTATTATGGATGTAACAACTCCTGAAGAAGCAAAAATCGCTGAAGAAGCTGGTGCTTGTGCTGTTATGGCTCTTGAAAGAGTTCCTGCTGATATCAGAAAAGAAGGCGGAGTTGCACGTGCTTCAGATCCAAAAATAATTAAAGACATTCAAAAGACTGTTTCTATTCCAGTTATGGCAAAAGTAAGAATTGGACATTTTGTTGAAGCACAGATTTTAGAAGCTCTTAATGTTGACTATATAGACGAAAGTGAAGTTTTAACACCTGCAGATCCAACTCTACACATTAATAAAAAAGCTTTCAAAGTTCCTTTTGTTTGTGGTGCTAAAAATCTAGGAGAAGCTTTAAGAAGAATTGGTGAAGGTGCTTCAATGATTAGAACTAAAGGTGAGGCTGGAACAGGTGATGTTATAGAAGCAGTTAAACATATGAGAATGATGAACTCTCAAATTAGGAGAATACAAGGTTTATCTGAAGATGAATTAATGAACGCTGCTAAAGAACTTCAAGCTCCTATTCATTTAGTTGAATATGTGCATAAATTTGGGAAACTTCCTGTTGTAAACTTTGCAGCTGGTGGTATTGCTACTCCTGCTGATGCTGCAATGATGATGCAACTTGGTTGCGATGGTGTATTTGTTGGTTCTGGAATTTTTAAATCTGGAAACCCAAGAAAAAGAGCTAGTGCTATTGTAAAAGCTGTTACAAACTTTAATGATGCAAATATACTAGCTAAAGTATCAGAAAACCTTGGAGAAGCAATGGTTGGAATCAACGTTTATTCAATAAGCGAAGAAGACAAAATGGCTAATAGGGGATATTAAAATGAAAAAAATAGGTGTTTTAGCACTTCAAGGTGCATTTAATGAACATATAGAAATGATCAAATCACTAGGCCACCGTGGTATTGAAGTAAGGAAACCAGAACAACTCAACAATCTTGATGGAATTATTTTACCTGGTGGAGAAAGTACTGCAATTGGAAAACTACTTAATGATTTTAAAATCAAAGAACCATTAATAGATAAAATCAAAAGTGGTCTACCTGTGTGGGGAACATGTGCAGGAATGATTTTGCTTGCCAAAGAACTTGATGGTGATGAAGATGCCCACCTAAAAGTTATGGATATAAAAGTGAAACGAAATGCATATGGGTCCCAACTAGATAGTTTTGTCACTAAAGGAGTTATTAAAAAAATATCTAAAAAAGAAATTCCCATGGTGTTTATTAGAGCTCCATACATTGTTGATATAGGTGAAAAAGTTGATTTACTTCATAAGGTAGATGGAAATATTGTAGCAGCATGTGAGGAAAATATGCTTGCAACATCTTTCCATCCTGAGCTAACAAATGATACAACTTTTCATGAATATTTCATCAATATGATCTAAATTTAATAAAGGTTCACTGCAAGTATTACAGTGAACCTTTTATGAAGACTCCTTTTGGCTAGAAATCCTCCTTCTATAGTAACGCTCAGAAAATGTAAGCAATAGATTCTGAGTACAAAATAACGCTAATGCTATACTATATTTATTACCTCTAACAAGATCTATAATAGCCCATTTAGCAAAAATATAAATGTAAACCAATATACAATTTTCAAACTTTTTAATTTGACATATATATTCATTTCATCATCGCTCAAACAAATTTCTCCTTCCATAAAATTATCAGTAATTTTAATTTTATCAGATTTGATTAATTTGCGCAATCTGCTGCTACTTATGATATGGTTCACCGTGTATTACCAAATACATGACTTTCTTAAATTTCAACTCAAACTTATTTAAAACTGACAAACTCAAATTCTTCAGGACTATTTTCAAATTCATTAATGATTTTAATTTCTTCTTTTTCATGCTGCACTTCTTTAATACTTCCCTACTGTTGCCTGACTTCCCGCTCTTTCTTACTCCTTAAAAAGACATAATAATTTAAAACTTTTAAAGAAGTTCTGAATCAATTTTCTTTGCTAACTTTATAATTAACTCTTTTAATAGCGGACTCATATTATTCACCTGACTGTTATACATATTATATCAATATTATATCAATATTATATCATATACTCATCCAAATGTTATTCTTTATTATAAGGATAATATTGTCTTATACAGTTCATTTCCACTTATTTTAAAACCTAATATAGTACTTATTTTGAGTAAAAATAAATGAATATAAGTTCTATCATTATTTAACTCGGAAAATAGGTTATGCTATACAATTAATAGTATTATTATCCCATGCGCCTTGTTGGCTATGTAAATAATTGTTCAGTTTACTCTATAAGCATACATTCTTTCTGTTAAATTCTATTTGATATCTTATGTCCATCAATTTCATTTTTCTGCTTGGTTATATAAGTCCTGACCATTTCAATATATTAAAAAAAAGATATTTCTGGTATAATATAAATTATTACAATAATTCTTTAGGGGGTATAACATTGGATGATAAGGCAAAAAAACTAGCAAGATGGTTTTGCGTAAAGATGTATTTACAAGAGAAACATGAAAATAATAATTTTAGAAATTGGTTTACAGTAAGAGGAGATATATATACTTGTCACTTTGGAGAAAATATCGGTGATGAAAAATGTGGACTTGGTAGGCCTGTGCTAATCGTATCTGCAGATAATATTAATAAAAAAAGTGGTAATGTAATTGTTGTCACATTAAGTAAAAATATTAAGTGGAAAGACCCTCAAACAAAACGAAACCTTAAGTATAGTACACATTATGTACTTAAAAAAAGTAAGTATCCACAGTTGGCTTGTGATTCTGTTGTTCAATGTGAGGATATTAGAGTTGTAAGCAAAGCACGACTAGGTCAATACATTTGTTCTGTTGACCTATCAACAGATATGAAACAAATTAGAAAAAGGTTAAAATCTGCTTTGCAAATATAAAATTAGTAAAATTAGAGGTTGACAATTCTTAATATGTATAATAGAATTTAGTTACAACGTAATATATATCGTTCGTCTCTAGCAATTTAAATTGCTGGTTGCTCACGAACTGATGAATCATTTTAATGTCGGGAATCTTGCTCATTCCCAGATGTAAAATTTTATATTAATTATTGAAAAAAGGACAAGTTAATAATTGTCCTTTTTTGCACATAATTTCTAGAATTCTACATATAATAGTACATAAACATATATGTTCATTTCTATGAACAAACTTCAATGACTGTCGGAGACCTTGTTCGTCTCCAGATGAATATTTTTATTTAATATCTTCTTAGTACACACTAAGAAGATATTATTTTACAATTCTCGTTATCTAATAATAAACTTCATCGTTGTTTACGAATACTTACCTCTATATTGATAATATTAATTATTTCGGTACTTATACTATACGATTTATCAATTTTATTTTTATTGGCACCTATACTGTGAGATTTATTGATTATAAATTATATCAGTTTTTGGCACTTATAGTGTATGATTTCTATTATAGTGATTTTTTTGGCACCTATTTTGTGCGATTCTATTTGTGGTAAGGAGCATTATTAATAATACGGTAAGCCCTATAAATTTGCTCATAGATAATAATCAACAATATATTAATATCAATATCCATCCGAGAAATAGATAATACACAATCTGCTTCTATATTATCAGCACCTAAAAGTATGGTAATATGACTATTCCCACTTACACCCAACTGTTCAATTTTTTCCGCTAATTGCTCTGAAGAAAGTTCCTCACCCTCTTTATTGATTTTAATTACATATGATTTAAAAGATATTTCTTTGGCTGGATTTTTAGTTTCCACATATTCCACTTTGCAGTAGGCACTTAAACGTTTAGTGTATTCCTCTAAAGCCTCTTTAACATACTTATCTCTTATTTTATCTGTGTTAATTATTTTAATTCTCATATTCTCATCCCATCTATTTTTTATTAACATTACAATTATATCATGCCCAATCTAATGAGTAAGAGAACTTTAAACTTTTACAAACTTATTCCTGTTTTTTTATGAAAAATTTAAAAAAGTAAAGAGTTGTCTTACCCATTTTTAAAAAACAAAAAATAAGGACTGTTTTATACAATCCTTAAACTTATTTGGCTAATTCTTTTAGAGCCTTTATATTTTCAGTAATCACATTATTCATAAGTTTTCTGATTTCTTCCTGTTCTTTTATTTCTACACATTTACCAGAGTCGCATGATTTCTTTGTTTGTTCAAATTCTTTTTTTTTCTCTGTCAAAAGAACACCCCTTAAGTATTTATAATAGAAACTGTTTTTAAAAGAATAGATTAGATAAAACCATTTCTATCTTAAATATTTAATTTCAAGTCTGCTTCTCTATGTTATAGGTGGGTAAAAGGTTCATTTCTCATTTATTTTTCTTTTTATATTTTCTATTAAGAAAAACGATTCTAAAATCACTTTAACTTACTATTTAAATAATTTTTGTTTCTCTATACTCTGTCAGTCAAAAAACCTTTTTCGACAACCTACTTTCTATCTGCATTTATTAAACATTTCTTAATAAATTCTTGATGGGATAAATCTGTTAGCACGCAAGGTATCCTCGGTATATTAAATAATTTTGCTGTAATTAACCGTGTTATCCCCACTACCAGTGAATACTTTCCATTTCCTAGTGGTCTTACTGCAATAGGATATGAAATCTTATGAGACTCTGCTGCAGTGCGAAATAATGTACTAAAATATAAACTGTTGCAATTTAAATGACTTTCTTCCGTAATAACTATGTCATTCGTATCGATATATACTATCTCATGCTGTCCTTCTATGTACCACTTAAAATCTGCTTTATACTTATTACTTTTCCACGGTCTTTTCATATTGAGTATTTCAATCACTTCTTTGTTTTCAGAAACGTTTACTTTCTCTTTGAATACAAAATCTTCATTATTCTCTGCTTCCATTATATATATAAAGTTTTTCTTGCAGAATTGCAGTTTTCTTGCATAATTTGCATAGCCATGTACTAATTTATTTTGTCTATCCTCTTTAGATGTTTTAGTAAAGCGTATTGTCATATCCCCAATCTTTTTAACTAGACATGATAATATAAACCATTCCCTGGCACATTTTATTACAGCCCCACCATTTTCTTTTTTCCACTGGCAAGCATCCCATATTTTATACTTTTGGCTGCTGAAAACTTCTACAATAGATATTTCATCTGTTATAATCTCTATTTTTTGATTTTCAAGACTCATATCAATATGTAATAAATACTGCAGTGCATGTATTACAGCCTGTAATTCTGCTTGTATATTTTTTTTACACCTTAAATTTGTATATCCAAGTATTTTATTTTTATCTGGGCTAATTATTAAAAAACTAATTCCTGCTTTGTTTTTCTTAAAAGAACCATCTGTATATATTTTTATTTCTCTCATATTTTCATCTTATCCTCAAATAATAGTCAGTGAATAACTGCTTTATATCCTGAATTAATATCATAAGTGTTAAAAAAATTATTAATTAGTTGATTAAAAACTAATCTTACCATATTTCCTTCTTTATCTAATTTTTCTGCATTAATTTCAAAGAAACTTTTTTCCTTATTAATTGAAAAAAACTTGCCATCTAAAATTTCATCAATAATCAGATAATTGTCCTTTTCGGAACAATTTATTATTCCATTAATATTACATAATAATTGTCTCAGCCTAAAGTCTAAATTATTAAATTGTGTTTTCATCTGATTATGATATAATTTCTGTTCATTTTCTTTTATCTTTGTAATTGTATAGTCTGAATTCAAATAGGAATTTGTCATAAAATCTTTAACACTATCGTGTAAATCTATTTTCATTAAATTCTTATATTTATCTATCCCCTGAATCCAAGAACGCATAACTTCTTTTTCTTTTTTATACACATAAAACGGAATACCTATTAATTTACAGGTTAATAACTCTATGTCACTTTTATTAGTATTTTCATTATATGTATTTTGAAAAATCCCGTTTGAATTGCAAATTAGTTTTCTTTTTTCATACGATAAATTATTAAATTCCTTTATCACACTCTGCCAATCTATTTTCTTGTAAATCATAATTTGTAGTTCCTTTCTCTTATTGAAGTATTTAATAAAATAATAACATCAATTTTGTTCAAATTCAACCATATTATAATGTATTCTTAATATATCTGTGTTTTTCTTCATATTTCTTAAAATAACATGATATAACATGATTTTTTTGTTTGTGAATAGCACATCAGAATATTTAAAGAACTCTATTATTACCAAATAAGTCACCTTCCTTAAATAAAACAGGATATTTACTATTATATACTAATATATCTACTTGATTAGAACATACTTCACCATTATGAATAAAACCACTAGAAAATTTAATATGTTCAGGAGCATATCTTCTTATAACATGACGTAATACCTACTCTTTTAATTCACCGCCTGTTGGGAAATGAGTGTCATGCAGCAAAAGTCTTATTCTATCTTTCGTCTTAGATGCCTCTGGATATTGGATGCAGTTAAAATTTTTTAAAATATTTGGCCTAAAAATTTGAATCTCAGAAGATGATATGTAAAATTACCTCCAAATCTCTAAAAAGATTAGAGAAAGGAGGTGAATACATGATATCCGTCGACACTATCCGAGCATACACATATACCAATATTAATATAAATTACCTTATAAAGAATGACTGGAGGAAATGGGTAAATAGAAAGGATGGTACTGTTTCTTATTTTAAGAAGGATAAGCATCTCCTATTTTGGTACTTTCCTCAGGGAATACTGTTGATTAAATTCAGTATTTCAAAATTTTATTATGGGACAAACGCTAAAGAATTTGACTTGGATAATGCAAATCTAATAATCAAGTTAGTAAATCGTAAAATTAAAAAACTTTTCCCCTCAAGTAGCAAGATAAATTCATTTGAAAACTGGACTTGTAATGAAATTCATCCCTTTGTTCATATACATACGGATAATATAAAAGATAAAATCGCTTACTTAGAGTGCATTAAGAAACTAAATTATCCTAGACTGAAAAAATACACGTATCCAACGGGAATACAGGCTAGAAACAAGAGTCGTTCTATTAATATTTATAGCAAATCAGATGAAATAAAATTTAGGGCTGATAATAAGCCCTCTGCAATATCAGTTGAGGATTTATCGATAAATAATATTGAAAATGTCATAAGGTTTGAATATCAACTAAAGAAGTATTCCCTAAAATATGGCTTTAAAAATAACAGAAAAGTAAAAGATGTTCTGAGAAAAAATTTCTGCAAAAATATACTTGTAGCAGTTATGAAAACCATTGGTCTTGATAATCCCTTTTTGTATAAAACAGAAACCATAAGTAAAATAAAAAAAGAATTTGGTAAAGTAAAGGCTAGAAATTTAATCGAATTCATTACTGATTTAAACGAAAACTCTGAATGTGTCATTAATACAAAATATTCCAAAAGAACAAAAAATAATTATCTAAGGATATTAAAGAAAAAGAAAATTAACCCTATATTCCTTTCAGATAAAGTAAATAAAAAAATTAATTTTACAAATTTTGAAAAACCAACTAAATCAACCTTCCAATTTTCTCTTTTAAAAATATTTTTACTAATAACTATTTTAAAATTGTGTAATGTACCTCTAAAAAATTATTATATAAAACCTATAGCATTGACCTCAGTATTTACCGCAGAAGCATATTTTCATGAAGATGGAGGTGGATAGCGTTTATATAGTCTGTATATATCATAGGGAAAATTAATCCCTATTTAAAATAACTATAACTACAACTATCACCTAAAATAACCATATAACAACCTTTAACACGTGTTAAACTCAAATTAATATACACAAATCAAGGCCATTATGTATTTTTTCAAAGTGAAATACACAATGGTCTATTTGTGCTTGTATCTTTATACCAGCATATTATGTCTTTCTAATTTTTCCAGCATAGTTTTTTGCTGTGAAGAAGTAAACTGAAAGTAGCAAAGTGTAGAGTTCACAGATTTATGGGAAAGCCAAAACTTAACTTCTTTAATATCTAAGTCGGATTCAGCAAGGTGTACCGCAATTGAATGCTTCAAACAGTGGAAATGCCATTTACTCTTATCTTTTATTTTTGCTATTTTGCAGTATCGCTTTATCAAATAGTCCAGCGTTTTCCTTGATATTGGCTTTTGTTCTTGACTTTTAAAAAGCAACTCTGCTTCTTCTTTTATTCCATATTCTTTTATATACCTATTTAAAACTTTGGTAGTTTCTTTGTCTAGGGCTATTGTATTATTCCAACTACCTTTTAGTCGCTTACAGTATAATTCTCCTTTTAATTTATTGTAGTATTCCAATTTTAATAGTCCAACTTCTGACGCTCGAAGTCCACACCGGTATGCTACTCTAAATATACACAAGTTGCGAAGTGCATGTCTATCATTAGATTTTTGTATTGTTTTAAACAGCCTTTTTAACTCATCTTGAGTAAAATATTTTATCGTAGTATCCATAAAACCCTCCTTAAACTTGGACAATATATTCATAACGTCCAACTTCAAATAATCTATAAACCTTGGTATCTCTAGGTTTACAGTATTATTACTAAAATCAAATAAAATGTTGGACATTACTCAGGAATTTATCAGCAGTACAAGCATCCATTGCTTACTTTTTATGTAATGCTTCTAAACATAATATAGCGCATGATGTCCAAGTTGTAAGGTCCTTTTTTTAATTTCTATTCTAACTACGCAAAAAGGCTTTCAGGTTAAGCCCAAAAGCCCTTTGTTATGCTTCCTTAAATGCTTCTTGTAAAACAGATTGCATTAATAATTCACTATCTTTTTTTGATTGTTCAATATTTTTTTCAAGTTCATCACATAAAGTCATTAATTGGTTTGCTTTTTCTACAATGCGTTTTTGTTCATTTAGTGGGGGTAATGGTACTATAAAATTCTTTATACATTTTATAACCAGATTTTTATTACCAATACCTTGTGTATTTTCTTCAGATTGTTTCTTTCCTAATGGAGAGTTAAGCATGTATTCAATATAGTATGGATAAAGTGTGTTATGAATTATCTTTAGTAACGCTAAACTTACAAAAATGCTAAATTCTCTTTTCGTATCTATTACTTTTGCTATTCCTGTAGTACCAACTTTAGTTAATAATACATCTCCATACTCTGGTTTGCACCTTTTTATTAATTCTTCATGCTCTTGTTGAGTAATAAATCTTGTATGATTAAAATCAATAAATCCATTACTAATATCTTTAACAGATAAAAATGGAACTCCCTTTGAAACATAGTTAGGAGTACTATGTGTACCATCTGTTATTAAAGAACATATTTCTCCTAATCTCACCCATTCCCATCCCTTTGGCAATTCATATGGAATTTCATCTTCTGTAATGGGTGGAAGAGGTTTTTGTTTTTTTATTTTCTTTTCCTTTATTAGTCGTTCTTTTTCTTCTTTTATTCTTTCTAAAAGAACACTTGCTGGTTCATCATCAGGGTCTTGTGGTACTAGTTTACCCTGTACGGCTTCTTGAAGAATGCTTTGACGGAGTTTAGTTATATAAGTCAAATTTTTTTTAAAAATCAAATTTAATTCATTAATCTTAGGTTCAACTTCTTCTATTCTTTCCCTTCCTAGTTTTTGATATTCTATACTTGGTAAAGGTATGCAATAGTTTTTAAAATTCTTCATATTTATAGCCAACTTTGAGGTTCCAGTAGCAATACTCTTAACTATAGTATCTCTATTTAATTTGAAATAATAAAAATAAAACTTCAAATCAACTTTATCTATTAAATTATCTTTAGGTGTTAAGACAAAACATAAATCACTGGCTATAAACTTTCCATTTACATAATGAGTTCTACCTAAAGAACCTGCTGCGCCCGCTGCAAAAACTAATGCTTCACAGTCATGCGAATACTCATTATGTGTTTTCCATTCTGCACTTGCAGTTATAAAATCGAATTGTCCATCAACATTTTTAGAACTTTGGACTAATCCTTTTTCAACGTTAAAAATATCTCCTATTTTAAAGAATTTACTATCCATTGTTCAATACTCCTTTTAATTCATAAAGTAAATTCTTACTCTTTTCTAAATTCTTATCTATTCTATCTATTAATTCATTAGTCGAGGGAACAAATTCTTCAGTTTGTTTATTGGAATTTTTTATATCCAAATTATAATTCCTGCCCTTTATCTCCTCTATACTAACCTTCCAAGCATATTGATTTTCTTTTCTGTTATTCCACCACTGTTTTTCAAGTTCAAACTCTTCATGTCTTATTGGTTTAGTCTTTGTATATTTTTTATATCCTTTTGGCAATGGATGCTCAAAATACCAAATTTCTTTTGTCGACTTTCCTTTTTCAAAGAATAGTAAATTAGTATTTATATCTGTATATGGAGCAAATACGCCATTAGGCAGCCTTACTATTGTATGCAGATTAAACTCCTCCAGCAATTTCTCTTTTATGGTGGTCTTTACACCTTCACCAAAAAGGAATCCATCCGGCAATACAATTGCAGCCCTTCCAGTATCTTTTAAAAGATACATTAAAAGCACCATAAAAAGGTCAGCAGTTTCCTTTGTTTGAAATTGGTGAGGAAAGTTAACCTGTATACCATCTTCCTCAATGCCACCAAAAGGTGGATTTGTTACAATAATATCTACTTTATCTATAGGTTTATAATCTCTTACATTACGAGTCAAAGAGTTATCATGTTTTATCTTGGGACTATCTATATCATGTAAAATCAAATTAGTTACGCCCAGCATGTATGGTAAAGGTTTTTTTTCAATACCCAGTATAGATTCCTGTAATGTTTTCTCATCCTCTATATTTTTTACTTGCTTTTTCAAATGTTCTAATGCACATACTAAAAATCCACCTGTACCACAAGCAAAGTCTAAAACCTTTTCTCCTAATTGTGGATTAACCATATCTACCATAAATTGGGTCACAGCCCTTGGAGTGTAGTATTCTCCTGCATTTCCTGCACTTTGCAAATCCCTTAGTATGCTCTCGTAAATATCATTAAATAAATGCCTGTCTTTTTGTGTTGTAAAATCTATTTCATTTAACTTATTGATTACTTGCCTCATTAAAGTTCCAGACTTCATATAATTATAAGAATCCTCAAAAACAGCCTTTACGATAAATGCCTTTGGATTGCTGCTTTCATCCAATTTTATTTCTTTTAACTCCTTAAAAAGTTTATTATTTACAAAATCTAAAAGTTCATCACCTGTAATACCTTCATCATTTGCAGCCCAATCCCTCCAGCGCAATCCTTCTGGAATAATTGGAGTGTAATTATCATCCATAAGTTCCCATTCTTCTTCTTTTGCATCAAACACCTTCAAAAATATCATCCAAACAAGTTGAGATATTCTTTGTGCATCTCCATCTACGCCAGCGTCTTGGCGCATAATATCTTGAACTGCTTTAATTGTTGCAGATATCGACATTTGTACTTCACCCTCCTAATCTATGCAGTATATATTTCTTTTTCTAATTCTTTAATTGCTTCTAAGTATTTTTTCTTCCCACCAAATCGTTTAACTATTTCGATAGGAGAACCAAATTTTTTAAAGTCAGGAACTTTAAGTATTTCTAAATTCTCAAGATTTTCAATCCCCTCATCAGCATACTTATCTAAAAGTGCTTCTAACACTTCTCTTGCACTTTCGCCGTATTTTGTAAAATAGTTTCTCTTCTTTACATTATTAGCCCTTTCTTTCCTTGATAAAGGTGGCATATCAAAGGCTACATGACAAATCAGGTCAAAGGGGTCCAAGTCCTTTCCTACTTCATCTTTAAGTTCTTCAATGAATACCCCTCTCTCTTCTAATTCTTTTATGATGGCTTCCTTTCTCTCCGCTTTCTTCCATTTTGTTAGAAACTCATCAAGAGTTTTAAATTCATTTTTAATATTTTTCTTAGTATAAGAAATCAATGATTCAGTTATCAGTTTGCCGTCCTTATCATAGTAATAAACTCTTTCGTGTATTACCTTTACAGGAACATCATTTACATAGTATTTGGCTGGAGTTTCATTAATATCTCCACCATCTATAATTTCAGGAGGAATACCTTCTCCACAGTCTTCTTCAGACTCATATTCGACACCTAATTCTCCTTCGCCACCTACAACATCTTCCTCTTCTTCAATAGGGATGTCTCCTTCAGTAGTCTTAACAATTACAGGGTCTCCATCAAAGTCTGGGTCAGCAAATAATTTAGTAACTCCTCTAAAATCAATGATAGTAAAATATTGTTTTCCATAATCTTCTCTTATTCTTGTACCTCTTCCTATGATTTGTTTGAATTCAATCATGCTATTTATATTAGCATCTAAAATGATAAATTCACAAGTTTGAGCATCTACCCCTGTAGTCATTAATTTGCTAGTTGTAACTAATACAGGATATTTACTCGCAGGGTCAATAAAGTTATCTAATTCAGCCTTTCCTTCTTCATTATCCCCAGTAATTCGCATAACATATTTAGGATTTTCTGTTACTAAATCTGCATTTTCATTGACAAGTGCCTGTCTCATTCTTTCGGCATGTTCAATATCTACACAGAAAAATATGGATTTTGCAAACCTTGAATTATTCTTCTTTAAGTAGTCTGATACTTTTTTAGCAACAATCTTTGTTCTGTTTTCAAGTACTAAGTTTTTATCATAATCTTTTATATTATACTCTCTGTCTTCAATTTCAAAACCGTACTTATCCCTTTTCCCTTTTTCTGGTCTATAACCTTCTACATCTCTATCTAACAATACCCTAATGACTTTGTATGGAGCAAGAAAACCATCTTCAATCCCCTGCTTTAATGAGTAAGTATAAATAGGTTTACCAAAGTATTCCATATTTGATACATCTTTTGTTTCCTTTGGAGTAGCCGTAAGTCCTATCTGAGTGGCAGGATGAAAGTATTCTAATATTTCTCTCCATGCAGAATCTTCTTTTGCACTTCCCCTATGGCACTCATCAATGATGACTAAATCAAAAAAGTCTTGTGAAAACTGCTTATATACATTTTTAAACTCCTCTGCACCTGAAATTCCTTGATATAGGGCTAAGTAAATTTCATGGGCTTTATCTATTTTTCTATTGGTGATTTTCGTCATTTTATCACCGAAATATTTAAAATCATTTGCCATAGTCTGGTCTACTAATATATTCCTGTCGGCTAAAAATAGGATTCTTTTTTTAGCCCTAGATTTCCAAAGCCTATAGATAATTTGGAAGGCTGTATAGGTTTTCCCTGTACCAGTTGCCATTACAAGTAAAATTCGATTTTGTCCTTTGGCAATTGCTTCTATAGTCCTGTTTATAGCAATTCGCTGATAATATCTTGGAGTTTTTCCATCTTGCTCAAAGTAATATTCCTGTGCAACAATTGCTTCTTCTCTCTCATTAATTCCTTTGGCTTTTTTATATCTATTCCATAATTCTTCAGGTGACGGGAACTGATTAAGTGGTATCTCTTTTTCTTTTATCCCTTTAATAGTCATCCTATCATGTTCTAAAAATGCATCTCCATTGCTTGAAAATGCAAAAGGTATATCTAATATTTCTGCATAATTTAATGCTTGCTGCATACCTGCTCCCACAGAATGTTTATTATCTTTTGCTTCTATAATAGCAAGAGGTATATTAGATTTATAATAGAGTATATAGTCCGCTCTTTTCCTCTCTCCTCTTGTAACTAATTTTTTTCTAACTATAATTCTACCATCAGTAAAAGAGACTTCTTCTCTAATTTGTCTTTCTAAATCCCATCCTGCATTTATCAAAGACGGTGTTATGTACTTGGAACATATATCCCTTTCAGATAAATCTTTCTTATTCACAATTTCACCCCGTTCCCAATGTTTCAATCATAATCATGGATGTAACATTTATTAAAATTATATCACAAATGTCCAAGAATTAGAAATTGGAATAGTATGTTGAATTGAAATTGTAAAAAGGCATTTTTATAATGCCTTTTTACAATAAATACCTTATTTAATTTTATATAGTTATTAATTCTTAATGGAGGTAATAATAGAGTAATAAATTATAAGGTATTATTTCAAGCCTTTTAATAATATTTTTACTTTATAATTTTCAGTATATAAGTCATTTTTACTATTAATCAACATTTGGAAATAATATTATAGTATATAAACTTTTTACAAGATTATAGTTTAATAACACCTTATTCTTATTTATATGAATTCTAATCAGACCTGATTAAACATTAATACCTTTTAGTTATCAATTGATTATAACTAAAAAGGTTCATTTTCTACTGCTATATATTATAGAATAATTGTAGAGTGGGCTCTCGGAGAACACTATCGATTTCAACCCTCTACTTTTAATTAAAGCATATATCATTCATTAGGTTTTAAGAACTTTTTCATGATTAGTACTTTTTAATAAATACTTAAATTTTAATTCCTCATACTTTTTATCAAAGTTTTGGATTATTTCATCAAGCGTTATATTTTCTGATACTTGCTTAGTTTCCTCTAAACATTCATCAATAAGTTCTTCTATGAACTCATCATTATTTTTATCTCTAACAGCATCTAATTCTTCTATATAACTTCTAAATTTATTGCTCATATTTACTTTTGTTATATCTTTTATATACTCTTCAGCATCACCATAATATTGTTGTAAAAGGTTTAATTCTATTCCCTTTGTTTTTTTTAGATAGTTATTAAACTCTTTAAAATCCTGAACCCCCAGAATCTTACAAATCCCTATAATACTGGAATACTGATTATATTGAATTTCTTTAATTTCTAATTTTTTTGGTCCATATCTTGCATTACTGATGGTGTTTATTACAATCCTTGAATAAACTTTTTCAAGTAGTTGTCTTTTTTGCAATAGTGATAATGAATTAAAATAGTCTTCTATATTGTCAAACTGTTCTTGTTCACGACTTTCCTTTAACAAGGCTTCTTTACGTCTTTCTGCTTGTTTGATATTATTTTGCTGTTCCGTTATTAGTTGTTGAACTTTTGCAATATCAATTTCTGCGTCATTTATCATTTTCTGAAGCCTTTTATATTTAAGGGTTCCAGAATCCTCTAATAGTTGGCGTTCAATCAAAGTATCCAACTTTGATACTAACCTAGTTTTATTTTTCTCAAGTATCTTTATTTCATCTTTAATTTTGGCAATCTCCTTATCAAAAAGCATTTGTTCATCAGTTCCGTATTTTTTGTAAATATACTGCTGATATTCTTTCACTAACATAAATGCTTCTTTAAGTAGTTTAAAAAAATCTTCTTTTATCAAGTTAAATGCCCGTTCTTCTTGCACAGAATAATAACCATCACAGTAATTTCGTCCTGCATTATAACTATTGCATTTATAATATACTTTTGCCTTACCTCTTTTACCATTAGCCAACTTTGGTGCAGGTTGTAGGGAAGATGTCATTCTTCCTCCGCATCCAGGACACCTTAAAATATTTATAAACATTTTTTTATTTGCATCATCAAACTGTTGCTTTGTAATTCCACGCATGGATTTTGCTGTATTCTGATTCATTCGAACTTTTCTTCTACTTCGCAAACGCTCTAATGTTTCTAGAAAGATATCTTCTGAAATAATCGCTTCATGATTTCCAAGTGGTAACTCATGAAAGTTAATATCATATATAGTTTTCTTTTCCCAAATTCTTACACCTTCTTCAGTACTTTTCTTTTTCCTTCGTTTTCCCCAGAAAAGTCTCCCGCAATAAATGGGATTTTCTAACATTTTTTGAACAGTTGCTGTTGCAAACTGTTTTCCTTTCCTTGTTTTATAACCATGTAAATTTAGGTGCTGGGCTACATTTTTTATACTATACTTTTCTTTAGTAAATAAATTAAAAATCAATTCTACAATAGGTTTTTCTTCTTCATTTATAATAAGCCTCTTCTTTATATCTCTTTTCTTTGTTTTAATGTTTTGATTTTCCTGAAAGTTATTCTCTTGTTTTACTGAGAAATACTCATATTTGTATCCATAGGGCGGTGGTCCTCCAAAATAATTCCCCGCTTCTACAGATTTGCTCATACCGTCAATTACCCTTTCCCTAAGTTGGTCAATAAATAACTCATTAAGCATGCTGTAAATACTTACCATAATTTTTGCATTTTGCCCATTTATGTCCCCATTAAAAGCACCATCACAGGTGTAAAGCCTTAAATTATTTTCCTTCAATAATTTGAAAATCTGAAGTGTATGGCTAATGCTTCTACTGATTCGGCTTAAATCATAGCAGCAAATCCCGTCATACTGCCCCTTTTCTAACTTTTCCAACAGTTCTTTTAATTGGTCTCTCTCTAGTATAGTTGTTCCAGATATTCCAGCATCACAAAAGAAGTCAATATCTGCATCATTATATCCTTTACTTTTCAAAAGAAAAATGCATCTCTCTTTTTGAACATCTAAGGAATAAGCATCATCAGCCGCCTGCCGTGCCGAGGAAACCCTCGTATATACTGCTATTTTACCCATAATAACATGCCTCCTTCCTGTGTTTCCATTCTGTTATTAGCATAACACATGAAAAACACGAGTGATTTGGAGTCATGTATTCAGTAAATTACGGCTCACCTCTAATTATCCTAAATCCTCTATAAATTTGCTCCAAAAGCATTACCCTAAAAAGTTGATGTGGAAATGTCATCTTGGAAAAACATAATTTATAGTCAGCTCTACATAAAATTTCCCTGGAAATTCCAAGAGAGCCTCCTATTACAAACGCTATATTGCTTTTCCCCTTAAGTCCCAAATCTCCTATGAAATCTGCAAATTCATTAGATGTAATCATATTTCCCTTTAAATCAAGTACAACTACATACATACTGTCACTTATGTGTTTTAGTATTCTTTTGCCTTCTTTATCCTTTATAATTTCTTCATCTTTTTTAGATGCAGTATCTGGTGTCTTCTCATCTTGAACTTCTATTATATTAAGCTTGCAATATCTTGAAAGTCTTTTTGAATATTCCTCTATGGCACTTTTTAAATATTTCTCCTTTAGTTTTCCTACTCCTATTATTGTGATGTTCATATTGTGTCTTCTCCATTAAATTTCCTCAATACGTTTTTCATTTTTATGTGAAAATGTCAATTTAAGCAGTATAGGAGTTACAATTGTAGTCAAAATAACAACAATCAAAGTTGGAAGAAATATTTCCTCGGATATTATTTTATCTTGAAGTCCTATGTTTGCAGTTATTATTGCAACTTCACCTCTTGAAATCATACCTGCTCCAATTTGCAGCGATTCACTTCTTGTCATCTTAAGAAGTCTTGCAACTCCACCACAGCCTAGTACTTTACCAAGCACTGCAATAACAAACATAACTATAGTAATTAAAAGCACTTCTAAATTCAATCCACTTAAATTTGCCTCAATTCCTACACTAGCAAAGAATATAAGAGATAAAAATCCAGAAGAAATTGCTGATATGTTTCTCTCTAAGTAGTCCCTATATGCAACGGATGAAAGTATAAGGCCACATATGTATGCTCCTGTAATTGCAGCTATACCTAGTGTTTCTGCTATATATGCAAATAATATAGCAAAAGCTATTGCAAATGTTAAAAGTTCCTTTCCAGGCTTTATACGAATTGTAAACTTATTTATATACTTTGGAAAATATACTACTCCAATTATTGAAAATATACAGAACAAAAGTATTTTTATAAATACATATACAATAGACATCATACCTGTACTTCCTGCATCAGAAGTCTGTGCTACCGCTAATACTATTGATATAAGCATAAGTCCAAGTATATCATCTATTACAGCAGCTCCTAAAATGTTTATACCTGATTTTGTATTCAATTTTCCAAGTTCTTTAAGTGTTTCAACTGTAATACTCACACTAGTTGCCGTAAGTATTACTCCAACAAATATATTTTCCCAAAAATTATTAAAAAACATATATGCGCTTAAAGTTCCCAATATAAGTGGAAGAAGTATTCCTCCAATTGCAATTAGTAGAGATGATAATCCTGCTTTTTTGAATTCTTCAACATTAGTTTCCAATCCTGCAAGAAACATAAGCATAATTACACCAAGATTAGCAAGTAGCTTTATGTTGTCATCATATTGTACAAGATTTAATACTACCGGTCCTAATATTACACCGGCTATTAAAGCTCCTAGCACCTCTGGCATTTTTAATTTTCTACTTATTATCCCCCCTACTTTAGTGAATATAAGTATTAGTACAATACTAAATAATGTCTTTTCCATGATACTCCTCCTAAAATTGAATAAAATAATAGAAAGCCCTCTAAAAAGGACTTCCCACCCCAAAAGTCTCAAATCTCTTGAATCAAATAATAATTTGTTCAACCGAAAATCAAATAACCATATTATTAATTTAATCAATTATAATATTTCTTTTTTAACATATTAATATAATATCATAACTAAATTTACTTTACAAATATTTTTTATAAAAAAAAGCAACCATTATATTTATAATGGCCGCTAACAATTCACTATCTACTTGATTGAAATGTATCCTTAAGTGATTCAAGAACGCTTTTTAAAGTTTTGTTTGCCAATTCTTCAATATCATCCATAATTTCTTCTTTACTCTTTATTCTATCTAGATATATATTTAATTGTCCCTCATGTAAATTTTTTACGCATTTAACTACTGAGTACTCAACATTATCTGATTTCAAAACTATTGTATCATCAGGTTTAAGATTAAAATACATTGGATTGTCAGACTTTATGCTTTCATAAGGTTCCATTACTTCTTTAGAGTCCTCATCATTAATTATATAAAAGTTTATTACAGTATCCACTTCTTTATCCTCCTATTATACTAATTTTTCATCCTAATCTATTAAAATAACTCTTTTTAGTATCAATATATTAAATTGGACAAATAAGTGTTACTTGTAAAACTTCAAATAAGATCTTTACTCTCTATCTTTTTTCCACAAAAATAAACTTTTAAATTTATCATATAGCACATCAACATCTATTTCATCTTCATTGTTTTTAGAATCATTTTTCTTTCTGCTCATAAGATATGCCGCTGCAAATGCAGTTATTGGTATTGAAAATATAAGCCCTATACTTCCAGCAAGTGCTTTAAGAATTTCAGCTGCAATTATATCTTGATTTATAGCAGTTGATATAGATGTAGTATACGAATATGAAGCTATCATTATCATAAGATACATAGCTCCACCTGCATAGGCAAGTATCAAAGTGTTAGACATACTTCCCATAATATCCTTTCCCACATTCATTCCAGACTTCACAAGTTCTTTCATTTTCATATCAGGCTTAGCAGATTTAAGTTCCTTTATAGAAGATGCAATAGATATACTTGTGTCCATAACTGCACCAAGGGCACCCATTATTATCTCAGCAAATAGTAATCCAGAAAAATTAAAATTTGCATTTTGAACAGTATATATTATAGTCTGCATTTCTTCATCTGTCAGTCCATTTACACGAATAATCGAATTTGAAAACATAGCTATTGCTCCTGCAATTATTACTCCTCCTGAAGTTCCTATAATAGCAGACAGTGTCTTATTATTTTTTCCACTTATTATAGTTAGATTTACTACAATTAAAAATATGCATATTACAGTAGATACATATACAGGATTAAAACCTTTAATTACAAGAGGTATTAAAATTTTCATTATTGCAAATCCAGTTATTCCAAGAGTTATTACTGACTTTAACCCTTTTAACCCACCAATTGCTATAAGTAAGATTACAAATACTGCTCCCAGTTCATATAAATATCTGTATCTAACAATTTCATATATGTATGCACTATTTGGATCTCCCTTTTTATAGTTATCAATATTTATAAGTACATTATCACCCACTCTTGCAAAACTCTGTGTATTGCTATTTTCATCATTTATTTTACCACTTACGGAATTCTGCACCTTTATTATTTGACCTTTCATTTTTCCGGAAGTTATCTTTACATCTACATATGAATATCTTATAGAGTTTTCACCTGAAGACTTTGATGTTTTATGTATAGCGATAACTTTTCCATGAACAGGTGAGTTTCCATCTGATGCACTATCTTTTCCTGAATCCATAACTTGAAAAAAAACAATAATTGTAATTATACCAATTAAAATAGCAACTAATTTTTTATTTATATTAAATATTTGTGTCACCTTCTCAACCATATCTATATTATTTTTACCTTTTTATCTTCTACATCATAATCATTTTTATAAATATTCTATTCAGAAATATTTTATCACATTTTACACTAAAAGTGTATGAAATAACATCTCATAATAACAAAGTCCTAAAATATAAAATAAAAAATCATAAAATAAATATTCATACAATAAATATATAGTATAAATTAAAAGAATAATATAGTCTATAAAAACTTATATAATATATAAAATAACTATATTATAAGTTATACTCTTTATATTTTTATGAATTTATGCTAATATAGTAAAGTATAGAAAATAAAATATTGATAAGGAGCTAAAACATGGAAAATCTAACTGCTTTTATAATAAGCGGACTTCAAATTACACTTTTAGATATAGTTTTAAGTGGAGATAATATAGGTGTAATTGCACTTGCCACAAGAAATTTACCAAAAAAGCATGCAAAGGCAGCATCATTAATTGGAGTAATGGCTGCAGTAATTCTAAGAATAATATTTGCATGTCTTATAACCTATATTTTAATGATAGACTGGCTTCCAATAAGGCTAGTAGGCGGAGTTATACTAATATATATAACAATTAACTTTATAAAACCAGAAAAAAAAGATGATGACGACCTAAACGTACATATGCATACTTCAAATAAATTTATAGGAGCCATATTTAGTATAGTTGCAGCAGACGCTACAATGAGCCTTGATAACGTACTTGCAATAGCTAGTTTAGCAGATGGACACACTGGTTTAATAATATTTGGGTTAATAGTAAACATTCCAATTATATTCTTTGGCAGCCAAATAGTGGCAAATCTTATGAATAAATATCCAATAGTTACTTACATAGGTGCAGCTATACTTGCACATACATCATTCAAATTAATCTTTGAAGATAGACTAACTAGAAATTTATTATCACCTATGGCTGTGAATTTAATAAGTTATGGTGCTGCACTACTCACTATAATTTACGGAATTTACATTATAAATAAGTCATCTTCTTATTCTTTAAAAGAATATCACAAATACAAAGAAAAAAGTTCAAAAAGAAAATACAGTTAAAAATAAAGGAGCTGATTAACTTTCAGCTCTTTTTTAAAATTTATTTATCTCCGTACAAATCCTTATATACTATTTTAAATACATCTAATGCTTCTTCAATTTTTTTTTTCAAAAGATTCTTTTTATGTTCAAATTCTATTTTCCCCTCATCTGTTAAAGTGTATATTTTTTGCATTTTATTATTTTTTGAATCATCCCATTTTCCAATTACCATTTTATTTTTTTCAAATTTTTTTAAAAGAGGATAAATTCCACCTGTACTAGGAATCCACTTTCCTGATGTTCTTTCTCCAATTTTATGAGCTATGTCATTTCCATTAGTAGGTTCAAGACTCAAAACATATAATACATAAAGTGGCAAAAGTCCCTTTGTAAACACTTGACCTACAGCTTTACTTTCCTTTTTTACTTTTTTTAAATCTTGTAACTTCTTTTTATATTCTTCATATAAAATTTTCTCTTCATTTTTAGTATTTTTTTCAAATTTAGAGCTAGACATGACAAATCATTCTTCCTCAAAAAGTGCTATTCCAACAAGTCCTGGGCCACTATGTGCACCTGCTACGGGACTCAAAATTCCACAAAACTTAGATTCAATTGCATTTACATGATTTTTAACTCCTTCTAAAACCCTTTTAGCATCTTCAGCTGCACAACCATCTACGACATAAACTCTACACTTTTTTGAATCCAAAATTCTATTTACTATTTGTATCATTCTAGTTATTGACTTTTTTCTTCCTCTTACTTTATCATATGTATAATACTTTCCATCTGACTGATCTATGGAAACAATTGGCTTTATATTTAAAAATTCTCCTACAGTACCAGCTACTTTACCTATTCTTCCACCTTTTTTTAAATATTCAAGAGTTCCTACTATAAAGAATACCTTTATTCTACTATTTATCTTTGGAATTTTCTTTACTATATCATCAAATTTAAATCCTCTTTCTATAAGTTTAGCACATTCTATAATTATTATACTTTCTCCAATAGAAATAGATTTTGAATCACATATATATGTTTTTATTTTAGGATGATTCTCACTTACAAGCTTTATTCCATTATAAAAGCCAGTCAACCCGCTTGAGAGAGTAACAACTATTGCATGTGTATATCCTTCCTTTTCTAATCTTGAAAAAGTACTTTCCATTTCATCTAAGGGTGGTATAGAAGACTTTGGTATTTCATTATGTAAATTATTATACACATATTCCGAAGTTATATTGACTTTATCTAAATATTCTCTATCTTTATATATTATCCTGTAATGCATTATATTTACATTGTATCTTTTTCTCATATCCTCTGGCAAGTCACTAGTAGAGTCTGTTATTAAAGCTATTTTTTCCAAAATTAATTCCTCCTAAAATGTAAATACTACTTATGTATAGTTTTCAATATTATAAATAAAATATACATTATAGTATATTATATCATTTATTAATTATATATCAATACTGATATATATCAATACTGATATATGCCACTATAAAAAAGCGAGTTCATACAATTGAACTCACTTTTTTATAACCCATCTTATAAATCTAACTTATTTTCTAATAAATAAGCAACTGCATAAAACATAATAATCAAAATAGTTACACTTAAAACTGCAGAAGATATATTTATATGAAGATTAGCATTACTGTTTATAAAAACACTATTCACTCCAGAAGATACTACATTTATATTAAATGTTTGTGGAAATATATCCTGGAATACTTTATCAATTTTTCCCTGTGCAATAACTAATATTATAAATATAATAAAACTTCCAATCTTGCCGAATTTCTTATTTTTAATAGCCACTTTACTCAAAGTTATTGCTAAATAACCTGTAAGCAAATAACTTGTATAAATAACTATTACAGACAATAATCCAAATATCATAAATTTCACGCTTGAATATTTAGAAATAAAATCTATCGTATTCCTTACCTGAAGCACTAATCCAGATGTAACATTAAGCAATTCAGCCCATAAAACCGTAATAATCGACGATACTGCAAATACCATAATAAATTGAATAAAACAGGTTATAATTTTACTTCCAAGTATCTCATATCCTCTCTTTGGTAAAGTAAACATGAGGTATCCACTATCTTCATATATATCCCTACTAAATACTTTTATATTCCATACAAAAACTATAACATATGCGGCAAAGCTTATCATCATATTTGCTATCATTATTGATTCATTTGTCCAATCATTTATTTTAAAACATAAAAATAGATTTAAAAGTATTATTGCACATGTCATTATTAGAAAGTCTTTATAGTATCCCTTAAGTTCATATTTAACAAGTTTCAACATTACTTGAACACCTCCCTATAAATTTCATCTATTGACTTATTGTGTTTTGCCCTAAGTTCTTCTGCTTCACCAGTTAATATTATATTTCCCTTTGATATAAAAGCAACATCATCAAATAATCTCTCTATATCACTTACAAGATGTGTAGTTATCAAAATAGAACTATCCTTACTGTATATATTGATTATTGCATCAAGTATTCTCTCTCTAGTTGTAGGATCTACTCCTCCAAGAGGTTCATCTAATATATATAATTTGGCATTTCTCGAAAGCACTAAAGTTAAATATAATTTTTCCTTCATACCCTTTGAAAGTTCTTTTACCTTGCTTTTCATGTCAAGGTTCATAAACTTTAGAAGTTCAATAGCCTTTTCATAGTCAAAGTCATCATACATATCTCTAAAGAAATCAAAAGCATCTTTTATTCTCATCCATTTAAAAAGATAGTCTTTATCTGGAAGATATGAAACCTGTGCCTTTGTAATAATTCCAGGCTTATTTCCATTTATAAATATTTCTCCAGAACTTTGTTTTAATATTCCTGCGGCTATTTTCAAAAAAGTAGTTTTTCCACTTCCATTAGGCCCAAGAAGTCCTACAATTCTTCCTTTCTTTACTTCAAGATCAATTCCATCTAAAGCGGTTTTATTAAAATATTTCTTTCTAATTCCTGATGCTTTAAGCAATATTTCTTCCATTTATATCTCCCCCTTATCATCGTCTATATTCTTGAGCTTTTTTCGAACTATATCAACTATTTCCAAGTTAGAAAATCCAATATTTTTCATTCCACTTATAAATTTATCTAGCACCTTACTTGCCATTTCATCTTTAAGGTTCTGCACCATTTTCATATCCTCCTTTACGAAGTTTCCCATTCCCCTTTGAGTATAGGTAATGCCTTCTCTCTCAAGTTCTTGATAAGTTCTCTGAACAGTATTTGGATTAACTTGAAACTTTGATGAAGTTTCTCTTATAGATGGCAGTTTATCACCTGGCTTTATCTCGTTTAATACTATTTTTCTCTTTATTTCATACATTAGTTGCTTATAAATAGGTATGTTAGGTTCAAATTCCATATCCATGATCACCCTCCTTTTTTAACACATGTATAGTATAATGTGCAATTACTGTACTACTACTATAGTACAGTATAATCGTATGTTAGTCAATAATTTATTTTTACAACATTTATTAAGACATTTTTAAATATCCCTTGAAATTTCAATTGATTAATTATTATAATATCATTGTAATAGAAAATTGTATTATTATTAACATAACATAATTTTACTAAAATCGAGAGGAGCTAATATGAATTTTTTTATAGACTTTTTTTCAAAAGAGTCCACTAAACGAGGATTGCTATTTATAGCTATAATAATCTTTTTTTATAAATTTCAATCCCTATTGGATCTTTTTTTGCTTACTTTTCTATTCTGTTATATAATGAACAGCCTCCAATGTCTAATATTGAGAAAATTTAAAAATGTAACTGTTTTTAAAGAAAATTTAGTCACAACAATATTATATGCTGTGTTATTTTCATCTTTAATTTTTATAATTGTAAAATACATACCTCAACTCATAAATCAAACCAAAGCAATGATAAGCTACTTTTCTGAATTTCAATTTACAGAAAACGATAATTCAGATATAGTGCAAAAATATTTAGTAAATACATTGGGAGAAATAGATATAAGAAGTTATATAGAATCAGGTTTTACTGCTTCACTTCAATTAGTTTCTGATATTGGGAAATGGAGTGTTAATGTGTTTATATCTATAATGCTCAGCCTATTTTTTCTATTAGAAAAAAGAACATTACTAGATTTTATGAAAAAATTTGAAAATAGTAAACTTTCTGGGTTATATAAATATCTTATGTTTTTTGGTAAAAATTTTTTGAATTCATTTGGAAAAGTAATACAAGCACAGATAATAATAGCTTTTGTAAATACTATTTTATCAGTTATAACACTATCTATATTAAATTTTCCACAGCTTCTAACTCTTGGAGTTATGATATTTGTTCTAAGTTTGGTACCTGTTGCAGGAGTTATAATATCATTGATTCCCCTGTCACTTATAGCTTTTAATATAGGTGGACTGACTAAAGTATTATATGTACTTATAATGATAGCTATAATTCACTGTATAGAAAGCTATATCTTAAATCCAAAACTCATGTCTTCAAAAGTAAAAATTCCTATATTTTTTACTTTTGTAATACTTATAGTATCAGAACATTTACTTGGTATGTGGGGACTTCTAATAGGAATCCCTCTGTTTATGTTCATATTAGATCTAATGGACGTAAAAATACACAATTAAAATGCAATAAAAAACACCTTATAACTTTTTATGTTATATTGGTGTTTTTCTTATATATCTTCTATTTTCTACACTTCATAATAATCTACATCTATCACCTTTTTATGTGAAAATCTTTCTTTTTTATGTTCTCTAGTAGTCTTTTCATTAACATCTCTATGTTTAAATTTCACATTTTTACCCATCTTACCTTTCAAAAACTTTACAGACTTAAATACAATGAAAGATAAAATTCCCAAGGATATAATAAATGGTAACATTTGTACAAATACTAAAGCTACTATTGCTATAGCTACAACTTTCCACATTCCAGTTAAATCTCTATTTATAAATTTCATATTAAAGACCACCTTTTTCAATTCAATAAGTAAAATAAACTTCTCTATGTATATATTATACTACTTTATGAGTAAAATAGTATAATATAACTTATAATAAAGTATTAATAATGTGTTAATTTTTTATAATCTAAAATCACCATATTATATTGTAACAAACTCCTATATATTAACATAAATTATACTGTATTAAAATATATGGAGGATTCAAATGGACTTAAAAGACCAAGAAAATCAATATGAGGAAAACAGTGAAGAAAACAGTAAAATTGAAGACTCAGAAAAAAACGACTGTGAATTAGATGACAATTCAGAAAATAGTTACGCAGATAGTAGAGCGTCTTATAGCATGCCACCTTATGATATGCAACCATATGGAATTCCACCTTATGGCATAATACCTTGTGCTGTGCATCCATATCCATACATGATGGTTCCACCACCAGTTCAATATCCATGCATTGAAAACAATATGTATTCAGATCCTTATTATGACTACAATGAAAGTGGAGAAAATATTGAAGACTCAAATGATTTAACAAGATCAAAGAGGCGCAGGAGAAGAAGACGAAGAAGACGTCCTAACCAATGCTATGGAGGCAATTGCTATCCATGGGGTTTTCCTTTCTGGCTTTGGTGGTTCTTATAGGTAACAATCAAAAGGTACTATCAAATTACTGATAGTACCTTAAAATAAAATTTTACTTATCTTCTAAAAAATCCTTCATCAAATTATGATTTAGAAGATCATCTGAATACTGAAGTTCTTTATTGTATCTAGCATTTTCAGCCTTTAATTCAGGAGTTTCTTTTACAATTTTTCCTGTATCTAAATCATAATAGGTGTTTGTCCATGATACATACAAATATTTTCCATCTATGAAAGATCCATTTCTGAATATCACCTTACCACTATTATTATTTAGCATATCTTCCCCAAACATATATGGATTTTTAATATCAAATAAATTAGCCAATGTAGGATACAAATCCATCTGACATGTATAGTCATGGTTGACAACACCAGAATTTGTGCCATCAGGAAAATGCATTATAAGAGGAACTTTTTGATACTTAAACCAATCATAATCATTAGGGTTAGTTATATTTTCAAATTCATAAAGCTGATCAGCCTTATTTTTAGGTATTGCAAAATGATCTCCATATATAACTACTACAGAATTCTTTAATGTACCATTTTTCTCAAGTGTATCTAAAAAATTACCCAATTGTTCATCAGTATAGTGTATTGCTTTTAAATAATTTCCCATAAATGTATCTTCATACTCACCAACATCAAAGTCACCATATTTGTCTTCAGCATCATATGGAAAATGACTTGTAAGTGTTACAATGAATGAATAATATGGCTGTTCAAATTTATTCATTTTCTCAATAGATTGATTTAAAAAAGATTCATCACTAAGTCCAAGACCTATTATCTCATCTATATTGTAACTGTGTTCTCCAAAGAAATCATCAAATCCTTCTGCTTTATACATAACATTTCTATTCCAAAATCCTTCACTATTTCCATGCATAGCTGAAGTGTAATATCCTTTTTTCTTTAGAGCAATTGCCAATGAATCATAAGTATTTCCAGAATATGTGTAATACGCTGCACCTGATTGTGCTGGATACAATGAATTATTTGACATAAATTCAGCATCTGATGTTGTTCCACCTGCTACTTGATAATAATAATTGTCAAAATACATACTCTTTTTAATCCATCTATTTAAATTTGGAGTTATTTCATTGCCATTTACTTTTTGATTTATTACAAATTGTTGAAGTGCTTCTACTTGTATTACTATTAAATTTTTTCCATCATATTTTCCCTTCATAACGGATTGTCCATTATCTTTATTATTGTTTTCAAGATAGCTTTTTATTTCATTTACCCTACTATCAGGAAGTTTTTTAGAATTTTTTATGCTTGTACTTATAAAATTATAGGCATCTACAACATGAAAATCTATATTTCCAATCATTTTCGTAAGATACATTCTATTGCTCATTGCCGTTAAAAGAGTAGGCTGTGCTTTTGAAACTTCATAAAACACTTTAACATTAACTCCAATACCAATTGCAACTAAAATCAAAAAACTAAATACTCTTTTTGAAACCTTTGCTAAATTTTGTTTTTTACGTTTATAAATTCTTACAAATGGAAACAATATAAAGACATCTAATATATACAGTAAATCTTTTACATTAAATAAACTTGCTACACTATCTGATACTCCAACAAGTAGTTTAGCATTTCTTATAGCTGATACAGTTATTATATCCTTAAAATATCTATAGTACATAATATCAGAAATCAATATAAGACTTACAACTATATCTACAATATAAAGGAAATTAACCCTTGACTTCTCTTTAAATATTAAAGAAATACCTGCAAGTACAAATATAGAGGCTATTATAGGTATTACAACTGCCATATACAAATATGCTGGAGAAATTGCCTCCGAATATTTGAATAACTTTATGAAAATTAAAACTGAAAATAGTAGCACATCTATATTATTAAATAAAAATTTGAATATAAAGCGAAATATCTTTTCACCGACCGATTTCATTCTTTCTCCTCTTTCCACATGTCAATATTTTAAATAAAACAAACTTGATTTTATATTAACTATATGACGCTGCTATGTCAATATTGTAAATAATTTATTAATTATATCGATCATTTATGGATAGATATTTTATATTCAATATTTTAAATAAACCATACTATTTTATCAATTTATTCTCTTTTAAAAATTCATGTGCAACTGTTTCAGGTTTTTGTCCAAGACTATCTACTTTATAGTTCATTTCCATCATTGCTTCATCATCTATCTTTCCATCTAACTTATTCAATATATCTTTGAGTTCAGGATGTTTTTCAAGTGTTTCACTTCTTATTATCGTAGCTGCATAATATGGTGGAAAGGCTGATTTATCATCCTTTAAAATTTTCAAATTAAACTGCTTAAGTAAACCGTCTGTAGAAAATGCATCAATTACATCTGCCTTATTTTTATTTAATGCAGTATATCTTAGTCCACCATCTACTGCTTTTAATTCCTTAAACTTAATTCCATACATATCTTCAACCGCTTTAAGTGCATCTGGTCTTTCTGAAAATTCCATTGTACTGCTCAATCTAAGATTTCTACTTACTTTTGCCAAGTCGGATAGAGTATTTAAGTTATACTTTTTTGCAGTGTCTTGTGATACTGCTAATGTATATGTGTTATTAAATCCTAAAGGTTTTAACCATTCTATATCAAAATTTTTATGATAATAATCTTTAACCACACTATATACCTTATCAGGATCATTAATCAACTTATGCTTCATAATATTTACAAGACCTGTACCTGTATATTCAACAGACACATCTACATTTCCTGATTTCATAGCACTAAAGACTACATTAGTTCCACCAAGATTTGGTTCATATTCCACCTTTAAATCTGTATTTTCCTCAATAAGCTCTCCTACTAAATCAACGAGTATTATCTGTTCTGTGAAGTTCTTCCCTCCAACTACTATCTTATTTCTAGAATTGTTATAATAAGCTACTGATCCAAAGACTATTGAAGCGCAAACTAATAAAGATACTCCTATTTTCAACTTTTTTGATACTTTTTTTCTTCTTCCTGCTAAATTTTCAATCTTACCAATTATGAAATCTATGGCAAGTGCTAGTATACAAGCTGGTATTGCACCTGCAAGTATCATATTGTTATTTACACTTTGAACACCTGTAAATACCATGTATCCAAGTCCTCCGGCACCTACAAATGCTGCTATAGTCATTAATCCAACTGCTGTAACTGCTGATATTCTTACACCTGCCATTATTACTGGAAGTGCAAGAGGCAATTTTACAATTTTAAGTATTTGAGATTCAGTCATTCCCATACCTTCTGCAGCTTCTATAATATTGGGGTTTATTCCAGCAAGTCCTGTATAGGTATTTTTTATAATTGGTAGCAATGAATATAAAATTACCATTACAATTGCTGGCTTACTTCCAATTCCTATTATTGGAATTAAAAATCCCAGCAATGCAAGACTTGGAATAGCTTGAATTACATTTGCAATTCCAATTACGAAAGAAGATATTTTCTTATTTCTCTCTATAAGTATTCCAAGAGGTACTCCAATTAATATAGCTATAATAACAGACAATACTGTCAATTCAATATGTTGCATAAAGAGTTTAAATATTTGATCAGATCTATTTATTACAAAGTTATAAAATTCCACAACTGAATTCATTAAGCATTATCCTCCTCTTCCAAAAATTGAGTACTAAGCACTGTTATAAGACTACTTCTTGTAATAAGTCCTGAAAGTTTACCATTATCATCTAAAACAGGTACATATCCTACTTTATTATCATTTATCTGTTGAAGTACATCTACTATACTGTCCTCTTCAGATACAGTGAATATATCTGTTTCCATTATATCTTTCAATTTTAAAGCTTTATTCATATTTTTTCTTATATCTTTGAGTGTTACTATTCCTTTAAGTCTTTCTCCCTTGTCTACTATCATAAGACTATCTACTTTGTTATTTCTCATTATTTCAAGCGCCTGTACTATATTCCTATCTGCATTGGCCATTACAGTATTTGATATCATTATATCCTTTGCTTTTATAAAATCAGGTTTATTCCATATTCTATTTTTTCCTATAAATTCTTCAACAAATCCATGAGCTGGATTTTTTAATATTTCTTCAGGAGTATCAAACTGAAGTATATTTCCATCTTTCATTATACATATTCTATCTCCAAGCTTTATTGCCTCATCCATATCATGAGTTACAAAAACTATTGTCTTTTTTAGTTCCTGTTGAAGGCTAAATAATTCATCTTGAAGCTGACTCTTACTTATAGGATCTAGTGCACTAAATGGCTCATCCATTAGTACTATCTCTGAATTCATAGCAAATGCCCTTGCTACTCCTATTCTCTGCTGCTGTCCGCCACTTAATTCAGATGGATATCTATCCATATACTCTTCTGGATTCATTCCTACCATATTTAAAAGTTCTACTACTCTATTTTTTATTTTTTCTTCTGACCATTTTTGAAGACGTGGAATAAGTCCTATATTTTCAGCTATGGTCATATGTGGAAAAAGACCTGTCTGTTGAATTACATATCCAATATTTCTTCTAAGTTTTATAGTATCTTCGTTTTTTATATTTTTTCCATTTACAAAAATATCCCCAGATGTTGGTTTTATAAGTTTATTTATCATTTTTAATGTAGTTGTTTTCCCACACCCACTAGGTCCTATTAATACTGCTAATTCACCTTTTTGAATTTTCAAATTTATATTATTGAGCACTGTCTTGTTTTTAAATGACTTATTTACATTACTAAACTCTATCATATCCATCATAAATTTTCCTCCATTCATTGAATTAAATATGCCTCATAGATTTATTTCTTTAGATATTTGATAATTATAGAAAAGGTATCCGCATGCAAGATCAGAATAATATGATAATAGTATTAATTAATACTTAGTGAAATTTTCTAATAATTATTTACATTAGATTATTTAGCCTAATATTATGTTAACATAGAAATATATAATTAATCAAATAGCATATTCCATTAAATTGAATAATTGTAATTTTATATATTAATAATAGGAATCTCGTTAATTAAATAACAATTACCTTTATTCCCATTTATATTAACTAGTACAGCCTATTTTTAATGGCAACAATATCACAATAAAATTTACATATAATTTACATTATATTCATATAAAATTAACATATTTATTTATCCATTATATCCATAGTAAAATAGAATTTAACTCCAACTTCAGTATTCTTTACTCCATAATCGTAATTATGAAGAGTTAAAATATTTTTTACTATAGCAAGACCAAGTCCAGTCCCACCTAATTTCCTGCTTCTAGACTTATCTACTTTATAAAAATTAGTCCATACTTTATCAATTTCATTTTCAGGTATATGGCTACCTGTATTTTCTACAGACACAATTACATAATCATCTTTCTTTTCTGTAGAAAAAAATATTTTTCCACCTGAAGCTGTATACCTAATAGCATTTGTTAAAAAATTAGTAATAACCTGTTCGATCATATCCCAATCAGCATATACAGGAATTTTCTTTAATATATTGGATTCAAAAGTAATATCTTTATTTTCCATAATAACTGAAAACTCATTTACAACTGAATTTATGAGTTCATCTATATAAAATTTCTCTCTATTCAATTTGAAATTTCCAGACTCTAAATGTGATAAATTTAGCATATCATTTACAAGGTTATTCATTTTTTTACTCTCATCTATAATTATATCTATATAATAATCTTTTTTTTCAGATTCAAATATTCCATCTTTAAGTCCTTCTGCATATCCACCTATTAAACTTATAGGTGTCTTTAATTCGTGTGAAACTGCATTTATAAAGTCCTTTCTTAATCTTTCTAACTTTTGCTCTTTCTCTATATCATATTCCAACTTTTTATTTGCTTCTTTTAAGGACGTAAGAGCCTTATTTAAATTACAAGATAAAAAATTTAGAGTATTTGATAAATTTCCAATTTCATCTTCACTTTTTATATCGCATTTTTCAGAAAAGTCCAAAGATGCTATTTTTTTTGCTATACTATTCATTTTAACAAGAGGCTTTGAAACCATCTTTGTATATATGAGAGATAATAGTATTATAATCACAATTGCTGCTATGTAAAAATACACATAGAACTGTTTAATAACAGATGATGCTTCCCTTACAGGTTGAAGAGAAATTAATGCAAATATTATTTCACCTTTTTTACTATCAGGAACGGCACTTACTATACTCTTTATACCATCTATCCTAATATCTGTAACAAAAGTTACTGACTCATTTTGATTAATCATTTCATTAAGTATATTAGAGTTAATACTCAACTGCAATATTATATCATTTATAATCTTTATTCTCGCCTCATCATAACCTCTATTATTTTGATTTGTTATAAATTTTATTGTTCCATGTTTATCTACTATCACAATTTTAGAGTTATTATTCTCTTCAAATTGCTTCATAAGTTCAATTACATCATAACCATTTTCTAGTTTATTATACTTTTGTTTGAATTTTTCTACTTTATTTTGCAAAGAGCTTTTCTTTTGAGCTATATAAAACTTTCCAAAAAAAACAGACTGAAAAATAAGTGTACTACTTATAAACACTGTAAATACAAGTGCTGTTATAATAAATAGTTTCCACGTTATATTTTTTTTTATTCTTAAAGCCAATTTATTTTCTAATAAAATATTTTTAAATTTCATTTCATGTTATCTCCTACAGTAAATTTATACCCCACACCTCTAACTGTAGTTATAAGATATGCCTTATTTCCTAACTTTTCTCTAAGCCTTTTTATATGGGTATCTACTGTCCTTAAATCTCCATAATAATCTATTCCCCATACAGCATCCAATATTTTTTCTCTTGTCAAAACTATATTTTTATTTTTAATTGCATAACATAAAAGTTCAAACTCCTTTGGTGAAAGATATATTTCTTTTCCATCTACCTTAACCTCATGTGCTTCTTCATTTACATAAAGTCCACAGTAATTATTATCACCTTTTTCATAATCAATATTTGAATATGTTCTTTTAAGAAGAGCTTTTACTCTAGCTACAAGTATCTTCGGACTTACAGGCTTAGTTACATAGCTATCTGTTCCAAGCCGAAATCCCAAAAGCTGATCTTCATCTTCGGATCTTGCAGTAAGCATTATTATAGGTACATTTGAAATTTTTCTAAGTTCTCTACATACTGTCCATCCATCCATAACAGGCATCATTATATCAAGCACAACAAGATCTACTTTATTTTTATTAAATTTATCTAGTGCTTCTTTTCCATTTCCAGCTGAAATCACTTGAAAACCATCTTTTTTCAAATAGGCCTCCATTAAAAATCTCATTCTTTCTTCATCATCTGCAATTAAAATAGTTTTTCTCATATATGTATATCTCCTTTAAAACATCTATAAACTCATACAAAAATACCACGTAAACATATGTACTTACGCGGTTTTAGCTTAAAATTTCATCTTAAAAGATGAATCTTTCAATAGATACATTTAATATTCAAAAGTACGAACATTTTCAGAAATATATATTTTTAACTTTTTATTTTCCATAACATTTTTATAAGAACACAAAAATTCGTTTAAATCTAAATCTTTAATATCTATTTTACCAGAACTCTTAAGTAAAATCTTATCATCGTTTATGTATATATCCACATTATTTATACTGTATTTAGTAACTAATACACTATTAATTTTATCTTTATATTTTTCTTGAAAACTCAATGTTTTCCTCATAGTTTCATAATCAGTGTTTTGTTTCATAAGTGGCATGTCAAATCCCATACTTTTCATCTGTTTTTCAATATCGTCCATATCTATGCCATATCTTTTCATAAGTTCCTTTTGTATATTAAACATCTTTTCTTGTGATATATTATTTTTTTCCATATATTCTTGAAGATTTTTAGAAAAATCAGCCATAGTAAGTTGTCCTTGAGCCATGTCGTAACAGAGCCCATATATATAATCTTCAATTTTTTCTACATCTTTTTCCCTGGCTTTATTTTTTAATTTATCAAAACTTACAATTTTATCTTCATTATCACTCATAGAAATCCTCCCAAAATACTATGTTAAAGTTGATGGTATTTTTTAATTAAAAACAAATATTCCTTTTATTTATTTTATCAAACTTATATAAAATATTCTATATAGTTAAATTAATTATTTATTATAGACTCAATACATTTTATATTATAACATATTGTAAATGAGGAAAATTAAAAATCTAAATCCATTGTACACAAAATAAGCTGATTCCCATTTAGATACAGGAATCAACTTATAAACTTTTTGCATTATTTTAATCCAAGCTTTTTTCTCTTTTTATTTATATGCTCTTCAATATTATTTGCAACTTGAACAGGATCATCTCCTAATGCTATTTTACCTCCAGTTACGTCTTCAGCTTTTTTAGTAAGGAGATCTACAAGCTGGGGTGCACCAGTCATAAATGGCGTAGGTGAAAGGTGAGTATATGATCCATAGGCAAGTGCAAATATTCCATCTATAGTAGCCTTTTGTTCCATCCATTCTGGTGCTGTAATAGCTATTGGTAAATCAGGTATATCTACATTCATATGATCTGCAAGTGCAGTAACAAGCATTGATATTCTTCCTGTATCAGTACAAGTACCAAAACTTAAAACTGGAGGAATTCCAAGCATACTGCAAACTTCTTTTAAACCGCTTCCTGCTATTTTTTCTCCTGCCTCAAGTGTGCATAATCCAGCAACTTCAAGTGCATGATTTCCACAGCCTCCACTTACAACAAGTATATCTCTCTTTATAAGTTCTTTTGTAAGATTTATTGTAACCCAATCCTGTGGACCATTTCTCAATGTAGAGCAATTTGCAAGTGCTACAATTCCTTTAATCTTTCCTGAAGCTATTACATCTACAAGTGGGTCAAGCTTATTTCCTAGAGCACCTAAAACTGCCTCAGTTGAAAAACCTGTTACCGCCTTTTGAATTTTTTGAGGAACCATAGGTATTATATTTCTCTTATTTCTCTTTTTAAAGTTCTCAATTCCAAGTTCAATCAATTTATCTGCCATCTCATCTACCTTTGAAGGATCATAAGGTATTTTATACTCTAGTCCTGGCATATCTATAATAGTACTTACACCTACAAGAGTTACTTGATACTTTTCAGCATACATATCGATTGCAGGTGGTGAACAGTTTTCTTCCATTGCAAATACATCTACAGTTCCAGTAGCAAGAAGTGGTTCTATTGTAAGCCAATTTCCCATATGTCCTACAAATACATCGTCCATTTCAAAACGCTGCAATAATTCTTGCCCTGTTTCAATGGATCCAACTATTCTAAGACCTCTGGCGCCTACAGCTTTGGCTCTCTTTTGAACTTCATCTGTCCTTGCCTTTAAAAGCGTTGCAACTCCTGCCCAAGGTTGGTGTCCATTGAATACTATATTCACATAATCAGGATCCATAATTCCAAGGTCCATATTCACCTCATGAGGTTTAGGAGTACCAAATAATATATCCTGAACCATTTCAAGACCTATTTGAGAATTGTATATAGTGGCAATTCCAAGTCTTAATGCCTTCATTGCAAGAGAAACATGACTTCCATCTACATTTGTAAGACAACTGGCTATGGAATTTTGTTCCTCATGTACTGTACCTGCAGGATATATATTAAGTTTTTTCCACACTTCTTTTCTCTTTTTTGGAGCAAATGCTTCAACCATAATATTTTTGTGTTCTTCTCCAATCTCTTGTTGATCTTCAAGAAGTATTGCAAGTTCTACTGCCATATCATTTATGCCTTGATTTGTATCTATTCCTACCTTCTCACACATCCATTTGAGCTTATCTGTATCTGTAATCTTAAATGGAGTTTTGCCCTCAGCTGTAGCTTTCAATGTTCTAAATGCCTCATAGGCATGGTGGCTATATGTACCTGCACCCATTATATTTTTCATAAGAAAATTTCTCATTGCCATAGCATCTGGAGATATTCCACAGGTTCCTTTATCTTGACCGGTTTTTTCGCTTATTCTACATGGACCATTTGAACAAAGTTGACAACTTAGTCCTTGAAGACAAAATTTACACCTTATTTTCTCTTGCTGGACATATCTGTCAAATACATTTGACATTCCATCTTTTCTTATTCTCTTAAGCATTTCTTCTACAGAATCATGATAACTATCTTTATGTTCTAAATTTGGCGTTATGCCATTATTCATACCATTTCACTCCTTAATTCTATTTATATTGTTAGGTTTTCCTTCAATTAAATTAATTATGTATGTTTATTCTAACCATTTGAAAAATTTTATAATAGGTAATAAATAAGAGCCAGGATATCCCCAGCTCTTATTATTAATCTTGTTTGTCTATTCTATAAATCAAGTCTTCAATATAATTTAACTTGATTCTTTGCTTTATATCATCAAATATATCATCAACATCCCATATATTATCCTTAATACCCAACCTATATTTTAAAAATATATTCTGTCTTATTTTATTAGACTCATCTTCTAAATACTTCTTTAGTTCTTCAATATCTTTTATCATAGTAATCATCACCCTTCTTGATATATTACTATTTTATAGTATAGCACTATTAATATATTCAGCCTTTCTAATATTTGTGTTAAAAAAGTATTTAAAATTAGCCTAATAATCTACTAAGTCTTTAATAATTTTTATATAAATAACACATTGTTATTTACTATGTATAACATAGATTTTGATGAATGATTTGGAATTACTATGGATTTAATATTTATTCCTCCAATTGTAATTGTTTCTCCATCTTTAATCTCCTTACAAACTAATTTTTCTTTAGTTTCTAATCTTGATAAAAGCTTTTTAGATTTCTTAGGAACTATATCAGTAGAAAAATACACTGTTGCATTTTTAAATACTTTAATTCCTCCAACATGTCTAAAATTAGGACATGTTAAAAATATACCTGAAATTGATTCAGGGTCAATATCTATCTTCTTTAATTCCCTATTTACTATTAAAGGAAAAAAGCCAGTGTTAAAGCATATAGTTGTATTATTATATGAATATATAAAAAAATTTGAAATTAATGTTTTTACCACATATATATTTCCAGTTATTTTACGTGTTTTACTCAATCTAAATATCATAACTATACCCCTAAACATTTATTTAATAAGATTGAAATCACATTTCTATTATATAATTTCCACAATTTCACGAAATTATACATAAAAATAAACTAGCTGTTTATGATATTTTAATCATAATCAACTAGTTGTATAAATTAATATATTTGCAATTTTATTTATCATACTACTTTAAATGCAGAAACCATGTTTTGAAGATCGTCAGAAGAATACTCTAAATTATCAGTTATACCCTTTAACCTTACTGTTTCCTCCAATATATTTTCAAGCAGCTCTATTGATTCTTCGCTACTACTCTGTCCTTTTGCCGTTCTCTTATCTATTTCAGCTGCTGATTCATTTATGCTGACAACCATATTTTCTACATTCTGACTTTCCTTATTTGTTATCTTAAATATATTGTCCATATTTTCATTAACATCTTTAATATTACTCATTATGCATTTGAATGAATTTATATTTTCTTTTACATTACCAACTGAATTATTAACTTTTGAATCTATATCTTTAATTTCATAAACAGTGCCTTCAATACCTTTCTGAATATTTGAAACTAAATCTCCAATAGATTTAGTAGCTTCTTCTGTCTTAATTGACAATTTTGATATTTCTTCTGCAACTACCCCAAAACCTTTACCATATTCTCCTGCTCTAGCCGCTTCTATTGTAGCATTTAATGCCAAAAGTTGAGTTTGCTTACTAATATCACTTATAGTTGTAACTGCCTTGGTTATTGAATTGGAATGTTCTTTAAGTACTGTTATCCTATCCAATGTTGTCTTCATTGTCTTTTGGAGATCACTTATTGAGGCAAGCACACTATTTGAAGAATCATTGGCTTTTATGGCATTATCACTTGTATCTGAAACCTTATCTGTAACTTGATTTATAAGTGCTCTCATCTCTTGTATAGATGCAGATAAATTATTAAAATGCTCTTTTGTATCTTGAAACATATCATTTTGATTTTTCGAAACATCTACTAAAGTATCTACAGTTTTAGCCACTTTTTTCATGCTTTCCTTTATTTCATTTGTTAACTGTGAAACAATCTTAATTGAACTCTTTGATGTTTTCGATGATATATTCACTCTTTTTATCATTGCCATTTGATTATTTATAAATTTATTGAACCATCTTGATAGTTCACCTATTTCATCATAAGAAGACTTATCTACCCTCTTTGTCAAATCACCTTCACCTTCAGCTAAGATATGAAGTATATCTACAGTTCTGTTTAGAGGACTTGCAATTAATTTCTTTGATATGATATAACCAACAAGAGTCATTAAAATCCACGATATTACCGAAGTTATAAATCCAATATTACTCTTAAATGAGTATATTAGGTTATTCATTATAATTATAATAGCTGATATAATTGATATTATAAATGATAACTTTAAATTTATGCTTTTGAAATTATAAATTTCTGATATATCTCCTTCACACATCATACCCCATGTTTCATTACTATATGGAGGAGTTATAAGTACACCTTTTCCACCAACCATAATATGTCTATAATCGGGATAACCAGGCCAGCAGTCAAGGTTACTTCCATTTTTTATTGTATTTTTCACTCCTTGGTGCAAGTCACCTGTCTTTGGATCGATAAATCTTATTTCAAATTCTGTATGTTTTTTAATTTTTACAGTTCCCCACTTTGAAGTCCTAATTCCGTCCTTTAAATTATCTCCTTTAGTAAAAGTACTATCTTCGAATCTGCTTCTTGAAATAGCCGTTCCAGGAAGTATATTCCTATAAGTTTTAACCATAAAAAGATAGTTGTCCCCAGAGTCCTTGTACACATGGGTATCTTCATCTTGGATCACATTGCTCATATCATCATTAAGCACACGTCCAAATAATATTCTTCTATCTCCATTGAAATTTCTATAGGGAATAGAAAACATAAGTGTAACTTCATCTGCAAATTTTTTCTTTGAGAGATCAATATCCAAAGTTTTCATATCCTCATAAGGTCCATACATTAATTTTTTATTTTCCTTTCCACTTTTATATCCTGGCAAATGCTTCATATCTAGTCCCATATGTTTTTCACAAGTTGAAACTATTACTTTTCCCTCATCATCTAAAACAAAAAATTCACAGAAATCTTCATACTCTTTTAGTCTAATTTTCAATTCTTCTTGAAGTTTTTCCCTTTCTTTTTCAAAACTTTCCAAAACATTTGCCATATTCTCAAGCTGTTTCCACTTATCTTTAAACCAATTCTCTAAAGATTTCTTTCTTCCTCTAGATATACCCTCAAATACTTTTTCAGATTGATTTTCAATTTTTCTGTTTAACATATGCATGAGTTTTAGTCCTATCATAAATTGTTAGCCCCCTATAATCAATCATAATTTTTTATTATAATTATAGCACAAATGATAATATTTACTATATTTTTTTATTAATTTAATATTTTTTACAAAAAAATTCGTCTTTTATAAATACCCAATCTGTATCAGTAGACATTTTTTCATTGTATTTATAATCAACATCAAAACTTTTTATATTTTCCATATCTTCTACAAAATTTTCTGTCATATATCTAACAAAGCTTCCCCTTGCTCTCTTTGCATTAAAAGGTACTACTTTGTACCTTCCGTTTCTGTATTCTTTAAATACTATATTTATGACTCTAGCTTTAAGTTTATCTAAATCTATTGCCTTTACATACTCCTTAGATGCTAAATTAATTATAAATTTATCTTTCTGTTCTTTTATCTCCTCATTAAAATAGGCTGTTATCTTATCCTTCCAAAAGTCATAAAGATCATTTCCCTTTGAATTTTTCAATTTAATACTCATCTCTAATCTATATGGTTGTATAATATCTAGTGGCCTTAAAACCCCATATAACCCTGATATAATCCTTAAATGCTTATTCATAAAATTCAATTGTTCATTGTTCAATGTTTCTGAATCTATCTTCTTATATACATCTCCATTGTATAATGAAATAGCTTGTTTTGAGTTTGACAGTTTATGATTTTCATCCCATTTGTCATATCTAACTACATTCAATTCTGATAATCTATCACTTATATTCATCAAAGAAGCTATTTGAGATGGATCATATTTTCTTAGCTCATTTATCAATTCTTTTCCTTCATCTTTAAATATAGGAACTGTATATTTATTTGTATTAATACTTTTATTCGGATTCATACTTTTAGCTGAAGAAATTATCCATATCATATATATCATTTTCCTTTCCTTAATTAAATTTTAATTTATGTTACAATTATAACCTATAGGTTCTATAGAATACACAAAAGTAAAATCCATTAATTAGGTTATTTATCATTGTAACTTAATTTGTATTGTAGTAAAATTTTATATGATACCATAGGGGGATAAATTACATGAAAAAAGTAGATAAAATTATAGTTACAATTATAGCTTTATTAATACTATCAAGTATAGCAGGAGTATTTATATACATAAATCATTTTAAAGGAACAGAAAAAATAGCAATAATAAAGCAGAATACAAAAGTCATAAAAACTATAGATTTAAATAAAATAGATAAACCAGAAGAATTTACTATAAAATTCAATAATACAAACTACAATAAAATAAGAGTTGAAAAGGGAAGAATATGTATAATAGATGCTGATTGTCCTAATAAAATATGTGTAAAAAGCGGTTGGATTTCAAAATCTGGAGAAACAATAGTATGTCTTCCTCATAAACTTCAAATAGAAATAGAAGGAACCAATGAAAATTATGACAATATCGCTAGATGAATGGTAGGCTATTATTATGCATAATAATAAAATAAGAAAAATGATTTTTTTAAGTTTCATGACAAGCATAGCTCTTGTAATATATGTATTAGAGGCTCAAATCCCAGTAATATTTCCTGGTATAAAACTTGGACTTGCAAATATGATTTCACTTGCTGCCCTAATTCTTCTTGGTTGGAAAGAATCTCTTATAATAATGTTTTTAAGAACCCTTTTAGGATCTATTTTTGGTGGCAGTATGTCAGCTTTTATATTCAGCATTACTGGTGGCATATTGAGCAATATAGTAATGATTTTACTATATAAATATTTTAAAAACTCAATAAGCATATGGGTTATAAGTATATGTGGAGCTATATTTCACAATATTGGACAACTCTTAGCTGCTTCAATTATAATTCAGAATTTTAGAATATACATCTATCTTCCTATACTTTTAATATCCGCTGTTATCACTGGTTATTTCATAGGTCTATGCACAAATTTTTTAACTAGCCATATTAAGAAAATACCTGTATTTAAAGATATAAGAAAATAGCCAAAGACGGCCTCTATAAAACATATAGTGGTCGTCTTTAGCTATCCCTTTGAATAAAATTAATTATTGGCAGCTGCTTCTTGTTTACTTTTTTCTTGCTCATTTAAACCTTTTAGTATATATTTAATTGCACCAGTTGGACATTTAGTAAGACACTTTTCTTCAGAACATTCATTTATACAGATATTAGCATCAACTACAGCTAAATTATTTTCAATTTTAATTGCATTGTGATCACAATTTCTAGCACACAATCCACATCCAAGACATCCAACTTTACAATTTTTACGCACTTTTGCTCCCTTATCTTTAGAGTTACATTCAACTTCAACTTTTGCACCTACAGGTATAAGAGAAATAACGTTCTTAGGACATACACTTTCACATTTACCACATCCTGTACATAACTCTGTATCTATCCAAGGTAATCCATTTTCCCCCATCATCATAGCATCAAAAGGACAATTTTTTACACAAGTACCAAATCCTATACAACCATACTCACAGGATTTAGGTCCACCTTGAATAAGGCTTGCAGCAGTACAATCCTTAACTCCTACATAATCATATTTTCTAGATGCATTTTGTGGAGTTCCCTTGCACATAACATGAGCAACCTTAGGTTCAACCACTTCTGCTTGTTTTCCAGTTAATCTAGCTACAGCTTCTGCAACCGGTGCTTTTCCTGGAACACACAAATTAGGCTTAACATCTTTATCTAAAACAACTGCTTCTGCATAAGCTCTACATCCTGCATAACCACATCCTCCACACTGTCCCTTTGGAAGCTCATCTTCTACCAAATCTATAAGCGGATTTGATTCAATTGCAAATCTCTTGTTTGCATAACCAAGTACAAGTCCAAATATCAAGCCTGTAGCTGTCATTACAATCAAAGCCAAAATTGCTATCTTTAACATTTAAAAATCCCCTTTCTATACAGATACCATTATATCGATATCATTCCTGAAAATCCTAGGAAAGCAAGTGCAAGCATTCCAGCCAAAATAAATGCAATTCCAAGTCCTTGAAGAGGCTTAGGCACATCTGCTAATCTCAATTTTTCTCTAAGACTTGCCATTAAAATTATAGCAAGTGCAAAACCCATACCTCCACCAACTGCATTAACTACACTCATTAAAAATCCATAATTTGAATCTACATTTATAAGTGGTACTGAAAGAACGATACAGTTAGTTGCAATTAATAGTAGATAAATTCCCCACATATTATAAAGTGCTGGCGCTTCTTTCTTTATTATCATTTCAAGCAATTGTACAAAACTTGCTATTAAAAGTACAAATACAACAGTCTTTAAAAATGTCAATCCAAGAGGAACAAGTACAAAATGATATATAAGCCATGCAAATATTGAACTAAGTGTCAAAACTGAAGTAACAGCCATCCCCATACCAATAGATGCATTTAAATTTTTTGAAACTCCAAAGAAGATACATAATCCTAAAAATCTTGTTAAAACAAAATTATTTATAAGTACAGAACTTATAAACAATGTAAGATAAGCCATTACATTTCACCTCTTCTCATTTTCAACTTCTCTTGATGTTGATTATAAACTTTTACTATAGCAACTAGGTATCCAATAAGTATAAAACCACCTGGAGGTAGTATCATAATAAGAGCTGGATTATACCAAGAACCTAAAATTTTTAAACCAAATATGGAACCCATTCCAAAGAACTCACGAATACTACCAATTATTACAAGTGCAATACAAAATCCAGTTCCCATACCTAGTCCATCAAGGAAAGAAGGTACTATTGAATTTTTAGACGCAAATGTTTCTGCACGAGCAAGTATAATTGCAAATACAACTACTAATGCAAGATATATTCCTAGCGCCTTGTATAAAAGAGGTGCAACTGCTTGAAGTACAAGCTCTACCATAGTAACAATTGTTGCTATAGATGTGATATAAACAGGAACACGAACTTTTGGATTTACAAAGTTTCTTATTATAGAAACAACAGTATTATTTGCAGTTATAACAAACATCACACAAAATCCCATTGTAAGCGATGTAATTGCTTCTCCTGTTACTGCTAGTGCTGGACAAAGACTAAGGGCAAGTACAAAAATAGGATTTTCCATGATTAATCCCCTTTTAAATATCTCCCAAAGTTCCATACCTGTATATTTTTTTACACTCTTATTCATGTTTATTTACCTCCCACATATTTATTCACTTCATCTACTGCTGCTTTAACTCCTTTTGTAACAGCTCTTGAAGTTATAGTGGCACCTGTCATAGCTTGAATGTCATCTTTATCAGATTTATCTTTGGTAACTTTTAAATTATTTGAACTTTTACCTGCAAATTGGTCCTTAAATGATGGTTCTGATGCATTAGCTCCTAAACCTGGCGTTTCATTATGGGATACAACACTAAAATCTATGACTTTTCCATCTTGGCTAACTGCTACTAATAAAGTTATTTTTCCTCCATAACCTTTGCTTTCTGATGGAACTATATAACCAATTGTCTTACTTCCTTTCTGTGCAGAATACCAATCAGTCTTTCCGCTTACAGGTTTAAAATCATCTGCATTTTTTATCAATTCCTTCATAGAATCATTCTTTAATTGAACCTGTTTTTTTGCAGCCACTGGAGCTGTGAAATAATACGTAGTTGCAATTACAATTCCAGATATAAAGCAGGCACAAGCCAAATTCTTAGCAACGCTAAAAATAGAAAATTTATCCTTTGCCATAAAATTACCTCCCTGCATCTTCAGCAAATTTTTTAGGTTGGGTGAAACGATCAATTAATGGAGTAGCTGCATTCATTAAAAGTATTGAATAACAAACTCCTTCTGGATATCCGCCTTTGAGTCTTATAAGTGTTGTAAGCATACCAGCACCAATTGCAAAAATGATTTGCCCTTTAACAGTTATAGGTATAGTAACCATATCCGTAGCCATAAAAAACGATCCTATTATAAGCCCACCTGCCATCATATGAAATATAGGATCTCCTGTAAATGCACCACTTGGTCCAAATATCCATGTTAGTATTCCAACAGTTCCTATCATAACAACTGGAACTTGCCAGTTTATATAATGCTTGTATATAAGATATACTCCACCTAAAACAAGCAATATAGTTGAAGTTTCACCTATACATCCATTCCTATTTCCTATGAGCAATGCCTTGTACATATTCCCTGTGTTTCCAAAAGTTTCAACTAGTTTTGAGTAGCCCTGCATTTTTAGGATTCCAAGTGGAGTTGCAGAAGATACAACATCTACACTAGTTGTCATCTTAGTCCAAGTTGTCATTGCTGCTGGCCAAGAAGCCATAAGAGCTGCTCTTCCTATATGAGCTGGGTTAAATGCATTATGTCCAAGTCCACCCATTGATTGCTTTACTATAACAATTGCTATAAATGAGCCAACTGCTATCATATAAGGGGGGAGTTTAGGAGATACAGACATAGCAAGCAAAAGTCCAGTTAAAAATGCACTGCCATCTTTTATACTTATAGGTTTATGTCTCACCTTTTCTACAAAAACTTCTGATAAGATAGCTGCAATTATACTAGTTACAATTATTTTAAATGCAGGCATACCAAAATGATAAACTCCAAATATAGCTGCTGGAGCAAGTGCTATATTTACACTCCACATTATTTTAGATATAGATTCATCACATCGTATATGTGGTGATGCTGAAACAGTAAATGTTTCTTTCTGGGCTAATTTTACCTCTGCCATTTTATCACAACCTCTCTTCCATCATTTTGCAGCCTTTGCTTCAGCTGCATTTTTAGCTTTGCAATATTTTATATACTGAACAATATTCCTTTTAGCAGGACATGTATATACGCAAGATCCGCATTCAATACAATCAAGAAGATTGTAATCTTCTTTAGCCTCTTTATATAGGTCATTTTCTCCAAGTATGCTCAACATACTAGGATTCAGCCCCATTGGACAAGCATTTATACATCGTCCACATCTTATACAGGCAGATTCGGTTTCATAATTTATATCACTTTTAGTTAGTGCAAGTATACCAGAAGTTCCTTTAATTACAGGTACATCCAAATTATATTGTGCAGCTCCCATCATAGGTCCTCCCATTATTATCTTAGCAGGCTTTTCTGAGAATCCACCGCAAAACTTAATAACATCTTCAAATTTCGTACCTATCCTTACTAAAATATTTTTAGGTTCTTTTATTGCTCTACCACTTACAGTAGTTATCCTCTGAATCAATGGAATTCCTCTTTCAACAGCATCACTTATTGCTATAACAGTTCCTACATTTTGAACTACAGCACCAACATCTACTGGCAATCCTCCAGATGGTACTTCCCTTCCTGTTATCACTTTAATAAGCATCTTTTCTGCTCCTTGAGGATATTTTGTAGGTAGTCCTACTACTTCAATATCAGTTCCTGAAAACGCTTTTTTCATACTTTCTATTGCATCTGGTTTATTATCTTCAATACCAATATAAGCTTTTTTAGGTTTTAACACTTTCATAACTATTTTTACGCCGCTAACTATTTTATCTTGATATTCAAGCATAGCTCTATGGTCAGCAGTAAGATATGGTTCGCACTCTGCCGCATTTAAAATAAATACATCAACTGTCTTGCCTTTTGGAGGAGATAACTTTACATGAGTTGGAAAAGTTGCTCCTCCCATTCCAACAATTCCATTTTCTTTTATTATATTTATAATTTCATCTTCACTTAGATCTTCAAAATTGCGAATTAGAGGAATTCCTTCCATCCATTCATCTTTTCCATCATTTTTAATAACTATTGACTTACACATTCCAAATCCACTATGAGGGTACATTCCAATATCCACTACCTCTCCTGAGATGGATGAATGTATATTACTTGATACAAATCCAGCACTTTTAGCAATTAATTGACCTTTTTTAACTAAATCTCCTTTTTTTACAATAGGAGAGGCAGGAGCTCCTATATGCTGTCTAACAGGTATAAATACTTTATCTGGTATAGGTGCCATTTCAATAGATTTGCTTGCTGTATATTTTTTACTTCCATCAGGATGGACTCCACCTTTAAAACTTTTTATCACTTATAACACCTCTTTCAATAAATTTTATTACAGAAAAAATCCTGTAACAAAATATTAATTATTTATATTGAATTATAGAAATAGACTTTATTATTTCCATAATAGAATATTAAATTAATAGTTATAAAATACTTTTTATAACAGGTTTTACAGAATCATCTTTAGCAGCAGACTTGTCAAAAATCTTTATATAGACAAGTGACAAAATAAATAATATTGCACCTCCAATTACTTGAAATAACATTAAATTACCTCCAACACTCTTACCTATCCATGTACCTAAAAGAGCCCCTAAAAATATCCCAATAAGGGGTAATATATATACAACAAAAGCTGCTTTCAGCATATGACTTTCTTCTACCACAAACTTAACATGTTGCCCTGGTTTTGCTCCAACAGGATTTCTCGCATTAATTACAGAAGCTGCAGCTCCTGGACATGCACCACAATTTTCACAATCAGCATGATTGCTAGTCCTAACTTTTGCAATATTACCATTTACCTCAATTACAATTCCGGAAGTTTCATTTTTCATTTTATTTCACCTCCATTGATATAGTATCGTTTTCAATAAATAATTGGAATTTCTATTTATTACATATAATTATATCACAAATCAGTGAATTGTCATTCTGTATTATTAACTTTTTTATCCTGTACTAATGATTTTTCTGATAAAATATTCTCAAAGATAGATAATATACAAATTTTCATTAGAATTCTAATCCTTATTTCAAAACTATTATTATTTATTATTTTCAAGACTATATATAAAAAAGATCAATGCATTAATTATATAGCCATATAATATTATATGTTTATATGGCTAATACATTGATATATTTAGTAAAAATAAACTATATAATTAAAATTTTTATATTTATATATCTACACAGTTTAGGAGAGTTTGTTAATTTTTAGTCATATTTTAGTTTCCTAATATCCATTTTCAGTCTATTATATTAAAATAAAATATCTTTTAATTTGATACACCTTAATACATTTTATTCTATTATATAATATTTATTCCTTTACAATTTTTTCTAAGCAAAGTAATTTTAAGTTAAAAGCGTTGATGTTCTGAAGGCTGTTATACAATTTAATTTAATCTGTTATAGTGAAATTTAAAATTCTTAATTTACACCTTTTTTATTCACTTTTAATATTTAAAACTTTATTTTTAATATAAGTCTTCATCATAGTTTGTTAAAAAATGTAAATGTTTTATTAAAATCTACTATGATTAACTTTATACAATTATTAAAAAATATGATATAATAATTGATAAATTTTACAATATTTCAAAAGGTGATATTATGAAAAAACAAGAAAAAATTTTTTTGAAAATATATGCAAATACTGCATAAAAAATTATACTATATCAAATAGCTCTCCTATAATATCTTCACTGATACATGAAATTTGCAATTTTTTAGATATTGATTCTATAGCTGTACGCGGAGTAATCACCATAAACATAAATGAGAATTTAAGTAGGAGTTTTGCACATTGTTTCAACTTATGCAATGGAGTTATTGTAGATTCAACTATATATGAATACGCACTTATAAATAATAATCTAAAACACCTTATCCCCCTTTATGTTGTTGAAAATATTCCTTATAACATAGACTACATAGTACAAGATGAACTTCCTAAAAATCAACAATTCAAATTTTCTAAAAAATTTTTAAAGGATACACTTGATAAAATTCAATCTACAGATAACATCTATCTTAATAGATTTAATTTAATTGAAGACTCTAAAAAACAAAACCTATTTTTTTGCAGGTAGCTTAAAAATGTATAAATTAATTCACAACATTAATTGAAAAATGGTATTCTTATAAGTTTTTTAACTTTTACACTATTTCCAGCTTCAAGAGAACTTGTGTATATTTTCTTTCCATCTTTGTATACACATATCTTCCCTATTTTGTCACCTTTTTTTACGTTTGTTGTTATCTTTTGGGGTTTTATAATCTTAGATATATACCTATCTGTTGAAGTTACAGGTATAACAATATCCTCTGTATATTTTAATTTTAATTTCTTATTATTTAAGTTCATCTCCATTGCAATATCTCCCTTTGAAAAAAGCTTTTTAAACGTATATTTTTCCTCTACATATTTATCTATCTTTTTAGTTTCATTCCATCTTTCTGGACAGTTCAAAACTACTATAATAACATCATTTCCTTCTACATTTACAGATGTTACAAGACACTTACCTGCATTCCCAGTATATCCTGTCTTTATTCCATTTGAATTTGGAATTTGCCATAATATCTTATTTATATTGTGATAACTTCTTGTAAACCCATTTTCGCTATTATCTATATCTTTTGAACTCACAATCTTTCTAAATATCTTGTTTTCTTTTGCCTTACTTGCCATTAAAGCAAGATCATATGCTGTGCAATAATGTTCTTCACTATCAAGTCCATGAGGGGATTCAAAATGAGTGTTAAGCACACCTATTTCACTTGCATACTCGTTCATAAGCTTTACAAACTCTTCTACACTCCCACTTACACCTTCTGCAATAGCTATTGCAGCATCATTTCCTGAACGCATCATAAGTCCACATAAAAGTTCTTTTAATTTTACCTTTTCCCCTTCTTTATATCCTACTGTAGAACCCTTTATATTAGCAGATCTTTTAGATATTTCTACTTCTTTATCCAAATTTCCATATTTCAATGCCACAAGCGATGTCATAATCTTTGTAGTACTTGCCATAGGAACAAGTTCATATGCACTTTTTTCATATAGCACTACTTTTGACTTACTATCCATGGCAATTGCACATCTTGCATTTATATAAGGTGTTTTATCTTTTTCATCTGCCATTACATCTACCGTGAATATATTAATCAAAATCATAAATGTTATTAAAAATGAGAAGTACTTTTTTAAATTTTTGATCATATTCTTTCCTCCTGTAGCTAAATTTAATAATTTTAGAACATTTCCTTTTAATATCTTTTACTTAAATAATTAAATTAACCTAAAAATTAATGGAATATAAGTATATTAATTTACATTAAGGTCATAATTAGTATATAAATGAACTTAAAGGAGGAACTGATTACTCTTCACTAAACATTTCAAATTGTGATCAGAATCTATATGACTATTTTTTTTATTATAGTAACGTGCATTTTTATACTTATGTTTCTTCCTATACCAATAAAAATTCATATAGGCTATAAAAATAAAAAATTTCACATACTTCTTTTAAACACAGACATATTAAAGAAATTTGCATCTGAAAAATACAAATCTAATTTTGAAAATAATAAATCCAATAGTAATACCATTGATAAATTTAAAAAAATATTGGGAGTTATAGATCCTATATTAAAGATAAATCCTAAATCCAAATTAAACATAGATATAAACATATCATATGGTTTAGATGATGCTGCAGCTACAGCAATATTATACGGTGTACTTAACTCATTGATTCCTCAATTGTTTACAGTTATATCAAATTTTTTTAGACTTGAAAAGCGAGAAGTGAGCATAACTCCTGATTTTAATAAAACTGATTTAAAAGTGGAAGTCAATTGTATAATTTATATAAGTTTTGCAAAACTTATTTATGTAATTGTAATACTAATCATAGAAACATCAAGGTTTAAAACTGGGTCAGAGTCAAGTAAAACTTAAGCTATTATAAAAACAATAAACATATAAGGAAGTGATTTTAATGGATGGTCATCCTATAGAAAATTTATTAAAAAGCACTATGGAAAATTTAAAAGATATGATAGATGTGAATACCATAGTTGGTAATGCTGTAGAATCAAAAGATGGATCATTAATAGTTCCAATATCAAAGGTTTCATTTGGATTTGCTTCTGGTGGAAGTGAATTCAATTCAAATGTTAAAAATGAATCCAAACCAAACTATCCTTTCGGTGGAGGTTCTGGAGCAGGTGTCACAGTTAAACCGGTTGCATTTTTAGTTACTAAGGGAGATTCATTAAGACTTTTGTCTTTAGATCAAAACAATACTTATGATAAAATAATAGATTCCATACCTCAAGTAATGGACTATGTAAAGGAAATGGTATGTGATAAAAAATGCAAAAAAGATAAAAAGAAAATATCTAAAGAAAAACCTGAACCTGAAAAAGACGATTTTGCATCAGGTATTTAAATTATAGGTATCAAAAACAAATTCTAAGAAAAAATTAAAGGGGCTGTCGCATTAGCATAAAAAAATTTGCTAACGCGACAGCCCCTTTAATTTATCCAAAGTACTAATTTTAATAATTAACTCTTATAATCCAAAACTTTATATTTTTATCATTCCATCCAAGATCCCATGGAACTTTATCTCTATCTGTATTATGACAAGTAACTAGAGGATATCCTTTGGAGTCAAGTCCTGTAACCATTGATATATGAGTTATATCGCCTTTCTTTTCATAAGCTATAAAATCTCCTGGAAGCAATTTATAAGCTGCTTTATACACCTTTTCATAACTTCCATATGCAATGGCATATCCTCTTCCACTGTATATCATATAGTTTTTAAATCCATCTGCATTGAGCCATGCTCTCGTAGCTCCACTTTTATCATAATTCCAAGCAGAATTTTTTTTAAATTTAGCACCTTCAAAAAGTATTTGTGAGGCAAAGTTTGCACAATCTCCACCTTGATAGTTATAATTTCTATATTTCCTATTATAGCTGCATCCATACTTTTCTTCAGATGCTAATCCACAGTACCTATCAGCATATTCGATAGCGGATTTTCTTCTTTTATCAATATTTGATAAGTCTTTTTTATTTTGTGATAATATATATTGTTTTATAGAATCAATTTTTAAATTGTTTATTTTAAGTGAATCTGCAAAAGGATCTTTATACCACTCTTTTGTTATAATCCACTTATTATCCCTTTTCATAATATTTAGAACATGAGATGTTCCTATTCTAAAGACATTTATTTTCTTTGGACTATCTATATAACTGTATCTATACTGAGTAGAACAGTTTAAATTTACTAAAAGTTCTCCATCACTTCTTTGTCTTACCTTTAACATCATGATCTTTGGAACTATATCTATAAATTTTATACCCTGTTTTTCTTCCCAGTTCCTAATATATTCCATCTTCTTTTCTTCATATTCATAAGCCCATATACCATATTTAGTATCCTTGTCATATATATCCTCAAGAAGTTTCAGATCTCCATCTAATATTGCCTTATTCCTATTGACAAATATTTGCTCAATGGCATTTTTAACTTCATCTTCATTATATGTTTCAACTGCACATACTTTAAATGTTAATATATTTATTATTAAAGAAACTAATATAACTGCATTTATAAAGCAAATATATTTCTTGTTTAAAAGAAATTTCATGGCAATATCCCTACCTCAACAAAATTTATTTGTTCAATAAATATTATCTCCAATTAATCACAAATTGAGTCTGTAAATTCTACCCAATTAACTTATTAATTTTATCTATATATTTTTTAACTGTTTTATCTTTATATGGTGCTCCATCATACCACTTCACGTTGTTATTTTGTTTATTTCCAAAATATCTAGCTTTAAAAATTATTTCTGGTCTGTATTCAAAATGCAAGATGTCAAAATGACTCCATTTTCCACCCCAAACAAAATTATTTTTCTCAAAGATTTTAACAAGCTCCTTTGGATATGATTTTATTCTACTGCTACCTTCAGATTTATCTACCCATTTCCAATAATCCCTTCTATCTCTAGCAAGATCTATAGCTATAGCAAAAGAATGTGGGCTTCTTAAATTAGTCCCAGATATATTTCTATAGTTAAATGTTCCACTGAAGGGAAATAGACAACTTGATATATTGGGATTTTTCTTGGACATTGCTTCTTTTATAGCTTTTTCAAGAGATTTAGAAGCATCATTATTACCATTAAATTGAAATTTTCTATATCCCACATCTGCCATTTTTAGATTTGACTCTACCTCACTTTTAGAATTTCCATATACTTCATTTAAAATTTCATATACTCTAAGTCTTCCTGGATCCACATCCTTATCCATAACCTTATCAATGGAATTTAATGGATACACCTGCTCCATCATATCTTGTATATCTGTATTAAAAAGCTTTTCATTAAATTCTTTCTTTTTCTTATCATCATAAATTATTTTTTTTCCAGACTTCATAATAAGGTATACATTTCCTTTATCGTCTTTCTCTAAATCTTTAATGTACCCTGGATATGCCATCATAATACAGAGTATATCCTGCTTCATAGTCACATTATAACTATTTACAGTTTTAGCACATACATCACTTGGCAATAACAACGTAAAAAAAAGTATAAGCACTATTTTCTTCATGGCTTCAACTCCTCACTTAAATATATGTATTTTAGAAATACAAAATTTTAAGATTATCTTTCACCATAATAATAATACTTATACTTTAAATTCAAATATTTAATTGGAACTATATATTAAATTTTTCAATTATATTTTTTAAAGTAGCTACACTATTTTTATTTTCTGAAGCAGTTGATTTTACATTTTTAAGCTTACTATATATAGTACTATTTTTTTCAGATATGCTCTGTATTCCAGTTGCACCATCAGCCACATTTTGTGCTATTTCATTTACTGCTTTAGTTATTCCATCAATAGATGCATTTAATTCTTCAGCTAAAGCACTAAAATCAGTCATAAAATTATTTACAGTATCCGAATCTTTGCTATATTGAATAGAAATACGTGCCATCTTTCTGTAATCATCATAAACTGTATCTTGAATAAAATTCAATATAGCATTTGAACTTTTAACTAAATTTTTGACTGAACCTTCAACTACACTTACTATGCCCTTTATGTTATTAGCTGTCCTACTAGATCCTTCTGCAAGTTTTCCTACTTCATCTGCAACTACTGCAAATCCTTTTCCTGCCTTTCCTGCCCTTGCAGCCTCTATTGAAGCATTTAATGCAAGTAAATTAGTTTGTTCAGTTATATCAATTATAGCCTCTGTAAGTTCACCTATTTTATTTACAGCTTCACTATCTTTAATAGCCTTTTCCAAATTTTTCTTAACATCGTTATATATACCTTGAGCTTTAAGTTGCGAATTCTTTGAAGAATGCTTTAAATCCTCTGCTCTTTTTGCAATATCTTCAGAAGTCTGAAGTCCCTTTTCAACTTTGTCTACCATATTCTCTACTGCATTTGACATTTCTCCTGATGATGCTGCAATTTCTTCAGCTGTAGCAGAATTTTCCTGCATACCTGCAGATATATTTTCGCTTTCTTTTAAATTCTCGTCTAACTCTTTGCCTACTTCAGTTATAGTATCATTTAAAAATACTGCATTTCCATCTATTTTTTTTGATGTATTAGATAAATCTTCAGCAATTTTTGTAAATATAGATTTTATAGATAGTGCAGCTCTGTACATATCTCCTATTTCATCTTGTGAATTAGCTAAATAACTATATTCTTCAGATTCATTTAAATCTTTAAAATCCATCTTTGAAATTTTTTTAATAATAGATGTAATCTTACCTATTCCTTCTGTTATATTTCTTAATAAGAAATAGCCTACTATAGAAACTGCTATAGTGAAAATAATTATAATAAGTATAATTGTAAGAGTTATTTTCCTGGCATATGCAGTTATTCCATTTTTATCTGAAGACAATACAAAAGTCCAATTGAGCTTTGGAATAAGATTGCAATAAGCAAGTTTCGTTGCTCCATCATTTTCATATTCTATATAGTTATCATCAGTTGATTTTCCACTTCTAATTTTATCTATAAAGTTTCTAACAACATAATTTTTTAATGATGTCCCTATACTTTTACTATCTGGATGAAACACTATATTATATTGTCCATCTAATAAGTATGCATAATTTCCACTAATATTGGATACTTTTAAATTTTGAAAAGGCTTAGCTAAAGTTTTAGCAACAACTGCAGATGCTGCATATCCATACACATTTCCATTGACTTTAATTGGGCTTGTAACTATTATTACCTTAGCTCCTGTAGCTTTTGAAATCATAATTCCACTAACCGAGCTGTTTCCTTTTAATGTATCTTCATTATACTTTTTATCTAATACTGTAGTGTTTAGTAAATTACTATCACTGTCAGCTATTATTTTACCGGTTCTATCTACAACAAATGCATGTTCAAGATTTCCCTGAGCTTTAACATATTTTGCAAGTTCCAAATTAACTGATTTTGCAGAACTTTTGTATTTAGCAGAATTATAGTATTTTTCCCTTAGATATGCTAAATCATAAATTGACTTTTTCTCCGAAAGCCCCTTCATTTTAATAATTTCTTTATCTATCATATTCTCTAGAGTGTCAGCATAACTATTTGCTAACGATTTCATCTCTTCTTTACTTGAATTATAAAGATTTGATGATGTTTCATAATAAATTACACTAGATACCAATATCATAGTAGCTAACATAATTACCCCTATAAGAAGTGATATTTTTTTCTTTAATGTCATTTTGTTTTCCTCCCCATTAAACTTTTATATTTATTGTTAATATTAACAATTACTTTCTATTAATTATATCGTATAATTTCATTAAAAATATAGTGTTTCATTAAAAACTTTAATCTAAGTAAATTAGGATCATTTTATCTCAACGAGAAAAACGATCCTAACATATCAAAATAATAAATATATCTTTTCTTTAGCTTTTACCAAGTAAGTAAATAGATGTTTTTCTTAAGCCAAATATTCCTTCATTGATCTATAATCCACCTTTTCATTGTTTTTTTCTATTTCAATACAATATCTATAAACCTCTGCAGTATCAAGACAAGTAAATAAAATAATATCATGCAAAAGAGCTGCTTGTCTTAATTTAAATCCATAAGTTCCACTTTCATAACCTACTGTTACTGTATTTATAACAATATCTATCTCTTTATTCTTTAATTTATCTATAGCATCCTTTATATTTATTTTATAACAATTTACACCATTATTCAATAGGAATTCATATGTTCCTTTAGATGCATAAATGTTAAATCCAAGTTGTTCATACTTTTTAACTATAGAACATGCTTCCTCTTTATCTCTATCATTTACTGAAACATACAAGTTACCCTTTTTATATATATTCATTCCGGCTGCTTTAAATGCCTTATATATAGCTTTCTTTCTGTCAAAATCTACTCCTAATACCTCTCCTGTTGACTTCATTTCAGGTCCTAGAACCGGATCAACTCCTGGAAGTTTCTTATTTGAAAATACAGGCATTTTTACTGCATTCATTTTGCTATATTTGTACATATCCTGTTTATATCCAAAATCTTTTATATTTTTTCCAAGCATTACTTCTACAGCTAATTTTACCATAGGTACATCTGTAACTTTACTTAATATAGGTACAGTTCTAGAAGCTCTAGGATTTACTTCTATTACATATACTTTTTCTCCATCGAAAGCATACTGTACATTCAAAAGTCCTACTACATTCAATGCCTTTGCTATTTTGGCTGTATATTCTTCTATTTTTTCAAGCACATCCTCTGACAAATTAAAGGATGGATATATTGCTATACTATCACCTGAGTGAACTCCTGTTCTTTCTACATGTTCCATTATACCTGGAATTATTATATCCCTGCCGTCTGAAATGGCATCCACTTCTATTTCTCTTCCAACTATATACTTATCTACAAGAACAGGATATTCCTTTGATAAATTTACTGCCTCTTTCAAGTACTTAGAAAGTTCATCTTCGTTATAAACTACCTTCATTGCCCTACCTCCTATTACATAGGAAGGCCTTACAATTACAGGATAACCTATTTTTTCAACTAGTGCATTTGCCTCTTCAAGACTTGTTACAGATCCACCTATAGGTGAACTTATATTTAATTTTTCAAGAAGTACTCTAAATTTTTCTCTATCTTCAGCTAAATCTATGGATTCAAATGAAGTTCCAAGAATTTTAACTTTTCTATCATTTAATTTTTTAGCAAGATTAAGTGCAGTCTGACCTCCAAATTGTACTATTACACCATCTACTTCTTCCTCATTTATAACATTCATTACATCATCTATATAAAGAGGATCAAAATAAAGTTTATCTGAAGTATCAAAATCAGTACTTACTGTTTCTGGGTTATTATTTATAATAATTGCTTCAAGTCCAGCATCTTTTATTGCCCAAACTCCATTTACACAACAATAATCAAATTCTATTCCCTGCCCAATTCTTATAGGTCCGGAACCAATAACTAATATCTTTTTATTATTTGAAATTGCATTGTCACTTTCTAAATCATAGCATGAATAATAATAAGATGTTTTAGCTTCAAATTCTCCGCTACAAGTATCAACCATTTTATAAACTGATTTTATACCATTTATCTCTCTAAGATTTCTTAAATCATCTAGTTTCATTCCTATTAATTTGCATATATATTCCTCTGTAAATCCCATCATCTCAGCCTGCTGTATAGTTTCTACATTTGGAACATTTTCTATTAATTTATTTTCCATATTAACTATATTCTCTATTCCATGTATAAACCACTTATCTATTTTAGTCATTTCATTAATTTTATCTACATCAATTCCCCTTCTTAAAGCTTCTGCAATGGCAAACAATCTTTCATCATCATGATCCATAATTTTTTTCAGTACGCTTTCTGTATCCATATCTTCAAACTTGTCAAGACTTAATCCTATTATCTTTCCCTCTAAACTTATTAAGGCTTTTAAAAGTGCACTTTCAAAATTTCTATCTATTGCCATTACTTCTCCAGTAGCTTTCATTTGGGTTTGAAGAGTTCTATCTGCACTCTCAAATTTATCAAAAGGCCACTTAGGTATTTTCACTACACAATAATCAAGAGCTGGTTCAAATAATGCACTGGAATTTCCTGTAACATAATTTTTAAGTTCATCTAAGGTATAACCAATTGCTATTTTAGCAGCTATTTTAGCTATTGGATATCCTGCAGCTTTAGATGCTAAGGCACTTGATCTACTAACTCTCGGATTAACTTCTATAACCTTATAATTATTACTTTTTGGGTCAAGTGCAAATTGTATATTACATCCACCTTCTATTTTTAAAGTTCTTATTATCTTAATGGCAGACCTTCTAAGCATCTGATATTCCCTATCTGTAAGTGTCTGAGAAGGTGCAACTACTATACTATCTCCTGTATGTATCCCAACAGGATCTATATTTTCCATATTGCAGACAACCATACAATTATCTTTTTTATCTCTCATTATTTCATATTCTAGCTCTTTCCACCCAGATAGACTCTCCTCAAGAAGAATTTGAGTTATAGGACTTTCTTCAAGCCCATTTTTACATATATCAATATATTCATCATAATTGTGGGCAATACCTCCTCCAGTACCACCTAAAGTATAGGCTGGCCTTATTATTATAGGAAGATTAACCTTATCTAAGAAATCTATACACTCTTTTAAGTTAGTAGCAATAGTTCCAAGTGCTATAGGCTCATTTATATTTTCCATTAAATTTTTAAAACTCTCTCTATCCTCTGCATTTTTAATTGACTCAACTTTTATTCCAAGCAGTTCTACTTTATATTTTTTTAGTATACCAAGCTTGTACAATTTCATTGCAAGATTTAAAGCCGTTTGACCTCCAAAACCTGCAAGAATACCGTCTGGCCTTTCCTTTTGAATTATCTTTTCTACAGCTTCTACTGTAATAGGCTCTATATAAGTCTTATCTGCAATATTTTTATCAGTCATTATAGTCGCTGGATTGCTATTTATAAGGACTGTTTCTATTCCCTCACTTCTAATTGCTTCACAAGCTTGTGTACCTGAATAATCAAATTCCGCAGCTTGACCTATTATTATAGGACCTGATCCTATAATTAAAATCTTTTTCAAGCCTTTTTTTAATGGCATTTTATCACTTCTCCTCACTTATTTTAATAAAGTCATAAATTTTAAAAATTTATCAAATAAATATGATGTATCCGTAGGTCCTGGTGACCCTTCAGGATGAAATTGCACTGAAAATACAGGAAGCTTTTTATGTTTTATTCCTTCTACAGTGTTGTCATTTAAATTTATATGAGTTACAACAATTTCATTTTTATTCAAGCTATTTTCTCTAACTGCATATCCGTGATTTTGAGAAGTTATATAAGCCTTATCTCTGTCCACGTCATACACACCATGATTTCCACCTCTATGCCCAAATTTCATTTTGTAAGTATCCCCACCAAATGCAAGACTCATGAGCTGATGTCCAAGGCATATTCCAAAAACCGGTATATTAGAAGTTACAATCTTTTTTATAGTTGGCATTATATCCTTCATATCTTTTGGATCTCCTGGACCATTCGATAATATTATTCCGTCGGGATTGATTTTCATTATCTTATCATAAGAAGCATTATATGGGAAAATAGTTATATCACACTTTCTATCCACTAAATTTCTTATTATATCTTTTTTTGATCCAAAATCAATTAATGCAACTTTAAATCCAACTCCATCTATATGTTTTATTTCCTTTGTACTAACCTGTTCAACTAAATTGCTATAATTATATGAATTTAGAATTTTCCTTATTTCATATATAGATTCATTTTCACTACAAATTACACATTTCATTGTACCTTTCGATCTTATTTTCTTTGTTATACTTCTAGTATCAACACCGCATATTCCAACTACTTCATTTTCAATTAAAAAATTTTCAAAACTATTTTCACTTAAATAGTGTGAAGTATCATTATATCTATTTTTTACTACAATTCCCTTTGCCTGAATTTCATCAGATTGACTTACTTTATAATTTATTCCATAGTTACCTATATAGGGATAGCACATATTTATTATTTGTCCCCTATACGAGGGATCTGTAAGTATTTCCTGATATCCTGTCATTGAAGTATTAAATACTAATTCACCTACAGTTATACCTTTTTTACCTATGGCTTTTCCCATAAATACAGTTCCATCTTCTAAATACAAAATAGAATTCATATTATACCCTCTTTCTAAATATCGCAATTTCCAAGAGTTGCAACCATTACAGCTTTTATAGTGTGTAGTCTATTTTCAGCTTCTGAAAACACTATAGAATTTTCACTTTCAAACACTTCATCTGTTACTTCAATAGAATCAAGCCCAAATTTATCATATATTTCTTTTCCAATAGTAGTATTTAAATCATGAAAAGAAGGAAGACAGTGCATGAATTTCACTTCAGCATTTTCAGTCATATTCAGTAATTTTTTATTTACTTGGTATGGAAGTAACATATTTATTCTACTTTTCCATAACTCTTCAGGTTCTCCCATAGATAGCCATACATCTGTATATACTACATCTGCACCTTTAATATTTTCAGCTATGTTATCACTTATAACTATACTTCCTCCAGATTTATCAGCTTCACCCTTACAGTAGCTGATGGCATCCTTACTTGGAAACAACTTCTTTGGTGTAATTATTTTAAATTTCATTCCTACTTTTGAAGCACCTATCATAAGTGCATTTGCCACATTATTTCTCCCATCACCTATATACACAAAATTAACCTTATCAAGAGGCTTTTTAACATTCTCTTGAATAGTAAGAAAATCTGCAAGAACTTGAGTTGGATGATCTTCATCTGTAAGCCCATTCCATACAGGAACTTTTGAGTATTTTGCAAGTATATCAACATTTTTTTGTGAAAATCCTCTATATTCTATTCCATCAAACATTCTACCAAGCACTCTAGCAGTATCTTTTAAAGATTCACCTGTTCCAATATGACTCTGAGAGGAATTTATATATGTTACATTTGCTCCCATATCATGTGCACTTACTTCAAAAGCACATCTAGTTCTCAAAGATTCTTTTTCAAATATGAGTGCAATATTTTTATTTTCCAATCTCTTTTTTTGATTGGAGTTATATTTTTCTTCTTTCAATTTAGAAGCTAACTCTAGGAGAAAATTTATCTCATCTAGACTATAATCCTTAAGTGTTAAAAAACTCTTTCCCTTTAAATTCATAATATTAATCCTCCTAAACAATAATTTCTACTTTAAATTTAAATAAACCGAGCTAATATTTTTCTTATAATTATACATTTATATTTATAAAAATGCAATATAATATTAAAATACTTTTTTTATTTTATGTTTATTAACTCTAGTATATATCTTAATTAATATAAAAATACCTATATATTTCAATTCTAATTAAGGGTAATTTTTCAGTATATTAATTAATATTTTGGTATATTAATTAATATACTTGTAATAAAATTCCTTTAATAAAATTTTATACATACACTTGATAAATATATAACAAATATATATAATATATTTGTAAACATTTACTATAAATAACCTTATATATAAGGAGGTATATATAAATGAAAAGTAGTTCTCTATTTCAGCCCATAAAAATAGGTAGTATTGAAGTAAAAAATAAAATATCAATGGCACCTATGGGGGCATTTGGCCTTGTGGATAGCGATAGTTGCTATAATCAGCGAGCAATCGATTATTATGTGGAAAGAGCAAAAGGTGGAGTTGGACTTATAATAACAAGTATTACAAAAGTTGAAAATGAATTAGATCAAGTTGTACCTGGTATAATTCCTATAACATCAATAAATCCTGGAAGGTTTATAATGACATCATCTGAAATGACTGAAAGAGTTCATGCCTATGGTGCTAAAATATTTTTACAATTGACAATGGGATTTGGTAGAAGTGGTGCGCCAGGTGTACTTTTAACATCTCAACCTGTTTCTGCATCAGCTGTACCAAATTACTGGGATCCAACAGTTACCTGTCGTGAACTTACAACATCAGAAGTTGAATGGATAGTTTCAAAATTTGCTGAATCAGCATGTATTGCTAAAAAAGCAGGCTTTGATGGAGTAGAAATACACGCTGTACATGAAGGCTATTTACTTGATCAATTTACTCTTTCAATATTTAACAGGAGAACAGATAAATATGGTGGAGATTTAAGAGGTAGACTACAACTTCCTATAGAAATAGTTCAAGCTATAAAAGCTGCTGCTGGAAATGAATTCCCTGTTGGTCTTAGATACAGTGTTAAAAGTTGTATAAAAGACTGGAGGCAAGGTGGACTTCCAGATGAAGAATATATAGAAAAAGGTCGTGATCTCAAAGAAGGTATTGAAGCTGCAAAGATTTTAGAAGCTGCAGGATATGATGAATTAAACACAGACCTTGGAACATATGATGCATGGTATTGGTCACATCCACCTCTTTATCAAAAGGATGGACTCTATCTTCCATACACTAAAGAACTTAAGAAGGCTGTTAAAATTCCTGTTATAGTTGCTGGTAAACTAGGTATGCCAGACATAGCAGAAAAAGCTCTTGAAAGTGGTTCTGCAGATATGATAGGCCTTGGAAGACCACTCCTTACAGATCCATATTGGCCTAAAAAAGTTGTTTCAAATCAAATCAAAAGAATACGTCCTTGTATAGGATGTCATACAGGATGCTTAGGAAGAGGATTTGAAGGAAAGCCACTAAGCTGTGCAGTAAATCCTTCAAGTGGTAGAGAAAGACTATACGAAATAAAACCTGCATTAAAACCAAAAAATATAATGGTTGTAGGTGGTGGAATAGCTGGAATGGAAGCTGCAAGAGTAGCTGCTCTTAGAGGTCATAAAGTTACAATTTATGAGAAAAGTAATGAACTTGGTGGTGTAATAATTCCAGGATCTGTTCCAGATTTTAAAGTTGATGATAAACGACTTTTATCTTGGTATAGAAATGAGATGAAAGAACTTAATATTAATATAGAATTAAATACAACGGTTACCGAAGACATTGTAAATGAGAAAAAACCTGATACTGTAATTATTGCAACAGGTGGAAATGAGATTACTTTAAAAGTTCCTGGCATGGAAAAATCAAATGTTTTAAGTGCCATAGACGTCTTAAATGACAGTAGTAAAGCCGGTAATGACGTTATAATTGTAGGTGGAGGTCTTGTTGGATGTGAAACTGCACTCTATCTTTCAAAACAAGGTAAAAATGTAAAAATAGTTGAAGCAAAAGATGAAATTTTGAACTCTGGGAAACCTATCCCTCATATGAATAAAATTATGCTTATAGATCTTTTAAATAAACATAATATAAAATCATTTACAAATAGTTCTCTTATTGAAGTGACTGAAAAAGGTGCTATACTTATAAATGATAAATTCAAAAAACAAGAAATACCTGGAGATACTATAGTAATTTCAATTGGTTCAAAACCAAATAAAGACTTATATAATAAGCTTTATGGAAAAGTTGAAGACATTTATATAGTAGGTGACGCTTATAAAACAGGAAACATAATGGAAGCAATTTGGAGTGGAAATGAAATAGGTTTGAATTGTTAATAGATATAATTTAGGATGTTGCACTAATTTTTAGTGCAACATCCTTATTTTTCAGAATTTCTTTCAATAAGTTTATAAGTAACCATAATTAATACAGTAGTTAAAATCATAATTGTACATAGTGCATTTACATCAGGAGATACTCCTTTTCTAACCATACCAAAAATCTTAATTGGCAGTGTCATGTCATCTGGTCCTGATGTAAAAAAGCTAACTACTACATCATCTAGTGACATTGTAAGTGCAAGCATAGCACCAGATGCTACTCCAGGTGCAATAATAGGTAATGTAACTCTCTTAAAGGTTCTGAATTGATTAGCTCCTAAATCCATACTAGCTTCCTCAATTGACATATCATATCCAGAAAGTCTAGCGCGTACAGTAATTATTACAAATGGTATACAAAATGTGACATGTGCTATAATAAGTGTTAACAGTCCCATAGGTATTTTTAAAGCTGTAAAAAATGCTAATAGAGATATTCCTAAAACAATTTCTGGTATAACTATAGGGATATAAAGTAAAGAATCCACCACTGATTTCCCTCTAAATTTAAATTTAAACATTCCAAATGCAGAAATTGTTCCAATGAACACAGATAAACCAGTGCTTGCAACTGCAACAATTAAAGTTGTCTTAAATGCATCCATTAACTCTGTATTGTCAAACATTCTAGCATACCAAGATAGCGTAAATCCCTCAAATTTAATATTCATTTCAGAAGTATTAAATGAAAATATTATAACTATCAATATAGGTAAATATAAAAAAATGTATATAAGGCAGGCATAAATTATAGATACCGCATTTAATTGTTTTTTTTCTCTGTTCTTTTTCATATCTTACCTCCTATACCATATCTTCTACTTTGCCAATTTTACTATATAACTTAATTAAAACTATTGTAAGTACAATAAGTAATACAGATAACGCTGCACCTAGTGGCCAGTTTCTTGCAGATAAAAATTGATTTTTTATCAAATTACCTATAAGTATATCTTTTCCCCCACCCATCATGTCGGATATAAAGAAGTATCCTAATGTTGGAATAAATACCTGTATAGAACCTGCAAATATTCCTGGCATAGTAAGTGGCAAAATAACTCTAAAAAATATGCGTATAGGACTTGCTCCAAGATCACTTGAAGCCTCAATTAATGATTTATCCAATTTTTCTATAGATGCATATAGAGGGAGAACCATAAATGGAAAAAGTGTATATACCATACCAAGTAATACAGCACCACTTGTATATAACATTGTTAAAGGATGATCTATAATTCCAACCTTCAACAATATAGTATTTATGATTCCTTCTGTTCTAAGTAAAGCATTCCATCCATAAGTTCTTATAAGTGAGTTAATCCAAAAAGGAAGCATTATAAGTGTCACAAGTATAGCCTTCATAGCTTTACTTGAATTACATATAATGTATGCAAAAGGGTATCCAAATATCAAACATATAATCGTTGTAATGAAAGCTATATAAATTGATCTTCCATAAATATTTACATAAAGTGGATTTAGCAAATCACTATAATTTTTAAGTGTAAATTTAGCTACTATACCTCCATATATTCCTTTTTCCATAAAGCTCATTATAAAAACATATGCCATTGGAATAAAAATAAATAAGGATATCCATAATATTGTAGGTCCAACTGTAATAGTTGTTGGTAAAATATTATTTTTCTTTCTCATAGTCCCATCTCCTTAATTTTGGGAACATTTTCTATTATATTGTATATTTGTTCTTCCTTAGTACGCATAATAACTGCATCATTTCTATCCCAATAAATATATACCAATTTATCAATGTCAATGAGTTTTGTACCAGACATAGAATTCATTTTTATTCTATGTCCATTTGGCAATTCAATAATAGTCTTTATAATAGATCCTACATATATATGCTCTTTAACATAACCTTTTAAAGTAAATCCTTCTACTGGATTAAATGAACATTTAATCTTTTCAGGCCTTACAGATATGTATATCATTTCTTCAAGAGTCATATTGCTTCCATAGATTGTAACTGTTCCTGACTCTAATACTGCAGTTAACTTATCTCCCTGTATTTTTTCAATATTTGCTTCAAAAATGTTTGATTCCCCAATAAACTCAGCAACAAATTTGGATTTAGGATTTTCATATATTTCATCTGGTGTTCCAACTTGTTCAATATTTCCTTCATTCATAACCACTATTCTGTCACTCATAGTAAGAGCTTCTTCTTGGTCATGAGTAACATATATAAACGTAGTTCCCAATTTTCTTTGTAAATGTTTCAATTCTATCTGCATTTGTTTTCTTAACTTCAAATCCAATGCACCTAATGGTTCATCTAGGAGTAATACTTTTGGACGATTAATTAGAGCTCTAGCAATAGCTACACGCTGCTTTTGACCACCTGACATTTGAGCAGGCATTTTTTTTTCAAATCCATTAAGTTGTACTAAACTCAACATTTGATTAACTCTTTCTTTAATTTCTGATTTTTTTATTTTTTTTTCAACAAGTCCAAAAGCAACATTATCATACACATTCATATGAGGAAATAATGCATAATTTTGAAAAACAGTATTTACATTTCTCTGATACGGTTTTTTATTTTCTACATTTTCTCCACTAATTAAAATACTTCCGCTTGTAACACTTTCAAAACCTGCAATCATTCTAAGTGTTGTAGTTTTTCCACATCCAGATGGACCTAAAATAGTTAAAAATTCTCCTTCTTTAACATTTAGATTAATTTTCTTGATTACTACATTATCTCCAAATATCTTTTCTACATCTTTAATTTCAATTATATTATTCATTGAATCGCCCAAAATAAATCACTCCTTTAGAATTTTAAATTTATATTCCTAATATTCCTAATTTTTAAACTTAGTCCAAACACTATCGTAGTATTTAATAGAATCTCCTACATCTTGAAGAAATTCTCCCTTTTTTATCTCACTCTCTGGCAAATTACTTGCAGGATTATCTATGTATTCTTTACTAAGAAGTGACTTAGCTGCTTCATTAGGATTTGAGTATGGATATACATCTGAAATCATCTTACTTATTTTAGGTTGTAGTACAAAATTTATAAACAACTCTGCTTCTTTTTTATGCTTTGAACCAGCTAGTATAACGAAGCTATCAAGAGACATTGATGATGACTCCTCAGGGAATATAACTTCAATATCTTCATTTTCTCTCATTGCAAGAGCTGCTTCAGCATTCCACACAACACCAACAGCTACTTCATTTGAAATAAGTAATGTTTTAGGACTATCTCCATCATAAGCTTTAACATTTGGCTTTAATTTATTAAGCCATTCTGCTGCCTCGTTAATTTTAGCTTTATCTGTTTCATTTTCCGTATATCCAAGAGCCTTAAGAGCAATTCCTATACATTCACGTTGATCATCAGGAAGTACGATATTTTCTTTTAATTTAGGATTAAGTAAATCATTATAACTATTAATTGTAACTCCCAATTCGCTTAGCTTTTTTTTATTAACTGCAATTACACACATACTCATCATATATGGAACACTATATTTATTTCCTTTATCAAAATCTTGATCTAAAAAATTAGAGCTAATATTTGATAAATTTGTAATTTTACTTTTATCAATTGGCTGTATTAGCTTTTTATCCCTTAAAGCTTTTATAAAATAGTTGCTTGGGACTGCAATATCATACTGAGAAGTTCCTCCGGCTATGAGTTTTGCCATCATTTCCTCATTTGATGAATAAGTTGATTGAACTACTTTTATACCATATTTTTTTTCAAATTCCTTCAAAACTGAATCTGGCATGTATTCTGTCCAGTTATACAAATGTATTTCTTTTGCATACCCATTTTTAGATGCAATATCTTTACTTCCACAACCTGTAAATCCAGTTAAAAGTAGTGTTATTATAGAAGAAAATACTATTACACTTTTAATTTTTTTCATTTAGGTACCTCCTCGCTAGTTGAATAAAAGTAATTATAAAATTAAATAAGTCATCACTTATGATATAATGTTCTCTATAAAAATCTAAAAATATCATTAAATGATGGCCGATTATGATTATATCATTAAATATTGCTAGCGAAAACACTTATTATAAAATTTATAAAGCAATTGAAAAATTTTCTCTTGGTTTTTTTTAATAACTCTTTAATTTAAAAAGAAACCCTATAATTAATAGAGTTTCTTCAATAATTTTCTAGATTATTCCAATGTAATTAAATAATTTATATATTCCTGTATCTTATCTTATTGGTTTTTTTTGCATGAAAAAATGAACAAAAAGTCCAATTACTAATCCAACAAGTGCCGGTACTATCCAACCCATTCCCATATTATAGAAAGGTAAATTATTAGAAGCTAAATCAATCATCCCATCTAAATGCAAAAAATTTATAGCAGCATCAGGTAGAGCACCTACAAAATCAAATATAGCAGCAAATGCAGTAAACCCAGTAACCCATTGATAAACACGATGATCACTATTAAATGTAGCTTGAAATAAAGTTAGTAAAATCAAAGTTATGGCTAGTGGATAGAGAAACATTAGTACTGGTATAGAAAAAGCAATAACATTATTTAATCCAAAATTTGCAATTACAAAAGATACAACAGAAAAACCAATGGCATAAATTTTATAATTCACTGAATTTGGAAATATGTTTACAAATGTTTGACTACAAGAAGTGATTAATCCTACTGCTGTCTTTAAACAAGCTAAAGTTATAATAATTGCCAAAAGAACAGCTCCAATTTTACCAAAATAATGATTGGAAATTAAGGATAAAGCCTCTCCACCATTTTTAGAAACTGGAAAAATTCCTCTACTTTGAGTACCCATAATAGTAAGTGATACATAAATTAATGCCATAAGTGACATACTAAATATACCTGATTTCATAGTACTGAATGCTATTGTGTTAGAATCTTCAACTCCTAAATTACGGATAACATTTATAACTACAATACCAAACGCCAATGAAGCTAAAGCATCCATTGTATTATATCCTTCTAGAAATCCTTTAAAAAAGCTTCCATTTTGATAACTTTGTTGAACTGGAACTTGTACCACATTTCCCATTGGATTTAAAAAAGCAGTGATAATTAATATAGCCAAAAAAAGTAAAAAAAGTGGATTTAATATTTTTCCAACCCAAGTTAAAATATTAGATGGTCTTAATGAAAACCACAAAACAGCCAAGAAAAAAATCAAAGAAAAGATTCCTAACCATAAAGTGATTTGATTCTTATTCACAAATGGAACTATACCAACTTCAAAAGATACAGTAGCTGTTCTAGGAATGGCGAAAAACGGTCCAATTGTTAAATATAGTGCACATGTAAAGAATAAACTATAGTATGGATGAACTCGACTAGCCAAATCATATAAACCATTACTTCTTGAAATACCCATTGCCATAATACCTAATAACGGCAAACCAACTCCAGTAATTAGAAAACCTATAATTGCTGGCCATACATTACTTCCAGCCATTTGACCCATGGAAACAGGAAAAATTAAATTTCCTGCTCCAAAAAATAAACCAAACAACATGGAAGCAATGTAGACATACTCTTTTATTTTTAATTTACTTTGCATATTTTAAAAGCCTCCAATTGTAAAAAATACATACTTCATATTATATAAGTAAAGAGGCCATTTTACAATATCAGCAATATAAATTGCTGCTATTTTCCTAAGAAGATACTTCAACACCTCTATGTTCAACTGCTGTTGAAAATACAATTTGAGTCTGTGTATTTCCAAACTTTTGTAATTCACCAATAAATGCATCAAGTTCTAAAGTTGTATGATAAACAACAGTTATAATCATTGAATATTTTCCTGTTACACAGTTACATTCAATTACATTAGGACATGCTTCTACAAAAGGATAAAATTCTGGTTTTAGCTTTGGTGACATTTCTAAATTTATAAATGCCTTGATGTTATATCCCAATTTTAGTGGATTGACCTTTGCAGAATATCCTGTAATTATCCCTTTTTCCTCCAATTTTAAAATACGTGACGAAACAGCTGGTGTTGATAAAAACACTTGTTTTGCTAAATATTTAAGTGAATAACGGGCATTTTTTTGCAAAAGTTCAATAAGCTTTAAATCAATTTTATCCATATACTTTCCTCTTTTCTTTTTATAAATTTATAATAGATTAAATACTAAAACTATTTATAATTTTATACAGTATAGTCGCTTTATTAGTAATATATTAATATAATAAAGTTTTTGGCCCAAATATACAATAATTTATTCTAGTTTTACTTAAAAATATTAAGTGAATAATTTCATTTATGTGAAATACACACTTTATAAAATTAAGTATAACTATACAGTAATTAATTAAAATTAAGTACACCATATCTATTTCTACTTTTTATTCACAATTTATCTTTATCCATTTACACAAATATTAGACCATGATAAACTCCTTTATATCATAAATATAAAAATTGAAAAGAGGTATTTTATATGAAAACAAGATTAGAATCTGATTCAATAGGAATTATGAAAATACCAGTAGATGCCTATTACGGTGTTCAAACATTAAGAGCTAAAAATAATTTTCATATTACAAATAAAAAAATTAATCCAGAATTTATAGTAAGTCTAGCCCAGATAAAAAAATCAGCAGCTATTACAAATAGAGATGCAGGTATGTTAGATTCAAAAATTGCAAATGCAATTATAAATGCTTGTGATGAAATTATTTCAGGAAAACTTCATAATCAATTCATAGTTGATCCAATTCAAGGCGGTGCTGGAACTTCTACTAATATGAACGCCAATGAAGTTATCGCAAACCGTGCTATTGAACTACTTGGTGGAACTAAAGGTGATTACACTATTGTTCACCCTAATGATCATGTAAATATGTCTCAATCTACTAACGATGTATTTCCTACTGCTGGGAAAATTACAATCTTAAAAATGCTACCAAGAGCAATTTCAGAACTTCAACGTTTATATGACGCTCTTGAGTTAAAATCTTTAGAATTTAATAATATTATAAAAATGGGAAGGACTCAACTTCAAGACGCAGTCCCAATTAGACTTGGTCAATCATTTCATGCTTTTGCATCAATGATAAAACGTGATATTTATAGATTAAATAAAGCTAAAAAAGAAATGCTTAAATTAAATATTGGAGCAACTGCTATTGGAACTTCTATTAATGTAAGTTCAAAATATTTAAATAATATTATTTCTAATCTTAGAGAGGTAACAGGATTTAATGTATATCAAGCAGAAGACTTAATTGATGCAACCCAGAACCTTGATGGATTAGTAACTGTATCTGGTGTTTTAAAAACATGTGCAGTAAATCTATCTAAAATGGCAAATGATCTAAGATTGCTATCAAGTGGTCCTAAAACTGGCATAGTGGAAATAAATTTACCTGCAAAACAAAATGGATCCTCAATTATGCCTGGTAAAATAAATCCTGTTATTCCAGAAGTAGTTTCTCAAGTTGCCTTTAACATTATAGGAAATGATTTTACAATAACTATGGCAGCTGAAGCAGGTCAATTAGAACTCAATGCTTTTGAGCCAGTACTTTTCTACAACTTATTTGAATCTATAGAAACTTTAAAAAATGTTACTAATACATTTATAGATAACTGTATTTCAGGAATAACTGCCAACAAAGAAAGATGTGAGTATCTTTTAAATAGCAGTGTTGGAATAGCAACAGCATTATGTCCTTATATCGGATACAAAGAAGCTACAGATATTGCAAAAGAGGCTTTAAAGACTGGAAAACAAGTTAAAGAAATTGTTTTAAAAAAGGGCATTTTAACTTCTGAAGAATTGGGAAAAATATTAGATCCAATTTCTATGACACAGGTTAGTGAATCCTTAGATATAGATAAAAAAAGGAATATTCGTAAATATGCAATGTAGTTTAAATATTAATAAGATAGCTGTCGCACTAAATAATTAACGCGACAGCACCATATTTATAATAACAACTATCTAACACTACAAACTAATTAAATCATATTTTTTACTCCCAAGACCTATCTTTTCTCCATAATTAAGGGTTTTAATTCCCCTTGAAAATGCCAATTTTACAGGAGTATTCAGCTTATCAAGACATGCTTTATCTATAGCTACTGGATCTGTAGACGCAAAAATTCCTATATCTCTTGTTATAGGATGCATGGAATGTCCCTCACAATCACATCCTGCTGTTATATTAAGTGCAAAATTTATATATATATTTTTCTTATCTTTTGAAGCTGCAAAAGCATATTCTGCCAATCTTTCATTAAATGATCTAGAAAGTGACTGAAGCCAATTGCTCGTAATAGCATTATGTGGACAAAGTGCTTGACAAGAAGAGCAACCTATGCATCTATCCTTATCTATTTTTGCCCTATTTTTTATAGTTATAGCGTCTACTGGACAATTTGCCTTGCAAACTCCACATGATTTGCACATAAACGGGATGATTATAGGTTTAGAGTTTGCATGCTGATCCAATTTGCCACCTCTTGCAGCACATCCCATTGCAAGCTGCTTTACCGCTCCTCCAAATCCAGCAAGTGTGTGACCTTTAAAGTGGCTTAGAACTATAATCTGTTTTGCATCTGCAATACCTTTTCCTATCTTACACTGTTTAAAATGTTTTTTATTTATAGTTATAAGTTCAAAATTTTCTCCTCTTTCTCCATCCGCTATTACAACTGGTAATCTTGTAAATCCATGTTTTTTTGCGAGCTTTACATGATTTTCCTTTATAGTTCTCTGTCCTCTATACAATGCATTTGTTTCAATAAAGACACTATCTACATTATTTTCTTTCAAATAATCTATTATTCCATTGAAATTTTCAGGATGTATATATGTTTTATTGCCTTCTTCTCCAAAATGTACTTTAAGTGGTACAAATTTTTCTAAAGACAACTTTTCCTCATCCACTATTTTACTTAAAAGTTCTTTTGAACATCTATTTATCTCATCGGTTGTTGAATGTGGTTTTACATGTTTAAAATATACTTTTACCAACTTTCTCACCTTCTATATTATTTCTATTAAATCTTTTAAACTTTTCAATATATTAACTGACTTTATTGCACAGATAATTTTTAAGTATTACAGATTTTATTTTATCATAATCTATATTTTCTGGAACTATCTCCTTAATTGGATGCAATCTTTCAAATCCAACTTTTTCTATAGCTGACATAATAATTTTTTCCTCATCTTCTGTAAATATATCAGAGAAATCAATATTCAAATCGGAAATATCTTCTTTTTCAATACATTTTATAATATGAGTCAATATAGTTGATATTTTAAGTCCTCTCTTTTTTGCAACTTCAACTACTCCCATATTTTCTCTAATCATATTTAAAGTTATTTCGTGAGTTTTTAATTTCCTATTTTCCTTTTTTGTATCATTTGATCTCACTATCTCTTTCTTAAATGACCAATTTGTATCTATATTGTTTTTTAAAACATATTCTTCTATTTTATCTATAAACATATCCCCATACTTTTCAAGTTTCAGGCTTCCCACTCCTGATATATCTAGCATTTGTTCCTTATTACATGGGTATCTCATACTCATCTCTCGTAGAGTACTATCTGAAAATACAAGATATGGAGGTATCCCTTCTTTAGACGATATATCTCTTCTCAGTGTTCTAAGTATATCAAACAGTTCATTATCTACTACAACTTTTTTTATTTTAACATTTTCTTTTAAAATAACTTTTGCATTTCCCTTTAAAACATCAACAGATTGTTTATTTAAAATTACAACAGGATATTCACCTTCTTTTAAAGATAGATAACCATGTGCTATGAGAGTATTTATGAAATTTGAAAGCTGTTCTTTAGAATATTCTCTCATTATTCCATAAGTAGACAACCTATGAAATCCATTTTGGATAATCTTTCTCTGAGATGAACCTCTAAGTACATTAACTATCATGTTTATTCCAAATCCTTTTTTAATTCTATAAACACATGACATAACCTTCTGAGCATCAATAGTTCTATCAGTATATTCACCATCATTCATACAATTACTACAATTTCCGCATTCTTCCCATTGAACTTTCTCACCAAAATAATTCAATATATATTTTCTAAGGCATCCACTATAATGTACAAAGTCTACCATTTGCTGAAGTTTCTTATATTCATTTAATTTTCTACTCTCAGACTGTACACTACTTTCAATAAGATACTTTTGAGTAGCTACATCCTGGGGTGAAAATAACAAAATACAATCACTTATCTCTCCATCTCTTCCTGCTCTTCCTATTTCCTGATAATAACTCTCTATATTTCTAGGCATATTATAGTGAATAACATACCTTACGTTTGATTTATCTATTCCCATACCAAAGGCATTAGTTGCAACTATAACGCTGACTCTATCATATACAAAATCCTCTTGGGCTCTCTTACGTTCACTATCCGACAGACCAGCATGATATCTAACTACATTTATATGGTTTTTAAGAAATTTTTCATAAATACTGTCTACTGATTTTCTAGTTGCTGCATATATTATTCCAGATTGTTTTGAATTCTCTTTTATGTACTTAAGCATATGAGAAAATCTATCACCTATTTTTAAACAACTAATTCTCAAATTTTTCCTATCGAATCCTGATATAAAAACTCTCGGATCTTGAAGCTTAATCTGTTTTACAATATCTTCTCTTACTTCTTGAGTTGCAGTAGCTGTAAATGCTGTTACTACAGGTCTTTTCTCTAAACTATCTATAAATTTCCATATATATCTATAACTGCTTCTAAAATCATGTCCCCACTGTGATACACAATGTGCTTCATCTATAGCAACTTGGGATATATTCATATTTTTAATCGTATTATAAAAGCTAGTGGATTCAAGTCTTTCAGGTGCAACATACAATATTTTAATAGAATTTTTCTTTAATTTTGATACTATATATTCTATCTCATCTTTATCAAGTAAGCTATTTATGTAATCAGCACTTATTCCAAGATCTCTTATACTATCAACTTGATCTTTCATAAGAGAAATTAGTGGCGATATTACAATTGTAATTCCCTGAAAAATTAATGCAGGTATCTGATAACATATGGACTTACCTCCTCCAGTAGGCATTATTGCCAATGTATCTTTTTTATTTAATATACTTTTTATTATATCTTCCTGATCCTTTCTAAAACTTCTATATCCATAATATTTATGCAAAATCTGTAGTGCACTTTGAATCAATAAAACCTCATCTCCTGTATTACCATAATTTAAATTCAAAATTGATTTTATAATTTACAATATTAAAACATATTACTCCAAAATTACTCCAAAGACAAAGGAATATTTTTTAGAAAAATGGATATAAATTACTATATGAAACACTTAAATATACAAAAGACTTCATTGAATTTTATTAATACATATTAGAGGAGGAAAAAGATGAACTACTTTCAAAAAGCAAATGAATATTACAAAGACAAAGATTATAGAAGAGCTATAGCCATGTATGAAAAGGCAATAATTGTAAAAGACAATGAGATATCTTCACTGTACAATTCAGCAGTATGCCTTATAAAACTCAATGAATATTTAAAGGCAATTCCAAAATTAAAAGCAGCCATAAAGTTAAAAAAAGAAAGTAAATATTTTTTTAATTTAGGATATTGCTATACAATGCTAAAAAATAATAAAAAAGCACTATTATCTTTTAATACCGCATGGTCTTTAGACAACTCAGATTCTGATTGTGAAAGGGCTATAAACATATTGCTTAAAAATTATTCTAAATCCAAATAAAACAATGTAATATTAATTTAAGTCCATATTCCCATGCCTACCATTCTCCAGCTATTTGTGAATTTTTATGGTCAATATTAAACCTAGCACTATCGAAGTAATTTCCACCTTTATAAAAAGTCGGATCTACATTTATCCATTTGCCCTCTTCAGGAATATACACTTGATTCCAAGCGTGACTTACCCAGCTTATGCCATTAAATCCTTCTCCAGTTATAAGTCTTACTCTTATATTATTTGCTCTAGCCATAGCTACATAAAGTGAAGCATAATCAAAACAAATCCCCTTGCGAGTTCTAAACGTTGGTATCGCTCCAGATTCTACATTAAAGTCATTATTTAAAACTCTATTTGCTTTATCGTAATCGTAAGATATATTTGACCCTATCCAATTATAAAGCATTTCAGCTTTTTCCCTAGTGTTGGTTCCCTCAGATCCAAGGTTTTTAGCAAACCTATCAATTTCAGGATTTGATTTTACACCTTCATCAAGAGTCACACCATTATAGTAAACTATAGTTTTTCCATTATTTATTTGTTTTAACGGAGTTGAAGTATCAAATTGTATTTGTTTTTCAGAGTTATTATCCTTTATTACTATTCTAAAAGAATTGTTCAATATATTAGGCAGTTGTTTTGCAATTGTGGAATTGCTAACAGGTATTATAACATTCTGGCAAATTGATTTATAAGGCTTGGAAGTTTCAAGGTATCCACTTAATTTATTGCTTAAATTAAGCATAGACATTATATTGAGCACAACTGCAACAATAAGTACATAACACACTGCCTTAGGCAGTTGGAATATCATTCCCGTTACTCTCTTAAATATATTACTCTTAGACATTAGAAATCTTTCTATGCCATCTAAAGCAGGATAAATAGTAAAATAATTAAGCAAATCCAATATCAACTTTATAATTCTATATATTATAAATACGATAGCAGGTATTACAGCAACATATATTATCAAATTATTACTTTGTAAATAATTTATAACATACTCAGGTATATGAGTATATATATTTTCATATATACCATTATCATGTTCTATAAATATTTTTTTCCCAAGATATATACCTGATATTATAGATATAATGAAACATATATTTCTATTTACATCATCTATATCCTGTTTTAAATCCCTAGAAGAGAATTTAAACAAAAATCCCTTTAAAATTGGATACAAAAAAATTATAAATATCATAATTGTTACGGGATTGATTTTCATAATAACAACCACCTTTTAAACATTGCCTTGTAAAAACATATTCTCAAAATTACAAATAAAATCAAATTTCATATTTTCCTATTTTCATTTAAAATTGTTTTCAAAATTGGTTTTATATCTTCCCATAAATACCCACGTCTCATAAGATATTGACTTAACTTTCTCTTTAACTTGTTAACATCATTTTCAGACCTTGCTATTATATTATACCTTTTTTTTGCAATTGAATATATATTATTTTCATCTTTTTTACTGTAAATTTCTTTTTTAACAAAATCTTCTTTATTTATAACCTTTTTTAATGTTTCTCTAATTAATTCTATATTATATCCTCTTCCAAGAAGATAATTACCTAATTTTCTATAAGCACTTGACATACTTTCCCTATCCTTATGCATAGTTTTATACTTTTTAATACACAATTTGAGAATTCCATTTTTATACACTGATTCATCTATAGATTCCATTTCAGTTTCTATTATATCTTCAGATATACCTTTCTTTACAAGTTCATATCTTATTTTATTTTTTCCGAAATGATTTATTTTTTCTTTTATCCACATTTTAGCAAATTTATAATCGTCTATAAATTTATACTGTTTTAAAAAATTTAAAGTTCTTTCTATAGTTTTTATATTGTACTCCTCTTTTACAAGTCTATCATAAATTTGTTTTTCCGTTTTGAAATTTCTCTCTATAATTCTAAGAGCTAGGTTCTTACATTTTATATAATCATCTTCTTCAATTATGTTTTTTAATAAATCCTCATCTATATTTTTCCCTTTGTATATATTGTATTTATATACAATTTCAGTACTACATGAAAAAGAAAATTCATCATTTACATATACATTTACTCTTTTCTTATTTCTACTTTGTAATTTTATTTCTGTTACTATTTTTTTACACATAAGAAATAGAATTTATCTCCTTTTGTATTTATTAAAATTGTATTTATTAAAAAAATTTTTTATATTTTAAATTTAACTAGAAATTCTTCTATACAGTTTTCTTTAAAACATAAATAGTAGCTCCTCTAAATACCTTCCTTGATACATCATATATATCTTCTTTTGTTATATTATCCATTTCTTTTATATCGTCATTAAACTTAAATATATTTTTGTTTTCCATAGATTGTATTAAAACATATTCTCCAATATCAGTACTATCTTCTAATGTAAATGCTACTGATGTTTTTAAAGATTTTTTCATAAGTGAAATAGTATTATTGTCAAATAATATTTTTTCATTTTTTATATCCTCAATACACTTTAGTATCACACTAATTGTAGTTTCAACATTTTCTTCACTAACAGATGTATATATATACAATGTTTTTATATTATCTGTCAAATCAAGATCTGTATATACATCATATGCAAGCCCCTTCTCCTCTCTTAGCTTTCTAAACAATAGTGAATTTGGACTCTCTCCTAGTTTATGATTTAATATTCTAAGTGCAAGTTCTTGTTTTTCATTCAACCCATGAAATGTAAATAAAAACATTACACTACATTGTTCAATATCTCTTCTATATTCAACCTTTTTGCCAGGTAAATTTTTCTCTACAATGACCTTTCTTTTTTCCAAATCTCTATATTCCCAATCCTTAAAATACTTTAAAACTAAATTATAAACATACTCATGGTCATAATTTGATACTATGGATATAAAACAATTATTTGGAACATAATATTTATTATAAAACTCAACTAAATTTTTTCTAGTAAATTTTTCTATGCTATCTTCACTTCCACAAGTATCATATCTAAGTGGACTATTTTTAAAAGCTATTTTATTTATCTGCCTAAAACTAAACTGTTCTATATCATCTTTAATAGATTTTATTTCCGATATTATAACTTTTCTTTCTTTTTCAATTTCATCTTTCTTAAAAGAAGGATGAAGTATCATATCAGACATAATTTCAATAGAATCTTCCAATTCTTCCTGTAAGTTTGTAATACTGTATACTGTACAGTCACAGTTTGTATAAGCGTTATACTCTCCGCCTAGATTTTCCAAATCTTGATTTAATCTTTGGTTACTTCTGGATTTAGTTCCTTTGAAAATCATGTGTTCAATAAAATGTGACATTCCTATTTCATTAGTTTTCTCATACATAGACCCTATTTTAAATCCAATATGTAAAGCTGAAATACGAGTATTATTTTTCACTGTTATAAGCTTTATTCCATTGGATAAAACTTTTTCAACTGCGTCAAACATATAAGTCTCCTCTTAAAGTAAAATTCTTATAGTACATTATTTATATTACATTATATCATATAGTATAGATATACTTAAATAAAATGAATATCTGAAATTTTTATTAACCTATTGAATTAAAGTTTGATATTATTGGTATACTATGTTATGATAGACTTTGTTTTGTACTATAAAAAAGAAAGAGGAATTTTAATGAGTAATATTAGTTTTAATGATTTAAACTTACATCCCAAAGTACTTCAATCTATAGATGCTATGGGATTCGAAGAACCCTCTCAAATCCAAGCTGAATCCATTCCAATAATATTAGAAGGTTATGATGTAATAGGTCAGGCACAGACAGGTACTGGGAAAACCTTAGCCTTTGGGGCTCCCATGCTTAGTAAGATAGATACTAACAGTAAAAATATATCGACCTTAATACTCACACCTACACGCGAACTTGCAATTCAGGTAAATGATGAGTTGAGTAAACTTGGTAAATTTAAAAAAACAAAGCTTCTCCCACTATATGGAGGGCAGCCTATTGAAAGACAAATAAAATCCCTAAAACGAGGTGTAGATGTAGTAGTTGGTACTCCTGGAAGAATAATTGATCATATAAACAGACATACATTAAATTTGAGTAAAATACAATTTTTGATAATAGATGAAGCCGATGAAATGCTTAATATGGGATTTATAGATGACATAGAATTTATAATAAAAAGTACAAATTCAAATAGGCAAACTTTATTATTTTCTGCTACTATGCCAAATCAAATTAAAAAATTAGCTTCAAATTATATGAGCAAAGATACTAAATATATCAAAATAGAAAAAAGCACTTTAACTGTAGAAAAGATAAAACAGTATTATTATGAAATTAAACATAAAGACAGATTTGAATCATTATGTAGAATACTAGATGTAGATGAACCTTCCAGTGCTATAATATTTTGTAAGACAAAACGAGGTGTAGATGAACTTGTAGAATCAATGCAAGCAAGAGGCTATAATGTAGAAGGTATGCACGGTGACATGAATCAAAATCAAAGATTAAATACTCTTAGAAAATTTAAAAATGGGACTCTAGAATTCTTAGTGGCAACTGACGTAGCTGCAAGGGGAATAGATGTAGAGAATATATCCCATGTTATAAATTACGATCTCCCTCAAGATACAGAATATTATGTACACAGAATAGGAAGAACTGGTAGAGCAAATAAAGAAGGCATAGCCTATTCTCTCGTTACACCAAGAGAATATATACTTCTAAAGCAAATAGAAAAATTTACAAAGAGCAAAATAAAAAGAAAAGAAGTACCAACAGTCGATGATATATTTGAAGCAAAATATAAACACATAGCAGATAAAGTAAAAAGCACTCTTAGTGAAGATAACTTTAAGAAATTTATTCCTTTTGCTACTGAACTTGATGATGAATACAATCTAGTAGATGTTGCAGCTGCTCTTATGAAAATTGTTTTTGACAATGAGATAAGTTTTGACTATAAAGAAAATTCTATAGATAGAGATGTAGATAAGGAAATAAGATTATTTTTATCAATTGGAAGACTAGATAATCTAACTCCAAGAAAGTTGATTAAATTTATAAATGAAACCTCTTCAGTAGAAGCACATGAAATAGGTGACATAGATATATTAAATAAATTCACTTTTATAAATGCACCAGAAAGTGTCGCTTCTATTATTTTAAAAAGAACAAATGGTAAAAAATTTCAAGGAAGACGTGTTTCTGTTGAAATTGCTAAAAGCAAAAAATCAGCCCATAAATAATTTATGGGCTATAATTAATTAGTAATTATTTATCAATATTTTTTATCTCTTCTAATAATTTCAAAGCAGCTTTTTTTGGTCCTTCCTTTTCTTTACCTGGTATTCCTAATTTTGTTCTAATTTGTCCAACTTTTATACCATTTTTAAAAAATGCTTTAAAATATACATCTAAAAGATTATTCATAACTTCCTGTCTTTGAGCAGGCCCAAATGGATTTGCAAAATAAGTTTTTACAAGACCCTTTTCAGATGTAGTTCCCTTAGCTATTCTAGCACCCTTTTTAAATACATCTATTGCTTTATCATAGGAATCAAAAAATTCAATTTCCTCTTTATCTTCATAATTATTTGCATATAGGAACAAATCCACAGGATATCCTAATGTTATTTGATTATAACTTGCAACTGGAATAACTAATCTTGCATTTATTTTATCTGGATTCATAAATATACTTCTATCTATTTCCCTAAATGCATAACCGACATCCAAATCATCCAATCTAACAAAGGCACCTATTTCAGTTCCATAAGCTAATATCTTCCCATCATCTCCAAGCTTTAAAGCACCCATATCATCAAATATTATTTTCATATCATTTATATATTCTTCGCTTAACTGCCTTAAAGCTTCAAGACTTTCAGATTTTCCTGCTCCACTGTCCCCCATTATGATTATATTTGCAGTTTTATTATCTCTTGTAAGTATATTCACCATTGCTCCATGAATAGGTAGACATCTATTTTTTATCATTATCAAATTGTGAAGAGTCAATGTCATTTTCTTCATATATCCAAAATAGTCTATAGCATCATTGTAATTTATATATCCAAGCATTATATCATTTTCTTCATCATCATAAAAAATAGTTCTCATATTCTCAGAATTATCTCTAACTCCAAATACATAAACTATATCAGGTTTTTTATTTATATACTCTTCTTTTTTAGCAATTTCAAATAAATTGCATAGGGTAACTCCATGTCCCATAAAGTCCCTATGAAAGTATATATAAGCTAAAAGATTTCCCACCTTAGCTGGATAACAAAACCAATGTTCAGGATTAATAGTTTTACATTCTTTAAGTGGATTTTCACAAGTTTCTTCAAACATTCCAGTTCTTGTATTTTTCTTAGGATATATTATAAATGGAGGATCTAATATTACAGATTCAATAAATGGTATATTGCGGAGACATTTATAATCTTTAGGATAAGGCCATGAAGCTTTTCCCAATACTAATCCAACATTGCCACCTGCCGGCAGCTGTCTGTATATCTGAGGCTTAGTACATAAGATATTTTCTTCTATCTTTCTGTATGTATCGAGAATAAGCTTAGAAAATCTATTGTTTGCATCTATAATATTTGCATCTATAAAACTTCTATCTCCAAATTCCTCTTCCTGCTTATCATTTTTTATAATAGTATATCTCTCTAACTTTCTCCAAAATTTATAAAAATCTTCTATAAATGATATAAATTTGTCTTTATCATAAAATAATTCTTTACAATTAAAATTGAAACTTGCAATATGTTTAGAATCAAATGCCATAAGAAATTTAAATATATTTGTTATGGCATCTTCAAGCTTTTCCACATCATCAATTTTAGTAGTTTCATAAATATATCTATATATACTACTGTTTTTATTCTTTATTTTACTCAAATACTTCAAAAATACAGTTTTAAATGCAGAACTTTCAAATAATTTCTCAGAAGAATCACAAAATTTTTCATTAAAATTAATCATTATTTTTCCACTTTTTATATAAAACTCTTTTGGCATAAATAAATCCCCCCTAATTCAGTATCAAATCTTAATTAATATTATAGCATAATATCTCTTGTAATATCCCACTACTAATATTATAATATTATAAGTAATGTAGTTAATTTATATATTTTTCATAATGATATATCATAAATTTAGAATAGTAGGTGATTTTCATGCAGAATATAATATTAACAGAGTCAGGAAAGAAAAAATTAGAGGATGAGCTTGAATATTTAAAAACCGTCAAAAGAGTTGAAATTAAAGCTGCTCTTAAGTCAGCTCGTGCACAAGGTGATCTTAGTGAAAATGCAGATTATAGTGCTGCTAAAGATGATCAGTCTATGACAGAAACTAGAATACAAGAATTAGAAAATCAGCTTAAAAATGCTGTAATAATAGAAAGTTCTTCTGATGCAGATGTATTTGATATAAATAAAACTGCACTAGTAAGATTTTTTGATATAGATGAAACAGAAGAAGTTACACTGGTAAGTTCTGTGGAAGCTGATGTTAAGAATATGAAGATAAGTATAGAATCACCTCTTGGTAAGGCACTATTTAGATTAAAAGTTGGAGAGAGAGCAACTGTAGAATCTCCTGATGGGAACTATGAGGTTCAGGTTGAGAAATTATTATAATTACCACATTATTTTAAAAGACATACATACATCTTAATACTGTATGTAATGAGAGCATATATGAATCTGAGTAAGATTTAACTTAGGTTTTATATGTTCTTTTTTAGTGTATTATTTAAATAATAATAGAAATATAATTTAGAGAGGAGTTTTATATGTTGAAAAAATTAAAAGATATACTTTCACTACTTTTGGGTTGCTTTTTGGTATCATTTGGCACTTATTTTTTTCTTGCACCATGTCACATAGCCGCTGGTGGAATAAGTGGTGCAGCTATAATAATAAATAGTATATTTCCAAGTATACCTATTGGATTATTTATGATGTGTATGGAAATTGTTCTATTTTTAATAGGTATTATTGTAATAGGTCCAATTTTCGGAGGTAAAACTATAGCGTGCAGTTTTTCAATATCCCTTATGATACTTATTATGCAGAATATCTATCCAGAATTAAAGCCTTTCAGTAGTGATACACTGCTTCAATTAATATTTGGCATACTTATATGTGGAGCAGGTATGGGTATAGTATTTAACAAAGGTGCTTCTACAGGCGGAACTGATATAATAGCTAAGATAATAAACAAATATACAAAAATAAGCATAGGAAAATCTGTATTGATTCCAGATATAATAGTTGCAATAATGGCTTCGATTGTATTTGGCATAGATCGTGGTATGTATGCTATTTTAGGAATAATTTTAAATTCAACAATAATAGATAGAGTTATATTAACTTTAAATACTTACAAACAAGTAGCTATAATAAGTTCGGAATGTAATGATATTAAAAAATATATTGTAAATGAATTAAATAGAAGTGCAACTATCTATTATGCAAAAGGTGCATACAAAAATAATGACAATGAGGTTATAACCACAATATTAGATAGGAAACAATTCTTAAAACTTAAAGAGTACATAACAAAAATAGATTCTAAAGCATTTATAACAGTAAATGAAATAAATGAAGTGTTAGGAGAAGGTTTTTCAAGTATTATATAATAGAATATTCAAAGAGAATAAGTACTAAGTACTATATTAGCATTTAAATTATTCTTAATTGTAATTTGTAAAAATATGCATCTTTTCTTATAACTACTATGCTATATTTATAATTTTTAATTATATGTTCTATAGTACTATAGTACTTGTCTTCAATTTCATATACAATACATCCTTTTTTGTTTATCAATTTATATCTTTCATCAATAAATTTTATATATAAATTTTCCCACTCTTTTATACTATATTTAGTTTGTATCTCAAATATTATTCCTCTTGATTTTAATATCATAATTAACATATTATACTTATATTCTGTTTCTGATTTTCGTATTTTAACAGTTTCTCTTAATTTTAATAAATCCTTATATTTAATATTTTCTTTTTCAATTTCATCATGCAACTTATCTATTTTCTTATTTAGCTTTACTACTTTGTTTTTCTTCATTTTTTCATACTTATGTATAATCTTTAAAAATAATTTATTACTATCCATAAAACCCTTTCTAAGTTTAAAATAATAAATTTATTATTGCACTCATATAAAGAATTTTGTAAAATCATTTATAGGTGATAACATGAAAATTTTTTTTAAGAAGTTTTTAAAATATATAAAACAATTTATATCATCAAGTATATACTACTCAAATAAATTATTCAATCAAAAGAAACTTATAGATAGCATGTATAATCAAATTATAAAAGAAAAATCAATTGAAATAAAAGAGCTTGAAAATAACTTGAAATCAGCACTATATAGAAATGAAACATTAGATCATAATATTTCTAAGATAAAAAACATTACAGATGAGAGAGAAAAACTTATACAAAATATTCAAAATCTTACTTCTATGAAACAAATATAATTAATATAATTTCCATAACAAAAGTGTGTGATATTATCACACACTTTTGCTATGGAAGCATGAAGTTTATAAATATTTAAACCAACTAAAGTCCTAATAAGCTAGATATCCTATTTTTATCAAATCCAAGTATATATTCTCCATTTATAACTATAACAGGTACTCCCCTATATCCTTTAGCAACAAGCTCTTTTCTAGCTTCAGGATCTGTAGTTATATTATGCTCTACAAAATCCACATTGTTTTCTTTGAAAAATTCCTTTGCCATATGACAATATTGACATGTACTACTTGTAAATATATCAACTTTATTATTCATAAAATCATCTCCTAATAAACTTTTCATATTCTATTCCTCTATAAGTATATTAACATAAAATTATTTAACAATCAATATTAATTAATAATTTTTATTTATAATATTAAAATAATTAGTTGAATACCTTTTTAGTATCCAACTAATTAAATTATATTATTCATACTATTAAAATTTAGAATTAATTATAAATTTATAGAATAAATTATATCTCCAAACTTTTCCGCTTCATACTTATCATGAGTTACCATTATAATAGTATCGCATCTTTCACTATGTATATTCAAAAATCTATCTATGATTCTATCTTTAAGTTCACTGTCTAACCCTTTAAAGGGTTCATCCATAAGTAATAAATCCCCATTGTAGGCAATACTTCTTGCAAGAGATACTCGTCTTTTCATTCCTCCGCTAAGTTGTTTTGGAAACATATCCTTGTATTTATTCATCTCTACAACGTCTAAATATTTATAAATCTCAGATTTTAAATATTGTCCATGGAGATTTGATTTGAGTACGAAAGAAATATTGTCATATACACTTAAATTATTAATAAGCCTGTTTTCCTGAAATACATATGACACATTGGAAGACCTAACAACTACACTTCCTGAGTATTGTCTGTCTATTCCTGCTATTATATTTAAAAGAGTAGTCTTTCCAGATCCAGAATGTCCTAAAATAACTGTAATTTTACCTTTTATAAATTTCATATTGAACTTCTTAAAGATTTGATTTTCACCATAAAATTTACACAGATTTTCTATCTCAATTTCAAATTTACTATCTATTTTATTTTTCAAAAATATCATCCTTTATTAATACTTCTTTTTTAGCATATTGATAAAACATTTGAATAATCCTTCAAAGATAAAACTCAACAATATAACTACAACAGTCCATGCAAATAATTCTGATGTTTCAAGCATACTCTTATCATTAAGTATATTTATTCCTATAGAATACTTTGGTGTACTTAAAACTTCTGATGCAACTGAAACCTTCCACCCTATACCCATGCACATAAATATACCAGATATAATATAATTGCTTAATTGAGGGATATATATATCTTTCAATATGTATCTTTTTTTTACTTTGTAAAGCTTAGCCATCTGTATAAGATTTTCATCTACAGACTTTACTCCTTCAAGTACATTGGTATAAACTATTGGAAAACATATAAGTATTGCTGTAAATATTACCACATTAGAAGATGTAAACCAAACTAAAGCTATTATTATTATAGACATCACCGGTGTGGCCTTTATGCTTACAACTACAGGCTGTAAAAATTCTTCTATAAAACTTATAACACCTGCAAGTATACCAAGGCAAATTCCCAATACTATTGATATTGATACTCCTGATATTACCCTTATCAAAGTACCAAGGATACTTTTCCAAAAATACTCTTTTTTTATAAGAAATGAAAGAGATTTTACTACTTCAAATGGAGACGGCAATAAAATCCCATTCCCTATAATAATAGAAAAAACTTCCCATAATCCAATCCAAAATGCTATAATAGTTACTTTTCTAATTACTTTTACTTCCAGTGTAATAGAATTTTTCATCAGGTAATTTTCCCCCAATAGATTTTGGATCATCGCTAATTAACACATTATAAAAGTTATCTAATGACGTTTTGCCATCTTGTGCACTTATAAATACTATATTACATCTTGGTATTGCCATTTCGGCAATTTTGGAATTTGAAATTATACCATACTTTTCCACAAGCTTTGCTGCATCTTCTTTATTATTATTTACAAATTCTACAGATTTTTTATATTCTTCTAAAAACTTGTTAGCAGCCTCACTATTTTTATCTGCAAAATCTTTATTAAATATAATTGCTCCCATAATTAACTTACTTTTTCCCTTTGATGCAGTATTCCATTCTTCAGTTAGATTTAATTGGATATTTAAATCCTTGTCTTTGATTTTAGTAGTGGTTACAAATGGCTCTGGAAGTAGTGCTAAATTTACTTTCTTTGAAGCAACTGCTGCAGCAAGATCGCTATGTGTCATTTTATAATCAATAGTTACATCTTTTTCAGGATCTATTCCATTTTGTTTTAATATATAGTTTAAAGCAAACTCTGGAACAGAACCTTTACCACTAGAGTATATAGTTTTGCCTTTTAAATCACTTATATTATTAACTGAATTTCCATTTTCAACTACATACAATACTCCAAGTGTATTTATCGCAGCTAATTCTACATTACCTTTAGTTTTATTATATAAAACTGCTGCTAAATTTGAAGGCACTGCAGCTATATCGACATCACCTGCTACAATTTTTGACACAACTTGATCTGGAGAATCATATAGTGAAATATCATAATCTGATTTATTATCATTCATAAGTTTTACCATGCCTATTCCAGTAGGTCCTTTCAAAGTTGCAACTTTAATTTTAGTTTCAGACTGTTTGCTATTTGAATCTACTTTAGAATTACTACTATTTGAACATCCTGCTGCAAATAGCATAGAAATAATAACAATGAATCCAGTTAAAAAAACACTTAATTTTCTTTTCATAAATTTCCTCCTCTATTATAACTTAGTAAAATTTAAAATTAAATTCACTATTTAACACAAATATTATTATATATCAATTAACTAGTTATTTCTAATTATTTTATCTTTTTACTATATATTTTTAATATTATTTTTATTTTATTCCATAATTTATCAAATACTTGACATCATAATATCTATGCAGTAGAATATCATTATCAGCAGACATCATTATAGAGTGCTAATTATCAGTATAATGCATCAATTTAAAATACAATTTAGATTTCACTTCTAGACTGATATTATACTAAACGAGTTTGATATCTAGCTATTTATCTTAAAATTTTCTATTTTACTAAAATTTTTAATTATAATCTAAATATCTTCATACTTTATATGTAAAAATTAATAATAATATTAAATTACTTTATTTTGTATATTTATATTTATTTTTATATATTTATTTGTCATATAAAAAATTATATTTTTATACAAGGGGGAATTTCAATGAAAGCATTACTTTTAGCTGGTGGCAAAGGTACTAGACTTCGACCTTTGACTGACAATCTTCCAAAACCTATGGTTCCAATAATGGGTACACCTCTTCTTGAACGAACCATAAACAAATTAAAAAAATATGGAATAAACGAAGTTATACTAAGTACATGCTATAAACCTCAATATATAAAAAACTATATAGGAAATGGGGAAAAATTAGGTGTAAAAGTAAAATATATATCAGAAGATTTGCCTCTTGGAACTGGAGGTGCAATAAAAAATTCTGAAAAATTCTTTGATGACACATTTTTAATTTTAAATTCAGATATAATTTCAAACATACCTTATGATGATTTTATAAATTATCATAAAAAGAAACATGCTAAGGTATCTATAGCAATGACAGAAGTTAAAGATCCTTCACAATATGGTGTAATAGAATTTGACAAAGATAACTATATAAGCGCATTTAAAGAAAAGCCAAAAATAGGTGAAACAAATTCAAAATGGATAAATGCAGGTATATACATTTTTGAACCAGAAGTATTAAATGAAATACCTAAAAATGAAATTGTATCTATAGAAAAAGATACTTATCCACGTCTCTTAAGAAAGGGCTATAAAATGGCAGCATATAAGTATTCAGATTATTGGATTGATATAGGAACAATAAAAAAATATGTTAAAGCCAATACAGACACATTATTAGATTATTATAAAACTATGTCAAAAGATAAAAAATCTTTCAACATAAATAATCTTATAATAAATGGTAAAAATATAAGTATAAGTTCAAGTTCACATATAGTAGGCCCTGTGTTTATAGGAAATAATGTAGTTATAAAGGACAATTGTAAGATAGGTCCTTATACAATTATAGGAAATGGAACTTCTATAGATTCTAACTGCAATGTTTATAAAAGTATATTATGGGATAATGTAACTATAGGTAGAAACACTACATTGAAAAACACCATAATTACGTCAAATTATAAAATAAAGCCATATTGCAACATTGAAAATAAAGCTTGTTCAACAAATGATTACAACAGTGATTTACTTGCAATATAATTTTTAAACATATTAGAGGAGTGATTCAAATGGGTAAAAACGTAGTATTTTTGAGCACATATCCACCTAGAGAATGTGGAATAGCAACATTTACAGAAGATTTAGTTAAAAATTTAAAAGTTGGCTATCCTTTAAATTCATACAAAATAATAGCTATAAATAATAAAGAGTATAATTACGGAAATGAAGTACTTTTCACTTTAAATCAGTTTGAAAAAAGTGATTATAAAAAACTAGCAGAAAAGATAAATAATTCAAATGTAGATCTCGTAGTAATAGAACATGAATATGGAATATATGGTGGAAATCAAGGTGAATATGTACTTGACTTCATAGATAATCTTAAAATTCCATTTGTAACTACCTTGCACACTATCTTATCAAAACCTGACCAAAAGCAAAAATCAATAATTCATAATTTAGGAATGAAAAGTGAAAAAATAATAATAATGTCTCAAAATTCATCACAAATACTGAGCAATGCATATAATATACCTTCTTCAAAAATTCACGTTATACATCATGGTGTACCCGATATTGCTGTAGATAGTAGAAAAAACCTCAAAGAAAAATTTGGATATGAAAATAGATGTATTATAAGTACTTTCGGTCTTTTAAGTCCAGGCAAGGGAATTGAATATGCAATAGAAGCTATTGCAAAGGTTGCAGTAAAACATCCAGAGGTTCTTTATCTAATTCTTGGTAAAACTCATCCTTGTGTAAAAAGTGAACATGGAGAGAGTTACAGAGATAGTTTAAAAAATAAAGTAAAAGACCTTGGTATAGAGGATAATGTAAGTTTTGTAAACAAGTATCTTACAAAAAGAGAAATAGTAGATTATTTAGCTTTATCAGATATATACATGACTCCTTATTTAGGAGAAGAACAATATGTAAGTGGTACTCTTGCTTATGCTGCTGGTTATGGAAAAGCCATAGTATCAACTCCTTATAGATATGCACTTGAAATATTAAAAAATAAAAAAGGATTACTTGCAGAATTTAAAAATGCAGATTCACTTTACAAATCAATTGAATTTTTACTTGACAATCCAGATCAAAAGTCAATGATCGAGAAAAAAATAACAGCTTTTGGAGAAAATATGAGATGGCCTAAAATAGCAGAAAAATATGAGGATCTATTTTCACTAGTCATTAAAAACAATAAATATAATATGCAGGTGATATAATATATGTTTACTGAATCAGATTCCTACCCAATATTCATACTTACAGATGATACTGGAATGATACAGCATAGTAACTTTGCTGTACCAGATCCAAAATCCGGATATACTACTGATGACAATGCAAGAGCATTAATAGCAAGTATTCTTCTATATGAAAAGTATAGAACTAATAAATACTTAAATTTGATATTAAGGTATCTTTCATTTTTAACATATGCACAGAATAAAAATGGTGGCTTTAGAAATTTCATGGATTATGATAGACATTTTCTAGAAGAAAATGGATCAGAGGATTGCTTTGGAAGATGCCTCTGGTGTCTTGGATTTACAATAAACTCAAATTATATTGATGAAAATATAAAATATTCCGCATTCAAACTTATAAAAAATGCTCTAAATAATATAGGTACATTAACTTCTATAAGAGGAAAATCATATTCTTTAATAGGATTATGTCTAATTTACAATTCCCTATGTAAAACAAATATAAATCAATCTACATCCAGTAAAAACAAATTGATATCAATTAAAGAAACTATAAAAAAATATATAATTGAAATCTCTAATTGGTTAGTAGAAAATTTTTTAAATAATTCAGATGATTCTTGGAAATGGTTTGAAGATAAATTAACTTATGCTAATTCCATAATACCTCTTAGTCTATTTAGAAGTTACGGTATAACGGGTAAAAAGGATTATTATTCAATTGCTATAAATTCTTTAAAATTTTTAGATAAAATTTACTTTAAAGATGGTTTCTTTAAACCAATAGGATGCAAAGGTTGGTATAAAAAAGGGGATCCTTACCCTGCAAAATTTGATGAACAACCTATTGAAGCCTGTGGAAGTGCCATTTTATATAAAGAAGCTTATAATTTAACAAAAGACACCTTTTATAAAGAGAGAGCATTATTATGCTATGAATGGTTTACTGGAAATAATTCTATAAATAAGCCAATTATAAACAAACTCACGAACAGCTGTTATGATGGAATAACAGAATCTAAAATAAACTTAAATTCAGGTGCTGAAAGCATACTTGCAAAAATAATTACTCAGCTTATAATTGAAATTTAACTTTTAATGAATTGTTAAAATTAAAGACAAGCTATTGATGGCTTGCAATACAAATTAAATTTGCACTGCAAGCCATCAATAGCTTAAAATAAAATTTATCTACTTATACATCCTTCCTATTTTATCTGCTGAAAGTATGGCAGCATACACATCTTCTTTTGTAACATCAAATGGCATATTGTGAATTGTTTCTCCTTCAGCACAAGAAGTTTCAGCAGCTTTCATAATCATTGAATTATCTATTTTTTCTATTCCAAGATCAGCTAAAGTTATTGGAAGCCCAACTTGCTTACAGAAATTTATAACTGTTTCTATTTCATCCATAGGACTATTTTCAAGTACTAATTGAACAAGTGTACCAAAAGCCACTTTTTCACCATGATATAAATGATGGCATTCTTTAATAACTGTAAGTCCATTGTGAATTGCATGTGCTGCTGCAAGCCCACTGCTTTCAAATCCAACTCCACTCAAATAAGTATTTGCTTCTATTACATTTTCAAGAGCCTCTGTAGAAACTTTATTAGATGCTGCTATTTTAGCCTTAAGTCCATCTTTAAGTAGTGTGTCATAGCATATTCTTGATAGTCCAAATGCAGCCTTTGTAGGTTTAGCACCTGCCATTGTAAGAGCTCCAGACTTTACACAAGCCCTTGCTTCAAAGTATGTTGCAAGTGCATCTCCCATTCCTGATACAAGTAATCTTACTGGAGCCTTTGCAACTATATCTGAATCCACTAACACAATATCTGGGTTTTTAGGAAGTACTAAATATTCACTAAAAACACCTGCATCAGTATAAATTACAGAAAGTGCACTACAAGGTGCATCTGTTGCTGCTATAGTTGGAACTATTACTACTGGAACATCGACAAAATAAGCAACAGCTTTTGCCGTATCAAATATCTTTCCACCACCCATTCCAATAATCACATTACTGTCACTTTCTTTAAAACGTTTACAAATTCTATCTATCTCACCTTTTGTACACTCACCATTGAACTTCTCAAAAGTCAATTTACAATTTAAATTCTTAAAACTTTCCTTTATCACATCGCCGCTTCTTTTTATTCCATTTTCACTTGCTATTACGAAAAAACTGTTTCCCAAACTTTTAACGTAAGAACTTATCTTCTTCAGCTCTCCATTTCCTTGTATATATTTTCCAGTAGAAATAATAATTCTTGACATTTTAATCTCCCCTTTATCTCAAATTAATATTTAATAAATCGATTACATTATCATGTTAATTATATCACAAAATATTTTAGAATTAAAGAAATATATTCTTATGATCTTTATTTTCTTTTTATCCTATGTTTTTGAGGTTTTATGCTAATATCAGTTATTACCACATTATCCCTTTGAGTTATTATTGACCTTACTACATCTGCTACAGTATCTGGACTTATATAAAAATCAAGGCTACTATCATCTTCACTAAAATTAGCATTTCTATAAAAATTTGATTTTGTCATATCCGGATGTACAGAAACAACCTTCACTCCAGTTTTCCTAACTTCTGCAAAAAGACTTTCTCCAAAGTGAGTTATTCCTGCCTTTGTTGCTGAGTATGCACAACCATATGTACTTATTTCTTTTGCAGTAATTGAAGATATATTAACTATCATGCCTTTGCTCTTTTTCAAATCCCTCAGCAAAATATTTGAAAGCACCATTGGAACTTCCAAATTAGTTGAAACCATGTGATGTATTTTTTTGGGATTTAATTCTTCGTGAGGTCCAAAATATCCTACACCTGCGTTATTTACTAGGAGATTTATCTCATTATTTTCCTTTTTTATCCTATGTATGATTTTACACAATTTATCTATATCCTCAACATCACAAATTTCCTCTATGAAATTTTCATCTTCTATATCAGCTTTTGAAAAATTTCTTCCAAAACCATATACTTTATAATCAATAGCTAACAATTGCTTTGAAATTTCAAGTCCTATTCCTGAAGATGCTCCTGTTACAATTGCTGTTTTCATATGTTAATCACCTGCCAATTTTATTATAGGTCATAATTTTACTATAGACTTTTTTCTTAAGATAATCTATATAAATATACTTTCCTCTTTTACATATTTAGCTAAAATATTGTATGCAAAATTCATCATAGCTTCATTATGTTCTTTTGAATATGTAAATACTCCTTCTTTGTTGCAAAAAGGATAAGCTAGTATCTTAGACCTTGGGTTTAACTTCTTCATTTTCTTAAAGTAATCCTTTGAAACTCTAAATGTACCAACACTAACATCTTCAATTTCAGTTGGTGAAATCACCTTAAAAGTATCCTCTATACATTTTCTATAATGCTCTTTCCAATTTTTAATATATAAAATTGGATCAAAACACAATCTAACTTTCCACCCATTAGAAATGGCAGATTTTGCACTTTTCAATCTTGAATATAAATTAGGAGTGTTTACTTCGTATTTATTAACTACATATTCAGGTGAAAATGTCCATGCAAGTATAACATTTTCAGTAGGATTTAAATTTTCTATAGATTTAAAATTTGCACTTTTTGTCCTTATTTCTATACTTAAATTTTTATGCTTTCTTGCAAAATCTATCCACTTTCTAGCAAATCCAGTTATATTCTCAAAAGCTAAAATATCTGTATCATAAGATATACATATATATGCAGAATGTTTTTCTAAAATATGTGTCACTTCATTCAATACATCATCAAGATTTACAAATACAACTACATTTGCAGAAGGATACATACCTTGAAGATAGCAGTATTCACAGTTATATATACAATTCATAATTGAAGAAGTGTAGTAAAAATATTCATTTCCAAAACTCTCACATACTTTAGCTCCTTTATAAATCAAACCATTTTCTTTAACTGCAAGTATTAAATTTGGTGACTTTTTTTGCAACAAGAAGTCTTGATTTTTTCTATTAAATACATCTTTATAATGATTTATTGGAATAATTTTAGAATTTTTAAAATTTGAAAGTATCTTCTTAGTATTTTCATTTTTAAATGCTCTATTTTCTACATATATATGAGAAAAACTACACTGTTTCAAGTTGTCTTTTAAGCTGTTCAAAATATATCTTCCCTTCCTGTTTTGAAGTACAATAAATTTGGGTAAAAGGCTCAAGTGCAAGAATTAAATTTTCATTCATAATTTTATAATTCTCAGCTAATTTTCTCAATTCATGTTGCATAGTTACAGATAATTTAAAATTATTTACTATTTCATTTATATAATCCATATCCTTTTCTTCCAAAATATCTTTTGGTTTAGAAGTTTTATCTCTTATAGAAACAATCCAATTACTTATTTTATCTATATTAATCTTAATTAAATGACTAACATCATATCTTGTAACTTTTTCATTATTTAAGTAATCAGAAACAACTTTTATACAAAATATTCTATGTGGTGGCATAAATATTGATACAGATTGAAAAAAAGCTGCTCCTTCCATATCCACAAAGCTTCCTTTAATATTACATTTATCTTTAACTGGTGCATCAAAGCTTTCAAGACATCCTTCCTCAAAAGGATGACTATAAAGCAAATCAGGGTAAAATTCTCTGCCAGTCCCATTATCTATTATTTTATTCATCAATATAGCACTTCCTATGTCTACACTTCTATCTACACTTCCACAAATGCCTATATTTATAAAAGTATCGTATTTATTAGCATCAAACTTGCTAATTAAATATGTACAGGCACATGCTGTATTTATAGCTCCAGTTCCAGTAATTATAAGCACAATATCTTCATTTTTAAATACTTGAAATTTATTTATAGTGTTATCTTTTTTCAAAGAGAATCTATCTATAAAGCTTTTTGCTTCATAATATAGCGCTGTTGATAAAAAAATCATCTTATTTTGTCCCTCCTACTAATTGCAATAATTCTATTATACACTAAATAAAAATACTTTTTCTATAAATTTAAAACCATACTAAGGGCTTATCACATTAGCATAAAAAAATTTGCTAACACAACAGCGTTTTCAGTTCTCCACATTCAGCAACTAATACTTCTCCAATTTCATAAAGAAAATTTATCATTTCAACCATAATTTTTTCTGAGCAAGGAGCAAAATGAAAACTTCGAAATCTTATAAACTTAAAATGATATGGCACTGGTAAACCTTCTAATTTGACGAGTCATAGCATGATTCTATAAATCTTTCACTCTTTCGAGTTGGAGATTTACTTTTATGCAAAAAACTGTCACACTAATTTTTAGTGCGACAGACTCATTATTTTTTATTATAGATAAAATTATTAGCTTCATTAAAGTATTTTTTTACTTTATCCTCTTTCTCCCCATATACTATATCATTTACAGGACATATATTTACACATAGATGACATCCAACACACTTATCCTTTAAAAGAATTGGCTTTCTATTTTTATTATCCCATTTTATTGCCTGATGTCCACCATCATAACAAGATATATAGCATCTTCCACAACCTACACAGTTGTAATCCTGAAATTTAGGATATATTATATAAGATCTATCAAGCTTTTCTGCAGATATAATATTCTTAATTGCAATTCCAACCATATCATGTAATTTTTCAAATCCCATCTTCTTCATATAATTTGATAGTCCATCTTTTAAATCATTTATTATCCTATATCCATATTGCATAACTGCTGTGGTAATTTGTATATTAGAAGCTCCCATAAGTATAAATTCTACTGCATCTTGCCATGTTTCTATTCCTCCCATCCCACTTATTGGAATATTTTTTAATTTAGGACTACTTGCCAAATCATATATAAATCTAAGTGCTATAGGCTTTATTGCCTTTCCAGAGTATCCAGAAACTGATGACCTTCCATTTACTATAGGATACGGACAAAATTTTTCAAGATCAACTCTTGTTATACTTTTTATTGTATTAATAGCCGCTATAGAATTTGCCCCTCCATGTATTGATGCTTCTGCTGGTACTACCATATCTGTAATATTAGGTGTCATTTTAGCAATTATAGGTAAACTAGTTCCTCTCCTTACAGCCTTACAATATTTTTCTACAAGTTGAGGATTTTGACCCACATCTGATCCCATACAATCCGATGCCATTTGTGGACAAGAGAAATTACATTCAATCATATCACAACCTACTTCTGTCACCATTTTTGCTAATTCAGTCCATTCTTCTTCAGTTTGTCCCATAATTGAAGCAACAAGAACTTTTCTTGGATATCTTTCTTTCAATTTTTTCATATACTTGAGGTTTTCTTCTAAAGGATGTTCTGAAATTTGCTCTAGATTCCTAAACCCTATAAAAGGTGTATTCTCTTTTCCTATTACATCAAATCGTGGAGACACTTCATCAGATACATAAAATCCAATAGTCTTAAATACAATTCCCCCCCAACCCATTTCAAATGCTTTAGAGCACATTTCATAATTACTTCCAACTACCGAAGATGATAAAAAGAATGGATTCTCACACTTTATACCACAGAAATCTATAGAAATATCTTCAGAATCATTCATATATCAAACCTCCTCTAATAACTTCCCATTACATAAAATTTCCTGAACTATTCTTAATTGTATGGGTCTGTCAATTTTACCTCTTACACAATTTCTTTGGCAGTACATCACATTATTACATGCTTCACTGCAATGCCCTTTATTTCTTAAATTTTCACTTGATTTTAAAAAAGCTCGTTTATAATTTTTAAATCTCAAAGACATTATAATAGATGCGGGATCTTTTTCTGCAGGACACATTTTACTGCAAGGTGGATCATAACATAAAAGACACCTTGTGGATTCCTCTATTAATTTATTAAATCTCATATTATTTACCATATTAGATGCCTCCTAAAAATCAATATTAATTTCGCTTTCTCTTTATAAACTTTCCCCATCCTGGTTCTCCAATAAATTTTCCATCTTTAAATACCAATTTCCCTCTCGAAAATGTCATTACAGGATATCCTTTAAGTTTAACTCCTTCCCATATTGTATAATCTACATCAGAATGCATATTATCTTTTGATATTGTAAAATCCTTTTTTGGATCATATATAACTATATCCGCATCTCCTCCTATTACAATACTTCCTTTCTGTGGTGCACAACCATATATCTTGGCAGGATTTGAAGAACAAAGTTCAACCACTTTATTAAATGAGATTCTACCTTTATTTGCCTCACTAAGCATATAAGGATACATATTTTCTATTCCCATACACCCATTAGGAATCTTTGTAAAATCATCTTTTCCCCAGTCTTTTTCATAAGATTGAAAAGGACAATGATCTGTAGCAATAGTAGAAATATCTCCGCTTTTTATTCCATTCCACAATGCTTTTTGACTTTCAATTCCTTTCATTGGTGGTGAACACACAAAATTTCTTCCATCTTTTCTTTTAAAAACTTCATTTGTAAAATACAAATACTGTGGACAAGTTTCTGCATATATTTCATAGCCTTCATCTCTTGCTTTTTTGACTTCTTCCATACCTTCTTTATTTGCAAGATGCACTATATAAAGTGGTGAATTTAATTCCTTAGCCCAATGTATTGCCCTTTTATCAGCTTCAGCTTCTACAAATTCTGGTCTAGAAAGATAATGATACCATGCAGATGTTTTCCCTTCATGTAAAAATTTTTCAGTTCTTATATCTATAAGATCAGGATTTTCGGCATGAACAGCTATTATAGCACCAACCTCTTTAGACTTTTTCAATACTTTATACAGTAAACCATCATCTGCCATCAATCCCTCTTTTTTATATACCATATACACTTTGAAACTAGGTACACCATAATCTACAGCTTCTTTAAATTCATCTAAGACTTCATCTCTTAAGTCAGATATTACAACATGAAATGCATAATCTACACAAGCTTGAGGGGCACATAACTCATCTCTTTCTTTAACTGTCTGTATAATTCCATGACCTTTTTGTTGAAGTGCAAAATCAAATACAGTAGTAGTTCCTCCACAGGCTGCTGCTCTCGTTCCTGCTTCATAACTATCCGCAGATATAGTCCCACCAAAAGGCATTTGAAGATGTGTGTGCCCATCTATAGCTCCAGGAAGTACATACTTTCCCTGTGCATCAATAATTTTCGCATTGTTATCAGTTAATTTTGAAGAAATAGCTGTAATTTTACCATTTTCTATACCTATATCAGCTTTATAAGTGTCTAAAGCTGTTATTACTATTCCATTTTTTATAATTGTATCCAAGTAAAACACTCCTTTATAATCTAAATTTTTTATTATACACAATATTCAGTATATTTATTTTTCTAAGTTTTCAACTTTACTTTTATCTTCCATTGAAGATATGTTTATCAAATAATATATTACAAATGACACTCCAAAACCTACAAACCATGCATAATTAGATAATATATTCAAGCTTGGAATTATTTTTCCTATAAGTGCCGCAACTATTCCTACAGCAAGTGAAATCATTGCTTTTGGATTAAATCCTTTATTATAGGTATATACCCCATTTAATAAGTATAATTCTCTGAGATTTATATTCTTTTTTCTTATAATCCAATAGTCACATATAATTATTGCAGCAATAGGTCCAAGTATCCCTGAATAAGTATCAAGCCATACATATACATAACCACTAGGATCTGCTAAAAGTTTCCATGGCATTATAAGTATCCCTATAATTCCAGTTATAAGTCCTCCAGTTTTAAAACTTATATGTTTTGGAGATAAATTTGAGAAATCATTTGCTGGAGAAACTATATTTGCAGCTATATTAACAGAAAGTGATGCAACTACTATACCAAAGAATCCAATTAAAATTGCAAATGGATTATTGAATTTTGATATTATGTCTACTGGACTCCACATACTTTTACCATATATAACCACTGTGGCAGATGTTATTATTATTCCCATTGCAGAAAATATAGTCATAGTTAATGGAAGTCCAATAGATTGTCCTATTAACTGCTCCTTTTGTCCTTTTGCATATCTTGTAAAATCTGGTATATTTAAAGATAATGTTGCCCAATACCCTACCATACTTGTAAGTGCAGCCGGAAAAACTGACATAAAATCATTGAAAGTATTAAGTTTCCCAGTTTCACTTAATAAAGGTCCAAATCCATGTGCAGATTTCACAGCCCATATCATTAAAATAAATGTTAATACCATTACCATTGGGGCTGCCCAATTTTCAAATTTTTTGAGTTCTTCCATGCCTCTAAATATAATAAACATTTCAAGTGACCAAAATATCATAAAAGTTATTCCCATAGGAACACTAAGTCCAGCTATCTCAAAGTTCCCCCCTATTGTATTCCATCTAGGAATAATAGCAGAAAATAATACATTTAATGCACTTCCACCTATATAGGTATTTATCCCAAACCAACCACATGCAACAACAGCTCTGAGTAGTGCAGGTATATTTGCCCCAAGCACTCCAAAAGATACTCTTGAAAATACAGGAAAGTTAATACCATATTTAGCACCTGGATGAGCATTCAACAAAATTGGTATTAAAACTATTAAGTTACCAAGTGTAATAGTAAATAAGGCTTGTTTCCAATTCATACCTAATGATATCAAACTCGATGCAAGCATATATGTTGGTATACAGTGTGCCATTCCAACCCATAGTGCAGTAAAATTATAAGTATTCCACGTTCTTCCGTTTATAGGTATTGGAGCATTATCACTATTATATAATTTACTTTGTAGAATATCTTCATCGATATTATCTAATTCACATATATCTTTTTGTACTGGTTCTTCCATAAATAATCCCTTCTTTCACTAATTTTTATTAAAATCCGCAATTCAGTGTTTATGAGAATCACGGATTTTATTTACTTCTACTACTTTTTATCAATAGCTAATATAGTTTGAAGAACCACATTAGCTCCTTTAAGGCAATTATCAAGCGGAGTATTTTCTATTTCACAATGGCTATGTCCTCCAATGCTTGGAACAAATATCATAGTTGTAGGAAGCATATCTGCAACAAATTGAGCATCATGTCCTGGACCACTATACATTCTCATATTGGAATATCCATAATGATTTGCACCTTTTTCAACTAAGTCAACTAATTCTTTATTAAAGCTTATAGTTTTACGAGACCATAATTCCCTGTAACTAACTTTACACTTTGCAAGTTCCTTAGGAATATTCTTAATAATTTCAACTACTTGCTTTATAACTTCCGGATCTTGATGTCTGGCATCTAAAGTAAATTTAACATCATCTGGTATGATAGTGTGTATATTTGGTGAACAATTAATTCTACCAGTAGTATAAACTAGTTTATCATCAAGTTTATCAAGCTCTCTATGCAAATATTGTATAGCCTCACAAGCTGCTAGAAGTGCATCTTTTCTCATTTTTTGAGGAACAGTTCCTGCATGACCTGCTTGTCCTATAAATTCAAATTCATAATTTACCATTCCAACAACACCTTCTACAACACCAATATCTTTCTTTTCATTTTCAAGAACAGGTCCTTGCTCAACATGTAACTCCACAAATGCCATATAATCTTTAGGATTTATCCTATTATTTTCACTTCCTTTATATCCACTTGCATCTAAAGCTTCTCCAAATGTTATGCCTTCTGTGTCTTTTGACTGTAACATTTTTTCCTTATCAAATTTACCTGTAATAACACCTGATGACATCATTGCAGGATCAAAACGAGCACCTTCTTCATTGGTCCAAATCATAACTGTAATTGGGTGACGGTGTGGAATTTTTTCTGTAACTATAGTTTCAATTGCTTCCATTGCTGTCATTACACCTAAAATACCATCATAATTTCCACCTTGTACTACTGAATCGCAATGTGATCCCATTGCAATACGAGGAAGATTTTCTGATCCTTCAAATGTTGCATAAATATTTGCCATATCATCTAATTCAATTTGTGCTCCAAGTTTTTTCATTCTTTTACAGAATTCATCCCTTGCCTGAATATCAGGTTTTGCTAAAGAAAGTCTTGTTATACCTCCTCTGCCAGTATCTCCAAATTTACTGAATGTAACAATCTTATCTTTCATTCTCTCCTTATCACAACTTACATTTTTCATTTTAATACACCCTTTCTATTTTTTTAATTTTTCTACATATTCATCAATTGAATACATTACCTCATCTAAAATATTCATAGCTTCTTCTAGTTCTTCTTTAGTTATAATAAGTGGCGGAGCTACCATAATACAACTTTCATGTGAATAAGTTGAAAATCCTTTTTTTCTTAGCATAGCTATAATTTTAGGCATCACCCCATTTGGATCTTTTCCATAAGGTACAAGTGGTTCTTTAGTTTTTCTGTCCTTAACTAGTTCTATTGCTGAAAATAATCCTATATATCTAACATCTCCTATACTAGAATGCTTTTCTTTTATTTTCTCTAAATACTGCCCTAATACAATTCCCATATTTTTAGAATTTTCTATTAAATTTTCTTCTTCATATACTTCTAAAGTTGCACACCCTGCAGCACAGGCAAGTGGATGTGCATTATAGGTAAGTCCACACATAAGTACATTATTATCAAAATATTCTGCTATTTTTTTATCTACTAAAACACCCCCAAGAGGAACATAACCGCAAGTAATCCCCTTTGCAAATGTAATTATATCTGGTTTTACATTCCAATTATCACATGCAAACCATTCTCCTGTTCTTCCCCATCCTGCCATAACTTCATCACATACCATAACTATTCCAAATTCATCACATAATTTTCTTATTCCCTGAAGATATCCTTTAGGTGGAATAATAACACCATTACTTCCTGTTATAGTTTCAATAACAATAGCTGCGATGCTATCTGTGCCTTCATATATTAATTGTTCTCTTAATTTCCCAAGGTAAAATTCAGAAGCTTTTTCCTCACTTTCAAATTTTATATTTTCCCTATAAACATAGGGATCGAAAAATTTCACAAATCCTGGTATACCAGGTTCACAAGTATATCTTCTTGGTTCTCCACTTAGATTTGCTGCTCCAAAACTTGCCCCATGATAAGATCTATATCTGGAAAATATTTTAAATCTTCCTGTATACATCTTTGCTATTTTTATAGCATTTTCATTTGCATCTGCCCCTCCTAATGTAAAAAATACCTTCCCCATGTTATCTGGAGCTTTTTCTATTACTTTAGCAGCTAATTTTGCTCTTACATCAACTGCATATGCAGGTCCCATAAATGGCATCTTTTCAGCTTGAGTTTTAATTGCATCTATTACCTTTTTATTTCCATGACCTATATTTGCATTTACAAGTTGAGAAGACATGTCCATATATCTATTTCCGTTGCTGTCCCAAAAATAAATTCCCTCGGCTTTTGTAATAACAAGTGGATCAAGTGTTTTTTGTGCACTCCATGAATGCATATTATATTTTTTATCATATTTTTTTATATTTTCTACACCCATTTCCAATTCTTTGTTTTGCACCGTATCCATTATTATCCTCCTTAAAACATAAGTAAAATTTTAGTATATATTTTTATATATTTCTACAATATTTTCTATTGTAGGTATTCTTGGATTAAGTGAAGTTGTTCTACTTTTCATTGCATCTTGTGCCATATTTATAAAAGTATTTTTATCCACTCCAAGGTCTTTTAATCTAGTAGGAAGTCCAGTTTCTAAAAATATATTTTTCACAACATCTATAGCCAAATAACTAGCTTCTCGCACAGACTTGCCAGATACAACTTCACCCATAGCCATTGCCATAGTTCTAAACTTTTCTGCACATGCTGCCCTATTGAATTTCATAACTTCCGGAAGCAATAGTGCATTTGCAAGCCCATGTGGAATACCATAATAGGCTCCAAGAGGTCTAGACATGGAATGAACAAGTGCAGTAGATGAATTACTAAAAGCAAGTCCAGCATACATTTGTCCAATCATCATATTTTTTCTTACAGCTATATCATCTCCTTTTAACACTGCCTTAGGAAGATTACTACTTATCATTTTTATAGCTTTTATAGCATATACATCTGACATAGGCTGAGATGCCTTAGATATATATGCTTCTATAGCATGCGTAAATGCATCCATTCCAGTTGCAGCTGTAACCTTTGGCGGCATTGTCAAAGTTAATTCTGGATCAACAATTGCAACTTTTGGAATAAGTAAATCACTTGAAATTAACATTTTAATTTTTCTTTTTTTATCTGTTATTATTGAAAACTTACTTACTTCACTACCTGTGCCTGCTGTAGTCGGAACAGCTATTATAGGCAATATATCTTTTTGTGGATGTTTACTTTCATATTCAACAATATCCCCACCATTTGTAACTACCATACTTATGGCTTTAGATGCATCTAATACACTTCCACCTCCAATTGCTATTACCGAATCTATATTATTTTCTTTTGCAATCTTTACTCCAAATCTTATTGTATCTGCATCTGGATCAGATTCTATTTTATCAAAAACTACATAATCCAATTTTTTTTCTTTCAAGCTATATATTATTTTATCTAAAGCTCCTGACTTTTTAGATGAGCTTTTTCCTGTAATCACCATAATTTTTTTGCCAAATTTTTCAGTTGCTCTTCCAATCACACTTAATGAACCTTCTCCATAAATTATATTTCTAGGACTTTGAAATATAGAATACTGCAAAATCATCACCTCCATTTAAATTGAATTTTGGACTATATTATATATATTTATCAATTATGCCATTAATTAATTAATAAATCATCAATTAACATATATACAATTTATCATATTATCAAGAAAAATAATATATCCACAGTGTACAAATTTTCATTTGTATTTTTGTACACCATAATTTAATATGACCCGAAACTATATCTTAATCAAATTTAAAAAAATTCCAATTTGCATACATAACTTAATATTAAATACCACTTCTTCATCTTTTAAATCGCATTGTAATATATCTTCTATCCTCTTGACTCTGTATTTCATCGTATTTCTATGGATATATAATTCTTCTGATGCCTTTCCTAAATTTCTATTATTTTTCAAATATACATGGAGAGTTTTTATCAAACATGATGAATTTTTCTTGTCATATTCTTTTAACTTCAATAAATTTTCATTAAATAGATTTTTCATTTCATCGTATCTATCCATTTCAAAAAATAGCCTAAATACTCCCAGATCACTATAACTTACAATGACATTATTTCTATTTAATCTTTTTAATATCTCTAAAGTCTTTTTTCCCTGTGAAATTGCAGATTTAAAGTCTTTTAAATCACTACATATTCCTCCTATGCCTATGCTAACTGTAATTGGACTTAACCTTTTATTTATTTCCATCTTTATGTCATTTGCAATATTAAATATTTCTTTTTTAACTGAATCATTCATTTTTTTATTATTTTTACCTAAAGAAATCATAATAAAAAAACTATCACTTTGGACAGCACAAAAGTATTTTTTGTTGTTCTTATGCATTATTTCATCAATGATAGCTTGAATATAATTTTTTATATCTAAAATAACATCTTCATTATATAATTCATTGTTCTTTATATATGAGCTAAAATCATCTATATCCACTACAATTGCACAATAATATCGATTTATACTGTATCCATATAAAATCGCCCTGTTTAAAATTTCATCAGTAATATCTATATCCTCAAAAATTATTTCTTTCATAAAATTATTCACAGATTCTTTTTGAGAATTTTTAATCAAAATGCTTTTACAAATAATTTGGGTTACATCTATTAGTCTAACTTCAAATGGAAGCTCAAATACAGGAAAATCAACTTTATTTGCAAAGTCTATAATTTCTTTAGGTGTTGATTTAATATATGGTCCAACATTTATAACAAGTCCAGATAACTTTTTCAAATTTATTTCTTTAATAAACTTAAGCATTAATGAAGTATTATTACCTATTACAACTCCCGTTATAAATAGAAGCTCTCCTCCTCTTACATAATTTACTGCATTGGGTATTTCAGTAACATGAACCCAACTAATAACTTTATCCAACCCACCAGCACCTGCCACTACTTTCATTTTCTCAAGTCCTGGCAAATTCAACATATTTCTACAAGTTATGAACATATTTTCCACCTAAACCTTTCGATAAAAATATCATTAATTGTCAATATAATAATTATTATAGTAAAATATTATTAAATATACAAAAAATGCATCATTTTATTATAATATAATAAAATGATGCATAACACAATTTCCCATATCTATTTTATCCCATATTTCAAATATCTTTTTATTCTAAAACTCCAATCATCATAAACTTCATTGTATTCTTCATAAACAACATTTAAGAATTCATCTAGAACTCCAAGTTTATTCAGTCCTTTCATCAAGTGTCTTGGATAAACACAACTCTTTGAATAGTTATTTTTAGGATCAATTACATTTAGGAAAAATTTTTCATCTAAGTACAAATCTTTACATCTTATGTCTAACCTAGTAAATTTAAGTTTTTTAAATTCTTTTAAAAGCTTTATAATGCTATGTGCTGTTTTATAGTTCAATCCATTTTTCTTAATATAGTAATCAAGCCGGGTCCCTTTAGCATAACTTCTTACAATATAATAATCGCCATGAGAATACACTTTTGGAAAATGCTTGCTTTTAGAAGTCTTCTTTAATATACTATATTCACTTGCACACACACCTTTGTCTTTAAAAATCTTGATAACTCTATTGTTTTTAAGTAAATACACCACTCCATTATGACCTACACCTAAAAATTTGCCTTTTCTTAAAAGATTCTCTGCTTCGTCAGTGAGTTCAATATAATATCCAGCATTTTTATTCATAAAATTTCCTTCCTTAATTGCTGTTACTATATTCTATGAAGGATGCCTAGGTTAATTTACTTGTATTCTGAAAATATATCAAATTTAAAGTCTTTATAACCATTATATTTAACATAGGTCATTGCCCTAAGTGTATCAAGAGAAGTGATAACTTCTATATTTCTCTCAACTGCTTCTCTTCTTATATGAAATCCATCTCTTGAAGAATCATTCCCTTTTGTAGGAGTGTTTATAACCAAATCAACTTCTTCTTTCTTTATAACATCTATTATATTTGGTTTTTCCTCTTTCATTTTTCTAGTTTCTTTTACCTCTATTCCATTTTCTCTTAGAAGTTTTGCAGTTCCTCTTGTAGCTACAAACTTAATTCCCAATTCGTTGATTTTTTTAGCTATAGGTAAAAATTCCTGTTTATCATGATCACTTATAGTTGCAAGTACAGTTTTAACTTCACTACTTGAAAACATATTTGCAGCTATAAAGCCTTTATATAGAGCTTCCGTAAGATTTTTTCCTACTCCGAGTACTTCACCTGTAGATCGCATTTCAGGTCCAAGTGAAACTTCAACATTTGGCAACTTCTGAGTAGAAAATACAGGAACTTTCACAGCTGAAATGCTAGGCTCTTTAAAGATTCCAGTGCCATACCCCATATCCTTTAGTTTTTCACCAAGCATAACTCTTGTTGCAATGTCAACAATAGGCACATTACTTACTTTACTTATATATGGTACAGTTCTAGATGCTCTTGGATTCACCTCTATTACATAAAGATTATCCTTGTATTCTATAAACTGTATATTTATCATTCCCTTTATTTTTATTTCGAGAGCCAAACTTCTAGTATATTCCAGTACCTTTTTCTTAACTTTGTCACTTATATTCTCACTTGGATACATAGTTATACTATCTCCAGAATGTACACCTGCCCTTTCAAGATGTTCCATAACCCCTGGTATTAAAACATCATAACCATCACATATTGCATCTACTTCTATTTCTCTTCCCATTAAGTACTTATCTATCAGTATTGGATTCTTTTTATCTTTATCAAATGCTTTTGAAAGATAGTATGTAAGTTCCCTTTCATCGTAAGTTATCTCCATTCCTTGACCACCAAGAACATAAGATGGCCTTACAAGCACTGGAAACCCAAGTGCTCTAGCTTCTTCAAGTCCTTGCTTTAATGTCCATACACCTTTACCTTTAGGCCTTTTTATCTGAAGTTTTTCAAGTAGTTCATCAAACTTTTCCCTGTTTTCCGCTGCATCTATTTGATCTGCAGTTGTACCTAATATAGCTATATTCTTTTCTTTTAAGAACTCAGCAAGCTTTATTGCAGTTTGACCTCCAAATTGAAGAATTACTCCATAAGGCTTTTCTTTATCAACTACATTGAGAACTTCTTCCTTAGTTATAGGTTCAAAATACAATTTATCTGAAATATCAAAATCTGTACTTACAGTTTCTGGATTATTGTTTATAATAATAGTTTCAATATCCAATTTTCTAAGCATCTTTACACAATGAACAGAAGCATAGTCAAATTCTATTCCCTGACCTATTCTTATTGGTCCAGATCCTATAACAATCACCTTTTTTCTATCTGATACCTGAACTTCATCTTCTTTTTCATAAGTAGAATAATAATATGGAGAAATTGCTTCAAATTCACCTGCACAGGTATCTACCATTTTGTATGACGGTTTTATATTCCATATATTTCTAAGGTTGTATATTTCATCTGGATCTACTTTTAGCATAGATGCTATAGCCTTATCTGAAAATCCTTTCTTCTTAAGAAGAGTAAGCCACTTTTTATCCAAATCATCTATACTGCTTTTCTTCAACTTTTCTTCCTCATCTATAATCCATTTAAACTTGTATATGAAAAATTCATCCATTCCTGTTATGCAAGATAACATAGATACTCTATATCCTCTTCTTATCATTTCAGAAAGTGCAAATATTCTCTCATCATCTGGACACTTAATTCTGTTTTTAAGTTCTTCTAAACTTAATTTTTTAAATTTTTTATAGTCAAGTGAATATGCTCCTATTTCAAGGGATCTTATTCCCTTTAAAAATGCAGCTTCAAAGTTGCTTCCTATAGCCATAACTTCACCTGTAGCCATCATCTTTGTTCCAAGATTTCTATTTGCTCCTTGAAACTTGTCAAAAGGCCACTTTGGTATCTTAACAACAACATAGTCAAGGGATGGTTCAAAACAAGCATAAGTTTTTTTAGTAACAGCATTTTTTATTTCATCCAATCTATATCCAAGTGCAATTTTTGCGGCAACTTTTGCAATTGGATATCCAGTTGCCTTAGAAGCAAGTGCAGAGGATCTGCTTACTCTTGGATTTATTTCTATTACAGCATATTGAAATGAATTAGGATTTAAAGCAAGTTGTACATTACATCCTCCCTCTATTCCAACTTCATTTATTATATCTATAGAAGCAGTTCTAAGCATTTGGTATTCCTTATCTGAGAGAGTTTGACTTGGTGCCACAACTATACTATCACCTGTATGTATTCCTACTGGGTCTATATTTTCCATATTACACACAGTTATGCAATTTCCATAGCTATCTCTCATTACCTCATATTCTATTTCCTTCCATCCTTTTATGCTCTTTTCAATTAACACCTGACCTATTGAACTCAATTCAAGTCCAGACTCAAGTATAGTTTCAAGCTCATCCTCATTTTCCGCTATTCCACCACCAGTTCCTCCAAGTGTATAAGCCGGCCTTACTATAACAGGATAACCTATTCTATTTGCAAATTTCTTTCCAGCATCTATATCATTTATTATTTCACTCTCAACTACAGGTTGATTTATCTTATTCATTGCATCTCTGAATAACTCCCTATCTTCACCTGTTTTTATAGATTCTATTGATGTACCTATTATATTTACATTATACTTTTCAAGCACACCTTTTTCATATAACTCTACTGCAAGATTTAATGCTGTCTGTCCTCCCATTCCTGGAAGTAAGCTATCTGGTCTTTCTTTTTCTATCACTTTCTCTACAAATTCTACTGTAAGAGGTTCTATATAAACTTTGTCTGCAACTTCTCTATCCGTCATAATAGTTGCAGGATTGCTATTTATAAGTACAACTTCTATTCCCTCTTCTTTTAATGATTCACAAGCTTGAGTCCCTGAATAGTCAAACTCCGCCGCTTGACCTATAATTATTGGTCCTGATCCTATAACTAATACTTTCTTTATATCTTTATTTAAAGGCATAATCTTGTTCTCCCTTCAATTTGTATTTATAAACTTTTTACTTAAAGTGCGTATTTTGCAAATTCATCAAATATATAATTATTATCTTCAGGTCCAGGTGAGCCTTCTGGATGAAATTGTATTGAGTATATTGGTAAATTCTTATGCTTCATACCTTCCACAGAGCCATCATTTAAGCTAATATGAGTTACCTCCATGTCCTCTGGAAGTCTATTTACATAATATCCATGATTTTGAGATGTTATAAAAACTCTATTGTTTTTTAAATTCTTCACAGGATGATTACATCCCCTATGTCCAAATTTCAATTTTGCAGTAGTTCCCCCAAAGGCTAGTGCTAAAAGTTGATGTCCAAGACATATTCCAACTGTTGTTTTTTTTAATGCAAGCTCTTTTATATTTTGAATTTCATTTTTTAAATCAGATGGATCTCCAGGTCCATTTGAGATAAATATTAAATCAGGATTAACTTTAAGAACATCTAGAGCACTTGTAGTTGCAGGAAATACCGTAATTTTAAATCCTCTTCTCGTAAAATTTTCTAGTATGCTAGTTTTTACACCAAAATCCATAACTGCAATATGCTTTCCCTTTCCATCTATGCAATATGGTTTCTTTGTTGTAACCTGGCAAACTGCATCTACATTTGAAAAAGAGTTAAGCTCATCTTTTACCATATTAAAATTCAAATCTTTGACAGTTATAATTCCCTTCATAGTACCTTTATTTCTAAGTAATTTTGTAAGACTTCTTGTATCAATTCCTGAAATTCCTATAATCTTTTTTAACCTTAAATAATCTTCAAGTTCTAATTCAGATCTAAAATTACTAGATATATTTGAATTTTCTCTCACTATAAATCCTTTTACTTTAGGTGATGATGATTCCATATCATTTAAATTTATACCATAATTTCCTATAAGTGGATAAGTCATAGTTACAATCTGTCCATAATAAGATGGATCTGTAAGTATTTCTTCATAGCCAGTCATTCCTGTATTAAAAACTACTTCTCCTACACTATCATTTAAGTATCCAAACGCTTCTCCTTCAAAAATACTTCCATCTTCCAATATCAGTTTAGCTTTCATAATATACCTCCTGTATTTTTACAGTAAAAATACACCTAATTAAAAAAACAAAAAGGTAATAGGAAAATCATTAAAAAAAATAATTTTCTTATTACCTTAACATTTAGATATAGAACTATTCATTTTTTTCCACATATAAAAGTATTTATCCATGTTTTATACCTCTTTCTGGCCTCACAGGACCAATTTAAAGTGTATTTTTTACTAAAATTCTTATTGAATATAATAATTTAAAAACAAACACATGTCAAGTGAAATATTATTATCTAAAAACCAAAAGGGATAGTTAAACTATTCTAGTAAAACTATCCCTAATATTAAATATCAATATTAAAATCCACATCTTTCACTTTTTTTTACATTTTTAATTGTAGTTATATTTATAATTTCTGCCTGAAAAGCCTTAAGAAGTGCCTTTTCCAGAACTTTTTCATGGTCAAAATTGGCAACATCAGTGCATACTGCAAAAACCTTATTTACATCTCCATATAAATTTTGATAAGTTAAAGTTACATTAGGCTTATCATACTCCACATCAATTATTTTTAGTCCCCAAGATATCTGCGCAAAATTATCTTTTACTTCCAACTTAGTTAAATTTTCTAATTTTTTTGCATCTTCGGAAGGATTTGTTACTATTATTAATTCATCTCCAACTTTATATTTACTCATATTAATCATCTCCCTTTTCTTTTTATATTTTAATAACCTGAGCACAGCTCTTAGGTATTTATATAATCTTATTATATTACTTTACATTGAAATCAATTCAAAGAATTTGAGAAACTTTTCACAAAATCAATTAAACAATTTAACAAACAATTTAACTTTTTACACTTAATTCATTCATTAATTAAAAAGCTTTAGTTAATTAACTTTATCTTATGCTATAATTATACTACAAATTATCAAAAAAGTATAGTTATAAAAATAACAATCTTTTTATAGATAATTAATTTATTTATCATTTTTCACCATGTTTGGTATCATAATAGATAACACTATAGCAAATACATCCAGTATAATCATTATAAAAAACACTATATGTAAACTAAAATTTAGAGATTCCTTTACTACACTTTTTGATATTCCATCTATTATATTTCCTGAGTACATAGCATTTGGGCTTATATTAAAAATATTTAAACTTCTCAAATACCTAAGTATGGAAAAGTTAAAAATACTTCCAAATACACTTATTCCTATTGTTTGACCTAAATTACGCAAAAGTGTATTTGAGGCAGTAGCTGCTCCTCTCTTATTATAATCTACAGACATCTGTATAACTATTGTAAGAGTTGTAAAATTCAATCCAAATCCTATTCCTAGAATTGCTGAAAAAAGTACAACTGAAAAAATTGAAGAATTCACTCCAAGCATAAATATGAATAATGTTCCTATAGTTATTGGAATTCCACTAAACACTATTATAGATTTTTCACCATATTTAACTATTTTATCTCCTATAAAAAATGCTGCTAAAAACCAAGTAATAGACATTGGAGCCATAATAAGTCCTGATACAGTTGCATTGTACTCCAGTACATTTTGTATGTATATTGCCATATAAACATCAATTCCCATAAGTACTGCAGAAAATATAAAACTTATAGCATTTATAAGTATATTTGACCTATCAAATATTTCAAAAGGCATAACAGGTTCTTTTGCCTTTTTCTCAACTTTATAAAATATTGCTAAAGACACTATAGCTATAATCCCACAAAATCCAGTTCTTAAATATTGTATATTGTAATCTTTTCCATTTGACATAAAAGTTAAAAGCAAAGCTATAATACCTATAGATAGTGATATAACACCTTTATAGTCTAATACTACTTCTTTCTTTTCAAAACTTTCTTTAACGTATTTCTGAATAAGTAGGATTGATATTATACCAAATGGAATATTCACAAAGAAAATCCAATGCCAAGAAAGCATATCTATTATAACTCCTCCAATAAAAGGTCCTATAAGACTAGATATTCCCCATATACTGCTGAGCCACCCTTGTACTTTTGCTCTTTCAGAAAGTGAAAATTGATCTCCCACTATTGTATATGTAATAGTATATATAGCTCCTGCCCCTAAGCCCTGAACTCCACGAAATGCCATTAGATGATACATATTTTGTGATAATCCACATGCAAAACTACCTATTAAAAATATAATTATTCCAACAGAAAGAGTATTTTTTCTTCCATATAAATCTGCCAATTTGCCATAAATTGGTGTACTTACTGAAGCTGTAAGCAAATAAAGGGAAAATACCCAGCTTACAAGTTCAAATCCATTTAAATCTTTAACTATAGTTGGCACAGCTATAGTCACAACTGTAGTTTCAACAGCTGCCAAAACCATTGCTAGCATTATAGCTACAACTATTCCCCTTTTGGATGCTTCCACTTAAATCACCACCTTGAGAACCTTAAGAAAAAATATTAAATGTAAAAAAATATATCTATTAATATAGATTTTTATATTATAACATATCTTGCATATCATTCTCAAAATTAAGTGATTTTTTCATGCCATTTTCTCCAATAATAGTATTTTTAAATATCTTCCTTGTTTCTTCAATATACAATTCAGGTTTGAGCATAGAAGTGCTAAAATGTGTAAGCCATAATTCCTTAACCTCTCCTTTTTTCGCAAGAAGTGCTGCTTCTCTAAATAACATGTGTTTATATTCTACTGCCTTTTCATATTTCTCATTATCTCCATAGGTACCTTCGCACACAAATAAGTCAGAATGATTTATAAAACCTATCAACTCATCAGTTGGTCTTGAATCTGTACAGTATGAAACTTTAATTCCTCTACGCTCTTTTCCATAAATCATATCACTTCTGTATACCTTCCCATTGTATTTGACTTTATTTTCATGTTGAAGTTTACTCCACAACTTAACAGGTACATCATTAGAAATAGCTTTTTTTCTATCAAATTTTCTCTTCCTTGGAATATAAATTGAATAGGCAAAACATGGCACTCTATGTTCTACAGGAAGTATATTTATATTAAAATTTCCTATCCTTTTAAAGCACTGTTTATCTTCGTCTATTTCAATCAAATTTAAGCTATAAGGAAGATCACAAGTTATAACTGTAAGTCCTTTTACCACATCTAAGAGTCCTCTAGGCCCAATTATAGTTAAAGGTTCTTTTCTTCCAGAATTTGCTATAGCAAGAAGGATTCCGGGAAAACCTGCAATGTGATCTGCATGAAAATGTGTAAATAAAATTGCATCAATTGACTTGAAACCAAGTTTATTTATCTTTATGCTTATTTGGGTACCTTCTCCACAATCTATAAGTAATTTTCGTCCTTTACAGGAAACCAATAGTGATGTCAAAAATCTATCAGGAGTAGGAACGCTTCCTCCACAGCCAAGTAGACATACATCTAGCATAAAAACACCTTCTTTTTTCAATTATATTTAGTAAACTCCAGGACATTATATATAAATTATTATTTCATTTAATATTTATCCTATATCAATTTACTATACTTTAAACATAAAGATTATTTATAATATCTTTTTAGTACTGACTTTTAATTAAAATACCTACTCTATTATATTGTAATTTAATTATAAACAAAGAACTACAAAATATCATATACTTTTTCCTTACTATAAACTTAAAATTAAAAATTTAAATTAATATATACAAATATCAATGCCCTTCTATATTTTAAATTATTGTAGTATAATACCTTTAATATGAAGGTGGGATAATTTTTATGAAAGAATCTATATTGAATTTATTAAAGGAAAACAAAAATAATTTTATATCTGGTCAAGCACTAAGTGAAAAATTAAAAGTCAGTCGTACTGCTATATGGAAATATATAAATATCTTAAAAAAAGAAGGTTATAAAATAGAATCTTACTCAAAAAAAGGTTATAAACTTATAGAATCTCCTGACATACTAACTTATGAAGAGGTAAAAGATACCCTTAACACGAGCTGTATAGGAAGAAACTATTTCTATTTTGAAAGTATAAATTCAACAAATTTAAAAGCAAAAGAACTAGCAGAAAAAGGTGCTTCTAATGGAACTATAGTGATATCTGAGGAGCAGACACTTGGGCGCGGACGACTTGGTAGATCATGGATTTCTCCAAAATACAAGGGAATATGGAGTTCAATAATATTAAGACCTAATATATCTCCTGTAGACGTTCCAAAAATAACGCAGATAGCCGCTGCTGCTATTATAAATACTTTAAACACATTTGACATAAAAGCCTATGTAAAATGGCCAAATGATATAATCATAAATCATAAAAAAGTATGTGGTATCCTTACAGAAATGAGCGGAGAATTAAACAAAGTAAACTATGTCATTGTTGGAGTTGGTATAAATGCAAATTTGGATAAAGAGGACTTTCAAGGAGATGTGTCTAAAAAAGCTACTTCTTTAAAAATTGAAAATGGGTCAAATATTTCTAGGAAATTCTTTCTAGGTACATTTATAAATGAATTTGAAAAACTATACTTGGAATTTGAAAAAAATGCTACTGTAAAATCATCAATAGATATATGTAAAAAATACTCTGCAGTACTTGGAAAAGATATAAAGATAATATCTCCAAGCCAAGAATTGTACGCAAAAGCTATTGATATAAGCGAAAATGGCGAACTAGTAGTTAAATACCCTAACGGTTCTATAGATACTATTATATGTGGAGAAATATCTATAAGAGGCATAAACGACTACATCTAAATTTTGAATAAAAAATCCTCCTAATATACATACTACATTAAAATACAATTAGTATATTAGGAGTGATTTTTAAATGCTTTTAATTAAAAATGCAGAATTATTTTCTCCAAAATATCTTGGCAGGAAAGACATACTTATAGCATTCAATAAAATAGCTTACATATCCTCTAGCATAGATTTACCTAAGGGAAATTTTCCTCAAATCGATGTAATTGATGCTAGTGGACTAATTGCCACTCCTGGCTTAATTGATCTTCATATACATATAGATGGTGCCGGAGGAGAAGGTGGATTTACAAATAGGACTCCTGAAATGAATCTTTCAAAAATCACTTCAAATGGAATAACAACTTGCGTAGGTCTTCTTGGCACAGACGGCACTACGAGAAGCATGGGAAGCTTACTTGCAAAAGCCAGAGCACTTGATAAAGAAGGATTAACTACATACTGCTGGACTGGATGTTATGAAATACCTACTAGAACTTTAACAAGTACCGTTAGATCTGACATAGTATCAATAGACAAAATTATAGGTTGTGGTGAAATAGCAATATCAGACCATAGAAGTAGCTGTCCCTCTGTAGAGAGCTTAATGCATGTGGGAAGTGAATGTAGAGTAGGAGGACTCCTATCAAACAAATGTGGAATACTTCACCTACATGTAGGTGATGGCAAATCTGGATTAAAACCTCTGTTTGATATAGTAGATAGGTCAAATATACCTCTTACAAATCTTCTTCCAACGCATGTAAATAGAAATTCCAAAGTTACAAAACAGGCAATAGAATATGCTAAATCAGGTGGATATATAGATTTAACAACTGGCATAAAAAATGAGGGAGATACAGCAATATCTGCAGCTGATTTGTATATTTCTATGCTTCAAGAGAAAGTTTCTCCATATAACATAACTATGAGTTCTGACGCAGGAGGAAGTATGCCTATATTTGATGATAAAGGTAACCTTAAAAGGTTAACTGCAGGACTTCCAACTACAGATATGGATACACTAAGGGAATGCCTTCAAAAGGATATACCTCTTGAAACTGCATTAATACCTTTCACTTCTTCTCCTGCCAAACTTTTAAAATTAAAATCCAAAGGTAACATAAAGGAAAACTTTGATGCCGATATACTACTTCTAGATAAAAATTTTAAAATATCATATGTTATATCCAAGGGAAATATAATGGTAAGTAATTATAAACCTATAGTATATGGCACCTTTGAAAATTCTAATGAAAATAATTAACTATGTTATTACTATCCAATAATACGGCCATCAGTTGATATAACAACTTCTCTGTATGGAATTATTATCTGAGATTTTAGCATTGCATTCTTTACAGCTGCTACAATTCCACCACAGCAAGGTACTTCCATTCTTACTACAGTTATACTTTTAAGATTGTTATTTGCTATAATTTCTGTAATTTTATCCTCATAATATGCTATGTCATCAAGTTTAGGGCATCCTATAACTGTAATACGACCCTTAATAAATTCCTTGTGGAAATTTCCATAGGCATAAGCAGTGCAATCTGCTGCAACTAATAAATCTGCTCCTTTTAAATAAGGTGCCCTTGTATTTATAAGCTTCAATTGCACTGGCCACTGCTGAAGTTCAGATGTAACATTATCAAAGCTTTCTGCAGATTGTAAGTTTTTCCTATTTACATTTATTTTAGATGACATTCTCTTTATAGTCTTTGCAGCTGTTCCAGGACATCCACATGGTAAATCCTCTTTATTAGCTTCTCTCTTCTTTTTCATAACTAAGTCTTCATTATAGGCCTTACTTTCTCTTTCAATTATCTCTATGGCTCCTGTAGGACATTCTGGAAGACAATCTCCAAGCCCATCACAGTATTCATCACTTATAAGTTCTGCTTTGCCATCTATAAGTTCTATTGCTCCTTCATGACATGCATCAATACACAATCCACATCCATTACATTTTTCTTTATCTATATTCACAATTTTTCTTATCATATTAATTCCCTCCTGAATTTTATATTGCTTTTATAATCTTATTATAATAAAACAAAATAATAAATTCCGTATCATATGTTACCATTATAAAAAAAGAAAGGAAAACGACAGATTCGTTTTCCTTTTAAAATTATATTGATAATTTTTCTGTAGTTTAACAATCTTTCTTATAGTTGTTACCACATCCGCATCCGCAGCATAGTAATAATAATATTATTATTATCATTACCTCATTTCCGCCGCAGAAACCTCCGTATCCATATCCACCACATCTGTGTGACATAAAGACCCCTCCTTATCATCTTGACTTTTTAAGTTATCTTATTTTTAATCTTTAGTTGTAATGTCATTACATTAACTGTCTAGTAAAAGATTTTGATAGTTGGATTACAGATCAAAGAATTAACATCTTCCTCCGCAGCTAGCACCACAGCACAACAAAAGTAATATTATTATCACTATTACTTCATTTCCTGATCTATTACCACCACAACATCTACTTGACATAAAGATCCCTCCTTGTTTTCTTTTAATATTTTTTAGGTACTCTAATTTTTCATCATGTGTTCTATACTTCTATAGTATTAATTAAAGGCATAAACGTGACTCTTTATTCAAAACATTTATAAACTAATTTATAAAATCTATTAAATGTATTATAGACAATTAAATAAGCAACCCTTAAAATAGTAATTGGAAATAATATTTTAACTTGGGGGTAATACAAATGACGGAAACTGATATTAAAATAAATAATAAACTTCAAAGTGCATTTGAAACTTTAATGCCTTACATGCATTATTTCTTTGATGATGAAATAGCTTTTACTATGTCTACTACTGAACATTTTATAAAAGTTGTAAACAGCCCGAATATAATTATGACTGCTAAACCAGGGGATCCTTTAAGACCAAAAGGTGCTGCTTATGAATGCATAAAAGCCAAAAAACCAATAGTTACAATAGTTCCAAAAGAAACATTTGGTGTAGAGATAAAAGCTATAGGAATACCTGTAAAGGAAGATGGGAAAATAATAGGTAGTATAGTTTTAGTTAAAAGTCTAGAACGTCACTACAAATTCTTAGAGTCTTCAAAAATACTATCTCAAGCAATAGACAATATCTCAAAAGCATCTAAAATTTTAACTTCTAATATACAAAAATCAGTAAATTTCAATAACAATATACTATCTGAAGTAAAAGATGCGGCAGATAAAGCCAAAAATACAGATGAAGTTTTAATTTTTATAAAAAATATAGCATCTAAAACAAATCTCTTAGGTTTAAATGCCGCAATAGAAGCCTCTAGGGCTGGAGAAAATGGTAAGGGATTTTCAGTAGTTGCAAATGAAATAAGAAAATTGTCCAATTCCAGCAATGAATCTGTATCTCAAATAAATTCCATACTTAAGGAAATAGAAAACACAGTTTTAAATGTATCAGAAGAAATAAACTCTACTTCCAACACATTTAAAACCCAGCTTGCCCAAATTCAAGAAATGAATTCTTCTATAAACAACCTTATGAAACTCGTTGATAATCTCAATGAATTGTCTGAATAACATAGTATTTATAAAAACTTATAAACATTAATTATTTTTATGCCATAAATGGCAGGAAGATTGACTAACTCTATAAGGCTTCAAATGATTTACAATTTTTTTCTCCTGCCATATAGTTTCCATTGTTATAATAAGCAGCTCTTGCCCTGCATCCTCCACAAATATCTACATTTTTGCACTTTCCACAATTTCCGCCATAATTATAGCTTCTCAATATTTTAAGTGTACTATTATTATTCCAAATCTCATCAAACGGATTGTCTTTTACATTTCCAACCGGTTTATCAAGATATGCACATGGTTGGACATCTCCATTTGGTGCTATTATGCAGTAACTTATACCAGCTAAACATCCTCTTTTAAATCTCATTTGTAAATCCATATCTTTGCCAATTTTAATAAATTGAGGAGCACAAGTTGGCTTTATTGTTATACTGCAATTTTTTTGTTTTTTCATAAGCTTTTGAATTATATCGTTATATTCTTCAGAATCTAAAACTTGAGTTTCTATTTCTTCACCTCTTCCAGTAGGTACTAGAAAAAATTGATAGTGTGCCTTTGCTCCCATTGAAACTGCAAGATCAGTTATATTGAGTATTTCATCTTTATTCCACTTCATCACTGTAGTGTGTATCTGAAATGGAAGACCTACATCTCTACAATTTTTCATTCCAAATAATGCTCCACTCCATGCATTATTATTTTTTCTAAAAGCATTATGCTTTTTAGGATCCAAACTATCTAAACTTATTCCTGCACATTTAATTCCCGCATCTTTAAGTTTTGAGGCAACGCTCCTTGTTATAAGAGTTCCATTACTTCCAAGTACTGTCCTAATTCCAAGACTACTTGCATAACTTATAACTTCATATATATCCTCTCTCATAAGAGGTTCTCCTCCAGAAAATATCATCATTTTAAATCCAGCTTTATATATTTCTTTTATAAGTTTTAAAGCCTCTTTAGTAGTTAATTCTTTATTTTTAACTTCACCTGAATCTCTATAACAGTGTTTACAATGCATATTACACCTATTAGTAACATTCCATGATATTATCATCTAATCTCCCCTTATACAATAATTTAGTATTAAAGTTATTTAAATCAACATTATCATAAATATAGAATATTTAAAAGAACTATATCAAATTTTACAAATTTATATTTGAACTATACTACACATATAAGCTATAATATTATTTAAAAGTTATTATTCTATAATTTTAATTTTTATAAGGAGGCATATCTATTGATAAAAAATTTACTAAAGGGGTCTAGAGTAATTCTCACTTCTTTCAAAGAAGATGATATAAAAACACTAGATACATGGTACAATGATGTATCATTTTTAAGAAATTATGATATGATCTCAGCCTTTCCAAGATCATCAGATGAATTAAAACCTATGATAGAAGATGTTAAAAAATCCCAAGATAAGTTTATTTTTGCCGTAAGGAACTTATCAAATGACAAACTTATAGGAGTTACAGGATATGAAGATATACTATGGAATAATGGTACTGCTACTGTATACATAGGTTTAGGTGATCCTTCAAATAGAGGTCAAGGTATTGGATATGAAGCCTTAAATCTTACTCTTGAATTTGGATTTGAGGAGTTAAACCTCCACAAAATTCAACTTACAGTGCTATCTTATAATACACCTGCTATAAAATTATATGAAAAAACAGGATTCAAAAAGGAAGGGACCTATAGAGAATTCATACATAGAGATAATAAAAGATATGATATGTATTTATACGGTATATTAAGAAGAGAATGGGAATCTCGTAACATATAGAATACGAGATTAACTTATAAAAATAACAATTGAATTTACAAGGAGAATTTTTATGCTAAAATTTAAACCCTTAACTATTGATGACAAAAGCATTTTTGACAAATATCTTGCAGGATATAACTTTGACACCTGTGAATATTCTTTCACAACTCTACTAATTTGGAGAAAAGGTTGCGACGTAAGTTATACTTTAATAGATGATGCAATAGTTATTAAAAAAACTGGATTTGACGGAAATTATTACTTTATGCAGCCTATTGGTTATACAAAAGACAATTTAGAACACATAGTAGAAGAACTTGCTAAATATGCAAGTGAAAATAATATGCCAAATCTATTTTGCGATGCTGAAGAAAGTTTTTTAAATGATATGAAAGAATTGTATGGAGAAAGAATTAAAGTTAAAGAAGATGTAGACAATTTTGACTACATATACGATACTCAAAAACTAATAACCTTATCCGGCAAAAAGCTTCATTCAAAGAAAAATCATTACAATAAGTTTATAAAAACATATAATTATAAGACAAAAGATTTTTTTGAACCTGGTGTAAAAGATGACTTTATAAAGGCCGCTGAAACTTGGTATGAAAAGAAAAATAGTGATGATAAATATCTTTATTATGAGCTTGAAGGAATAAAAGAATTATGCTCTAATATGAAACTATTAAATCTTAAAGCTCTTGCAGTATATGTTGATGATGAAATATCAGGATTTACAATAGGAGAAAAGATGAATGAAGATACTGCCATTATTCACATAGAAAAAGGGCTTCCAAACATAGATGGAATATACACTTTTATAAATAAATATTTTGTTGAAAACTATCTATCTGATGTAAAATATATAAACAGAGAACAAGATCTTGGCCTGGAAGGTCTAAGAAAGGCAAAAAAATCATATCGCCCTGTTAAAATGGGAAAAAAATATTGTATAAACTTATAAAAAATGTAGGTAAACTTGAATTATAAAGTTTACCTACATTTTTTTATTTTTTTATCTTAAAAGAACTCTTTAAAGGTACTATTCTGTTAAATACCAATTTTTCATCTTTTGAATCCTTATAATCTACATTAAAATATCCATGTCTAAAGAATTGAAATTTTTGTCCTGGTTTTGCTGATTTCATATTAGGTTCCAGAAAAGCATTTAAAACTTCTAGAGAATTTTTATTTACAGCATCTAAAAATGATTCACTTGCCTTTGCTACATCGTCCATTATAAGTGGTTCATACAATCTTACTTCAGCGGATATTGCAGTACTTGCATTTACCCAATGAATTGTTCCCCTTACTTTTCTTCCATCTGGACTATTTCCACCTCTTGATGCTGGATCATAAGTGCAATGCAACTCAACTACATTTCCATCTTTATCTTTAATTACTTCATTACATTTAACAAAGTAAGCACTTTTCAATCTAACTTCATTTCCAGGAAATAATCTATAATATTTCTTTGGTGGATTTTCCATAAAATCTTCCTGCTCAATATACAACTCCCTTGAAAATGGAACCTTCCTCTTTCCTGCATTAGGATCATCTGGATTGTTTTCAACTTCAAATTCTTCAACTTTTCCCTCAGGATAATTAGTTATTATGAGCTTAAGTGGTTTTAAAACAGCCATAGTTCTTGGAGCCTTTTTCTCAAGATCATCTCTTAAAAAGTAATCAAGCATCCTTGAATCAACTACACTACTTGCTTTAGCCACACCTATAGCCCTGCAAAAATTACGAATTGATTCAGGAGTAAATCCTCTTCTTCTAAGCCCTGCAATTGTAGGCATACGAGGATCATCCCATCCATCTACAAAATTTTCATCTACAAGTTGTTTAAGCTTTCTTTTACTCATAACAGTATTTGTAATATTCAATCTTGCAAATTCTATCTGCTTCGGTATATTATCCATTTCGCACTCACGTACTATCCAGTCATAGAGTGGTCTATGATCTTCAAATTCAAGAGTACATATTGAATGAGTTACTCCCTCTATAGCATCTTCAAGTGGATGTGCAAAGTCATACATAGGATATATGCACCATTTATCTCCTGTATTTTGATGCTTAGCATGAGCTATACGATAAATTACAGGATCTCGCAAGTTAATGTTTGGAGATGCCATATCTATTTTTGCCCTAAGAACTTTTTCCCCATCTTTAAATTTACCATTTTTCATATCCTCAAATAGCTTTAAATTTTCTTCTACAGTTCTATTTCTATAAGGACTTTCTATACCAGGCTTTTTAAGTGTTCCTCTATATTTTCTTATTTCCTCTGGACTTAAATCACAAACATAAGCTTTTCCTTTTTTTATAAGCAATACTGCACGTTTATACATTTCATCAAAATAATTTGAAGCAAAATGAAGCTCATCCCAGTTATATCCAAGCCATTTCACATCTTCTTTTATTGACTCTACATATTCAGTATCTTCTTTTATAGGATTTGTATCATCAAATCTCAAATTTGTTGTTCCATTAAATTCATCTGCCAATTCAAAGTTCAATACTATTGATTTTGCATGACCTATATGTAAATATCCATTTGGTTCTGGTGGAAATCTTGTCACTATCTTTTTATACTTCCCAGACTTCAAATCGTCTTCTACTATGTTTTTTATAAAATTTGAAACAATTTTGTTATCACTCATATAATCATTCCTTTTCTTTCAACTTATTATTTATATTATGCTCACATTAATATATTTTATAAAAATACTAAAATTCAAAAGTTAAAATATATATTCTCTCTTATCAATTAAAACAGAAGGCATCAAATAAAAAAAATGCCTTCTTAAATTTCTACACAAAACCTTTGTCCCTAATATATATTACAATATTTAATAGCTATATGCAACAAAATAAGACAGGCTTCTACTCTATTACTATTATATCCTTAGTGTAGTGATTTAAAACTTCGCATCCATCTTCTGTAACAAGTACTAAATCCTCAATTCTAATCCCTACTTTTCCTGGTATATAAACTCCAGGTTCAATTGAAAATATCATTCCAGGTTCAACTTTTTCAGTATTTGCACCTGAAACATCTCCTAAGTCATGACATTCTATTCCAATTGAATGTCCCGTCCTATGTGTAAAATATTTACCATAGCCTTTTTCTTCTATATAATTTCTTGCAGCTGCATCTATATCACAAAATCTTACTCCTGGCCTAACTGCTTTAATTCCTCTTTCATTAGCCTCTCTTACAATATTGTATACTAGTCTACTATGATCTGGAACACGTTTATAAAATACAGTTCTAGTCATATCTGAACAATAGGAATTTTTTATACATCCTATATCTATAGTTATACTGTCCCCTTCTTTTAAAACAGAGTTATCTATTTCATGATGAGGATTTGCACCATTTACTCCATAGGCAATTATTGGATCAAATGAAACTCCATCAGCTCCAATATCTCTGTATATATCTACAAGAATTCCTGCCATATCTTTTTCACTATATTTTGCTGAAATTGATTTTATAAGTTTATCCATTGCAATATCATTTAATTTTGATGCTTCTCTCATGTATTTTCTTTCCTGTTTATCTTTGCACATTCTCACTCTATCCAATATTTCTGATCCATTTACAAAAGTACTTCCAGGCTTTAATTCCATAAGCTTAAGTAAAAATTTTGATGGCCAATTCTTATCTATTCCTATAGGAAGTTTAGCGTCTATGTACTTTGACATAATTGATACTCCATCATCTGTATCCTTAAGCCATATTTTTTCTACTTCCAAATCTTCACTTAACGGGAACAGCTCATTTATAAATAATTTGTTATTACCATTTACATTTAAATAAAGTACCAATAATCTTTCACCAGGATGTATCCACTTTCCTGTTATGTAAAATATAGATGCTGGATCAGATACAATTAATTGTGGTATATTTTTATACTTCATAAGTTTAAATATCCTATCAGTTCTATCCTTGTTCATTTTACTACCCCCTCTTGACTATATTTACCCATATTACTTAATTATAGATTTCTTTTTATTTAAACACAAATTATTTGCTTACTAATTTTCTATTGAGTAAATAAAAATATAGACATAAAATTTCAAACAATATAAAATAAGTAAGTACTAATAAAATCTCAATACATAAAATATGTGTTAATCTGGAGGCTTAAAAATGAATAAGTTAAATTTTAAAGGAAGCGTCATGTTAAATCCTAGTCCTGTAGTTTTAGTTACTTCTAAGAATTCATCTAATAGGATTAACATTTTTACAGTAGCATGGATAAGTACTGTATGCACAAAAGAGCCTATAATTGCTATGGGAATAAGGCCAGAAAGGCTTTCACACAAATATATTTCAGAAAGTGGTGAATGTGTTGTAAATCTGCCTACAAAGAGCATGGTAAAAATTGTTGACTATTGTGGAGTTGTTTCAGGGAAAAAAGAAGACAAAATCAAACATTTCAATTTACAACTAAATAATGGAGTATCAATATCGACTCCATCACTTGAAAAATCTCCAATTGCCCTGGAATGTAAACTAAAATCAATCACTCCTCTGGGAACACACGACTTATTCCTTTTTAAAATACTAAATGTAAAAGTTGATGATTCTCTAATTGATTCAAACAATAAAATATGCTTTAACAGGGCAAATCTTATATGCTATAGTCATGGAGAATATTATGGATTAAATTCAAAGCCTTTAGGTTCTTTTGGATTTTCTGTAAAAAAGAAAAAAAGCAGGAAAACTAGGAGCAGATAAAATCAAACCGATTTTATCTACTCTACTTATTAATACTTAATGCATATTTTTCTCATCATTTATAAATTTTAAAGCTTTCTTAGGTTTATCATTCTTAAGCATTACTGTAATTACATTTTTAATCAATTCTTCATCATACATACGAATTGCATATTCAAATACTTCTTTATCAATGTTCCTGTTAATACTTTTGTAATCATTTTTTTAAAATTTATTTTTATTAACACATCAAATATAAATATATGTATTGCACATGACGTAACGTCATGTGATAATATATTGTAAGTAGAAAATTATATATTGTAATTATATGAGGTGAAAAATGCCGTTTGATAAAATTTCTCTTTTTACCATAGGAGAATTTGCAAAAAAATCAAATATTACCGTAAGAACTTTAAGATATTATGATAAAATAGGTCTATTAAAGCCGTCAAATTATAATCATGCAGGACATAGGCTATACAGTCAATCAGATTTTGGTAGACTGCAAAAAATACTCACATTGAAGTTCATAGGTCTTTCCTTAAAAGATATATCTAAAATAATGAATTATGACACAAGAGATGAAGATCTTAAAAAATCCCTTCAGATACAGAGGGAAATCATGAAAGAAAAAGTTTATCACATAGAATCAGTTATAAAGTCAATTGATGAAGCTATAGGAATGCTTAACAGCGAAAATTCTTTAGATTGGGGTAAATTTGTAAATATAATAAATACAATAAATATAGATCAGAAGTGGATGGAACAGTACGAAAATGCCTCCAATCTAAATGCAAGAATAAAAATTCATGAATTATTTAGTACAAATAGTAAAGGATGGATGTGCTGGTTTTTTGAGCACCTTAACTTTCCAGAAAAGGCTAATATATTAGAACTTGGCTGTGGTACTGGAGAGCTTTGGCAAAAAAATATAAATAGGATTCCTGAAAACTGGAATATAATTCTTACAGATTTCTCTAAAGGAATGTTAATGGATGCAAATAAAAATTTAGATAAAAACAGCAATAGATTTCAGTTTAAACTAGTTGATGCTCAAAACATACCTTTTAATAACAATTACTTTGATGGTATAATTGCCAATAACATGCTCTATCATATTTCAGATATAGAAAAAGCATTTTCAGAAATAAATAGAGTTTTAAAACCTGGAGGTACATTTTATGCCTCTACTGTAGGAAAGAATCACATGAAGGAAATGCGCCAAATAGTTTCTGCTTTTAATTCACCAAATCTCACTACAAATAGTTGGAATCTAACAGAAAGTTTTCAACTTGAAAATGGTAAAGATAAATTAAAAAAATGGTTTAAAGATATAGAACTTATAAGATATGATGACAGCTTAAAACTTACAGATGAAGCTCCTCTTATTGATTATATATTTTCCATGCCTGGAAACAAAAGAAATTCTTTTAGCAAAAAAGAGCTTCAAAAATTGACAGATTTTCTACATTATAAAATAATGAAAAATGGTTATATTTATATAACCAAAGACACTGGCTTTTTTAAAAGTAAAAAATTATAATGTAGATTCATTAAAATAATTTAATATACTTTATAATATAAAAAATGAAAAAAGAAAGGACTTGAAATATATGAGTAAAAAAATTACATTTTCTCCACCAGATATAACTCAATCCGAAATAGATGCAGTAGTTGAAGTACTTAAATCAGGTTGGATAACTAGTGGTCCTAAAACTGCAGAATTTGAAAAATCTCTTGCAAAATACTGCAATACAAATCATGCAGTAGCAGTTTCAAGTGCTACTGCTGGACTTGAACTATTGCTTCAGGTATTTGACATAAAAGAAGGTGATGACGTTATAACAACTCCTTATACTTATACAGCTACTGCAAGTGTATCTATTCACAGAGGAATAAAGCCAACTTTTGTAGATGTAAAAAAAGATAGTTTTTCCATAGATATTGAAAAATTAGCAGATGCCATAAAACCAAATACAAAAGCCATATATTCTGTGGACTTTGCAGGTGTTCCTGTAGACTATGATGGAATACATGAAGTTCTAAAGGCTAAAAAGCGAGAAGATATACTTCTTGTATCAGATTCTGCACATGCTCTAGGTGCAAGTTACAAAGGTAAAAAAGTTGGTAGCCAAATGGATGCCCATGTATTTTCTTTTCATGCAGTAAAGAACTTAACTACTGCAGAAGGCGGTGCTATAACTTTCAATGACAACAACTTAAAGGGGAAAATTGATTTAAGAAAAGAATTTAAACTTATGTCCCTTCACGGTCAGTCAAAAGATGCACTTTCAAAAATGAAAGCTGGTGCATGGAAATATGACATAGTATATCCTGGATATAAATGCAACATGACAGATATAAATGCTGCTATTGGGCTAGTTCAGCTTTCAAGATACGAAAATATGCTAAAACATCGTAAAGAAATATTTCAAATATACAGCAATGCTTTAAAAGAAAAAGAATGGGCCATAGTGCCTTTTGAAAAAAATGATAAATTAGTTACTTCGTACCATTTATACCCACTTAGAATAAATGGAATAGATGAAAACACTAGAAATGAAATCATAAAGATAATGGCGGATAAAGGTATAGCAACCAATGTACACTTTACTCCACTGCCAATGTTTACTGCATATAAAAAACTTGGATATTCTATAAGTGATTATCCTAACGCATATAATCAATATGTAAATGAAATAACTCTTCCATTATATTCTACTCTTTCAAATGATGATGCAGAATATGTTATAGAAAATTTGATAGATACAGTGGAAAACATACTTAAATAATTTATATGATATAAAAGAAAGGTTGATATAATTATGAAAGTAAATTTTTATACTCCAAAAAGAGAATACCATTCTAAAAAGAAAGAATTTGATGATGCAATATCTAAAGTAATAGAAAGCGGAAGTTTTATACTTGGAAGTGAAGTATCTCAGCTTGAAGAAGGCATAAAAAAGTATACAGGTGCAAAACATGCAATAGGAGTGGCTTCTGGAACTGATGCTCTTGTAATAGCTTCAGATGTATTAGGATTTAAAGATGGAGGTGAAGTTATAACCTCACCATTTACATTTTTAGCATCAGCTTCTTGCCTTGCAAAGCACAATGCAAAACCTGTTTTTGTAGATATAGATGAGGATACATTCAATATAGATGCAAATAAAATAGAAGAAAAAATAACAGATAAAACCGTTGGAATACTTCCAATACACTTGTTTTCACAAATGTCAGATATGGATAAAATAATGGATATTGCCAAAACACACAACCTTAAAGTACTAGAGGATGCAGCCGAAGCCTTTGGAATGAGATGGAAAGGAAATGGTACTGAATACAAACATTCGGGAACTATAGGAGATATGGGTATCTTTTCTTTCTTCCCTACAAAAACTTTAGGTGGTTACGGTGATTCTGGAATGATAGTTACAAATAATGATGAACTTGCAAAACGTGCAAGAATGTTTAGAGTACATGGTGCTTCTAAAAAATATCATTATGACTACATAGGATACAATTCAAGACTTGATACCATTCAAGCAGCTATACTTCTTGTAAAGCTCAAATATATTGATGATGCCATAAAAAATAGGGCCAAAGTTGCAAAATGGTATACTGATAGACTTTCTAGTTGCCAGTATATAAAACTTCCTAAAATAAAAGGCAATCAAAATGGAGTATACTACGTTTTCAACTTACTAGCAGAAAAAAGAGATGACCTTTCCGCTTATCTTAAAGAAAAAGGAATAGGGTCAAGTATATACTATCCAATTCCACTTCACCTTCAGAAATGTTTCGACTATCTTGGATATAAAAAAGGAGATTTTCCTATAGCTGAAAAACTTTCTGAAAAAGTTATAGCTCTTCCAATATATCCTGAAATAACTGAAGATGAAGTTGACTTTGTATGTAGCACTATAAAAGATTTCTATAGTAAATAATGTTTTAAACAAATTAAAAACACAGAGGTTAGTCAAATACACTATTTGATTTCTCCCTGTGTTTTAATTTATAGAGCCCCTATTCAATTCCAGTTCTTATATTTTTTATACATGCACTATGTATATTTCTCTTCTCCATGTCACTTGCAGTTTTTTCATAATCATACTCAAATTCTACAATTTCAGTATTTACCTTGCCTTTAGATATATATATTTCCATGTATGTTCCATTTGGTCTTCCTATCTTTGGCTTTCCAATACTACCGTCATTTAAAATTATCTTAGTTCCATAATTCTTTGCATATGGTATATGGGTATGTGCACATACAAGTACATCTTCTTTTAGTTCATTCATAACTTCTTCTGCATTTTTAGATCCTTCCAAAAGATATTCATTTATTTTTCTTGTGCTGCCATGAACAAATCTTATATTTTTACCTTCAAATTCTAGAACTATGTTTTTGGGAAGAGATCTTAAGTAACTTCTATTCTCATCTTTCAACTCTTTTGCCGCCCAAGGCATGCAGAATTTATTTACTTCTGTATCTCTTATATAATTAAATTTTTCTTCTAAAACTGCTGCATCATAATTTCCAAGTATACTCAATATATTTCTCTTTCTTATAAGTTCTATTACTTCATTTGGAAAAGGTCCGTATCCTACAAGGTCACCTAAGCATATAATACTATCAACTTTTCTATCTTCTATAGTAGAAAGCGCCTTTTTTAGTGCTTCTAAATTTCCATGTATATCAGAAATAGCTGCTAACTTCACTTTTGTCATCTCCCTTAAATAATCTTCATAGAATAATTATATTACATGATATAATTATAAACAAATATGGATACTCATATACTGAAATTAAGAAAGGAACTAAGCTTTATGGAAAATCAAGAAAGAAAAAATAAATGGAAAATATTATGTTTGGTTTTAATGGGACCTCTTATTGCTACAATAGATGCAAGTATAGTAAATGTAGCACTTCCAGACATGGCAACTAAACTATCTGCAAGTATAGATACTATACAGTGGGTTGTAACAAGCTATTTAATTGTAATTTCAGCATTAATTTTAATGTTTGGAAGAATAGGCGACTTAATTGGAAAATCTAAAGTATTTCACAGAGGATTTATTATATTTTCTCTTGGCTCTCTACTGTGTTCACTGTCAAACACCGTAGAATTTCTCATAATTTCAAGAGTTATTCAGGCAATTGGAGCATCTATGATAATGTCATCAAATCAAGGAATAATTGCTGATACATTTTTGCCAAATGAAAGAGGAAAGGCTCTTGGACTCCTAGGTTCAACTGTAGCAATTGGAACTATGCTAGGTCCTCCTATAGGTGGTTTTTTAGTACAATTTTTTAGCTGGCAGTATATATTCATTATAAATATACCTATCGGATTAATTGCATTCATAGCCGGATTAAAGATACTCCCAAAAGAGAACAAATCAGGAAGTATAAAAGACCTTGACTATAAAGGTTCCGTTTTATTTATGGTGTTCATAGTTTGCATATTCTGGGCACTTTCAAGTGGTGAAAAACTTGGTTGGAGCAATATATATATACTATCGTCATTTATAATTTCAATAATTTCAATAGTATTATTCTACTTTGCGGAGAACAGAATTAAAAATCCAATGATTCAATTTTCAATATTTAAAAATACTCTATTTGACATAAGTCTATTATGTGCATTTATATCTTTCACTGTAATATTTTGTAACAATATAATCTATCCATTTTACCTCCAATATGTTATGAAAGTATCACCCTCAATGTCTGGACTTTTTATGGTGGTTTTCCCAATATTTGCAGGATTAGTATCTCCAATAAGCGGATATATATCCGATAAAATCGGTGGAGAAATTCCAACCTTTTTAGGATTGTTTTTAACTGTTATAGGCCTTGTAGTACTATCTTCTTTAAATATGGAATCAAACTATTTTCATATAGTCCTTGGAGTGGCATTTTTAGGTATAGGAAATGGCCTTTTCCAATCTCCTAACAATTCTCTTATTATGTCATTAGTATCTACGGATAAATTAGGTATAGCAGGAAGTATAAATGCCCTTGTACGAAATATAGGAATGGTTTTTGGAGCAAGCATTTCAGTAGTTCTTCTTTACAACAGAATGAGCTATAAAATAGGTTATAAAGTAACTAATTTTATACCGTCAAGACCTGATGTATTCATATATTCTATGAAAATTGTATATTTAATTGCAGCACTTTTTTGCACATTTGCAATTATACTCTCTCTTTCAAGAATATTGGTCATAAAGAAGAAAAAATCCTAGAAATTACATCCACATATATAATTTATCCGCTAATGTAAGTTTTCCAGGATCCCAGTTTCTTGTAGGGCAATCTATTATTTTATGTGGTATGTTAAATAAAGCTATAAGACTATTGAATTTTTCATCAAGCCAAGGCGGCGTCCAGCTTCCAGATCTGCACAAATGAATTGAATCTACCTCTATGTTAGGCAAACTATCTTCTTTAATATATTTTATGTTAAATTTACTATTTATCTCTTTAAATTCACTTTCTTCTTCTAATGTATATGGACTATATACTATACTTGCTCTATTTATAATATTGTCTTTAAACAATTTGCCAAGCCAATTTGCACAGTTTACCTCAAATTTTAAAGATTCCATTCCCCCATATCCTAAATCTGAATGAGCATCAAAATTTATTACATTTTCACACTTATTTGCCTTAGCTATATCATAAGAGTATTTGTGTGAATCTGATACATACATTTTTATATTGCTTTTAAACTTTATGTATTTTCTTATTATCTTTAAAAATACATTTAAATCCCTTTCCACCTTTATTGATTTTTCTATATTAATACCTCTTTTCATACTGTCAAAATATCTTTTATACCATATAAACATCATATTTTCTTTATTTTCAATATAAGATCCACTCCAATTTTGTTCTATAGGAATAAAATAGTCCCAATCTATACTCAAAAGACTTTTTAACATAAAAAACACCTCTTAATGTACTATCTTATATCACTTTTACTAATATAGAGTCTATAAATGTATTTTTTTACACAATATTAACAACTTAAAAGAGTAGAAGAAAATTCATATTAATCTTCTTCTACTCTTTAAGTGGGCAATTAATTTTTTAACTTTTATTTGTGTATTTGTTCTAATACATCTTTCACATCACCTAGTGAATTGAAAATAAGTGTAGGCTGTACTTCAGATTCAATTAAATCATCAAGCTTTGCCTCACCAGATAAAACTAGAATAGTTACAGAATCATTGCCTTTACCAATTGCTATATCTGTGTAAATCCTGTCCCCTACAAAGGCAATCTCCTCTGCCTTAAAACCGGTATATTGCAAAATATACTGTAATGTATGATGTGATGGCTTACCGAAAAATTCTGGAACTACTCCAGTTGATGCTGTGATCATAGAACATATTGATCCACAATCAGGTATAAATCCATTTTCAGTGGGACAATTAAAATCAGGATTAACACCTAAAAATAAAGCTCCGTTCCTTATGAGTTCACAGGCCTTAGAAACATTTTCATATACAAGTGAAGTATCAAAACCTACAACTACAATATCTGCATTATCAGATACTAAGTTGATTCCAGCTTTTACAAAATCGTTTTTCAAATATTCGTTTCCTAAGATAAATACCTTTTTATCTGGCATATTTTCTTTTATATAGTTTATGATCACCTGATTTGAAATAAGCATCATATCCTGTGATACTGGATATCCCATTTTTGTTATTCTATTTATATACACTTCAGCATTTTTTGAAGAGTTATTTGTAAAAAATTTAAACTGAATACCTTCTCTCTCCAGTTCTTTTAAAAACTCTATAGAACCTTCCAATATCCTATTTCCAAGATAAACAGTTCCATCAAGGTCAAGAATAAAACATTTGACTTTTTTTAAAATATCACAAGAACTTTCCTTTGTATCAATTGTTCTCACTGGCATATATAAATATCTCCTTTTTAAGCATTATTACTAGTTGTAATAAATATCTGCTATATAATTAGCTGCATCATCTAACTTTCCCATGTCTTCAAGGAGTTGAAAGATTCCATATCGCTTACGCATATCTTTTGCAGCAATAAAGCTCTTTATAAACATTTCTCTATCTATGTCTATATCTTTTGGATTCCATACAGCACCACATTTTTTCAAAGTTCCAATTATATCCTCTGGTTCAGGTACATTTTCTGTACAAATATTTTTTATAGCATCCCATTTCTTAGCTATTTTATCCATTTGAGCTTTTCTTTGGTGAACTTCAAAGTTAATGCTATCTTGCTTAAATTGAATAATATTTTCAGCACTCTTTGTATAAACATCTTTTATATTCTGTAGCCATTTATCTTTGTCGAGCTTTAAATATTCTTCTTTTTCAATTATTTCATTTATGTCTAACTTTTTAGCATACTCAAATGCATAAGCTACAGCACCAACACCTACTCCTACAGTATTTCCGTGAAGCCACTTTTCATCTCCACCTCTATTCATGAATATCATTTCATAGCAGTGTGAAAGCTGATGCTCTCCACCTGATGCTGGTCTTGAAGCTCCAACCATTCCAATTGCAATTCCAGACAAGATAAGTGCATTAGTTATATTTTTTATAGTTTCATCCTTTCTACTTGTCAAACCAGATGCAGCCTTTTCAACTTCTTTTAGTGAACTCATAACTAAAGATTCAACTTCACTGCAAAAATATTCATTATTCAGTATTTTCGCAATATTCCAATCTGCAAGTGCTGTATACTTTCCAAGAATGTCCCCAAGTCCTGCTTGAAGCATTTGCATAGGAGCATTTTTCATAATATCAATATCTCCTATAATAGCCATTGGATATATAGCATCAAATGTAACTTTTACATTATCACATACAAGAGGCGAAACTACTGATGCATAGCCGTCCATTGAAGGTGCTGTTCCAACAATCACATAAGGTACACCTATTTTATAGCTTAAAAATCTTGATATATCGTTTATTGTTCCAGAGCCTACTGCTACAACAAGTTCTGTATCTTTAGGTATTTCCATAATCAACCTACCTAGTGCAGTTTCATTTGGTATAAGATGCTTATTATTAAATACATGTCTACTTATTTTAAACTCATCTTTTAATAATTCTTCTACCTTTTTTCCAGCAACTTCAAAGGTATGGGTGTCTTCTATAATAAATACTCTTTTTCCTATATAGTCATTTATTACATCTGGAAGTTTATCTATAACGCCATTTCCAACTTTTATGTTGTCTATTTCTACTTTGTGAGTCCTTCCGCAGGAACAATTATAGTCAAGTCCAGTCATCTCTTCTACACTTAATTTTACTAAATCACTCATACCTTTTCCTCCTTTATTTCTATTTGCTTTCTGTTTCAAAGTCACTCCATGGAATATCTTTTGCTAAAGCTCCATGATTTATAACATCATCAATATGCATTAGAAGTGGAAAATCTTTAATGTTTAAAACTCCTTTTTCTGAAAGTTTTCTAACGGCACGGGCAGTACGAGTAGCTATTACTATTGATTCTAAAGTTTCTCCTTGTAATTTTTTCATAGCCTCATCCATTGTGAATCCCTGTCCAAGCAAAGTTCCAATCTTACGAGTACGTCCTCCAAATACAGTTACATAGAGGTCACCTGCTGATAAAATAATATTCTCTTCTCCTCCTCCTACTATTTTAAGAAGGTGCTTCATTTCCTTTACTCCTTGTCCAAAAAGTCCAGCTTGTGAATTATAATGTTCTATTCCGGAACCATCAGGACCAATAGCCAATCCAATAGCTAATGCTACTCCTAGTGCATAAGCATTTTTAAGTGCAACTGCACATTCAACCCCTATTACATCAGTAGACAAGCTTATATGATAGTATGGAGACTCTAACATTTCTTTTAACATTCTAAGTGTTTCAATATTCTCTCCACAAAATGTAACAACAGAATGATCTTTATCTGCAAGCTCATAACTAGTACATGGTCCACCTACAGCGTTAATGGAAAGCTTCTTGCCTTCAGGAAGTTTGCTTTTAAAATATTCTGGATAGCTTATTAAAGTTCCATCTTCTTTATCTATCATTCCTTTTGTTATTGAGAGAACAGGAACACTTTCAGGTATAATAGGAAGTATATTATCTGCAAACCAATCAACACCAAAGCTACTAACTCCACATATTATAACGTCAGCTCCATCTATTGCCTTATCCACATCTTCAATTTGGTAGTACTCAATGCCAGTATCAGGCAATTGTCGTTTCAATGTAAGGTGAAAACCTGTAGATCTTGCTGTTTCTATTATTTCTCTATCTAATGGGCTCCCGACTAACCTTACTTTATTCCCATTTTCAGTTGCTGGAAAAGTAAGCGCAGATGCCATTTGTCCTGAACCTATAACTGTTATAATTTTCATAATATTACCCCCTAATTGTAATTTGTATAATATATTAAATTAAATTTATATTAATTGGAATATTTTAACGACTATCCAATTTAAGAAATTTCCACCTAAATCCAAACTTGAAATAGTTGAAGTACCATTAGGCATTGTGAAATGTGCCTGCTGTGCCATCATAGTGTGGAATGGTGCAATATTAGTTGCCATTAGAAGTACAAATGACATAACTATAGTACCTGCTATAACAGAATGAACTATATTTCCTTTTGCTGCTCCTACTATAAATGCTACATAAAAACATATTGTAGCAAGATCACCAAATGGAAGCACTTGATTTCCTGGCAAAATAACTGCTATAAATATTGTTATAGGAACAAGTACTAAAGCTGTAGCCATTACTGCTGGATGTCCAACTGAAACAGCTGCATCCAATCCTATAGTTATATTTCTTCCTTCTCCAAGATTTCTCTTTTGAAGGAAATCTTTGACGCCCTCTGATAGAGGTATTAAACCTTCCATAAGTATCTTTACCATACGAGGCATAAGCATCATAACGGCACCCATCTTAATACCCATATTAAGTATTCCGCCAACATCATAACCTGCAAGTCCACCTATAATTAAACCTAGTATTAATCCAAGTATCATTGGTTCTCCAAATATACCAAATTTCTTTTGAATACTTTCAGGATCTGCATGTAAATTTTTGATTCCAGGTATCTTCGATACTACTTTAACTATTGGAATACCTATAAGTCCACAAGCTGCAGTAGATCCTGTTGGAAGGGAAACACCTTCTAAACCAAAATAATCTTGAACCATAGGTGCAGTCTTGTCAGCAATTTTAAGTACTGCTACCTCATATAATATTGCTGCTATGATAGAAAGTAACCAGTTTCCTCCTGTTAGAACATATACTGTAGCTCCTGCTGCTGTAAAATGCCAATAATTCCAAATATCAACATCTAATACATCTGTAAACTTTATAATAAGTAATCCTAAATTCACAAGTACTGCGATCGGTATCATAACTGCTGCTATAGGTGATGCCCAAGCTATTGCCGCTGCTGCTGGCCAACCTACATCTATGATGCTCAAATGTAATCCAAAGTTAGATACCATTTTCTGCGCTGCTTCTCCTAATCCACCTGTACCTGTAAGTAATCCAATTACCAAATTAATACCTACAAATCCAATACCTATTGTTATACCAGATTTAAATGATCTCTTTAATCCTAAACCAAACATCAATCCTATTATAGTAAGTATTATTGGAAGCATAACTGTTGGACCTAAATTTATAATATACTTTACAGCAGATATTAACATATTAATCCCCCTTCTTTTTTTCTTTTTGAAATATAATTTTAAATTCTTAATCTATGAAGTATTTATAATTAAGTATTTATAATTATACATTTAAAATATTCCCCATAAATCACCCCCCTATAATCCTAAGTATTTCAAAATAAAATAAGTTATTTTTTATGATTTTAATATGCTAATAATGCTGTCATCAATTTTTTTTGTATTTATATTTGTAAGATAGTTCATTGCTTTTACTACAGGCATTTTATATTGTTTTGGAGTTATAGTAGTTGTTACCAATAGATCTGCCTGATCTTCATAACCTGAAACCTCTGATATTTTACATTGAATAACTCTAGCATTTAAATTATTGTCTTTAATTAATTTTTGAACTCTCTCATAAACAACAGTTGATGTAGCTATACCTGTGCCACAGGCAACAAGAACAATTTTTTCTTTTTTGTTAGACATATCCATTACCCCTTTTAAATTATTTATTTAAATTCTCTTTAAGAGAATTAAATACTAAGAAATTTTTATATCTATTTTATTTAATAAATTATATATACTCTCCGCATCATCCTTTTCAAGTATACTTTCCATTGTTTTTTCATCTTGAATAAGATTCATTAATTGCTGAAGCATGAGTATCTGACTATGAGGTTTATCTAGTGCCATAGTAAACACAATGTTTACATCTACCTGTCCACTACCATCCATACATCTGAATGTAACTGGATCTTTTAATGTCATTACAGAAATTGCAGGTTTTAATACATGTATTGCATCAGTATGTGGTATGGCCACATTGTATTTCCCAATTCTAAGCCCTGTTGGAAACACTTTCTCTCTTTCAATTAATCCTTCTAAAAATGATTGTTTTACAAAATTATTAGAGTATAACAACTTAAAAGATGCTTGAAATATATCTTCTCTAGTTTTTGCCTCTAATTTATTTATTATCAAATTCTTCTTCAAATAATTTCTAATACTCTCTGCCACAATATTCCTCCTTTCCATAGCCTTAAGAAAATTTATTAACGTTTTCACAATATTTATATAGCAACTGTCATGCCAAACTCATACAAATCCTCTGAAGTCTTTATTTTAATACGTTTACATAAAATATAAAACAATATATTTCACTAATAAATTCTACATATTTTCAATAAATAATTAAAATTTGTTATATATTGTGTAATATATTGTTGTTTTTATAAAAACTACTTTACAATATGCTTATTTATTTCCTCTAATATTAATTCATTATTGTCCATATCTTTTATATTATCTATTAAACTAGTATTCTTTATAGTTTTATACAACTTTAAGAATATCTTCTTATGTGCTGTGGTAAGTGCTAACATAAATACAACTTTAACAGTATTTATACTATCCCATTTTATAGGATTCTTAAATATCCCTACTCCTATTGCAGGTTTAATTATATTTTTATCATAACTTCCATGGGGTATAGCTACACCATTTCCTATATAGGAACTTCCAAGATCTTCTCTATCTAATATATTTCCATAAAAGTCGTGGTTTACAAACCCATGCTTTTCCATAGTTCTTGCCATTATATTTATGATTTCTTCTTTTGAACTCATGTAATGAAATACTCTTATAATACTAATATCAAACATATCCTTTAAATCAATATTTAAATTTGAAACTTGTTTTTTATCTTTTATTTTCTTAATAATTAAATCCATTTTTTCATTATTCAAAAGTTCATCAAGAGATATAAAAGGTATATCTGAAATTTCAGGATTTATAGTACCTACAATTGCTACTACTTTCTTATTTAAAGTAATATTTCTTATTCTCTCAAACATATTTTCTCCATCTTCGATAAGTCCTACATTTATTATTTCTATATCTTTTCCTCCAATTTCCTTAAGTCTATTTGATATCATCTCTTTTATTTTTACGGCAGTTCCCATTCCAGTAATACAAGTAGTTATTATGACTTTTTCCTTTATATTTGAATTTTCTATATCATTATTTCTAAAACTTCTTGGAAGTATTCTTTCTAAATCCAATAGCGATTTAAAAACTGAATCCAATGTTGATGTGCTTTGTACTGATTTTCTAAGTGCTTCTAAAACCATTAATGTATCAACTCTTGAAACTATCTTAGTTGGTATTCCTAGTTCTTTAGTTATAAGACTTCCAAAAGTTATAAGTGAACCCATATCAACTAAAATTATTATTCCTTTTCCCATATTTACCTTCTTGGCTGCATCTTTTACTTTTAAATAAGCTTCTTTAGGTTTTTCATCAAGAGCCATACTTATTGCAACACCGTGATCTACCCCTATTATAGATTGTGCAACTCTAAGCATTGATTTTGATACTTCTCCATGAGTAACTACTATAACTCCAACCTTGCTTTCACCAATAGGTGTCTTTTTATTAAAAAATTTATTTAAGTATAATGCTATAAATCCTGCCTCATCTTCTGGAAAATCCATTTTTAGTTTCATACTCATTATATTTATTATTTTTAGTGCTATTTTAAATTCTTTGATGTATTTCTTACTTATACTACTTAATTTTGGATTTACAATAGTCTTTCCATTTCTCAATCTTCCTATAGCCGAATTTATATGTAAGCATAGTACATTATAAATAGAAAAATTAAAAGTCCCTATTTCTGATACAAGTAACCTTTTAATATCATTTACTATATCTATAGTTTCTTTTCCAACTATATCCTCAAGAAGTCGCTTAGACATTCCAGAATATTTTTGTACTATATCATTTGCATAATTTTTAATCTTATCTTCAAGTTCTTCTGAAACTATATTCTTAATTTCTGACATAGGTACTCCATTTTGCTTAAGTTTTTCTATTCTCTTTTCAACAAAATCGTATATATTATATTTAATTATGCTGTATCCATCATCTTCCACTCTATCTTCATTACTATCTATATGTATATCTTCTATATTCGCCATATTAAAATCAAAAGATTTTTCATTTATATAATTCAATTGTTTCTTTATATGACTTGGAAGATCTTCTATAGAAACATTTACATTACTATCATTCCTAGAAATGGAATTTAAAAAGGACCTTGCACATATAACTTGTATATCTGACTTTAATTGTCCTATATTACCAGGACATTTATAAAATAAAAGACTCTTTACAATTTCTCCAGACACTATGAGTAACTTATTTATTCGTTGAGCCTCTAATTTTAAAAATTTATTTATGAGCTGCATTCTCTCAATTACAGGTCTCTCTTCCAAATCTGGTATTTCTATAAGAACTGGAATTCTTCTTCTAAATGTATTTAGCAAGTTAGATTCTATATTTTCTGTAGTAGCACCTATTATCATTACATTTACTTTTCTAACTACATCTGTTTCTCCAAGTCTATTAAATTCACCTTTATCAATTATTCTAAAAAGTATCTCCTGGCCTTTAGGAGGAAGTCTATGTATTTCATCTAAAAAAAGCATCCCACCATCTGCCTTTTCTATAAGTCCTCTTTTATCAGAATCTGCACCTGTAAAACTTCCTTTTTTATATCCAAATAGTTGTGATACAAGTAATTGAGGATTATCTCCATAATCAGCACAGTTAAATGTAACAAATGGAACTTCTTTTTTCCTAACACTTTTAGCAAATAAATTCATCTGTTCAACTAATTGACTCTTTCCTACACCAGTATTTCCAACTATTAATGTATGAAGTCCATTTTTGGGATACATTACAGCCGCTTTAGCAAGTTTTATCACATGATTCAAGCTTCCCTTATTTCCAATAATATTATAGAAAGGGTCATTTGACTTCGTGCTATATTTTATGCTATATTTTGTACGATTTCTTCTTGTTATAATTCTATTTTCAGAGCTTTCATATTTATTTCTTATTTCTTCAATAAAATTCTTATATCTATTTAATCCAAATGTAGATATCTTAAATCCCATCTTATTGAGTTCTATACACAATTTTCTATTTGATAAACCTTTATCTTTAGACAATAGACTTTCTATTGAACTCAATAAAACCTTCTCTCTTCTTTCTAGATAACTAGGTATATTGTATTGTTGTCTTAGCTCATTTACTTTTTCTCTAGATATTTTGAGAACTTTAGAAATTTGTTCATCTGTAAGGGGATTTTTTTTGTCTTCATTTTCTACAATAGAAATAAGTTCTTCAATCATATAAAATCACCTCTTAATTCTATAATTAGCAAATTTCATACCTTATTTATTAATTATTAATTAAAAAATATTCATATCAAGCTATATCAAGTGATATACAATGTATTATCATCATATTTTACATAAAATATAACTTATCATATAATTGATTTATATCCTTATAATGATATCATTTGTGAAATTAGTTGTAAAATAAATTATAATAAAACTATATGTCAAAATTAATTAACATGTATTTCATTTTTATCCAAAATAATATTATTTTTTGAGATAATTAGGAAGGAATTTTTAAATTACTATAGAATGTATATAATTGTAGAATGTATTAATTACATTTAAAAAACATATCATAGGAGGTTGTTAAAATGAAATCTTTAAAAAATTTCTTAGTAAAAAGTTCAATGAAAATGTTAGGTTCTACAGCTTTGATTCTATCTTCACTTGTAGTATGTTCAACATCTATTATGAGTGGATACCAGCCTAAATGTCCTGATGAACTTTTGAAATAATTAGATTAGTTTTCATAAAGATTATAATTATAATCTTTATGAAAACTTTTCAGACATATGTAAAGGAGATAATCTATGGAAACAGTAAGAGAATTAATATTAGATTGTATTGAAGCTTTACTTTTACTTGGAATTTTTGAAGCTTTATATGATAGAAAAGGATTTATACAAAATAATAAATTTAAGACAGCATTATTCTGCATTTTATATATTTTTTCTAATTACTTAGGTACATTTTATGTTTCTAAAGTTTATCACACATTAATTGTTTCAATTTTTTCCGTTTTGATATTAACATTAGTAACAAAATCACGGATACTATTTTCATCTATTATCTTCTTTTTATTTATTATAGTAGTTTCTATAACTGAATCTATAGTTGAAATTATAGAAATACTTATATTTAATATAAATTTAAATGAAATTTTTTTTAATTCCAAATATTTGTACATATTTTTAGTATCTACAAAATTACTACAAATACTTATTGTTTTTCTTATCATTAAAAAAAATAAATATTTTGCTAAATTTAGATTATTTCAAGATGACAGTATACTTTTTTCTAATTTGATAATCCAAATAGGTATCTTTAGTATTTTTATATTCAGTATCAATTTTGGTATATTTCATATAAAAAATACTAGAATATACAACATTATCATTTTTTCTATATATTTTTTATTTCTAATATTTGAATTAAAAGAATTAAAAGAATATCATAGAATTGTAAATACTGAAGCAAAATATAAAATTCAAGAAAATCAAATTAAAAATATGACAGAGATAATACGCATAATAAGACAAGAAAAACACGACTTTGCAAACCATATAAATGTAATATGGGGTTTATGCCTATTAAATAAAGAAGATACTGTTGAAAAAATAAAAAATTATGTATCTGGAATTTCAGATTCAGTACATTCATCTTTCAAATTTATAGAAACTGGAAATGATTATCTTAATGGTCTTATATCCATAAAAAACAATTATGCAGCAAACAACAATATAGCTTTTGATATATTTATTGAAGAACCTTTTAGTTCTCTTAAAATAAATGAAAATGAATTAATAAGTATTGTAAGTAATCTTATAGACAATGCATTCGAATCTTTTCAAATTAAATCAGATATTAAAAACAAAGAAATTTCAATGTGTACTTTTATTGAAGATAATAAGTTCTATATTGAAATAGGAGATAATGGGGACATGATACCTAAAAACATTCAGGATAAAATCTTTCAGCGTGGTTTTTCTACAAAAATTTCTCAATCAAGTGATCATGGATTTGGACTTTATATCACAAAACAACTTGTAGAAAAGAATAATGGAAGAATATTTCTCGAAAGTAATCCAGAGAGTACAACATTTTCAGTTGAATTTAAAATGGAGGAATTAGACAATGAATAACATAGCAAACTTATTAGTTAATATGATTTCCAAATCTAATCCTGAGTTTTCAGACCTTGAGCTTAAAAAAATGGAATATGGTTTGGTATGTTTTATGAATGAAATTACAAAATTTATCCCGTATTATATAATATTTTGGATATTATCTCTTGAAAAATATTATTTAATATGTATTTTATTTTTCTGCCCTATAAGATTATTTTCAGGTGGATATCATGCAAAAACATATTGGGGATGTTTTTTTATTACATTTATAATTTTTCTTTCAATAGTTATTTTTGGAAAATATGTTGTACTTGAAAACAAAGTATCAATATTAATATTAATTATTTCGTTAGTATTTATTTCTATATTTGCCCCTGTTGATAACATAAATAAACGAATAAAAAGTGAAAAAAGACGATTTAATCTAAAAATAATTTCAATTATAGTTACTTTAATATTAATTATACTATGCTATTTTATACCATATAAATTTTTAAGTACAGCTGTAGCATCAATTACAAGTGCAACAATAATGATGATAATAGGAAAATTAAATATAAAATAATAAATATAAATGTAACAGGTAATATATTCACTGTTACATTTTATTATTATACTATATAGTATAGTCGTAATAGCTATTTTTATAGAATTTTATGTAAACTTCATATAAGTAAATGTTTTAAAAACATAATTATCTAAATGATTTTATAAAATTTTTCAATTTTATAAACATCAATCTTCTTTTAATATTATTTTATACAAATATTTCATTTGAATATATTACTTTTATATTATATAATGTAAAAGTTAGTAAAAATATAGTAAGGATGTTATTATATATGGATAATTTATTAGAAGAATTGAGAAGTAAATTAAATTCAATGATTTCTTCAAATGAATATACATATGAAGAAATATTAAAAGTAAGTCAAGAGTTAGATTTTCAAATTGTGAATTATTATAATAGTAATGTAAAAAGAAAACAAATGGCAATTTAAATAATCTAAAATATTTTTACAATCTAGTCTTACTCGCTAATTATAAAACAACATATAATTATGGAAATGCATTGTACACTCTTTATTTAATAATTTACTACATTTATTGCATTGCTTTATAAAAAAATTTCTAATTTTATCTAATTATTGTATATCGCAATACCTATAAGCATTTCCAGTATCTATTTTTTATATTAAACTTTCTACTACTTATTTCCTACTCAATCCTCAATTTATTTTTTTACAATAAGTATCAGTTATTCTGTTTATTCGTCTTCTGTTTGGACATCCATAGCAGCACATACTCATTATGAGCTTTTCTTTTTTCACAACCTCATAAATTTTACATTTACAACATTCCTCTGGGTATTGTCTTTTATTCACTATACCTCCTCCAATCGAATAAAAATATTAAAGTTAATTATTATATAATTATTTCCATATATATGATATTTAAACAAATATACACATTAACAAATTTAAAATAAAAATATAACTGGAAATATAAATTCCCAGTTACATAAATTTATCAACCTATAACTTTTTCTATGAAAAACATATTATCAAGCACTTGCCAATTTTGAGGAAAACTCTTTCCAAGTGACCAATAGCTTACCCCTCTTAGGCCATATTCACTTGACAATTTATATTTTTCATGCACACTTCTTGCATCTTCAAACCATACTACATGTTCTCTACCTTCACTATCAAAGTAATTATAATATGGTGATTGTGCTTTTTCATCATACTTTATATTGGCTCCAACTTTTCTAGCTCTATCAATTGCCTCTTGATTTCCTATGCTCTCTGCAAACTCTCCACCTGGTGAATATGGAAGTGTCCAATCATACCCGTAAAGAGGCATCCCCATAAATATTTTGTTTCCCGGTATTTCACTTACTGCATAGTCAATTACTTTTCTCACCTCATTTATTGGTGCAACTGCAAGTGGTGGTCCTCCAGACCAACCCCATTCGTATGTCATTATTATTACAAAGTCTACTATCTCTCCCTGTGATTTATAATCATGTGCTCCATGCCATGCGCCAGTTGTCACATCATATATCTTTGGAGCAAGTGCTGTACCTACTACATATCCCATAGGATGAAGCCTTGCAACTAATTTTCTTAGAAAATTATTATACTTTTCCCTGTTTTCTGGAGAAATCCTCTCAAAGTCTATTACAACTCCATAATAGCCTTTGTCTTTCATTGTCTTTACTATATTATCTATAAGCGTCTGTTGAAGTTTATTGTCATTCAATATTTTATTTATCAAATCTGTATCAAAGTTTTTTCCAGATATATTAGTTACCGAAAGAAGCGGTGCAGTATTAAACTTTCTTGCCGCATTTATAGCAGTATTGTCATCTAAAGGTGTTATATTTCCATCTTCAGTTACATGATGACTAAAAGGTGCTATATAAGTAAGATACTCACTTACTCCATTAACTATCCTTTTATCCCTTTCAGCATTAAGTGGTTGTATAAATGCATTAGTTTCAATAAATCCATATTCCTTTGATTGTGCAGGGATTACTATTGTCATACCTGGATAAATTTGAGCTGGATTTAAAATATTATTTTCTAAAATTATACTTTGTGAAGATACATCAAATTTTTCTGCTATAGACCATATAGAATCGCCTTGTTTTACCACATATTCTTTTGAAACTCCAGGGACTACAAGAGTTTGTCCTATTACCAGACTTTCAGATGGATTTATCTTATTTGCAGATATTATATTATCAGTTGTTACTCCAAATTTCTGTGCTATAGACCATATAGAATCTCCCTGCCTTACTACATATATATTCAAAATAGCAACTCCTTTTATTATTACTATTAAATAATATATTCATTAATCATATATTTGGTTCTAATACAAACAAAACCATCCTTTAAATCTTAAACTTTTCAACAAGCTCCTTTAATGTTTTTGAAAGTTTAAGCTGACTGTCCGAAGCAGATTTTATTTTAATTACAGAATTTGATGTTTCCTCTACATTTTCTTTTATAATCCCCATATTTTCAGCAGATTTCTGCATATTCTTAGATACATTGTCAACAGATTCACTTACATTATCTATTGTAGCATTTAATTCCTCTGACATAGCTGCTATTTCTTCTGACATCTTACTTATAAAATCTGAATCACTATAATATTGATTTCCTATACTTTCAAAATACTTCAATTCAGTTATAATCTCCTTATTCACAAAATCCAGTATATCATTGCTATTGTCAGCATTCATCTTAAATGCATTTTTGACTTTTGAAATTTTTTCTTTAATCTCGGAAACAGATTCTTTTGATTGTTCTGCAAGTTTTCTTATTTCCTCTGCCACAACTTTAAAGCCTTTACCATGTTCTCCTGCTCTTTCTGCTTCAATAGCTGCATTTAATGCAAGTAAATTGGTTTGTTCAGATATATCCGCAATAGTATCCGCCATATCACCTATATTTTCAACTATTTTTGCATTTTCAATTGACTCAATGATATTTCTTTCTTTTTGAGAATACATATCTTTTATCTTTTTCATAGAATTCTTACTTTTAGATTGCATATCAATAGACCTATTCTTAGAATCATTTGCACTATTACTTCCATCTATTGATTTCTGTGATAACTCATTTATACTTGCATTTACTTCTTCCACCGATGCAGTAACTTCCTGAGATGCTGCACTTGTTTCTTGTACTCCTATTGCTATATTTTTTATTGCTACATCAATTTTTTGAGATTTTATTGACAAATCTTGTACCATTTTGGCAAGTTCAGAACTTATTTCATTTATATATTTTGAGTAACTTAATATTTTTTTGATAAGTTTTACAAGTTCTACATGCATTATCTTAAATGAATTAGAAAGTCCACCTATTTCATCTTTATATACAGCAAATTGTTCATAATTTTTTTCATCATAAGTAAGATCAAAATTTGATATTCTATCTGATATGTGAGATAAAGCAATTATTGGTTTACTTATATTATTTCCCCAATATATAGAAACAAAAATAGCTATAATAAGTACAATTATAATTATTGTAACCAAATATAAAAACAAATTCTTCACTGATTTTGTAATTTCAGATGTTGGAACAGCTAAACCAACAATCCAATTTGCACTTGATATTTTTGATGTTACAAAATATTTTTCCTTCCCATCATAATCCTTTAATTTAGTGAAATTATTTTTCAATATTTCAGAAATTTGTCCATTCATGACTTCATCTACTTTTTTAAGTCCATCTTTTGTAGGTTGAAAATTTTCATTCTTATGTACTATAAAATCACCATTACTATCTATCAAAAATCCATAACTATTATTTACAGGCTGAGCTTTTTTAACCATGCTTGTAATAAGGCTGATATCAATATCATATCCTAGAACTCCTACAATCTTATTATTAATTGTTATAGGTCTTGATATTGTAACTATACTTTTATTTGTACGAGCATCTATATATGGTTCAGTATAAATAAGGCCATTTTTCTGAATAGCTTTCTTATACCAAGTTCTTTTAGTACAATCAAAATCTGAAGGTGGAATCCATCCTGATCCATCTAGCATAACTTTATCTGAAGTACTCAAATAAGCATCTATGGTGTTTGAATTGTTTTTCACCTTTTTAGTTAAATATGAAAGAATCTTAATTTTGTCAATTTCATTCATATTCTCTATTGAATCCCCTATCTCATTGACTATTTTACCCTCACCTTCTAGCCATCCATTTATTTTCGCAGCATACTCATCTGCAGACACTCTCATAGTACTTTTTGATTGATTCATTATTGAGTTGTATACTATAAAACAACTTACTAATGATACTACCATTAAACTTAAAATACATGTTAACAATATAGTTAAAGTTACTTTTGTTTTAATACTTTTCATATGTACACCCCTAATAAAATTAAATAATAATTATATTATTTATATATTATATATATTATTTTTAATAAATTTTCAACAAAATTTACTTTTTTATGATAATATATCATTTCTAATGAAATTATTATACATGAAAATAGTAAATCTATAAAGTATTTTAAATATGGTTTGCTAATGAAAACTTAACTATTATGTACTATAATATAAATATATTCTAGTTTATAAATCAGCAAGGAAGCATAAAACAAATATATTTCGTCTAATATATGGAAAGGAGCGTAAGTTGGAGAAAGAATTAGAAAGATTGATGAACTCTTATGGAAATGATGTGCTCAGAACAGCTTTTATGTATCTAAAAGATAAACATTTAGCTGAAGATGTATTTCAAGAAGTATTTATAAAAGTTTACAAAAACTTTCACAAATTTAATGGACAGAGCAGTGAAAAGACATGGATAATTGCAATTACTATAAATACTTGCAGAGATATACTTAGAAGCTCTTGGATTAAAAGAGTACTTAGATTTCAAGATCCTGAATACAAAATACTAAATATTAAAGAAAACTCCATTGATATAGATAATAAAGCAATTAGTAATATAGAAAATCAAGATTTACTAAAACAAGTTATGGACTTACCTAAAAAATATAAAGAAGTTATACTTCTTTATTACTATCAAGAACTATCTACTCGTGAAATAAGTAAAATCTTAAATGTGCCTGAAGGTACTGTTAGAAGCAGACTTTATAGGGCAAGAGAGTTATTAAAATATAGCATAGGTGGTACTATTGAATATGAAGGATAATATGAAATTTTTTAGAGATATGGCAAATTCCGCTTTAGATGATTTACATGTAACGGAGGAATTAAAAGAAAAAACTTTAAAAAGGTGTAAAACAAACTATAAAACTAAAATTAGGATAGGCATGAAACCTAGCTTTTTAGCAGCTATATGTGCTGCACTATTTGCATTTACAACAACTGGTTATAATAATTTATTTTCAAAAAATATAAGCAAAAAATATAACCTCAGTATATCAACTACTGAACAGAAATTAGAAGATATAGGAAACATAATAAAGAACTCAATTATCAATCCATCTTCCAATGAAGATGATTTAAAATCCGATTCAACAAATAATACAAAATATTCTTACAATAAAAATCTAAATAAAGATAGCGAAAATACTAAAAATACTAAAGACACTAAAGATATTAAGGAAAATATCACAGAAGACAAATCCAACCAAAATTTAGAAAAAGCATCTCAGATAAAAATCACAAATAAAGAATCTAATGAAAGCAGTAAAATTTCTGAAAAAAATGTGATAGAGGAAAACACTACTGAAGCAACAAATGATCAAAATCCTCAAATATCAACTGAAAATAAAGAGATTAATGAAAAAGAAGATTCAACTGAAAAAGATCAATCTAAAGACAAAGTATCTTCTTTATCAGAAGCACCTGAAGTAATAACTATAAGTGATGCCGAAAAAAGTTTTGATAGTAAAGTATGTGTACCTTCATATATTCCTGATGGTTTTAATTTAGATAGTATAGATTTGCCTGATAATGATAGTGAAAAATTTGTAGTAATGAATTATTCTTCAGATAAATCTCATTTTACTATACGTCAAGATAGAAATATAAATTTCAATAACAATGTTGGTGAAAAAATATACATAGGTGCAATTAGAGCATATTGTGTATGGGTTGAAAACTGCAGTGAGTTTAGAATATCATGTAATAAAAATAGTATACAGTATGTTATTCAGGGAAATCTATCTAAAGACACACTAATTAAAATATTGACCTCTATTAATTAGTACCAGAACCCTTTATAATATAAAATACATCATTAGGAGGATTAGACACAATGGAAGAAGCTATTAATTTTCAGTCCATTTTAATTATTTCACTGCTGGCATTTGTAACGCCATTAATAATAAATTTTATAAAGAGAGTAAATATTCCCTTCGTTGTTGGAGAAATATTTGTTGGAATAATCGTTGGAAAAACTTTTTTAAATGTAGTTCATGAAGATATATGGATTTTATTTCTTTCCAATTTAGGATTGGCATATTTGATGTTTTTAAGTGGTCTAGAAATAGATTTTTCTCAATTTTCATCAAAAAAAGATAATAAAACAGTGAAACAACTAGTTATATGCATTTTTATGTTTATAATCTCACTAGTTATTTCTTACTTTCTATCTATTTTTTTAGTTAAATTGAATATTATAACAAATATTTATTTTTCTACTTTTATGCTAACTGCAACAGCCCCTGGACTATTACTTCCAGTACTTAAGGAGAGGAATCTATTAAATTCTGATTACGGTCAGACTCTGTTAATCTTTTCCTTAATATGTGAATTTTTATGTTTAATATCCATAACTATACTGTCAACATTTGTTGATTCAGGATTAAGTTATAAAAACTTTCTATTCACAATTTTGCTTTTAGTAGCATTCTTAATCTATATGTTTATAAAAAGAGCTCTGCCAAGGCTGCCACTTATGGCTGAAAACTTCAGTGGATTACATATAGAGGTACGTGCTGCCTTTGCTCTTATAATAATTCTTGTGTCTGTATCTCAAGCTTTGGACACAGAAATTGTGATGGGGTCATTTTTAGCTGGTGTAATTTTTTCACTTATTTCAGTGCATAATAGAGAATATTTAAAAGAAAAGTTAGATATAATTGGATACGGATTCTTAACTCCTATATTTTTTATAGATTTAGGTGTAAATCTAAACTTAAAGCCAATTTTTAACGATTTAAAAACTTTAGCAATGATTCCAGTGCTACTTATTGTTCTCTATATAGTTAAATTTGTTTCATCACTTCTGTTGTATAAGTTATTTGGATGCAATAAAACTATATCTGCAGGATTTATACTGTCCAGCCAACTGAGTTTAATGATAGTTGCATCTAACATTGCCTATGAGCTAGACGTACTAAGTGATGCAACATATTCACTATTTATAATAACTACTATTATATCTTGTTTTATATTTCCTCTTCTATTTGATAAAATTTTGAAAATAGATGAAACTATTGTAAATAAATCTTCAGGAATAGATAAAATATGTATACATGAAAGTATTCTATCAAATCCAGATCTTTTTAATAAGTCCATAAAAGATATAGAATTTCCTCCAAACTGTAGAATATTTCTAGTAGTTAGGGATTCAAAAGAAATTATACCAGATGGAAATACTGTGCTAAAAGAAAGTGATATATTAGTTTTAGGTGGAATAAAATCAAATCAAAGAGATATGATAGCTCTTATAACAAATCAAAATAGATAAAAATAGATAATAAAAAATAAATGAGTGTAATCTCATTTATTTTTTTATTAAATATTGACAATTAAAACAAAATTGTATATACTGTATATATTCAAATATATACAGTATATATTCAAATATATACAGTATATACTTAACAGGAGAATTATAATGAAAATAATTATTTCAAATTTATCAAAGGATCCTATATATGAACAAATTACAAGACAGATAAAAGACAATATAATAAAAGGAACTATAACTCCAGGAGAAATGTTACCTTCTATAAGAAGTCTTGCAAGAGAATTAAAAATAAGTGTAATAACTACAAAGAGAGCTTATGAAGAACTTGAACGAGATGGATTTATTGAAACTGTACCTGGTAAAGGTTCTTATGTATCTTCTTTCAATAGAGAATTTTTAAAAGAAAAAAAGATTAAATCAATAGAAGATACAATTTCTAAGGCTGTAGATGAAAGCAAACTTATAGGACTTACAAAAGAAGAGCTGAAAGAAATGATAGATGTTTTATATGACAACATATAGATTTTGGAGGTTATTATATGGAGAATATTTTAAGCGTTAAAAATTTGAGCAAAAGTTATAAAGGTTTCACTTTAAACAATATAAGCTTCAATGTTCCAAAAGGGTATATTATGGGGCTTATAGGCCCAAATGGTGCCGGTAAAAGCACCACTATAAAACTTATTATGAATCTTGTAAAAAGGAACTCAGGCTCAATAAATATATTTGGTCTTGACAATATTAAACATGAAAGAGAAATAAAACAAAGAATAGGATTTGTTTATGATGAAAACTATTTTTATGATGATTTAAATTTAATTGAAATGAAAAATATAATAAAGAGATTTTACAAAAATTGGGATGATGAAGTCTTTAATAAGTACATGACTGATTTTAAACTTCCTCTAAAGAAAAATATAAAACAACTTTCAAAAGGCATGAAAATGAAATACTCTCTTGGAATTGCACTTTCACATAATGCAGAACTTATAATTATGGATGAACCTACTTCAGGCCTTGATCCAGTGTTCAGAAGTGAAATGCTAGATATACTTTATTCATTAATTCAAGATGAAAACAAAGCAATATTATTTTCCACCCACATCACCACTGATTTAGAAAAAATAGCAGATTATATAACATTTTTAAATTCCGGAGAAATAGTATTTTCAGATACAAAAGACAGTATACTTGAAACTTACAAAATTATAAAAGGTGATAAGAACTTGCTTACATCAGATATTAAGGACTACCTCATAGGCATAACTGAAAACTCCTTTGGATTTGAAGGTCTAACAAACAATGTAGAAGCAATTAGAAAACTTACTAAAAATGACGTACTTGTTGAAAATGCAACTTTAGATGATATTATTGTATTCACAGTAAAAGGAGGTAAACACTAATGGGAAATCTAATTTTAAAAGATATACTAATACAGAAAAAAACTTGTATTATTATCTTAATTGTATCATTTTTAATAGCACTCAATCCTATTAACTCTTACTTTGTATTTATGTCTACTTTTTCTGCTTATGCATTTTTAACTGGAAGTTTCTATAAAGATGAAAGAGCAAATATCATGTTAAATAGTCTTCCTATAAGCAGACTAAATATAATTGTATCAAAATATCTATCAATATTCGTATTTGGATTTATAGGTATGATTGTAGCATTTATCTTTCCAAATCTCATGCGTATAATAGGTTTAACAAATTCCTATACTATTATAACTAATGAAAATATATTCGGAAGTCTTATAGGTATTATTTTATTGAGTTGTGTAAATTTACCAATATATTTCAAGTATGGATATGCTGCAACAAGATATGTATTTCTACTTTTATTTATTGCTATATTTTCAGCAATGACTATACTAAGTAACTTTTCATCTTACAATTCATATGAAATTCTAACCTATTTAGGTAATTTACCTAATTATGTAGTAGTTTTAGGTATATCATTTTTATTGCTAGCCATATTTATTATATCCTTTTTCATATCATACTTTTCCTATAAAAATAAAGACCTTTAATAAAATCAATAAGACCTACACTTTACATGAATTGTAGGTCTTATTCTATATAAGCTATCTAAACAAATTTATAATCTCCTGATCTGACAGTGATGTTATACCATGACTTCCAGACATTTCATCTCCAATAAGATTATCTATTAGTCTTTTCTTCTCTTCTTGAAGTTTTAAAATCTTTTCTTCAATTGTTCCCCTTGCTATGAGCTTTACTACCTCTACTACATTTTTCTGCCCTATCCTATGTGCCCTATCTGTAGCTTGTGCCTCTACTGCAGGGTTCCACCATGGATCAAAATGTACAACTATATCTGCAGAAGTTAAATTAAGCCCTGTACCACCTGCTTTTAAACTTATCAAAAATACTTGAGCTATGCCTGAATTGAATTCATCTACCATTGTCATCCTATCTTTAGAATTAACTGAACCATCAAGATACATATACTTTATTTTTTTCAACGATATCTCTTTTCCTATATTTTTGAGCACAGACGTAAATTGTGAAAATATAAGTATCTTATGCCCCTCGGCTACAACTTGATCTAAAAATTCTAAAAGTCCTTCTATTTTTGCACTACTTCCAGTGTAATCTTTCATCACTATAGATGGATCAAGGCAAAGCTGTCTAAGTTTTGTTATATATGAAAGTATTTCAATTTTACTATTTTTAAATTCATCATCTTCTACTTTGTGCTTTATTATATCTAAGGCATAATTTGCATATGATTTATAGACCTTCTTCTGTTTGTCACCCATTTCAACTAAGATTGTTCTCTCTATTTTATCAGGAAGTTCCTTTATAACATCTTTTTTTCTTCTTCTCAATATAAATGGTTTTGTAAGTCTATTGAGATCTTCAATTACTTCAGGTTCTTCTTTGAACCTTTTATAATATCTTACATTAAATCGTTTTTCATCATATAAATATCCTGGCATTATAAAATCAAATATAGACCAAAGTTCCATAACAGAATTTTCTACTGGAGTTCCAGTAAGGGCAAACCTTCTCCTTGCCTTTATATTCTTAACAGCCAAGGCATTTTGGGAATGAGGATTTTTTATGTACTGTGCTTCATCAATTAAACAGTAATCAAATTTCTTTGATTCATACATATCTATATCTCTTTTTAAAAGATTGTATGTAGTTATAGAAACGTCCCATTCATATATATTTTCTATTAGCTCTTCCCTTACATTCTTGTTGCCTAAAATTGCCTTAACTTTAATATCTGGAGCAAACTTTTCAAATTCATTTATCCAATTGTAAACAAGTGAAGTAGGCACAACTATCAATGATTTGCTGTCCTTGTTTGAAAGAAGAAATGCAATTGCCTGAAGAGTCTTTCCAAGTCCCATTTCATCTCCAAGTATTCCTCCAAATCCAAGATAATCAAGTGTTTTAAACCAATTGTATCCAAATTTTTGATATTGTCTTAAATTACCTTTAAGATTTTCAGGCTCTTTAAATTTAAGATTTTTTATATTTTTAATTTTATCTCTTATTTTTTTAAGCTCAGATTTGCCCTTTATATATCTTATTTTATTTTCTGCTATATATTCATCAATATAAATACTCTTGTTTTTATGTACTTGTATAGAATTATTATCTATATTGTCTTCTGATATTGAATCTATAAGTTTTAAGAACTTTCTAAGTTCAATCTCTTCTAAATCTATATACTGACCATCTTTAAGCTTATAGTATTTTAAGTTGTTTCTAAATGCCCTCAATATTTCAGCAATTTCTTCTTTAGGTATATCTCCAAGTTTAAATTCAATTTCAAAATAATCATATTTACCACTTCTAATATTTGCACTTATATTTTTCGAGTTCAATGATTTTATACCTTTAAAATTCTCCGAATAGAATACTTCACCTACCTGTTGCAGTTTAGAGATTTCACTTTTAAAAAATCTAAATATATAGTCATCCCCCCATATAAATAAAAATTCATTTTCCCGTCTTTCAAATCCTAAACTTCTAAGTAGAGTTAAAACTTCTGTTTCCTTCTTAGAATCCCTATATATAATCTTTTCATTGCAATCTTCAAATATATTGAATTCAAACTTTCCATACTTCACTTTAGTTGTAAGTACAACACTTTTTCCAGGCTTATCAAAATAAAATCTAATCTCACATTTTTCATCTACTACTTTACATTTTATTTCCTTTGACAATTTCACATTATAAGACAATAAATTAAGCTTTGGTACAAGCTCTCTAAGTATTGTAGTTTCCTTATCAGCTGGAAGTAAGACTTTTTTTGACTTAGCAAAAACCTTAAGATATGGCTTTATATATTCACAGTATTCACTACTTGGCAAGTATATTGTAGTTCCATAGAAAAAAACATTATCTCTTGAACTCAAGGATATGGGCATTCCTTCTGTAACTTGAAGTTCATAATTATTTTTAACCATTTCCATTTGAAACTGTAATGGAGGATTATCCTGAATCACTTCAGTTTCTACTGTCCTATATAAAAATCCTTCATCAAGATACACCCTATGATATTTTATGGTATAAAAAAACTCTCGTACAAGATAATCTGGTATATGTATGTATTTACCTTCTATATTTGACTTTCTTATCTTGCTTCGATAAGTATAATTTCCCTCTATACTTCTCAAAGTTTGAATAAAATCCACAAGTCTTTTATCTTTTACATTTAATTTATTATATTTCATATTCAAAGTAAATCTTTTTCCATATGTTATAGCTATTTTACCTGTAAGTGCCAATAAAAACTGATTTATATCTTTCAAAACATAGAGTTCATTTGACCTCATTGAGTTAAGTCCTATTTTAAATTGTGCAGAAATTCTGTTGTCCCATTGATTTTTAATAACATATACTTCAATTTTTATTTCTTTTTTCTCACTTTCATCACCTAAAAGCATTGAAAGTGTATCCCTTCCATAGATAGAATCAAGCGAACCTTCAAATCCTTCATCTTTGAAAGCATCATTTTTTATTAAATCATCTAAAGATTTATAAAATATAGCTAAAATATGCTTACAACAGTAATTTGTCTTTCTAAATTCATTGTTTTCATAATCCATACAAGTACAGTAAGTTGAAATAACTTCCCTACTCTTTATATCTATCTCTATCTTTACATTGTATTCACTAAAAAGACTTTCTGAAATCACCTTTCCCTTTATACAAAGAAGTCTATCTTTATTCTCAATATCAACAGAAGACACTAAATCATTGTTTAAAACCCTCATACCTTTAACATGATTTTTACCACTTGTCTGTTCATTGAAAATTTGCACAAGTTTATCTTTATCCATAATACCACCTTAATTATTAAATAATATATGAAATCTAATTATAACATAAATTGTGATTAAATGTTTAAATACAATCCACTATCAATATGTAACAGGTTACCATCTACAAGCATAGATTTATAATATAATCAATTATTTGGAGCATTTATAATGAATAAAGACAAATTACACTATTCAAGAAGTAAGGCTTTACACTATGCCTTAAAATACGCTATAACACCAAATCCTCTATACAGATATTTCTCAGTCCATGGAAAAGGTGGAGGAGATTGTACAAATTTCACATCTCAATGTCTAAAATCAGGTGGCGCACCTACTGTTTCATCTGGCAAAAATCAATGGTGGTATAAAGACAATAACTGTTCAATTTCATGGGCTGTAGCTAGTTCACTTTATTGGTATTTAAAAATTAATGCAAAAGATCATCTATACGGTATAAAGGGTTATGAAGTAAATTCGCCTGAATTGCTTGAGGTAGGTGATATTATATTTTACGAAAACATAAAAAGGAAAATACAACATTCTGCAATTGTAACTTTAATACATGGAAATTATCCATTTATATCTCAGCATACTCCCAATTTATTAAATATACCTTATGAGAAGGATTGGGCATATAAAGTTCATTTCATGAAAATATCACTATAATATTAATAAACTATATTATTGTTATTATTATAATGTAAAGTTATAATTTATTAAGTAAGGATGTGATATTATGAATTTAGATGAATTGTTAAAAACTATTCCCAAAACGGACTTACACTGCCACTTAGACGGCAGTATACGTCCTGAAACAATGATAGATATTGCCCTAAAAGATAGCATATCTCTTCCCACATATGAAATAGACAAATTTAACGATTATGTAAAAGTATATGGGAAGTGTCCTTCTTTAAAAGAATATCTTAATAAATTTGATATACCTATAAAGGTGATGCAAAGTTATAATAATATATACAGAGTTACTTACGAACTTTTAGAGGATGCTGCAAAACAAAATATACGCTATATTGAAATTCGCTTTGCTCCTTTTAATCACATAGAAAATCTATGCCCAAAGGACGTAATAAATGCAGCTTTAGATGCCATGAAAGATGGCAATCGAGATTTTAAAATAATGTCAAATTTAATTTTATGTATAATGCGCCATGAACTACCTGAAAATGGAGAAAAGTTAGTTAATATAGCTAAGGATTTTGCTGGTAGTGGAGTTGCAGCTATAGACCTTGCTGGTAACGAAGAGGACTTTCCTCCTGAACTACATAAAAAAGCTTTTGAAATGGCAGAATACTATGGTCTTCACCGTACAGTACATTCTGGAGAAACTGGTAATGCAGAAAATATAACAAAATCAATAAATCTGCTTCATGCAGAAAGAATAGGACATGGCATATATGCATTTAAAGACAGTACTGTAATTAGTCTACTTAAGGGAACAAAAACTCCACTTGAAATGTGCATTACAAGTAATGTAAATACATCAGCTGTTTCCTCTTACAAATCCCATCCAATAAAGTCATATTTAGAAAATAATATTAATGTAACTGTAAATACGGACAATACTACAGTTTCAAATACAGATATAATAAAGGAATTTAAATATCTTGTAAAGTACCAAAATTTCAGTTTAAAAGACATAGAGAAAGTCATAGAAAATGGTATATTAGCTTCATTTCTTGAAAAAGAAAAGAAAGAAAAATTACACTCTGAATTTCTAAAGTCAATAAAAAATATAAATCAGAATGAATTAATTTAAATAAGTTGTAAAAAATAAGAGAAGTGAAAATTTCTCCTTCTCTTATTTATGTATATTTTTGCAAATTACACTTATTTCATGCTAGAAAAATCCAGCTTGTCATATTTACCTAAAAATTCTACAAGTTTTGAAGCTATAAACTCTGTACCTCCCTGTTTGTCCGACTCTATGTTAAGAGGCATTACAGCTTCATGAAGTGATAGTCTTAATAAAAACCATCCAAATCCATTTTTCCTATCACAATTTACCCTTAATCCTTCATAATTTTTAGGTTCAATTGTCCAACCATCTACCCTATCTACAAACTGCTTCAAACCTTCTAATACATCGGCTCCATACTCTTTAAAGTTCTCGCAATTAATTTTTATTCTATATTCTACACTTTCAAGAGGAATCTCTAAATCCGATATGAGATCTGTAAGTGTTTTTCCTCCTTCATTTTTCAATCTAGCCATCTTTATAAGTATTTTAGATACTAAATAAGCTCCATCATCTAAAAAATAATTTTCTTTTAAAGCTGCATGTCCAGAAGTTTCAATAGCAAAGTAACATTCTTTTCCTTCTTTATTGAACCTTATAGCTTCATTTATAACATTCCTATATCCTCTTTTAAATCTGTGGTGTACTCCACCATGTGACTCTATAAACTTCTTCAATCCACTACTTGTAACAGAATCTGTAACTATTATAGAACCTGGATGCTCATCAAGTACAATTGCAGATGTAAGTGCAATAAGTGAATTTCTATTTATTTCTCCACCTTTTGCATCAACTACAGCTGCTCTATCAACATCAGCATCAAAAATTATTCCAAGGTCTGCATTACTTTTAAGTACTGCTTCTTTTATTGAATCCATAGCCTCTTTCTTCTCAGGATTAGGTATGTGATTTGGAAATCTTCCATCTGGCTCAATAAATTGACTTCCTGAAGTATCTGCACCAAGTCTTTTTAAAACTTTATCTACAAAAAATCCACCAGCACCATTACCTGCATCTACTACTACTTTAAAACCTGTAAGAGGCTTCATTTTATTATTTTTATCTGAAATTCCATCTATTATTTTATTTACTAAAAAATTACTATAATCTTCCATGAGGTCTTTCTTTTCAACATTTCCCATAGCATCTTCTTTTGAAAATTCGCCTTTGTCTGCAATTTCAAGGAGCTTTTCTATATCGCTTCCTTCAAATCCACCTTCACATGTAAAAAATTTAAGACCATTATAATAATAAGGAAGATGACTTGCAGTTATTTCTACTGCACCATCTGCTTTATAATTTTCAAATACAGTACTCATAAACATTGCAGGTGTAGAACAAAGACCGCAATCCATTACACTGCATCCTAACTTTTGCATTTCTTCAACAAAAATATTCTTTATCTTCTCACTTGTTATCCTTGAATCCATTCCAACGGATATTTTTAAATCTTTTAATTCCTTATTTTTCTTAGAAGACAGTAACATTGCAAATGATTTAGCTAGGATAGGAAACATTTCATATCCAAGATTTACTTCTCTGTCATCGTTTTCCAACACTACTCCTCTTATATCTGTACCATTTTTTACATTTTGCCACTTTTTATCCATTATTATCATACCTCCTGATAATATAATAATTCATACTATTTTATTGTACTATATTATCTATAATCTATGATAATTTTTATTCGAATTTTTACTAAAAAAATTGATGCCAATTAGATATACTAATTGACATCCACTTTATATCTTTATGAAAGTACTTTTTTCTTATCATACTTGGCATTAAATGCCTCTCTATCAAATTCACCTTCAGAATTAGCAACTAAAACAGACACAACAGATGCTCCTGTAACATTTGTAAGTGTTCTTGCCATATCCATTATTGCATCTACTCCAAAAATTATTCCGAGTCCTTCAATTGGAAGTCCAAGTGCTGTAAAAACAACTGTAGCCATTATAGATGCTGTTCCAGGTACTCCTGCAGTTCCTATAGATGCTATTGTAGTTACAACAATAAGCAAAATATAAGTTGAAAAGCTCATTGGTATATTAAAAATTCTAGCTACAAATATAGCTGCTATTGCAGGATATAATCCTCCACATCCATTCATCCCCATAGTTGCTCCTAAAGGTGCAGAAAAGCTAGCTATATTATCAGATATCTTTATATTTTCAGTAAGAGATTTTATAGTAACAGGAAGTGTGCCATAACTACTTCTTGTGGTGAATGCTACTACCTGTGCAGGATATATTCCCTTAAAAAATCTTATTGGATTTATTTTTGCAACAAAAGCTATAAGTCCACCATGAACAAAAACTACTTGTATTATGCAGGCTATATAAACTGCAATCACTACTTTTAAAAGTGGTATAAGAGTTGATGCTCCGTATTTTGCTGATGTTGAAGCAAGCAATGCAAGTACACCATATGGTGTAAGTTCAAGTACCATATCTGTAATTCTAAACATTATTACTTTAAAAGAATCAAAAAACTTTTTAACTGGTTTTACAATTTCAGGATTCTTTTCACCTTCTAAAGTAATAGCTACTCCTATTAATATTGAAAATACAAGTACAGGAATTATCTTTGCTTCTGCCATTTCTGATATTACATTTTTAGGAACCATATCGAGAATTATATTCGAAAAATTAGGAATATTTCGTGCTTTATAGGAAGCATCTTTAGCAAATTGAATTCCACTTCCAGGATCCATAACAACTGCAACAACAATTCCTATTACACAAGCTACTGCAGTAGTTCCAAGAAGCCAAGCAACTGTCTTTACACCTATATTTTTAAGTTTTCCTGGGCTTTCTATTGCAGTTATACTTGAAATAACTGTTGGAACTACAAGTGGTACAACAAGCATAACTATTAAATTTGCATATATTGTTCCAACTGGTGCTATATATCCTGCATCTTTTCCAAATACTACTCCTAATCCTACACCAAGAATCATTCCAAGTAAAACCCTAGTCCCAAACTTCACTTTTTTTCTCTTTAAGAGATATAACCCTATAAATAAAATAAATGATACAATTAAGCTTAAATACATTTTAACCCTCCATAAAATAATTTTTTATAAAATAAAAAAACCACAGCCTCAATAACTACAGAGGCGGCAGTTTCCGCGTTTCCACTCTGATTAGACAATAAAAATCATCTATCTCATTTCCTTCAGTACAATATCTATACCTAATCTCTATAAAGGGAGATCCCTCTCTGCTTACTAATTTACACTTTCCACTTCGAGCTCCTAGGGGCACTTCAATTATACTTCTCAAATAAAGTTTTCTCAGCAAGTAAACTTCTCTCTGTTAAATGTCCGTATAATTTACTCTCCCTTATCATCACATTAATATATACTATGTTTTAAAGTTATTTTTGTTACTTATTTCTCTTTTTTATTGCTTCCTCTAAAGTATGCCAAGCAAGAACTGCACACTTTACTCTTGCAGGCATCATTGATATATTCTTAAGTGCTATTGCATCTTCTAACTTTTCAAGCTCTTTCTCATCTGTAATATCTTTTTTTATCATTCCTATAAAAGTCTTTACATAATCTAATGCCTCATCAATTGTCTTTCCCTGTATAAGGTCTAACATCATAGATGTAGATGCCTGTGATATAGCACATCCACTTCCTTCGTATGCAGCATCTTCTATAACATCTCCATTAAACTTTAAAGACAATGTTATATCATCTCCACAGCTTGGATTGTGTCCTCTCTCTTTTAAGTCTGCATCTTTTATTTCTCTTTTATTTGTAGTATCTTGATTGTGCTCAGTTATTATTTCTGAATATATAAGACTAAGATCGTCCATATCCTAACCACTTCCTTACATTTTTTACTCCTTCTACAAATATGTCTATTTCCTCAGGAGTATTATAAAAATAGAAACTTGCTCTTGAAGATGCTTGAATTCCTAAATATTTCATAAGAGGCTGTGCACAGTGATGTCCTGACCTTACTGCAACACCATAGCTGTTTAATATAGTAGCTACATCATGAGGATGAACATCTTTTATATTAAAAGATATAATTCCACCTCTATCTTTTTCATCTTTTGATCCATATACAGTAACATAATCTATATCGGCTAGTTTTTCTAACGCATATTTCGTAAGTTTTTCTTCATAAGCTTCTATATTATCAAGTCCTATTGAATTTAAATAATCAATAGCAGCTCCAAGAGATACTGCACCTTCTACATTTTGAGTTCCAGCTTCAAATTTAAATGGAAGTTCTGCAAAAGTGGCATCTTGCTCTGTAACGTATTCTATCATTTCTCCTCCTCTCAAAAATGGAGGCATCTCAAGTAAAAATTTCTCTTTTGCATAAAGCACTCCTATACCCATTGATGCAAGCATTTTATGCCCTGAAAATACAAAGAAATCTGCATCAATATCTCTTACATCAACTTTCATGTGTGGAACACTCTGGGCTCCATCTACTACAGCTACAGCGCCTTTTTCATGAGCATACTTTACAATATCTTTTACTGGGAATTTTGTTCCAAGTACATTTGACATCTGTGCAATAGCTACTAATTTAGTCTTATTAGTAATTTTATTTTTATATTCATCTTCTGTAATTCTACCATCTTCATTGACATACATATATTTAAGCACTGCACCCTTAGCTTTTGCTACCATTTGCCATGGAAGTATATTGCTGTGGTGTTCTGAAATTGCTACTACTATTTCATCATCTTTATTTATAAAGTTCATTCCATAGCTATATGCTATTAAATTAAGTGATTCTGTGGCATTCCTTGTAAAAACTATTTCACAAGCTTTCTCTGCACCTATAAATTTTCTTACTTTCTCTCGCGCACCTTCAAATGCCTCAGTAGATGTTACCCCTAGATGATGAGCTCCCCTATGAGGATTTCCATTTAAATTTTCATTATAATGCTGAACTGCCTTCATTACTGGAATAGGTTTTTGTGTTGTTGCACCGTTGTCAAAATAAACTAGGTCTTTTCCATCAACTTTTATAGATAGTATTGGAAAATCCTTTCTTAGCTTTTGTACATCTAGGGTACTCATTTTACAAGCCTCCTCTTAAGTTCTTCAGATAAAAATAACCTCAAATCCTCTGCAGGTACTCTATCAAAAACAGGACTAAATCTGGCTTCTATAATAAGTTTTTCTGCTTCACTATATTTAAGTCCACGACTCATTAAGTAAAACAGCTGATCTTGATCTATTTTCCCAACACCTGTAGCATGCTGTCCATCTACATCTTCCTCTTGACAAAGAAGCATTGGTATACTGTCAGTTTTTACTGTTTTATCAAGCAGTAGAACCTCTTCTGTCTGTGATCCCTTTGATTTAGAAGACCCACGTCTAAAATCTATATTACCTTTAAATACTTTTTTTGCTTTATCTTTTAAAACTCCTTCTATAACCATCTTACTAAGACTTCTTCTTCCAAAGTGATTAGTTGTATAATATATATCTTGTTTTCTGCTTCCATCTACAAGATATGCTGAATATATATCAGCACCACTGTTATCGCCTTTTAAGTCTGAGTTGTAATTTGTAACGTTTATTTTACTTCCAATTTCAATAGTAACCCAATTTACCTTAGCTCCAGCTTCAACTGAGGCCATATTTGAATCAAAATGGGTAGATTCATCATTCATTCTCTGAATTTTTATCACATTTACCTCTGATCCAGCCCTTGCAATTACCTTTGTAAGTCCATTGTGAAATGCTTTAGTTTTATCATTATCGGTATAATAATCAACTAAAATAGTAACTTTACTATTTTCTTCAGCTACAACTATATTATTATCTATAACTACTGGATTTTCATCATTTAACTTAAAATTAAGTCTTACATATGAATCTACTATTTTATTTTCAGGTACCTTTATAAACACCCCTGAATTAAATCCACTTTCTGCAAGTTTTACAAATTCCTTTGAAGTTGAAGACACATTTTTAAAATTATTATAATCACAAAGACACTCATGCCTTACTGTATCCTTTATAGGATTTACAGTTACTCCTTCAAATTCTTCTCTTTTAAAATCTATATATTCTTCATTATATTGCTCTATCTCCGGAATCTTATAGTCATCTATAGAAAAATTATTCAATCCTAGATATTTCCAGGTAGGAACATAGGCCTGATTAAATTTGAAATTTTTCTTTTTTCCAAGAGCAGAAATTATATCATTTCCTTCAGTAAAACTTTCCTTTCTATCTATCATGATGTACCTCCTTATCCTATTGTTCCCTTTAATTCTAACTTGATCAGATTATTCATCTCTACTGCATACTCAAGTGGAAGCTCCTTTGCCACAGGCTCAACGAATCCTGTAACTATCATTCCCCTTGCTTCTTCTTCTGTAAGTCCTCTGCTCATGAGATAAAAAATAGCATCGTCACTTATTCTTCCTATTTTAGCTTCGTGTCCTATATCTACATTGTTATTTGCCACACTTACAACAGGTATTGTATCTGATCTTGATTCACTGTCAAGCATAAGGGATTCACAAGATACACTAGCTTTTGAATTTTCCGCATTTCTTGTAGAGCTAAGTAGTCCTCTATAAATTGAAACTCCTCCACTTTTTGATATTGATTTTGAATTTACAGTGGATGTAGTGTTTGGAGCTGCATGAACTACTTTTGAACCTGTATCTAAAAATTGGCCTTCTCCTGCAAAAGTTATACCTGTAAATTCACATTTTGCTCCTTCACCTTTTAATATGCTCATAGGATATAGCATTGAAACTTTTGAGCCAAAAGAACCTGTTACCCATTCTATACGTCCGTTTTTCTCTACAACAGCTCTTTTTGTATTCAAATTATACATATTTCTAGACCAATTCTCTATTGTACTGTACTTTAAAGAGGCATCTTCCCCTATATAACATTCAACACATCCTGCATGAAGGTTATTTACATAGTACTTAGGAGCTGAACAACCTTCTATATAATGGATTTTTGCTCCTTTTTCAACGATTATAAGTGTGTGCTCAAATTGACCAGCACCTGGTGCATTAAATCTAAAGTATGATTGAATTGGTATATCTACTTGAACTCCTTCAGGGACATATACAAAGGATCCTCCTGACCAAACTGCTCCATGAAGTGCAGCAAATTTATGATCACTTGCAGGAACAAGCTTCATAAAGTGAGGCTTTACAATATCCTCATATTCCCTTATTGCAGTTTCCATATCCATATATATAACGCCCTGTTTTTTGAGTTCATCACTTACATTGTGGTAAACAACTTCTGAATCGTACTGTGCTCCAACTCCTGCAAGTGATTCATGCTCCGCCTTTGGAATTCCAAGCATATCAAATGTCTGTTTTATATCATCAGGTACATCATTCCAATCATGCTTAACATCATTTGTTTCAGGTCTTACATAGGTAACTATATTATCCATATCGAGTCCACTTAAATCAGCTCCCCAAGATGGCATTGGCATACTATTGTATATTTCAAGGGATCTAAGCCTAAATTCTCTCATCCAATCTGGATCATTCTTCTCATCTGATATCTTTTCTATTATATCTTTTGTAAGTCCACTATCCGTTTTATAACTGTACTTTTCTTCATTTTTCATATCAAGAATTTTTCTCTGTATATCATCTATATAAGTCTTATCATTTTCCAATAAAAACACCTCTCTTTTTCAAGAACTCTACTAAGCTAATGCTTTAAATGCATCATATCCATTTTTTTCTATCTCCTCAGCAAGTGATGCATCGCCAGTTTTTACTATTTTCCCATTTACAAGTATGTGCACATAATCAGGTTTTAAATACTCCAAAATGCTACTATGATGAGTAATTATAAGAACTGAATTCTCTTCTGTTCTAAGTTTACTTACTCCCTCTGAAACTATTCTAACTGCATCTACATCAAGTCCTGAGTCAGTTTCATCTAACATTGCAAGTTTAGGCTCAAGTACAGCCATTTGAAGAATTTCATTTTTTTTCTTTTCTCCTCCTGAAAATCCCACATTGAGATACCTTTTTGAATAGCTTTCATCTATTTTTAATAAATTTAATTTTTCTTTAAGTTGTCTTCTAAATTTAAGTATTCCAATCTTTTTTCCCGTAATAGCTGATTTTGCAGTACGCAAAAAATTTTCTACTGTTATTCCCTGAATCTCTTCTGGATATTGAAAAGACATAAATATTCCAAGTCTTGCCCTCTCATCGACTTTCATTTCATTTATGGATTTTCCTTCAAATAGTATATCTCCACTTGATATTGAATACTTTGGATGACCCATTATAGTATTTACAAGGGTTGATTTTCCTGCTCCATTTGGTCCCATTATTGCGTGAACTTCTCCTTTTCCAATTTCAAGATTCAAACCCTTTAGTATTTCAGTTTCTCCAACTCTTGTTTTAAGATCATTTATTTTTAACAGCTTGCTTTCCATTATATCTCTCCTTTATATCCGAGTGTTTAACTCTTGTTTAATATCAAAAAAATTAAGTCCTCTTTAAAATTATATCAGACTTAAATACTCAGAATTATTCTATTTACATTTTACTATTTATTTAAAAGATAATCAACAATATTAATCACAAAAAATACACTAAAATGTTTTTATTTTTGATTTATCTAATAATTTTCAGTTTCAATATTGAGTCCATCTAAAGTTACATCCTCATTTAACACTATTAGAAGACATTTTCTTCCTTCTCTATCTCTTACTTGCTTTACATTATTTAAGTGTCCAGGAGTTATTGTAATATTTATATTGTCATTTTCTATTTTTATTGATCTTTTTTCAAAATCAGGAACTATATTCTTTGCCTTAAACTCATAATTTTCTCCACAAATCTCTTCAAATGCATTTTTTACAGCTTCTCTGTTTTCTATTCCGCTCTCTTCTAATATGTTTGTTACTTCTTTTATATCTATTTTAGGTTCTTCATCATCTTCGCTTTCTTGAATTTTCTCATTTATGTTCTCATATATATCTTGCATAACCTTGGGCTTTATCTTATTTTCCACGGCACTTTGTATTATTAAATTAAAGTTCTCCTTTTCCTCTACTGCTGTTGGTTTTATTGAACATTCAAGTACATCCTCTACAAATACTTGATTTAGCTGTTTTGCCTTATGTGAATAGTATATTAGTTTATTTACATCTACATATTCAGAACTAAAGCTTGGAAATACAAATCCATCAAGTGGAGAGTTTAGATTTATAGTCACATCTAAAACTGAATTTGCCTTAAATTTCATTTCAGAATAATCAAATTTCAGCACCTTTTTAGGAATATCCACTTTATTTATGCTACACAGTATAAATTCTATATCCTGTACATAATCCTCAATCTCTCCTGTTTCAGATGATTTCTTTTTATTTCCCTTATAATATTCTGCTTTTATAAAATTAATTACAATGTCTGTATCATAATTAAAATTCTTTGAAATTTTATCTACTATCTTATCTGCAAAATCAGGTATGCTCTCTTTATTTTTTAATGCAGAATAAAGAATTCCTTGCGTTCTATTATTTATATTTTCACTATTTGTATTGAAATCTTCCACTTCTTTTTTTGCAAAATCTAATTCAAATATCTTGGAATCTATTGATCCTGTAAGAACTTTCTTAAAGTTATTTAAATAAAGTTCTCTTGTTTCAACATCCATCATTTCAAATGGAACTAACTCTCTTGTTATAATTTCTGCATTGTCCTTTTTAAGATAAACACTATATACTTCCTTTATTGGAAGTGCATAACTATCAATTTTAAATTCTTTTTTCAAATCAGATAAATCTTTCTTGTTCATCACTATCTCCTATCATAAAAGTTTTAATTTTCCCAGTTTAAATAAGTGCTCAATATATTACTGCACTTTTCCAAATACAATTTATCAAGGTCTGTGAATCTTCCTATATAAGGACTATCTATATCTATTACCCCGTATAGTTTTTTATCTTTTATTATAGGAACAACAATTTCTGAATTGGAAGCAGAATCACAGGCAATGTGTCCTTCAAATTCATGTACATTATCTACAATAACAGTGGATTTTTCTTTAGCTGCCTTTCCACAAACACCTTTTCCCATTTTAATTTTTGTGCAAGCAGGCATTCCCTGAAAAGGCCCAAGGATCAGTTCATCGTCTTTTACAAGATAAAATCCACACCAATTTATTTTATCTATAAAAAAATTCAAGACCGCTGATGCATTTGACAAATTTGTAATCAAATTACTTTCATTTTTTACAATTGATTCTAAAGTATCTAAAAGATTTTTATATTTTTCTTTCTGACTCATATTTTTCAAATTCAAATCCAACAAAACAATTCCCCCAACCAATACATTGTATAAAACTTAATTCTCTGCAAAACAATTATATACAAAATCACTTCCAATATACAACATTTTATAGATAAGTTACATTATTAAAAATATTTCAAATAATTTTTAAAATTAATTTCACTAAAATATTATATGTATAGTTATGCAATCCATTCTAATTCTTTTACTAAAATTATATTATCTTTTGTTTTTTTATAAATATTATTGCATAATTATTCATAAAGTTTTATAATAATAACTATTATATATGTGGAAAAATATTTAATGTTATTTTACAAAAGGAGGTAATTAAAACGATAAAAGTTGGAATAATAGGTGGTAGTGGATATGTAGGTGCAGAGCTCATACGTCTTCTATCAAATCACAATAGCGTAGTTGTATCTTCCATATCATCTGTTACTTATAAAGGGAAAAAACTTTCAGATATATATCCAAATTTTTATAATTTAAATGAATTAATATTTGAAGATGAAGATAGTGTAATTTCAAAATGTGATGTTATTTTTTTAGCACTTCCAAATGGATTAAGTGAAAAAATAGCAGAAAAGATATTAAATAAAAACAAGTTATGTATAGATATGGGAGCTGATTTCAGATTTAAAAATAATCTTACTTATAAAAAATGGTATGGTAAAGACTTCAGTATACCTGATTTACATCATAAATCCGTATATGGATTACCTGAATTGAATAGATCTAAGATAAAGAATTCAAAACTTATAGGTAATCCCGGTTGCTTTGCTACTTCAATAGAACTTGCATTACTTCCACTTATATCACAAAATGCAATCGAAGAAACCGAAATAATTGCAGATTCAAAATCAGGAGTAACAGGACGAGGTAGAGGCCTTAGTGAGCCTTCCCTTTTTACAAATTGTAATGAAAGCCTAAGTGCTTATAAAATAGCACATCATAGACATACTCCTGAAATAGAAGAAGTTCTATCCTCTGTTTCAAAAAAAGATGTGAAGCTTACATTTACTCCTCATCTATTACCAATAAATCGAGGAATTTTATCTACAATATACACTACACCTAAAAATAGAGCAAATATAGACACTATTTACGAAAACTACAGCAAATTTTACAAAGATGAACCATTTGTAAAAGTGCTTCCTATTGGTGAAACTTCTAAAATAAACAACGTTAGACTTTCAAACTACTGTCATATTTCTCTTCATTACGATGAAGAAACCAATAAACTGATACTAATATCCTGTATAGATAACATGGTAAAAGGAGCTGCAGGACAGGGCATACAAAACATGAATATAGCTTTAGGATTTGATGAAAAAGAAGGACTCAATAGTATACCATCTATATTTTAATATCATAATTTAGGGAGGATAATTTCATATGAATTTTCAAATTGTAGAAGGAGGCGTTACTTCGCCTAATGGATTTAAGGCTTCAGGAGTAAGTACAGGTCTTAAACATGGAAATAAAAAAGATTTAGCTCTAATTTATTCTGAAAAAATGTGTAATTGTGCAGCAGTATATACTCAAAATAAAGTAAAAGGAGCACCTGTCATTGTAACAAAGGAGCATTTAAAAAATCCAATAGCACAAGCAGTAATAATAAATAGCGGAAATGCAAATACATGCACTGGTAAAACTGGTATAGACAATGCAGAAGATATGTGTAAAAGCTGTGGTAATTTACTAAACTTAGAAAGTGACAATGTATTAGTTGCATCTACTGGAGTTATTGGTGTTCAACTAGACATTGATACAATAAAAAATTCAATTCCAAATCTTGTTAACTCACTTGGAAAAGATAAATACAAAGATGCATCTCGTGCAATAATGACTACAGACACAGTTTTAAAAACAGCATCTTTAAGTTTCAAATTACATGATAAAACTGTAACTATAGGAGCCATGACAAAAGGTTCTGGTATGATACATCCAAATATGGCAACTATGCTTGCATTTATAACTACTGATGCTAACATATCCCAAAGCCTTTTGAAGAAAGCTTTAAAAGAAGCTGTAAAAGTTAGCTTTAACAGAATATCTGTAGATAGAGATACCTCAACTAATGACATGGCAATTATAATGGCAAACAAAATGGCAGGAAATCCTGCTATAGAAGATGAAAATGAAGATTACGAAGTATTTTTAAATGCACTTAAGGCACTAACAATACATCTTGCAAAGCTCATGGCAAAAGATGGAGAAGGTGCTACAAAATTAGTAGAGTGCAAAGTTGTAAACGCACCAAAGGAAAAGGATGCAGAAAGACTTGCAAAATCTGTAATATGTTCTAGCCTAGTAAAAACGGCAATGTTTGGTTGTGATGCAAATTGGGGTAGAATTTTAGATGCATTAGGCTATGCAGGTGTTGATTTTGATATAAATAAGCTTAAATTATCTATTTGCAGTTCAAAAGGAAGCATAGATGTATTTGAAAATGGGTATCCCTTAAATTTTTCTGAAAGCATGGCAAAGGACATATTGTCTGAAGATGAAATTTTAATAGTTGTTGACATGAATTCTGGTTCACACATTGTCTCCTGTTGGGGCTGTGATTTAACCTATGATTATGTAAGGATAAATGGTAGCTATAGATCATAGATAGAAATAAGGTTTAACTTAAAGGAGGCATATAATTTTGGATCATAGTGAAATAGCAAATGTACTTATAGAGTCACTTCCTTATATACAAAAACATAGAGGAAAAACTTTCGTCGTTAAATATGGTGGAAATGCCATGATAAATGAAAAATTGAAAGAGCAAGTTATAAATGATCTTATACTCATGAAATGTGTAGGTATAAATTTAGTTGTTGTGCACGGTGGGGGACCTTTCATTTCATCATATTTAAAAAAAATAAATAAAGAAAGTAAATTCATAAACGGATTAAGATATACAGATGATGAAACTATGGATATAGTACAGATGGTTCTATGCGGAAAAGTAAACAAAGATCTAGTAAAACTAATACAAAATTTTAATGGAAAGGCTATAGGACTCTGTGGTGTAGATGGTGCTATGATAAGAGCTAAAAAAATCTCTTCTAAAGAAAATTTAGGCCATGTAGGGGAGATTACAGAAATAAATACTGAAATAATTGAAAATTCTATAAATAATGGATATATACCTGTAATAAGCAGCATTGCATTAGGTTATAATTCTGAAACTTATAACATAAATGCAGATACCTGTGCATTTAAAATTGCTGCTGCCTTAAAAGCAGAAAAATTGATACTTTTAACTGATGTTCCTGGAGTAATGAAAGATGTAAATGATACTTCAACTTTAATATCAAAACTTCATCTTGATGACATAAAAAAGCTTTATGAAAGTAATATTATAAAAGGCGGTATGATACCTAAACTAAATTGTTGCGTAGAAGCAATAAAATCTGGTGTAACACGTGCCCATATACTTGACGGCAGAATTCCACACTGTCTTCTTATTGAATTATTTTCAAAACAAGGCATAGGCACTATGATTTATTAAATATAGTATATAAGGAGGAATTTTAAATGAATTATTTATCTTACGCAAAAGATTATCTTATGAACACATATGGACAACTTCCTATAGTTTTTACTCACGGAGAAGGTTGCAAATTGTATGATACGGAGGAAAAAGAATATCTTGACTTAACCTCAGGAATTGGTGTTTCATGTCTTGGTTACAATAATAAAAACTGGGTTAAGGCTGTTACAGACCAAGTAAAAAAGCTAGCACATACTTCAAATATATTCTTAAATATTCCCTCACTTACACTAGCTAAAAAATTGACAGAAGCTGCCGGAATGAGTAAAGTTTTCTTTGCGAATTCAGGAGCAGAAGCAAATGAATGTGCTATAAAACTTGCTAGAAAATATAGTTACTTAAAATATGGAGAAGGTAGAGGTACAATAATAACTCTTAAAAAGAGCTTTCACGGAAGAACATTAACTACTTTAAAAGCTACAGGTCAGAAAAAGTTTCATAAATATTTTGGTCCATTCCCGCAGGGCTTCAAGTACAGTGACGTAGATATAAATTCTTTAAAAGAAAATTTAGATTCATCTGTATGTGCCATAATGATGGAGGCAATCCAAGGAGAAGGTGGTGTAAACCCACTTCCACAGGATTTTGTAGATGAAGTATTTAAAATAGCCAAAAAAAATGACATACTTATAATATTTGATGAAGTTCAGTGTGGTATGGGAAGAACTGGAAAGCTATTTGGCTATAAAAACTACAATGTAGAACCTGACATAGTATCAACTGCAAAAGGTCTTGCAGGTGGGCTTCCAATAGGTGCTGTACTGTGTTCAAAAAAGCTAGAAGATACTTTTGTACCTGGTGACCACGGTTCAACTTTTGGAGGTAATTTAGTAAGTACTGCTGCTGCAAATTGCGTAATAGATACCTTGACAAGTCCAGGATTTTTGGATGAAGTAGCCGAAAAAGGATTATTTATCAAAGATTTCTTTAAAAAAGCTAACTCTAAAAATATAACTGATATACGAGGAATAGGTCTTATGGTGGGAATAGAAATAAATTCTGACAGTGCATCTAAAGTTCAAAAAGAAACTTTAAAAAATGGAGTTCTTGTTTTAACTGCAGGACCAAATGTAATTAGACTCTTACCTCCTCTTATTATTTCAAAAGAAGAATTAAGATCAGGTCTTAATATATTACTAGACACTATAAATTCTTCACTTTAACTATAAATACAATTTTTTACAATTGTATTGATTTATAAAAGTATATATATTATAATATGTACTATCAAATAATAAATATTATTTGATAGTACTACTTGTTATTACAGAAATAAGCTAAATCTTATATCCTAATTATTCACATACCCCCCTTATATATCGTTTTGTTTCTTTTAGCAAAATGGAATAGACTCATCCATCTATTCCATTTCTTTTTATATAAATTATAAAATTAATCAAAATACTCCATATCCTCTATGGCTTTTTTTACAAGCTTATCAATATCAAGTACACTTTCTGATTTTATTATTTCATTTAATCTAGGTTTCGTCTTTGGATGCTTAGGAACAAATATAGTACAACAATCCTCATAAGGAAGTATTGATATATCATAGGTACCTATTTTCCTTGCCTGATCCATTATATCAACTTTATCCATAGCAATAAGCGGTCTAAAAATTGGTCTATCACTAACATCACTGCTTACTATAAGTCCATCCATTGTCTGACTTGCAACTTGGCCTATACTCTCCCCAGTAGTTACTGAATCTATACCATACTTTTCCGCAAGAGTACAAGCAATTCTCATCATAAATCTTCTCATTATTATAGTAAGTTCATCTTCTCTACACTTTTCAATAATATCCATCTGTATCTCTGTAAATGGAACTACATATAGCCTTATACTTCCTGTATATCCTTTTAGCACATTTGCAAGATCCTTTACCTTTTGTTTAGCTCTCTCACTAGTATATGGATGGCTGTGGAAATATACACAACTAAGAGTTACCCCTCTCCTAGCCATCATATATCCTGCTACTGGAGAATCTATTCCTCCTGATAGCATAAGCATTGTACTTCCATTAGTTCCATAAGGCATTCCACCTTCTGCTTTTATTCTTTCCGAATATACATATGCATTATCTCTTATTTCAACATTTACAAAAAAGTCAGGATTTTTTACATCTACAGATAATTTAGAACTGTTTTTTAATATGTATGCTCCTACTTCCTTGCTTACTTCCATAGAGTTCAAAGGAAATTTTTTATCAGCTCTCTTTGTTACAACTTTGAAAGTACTGCCAGAATTATTATTTGCACTTAAAAGTGCTTGCTTTTGTATACTTTCCATATCAGGACTGATTTCATAAGCTATGCATATTTCAGATATACCAAATACTTTCTTTAATCTCTTTATTGCTTCTTCTATGTTACTGCATTCTATAAACCATCGTCCCTCATCTTTTATAAATGAATATTCTATTTCACCCATTACTTTTTTTATATTGTCAATAAGTTTCTTTTCAAATTTTCTCTTGTTAAGTCCCTTTAGAAAAATTTCTGGTGAATACTTAACTAGCAATAATTTTCTCATATCTTAATTCTCCTTAAAAATTTTAAAGATTTGTTCAACACATCTATTGTATAGTCTACTTCTTCTTTTGTATTAAACTCGCTAAAACTAAATCTAATAGTTCCCCTTATTTCATCATTTTTTAACCCAATAGCCTTTAACACATGACTATATTCATTATTTTTTGCAGAACAAGCAGATCCTGTAGACACAAATATATTTTTATCTTCAAGCATATGTAAAAGAACTTCTCCTTTTACACCTAAAAATGATACACTCAAAACATAAGGAGAATAAATTTCTCCTATACTATTTATTTTTACATTAGGAATATCTTTTAATCTTTGAATAAAATAATTTTTTAATTCACAAACTTTATTAAAGTTATTTTCATAATTTTTATATATAATTTTTGACGCTTCTGCCAAACCACAAATACCAGCTAAATTTTCAGTTCCTGATCTAAAATTTCTCTCTTGACCGCCTCCATATATAAGTGGTCTTGGATGCAGTCCCTTTTTTAAATATGCAAATCCAATACCTCTAGGTCCATGTATCTTATGTCCACTTACAGAAAGCATATCTATATTACACTTTTTAACATCTATTTTATATTTTCCATATGCCTGTACAGCATCTACATGAAACTTTACTCTGCTGCTTTTTTTCTTTATTGCTTTCCCTATGTTTTCTATATCTTGCAAAGCTCCAGTTTCATTATTGGTATGCATTATACTCACAACTACAGTATCCTTATCTATATGATCCAATAATTCATCTATATCTATTTTCCCTTTTTCATCTACATTTAAATAAGTAACTTTCACTCCTATGGATTCAAGATATTTACAAGTATTTAAAATACTTGGATGTTCTATTTTAGTAGTTATAACGCCATTTCCTGGCTTTAAAAATCCTCTTATTAAAAAATTATTACTCTCACTTCCACCAGATGTAAATATTATTTCATCTCTACTACAATTTATAGTAGAGGCTATTATATCTCTACATTCATTCATCTTATTTTCAGATTTTATCCCAAGTGAATAGGCAGAAGAGGGATTGCCATAATAATTTTCCATATTATCCTTCATTACTTCTATAACTTGATCATATGGCTTAGTAGTGGCACTATTATCAAAGTAAACTTCCAAAATTATTCACTCCTCATATATTCATTCTGTTTACATATAAATATTAAACTGCATTTAAACTAATCAATAATACATATAATATCACAATTACATTGTCATAACAAAATATATTTCACTTTAAGTGAATCTTTTACAAAATATCTAATAAAAAAGTAGTATATGCAAATACTAAATTATACATAAACTTTTACACAAGGAGATTATAGATTATGAAACACAAAAATTTTACTTGCTATTTTTTAATAATTTTATTTATATTGTCAATACTTTTCCTTCCTTCAAAAGTATATTCTATGGGAAAAGACGGTACATATCAAAAATTAATTTATCTAACATTCGACGATGGTCCTAGTGAAGAAGTCACAGATAAAATACTAGACATTTTAAAAGATAAAAATGTAAAAGCTACTTTTTTTCTCATAGGATATAAAATAGATGGAAGAGAGCGTATAATTAAAAGAATAAAAGATGAAGGCCACAGCATAGGATTGCATACTTTTTCTCATGACTATAAAAAAATATACAAAAATTCAGAATCATTTATAAATGAAATAAAACAAAATGAAAACTCTATAAATAAGGTTATAGGAAAATCACAAAAAATATTAAGATTTCCATCTGGAAGCAATGGCCATATGGATAGAAGTCTTTATAATGAGCTTCACTCTTTAGGATATAAAATATTTGATTGGAATATTTGCCTTTCAGACGGATTGGACCACAACACACCTGTAAATAAATTATATGCTGAAGGTACAGCAAAATGCATAAATCCAAATAGAGTATTTTTCCTTGCCCACTGTAGTGGAAACAATCAAAATACCTGCAAAGCACTCCCTAAAATAATTGATTATTACAAATCAAAAGGGTACAAATTTATGCAAATTACAGATAAAACTCCAGAGTACCATTTTAGAATATCAAAGTAAATAGAATATGCTGAATAACAGCTGCCTTATATGTACAGCTGTTATTCTATTAAAATAAGCTTGTTGTTTGCAATATCATATTCATACACATTCCCATTTAATATATCTACATAATACCAACCTGTAGTAGCTATATGATCTTCCATTTCATCAAAAACATGTATTACATAGTATTTTCTATTATCTTTCATCTGTTCATGATCAAATATACACTTGGCATTTTTATCACCTTTTTGTGCATATTTATTCACCAGTTCAACAGCTTGATCTTTAGTAATACCTTTATTAGTATTAATACTAGTATTATCTTTACTAGTATTAGTACTATTTAAATTAGATATATTTTTGTTTTCATTTTTGTTATCTATTTCTTTTCTTGAATTATTAGATACTTTTTTTGATCTATTTTGCTCAACATTTGAGCTAGAACTTTTCAAGCTATTATGCATTTCACCTCTATTATAGAAATATAACCAAACACCTACTGTTGTACATAGAAATACTATTAGTACACATATTACAACTACCTTTTTTTTATTCATAAGATTATCTCCTATAATATAAACATTTTTAAATATTCAATTTTTCCTCAAGTAAAGGAATAACTTCATTAAAATGATCAACTACTACGTCCGCTCTTGAGAGGTCTTGATTGCCTGAATTTAAATTTCTAAATCCTATGCAATACATTCCTGCATCTTTAGCTGCTGTTACTCCATTTTTAGAATCTTCAATAACAATACATTCCTTAGGTGAAACATTTAAAGTATCTGCTGCTTTTAGAAATATATCCGGTGCTGGTTTACTTCTTTTTACTTCATCTCCAGTAATTAAATTATGGAAATAGGACTTTAAGTTAAATTTTGAAGTTATGATTTTTATTACATTCATAGGTGAAGATGATGCAACTGCCATTTTTAAATTTTTATCATGCAATTGTTTTATGAGATCTGCCACTCCATCTATAGGCTTTTTATCCACATCTTTTCTCAATTTTTCTATATATAAATTTTTATCTATACTAACGAGTTCATCAAGTGAATATGGCAAATTGTACTTATTTAATATCTTATTCCATAGACTCATAGTTGTAGCTCCTACAAAGTTTCTCATTTCTTCATCACTTATATTTATATTCAATTCTTTAAACATTCTCTTGTTAATTTCTAAATGATCAGGTTCACTGTCAATTATAACTCCATCCATATCAAAAATAGCTGCTCTTATACTCATAATACCGCCTCCAAATTGGAATAGTTTCTCCATTTATATTTTTATTACATCTAAATTAACGTTAAACCAGTTTATATATTATCATACTAATGTTAATTCATAAATACAAATTTTATTTTTAAATTAATCTTCATCTTTGTTAAATATGGCATACATATATAAACACACGTTATAATCCTTTTGTTATGCCCACTTAAAATAACAATATTGGTTTAAACCACTTTTAAAATAAAAAAATAGAAATAACTAGTGACTTTTTATAAAAGCATTAGTTATTTCTACATAATCTAACAAAACTTATTTTGATTTTTTCTTGAAATCAATATTTTTATAGCCTCTTCATGAAAATTATAAATGATTTAATTAATAACTTTTAGGAAATAAGCAAAGAAGTGGCTGTAACATTAGCATATTTTTTGCTAATACTATAGCCACTTCTTTGCTATCTATATAAATATTCTCTTGTCATAGGAATGTCATTATTCAATCCCTTTGTAACTAAAAATTGATGTATATCTACTACTCCATAGTGAAAAGACGCTGAACAAGCATTTAAGTATAAATCCCACATTCTTGCAAACCTTTCACCCTTTGTCTTTTTAACTTCATCTATGACATTTTCAAAGTTTTCTGCCCAACATTTTAGTGTCATATAGTAATGGAGCCTCAAACTTTCAAGATCAATAAGATGCAAATCATTATCTGGCATTAAACTTACAAGTTCTCTTACTGAAGGTATATATCCGCCTGGAAATATATATGTCTTTATCCATTGATTAGCTTCAGTTTCCTTTTGCCCAGTGATGCAATGGAGTAATGCTACTCCTCCTTGAACTAGCATTGATTTAACTGATTCCATATATACGCTTAATTTATTTCTTCCTAAATGCTCAATCATACCCACACTTACTATTCTATCAAATTTATCTACTTTACCTACTAATTCCCTATAATCTTGAAGCCTAACTTCAACTTTATCCTCCAAATTATTATCCTTTATTCTCTGCTTTACTTTATTGTATTGTTCTTTACTTAAAGTTATTCCCAGTGCATTAACACCATATTGTTTTGCTGCCGATATTATGAGTTCACCCCAGCCACATCCTATATCAAGAAGTCTTTGACCTTTTTTTAAATTCAATTTCTTTAATATATACTGAATCTTATTAAGCTGTGCTTGATAGAGAGAATCATTTTCGTTTTTAAAATATGCACATGAATAAGTCATAGTCTTATCAAGCCACAAACTATAAAAATCATTTCCCAAATCATAGTGATATTGTGCATTTTCCTTACTCTTTTTTATGTTGTTTGGAATTACTTTATACAATTTCGAGAATGCTCCAGCATTATTTAAAAAACTTTCCTTATTTTTATATATGGATTCAAGTATCTCTCTAATATTTCCCTTAAAATCCAATGTTTTATCCATATAAGCTTCTCCAAAAGTCATAAAAGGATCACGCAATATATCTTTTTTAGATATTTTTCTATTAAATATGATTTCAAATTTTTCTTTACCTTCTCCAAATGTTTCTTCACTTCCATCCCAATACTTTACTTTTACTGGATCTGAAAACAATTTACTTAAAAATTTATGAAAAAACATCTTATCTAAACTCATAAGTTTATTCTCTCCTTTCAATAGAGAATTAAAAAAATACTGCATATAATTAAAAATTACATGCAAACTTTTTAATTTCAAAATATTAATTAATTTTATGTATATAATTTTATGGATTAATTGAGAAAATAATAAACAAGAATTAGATTTGAATCCAATTCTATATCACCATACAAAGACAAAACTGATATGTTATAATGGTGCAGGTGAAGGGAGTCGAACCCCCACGCCATAGGCGCTAGATCCTAAGTCTAGTGCGTCTGCCAATTCCGCCACACCTGCATATAACCTTACATATAAACAATAGATTTTAATAAACTTAAAACTATGGTGGCTCACCGGGGAATCGAACCCCGGGCAACATGATTAAAAGTCATGTGCTCTACCAACTGAGCTAGTGAACCATCTTGGCTGGGATGGCAGGATTTGAACCTACGAATGATGGAGTCAAAGTCCACTGCCTTACCACTTGGCTACACCCCAGTAAAAAACTTAACGTATAACACATTTATTTATTTTACCCTATAATTTAAATAAAGTCAATACTTTTTTTAATTATAATTAACCCCCATAGATATAATTTTAAAATCTAATAATTTTTCTATGGGGATTTAATTCAATTTTAATTTACATCTATATATTTATTTTATTTCTTAGCATATTATCAATATTTTCTGAAGGCATTGGTTTACCAAAATAATATCCCTGAATCTTATTGCAACTTTTTGTTCTAAGAAAATTAACCTGATCTTCCTCCTCTACTCCCTCAGCTATAACATCAAGATTCATTCTATGTGCAAGATTTATTATCTCACCTGTTATTATATTTTCATAATCATATTTGCAAATACCATCTATAAATGTTTTATCAATTTTAATAGTGTTTATAGGTATACTTTTTAAATAATTTAAAGAAGAATATCCACTTCCAAAGTCATCCAATGCTACCCTAATACCCATTTTTTTTAATTCATTAATTATCTTACAATTTTTCTTAAGGGATTCTATAACAACACTTTCAGTGATTTCAACTTCAATTGTTTTCGGATCTACATTAGTTTCTAACAGTATTCTCTTTACCATATCAATAAATCCACTTTCTTTAAGTTGCACAGTAGAAACATTCACTGATATAAAATCAAATTTATATCCTTTTTTCTTCCAAATAGTACTTTGGATACAAGCCTCTTTAAATACCCACTCACCTATTGACACAATAAGCCCAGTTTCTTCTGCTAAGCTTATAAACTCTCCTGGCATAACCCAACCAAACTTAGAGCTATTCCATCTTATAAGTGCCTCAAAACTCACCATCTCATTAGTTTCTATATCAACTTGAGGTTGATAGTACAATATAAACTCATTATACTTTAAAGCCTTTCTAATTTCCTTCTCCATTTCACTTTTTCTCAATATATCATCATACATAGATTTATCAAAAAACTTATATGAATTTTTACCACTTGATTTTGCCTTGTTTAAAGCTATATCTGCATTTCTCATAATTTCAACTATATTTGTTCCATCATCAGGATAAACGCTTACTCCCATACTTACTGATATAAGCACTTCATTTTCTCCCAATTTCCATATTCCACTTATAGTATCCATAAGCTCTTTAGCATCTATATTAAGATTTTTTAAATTAGTGTAAGGTTTTAAAATCATAAATTCATTTCCATGTTTTCTAGAAACAATTCCTTTATTTTCATATATCTTTTTTATAGCATTTCCTATCTTCTTCAATAACTTATCTCCATATTTATATCCAAATATATCATTAATATTTTTGAAGTTATTTAAATCTATATGAAATAATACAAATCTATTATAGTAATCTCTATCTATTTTTTTCTGAATTTCATCTTTTAAATAATTCCAATTTGGTAAATTTGTAAGTTCATCATAATATGCTTTTTTCCTTATACTTTCATACTTATCTTTAAAGTCTTTCTCTCTTTTTTGTAATTCAATATTTTTGTTTAACCAGTTTATATTATCATTAAATAACACCTGAATTACCGAAAACATATTGCATAAAAGATCTACTATCTTCTGAATATATTCAGAAGAATACACAGGTACACTCTTTAAAATATCTGAAACTTCATATCTTCTATATTTTAGTGTTGATGTTTCAACTTTCAAACACTCTATATCAGGCTTTTTATAAAATACAGGAGTAGTAAATATAATAACTTCCACTTTATTTTTTACATATAAAGGTATTCCCATATATAATAGCCCGCTTTTACTTTTATAAATTCCACATATGCTTCCTCTTTTGATTTGATTAACTATATCTCTATCATAATTGTCAAACCTTAAACTAATAGTATCATTATCTAAAGATAACATATTTAAAAGTCTTCCATTATATTGGATCAGGCATGTTATTCCAGTTAATTCATAAAAACTTTTTATAAGTGATCTAATTTTATCTGATTCAATAATTTTTGAGAATTCATATTCCATAACTACACCAACCATAATTAATAATTTAAATATAAAAATCAAAGATCTATTTATCTTTAATTTAGATTTTTAAATTTGTCTTTTAAAATTTCACCAAGTGAAAACCCTTCACTATTATCTAGATATTCCTCATAGTTATTTTTTCTACCTTCTGATGCATCTTTCATACTTAGAGATATCCTTTTAGACTCCATATCTATATTTAATATTTTAACATCTACAAAATCTCCTAAATTAACTATATCTTCAGGTTTTGCAATATGTTCATATGACATTTCAGAAATATGAACAAATCCTTCAATTCCAGCTTCAATTTCTACAAAAGCGCCTATATTTATAAATTTTACTATCTTTCCCCTTATATTATCACCTATCTTATATTTTTCTTCAACCTTATTCCATGGATCATCATCTACATCTTTTAATGACAGTGAAATTTTGGACTTTTCTCTATCAACATTTAAAACATATACTTCAAGTTCATCTCCTACAGAAACTACATCATGAGGATCTTTTACTCTTTCCCAAGAAAGTTCAGATATATGTATAAGCCCATCAATTCCTCCTAAGTCCACAAAAGCTCCAAATTTAGTTATCCTATCAACCTTTCCCTTTACCTTTTGTCCTGGTTCTATACTATTAAGTATATCATTTTTCTTATTTTCAATCTCAATTTGCTCAACTTCTCTTCTAGATATAACCACTCTATTTCTTCTTTTATCAAGTTCTATTATTTTTGTGTTTAAAACTTTACCAACAAATCCACTTAAGTCATCCACATATTTTACAGATACTTGAGATGCTGGCATAAAAGCTTGAATACCCCCTATATTGCAAATAAGTCCACCCTTTACAACCTTATCCACTACAACCTTTACAGTATCATCATTTTTCAAAGCACTGTTTAGCTTGTTCCATGCAAGTATTTCATCTGCTTTAACCTTAGATAAAGCTACATTTCCATCTTCGTCTTCTATCTTTTCTATATATACATTTATTTCTTCACCTACTTTAAAACAATCTTCTAAATTCAAATTAGAATCTATGTTTATTTCTTGCCTTTTTACTATTCCATCAGTTACATAGCCAATATTCACAATTAGTTCTTCACTTGTAACAGCTATTATTTTTCCTGTAACAACTTCTCCAACCTTAATATTTTTTATTGAAGAATCTATTTCATTTATAATTTCATTCATAGAAATTATATTATTATCCTCCATTACATCCACTCCTTTATAATAAATAGCAAATTGATTTTTATTATCTTATTTTACCACAAATGGTATACTTAAAATAGTTTCATCAGTTAGAATAATTGATAAACATTTTTTATATATTATTATACATTATACACCTTGTAAATAAATAACTTTTAAGTAATTAATAATTATATATAATTCGTAAACGTTTATCAATTGATAATAATTATTCTTTAATGTATAATCAAATTAAAATAAGTACAATATACATGTGGAGGTGTATTTTTATGAATAATAAAGGTGTAAAAATATCTATAATAGGTGCAGGTTTTGTAGGATCCACTATTGCCTTTTCCATTATGAATTCAGGTCTTGCATCAGAAATAGTAATTGTGGACATAAACAAAGATAAAGCTTTGGGAGAAGCTATGGACTTATCTCATGGTGCATCTTTTGTTAAGCCTGTATACATAAGACAGGGAGAATATAAGGACACCTATGATTCAAATATAGTTATAGTAACTGCTGGTGTAGGTCAAAAACCAGGAGAATCAAGATTAGATTTAATAAGCAAAAATTATTCAATATTTAAATCTATTATACCTGAAATTGTAAAATACAATTCAAATTCAATAATACTAGTAGTATCAAATCCTGTGGATATATTAACTTATATAACTTATAAACTATCAGGATTAAAACCTAATATGGTAATAGGTTCTGGAACTGTACTTGATACTTCAAGACTAAGATATATTTTAAATGAAAACTTCAATGTGGATTCAAGAAATATTCACAGCTATATAATGGGCGAACATGGTGATTCAGAAATAGCAACTTGGAGTTCAACTACTATTGGAGGTGTACCTCTTGATCAGTATTGCAAATTAATGAATAAAAGATGTGATAAAAAATATCAAGATGAAATACTAGATGAAGTAAGAAGTGCCGCTTATAAAGTAATAGATAAAAAAGGATCTACTTATTATGCTGTTGCTTTAGCAGTAAGAAGAATTGTGGAGGCAATACTTAGAGATGAAAATTCAATACTCACAATTTCATCACTTTTTACTGGTGAATACGGCATTGACGGTGTATACATGGGTATACCATCTGTAATAGGTTCATCTGGAATAAAGAAAACTATTGAAATTCCTCTAAACGAAGATGAAAAAAATTCACTTATTCATTCAGCAGATACTTTAAAAGATATAATAAAAAAATTAAATATATAATATATTTATATTTGTTATCCAATATACATAAGACTTATAGTAATGGATATTGGATAACAAAAACTTATTAAATAATCTTTTGAATTTCTTTATATGACTTATATCCTAAAACGGAATCTGCGCTCTTTATTGCAGTAATAATAGACTTTTCTACAACTCTAGCAGAAAGAGCTCCAACAACACTCATATCAGCTTCTACCCTTCCTGTTGACATAGTAAATATAGTATCACCATCAAACATAGAATGGGCAGGACTCATAGTTCTTCCATATCCATCATGAGCCATAGATGCAATTTTATTCATTTCAGATTTTGTAAATTTTCCATTAGTTACAACAACTCCTATAGTTGTATTTCCACTAAATAGATTTTTCTTCTCGTCATATCTATCTAGCATTATCCTTTCCGTATCTACAAATGACTTTCCATCATCTTTCAATGCTCCCGCTATTATTTCTCCATTCTCAGGATCTACAACATCTCCAAGACAGTTTACCGCAACTGCGGCACCAACTTTTAAATCGCCTACCTGAACTGCAGAAATCCCAAGTCCTCCCTTCATAGAATGTTCTACTCCTAATATCTTACCAACTGTTGCTCCAGTTCCAGCTCCTATATTACCACTTTTGCATATATTGAGTTCTGAATTTTTACATGCCTCATATCCCATTGCCTTATCAGGTCTTATCTTAAAATTTCCTATCTTCAAATCGAAGAGTACTGCACTACACACTATTGGAACCTTAGTTACACCAACATCAAATCCTTTACCTCTCTCCTCAAGATATTGCATAGCACCACTTGCTGCATCAAGTCCAAATGCACTTCCACCTGAAAGCATAACGGCATGAATTTTATCTACAAGATTAACTGGATTCAAAAGATCAGTTTCTCTTGTTCCAGGTGATCCTCCTCTAACATCAACTCCTGCTACAGCACCATCTTCACAAATTACTACAGTACATCCTGTTTGACCTTCTATGCTCTGGGCATTTCCAATTTTAATTCCTTCTATACTATTAAAACAGATTTCTTTCATATATAAATAAATCCTCCTGACTAAATTAAAAGTCCTAAGATTTAACTTAGGACTATTTTTCATATATTTTACTTAGACCTCATTTTCATAATAGCACTTACTACAGCTGATGTAATAATTATGGATAAAATTGCCTCAGGAATTCCATTTATTATTCCAACTGTAATTATTCCTTTTTTTGCAGTAGCTACACTTATATTTAAAGCCTTTGCATAAGGAGCTAAGTATATAATAAAAATTGCTCCTAAAACTCCAATAGTATTTGTAAGCGATCCTACAAGTGCTCCTGCTGCAATCTTTATAAATTTATTATTTACCTTTACTGCAGAATAGACATAATATGATACTATTCCTATAAATACTCTGGGAAGTACTGATACTATTGGGTTCATAAACACAAAAGAAACTGGTGTAGGTGTTGTTATAGCTTGGACTATACTAAAAATTCCAAATATAAGTCCAACAAACAATCCAACTACAGGGCCCTCCAAAATAGATCCTATTATAACAGGTATATGCATTATAGTAGCTTTTACAGGTGGAATTGGTATAAATCCCAATCCAGTAATACCAAGAACAATAGAAATTGCAGATAGCATCCCAATTACAGCCAACTGCCTCACACTGAGCTTTGACCAAGATTTTATTTCTCTTTCCATAACACTTTTTTTCGCTGTTATTCCCAAAGGGATATAACTCGAAATCCTCCTTTTTTATAAATTAGTTCAGTTTATTAAATACCGACAATTTAATTTTATCATATACTTTTATATTTTCAATATATAGATAAAATTAGTTAAAAAATTAAGAGTAAATACTACCTATTTATAGGAAACCCCTCCTTAAAATACTCTTTTGGATATAGAACATCTAATACACTTTCTCTACTTAATTTTCCATTTTTAATAAATACACCTGGTATTCCTTTTAAAGATACTCTAGTATTCTTAATATTGAATATATCACATATACTTCTTATACACCTAGAAGTAGATGTACCTTTATTTTCCTTTAGATAATCAACTATTTTTTCTCCAGAAATCCACTTGTCACTATTTAAATATTTTTCATCATGATTTATAATAGTGCATTTTAGTTTATTTCTATCACTTCCGGCCACAGATGACATAAAAAATGTCTTTACAATTATATCATCTGTTGGAAGGCTGTAACCTGCAAACACTATATGCTTAGCATTCTTTAAAAGCAAGCCTAATTCCGTCTTAATATTATAAAGTGGAAATATGCTCTCATTTCTCAAAGAAGTCTGCATTATAAGAGGCATATCATAAGGATATGTTATTTGTCCGCAATATGGACATTCTATAGCTCCATTTCTATATTTTTTCTCTTTATCTGTGCTGTATTTCCAGCCAATTTGAAGTTCATTTAAAATTGAGGGTCCAAAGCATTGTGTAGAAAATAAATTCCCATTTTGTGAAAAATCAGCTATTGACTTACCACATTCAGGACAAATTCTACAACCAAACATTCCATGAGGAAATAACACTTTACCTATTCGCAATACTTTAGAAGAGTATCTGGAATTATTTACTTCCCTACAATGTGACTCATTTGCAGTGTAGTATATTTCAGAATCTCTATCATCCCTTGAAGCTATTTGAATTCCAAAATCTGTAGATAAGTTTAACGTAAAATTATCCCTTAGTTTTATATGTTTCTGATTCTGCTTTCTATGTGCATTATATATATTCCATGAAAATACTGGATCCCAATTAAAAGATACTAGAGCATATGAATACATATAAAATTTTCTTGTATCCCTTTTATATCCTCTTTTATCAAATTCTCTCGCCTCCTCTACCATAAGCTGTGATAATATGTCTGAGAGTTCATAATAGGGTTTAATTTTATTTTCATCAAAACAACCAGGCTTATTTTGTATACTAATTCTTTCCAGTTCTTCAATTAATAATATAAGGCATCTTTTTGCACCTTTGATTCTCTCAACTCTTATAAATTCCTTTTTATTATTAAAGAAAGCATTAAATCCTCTATTGTTTTCTATAAGTTGATCTAACATTGTAAATAGTTCATTTATATTAAATTTGGGATTTATCCGTATTATAGTAGACAATGCCTTAAAATCATATACCTCAGATATATTTTTATCTTCAAGGAGGTCAATTGTAACTAATTTTTTGAAAGAATCTGATATTTTCTTATTTTTTCCATTTAGAAATGAAAAATCTCCTAATGTTATCTTCAAAATTAACTCCGATAATTCCTTAGTTGTATATATTCCAAGATATTTAGTAGCACCTGCACCCCAGAGCACTACTGTTTCAGGCCAATATTTTTCAGGCATAAATATCTATCCTTTCATCTTATTCATAATTGTAAAAAGCTGAAGGCATATAAGCCATTCAGCTTTTTTATTTCACTACTTTAAATTATTCTCATATGCTTCTATCATCTTTTTTACCATCTGTCCACCAACAGATCCTGCTTCTCTTGCTGTTATATCTCCATTGTAACCATTTTTCAATGTTACTCCAACTTCTCTTGCTGCCTCTGTCTTAAACTTTTCAAGTCCTTCTTTTGCTTGTGGAACCAAAACTTTATTTCTTGATCTTGACATAATCAATTCCTCCTTAATATTTAACGAGTTTGAAATTTAAGTTTTATTGATTGTGCAATTAAAGTTTATGCTGTTTCGCAATTTATAAACTATAAAATTAATTGAAAATGAGTTAATAATTTCATTATTGAAATTGAGCAATAAAAAAACTTTCCACTAAAAGTAAATGGAAAGTTTTTTATTGTTTTAAGCTTCTTTTATTGCCCCTCTCTTAATGGCTGCATTTATTATGTTAAATATAAATACTCCAACTATAGTATTTACAAGAGCTGCAGGAAGTACTATAGATACAAAAAGAACACCAAAATTCCCACTAAGTCCAACTGTAACTAAAATTACTGTAAGGAATGCAGTCCCACTTACTACTGTTCCAATAGCTGTAAGAAGAATAATCTTTATCTGATCATTTACCCTATCTCTAAATGGCTTTAAAGCAAAAAACATTACATTTACAGTTATAAACTTATCTATTATATTTGCAAATTGTCCACCTGGAAAACCACTAGTCAATCCAGCTAAAACTCCTGCCACTATACCTGATGCAAGGCATGTCTTATAATCTCTATTGAATATAAGTATTATAAATAACATTGCAAGGGACAGATCTGGTTTCATACCAAACAAAAGTGGTGGAATTACTTGATGCAATATTGCACCTATAGCAAGTAATATAGAATTTATAACCATTTTCTTTAAGTTCATATTAATACACTCCTTAAAATCATAATTTTCTTTAAATTAAAAATATAATCATTATTCCAAATATATTTCATTCTATATAAATAAAACTTATCATTATTTCATAACATAACAACACCACCTACATATTTCTTACATTAAATAAAATAAATTTTAAAATCAAAAAAACCGTCCTAAAGAATAGGACGGATTATCCGCGGTACCACCTAAGTTATGCTATATAAGCATCTCTTAATTTCAAGCACTAACATGCTTTATCCATTATAACGTATGGCTAACGGTAACTACTACTCTCCATAGGATTTCGTTTTACTCCTCTAGGGCCCATTCACTATATATTATCGTATTTAGATCCCACCATCCTAAACTCTCTTAAACTAAATAATATAGCTACTATTCCCTGTCAACGGATTATATAAATTATATGTATTATATCACACATTTCATATATTGTCAATCTAATTAGTTTTCCAAATTAATAACTTATGATTGAAAGATGATAATGTCCTAGTATAAGAAAGATGAAAATGTCCCAAATAAATAAAATTTATATTATAATA